>CAVKVA010000006.1:0-127623 GCA_963659875.1 Parolsenella sp.
TTGAGGGGTTAGGGGAGTTTGAAGATGCCCTTGCTTTTCAAAGGGCATTTTCTTGTGCTATACTTAGGGAATCGTTCTGAAAGGAAAAGCATTTATGAGTAAGCATAAAAAATCCCGCAGCCTGATCGATGTCTATCTGGCATGGCCGCTGTGGCTCTCGCTGCTGCTGATTCCGCCGATCATGATTCTGGGTTTTCTGTCTCTGAAGGCCGCCATGATCCTGCTTTGCTTTGTCTTGGTATATTTTGGTATTGCCTACTGGCTCTACTTCACCCGGCGCACGACGCTGCTGTCCGGTCTTTTGGAGTTTTCCATTGCCTCCAGCGAGGTGCAGTCGGAGCTTTTCCGGGAGATGCCCACGGCTTACTGTATCGTGGACAACAACGGAAAAATTCTCTGGCGGAATACCGCGTTCCGGAATATCACGAAGGACACGCCTGCGGCAGACAACCTGATCAATATGTTTCCGAATGTGACGAAGGAAATGCTGATGGAAGAGGATGCCATGCTGGAGATCCATTCCGCCTTCCAGGATAGGAAGTACTGCATTGATCTGTTGCGGACCCATATTGTGGCAGGACAGGAGCAGTTCCCGGCGCTGGTGGACCCGGAAACCAAGGTGGTGGCGGTCTATCTCCGGGATGAGACAGACGAGATTCGTCTGAGTAAACAGTTGACGGATGAACACATCGTCTGTGGCCTGATCTACATCGACAACTATGAGGAGGTGCTGGATCAGATCGAGGAGGTGAAGCGTTCCTTGCTCACCGCCCTGGTGGATCGAAAGATCAACCGTTATGTGTCGTCGGTGAACGGTCTCACGAAGAAGATTGAGAAGGATAAATATTTCTTTATCTTGAAGCAGCAGTACCTTCCGAAGATGCTGGAGGATCGCTTTTCCATTCTGGAGGAGGTGCGCCAGGTCAGCATCGGCAATGAAATGGCGGTGACCCTGAGCATCGGTATCGGCTACGGTGCGACGGAGTATGTGCAGAATTATGAGTATGCCCGTACTTCCATTGACATGGCGCTGGGCCGGGGCGGTGACCAGGCCGTGGTGAAGTCTCAGGAGAAGCTGACCTACTTCGGCGGCAAGTCCCAGACCACGGAGAAGACCACCCGTGTCAAGGCCCGTGTGAAGGCCCAGGCCTTCCAGGAGCTGTTGGAAAACAAGGACCGGGTACTGATCATGGGACATGCCAACGGAGACGTGGACTGTCTGGGTGCTTCGGTGGGTGTTTACCGTATGGTGACCAGTCTTGGTAAGCGGGCCTATATTGTGGAAAATCAGGTGACGGCACCGATTCTTCCGCTGAAGAACCGATTCCTGAACAACGATGACTATCCGCGGGATATGTTCATCACCGGGCCGGAGGCCCGGGAGAAGGTGGACGCCAATACGGTGCTGGTGGTAGTGGACTGCAACCGGCCAGCCATTATTGACGAGCCGGAGCTTCTGAAGCTCTGTCGGACCATCGTGGTCTTCGACCACCATCGCCAGAGCTCGGAAACCATACAGGGCGCCGTACTGAGCTACTGCGAGCCCTATGCATCCTCTGCCTGCGAGATGATCGCGGAGATGATGCAGTATATCGGTGACGGCATTAAGGTGAAATCGATGGAGGCCGACTGTCTCTACGGCGGCATCGTCATTGACTCCCAGGAGTTCACCAACCAGACCGGTGTCCGTACATTTGAGGCGGCGGCCTATCTCCGGCGCTGCGGTGCGGATATCACGAGAATCCGGAAGATCTTCCGGGAGAACCTGAAGGATTATCAGGCGAAGGCTGCGGCCATCAGCAACGCCGACATTTACCGGAACGCCTATGCCTTCAGTACCGTATCCAGCAAGGGACTGGAGAGCCCGACAGTGATCTGTGCCCAGACGGCCAATGAGCTCCTGAATATCCGGGGCATCAAGGCCAGCGTGGTGCTGACATTGTATAATGATGTGATCTATGTATCTGCCCGTTCCATCGACGAGATGAATGTACAGGTATTGATGGAGAAGTTGGGCGGCGGTGGTCATCGGACCATTGCCGGGGCCCAGCTGCGGGAAGGCAGCATAGAGGAAGCCATTGCTTCTGTGAAGGAAGCGATTGACCAGATGATTGACGAAGGAGAAGCGACATAATGAAAGTAATTCTGTTGAAGGACGTAAAGGCATTGGGCAAGAAGGGCGAGATCGTAGAGGTCAGCGAGGGTTATGGAAGAAACTTCATTATCCCTTCCAAGACCGGTGTGATTGCGGACAGTAAGAACCTGAACACCCTGAAGCTGCAGAACCAGAACGCGGAGAAGCTGGCAGCGGAAAAGCTGGCAGAGGCGGAGGCACTGAAGGAGAAGATCGAGGCTGCCAAGGTGGTGGTGAAGATCAAGTCCGGCAAGGACGGACGCATCTTCGGTTCCGTTTCTACCAAGGAGATTCATGAGGCACTGAAGGCCCAGACCGGCATCGACGTGGACAAGAAGAAGATCGAAAGTGATGTGCCGCTGAAGAACCTGGGCGGTTATGATATTGCGATCAAGCTGCACAAGGATGTGACCGCAAAGCTGCACGTGAGCGTACAGGCGGCTGAGTAAGCAGGAGCAAGAGCAATGGCAGAGATGGATGAAAATGTGATAGCCCGGGTGGTGCCCCATTCCGCGGAGGCGGAGCAGGGCGTCATCGGTGCCATGCTCCGTGACAAGGATGCGGTGCTGACGGCCACGGAACTTCTCGTCGAGGAGGACTTTTACCAGCGGCAGTACGGCATCATGTTCTCGGCCATGCGGGAGCTGTTCAATGAAGCGAAGCCGGTGGATCTGGTGACCCTTCAGGACCGGCTGAAGCAGAAGGACGTGCCGCCGGAGGTGTCGGATACCGGATTTTTGAAGGGAATCATGCAGGCGGTCGCCACTTCGGCGAACATCCGCTCCTACTGCAACATCGTCAAGGAGAAGGCGCTGCTCCGGAATCTGATCCGCACCAACGAAGACATTGCCAATATGTGCTATGCCGGCAAGGAGGATGTGGAAGACATTCTGGCGCAGACGGAGAAGCGGATTTTTGATCTTCTTCAGAAGCGGAATACCCGGGAATTTACGCCTATCGAAGAAGTGGCCATGAACGTGCTGCACAACATAGAGAAGGCTTCCCGGCAGAAGGAGCCCATCACCGGTGTGCCCACGGGCTTCATTGATCTGGACTACCGGACGGCAGGACTGCAGCCTTCGGATCTCATTCTGGTGGCGGCTCGGCCTTCCATGGGTAAGACGGCCTTCGTGCTGAACATCCTGGACTACGTGGGTGTGAAGAAGAACATGCCGTCCATGGTGTTCTCTCTGGAGATGTCCAAGGAGCAGCTGGTGAATCGTATGCTGTCTCTGGAAACCCTGATTGACGCAGATAAGCTACGGAAGGGTACCCTGACGGATGAGGACTGGGGAAATCTGATCGATGGCATCGACCGGATTTCCGGCGCCAACATCATTATCGATGATACGCCGGGTATCTCGGTGACGGAGCTTCGTTCCAAGTGCCGGAAGGTGAAGCTGGAAAAGGGACTGTCCCTCGTGATGATCGACTACCTGCAGCTCATGTCCGGTTCCGGCAGCCGTAACAGCGACAACCGACAGCAGGAGATCTCGGAGATTTCCCGTTCCCTGAAGGCCATCGCCAGGGAAATGGAGTGCCCCGTCATTGCCCTGTCCCAGCTGTCCCGTGCCTGTGAGCAGAGACCGGACCACCGGCCCATGCTGTCGGATCTTCGTGAGTCCGGTGCCATCGAGCAGGATGCGGATATCGTGATGTTCCTGTATCGTGACGATTACTACAACAAGGATACGGAGCATCCCAATGAAGCCGAGGTGATCATTGCTAAGCAGAGAAACGGTCCCATCGGCACGGTTACCCTGATGTGGCAGCCGCAGTATACGAGATTCGTGAATGCGGAGCATGAGAGTTGATTAACGAGGCCGAATAGGGTATAGTATTGAAGCTAAGGAGGCGCCTATGAAGATTGAAAGAATAGATGACAACTCTATACGCTGTACCTTATCCAGTCTGGATCTGTCGAGCCGGAACATCAACCTGCGGGATATGACCTACGGTTCTCAGGCAGCCAAGCGTCTTTTTAATGAAATGATGCAGAAGGCCCAGGAGGAGGTCGGCTTCGTACCGGACAGCACACCTCTGATGATCGAGGCGATTCCCCTGCAGGGAGGCTCCATTCAGCTCATCATCACCAAGGTGGACGACCCGGAGGAGCTGGATACCCGTTTCTCCCACTTCACCAAGAATCTGTCGGATAAGAACGGCTGGATTTCCCAGCTGGCCAGCCAGATTCTGGAAGGCGCGCATGATCTGATGCGACAAATGGCGGCGGATAAGAACGGTCAGGCAGCGGAGGAAGAGGCAGAGACGTCGGAGAATGGAGAGGAGCAGCTGAGAATCTTCCGTTTCCAGTCGCTGGAACGTGTCTGTGATGCGGCAGAGGCGGCAGGCGGCCTTTTCACCGGGGAGAATGCGCTCTACAAGGATGAGAAGAACCGGCGCTACTATCTGGTATTGCATGCCGGGGAGGACAAGGACGGCCTGAACCGGACGGCCAATCTCCTGTCGGAGTACGGCGAAAAGCTGCGGGGTAATGCCCTGAACGAAGCTTACTATGAGGAGCATATGGAAACGTTGATTGCCGGCGATGCTTTGCAGAAGCTGAGCAGGCTGTAAAGGAAAGAGGAAAGAAATGACAGAGATTACAAAGGATATGAGAATCGGCGACCTGCTGCAGATGAACGAGATGATCGCTCCGTTCCTGATGCAGAACGGTATGGGCTGCGTGTATTGCCCGTCTTCCATGGCAGAGTCCCTGGAGGAAGCCTGCATGGTGCATGGTTTGGACAGCGATGCGCTGACCGCAGATCTGAACGATGTGCTGCGGGAGTATGAGGAGACCCAGCAGGCGAGTGCGGAATAAAATTTAAATACTACTTGACAACTAGGATTTCAGGTGATAAAGTACAGTCATCGGTTAGGAAAAACTAACCGAACGGATTTCTCGGAATCTCCACCGAGGATCCGCAGCCGGGCACCATGTCCTCCTGACCATAAGCATGTGTGTTTCGGTAAATCTCCTGAAATAAATAGACTCAACTTAAGTGTGGTAAAAGGCCCCGGTTCTCCCCGGGGCCTTTTACTTGTTGTAATATTAAACGGATTTTTCCAAAAACAAACACGTAATCTCCGCCAGCTGGGCCGGGGTTTCCTGCATGTCGTTCTGGAACCAGTACTGCAGCAGGCTGATGCAGCCACCCACCAGGAAGGAGAAGTAGGCGTTGAAATCCCGGGCCTGAGGATGCTGCTTCCGCAGAATATTGCTCCACTCATCCAGCCGGTCATGCATGAGTTTCTTCAGCTTGTTCAGGAACTTGATGTCACCGTTTTCGCCGATGAGGATGCGGACCAGATCGGCATTCTCGAGACAAAGCTCATAAATTGCCTTGAAGAGCCGGTCCGGCTTCTCGTTCAGCAGCGTCGGGGAGAAGGCATTGACCGTTTCATGCAATTCCTGCAGCAGGTCATCCTCGGACTGCTCCAGGAGATCGAATACATCCTTATAGTGAAGATAGAAGGTGCCCCGGTTCACGTCTGCAAGACCGGTGAGCTCCTTCACGGAGATGTCCTTCACGGACTTTTCCTTCATGAGTACCGTGAGACTGTGCTTCAGTGCCGCCCGTGTCTTCCGGATCCGGCGATCCGTCACCGGCTTCTGCGTTTCCTTTTCGTTCATGCTGCTGTGGTTTCCCATTGACTTCCCCCTCTTTCATCTCTGACAGCCCGAAGTGCGCAGTGGATGCGGCGGATTGTCATGAAAATGTAAAGTATTGAACACATTAACTTGAAGTGTTCGATAGATAACAAGATGCTGAAAATTGCTTATTGCCAAAGCGGCAGCTTCTTTCTATAATGAACACTATCACAGAAATGAACATGTGTCAATAAATAGAACAACGTATATTAAAGAACTGGATGTGCAGCATGGACAAGCAGAATGAGAAGAAAAAACGTGGGAATCTGGCAGATTTTATCGTTGATCACAATAAGGGAATCCGCAACATTGCGTTGATCCTGGTTGTATTCAACCTGATCTGCTATTTTTTTGTGGGTGTCAACTACGATCTGACCGCTTATCTTCCCGATACCGCGGTATCGAAGATTGCCATCAACAAAATGAAGGAGGTTTTCGGTTATCCGGGAACCGGCCGACTCATGCTGAAGGATGTGAGTCTGTATGAGGCCAAGGAATACAAGAATGAGCTGGAAAAAATCGACGGTGTGGACCAGGTGCTCTGGTGTGACACCACAACCCAGATCTATGCTTCCTCGGAATTCATCAACTATGATGACATAGAGGACTATTACAAGGACAACTGTGCCGTGATGGACATCACCTTCAATGAAGGCGATACTTCCAAGCGGACCCAGCAGGCCATTGACGACATTGAAGATCTCATCGGCGACAAGGGCTATATCGTGGGTATGTCGCCCACGCAGAAGTTCATCGAGGAAAACGTGAAGTCCCAGATGACCATGATTATGACCATCGCGGTGATGGTCGTCTTCATTATCCTTCTCCTCACCACCACGAGCTATTTCGAACCGGTGCTGTTCCTGACGGTCATCGGCTCCGCCATCGCGTTGAATAAGGGTACGAACATCTTCTTCGGGGAGATTTCCTTCATCACCAACAACATCTGCGATGTGCTGCAGCTGGCAACGTCCATGGACTATTCCGTTTTTCTGCTTCATGCATATGAAAGAGAGCGTGAGAACGGTCTGACGAAGATCCCGGCCTTGAAAAAGGGATTGAACAACACCATCAATACGGTATTGTCCAGCTCCCTGACCACACTGTTCGGTTTCCTGGCGCTGGCGCTGATGCGCTTTAAGCTGGGACCGGATCTTGGCTTTGTTATGTCCAAGTCCATCCTGTGCTCCCTGTTCATGGTCATCTTCTTCATGCCGTCGATGCTGCTGCTCTGGTCTGATCGCATCGACAAAACCCGGCACAAGCCCTTCCTGCCGCGCTTCCATCGCTTCTCCATCGTGGTGAACCGTCTGTCTCCCTATATCCTGGGAGTGGCGCTGTTGGTGGCGGTGCCCTGCTACGTGGCCCAGAACATGAACAACTTCAACTACGGTAATGAAGCCGTAGCTTCTGCACCGGGCACCTCGATCTACGATCAGAGCGAGGAGATCAATGCGAAGTTCGGCCGGTCCAATCTGCTGGTGGCCATCATCCCCAACGAGTCGGCGGACACCGAGAAGGAAATCATCGAGAAACTGGACGACCTGGACTATGTCAAGGCGGTCATGGGAATGTCGGAGTACCTCCCGGATGGCGTGCCCGAAAGCATTTTACCGAAAAGCATTACGGAGCTCTTCCATAAGGACGGCTACACGCGACTCCTGATCTACATCAAGACCAAGAGTGAGAGCCAGACGGCGTTTAAGGATTACGAGGCCATCAAGACACTGCTGGAATCCTACTACCCGGAGGAAACCTATATCGCGGGCAGTACGCCGAGTACCCTGGACATGCGTTCCATCATGAGCAACGACTACAGCTATGTGAATGTGGTTTCCAATCTGCTGGTGTTCCTGGTGGTGGCCATTTCTTTCCATTCGCTGCTGCTGCCCATGGCGACCATGATCCCCATCCTGATCGCCACCTATGTGAACATGGCCTTCCCGTATCTCGTGGGAGACACCATGCTCTTCATCGGCTACATCGTGGTATCCAGTATACAGCTCGGCGCCACCATCGATTACGCGATCCTGTCCACGGAGAACTACATTCAGATCCGGCAGCATGAGCCGGACAAGAAGCGGGCGGCGGAGCTGATGACCGAAATGAGCTTCCCGTCCATCCTCACCAGCGGCAGTATCTTGGTGGTCTGCGGCTATGCGATTTACAAAATTTCCTCTATCCCCGCCATCAGCGAGGTGGGACACCTGGTGGGCAGAGGCGCCATTTTCTCCATCCTCTTCGTGGTGGGCTGTATGCCCTGCCTCCTGAAGCTCATCGACAAGTTCATCGTGGTGCCGAAGGGCATGAAGAAGAAATTGATCCGTGCCAAGATTCATCAGGCGGCGGTACATGCCCGGAACCGGCGGAGACGGCGGCATGAGCGCATCAAAAAGGCGCTTCGACGTCTTTCGGCTAATGTTGGCGGAACGAGTGCCGGGGCATCGCAGAGAGATGACCGCAGCGCCTGAGATTGTATCCGGGCTATGCGACAAACAAGACAGAAGAATCCTGACCTGAAGAAGTAAGAGGAGAGGGGACAATTATGAAAATTCGAAATCAAAAACTGAGAAAGCTCATGATACCGGCGGTGCTCTCCGCGGTGGTGCTGACCGAGGCGCTGGCCCCTGTCTGCGTTCTGGCCGGTCCGGCCACAGCCTCTGTGGATGAGACCCTGTATCTGAACCTGGATTATTACGGCGGTATCAGCAAGGCCAATGTGGTAAAGGGCATCAACTTCAATTCCCTTTCCAGATATACGGACTACGGCGACTATCTGAGCGTCACCAACATGTCCACGGACGAAAAGCCGACGGAGAGCAAGGGGGCCGTTACCTTTTCCGCACCGGAGAAGGGCGGCAAGTTCTTCTTTGAGGGCGAACTGGACCCCGAGAAGGTGGTCTCTCCCTGGACCTTTGACGTGACCTACAAGGTGAACGGCGTGGTGACCAATGCCGAGGATGTGGCCGGTGCCTCCGGCACCATTGAGATGGACATCGACTGCTATCCCAATGAGAATGCTTCGGAGTACATGAAGAACAACTTCATGCTGATTTGCGCCGTGCCCATCGACAACAACAAGGTCTATTCCGTGGATGCCCCGGATTCCCAGACCATTAACCTGGGACAGTATTCCGGCGTGGCCTTTGAGGCCCTGCCCGGTAAGGAAGCCCACTTTGTGGTGCGTCTGGGCACTGACAGCTTTGAAACCGTCGGCGCGATCCTGATGATGAGCCCCGGCACTGTGGGTGACCTGCAGGATCTCAAGGACCTGAAGGAGTTGAAGGACAAGTTCCGTACCAACACCAATGCCATGATGGATGACATGGAAGCCCTCATGGACAATGTGACGGACGTATCGGAGCAGCTGTCTCTGACCAATGAGATGCTGTCCCAGCTCCGGGCCGGAAAGAGCAAGATTGACGCCTCCAAAGACATTATCTTTAACGGAAATGATGTGGCCATCCAGGATCTTCGGGATTTGTCCACTAGTCTGACACCCCTGTCGGATTCCCTGAAGACCGCCCAGTGGATGGTGTATGATGTGAACAAGAACCTGAACAGCATGGATCAGGACCTGCTGGACACCACCAGCAAGATGAAGACCCTCAGCACCCGCCTCAAGTCCTTGGGCTCCTCTTTGGGCGGTGTGGACAATCTGACGGCCCAGGATATCCTGAAGGAAATGAACGATGCGGGTCTCAGCGAGGCCCTGACGAAGATCAAGACCAATGCGGCCGGGGCTTCCTCTTCTGCGAGCGAGCTCAGCGCTGTGGTTTCCCAGGGCGTGAGCACCGCTTCCAATGCCAGCGCCAAGCTGGTGACGGATGCGGCTCTCTCGAATACCATGTATGAGGAGGAGTATCTTCCCCAGGCGGTGATCTCTGCGGTACAGCAGAGTCTCGGCAGCAGTGCGGACCTTTCCGATGCGGCGACGAAGGCGGCAGCCGAGCTGAAGGTGGCGCAGCTGTTGGATATCTACAAGGCTCTGCGGAATGCAGAGGATGCCGCGGACAGTGAGGGCAGCGGTTTGATCACCGAGGGTAATGATGGCGGCTCTGTGACGGCGGAGGATCTCCTGACGGCAGTGGCAGTGCTGCAGAGCGGCGACCAGAGTGTCCTGACCGAATACGCGAAAAACAGTAGCTTTATGGCACTGGCACGGCAGCTGGCAGGCAATTCCAGCTATGCCAGCAGTACAGCAAAGCAGCAGGCCTCTCGTTTCGTGGGACGGCTGCAGTCTGTGCAGAACCTGCAGAAATCCGCTGAAGACATTTCCAAGAACGCGGCAGACAGCAGCACCAAGGCCAGTGCGAAGCTCAGCGAGCTCCAGAGTGCGCTGGAGGAGCTGGGATCAGGTCTTGCGGATGTGGCCGGCATTGAGTCCGACGCCCTTATCAGCGGCATCGATACGGTGCTGTCGGACATTGCGGACATCTCCGATGATGCCGGAGCGGTGGCCTTCCAGACGGCCCGTTTCCTGAACAGTGCCAGCAAGCTTTCCGGGGATCTGGATACCCTCATCGGCACCATGAACAATTACTACGATGACGTGCAGAAAGCGCTGACCAACACGGATGATGTGCTGGGACAGATCCAGAAGACCACAGACGACCTGACAGGCACGCTGCAGACCGTGAACGATACATTGCGTTCGGCCAGTGAAAATCTGAGTGCTGCCGGTGATGCGGCCCTTTCCGCCGGTGATCTCGCGGTGGACAATACCGGAAAGATTGTGGAAAACACTAAGAATCTAAAGAACTCCGGCGCGGATCTTCGAAAGTCCATCAATGACGAGCTGGATGAGAAGGAGGCAGAGAACAACTTCCTGAACATGGATCCGGATGCGGTGAAGGAGTCCTTCACCAGTGAGAAGAACCAGGAGCCCACGGCCCTGTCCATTGTCTGCCGGACCGAGGAGATTTCCCTGGACGATGACGAGGAGGAGAGTCTGGACGCCGAGGAGGCAGAGGAGAACCTGAGCAGCTTCCAGCGGATCGTCAATGTATTCAAGAAGATCTGGAATGCCATCAAGCATGTCCTTGGCATGGATAAAAGTAAGAGCAAGGGCTGAGGGAGGTAGAAGATGAAGAAGCATATTTTCGGAAAGCTGGGCGCCGGTACAGCGGTGCTGTGTGCCCTGTCCATGGCGGCAGCTCTGCCGGCCTATGCCAATATCAAGAGTCTTGAGATTAATGTGGACACGGACAGTCTGGACGGCTATACAGCGGGACAGGCCTTCCTGCCGAAGCTGGAGCTGGAGGACGAGGATGAAGACATGCTGAGCCTCAGCGTGGACACCACAGAGCTTCGGGATGCGAATCCCACCCTGCCCTATACGGTGAAATTCACACTCCATGCGGACAATGACGTATTGGACGACGATCTGAAGATCCGGGGCACCGGCATTCGCCAGACCTATGTGGATTTTGTCTCTGTGGACAACACGGAGGCTAGCGGACGGCTGCTGATCTATCCCTTTTATCAGCTGACGGCACCGCAGAATGTGACGGTGGACTACAGTGCGAAGAAGCTGCGCTGGTCTTCCGTCCAGTATGCCGGGGATTATGAGCTTGTTCTCACCTATACCCAAAAGAACGGAAACCAGCGGACGGTGCATCGCCACAGCAAGAACACAGAGCTGAACATTGCCGATGTGCTGAATCTCAGCAGCACCGGCACCGTCAGTGCCTCTGTCCGGGCCCTGGCCACGGAGGAAGAGGGCTATGAAAATGTCGAGATCACGGACGGTGTGGCAAAGTGGGAGCCCTTCGGCAGTGCTGAGCAGTACAAGCTGCGGATTAAGTGGGTGGATGCCCAGGGAAAGACACACAAGCAGGAAGAAACCGTCACCGGCACCAGCAAGAACGTCAGCGCTTATGTGAACTCCTCCGCCAAGAAGGAGGTTACCGTCACGGTGCGGGCCGTGCCGAAGCAGAACGACGCCAAGTACTACAACATCGCGGTGAGCGATTGGGCCGTGGGCGGAGACGGCGCAGCCGATACCTCGGACTACGATGTGGATGATATCTGGGAAATGCTGGCGGACTACCAGGTAGTGGTGGACGGCAACTTCTCCAAGGCCTCCAATCCCAATACGGGATTAAGCGGCAGTACGCCGGATAACGGCGGCGGTCAGTGGCAGCGCTCCGGCTGGAAGTGGCAGTATCTGGTGAACGGCACGGCCAGCAACCAGGGCTGGAAGAAGATCGGCAGCAACTGGTACTATTTTGACAGCGACGGCTACATGCATACCGGCTGGCTGCAGGACGGCGACAAGTGGTACTATCTGGAATCGAAGGTGGGCAGCAGCTGCGGTGTCATGATCACCGGCAGCCGCGAGATCAACGGCAAGAGCTACAGCTTCGGTGCAGACGGTGCCTGTACGAATCGGTAAAGTGCAGAACGCGCGAATACAGTATACATCCCCGCTGCAGACAAGAGCTGCGGCGGGGATGCTTTTTGATTTATAGGAATGTGCCAAGGCATATTCTTTTTGTGTGCAACAGAGGATAACGCTGAGACAAAGCGCGTCTTTTGTGGTACGATATAGCGGCAATGAAGAGGGAAGAAGGAGGATGAGCGTGCATCATTTTTTTGCAGAACCCACGGATATCAATACGGAAGAGCGGACGATATTGCTGCGAGATGACAATTACCGGCATCTCGTGCAGGTGCTGCGGGGCAGGGTCGGGGAGAAGATCCTGGTGTCTGACGGCGATGGAACGGACTATCAGTGTGAGATCACGGAGATCCTGCCGGAGGCAGTGGAACTGCACATAGACTTCCGGGAGGAAATGCATGAACTGCCCGCCGACATTTACCTCTTCCAGGGGCTGCCCAAGTCCGATAAAATGGAGCTTATCATCCAGAAGGCGGTGGAACTCGGGGCCCGGGCCATCGTTCCGTTGGAGACGAAGAACACGGTGGTGAAGCTGGAGGGAAAGAAGAGCGAAAGCAAGGTGAAGCGCTGGCAGGCCATTGCAGAGGCTGCGGCGAAGCAGTCCAAACGCTCGGTGATCCCGGAGGTGCTGCCGGTGATGGGCTGGCGGCAGGCCATGGACTATGTGGCGGACTTCAGCTGCCGCCTGATTCCCTATGAGAATGCCCGGGACATTCGGAAGACCATGGCAGAGCTGCAGCGCCTGGTGACAGAGGACAGGGAAGCCCGGGAAACAGAGCCGAAGACATTATCCCGCAGGAAAATCGGCATCTTCATCGGTCCGGAGGGCGGCTTCACAGACAGCGAGATTCAGGCGGCCATGGACCACGGCATCGTGCCGGTGACCCTCGGGAAACGCATATTGAGAACGGAAACCGCGGCCATCTGCGCCCTCAGCATCGTGATGCTGACACTGGAGAGCGCGGCCGCGGAGACAGGAGAGCTTTGAGGATGGAAGAGAAGGAAATTTATTTTGACAATTCGGCCACCACGCGTTGTTATCCGGAGGTGGTGGAGCTCATGCGCCGGATCATGCTGGAGGATTACGGAAATCCGTCCTCGAAGCACATCAAGGGCATGCAGGCGGAGCAGTATTTCCGGCACGCCCGGGAGCAGGTGGCGAACACCCTGAAGGTGAAGCCGCGAGAGATCATTTTTACTTCCGGCGGCACGGAGTCGGACAATATGGCCCTCATCGGGGCGGCTTACGCGAAGAAGCGGCAGGGCATGCACATCATTTCCACCAACGTGGAGCACGCGGCCATTTACAAGCCGCTGGACTTCCTGACGGAGCAGGGATACGAGATCACCTATCTGCCGGTGGATGAAAAGGGGCATATTTCGCTGGAGGATCTGCGGGCGGCGATTCGACCGGATACGATTCTGGTGTCCGTGATGTATGTGAACAATGAGATCGGTGCGCTGGAGCCCATCGGGGAGATTGGACGCATCGTGAAGGAATGCAATCCCAATACGCTGTTCCATACGGATGCCATTCAGGGCTACGGCAAGTACGAAATCCGCCCGAAGAAGGCGCATATCGACATGCTGTCGGTGAGCGGACACAAACTGCACGGTCCGAAGGGCGTGGGATTCCTCTACATCGATGAGAAGGTGCGCATCAAGCCGCTGATTCACGGCGGCGGGCAGCAGGAAGACATGCGCTCCGGTACCCACAATGTGCCGGGTATCGCGGGCATGGGGCTTGCAGCGGAGATGGCCTACCAGAACTTTGCGGAGAAGATGACGGCGCTGCGGGAGCTGAAGGATTACATGATTACGGAGCTGGAGAAGCTCGAGAATGTGACGGTGAATTCCCAGAAGGGAGAACTGAGCGCCCCCCAGATCGTTTCCGCCAGCTTCGGCGGTGTCCGGGCAGAAGTGCTGCTGCACGCGCTGGAGGAAAAGGGCATTTATGTGAGCTCCGGTTCGGCCTGCTCCTCCAACCATCCGGGCATTTCCGGCACGCTTCGGGCCATCGGCGTGAAGCCGGAGTTGCTGGATTCCACCATCCGTTTCTCCTTCAGTGTATACAATACGAAGGAAGAGGTGGACGCGTGCATCGAAGCGCTGAAGATGCTTTTGCCTATGCTGCGGCGTTTCAGCAGACATTGACGGAGACAGGAAGGGATAATGTCGGCGGGTCGGTGATTCCGGCAAGGTTTTTGACGGTTGTCGGCAGAGAAAGGAAAAGAAATGATCTGGAGAAAATTTACCATACATACCACCACGGAGGCGGAGGAGATTCTTGTATCGAATCTCATGGACCTGGGCATCGAAGGCGCGCAGATCGAGGATCGGATTCCCCTGTCCGAGGCGGACACCAAGGGCATGTTTATTGACATTCTGCCGGATATGGGACCGGACGACGGCAAGGCCGACGTCAGTTTCTATGTGGAAGTGGTGAGCCCGGAGGACAAGGCGGAACGGCTGGCGAAGGCCAAGGCCATGGAGGAAGATCCCTCGGTGGACAACAGCTATATGCCCAACACCGCAAATCTCTATACCGAGGAAGAGCTGGCGGCGCTGCTGCAGTCGGTGCGGGAAGAGCTGGAGAACATGCGGCAGTACTGTGACATCGGCGAGGGCACGATGGACAGCGCGGACACGGAAGATAAGGACTGGATCAACAACTGGAAGACCTTCTTCCATCCCTTCACGGTGGACGACATCCTCATCAAGCCGAGCTGGGAGGCGGTTCCGGAAGGCTGCGAGGACAAGCTGCTGATTGAGATCGACCCCGGCACGGCCTTCGGCACCGGCATGCATGAGACCACACAGCTCTGCATCCGGGCGCTGCGGAAGTACCTGCAGCCGGGCATGGAGGTGGCGGATCTGGGCACAGGCTCCGGCATTCTGGGCATCACAGCGCTGAAGCTGGGCGCGGGCCATGTCTTCGGTACCGATCTGGACGAGGAAGCCGTACCGGCGGTTCATGACAATCTGCTGGCCAACGGCCTGCCAGAGGACCGCTTCGATATGCTGGTGGGTAATGTCATCGGCCCGGAGAACCAGGCAGTGCGCGAAAAAGTCGGCTTCGGAAAGTATGACATCGTGGTGGCCAACATTCTGGCGCCGGTGATCGTGCTCCTGACCGGCGAGGTGGGACCCTTCCTGAAGCAGGGCGGTATCTTCATCACCTCCGGTATACTGGATACACGGGAACAGGAAGTACTGGATGCCTTCAAGGCCCATGAGGATGTCTTTGAAGTGCTGGAGGTACAGCACCAGGGCGAGTGGGTGAATGTGACCGCGAGACGGCGGTGAGGGTTTCATAAGAGCAAAGTAAAAGCCTCGGGATTTCCCGGGGCTTTTTTGATTCATAGGAAAGTGCATCCTATGAATCAAAAAACGCTCCGCGCGGATCGCACTGCGGCGGCAAAGAAACATGTCGCTTTCGCGACCCGCCGCAGGCGGAGAATGTGCCAAGGCACATTCTTTCTTGTGTCGATGATGCTGCGGTCAATGTTTACATTTTCGCTTTTCGTACCGGTCCATCATACGGGAACCGTATTCCAGGGTGGCGGCCAGGAGCCGCAGCTCGATGGCCAGGAAGCGCAGGAAGGGCACTTCCTCGAAGCGGGCACGCCGGAGCGTTTTGGCGGTGCGGAAGCCCTCCTTCAGGCCCTCCAGATATTCCTTGCCGAAGCCCTTGCGTCGGAAGAAGAGGTACTTCACCAGGTAGCCGAGGATCAGGGGCAGGGCATTGAGGAGCAGCATGGGCTTGGGCATATTCTTGTAGAGAAGATACCAGCTGTTCCGGGCAGAGAGCCGGACTTTGAAGGCGTTGTACTTGCTGCCGCTGGTGCCGGAACCGACGTGAAGGCAGCGGGCTTTGGGCTCGTAGAGGACACGATAGCCGTAGAGCTGCGCCCGGAAGGAAATGTCCATGTCCTCGAGATAGGCGAAGTGGGCCGTGTCAAAGAGGCCGGTTTTCTGCAGTGCCGCATTCCGGTAGGCGGCGGCACCGGCGCAGGCGGAAAAGACGTAGGCCGGACTCTGCCAGCGCACCATCGATTCCTCCAGACCCCGCTGAAACTGCCAGCCCAGCACCGTATACTGGTCACCGGCATCGTCGATCTGCGTGGGATCATGCATCTTCAGCATCTGGGAGCTGACGGCAAAGAGCTGCTGCCGGGTGTCCTTTTCCATGGCCTCTTCCAGTACCCGGAGGAAGTCCGGATCCGCCTTGGTGTCGTTGTTCAGCAAGATGCTGTAGAGACAGCCATGTTCCATGGACCATTGGATGCCCTGGTTGACAGCACCGGAGAAGCCCAGGTTGTCCCGGTTTTCGATGAGGATCCGGTGCTCCAGATCTTCATCTGCCCACCGGCGAAGCCAGGGAAGGCTCTCGTCTGAGGAGCCGTTGTCCACCACCAGGGTATAAAAATCAGAGAGGCTCTGTCTTGACAGAGCCTCCATGCAGTCCGCCAGAAAGCGGTAACCATTATAATTCGGGATAATGACTGTTGATTTTGTCATAATTATGCGTTGGGCTCGATGATGCCTTCAGCGGCGTCCTGAGCTGCCTCGGACTGGGCAGCCTGTACGGCTGCAGCATCCTCACTGCTCTGCTGGCCGCCCACGACCGGATCGGTGGGATCGTAATTCTGCTCTCTCGGGATGGCTTGGTTGATGGCATCCTTCTCGATGGGGCCCTTGTCCCAGGTATTGGAGTAGATGGTTACGGTGGTGCCGTTTTTGCAGTTGTTGTAGATCCATGCGGCATCACCGGCCTTCAGACGGATACAGCCGCCGGAAATGGCCTGATCCATGAAGTTGTAGTTGATGGCATCAAAGGTATGTGCGTCCGCCTTGGTGTACAGCAGGGAATGCAGCAGGAAGCCCTGGTAGAAGCGGGACAGGAACTGACAGTAGCAATCCGTATGCATAAAATGCCAGCGGTACTGCTCGTAGATCTTGAAGGAACCGAGCGGGGTGTCCGGGCCAACGCTGCACATGAAGGTCTTGAACGGAATGGTGTAGTTTCCGGAGGAATCCTTCGTCATTACATATACTGTACGGGTTGCCTTGTTGATCTTGATGGCATAGGAGCTCTGGAGTCCCATCACCGGCTCCAGATCCTTCTGGGCCACGCCGTTTCCGTCAAAATAGATGTTGTAGCCGTCGATGGCCTTCCAGCCGGTAACGGCAGTGCCGTTCTCGAAATAGTACTGGTTCGAGTCTGCATCGAAGCCCCAGCCGGTATAGGCGGAGCCGTCTGCCGTGGCGTACTTCACGCCGCTGCCGTCATTGTAAACGCCTTCCGTGGCACCGTTGTCCAGGGGCTTTGCGGTGGAATAAGGGAAAGTTACGCCATTTCGCCAGAAGGCGATCTTCAGACCTACGATATACTTGTCGGAGCCGATGGTGCCACAGGCCTGACCGGCCTTTGCCCAGTCGGTCACTGTGCCGTCATTCAGCACCGCACGATAGTAGAGTTCGCCGAACTTATGGGAATAGCCCTTTACACGCAGCATAACGGCCTGGACGTTGCCCTTGTCCTCGGTGGTTTCACCGCTGGCAGCCCAGGAACCCCAACCACTGCCCTGGGTGTAGGTGCGGTAATACCAGCGGCCCACGTTCTGGTGCTCGATCTTCAGGGTTTTGAAGCCGTTCTCCGCATACAGGAAGGAATCCGGCTCGCTGGTATAGGCGTAGTCGATGCGGTCACCGGCAGAGGTGAAGGCGTAGTAGGTGGCCAGGGGAACCAGATTCAGCACGGGATCCGCCTGCATATCGCCGTCCCGGGAAATGGTCATTAAGGGACGGATGGTGTCCACAGTCAGAGAGCTGAGCTTGCCGCTTTCGCTGCCTGTGCTTGCTGTGGTAGTCGTTGTCGTGCTGCTGTTATCACTTGCGGAACTGCTGCCGTCCGGTGTGGTGCCTGTTGAGAAGATGGCAGTGCCGGTACTGCTGCTGACGGCATCGCCGGGGCCGGCAGCCAGTGCGGTCAGCGGGGATGCACAAACCATCGCCGCTGCAGCGGTAGCGGCGATCAGCTTTTTCATACTGTACATATTTTTCAAACCCTCCTAATGCTCAAACATGGTGGCTGGCTTTCAAACAGCCACCGGGGCGCAGAAAATCCCAGCGCCCCACAGATGGCTACACATTATCACACTTCATGGAAAGATACCAGAAGGATTTACAATTTGTAAGGAATCATATAGAATCGTAAAGAAAACGAGGTCGGAATAAATTATGGATAATGATAAAATCATCAATGTGACCCGGGCCAGCCTGCCGCCGCTCGCGGAATATGAGGCGATGCTGCAGGATATCTGGGACTCCGCCTGGCTCACCAATATGGGAAAATACCATGAAGAGCTGCGGGAAAAGCTGAAGGCATACATGTGGGTGCCGGAGCTGGAGCTTTTTGTTAACGGGCACAGTGCGCTGGAGCTTTTGCTGCAGGCCCTGGACCTCAAGGGTGAGGTGATCACCACGCCCTTCTCCTTTGCATCCACCACCCATGCCATCGTACGGAACGGACTCACACCGGTGTTCTGCGACATCAACGAGCGGAACTATACCATGGACCCGGATCAGCTGGAGTCTCTGATCACGGAGAAGACCTGTGCGATTCTGCCGGTGCATGTTTATGGTAATGTCTGTGCGGTCCACGATATCCAGGAGATTGCCGACCGGCACGGCTTGCCGGTGATCTACGATGCAGCCCATGCCTTCGGCGAATTTTATGACGGAAAGGGCGTCGGCAGCTACGGCACCGCCTCCATGTTTTCCTTCCATGCCACCAAGGTGTTCAACAGCATTGAAGGCGGCGCTGTCTGCTGCGGCAAGGAGAATCCAGAGCTCATGAAGAAGCTGTATGAGCTGAAGAACTTCGGTATCCTGGGGAAGGAAGAGGTGGCCTCGGTGGGGGCCAACGGCAAGATGAATGAATTTGCCGCCGCCATGGGTCTCTGCAATCTCCGGCATGTAGATGATTACATTAGGAAGAGAAAAGAAATTTTCTACCGCTATATGGAGCTTCTGGGGAACATGCGGGGCATCATTCTGCCGCTGCTGAATCCCCGCACGGTATCCAATTATGCGTATATGCCGGTGCGCTTCCATAACTATGCCTACAGCCGGAATGCGGTTTATGCCAATCTGGAGCGTTACAACATCCATGCGAGAAAGTACTTCTATCCCTGCATCAACGCCTACAGTTGCTACCGGGATCAGTACGATGTCAATGAAACGCCGGTGGCGAAGCTGGTTTCCGAGGAGATTCTGACACTGCCCATTTATCCGGATCTGGAAATGGCGGATGTGGAGAAAATCTGCCGGATCATCCTGAACGGGAGACCGAATTGAGCGGATAATGAAGGAGGAACGGGACTATGGAGAAAACAACTGTACTGGTGACGGCCATCGGCTCCTTTTCGGCGGATTGTGTCATCCGGGAGCTGAAGGCTATGGGCCACCGGGTCATCGGCACGGACATCTACGAGGAAAACTGGATTCCGGCCTCTAAGGAGGTGGATCGCTTCCTGCAGGTGCCCCTGTGCGCGGAGGAGGAAAAGTACATCAGTGTCCTGACGGCGCTCTGTGCCGAAGAAGAGGTCCGCTATCTCTTTCCCTTGACGGATCTGGAAGTGGATGCCCTGAACCGGCATCGGGAAAGATTTACAGCATTGGGCGTCTGCCTCTGCATGTCCGGGGAAGAGGAGATCACCATGCTCCGGGACAAGTTGTCCCTCAGCATGAAGGTGAACGGCATTCTCCGGGGGCTTTCGCATCCGGAGCTGAAGGGAAATGTGCGCATCATCTCGAGCCGTCGGGCCGCAGACATTGACTTTGAAAACGTGACCTATCCGCTGATCCTGAAGCCCGTCAACGGACGTTCCTCCAGCGGCCTCTACCGGATCTTCCAGGAGGATCAGCTGGGCTTCGCTTTTTCCAACATCTGTGATCCGAGTAAAATGGACGACAGTGCGTTGGAGAACTATATCGTGCAGCCTCTGATCAAGGGACATGTGGTGACGGTGGATGTGCTGCGGGACAGCAAGGGTCACTGCGTGGCAGTGCCCCGGGAGGAGCTGCTGCGGACGCCCAACGGTGCCGGACTTTCGGTGCGGGTGTTCCGGGACAGCGCGCTGACAGCGGCCTGCCGGCAGATCGCGGCGGGACTCAATGTCCTGGGCTGCGTGAACTTTGAATTTATCCGGGGCGAGGGCTCCGGTGTATATTACTTTATCGAATGCAATCCCCGCTTCAGCGGCGGGGTAGCCTTTACGGAGCTGGCGGGCGTGCCGGTGGTTTCCGGTGCCCTGCGCTGCTTTGCGGGGGAGGAGATCCGGGAGGATACGGCGCCCCATTGCGGCTATATGACGAGAAAATATGTGGAATGCAGAATGTGAACAGCAGAGCCGTGTGCTGCTGGTGATTCCGGCTTACAATGAGGCGGAAAACCTGCCCCGGGTGGTGGCGGATATCACGGAACACGGCAACGGCGCGGACTATATTATTGTGTCCGACGGCTCCACCGACGGCACGGAGGCCCTTTGCGAAAAGATGGGCTATCACTACATTTCCCTGCCGGTGAATCTGGGCTTGGCGGGCTGCTTTCAGACCGGTATGAAATATGCTTATCGGCGCGGCTACCGCTATGCGGTGCAGTTTGACGGTGACGGGCAGCACCGGGCGGAGGATGTGGCGGCGCTGTTGAAAACCATGGAGAATGGAGACTATGACATCGTGCTGGGCTCCCGTTTTCTGGAGAAGAAAAAGGGCGGTTCTATGCGGGAAATCGGTTCCCGGATGATCTCTGCGGCGATTTTCCTTACCACGGGACGGAAGGTGACGGATCCCACCTGCGGGCTCCGGATGTACAACCGCCGGGTGATCGAGAGTTTCGCGGAGAAGCTGAATTACGGACCGGAGCCGGATACCATTTCCTATTTGATGAAGAACGGCGCCAAAGTGGCGGAGGCCCCGGTGACCATCGAGGAGCGCCTGGCGGGAGAGTCCTATCTCCGCCCCATGAATGCCATCCGTTATATGCTGCGGATGCTGGTGTCCATCCTCCTGGTACAGAATTTCAGAGGAGCGTACAAATAAGTGGCGAAGCTTTGGAAAAATGACGTGCTGTGGAATGCTATCGGAAGTCTGGTGTATGCCCTGGCCTCTATGGTGCTGGCTTTTGCGGTGATCCGTCTAGCCGGGGCCCGGGACGGGGGCATTTTTGGCTTCGGTTTTTCTACCCTGGGGCAGCAGATGTTCATCGTATCCTATTTTGGCATCCGTCCTTTCCAGATCACCGACATGAAGCCGGAGTACCGATTCGGGGACTATCTTCGGACCCGTCGGTTGACCGCCGGCCTGGCGGTGGTGGGTTCGCTGGCCTTTCTTTCGTGCATGTGCCTTTCCGGACAGTACGATGCCCGGCGGGCGCTGATTCTTTTCCTGCTGTCCTTTTACAAGATTCTGGACGGCTACGGGGATGTGTATGAGTCGGAGCTGCAGCGTCAGGGACTTCTCTACCGCTGCGGACAGTCGCTCTGTTTCCGGACGCTGCTGTCGGTGTGCGTGCTGCTTTTGAGCCTCGCCATCGGCAAAAATCTGCTGCTGAGCTGTCTCCTCGCGGATCTTGCGCAGCTCTTCGGCATCTGGTGTTTTGGCGTGCGGCCCCTGCCGGAGACGGTGAAGCGCAGTCGTGCATCCTGGGACAATGTCGGCAGGCTCCTGAAGCAGACCGGACTCCTGTTTTTTTCGGTTTTTCTGGATTTTTATATCTTTTCTGCCTCTAAGTATGCGGTGGACAGCGGCATGGGAGCGGAGGTCTCGGGTATTTTCAATATCCTTTTCATGCCGACCTCCTTTATTTATCTCATTGCCAATTTCCTGGTGCGGCCGATGCTGACCCGCCTGGCAGCGGACTACAGCGGCGGTGAAAAGGAGAACTTCCGGAAGCGCTGCCGTTTCATGCTTTTGGCTGTGACGGGCCTCGCAATTGTGATCACGCTGGGTGCCCTAATCTTCGGCGGCCTGGGACTTCGGATCTTCGAGTGGCTGTTGGGCAGCAGTTACCAGGGACGTTTCCTCAGTGAACGGCAGAGCTTTGTGCTGCTGATTTTCGGCGGCGGTCTCTATGCCCTGGCCAATGTGCAGTACTATATTCTGGTGACGCTGCGCCGCCAGAGGGAGATTTTTTTCGGCTATGTATTGGCAGCCGCTGCGGCGATGCTTACGGCAGGCCGTATGGTGCGGCGTTGGGCGCTCTTTGGGGGTGCCCTCAACTATGTTTTACTGATGCTGCTGCTTTTCCTGCTGTTCACGGCCTTTGCAGTGTGGGCCTGCCGCCGCTGGGAAAAGCGCCTTGGAGAATAAAATGCAGGGAAAACAGGAAGTGGATGTGATCATCCCCACGTATAAGCCGGGACGGAAGTTTTTTCGACTGCTGGAAATGCTGGAAAAGCAGAGTGTGAAGCCCCGGAAGATCATCGTCATCAACACAGAAGAAAAGTATCTGGAGGCGGCTTCCATCACGAGTCCGCGGGTAGAAGTGCATCATATCCGAAAGGAAGAATTTGATCACGCGGACACCCGAAATCTGGGGGTCACGTATTCCGCAGCACCGTATTTTCTGATGATGACAGACGATGCGGTGCCCCGGGACACAGAACTTCTTTCTCATATGCTGGCGGCCTTTTCTCTGGATCCGCAGATCGCTGCGGTTTACGGGCGGCAGCTGGCCACGGAGGAGAGTGCTTTTGACGAGGTCTTTGCCCGGCAGTTTAACTATCCGGAAGAGAGCCGGGTGAAGAGCATTGCCGATCTGCCGACGCTTGGGATCAAGACCTATTTCCAGTCGGATGTATGCTGTATGTACCGTCGGGACATCTTCGATGCGCTGGGGGGATTCGTGAGCCCTGCCATTTTCAATGAGGATATGGTCTTTGCCTGCACCATGCTGAAGGCGGGCTACAAGAGCTGCTATGCGGCCGATGCGATGGTCTACCATGCGCATCACTATTCCGGGCGGCAGCAGCTGCACCGGAACTTCGATCTGGGGGTATCCCAGGCGGATCATCCGGAGGTTTTTGCGGGGGTGCCCTCGGAAGGCGAGGGTGTCCGCATGGTGTGCCGGAATGCCCGGCATTTGCTGCGGCAGGGACGGCCCTGGCTGCTGCTTCCCCTGGGATGGCGCTCCTTCTGCAAGCTCCTGGGCTATAAACTGGGGAAGAACTATCGGA
This sequence comes from Parolsenella sp., assembly GCA_963659875.1. Classification (GTDB taxonomy): domain Bacteria; phylum Bacillota; class Clostridia; order Lachnospirales; family Lachnospiraceae; genus Oribacterium. The sequence goes on from CAVKVA010000006.1 coordinate 23,436, forward strand.
AGCTGCCGGAAAAGCTGGTGCTGCGTCTCAGCATGAGCCCCGGCTATTGGAGGAAAACATCGAAATGACTGCCTTGTTTCGTCTGGTTCTCATCGTGGTTTCGGTGGGAACCTGTGCTTTGATCAATCATAAAATTCGCCGTTCCCGGATCAGCATTGAAGAGTCCGTGTTCTGGCTGCTGCTGTCCCTGATGTTCGTGGTCTTCGCCCTGTTCCCGGTGTTGCCGGATACCCTGGCGGGACTATTGGGCATCTATTCCACACCTAATTTTCTCTTCCTTTTCATTATTTTTATTCTTCTTGTGAAGAATTTTAATATGAGCATGAAGCTGGGGGCACTGGAGGAGCGACTGAAGACACTGGTGCAGGAGCTGGCGCTGGTGGAGAAGGCGGAGCGGGAAGAAACAGAGGACGCGGAATCGCAGGCGGTTCAAAGCACAGAAAAGGGGCAGCAGGCATGAAGGCGTGGATACAGGAGATGATGGCTGCCGGTGATGGTTTTCTGCTGGGATGGCTTTCGGTGCTGACGATTCTCGCGTTGGCCCTTCTTATCGGGTTTTGGCAGGGCTTCCGCCGGCATTGGCCTCTGCAGCGTCTCTATTTTCTGACGATTCTCGCGGCGGGGCTGCTGTATTCCTTTGTGCTTTCGCCGCTGTCGGCGCCGGATGAGGTGCTGCACTACGTGGGCGCTTATGCGCTTTCCAGTACGCTTATGCAGAATCCAAAGCCCCTTTATGACGACGAGGGACATCTACGCATTCGGACGGAGGACGTGTTTATTGACGACTGGCCCGGGGATGAGGACCCGGACAATGCCACGGTGATCGGCATGACACTGACCCGGAAGAGCTATGAGGAGCTTTGGAAACGAGGGATTTTCTCCACGGGAGAGGAAGGTTATCACTATACCCTGCAGCAGCCGGTGCACACCACGCCCCTTGCATATCTCATGCCGGCACTGGGCATGACCCTGGCGCGGTTTCTGCGTCTCGGCGGCTACGGGCTGCTTTTCCTGGGCCGTTTCATGAACCTTCTCTTTTTTGCACTGCTCGGGGCGGCTGCGGTACGGCGGACGCCGGTGGGAAAGGGCATTTTCTTTTCGGTTTCCCTTTTTCCCATGCTGCTGGAGCTGGTGAGCTCCTTTTCTTATGATGCCTATATTCTGGGGCTGAGCTTCTATCTCACGGCAGTGATCCTGGAGCACAGCCTGTCGGAGCGATATATCACCTGGCGGGATTTTCTTGAGATCGGGATTCTGGCGCTAATGCTTTCACCCTGCAAGATGGTATACAGCCTTCTTTTCCTGGGCTGCCTCAGCATTCCGGTGCGGCGTTGGCGGCATCCCGGACAGTGGCTCCTATCCATCCTGGGTGTGGGATTTCTGATGGTGCTGTCGCTTGTGCTGGTGAATTTTCAGACACTCCTACAGTATCTGCCGGGGGCCGGGGCGGTGCACGAAACCAGCTGGGGCACCACGGGACCGGTGATCGAAACCTATGATCTTCTGGAGCTCTTCCGTATGCCGGTGGTGCTGCTGAAGATTCTGCGGAATACCCTGATGATCAAGGGCAGAGAATACCTCCTCACCATGGTGGGAAGTCCCCTGGGGCACTTTGACATGAAGCTGTGCACACCGCTTCTGCTGGTGATTTTCTACTATCTTGCGGTACTGCTCGCGACGATTTTGGGAGACCGTTCTCGGGGACAGGAAGGCGGCTGCGGCCTGAAGACATTATCCCGGATCTGGCTGGTGGTGACGCCGCTGCTGCTCTGCACGGTGATTCTGCTGACAATGCTTTCTGCCTATACGCCGAAGCGGACGGACTATGCCCTGGGCGTGCAGGGAAGATATTTCCTGCCGGTGCTGCCGATGCTGCTTTGTGCTCTGACCGGAGGTAAACCGCAAGGCGGAGAGAGGTGGCTTGCCCGGATTATACTGCCGGAGCTTTTTGTGAGCCTGGGGCTTCTCCTGTATTTCTTTGTGCGGATTTGTGGTACACTGTGAAGACAGGAGATACTCCTACCAACTATGAAAGGATAAAAAACAGAATTCATGCATACTATCCTCAGTCTTTTTCGGAATATCAAGGCCCGGCGGCGCATGATCTGGGATCTCGCGAAGGCGGATTTCCGAAAGCGCTTTGTGGGATCCTATTTCGGCATCGTCTGGATGTTTATTCAGCCCCTGGTGACCATCGCCATCTATGCCTTTATCTTCGGCCCCTACGGTTTCAAGTCAGCGCCGCCGGTGCCGGATGTGAGCTATACGACATGGCTGATTCCGGGAATTGTGCCCTGGTTTTTCTTTTCTGAAGTCATGAACATGACGACGGGAATCCTGCAGGAATACAGCTATCTCGTGAAGAAGGTGGTGTTCCCGGTGGAGCTTCTGCCCATTATCAAGCTTTTTTCCTGCGTTTTCGTGCATCTCTTTTTCATTCTGGTGATGCTGGTCTTTTATCTCGCGAACGGCAGAATGCCGCAGATTTCCTGGCTGCAGATCGTGTACTACAGCTTTGCGGCGGCCATGCTGGCCCTGGGGCTTTCCTATCTGACGAGTGCCGTCAATGTGTTCTTCAAGGATATGCAGCAGATCGTCGGCATCCTTCTGCAGTTCGGTATCTGGATGTGTCCCATCATGTACGATGAGACACTGTTCACCAGCCGGGCGCCCTGGGTGGCCACGGTACTGAAGCTGAATCCCTTCTACTATATCGTGGCGGGCTACCGGGATTCCATGATCACGGGCGATCCCTTCTGGATGCGGCCCACCCTGGGGATTTATTTCTGGATTGTGACGCTGCTGCTCTTTGTGGTGGGACTCCGCTTCTTCACGAAGCTCCGCCCGCATTTTTCAGACGTGCTTTAAAAGTGTTGCCAAACGGCTATGCGGACTGCGTGTTTACATGCAAGGACGCATAGACACTTGGCAACCTGCCATGCATGAGCAATGTAGGGCGATAGCCCGGAATGCGAATGTATGGCAGGATTGCGGGAGCGCGTAAGCGCGAAGCAATCCGTAACTTTTAAAGTGTTATAGTACTATGTGAAGCCTGCGAATTCTCAGGCATGGAAGTTTACTCCAAGGAGGAGGTTGAGATGCTGCATTTGATTTTGGTGCTGCTGGTGGTGGTATCCTTTCTGACTCTGGGAAGCTGGCGACTTCTCAAGCTGCGGACCATGCCTGAGGGCAGAGAGAAGGATCGTTATGTGCTTTCGCAGGTCAAGGGCGTGCTCCGACGGGTATTGTCGGCTGCCGGTGTGACCTATGAGGTCGAGGGACTGGAAAACATTCCGGAGGATGAGGCGGTGCTCTATGTGGGCAACCACCGCTCCTTCTTTGACATTGTCATCGGCTACAGCCTGGTGAAGGGTCCCACGGGTTTCATTTCCAAGGATGACCTGGAAAAGGTGCCCCTACTGCCCCGCTGGATGGAGCTTCTGCACTGCCAGTTCATTGACCGGAACAATCTGAAGCAGAACCTGAAGATCATCATCAATGCCATCAAGCTGGTGAAGACCGGTACCTCCGTCTGGATCTATCCGGAGGGTACCCGGTCCAAGGGTGAGGACGAAAAAGAGATGCTTCCCTTCAAGGAGGGCTCATTTAAAATTGCGGAGAAGAGCGGTTGCAAGGTGATCCCCGTGGCCATGCTCCATACCCGGGACATTCTGGAGGCGCATTTCCCCTGGATCCGGCCGGTACATGTGCGGGTGAAGGTGGGAAAGCCCATTCTGCTCAGTGAGCTGCCGGAGACGGAGCGGAAGCAGGTGGGAGCATATACCCGGGATGTGATCATTTCCTATCTGGAGGAGCTGCAGGAAGAGGAGAAAAGGAAGGCATGAATTTACTGGAACTGAGAGACGAGCTGGATGTTGTGGACCGTCAGATTGCGGCGCTTTATGAGAAGAGAATGGCCCTCTGTGAGGAGGTGGCCCGGGACAAAATCCGTACCGGGAAGCAAGTACTGGACCCGGCGCGGGAGAAGCAGAAGCTGGATGCCGTGGAATCCTTTGTGCATTCGGATTTTGACAAAAAGGGTGTGCGGGAGCTGTATTCTCAGCTGATGACCCTTTCCCGGCGGCGGCAGCTGGAGATCCTGCAGGAAAGCGGACGGCGCATGGACCTGGGATTTCAGGAGCTTCCGGACTTGGACTTCAGCGGGAAACGTGTGGTTTACCAGGGCGTAGAGGGGGCATATGCCCACATCGCCGCCCGGAAGAGCTTTTCGGCGGATTCTTCTTTCTTTAATGTGAAGACCTGGCACGATGCCATGGAGGCGGTGAACCGGGGAGAGGCAGACTATGCGGTGCTGCCCATTGAGAATTCCTCCCATGGGGCCGTGACCGATAACTTCGACCTTCTGCTCCGGTATCCGGACTGTGCCATTGTGGGAGAGACGGATCTGCTGATCCGCCATGCCCTTCTGGGCATCAGCGGGGCCGTTCCCGGGGAAATCCGCCGGGTGTATTCCCATGCCCAGGCCATCGGTCAGTGCAGTGCCTTTTTTGAGGCCCATCCGGAAATCGAGGCGGTACCGGTACTGAACACGGCACTGGCGGCGAAGCAGGTGGCCGAGAGCGGTGACCGGACGGCGGCAGCGCTGGCCAGTGAGGAAGCTGCAGAACTGTACGGCCTGGAGGTACTGCAGCGGGGCGTGAATGCCCAGAAGCAGAACACCACCCGCTTCCTGATCGTGGGAAAAGGTAAGGTTTACAGCGCCAAGGCATCGAAGATCAGCATCTGCTTTGAGGCCAGTCATCAGCCGGGTGCTCTGTACAATGCCCTCGGAAACTTCATTTTCAACAATGTGAACATGCTGATGATCCAGTCCCGTCCGATCCCGGAGCGGAACTTTGAGTATCGCTTCTTTGTGGACGTAGAGGGCTCGCTTTCGAATCCCAATGTGATCAACGCTCTGAACGGCCTCACGGACCAGGCAGCGGCGCTGAGAATTTTGGGATGCTATTAATCCACTGGGCTCAGCGATAGCTTGGCTATCGGGGCGCCCAGTGGATGCCTTGTAAAGGAGATAAAACAATGGCAGAAATAAATATTCTGGTGGTGGACGATGAGAAGGAGATCGCGGAGCTGGTGGAGATCTACCTGGTCAGCGACGGCTACCATGTGTTCAAGGCCTACAATGCAGAGGACGGCCTGAAGATTCTGGGTTCCCAGGAGATTCACCTGGTGCTGTTGGACATCATGATGCCTGGTATGGACGGTCTCGCCATGTGCCGGAAGATCCGGGAGACGTCCAACGTGCCGATCATCATGCTGTCGGCCAAGTCCACGGATCTGGACAAGATCGTGGGCTTGACGGGCGGTGCAGACGATTATGTTACGAAGCCCTTTAATCCTTTGGAGCTGACGGCCCGGGTGAAATCCCAGCTTCGGCGCTATACGCAGCTGAACCCCAATGCCTCGGGACAGTTCCAGAACAACGAGATCACCATCCGGGAGATGACCATCAACAAGGACAACCACAAGGTCACCATCGACGGTGAAGACATTAAACTGACTCCGATTGAGTTCGACATTCTCTTCTTGCTGGCGTCCCATCCCGGCAAGGTATTTTCCACGGACGAGATTTTTGAGAAGGTATGGAACGAGAAGGTCTATGAGGCCAACAATACGGTGATGGTGCACATCCGGCGTCTTCGCGGAAAGATGAAGGAGGACCAGCGGGAGAACAAGATCATCTCCACCGTCTGGGGCGTGGGCTACAAGATCGATAAGTAAGCCATGGAGAAGAAGCAGGTGAAGGAACAGAGCGGCGGTAAGCATGCCTTTCGGCCCGTGGGCCGTGGCTACATGCTGCAGCTTCTGATCCATATCGGAATTTCGGCGGCGGCAGCAGCGCTGGTGCTGACCATTCTGGTGACCAGTATCACGTCTTTTTCCGCCTATCTCTACCGAAACGGCAGTGATTCGCAGATGGTGCAGCGCTTTGCCTTCGGTTCTCAGCTCAGTGTGCTCCTCTTCGTGCTGCTGGGCATCGTGCTTTTTACCTTGTGTTTTACGGTGCTCCAGAGCCGCACGGCGCGGGACATTGAGAAGCTGGCCGGTGCGGTGGAGCAGATTTCCGCCGGCGACCTCAGTACAGAGCTGTACATTCCGGGGGAGGGTGAACTCAGCCACATCGCCGCCTCCATTACCCGGATGGAACGGGATATCCGGGAGCTGATCGAGCGGGAGCGGCAGACGGAGCAGTCCAAGACGGACCTCATCACCAACGTGGCCCATGATCTGCGGACGCCCCTGACCTCCATCCTTGGCTATCTGGACATCCTGAAAAATCAGGAAGGACTGAGCCCGGAGCAGCAGAAGAAATACATTGAAATTGTATACAACAAGGCCCGACGGCTCCAGAAGCTTATCGAGGAACTCTTCGGCTTCACGAAGCTGAGCTACGGACGGGTCAACATGCACATCGCGAAGCTGGACATCGTGCAGCTGCTGGCCCAGCTCTGCGAGGAAAGCTATCCGAGCTTCGAAAAGAACGGACTGAGCTATGAGTTTCTGTCCGACTGTGACAGCCTTTTGATGGAGGCGGACGGAGATCTCCTGGCCCGGCTTTTTGACAACCTCATCAGCAATGCCATCAAATACGGGGCCGAGGGCAAGCGGGTGCTGCTGCGGCTGCACCGGGAAGGCGAGCAGGTGACGGTGCGGGTGACCAACTTCGGTTACGTGATTCCGGAGAAGGAGCTGCCCCTGATTTTCGATAAGTTTTACCGGGTGGAGCATTCCCGCACCAGCAGTACCGGGGGTACCGGTCTGGGACTGGCCATTGTGAAAAACATTGCAGAGATGCATCACGGGCAGGTGTCGGTGAGCTCCGGCCTGGGCGGCACCTGCTTTACGGTACAGCTGCCGCTGCATTATGAGGAGCGGCAGGAGGATTTTGCGGCGGAGAATCGGGATGAAGAATAAAATCATGCAGCGCGCAAAGGAACAGACCGGCAGAATCGCCGGTCTTTTTCTCATGTTGCTTTTTCTGCTTTTCGGGAGCTTTTCCTCCCGGGCAGATGCGGTAAACCTGGAGGTGACCTACGGCTATCAGAACACGGCGAAGGCGGGGCATTACCTGCCGCTGACCATCGTACTGGACAACACCCAGGAGGAGACCTTCTCCGGATATGTTTATGTATACATGGCGGATTCCGGAAAGCGGCTCTACCAGTACCGCTACCAGGCCATCGCGGAGGGAGGCAGCAGCGCGGAGCTGAAGGTCAATGTGGCTCTGGGCGGTCAGGTGAACCAGCTCCTGGTGAAGGCGGTGCGGCGGGACGGCACGGTGCTGGGCAGTCGCCGCATCGGTTTGGATGTGGACCAGAGCGGGGCAGAGCTGCTGCTGGGGATTCTTTCGGACAATCCCGAGAAGCTTTCCTATTTTAATGATGTCAGGCTCAATGACGGGCTGTTGCATACGCGAACGGTGACGTTGGACAGCGGAAATCTCCCGAAGGACGAGACGGAACTGGACCAGCTGGATGTGATTCTGGTGACCGACTTTGACATGAGCCGGATATCGGAGGCGGAGGCCCGCTGTCTCCGGCGCTGGGCGGAAAACGGCGGCGTGCTCCTTTTTGGCAGCGGCAAAAACGGGGCAGCAGCCCTGGCCCCCTGGTTTTCGGAACTGCTGCTGCAGCCGCTGGTGCCCACCCGAGAATCTGTCACGACGGCAGCGCTTCTGGGCACGGACAACGGACAGCAGCGTTTTTCGCTGTGGCTGTCTCCGGTGTATCTCGAGAATGGTCGGGAGCTCTTCTCCATGAATGGTCTTCCGCTTCTGGCGGAGCTTTCCGAGGGTTCCGGTCTCATTGCGGTGGCGGCCTATGATTTTGCTGAGCTGCAGCGTTTTGCCACGGAGCAGGAGAACTATGCCGGGGCGGTGCTGACTGCGGTACTGGGGCACAGCCGCATGACGGCCCTTTCGGTTTCTTCGGCAGAGCAGAGTCTGGCCCAGTATGAGAGCCTGGAAAAGCTGATGAATCTTTCGGACCTCAGTAAGCTGCCCCATGCCGCATTGTATATGCTGCTGCTCTTCAGCTACGTGCTGCTGTCGGGACCGCTTCTCTACTATCTCATGCGGAACCGCGGGGCACTGCGACTGTACCGGCCCTCGGTGCTGCTGCTGTCGATTTTCTTCACCCTGGCCATCTGGGTGCTGGGCATTTCCACCCGTTTCAACGGCACCTTTCTGACCTATGCAAAGCTAAAGGACGTGTCCGCCGAGTCGGTGGATGAGACGGACTATATCAATGTACGTTCCTCCGATCGGAACCACTGCGGACTGGAAATCCGGACGGAGTATTACGTGTATCCGGTGCAGCGGGGCGAGGGATTTGCCGGAGACCTGCAGCGCCTGGCCGACAGCCAGGATGTGGCCTGCACCGACATTTTCTATGACCGGGAATCCACGAGCCTAAACATGCGGAATGAGGAGCCCTTTACGGCGGGTTATTTCGAGCTGCACAACAAGATGCCGAATACCGACGGCAGCTTTACCGGCAGCTTAACGCTGGACGGCGAGACCCTGCAGGGCAGCATCCGGAACAATACGGGAGAAACCCTGACGGATGCGGCGATTCTTCTGTACGGCCGTCTCTGTCCCATCGGAAAACTGGAAGCCGGGGCAAGTGTGGATCTCACGGGTCTTCCGGTGCTGCAGGTACCGGTGGGACAGAGTGACTACATTGCTTCTCTCTGCACCAACGGCAGCGGACAAAGCTTCCTGCGCTATTATCTTGAGAACAACATGAACAGTTACTTCTCCAATGCCAGACTGATCGGCTTTGTCCGGGAAGATACGGCGGACTTTGTGGCCGGTAAGGGCGTGGAGAGCTATGGCGTCACCATGGTGACCGCCGCATTGCCACTGACGGAAAGTGAGGGAGCGGACCGGAGCTATGCGGCGCTGAGTCGGGACCCGGAAACGGTGAGCGGAGATTATGAGGTCCGCAGCAACAGCATTTCCGGAAAGGAAAGCACGGTGCTGGTTTATCATCTGGGAGACAATGCGGAGATCACGGGGCTTAGAGCCATGAACGCGCTGCAGCTGCCGGAGACGGCAGAGAGCGGACTGACATTGTTCCGGGGCAGCATCTGCTTCTACAATTATGAAAGCGGCGGCTATGACAGTGTATCCCTGTCGGAAGCGCTGGACGAGACGACATTATCCCCCTATCTCAATGAGAGCAATGCCCTGCAGGTGCGCTATATTCCGCGAAATGAAGGTGACGGACAGCGGCAGTACCTGCCGATGCTGCTGGTGCGCTGCCGGGATACGTCCGCCCGGACAGAAGGCGAAGGCAAAAGTGTGCAGACGGAGGGCGCGGCAAATGATTGAGATAGAGAAGCTTCTGAAGCGTTTCGGTGAAAAAACGGTGCTGGAGGAACTCAGTCTACGGGTACCCCGGGGCATAGCCTATGGTCTTCTGGGCACTGCCGGTGCCGGGAAAAGCACGCTGCTGCGGATTTTGGCGGGGCTGGAGCCCTGGGACAGCGGCAACGTGCATCTTGCGGTCTCCGGGACAGAGATTGGCTATGTACCGGCGGATCCCGGCAGCTTTCCGGCCATGACCATCGGGGAATACATGGACTTTTTTGCGGCCTGCTGCGGCCTTTCCGGTGCGGAGGTGCAGAATCGGATTCACCTCCTTTTGGAAATGGCGGGACTCAGTCGGCGGGAAACGCAGTTTGTGGACAGCCTGAGCCCGAGGCAGCGCCGGAAACTGTCTCTGGTACGGGCCCTGCTGCCGCAGCCGACGCTGCTGCTTCTGGACGAGCCCATGAGCGGGATGGATGCGGCGGGACGGAGTACCTTGCGGCAGATTCTGTCGGAGCTTTCCGCCGAAGGAACAACATTGCTGATGACGGCCTCGGTGCTGTCGGATATCAGCGGCATCTGTTCGGACATCGGTATTCTGGACAGCGGCAGGCTGGTGCTGGAGGGAAGCCTCGGCGAGGTGCAGCGCCGGGTCAATGCCTCCGGCCCCATCATCATCACGGTGGAGGGTGCCATCACGGAGGCCATCCGGGTGCTGAAGGAAAACCCGGGCGTGCAGGCCCTCAGCATTCGTAACCGGGAACTGCTGATTCACTTTGACGGCGATGCGGCAGAGGAGGCGGGCCTTTTGGAGGATCTGGTGCTGGCGGGTGTGCCGGTCTGCGGCTTCCATCGGGAGCAGGGAAATCTGGAGGCACTGTTCCGGGAGCTTTCCGGTGAGGAAACGGAAAGGAGGATTGTGGGCTATGAAGCAGAATCCGATCTATAAGAAGGAAACCATGCTGCAGAACCGGAGCTACATTCTGCCGCTCTTGCTGACGGCACTGAATGCGGTCCTTTCCATTCTGGTGGTGATCAATCTCTATTCACTGCAGGCTGGGGCCCGGCAGACCGGTGAAATTGCCTACGGGGATTTCCTGTGGATCTACAGTCTCATGGCGGGGCTCGAGTTCCTCGTGCTTCTCCTTTTGATGCCGGCCCTGACCGCCTCGGCGATCACGGGAGAGCGGGAGCGGCGGAGTCTGGCGCTGATTCTCACCACCGGGCTGACACCGGCAGAGCTGGTTCGCGGCAAGCTGTTGGCGGCTCTCGGTCAGGTGCTGCTGCTTCTGGCCAGCACGGCGCCGTCTCTGGCCACGGTGTACATTTACGGGGGCATCGGTCTGCTGCAGCTCCTGGCGCTGATTGTATTTTATTTTGTAACGGCCCTGTATCTCGCGGCCATTGGCATTGCCGCTTCCTCTTTCAGCCGCAGTACCTTTGCGGCCTCCACCCTGTCCTATATCCTCACCATTCTCAGCGTGGCGCTGTTTATCTTCCTTTTCTACATGCGGGAGGAGCTGGGCGTGGGGCTCTGGACCATGTGGATCTGCAGCCTGGTTTTTATGCTGTTATGGACGACGATTCTGCTCTACTTCAGTATCTGGCGGTTGAAATTGCCGCGAGTTTGTGCTTAAATCTATCCTAACTATGGATAAGAGGGGGAGTACATATGAATTCCTGTATTATGATCGGCATTGCCGGTGGTTCCGGGTCCGGAAAATCCACCTTCACGAATCGACTGAAGGATGCCTTCGGAGACCAGGTCACGGTGATCTACCATGACAATTACTACAAGTCCAATGACGGCATTCCCTTTGAAGTGCGTCAGAAGGAAAATTATGATCACCCGGCAGCCTTTGAGACGGATCTTCTCATCCGCCATCTGAAGGCGCTGCGCCGCGGAGAGAGTATCGAGTGTCCGGTATACGACTATGCAGAGCACAACCGTACAGAAAAATCCATCACACTGAATCCGTCACAGATCATCATCGTAGAGGGCATTCTGGTGCTGGAGAATCCGGAGCTTCGCTCCCTTTTTGACATCAAGATCTACGTGGAGGCGGATGCGGACGAACGCATCATCCGGAGAATCATCCGGGATGTGAAGGAGCGGGGCCGCCATGTGGAGGACATTTCCGAGCAGTATCTCACAACGGTGAAGCCCATGCATTACCTGTATGTGGAGCCTACCCGGCAGCAGGCAGATATCGTCATCAACAGCGGTATGAACGATGTGGCCTTTGATCTGATGAAGACGAAGATTCAGAGCCTTCTTGACGCGACGGCCTGAGGAAGGACAGAAGAGGAGAAAATTATGCTTTACAATTCAACCAGAGGTCAGGAAACCGGCATCACCGCATCCCAGGCAATCCTGCGGGGCATTGCCAAGGACGGCGGTCTTTTCGTACCGGAGACACTGCCGGTATTGGACAAGAGTCTGGCAGCGCTTTCCGCTCTCAGCTATCAGGATCTGGCCTATGAGGTCATGAAGCAGTTTCTGACGGATTTCACCGAGGAGGAGCTGCGGGCCTGCATCACAGCGGCCTATGATGAGAAATTCGACACCGAAGACATTGCCCCCCTCCACGAGGCGGACAATGCCTATTTCCTGGAGCTTTTCCATGGCAGAACCATCGCCTTCAAGGATATGGCGCTGTCCATCCTGCCGCACCTGATGGTGACCAGTGCCCGGAAGAACGCGGTGAAGGACAAGATCGTGATCCTGACCGCCACCTCCGGCGACACCGGAAAGGCAGCCATGGCCGGTTTCCAGGATGTGCCCGGCACGGAGATCATCGTTTTCTATCCGAAGGACGGCGTATCTCGCTTCCAGGAGCTGCAGATGCGGACCCAGGCCGGCGCCAATACCCATGTGGCAGCGATTCTCGGAAACTTCGATGATGCCCAGACCGGCGTGAAGCAGATTTTCGCGGATCAGGCCTTTGCGGCAGAGCTGAAGGAGAAAGGCATCATCCTGTCCTCCGCAAACTCCATCAACATCGGTCGTCTCGTGCCCCAGGTGGTGTACTATGTGTATGCCTACTGCCAGCTGCTGAAGGCAGGAAAGCTTGCCGAGGGCGAGAAGATCAATGTCTGCGTGCCCACCGGCAACTTCGGCAACATCCTGGCGGCTTATTTTGCAAAGCACATGGGCGTGCCCATTGAAAAGCTCCTCTGCGCGTCCAATGAGAACCGCGTACTGACGGATTTCTTCGCCAACGGCGTGTACGACAAGAATAGAGAATTCATTCTCACCAGCTCCCCGTCCATGGACATTCTGGTATCCTCCAACCTGGAGCGTCTCCTGTATCTGTCCGCCGGCAGAGATGCGGAGAAGACTGCCGCGCTGATGCAGTCCCTTTCTACAGAGGGAAGCTATGCTGTGACTGAGGAAATGCGGGCATTCACCGAGGATTTCGCGGGAGGCAGCGCAGAAGAGGCAGAGGTTTTCGAGACCATCCGGAAGATGCAGGCGGAGACCGGCTATGTCATCGATCCCCATACGGCAGTGGCCAAGGCGGTATACGATCAGTACCGGAAGAACAGCGGTGACAGCACAAAGACCGTCATCGCTTCCACCGCAAGCCCCTTCAAGTTTGCACCGGCAGTGATGAAGGCCCTCGGCAAGGATGCGGAGAAGGATGTGTTCGAACTCATCGACGAGCTGTCGGAGATCGCCGGTGTGGCAGAGCCCAAGGCCGTTTCCGAGGTACGCAGTGCCGAGATCCGTCACAACACCGTCTGTGCGGTTTCCGAGCTGGAAAAAACCGTGGCGGATTTTTTAGCCTGAGCTATAGCCAATAGGTGTATAGTGTGTTAATATATTAACAAGCGCGTGAGCGCATATCAAACATCATTTACCTGGGAGGTATTCAAATGTTAGTTAATGCAAAGGAAATGCTCGACAAGGCTCTTGCCGGACATTACGCAGTTCCGCAGTTCAACATCAACGATCTGGAGTGGACCAAGTCCATCCTGACAGCTTGTGAGGAGCTGAAGTCCCCGGTAATCCTCGGTGTATCTGAGGGTGCCGGCAAGTACATGACCGGATTCAAGACCGTTGCCGCTATGGTGAAGGCAATGGATGAGTCTATGGGCATCACCGTTCCGGTGGCTCTGCACCTGGATCACGGCAGCTATGACGGATGCTACAAGTGCATCGAGGCCGGCTTTACCTCCATCATGTTTGACGGCTCACATTATCCCATCGATGAGAACGTAGAGAAGACCACGGAGCTCGTGGCAGCAGCCCACAAGGCAGGCCTTTCCATCGAGGCAGAGGTTGGCGCCATCGGCGGTGAAGAGGATGGCGTTGTCGGCATGGGCGAGTGCGCAGATCCGGCAGAGTGCAAGAGAATTGCAGACCTGGGCGTAGACTTCCTGGCAGCCGGCATCGGCAACATCCACGGCATCTATCCGGAGAACTGGCAGGGACTTTCCTTCGATACCCTGGCAGCCATCAAGGAGGCCATCGGCGAGAGCATGCCGCTGGTACTGCACGGCGGTTCCGGTATCCCGGAGGATCAGATCAAGAAGGCTATCTCTCTGGGCGTTTCCAAGATCAACGTAAACACCGAGCTGCAGCTGGTATTCGCAGCAGCCACCAGAAAGTACATTGAGGCAGGCTCCGACAAGCAGGGCAAGGGCTACGATCCCCGTAAGCTTCTGAAGCCGGGTGCAGATGCCATCATCGCAGAGTGCAAGAACAAGATCCAGCTCTTCGGCTCTGACGGTAAGGCTTAAGAAGAATAAAATTTCCACCTCCGACGGGTGCGGGTTTTGCCTGCCTCCATCGGAGGTTTTCTGCTTTTATCGGGGGACGTGTATCTGCTAAAGGGCTTGCGCGGCCACCATGTCTCTGCTAAAGTGCAGGGGAAGCTATGTTGAACGCATTTACATCTAAGGGAGTATGTAAAATGAACGAAACCATCACAGAGATCTTCGGACAGGACGTCTTCAATGACCGCGTCATGCGGGAGCGTCTGCCGAAAAGCGTCTACCGGAAGCTGAAGAAAACCATCACTGAGGGCTATGAGCTGGATCCTACGATTGCGGATTCCGTGGCCCATGCCATGAAGGAATGGGCTATTGAAAACGGGGCAACCCACTATACGCACTGGTTCCAGCCCCTGACGGGCATCACCGCAGAGAAGCACGATTCCTTCATTTCTGCCGCGGATGCAGAAGGCAAGGTCATGATGGAATTCTCCGGCAAGGAGCTGGTACGCAGCGAGGCGGATGCCTCTTCCTTCCCCTCCGGCGGTCTGCGGGCTACCTTTGAGGCCCGGGGCTACACCGTCTGGGATTGCACCAGCCCGGCCTTCCTGCGGCGTGAGGGAGATGCGGTGACTCTGTGCATTCCCACGGCCTTCTGTTCCTTCACGGGCGAGGCCCTGGATACCAAGACGCCGCTGCTCAGATCCATGCAGGCCCTCAATACCCAGGCCCTGCGGATCCTGCGTCTCTTCGGCAACACCACATCGAAGTCTGTGAAGCCCTCTGTGGGAGCGGAGCAGGAGTATTTCCTCATCGACCGGGAGAAGTACCTGAAGCGGAAGGATCTGGTGTATACCGGCAGAACTCTCTTCGGTGTGATGCCGGCCAAGGGACAGGAGCTGGACGATCACTATTTCGGCACTATCCGGCACCGGATCTCCGACTTTATGCGGGATGTGGACGTGGAGCTCTGGCGGCTGGGCGTCACCGCGAAGACTGAGCACAACGAGGTGGCGCCGGCGCAGCATGAGCTGGCACCGGTCTATGATGAGGCGAATCTCGCAGCGGATCATAACCAGCTGGTGATGGAGGTGCTGAAGAAGGCGGCCAGCCGACATGGTCTGGTTTGTCTCTTGCACGAGAAGCCCTTTGAGGGAATCAACGGCTCCGGCAAGCACAACAACTGGTCCCTCACCACGGATGACGGCATCAACCTCCTGAATCCGGGAGAGACACCCCATGAGAACATCCAGTTCCTCCTGGTGCTGGCCTGTGTGCTGGCAGCCGTGGACCGGCATGCGGATCTCCTGCGGCTTTCGGCAGCAGATGTGGGAAATGACCACCGTCTCGGCGCGGACGAGGCACCGCCCGCCATCCTTTCCTGCTTCATCGGTACCCAGCTGGAGGATGTGGTGGAGCAGCTCATCGGCACCGGCTATGCGGTGAACTCCAAGCAGGGCAAGAACCTGAAGACCGGCGTAAATACGCTGCCGGATCTCTATGCGGATGTGACCGACCGGAACCGGACCTCTCCCTTTGCCTTCACCGGCAACAAGTTCGAGTTCCGTATGGTGGGTTCCTCCGATTCCATCGCGGGCGCCAACATTACATTGAACGCCATCGTGGCGGAGCAGTTCAAGGAGGCTGCAGACCGGCTGGAGAAGGCCGAGAACTTCAGTCTCGCCGTCCATGACCTCATCAAGGAGCTGCTGACGGAGCATCAGCGCATCATCTTCAACGGCAACGGCTATTCCGAGGAGTGGGTACAGGAAGCGGCCCGCAGAGGATTGCCAAACCTGCCGTCCATGGTGGATGCCATCCCCGCCATCACCACCGAGAAGGCAGTGAAGCTTTTTGGCGAATTCGGCATCTACACAAAGACGGAACTGGAGAGCCGCCGGGAGGTGGAGTATGAGCAGTACGCCAAGGTGGTGAACATCGAGGCCCGGGCCATGCTGAACATTGCCGGAAAGCAGATCATCCCGGCCGTGATCCACTACAACACCCGGCTGGCGGATTCCATCAATAAGGTGCGGGTTGCCTGTGCGGAGGCGGATATTTCCGTGCAGACCGGTCTTCTGAAGAAGGCATCCCATCTGCTGGCAGAGCTGCAGAGCTCCCGGACCCGGCTTCTCGCGCTGGTGGAGGACTCTCTGAAGATTCGGGATGCCGAGCAGCGGGCCCATGCCTACCATGACGATGTGATGAAGGAAATGCAGACCCTCCGGAGTGCGGCGGATTCTCTGGAGACCATCATGGATAAGGATCTCTGGCCCTTCCCGTCCTACGGTGATTTGATCTTCGAGGTATCGGAGCCTTAATCCCAAGCCTTGCCAGAATAAAAAGCCTGTGCTAATATGTTCAAAATATGCAATGTGTGCATGAGAATGAACATGAACCACAGGCTTTTTTCTTGTCCCGGGGAGGTATCGAATGGAAGATCATTATGTCATACTGCTGCGAACGCTGCTGGAGAAGCCGGAGAGCACCCAGCGGGAGCTGGCGAAACAGGCGGATGTTTCATTGGGCAAGCTGAACCAGGAGATCACGGCCTGCTGTGCATTGGGCTATCTTTCCCGCAGCAGCGAAAGCGAGGGCGGACGGGGCAGAAACGTCAGCTTCTCCGTCACCGAGAAGGGCAGGGAAATGCTGTCGGCCTATCGGGTGGACAGCGCCCTGATTCTCGCGTCCGGCTTCGGTTCCCGCTTTGTGCCCCTGACCTATGAAACCCCCAAGGGCCTGCTGCCGGTCTTCGGTGAGCGGATGATCGAGCGACAGATCCGGCAGCTGCAGGAAGTGGGCATCACCGACATTACCCTGATGGTGGGGTATCTCAAGGAGAAATTCGACTATCTCATCGACAAGTTCGGGGTGAAGCTGATCTACAACCCGGAATACGCCTGCAAGAATACGCTCGCGACCCTGTACCATGCCCGGGAGGTGCTGCAGGGGAAGAACTGCTACATCCTGTCATCGGACAACTGGATGCGGGAGAATATGTACCACCGCTATGAGCCCTATGCCTGGTATGCCGCGAGCTTCATGTCGGGACCGACCCGGGAATGGGCCATGCGCTTCGGGAAAAACGGCGTCCTGAAGTCCGTTCAGGTCGGCGGCGAGGACAGCTGGTGCATGTACGGCCCCGTGTACTTCACCCGGGAATTTTCGGCGCAGCTCCTGCCGCTTATCGAGGCCTACTACCGTATGCCCGGCACAGAACAGTTCTACTGGGAGGATGTGCTGATCCGGAATCTGAAGACCCTGCCGCCGATGCATGTGAACCGGCAGCCGGAACAGCAGATCTATGAATTTGAAAATCTCGAGGAGCTTCGGCAGTTCGATCCCGCCTATCTGGAGAATTCCGGCTCCGAGGCCATGGCGCTGGTGTCCAAGGTGCTGGGCGTGCCGGAATCGGACATCGTGGAGATACGCTGTTTGAAGGCGGGCATGACCAACAAATCCTGGCTTTTCCGGGTGCAGGAGAGCGCGGACAGCCCGCAGCGGGGCCGCAGCTTTATCTGCCGGATTCCGGGACCCGGTACCGGAAAGCTCATCAATCGGGAGCAGGAGGCAGCTGTCTACCAGGCGGTGCAGCCTCTGGGCATCACCGAGGAGCTGCTCTACTTCGATCCGGAGAGCGGCTACAAGATTTCCCGCTACTATGCCGAGGCCCGGAATGCGGATTTTTCGAAGCCGGCGGAGCGGGAAAGCTGCATGGCTATGCTGAAAAAGCTGCACAATTCCGGCATTCAGCTGGGCCACGCCTTTGACATCCGGGAGCGGCTTTCCTACTACGAGTCCCTATGCCTCGAGGCGGGCCATGAGATCAGCTTTGAAGACTATCTGGAGGTTCGTGAGAAGGCCGGGGAGGTGCTCCGGTGGCTTTTCGGCCTGACGCGTCCCCGGACCATCTGTCACATCGATTCCGTGAAGGACAACTTCATTTTCACGGAGGAGGGGCTTCGGATGATCGACTGGGAGTACTGCGGCATGGCGGATCCCCTCATTGACATCGCCATGGCGGCCATTTATTCCTACATGAGCTTCGAGGAGGCCAGGGAGCTGCTGGCGGTCTACCTGACGGCACCCTGTACAGATGCGGAGGGTAATGCAGTCGGCGCCGGTGTGGCTGACGGGGGCGAAGGCATTGACCTGCTCTACCTCATCGTGGTCGCATATATGGGCCTTGGCGGTCTGCTCTGGGCCTTGTGGTGTGATTATAAAATTTCGCTGGGCGAGAACTTCGGAGACTACACCCTGCGGATGTACCGTTACTTCAAGGATTCTTACCAAATCTTACGGAATTTCGGAAAAATTTAAAGTGAATTTATGGAACGAAATTCTATCCGTATGTTATAGTATTAGGGATTAAAGCAGAACGAAAGATGCGTATACAGAGGAAGGAAGATAAATATATGAGCTTTGGCAGAAAAGCGGGAATTGCAGCTCTGGCTGTGATGCTCAGTGCCGCAAGCCTTTCTACGGCAGCCTATGCCGGTTGGGGGCAGGAAAAGGGAAAATATTATTACGTGGATGATTCCACCAACACCAGAATCAAGGCGAAGTGGATTCACACCTCTTCCGGCTATTACTATATCGATTCCGACGGGTATATGGTGACCGGCTGGAAGAAAATCAACAACAACTACCACTACTTCAAGTCCAACGGTCTCATGGCCACGGGCTGGCAGCAGGTAGACGGCAAGTGGTACTATCTGAAGTCTGATGGTACCATGCAGACCGGCTGGCTGAAGCTGACGGACTCCAACAACAAGACATCCTGGTATTATCTGAAGTCCTACGGCGCCATGACCACAGGCTGGCGGCAGATCGACAACAAGTGGTACTATTTCCAGCCGGACGGCACGTCACAGGGCGTGGCACTCATCGATACCTGGGCGAAGATTTCGGATAAGTGGTATCACTTCGGCACGGATGCAGCCATTTCCACCGGCTGGTACCAGCAGAACGGCAGCTACTACTATCTGGATTCAAAGAACGGCAACATGGCCACCGGTTGGAAGACCGACACCGACGGCAACAAGTATTATCTGAACACAGACAACGGTAAGATGGCGGTCGGCTGGACAAAGATCGACAACGTTTACTATTATTTCGGCAGCAACGGCAAGATGGTGAAGGGCTGGCTGAAGGACGGCAATGTTTACTATTACCTGCAGTCCGACGGTAAGATGGCCGCCAATACGACACTGACCATCAGCAATGTGAATTACAGCTTCAACGCGAGCGGTGCCTGCACCTCCGACACCAGCGGTGTGACGAATGCCACCACAGCATCGGCAGTGAGCAGTACAACAAGCTCCAGTACAACAACCACACCGGGCGGTACGACCACGACGAGCAGCTCCACCACGAGCACAGCGCCGGGCGGCAGCACGGTGAATGCGGGAGACAGCACCTCCGGACCGGGTGCAAGCAGCAGTAGCAGCACAAGCACCTCGCCTTCCGGCACCAGCTCCGTACAAACCAGCACCATGCCGGGCGGTACGAGCACAACGACAAGCACTTCTACCACGACTGTGACGCCGGGTGGCAGCACTTCCGTGGTTTCCGGCAGCACCACCGGCCCGAACAGTTCAAGCTCCGGATCCACAACCGTGACGAGCAGCACATCCACCAGCATCAAGCAGGGACAGATGACGGGCCCGAACTAAAAAACAAGAAAGTCTCTGCTGGCGCAGAGACTTTTATACGTTCGCCGCTAAGGCATCCGGCCCGGGACCCGATAGCCAAGCTGTCGCTGCCCCGGGCTGGATATTGTCCAACGGGATCTCCGGGAGACACCCGTTGGATTTTTTCGGAGAAAATGCGATGATTACAAACCATTGGCTGCCGGCGCTGAAGCCGGAATTTTCCAAGGAATATTACCGGAAGCTGTATGCCACCGTGCGGCAGGAATATGAGACCCGGCAGATCTTTCCGGCAGCAGAAGACATCTTCAATGCTTTTGACCTGACGGATCTGGACCGGGTGAAGGTGGTGATCCTCGGCCAGGATCCCTATCATGAGCCGGGACAGGCCCATGGTCTCAGCTTTTCCGTGAAGCCGGGAGTGGACATTCCGCCGTCACTGCAGAACATTTACAAGGAGCTGCAGGAGGATCTGGGCTGTCACATTCCCAACAACGGCTATCTCAAAAAGTGGGCGGAGCAGGGCGTGCTGCTTCTGAACACGGTGCTGACGGTGCGGGCCCACGCGGCCAACTCCCATCGCGGTATCGGCTGGGAGCAGTTCACGGACGCCGCCATCCGGGCCTTGAATGTCCAGGACAGACCGATGGTGTTCATTCTGTGGGGCCGTCCCGCCCAGATGAAGGCGGCAATGCTGACGAACCCGCAGCATCTGATTCTGAAGGCGCCGCATCCCAGTCCCCTGAGTGCCTATCGGGGCTTTTTCGGTTCGAAGCCCTTCTCCCAGACCAACCGTTTCCTGGAGAAAAACGGGCTGACACCCATTGACTGGCAGATTGAAGACATCTAATTGGAGGTATACATGAGTTTTATTGAAATCCTGAAGGTGATTGTCCTCGGCATGGTGGAGGGCTTCACCGAGTGGCTGCCCATTTCCTCCACCGGACACATGATTCTGGTGAACGAAATCATACAGTTGAAGCAGCCCGCGGACTACTACGAGGTCTTTGAAGTGGTGATCCAGCTGGGTGCCATCGGCGCGGTGGCGGTGCGCTTCTTCCACGAACTGTGGCCCTTTGCCCGGTCCCGGCGTACCGGCAAGGTGGGCATCCTGCCCTCCCGCATGAACCTCTGGATCAAGATCATCGCGGCCTGCCTGCCGGCGGCTGTCATCGGCATCCTCTTTGACGATCTTCTGAACACCTACCTCTACAACGGTGTTGTGGTGGCCCTCACACTGATCATCTACGGCGTGCTCTTCATCTGGATTGAGCGCCGGAACGCGGAGGCGGAGTTCCGGGTGGAGAAGCTGGAGCAGCTGGACCTGCGCACGGCCCTCTACATCGGCCTCTTCCAGTGTCTGGCTCTGATTCCGGGAACCTCCCGCTCCGGTGCCACCATCCTCGGCGCCATGCTGCTGGGTGTATCCAGAACGCCGGCAGCGGAGTTCTCCTTCTTCCTCAGCGTGCCGGTGATGTGCGGTGCCAGTCTGCTGAAGATTCTGAAGCACGGCCTGGGCTTTACCGGTGCCCAGTGGGGGCTTCTGCTGCTCGGTATGCTGGTGGCCTTCGGGGTCAGCCTCTATTGCATCAACTTCCTGATGCGCTACATTCGACGGAACTCCTTTGCAATCTTCGGCTACTACCGGATTGTCCTGGGCGTGATCGTCCTCATATGGTTCGGCATCTCTGCCCTCGTGCATTGACGCTGTAAGAAAACCTTAAGGGGCATGTAATGGATTGGCAATTGCATGCCCCATTAAACTGCGTTATTCTTTCACAAGATAAGTGAGAGAAGAACAGGCAGAACGTGCCTGCGGATAAAGAGGAATGGGATTATGAGAAGAGTAAGGGGAGTGCTGGCGACACTGCTCATCAGCGTGCTGATGAGTGCCAATGTCTTTGCGGCCACAGAAATCGGGCTGAATCTGGACTGGAAGTATGCCGCCAATTCGAAGATCAATACGGGAAAAGCGCTGCTGTATACCACGGACGTGAAGGATCCGAAGGGCATCACCGTATCGGTGAACGCAGGCCACGGCACCAAGGGTGGTGAGAGTGTGAAGACCCTCTGTCATCCCGACGGCAGCCCGAAGCTCACCAGCGGCACCACCAAGGCGGGTGCTACCTCTGCGGTGGCGGTATCCTCCGGCATGACCTTTGCAGATGGTACGGCAGAGGCGAAGGTGACACTGGAACTGGCGCATCTTCTCGGGAAGGAGCTCCTGAACCGGGGTTATGACGTCCTGATGATTCGTTCGGAAAATGATGTACAGCTGGACAATGTGGCGCGCACCGTCATTTCCAACAACAAGGCGGACTGTCATATCGCGCTGCACTTCGATTCCACCGAGAAGGACAAGGGTGCTTTCTATATGTCTACACCCAAGGCCCTGCGTTCCATGGAGCCGGTGGCTTCCTACTGGACGAAGCATGAGAAACTGGGTGAAAGCCTCATCAGCGGACTGAAGGAAAACGACATCAAGATCTTCTCCTCCGGTTCCATGGATATGGATCTGACCCAGACCGCCTATTCCACCATTCCTTCCGTGGACATCGAGTTGGGTGACAAGACCACGAACCACAGCACAGAGGCTCTTGGCAGGATGGCAGAGGGACTGGCAGACGGTGTGGATCTCTATTACGGTTTTGCTGACAGCGGGAAATAAGCGCATAAACATTCGAAAGACTTTGACAAACGGCGGGCTTCGGCCTGCCGCTTTTTTACGTCAAGTTTACAAAGCTTTGGCGAAGGCACCGGTTTCGGTTTACATGAAATTTACGATTTGCTATACTTCGAATGATTGCGGCCATCTCGGCAGGCAAGACAACATAGACGTTGGGTTTTCAAAGGAGAAAATATGACGATCACACTGCTTTCCAGTCTCTTCAGCCTTGTGGGCGGACTCGGAATGTTCCTCTATGGTATGACAGTGATGAGTGACGGCATGCAGAAGGCCGCCAGCTCACGCATGTCCAAGTTTCTGGGACTGGTAACCGGCAATAAGCTGATGGCCGTTCTTCTGGGTGCCGCCATTACGGCCCTGGTGCAGTCCTCCTCCGCCACCACGGTTATGGTGGTCGGCTTCGTGAATGCCGGCGTTTTGAATCTGTCCCAGGTTGTGGGCATCATCATGGGCGCGAACATCGGTACCACCATCACGGCATGGATGGTTTCTTTGACGCAGGTCAGCGGCGACGCCATGTCCATCTTCAAGCCGGATTTCTTTGCACCGCTTCTGGTGGGTATCGGCGCCTTCCGCGTGCTCTTCGGCAAAAAGGGATCCGATGATCTGGTCGGCGCCTTCTGCGTGGGCGTGGGTCTCATTTTCATCGGCCTCAGCTTCATGTCGGATGCTATGGCGCCCTATGCGGCTTCTCCCGTCTTTGCCAAGGCCTTCCAGGTCATGGGCGGAAATCCCATTCTGGGCATTCTTGCAGGTGCTGTGGTCACCGGCATTATTCAGTCCTCGGCAGCGTCTGTGTCCATTCTCCAGACCCTGGCCCTTTCCGGCGCGGTTCCCAGAGCGGCCGGCTTCTACATTACCCTAGGTCAGAATATCGGAACCTGTGTGACGGCCATGCTGTCTGCCACCGGAACCTCCCGTACCGCAAAGCGTGCGGCAGTGATCCATCTTCTCTTTAATGTTACCGGTGCGCTTCTTTTTGGCACCATCATCTTTGTCCTGTCCTTTGTGGCCGATGGCTTCTTCCAGGGCAGTCTTTCCGCCGTGGAGATCTCCGTTTTCCATACGATTTTCAATGTTACCTGCACCATCGTGCTCTTCCCCTTCGGTGAACTGCTGGTGAAGCTTTCCGGTAAGTTTGTGAAGGAGAACCCGAAGGATGCCCGGAAGGAAGAGGAAAAGGGCTATACCGATGTGGAGCGTGCTCTGATCCAGCATCTGGACAAGCGTATCCTGGAAGCACCGGCCATGGCCATCCAGGCGGCGAAGACCGAGGTCTGCAGCATGGGCGACCTTGTCTCTGTGAATATTCGGGCTGCGGTGGATATCCTCATTAATAATGAAGGCATGGACAGCATCCAGAAAGTTTTTGACCGGGAAAAGGTCGTCAACAACATGCAGAAGCTGCTGACCGACTATCTCATTCGCATTGACAACCTGTCCCTGAACGAGACCCAGAAGCTGGAGGTCACCAATATGCTGAATGCCATCACGGACATTGAGCGGGCCGGTGACCATGCGGACAATATCGCGGAGCAGGCGAAGTACGCCAGAGAGCATCAGATTTCCTTCTCGGAGATCGGCGTGACGGATCTTAACGAGATTTCTGCCAAGGTTTATGAGAGCTACGATGCGGCGATGGCAGCCTACCGGAATGACGATCTCACCATGGCCATGAAGTGTGCCCACTGCGAGGATGAGGTGGATGACCTCGAGGAGGAGATCCGCGAGCATCACCTGCAGCGGCTTTCCCGCGGGGACTGCAACACCTCCGCCGGCGTCATTTTCCTGGATGTGGTTTCCGATCTCGAGCGCATTTCCGACCATGCAGACAACGTGGCGGGCTATGTTAAGAGCATGGCGTAGTAAAAAATTCGCAAAGAACTAGTGAAATTTTTAACAAAATCCCGCTTTTGCACTTGCAAAAACACAATTGTTGGAATAGAATGTAACTTGCTAGAGGAAATGAAGTTGAAACTGTTCAATTTCGAATATGCAGGAGGATTTTTACTATGGCAGTAAAAGTAGCAATCAATGGTTTTGGCCGTATCGGCCGTCTTGCTTTCAGACAGATGTTTGGTGCAGAGGGATTTGAGATCGTTGCAATCAACGACCTGACATCTCCGAAGATGCTGGCACACCTTCTGAAGTATGATTCAACACAGGGTAGATATGCTCTTTGCGACAAGGTTGAGGCCGGTGAGGATTACATCACTGTTGACGGCAAGAAGATCACCATCTATGCAAAGGCTAACGCAGCAGAGCTTCCTTGGGGCGAGCTTGGTGTAGATGTTGTTCTGGAGTGCACAGGCTTCTATACATCTAAGGCAAAGGCTCAGGCACACATCGACGCAGGTGCTAAGCACGTTATCATCTCCGCTCCTGCAGGAAATGACCTTCCGACAATCGTTTACAATGTTAACCACCAGGGTCTGACAGCTGAGGACAAGATCATCTCCGCTGCATCCTGCACAACCAACTGCCTTGCTCCGATGGCAAAGGCTCTGAATGATCTGGCTCCGATCAAGTCCGGTATCATGTGCACCATCCACGCTTACACAGGCGATCAGATGACTCTGGACGGACCGCAGAGAAAGGGTGACCTGAGAAGATCCCGTGCAGCTGCTGTAAACATCGTTCCGAACAGCACCGGCGCTGCAAAGGCTATCGGCCTTGTTATCCCTGAGCTGAACGGCAAGTTGATCGGTTCTGCACAGCGTGTTCCGACTCCGACAGGTTCCACAACCATCCTGACAGCAGTTGTTGAGGGTGAGGTTACCAAGGAGCAGATCAATGCAGCTATGAAGGCAGCTTCCAACGAGTCTTACGGCTACAACGAGGATGAGATCGTTTCCAGCGATATCGTTGGAATGACCTATGGCTCTCTGTTCGATGCAACACAGACCATGGTTATGCCTCTTGGCAACGGCACATCTGAGGTTCAGGTTGTTTCATGGTATGACAACGAGAACTCCTACACCAGCCAGATGGTTAGAACCATCAAGCACTTCGGTTCTCTGCTTCAGAAGTAATTCTTCCGAATGACGGAGAATGTCCGGCATATGCCGGAATAAGAAACGGAAAAACAAAACCGGGGTCCGGCCTCTCTGGGGCCCGGATCCCGGTTTTTTGATTCATAGGAATGTGCCAAGGCACATTCTATTTTATGAAAAAGGAGGCCTAAGATGGCTGGATTGAATAAGAAGACTGTTGATGATATCAATGTAAAGGGACTGCGCGTTCTCTGCCGCTGCGACTTCAACGTACCTCTGAAGGACGGCAAGATCACAGACGAGAACCGTCTCGTGGCTGCACTTCCCACCATTAAGAAGCTGATCGCTGACGGCGGCAAGGTGATCCTTTGCTCTCACCTCGGCAAGGTTAAGACAGAGGAAGATAAGAAGACAAAGACTCTGGCACCGGTGGCGGTTCGTCTTTCTGAGCTGCTCGGACAGGAAGTGAAGTTTGCGGCAGACCCCGAGGTTGTCGGCGAGAATGCCCGCGCCGCTGTGGCTGCCATGAAGGACGGCGATGTGGTTCTCCTGGAGAACACCCGTTACAGAGCTGAAGAGACCAAGAACGGCGAGGCTTTCTCTAAGGATCTGGCTTCTCTGGCAGATGTTTATGTTGACGATGCCTTCGGTACAGCCCACAGAGCACATTGCTCCAATGTCGGCGTAACCCAGTTCATCGACGGACCGGCAGTGGTTGGTTACCTCATGCAGAAGGAGATCAAGTTCCTGGGCCAGGCAGTGGAGAATCCGGAGAGACCCTTCGTGGCTATCCTGGGCGGTGCGAAGATCGTGGATAAGCTGAACGTTATCTCCAACCTTCTGGAGAAGTGCGACACCTTGATCATCGGCGGCGGCATGATGTTCACCTTCGTAAAGGCGCAGGGCTATGAGATTGGTAAGTCCCTCTGCGACGAGACCAAGGTGGAGTACTGCAAGGAGATGATCGAGAAGGCTGAGAAGCTGGGTAAGAAGCTGCTGCTTCCGGTAGATACAGTCGTAACTTCTGCATTCCCTGATCCCATCGACGATCCGGATATCGCAACTGAGGTTGTGGATATCGACAAGATCCCGGCAGACAAGATGGGTATGGATATCGGCCCGAAGACACAGGCTCTCTATGCTGAGGCTGTGAAGTCTGCAAAGACTGTGGTTTGGAACGGGCCGATGGGCGTATTCGAGAACCCCGTACTGGCAGCCGGCACCAAGGAAGTGGCAAAGGCTCTGGCTGAGACCGAGGCGACCACTGTCATCGGCGGCGGTGACTCCGCAGCTGCTGTCAACCAGCTGGGCTACGGCGAGAAGATGACACACATCTCCACAGGCGGCGGCGCTTCTCTGGAGTTCCTGGAGGGCAAGGAGCTTCCGGGTGTTGCAGCAGCAAACGATCGTTGAGCAGGAGAAAAGTCATGAGAAAGAAAATTATTGCCGGAAACTGGAAGATGAATATGACCCCTTCACAGGCTGTGGCACTCTGCGAGACACTGAAGCCTCTCTGTGAGAACCCGGATGTGGATGTGGTATTCTGTGTACCGGCCATCGATATCGTACCGGTGGTGGAAGCCGTAAAGGGAAGCAACATTCAGGTGGGTGCTGAGAACCTGTACTTCGAGGACAAGGGCGCTTATACCGGAGAGATCTCTGCAGACATGCTGGTGGATGCCGGTGTGCAGTATGTGATCATGGGCCATTCCGAGAGAAGAGGCTACTTCGGTGAGACCGATGCAGACATCAACAAGAAGCTGAAGAAGGCACTGGAGAAGGGCCTGAAGCCCATCGTATGCTGCGGAGAGTCTCTGGAACAGAGAGAAATGGGCATCTGCTTCGACTGGATCCGTATGCAGATCAAGGCTGCTTTCCAGGATGTGACAGCAGACCAGGCCAAGGGTGTGGTGATTGCCTACGAGCCCATCTGGGCCATCGGCACCGGCAAGACCGCAACCGCTGATCAGGCGGAAGAGGTTTGCAAGGCTATCCGTGACTGCATCGCAGAGATCTACGATACAGATACCGCTGAGGCCATCCGTATTCAGTACGGCGGTTCCATGAATGCCGGCAACTGCAAGGAGCTCCTGTCCAAGCCGGACATCGACGGCGGACTCATCGGCGGTGCTTCTCTGAAGCCGGACTTCGGCACCATCGTGAACTACAATAAGTAATTTCGATCAGATAAAAAGCGCCTCCGGGTTCGACAGGAAAAAGTCGGACCCGGAGGCACTTTTTTGATGGTAAAAAAAGGTTTATTCCAGAATCTCGTTCAGCTTCTCCACGTCTTCCATCCGGGTGGCCCAGCTGGTGGCGAAGCGGATAATGGTGTGGGTTTCGTCATACTTCTCCCAGAAGCCGTAAGCAACCTGCTCTGCGAGGCGGGGCAGCTTGCTGTCCTCTATGATGCAGAAGCTCTGGTTGGTGGGCGAGTCAAAGCAGAGGGTGTACCCCTTTTCGCTCAGAATCTGTCGAATTCTTTCGGCGCCCTTCTGGGCCGGAATGCCCAGCTTCTCATAGAGGCCATCGGTAAAGAGCGTATCAAACTGAATCCCCAGGAGACGTCCCTTGGCCAGCAGTGCGCCATGCTGCTTGACGGTGGTGAAGAAATGGGGAATGGTGTTATGCTTAGGAATCACCACCGCCTCACCGAAGAGGGCACCGCACTTTGTACCGCCGATGTAGAAGGCATCGCAGAGGACCGCCAGGTCCTTCAGCGTGACATTATTTTCCGGGCAGGCCAGCGCATAGGCGAGGCGGGCGCCGTCCACATAAAGCGGGAGCTGTTTCTCACGGCAGAGGGCGCTGATCTCTGACAGCTCTTCCCGGGAGTAAAGGGTACCGAACTCCGTGGGCTGGGAAAGATAGACCATGCCGGGCATCACCGTATGCTCGCGGTTTTCATCATTATCATAGGCATCCAGAAGGGCACGAATCTGGGCGGCGTTAATTTTTCCCTTCTCGCCGGGAATGGTCAGTACCTTGTGGCCGCCGAATTCGATGGCACCGGCCTCGTGTACACTGACATGCCCGGTATCGGCAGCCACCACTCCTTGGTAGCCCCGGAGCAGCGCGTCAATGACGGTGGCGTTGGTCTGTGTACCGCCTACCAGGAAGAAGATATCTGCCTCGGGAGCACCGCAGGCCTCGCGAATCTTCTCCTTCGCGCTGTCGCAGTAAATGTCCGTGCCATAGCCCGGTGTGCTCTCCATATTGGTCTCTGCCAGGCGCTGCAGGATTTCCGGACGTGCGCCCTCCATATAATCACTGGAAAAAGATAACAAATTGCTCATGAGTCTGCCTCTCTGTTCTGAAGTTGTCGGTCAAAACCGCAGGTTTCATTATAAGCAGATTCCGGGATAGATGCAAATGGCGGATGGGGGATTTGCTGCTGATAAAACTGCTCACATGTGCTAGAATTAATTGTGCATGCCGGAATTGTTTATGCATGCCGAAAGAAGGGGGTGAGGGCGTGAAAGCAGTCATCAGATTCACGGTAGCTTTGTTTTTATTTGGAACGGCTGTGTTGGTGATCCTTTGTATACAGGGACACTTTGGTCATGCGCTCCATATTCCGACCGGTGTGCGTACAATTGGGGCCACGTATACGACGATGAGTGATCCGTTTTATGAAACCATCAATGATGAAATAGAATTGCAGGTGAAGGGCCACGGAGACCTGCTGATCGTGCGTGATCCGGGGCAGGATCAGGAAAGACAAAATCAGGAAATCAGTGACATGCTGGACGAGGGAATTGACCTGCTGATTTTGAACCCTGTTGATTACCTGGCTGTGACGCCTGCCCTTCAGAAGGCAAAGGAATATGGAGTGCCTGTTATTTTGATTGATTCCAGAGTGGAGGATGCGGCACTTGTGACATGTACGATCACATCAAATAATTATGGTGCGGGTCTGCTGGATGCGCGTCATCTGATCAGTCAGACCAAAAGTGCCAATATTGTGCTGCTTTCCAATGCAGCATCATTTTCAAGCGGGGATCGGCTGTCGGGATTTTGCGATACGCTGACCCGAAGCGGTAACGATTATCACATTCTCGAATTACGTGAATGCGGCGGTCAACTTGAAAAAGCAATGTATGCGATGAAGCAAATGTTGATGAAATTCGAGGATATTGATGTGGTGATGGCCGCCAACGAACAGGCTGCTTTGGGAGCAATGGCGGCCTTGGAAGAAGAGGGACTTTTGTCGAGCACGCTTGTCTATAGTGTGGACGGATCACCGGAGGCGAAAACGCTTATTGCGGACGGGATGATGACGGCCACTGCCGCACAGTCGCCACTGCGCATAGGACAGGCAGCAGCCGAGACCATTTATGAGATTTTAGAGGAAAGACCGTATCTGCGCAGCATGGTTGTGCCTGTGAGTCAGATCACGCAAGAGGATATTCCGCGCTACGGCACGGAGGGGTGGCAATGAAAAATGAGCAATCATCGCAAATTCTGAGGGCACTATACCATTCGATCGAGGTGCTGACGGTTTTTCTTGTTCTGCTGATTCTTTGCATACAGATTGTCACGCCCCTATATGCGGCGCAATTGGGAAGGGCGCAAGCTTTTTTGAAAGGCCTGCAATGGGTTCCGTACCGACCGGGAATCATTGTGCTTGGCGTGGTCTTTGCCGTTGCAGGTAATTTTGTATGCAAATGTTCGATCAGGACAGATATTGGATTTTTATCCCGCGAAGACTGGCGGTTTTATCTGTTGGAAGGAATTCTTTACAGCACTTCTGCACTGATGTTCCAGCAAAATTGTGACAAAATTGTTCTGCTGGCCATTGTTGATATTGTGGATGATCCGCGTGCCGTGCGGCAGAGACGTTTCCTGTTGGCGATGATCTTCGTCTATATGTTGTGTAATATGGATTCGGCAACCAGCTTGCTGCATGCGGTCACAATCAAGCAATATTTGACCTTCTACAGCTTGAATACACGGAATATCCTGCAGTTTCTGATTGAGAGTTTTTCAGCGCTGGAAATGATCCTGTTTATTCTGTATATGGTGATTTTTATTGGTCAGCAGACGAGTGAGAAACAAGAGGTATTGCTTCTCAATGAACAGCTGGCATCGGCAAATGCACAATTGCGAAATTATGCAGAAGAAAGCGCACATACGGCGCAGGTGCAGGAACGCAACCGATTGGCAAGAGAAATTCATGATACCATTGGGCATGTCCTTACCGGCATTATTGCCGGCGCGGATGCCTGCATACAAATGGTGGATGAATCTCCGGAAATGGCGCGATATCAGATGCAACTTATCGCGGATACTGCTCGTAATGGCATGAATGATGTTCGGCGTTCTGTCCGCGCATTGCGTCCGGACTCACTTGAAAATAAGAGTCTGTCGGAGGCACTTCGCGGCATATGCAGCAGCATGTCACAGAGCAGCGGTAGTGTCATCGCTATAGAAGAAAATTTGCAAGGCGTAAGCTTTTCGCAGGATGAAGAGGACTGCGTGTACCGCACGGTTCAGGAAAGCATCACGAATGCGATCCGGCATGGGCATGCCACACAAATACGGGTGGTTTGTTGCGTGGATGCCGGTCTTCTGGATATCTCCGTGCGGGACAATGGCATTGGATGCAAATCGATACAGAAGGGCTTTGGACTGCGACATATGCAGGAACGTGTGGCCATGCTTGGCGGAAACCTGGACTGCGTATCCGAGAATGGATTTCTTGTGCATGCAACGGTACCACTGCGCCAAAGAGAGAAGAAGGTAGAGGACGGGATATGATCAAAGTACTTTTAGCAGATGACCAGGAATTGATACGGCAAAGTCTTAGCTTTGTGATGAGTAAGCAGGAAGACATCGAAATGGTTGGCACTGCAGCAAACGGCGTGGAGGCATTGCAGCTGGTGAAACAGACAAAACCGGATGTAGTACTCCTGGACATTCGTATGCCCGAGATGGATGGCGTTGAGTGTACGCGGCGGATCAAGCAGGAGTACGCCGACATTAAAGTCATTGTTTTAACAACCTTTGATGATGACGATTATGTTTTTGATGCATTGCGATATGGTGCATCAGGATATTTATTGAAGGGGATATCTGTCTCCGGTTTGACGGATGCAGTGCGTGAAGCAGCCAAGGGCGGCTCCATCATTGCACCGGATGTTGCATCAAAGGTGCTGCAGATGTTTTCTCGTATGGCGCAGGGAGAGACGCAGATCCGTGTAAACAAACAACAGGCACAGGAATTCACAAGAGCTGAGCTGCAGGTCATCACAGGTGTCGGTCACGGACTCTCCAATAAGGAAATTGCGAGTCGATTATTCCTTTCGGAGGGAACGGTGCGAAATTATATCAGTAATATTCTGCACAGGCTTGAGTTGCGGGATCGTACACAGCTTGCCATATGGGCAATCCAGACCCATAGCTGCCTGGAGGATGACGTATGAGCCGTTACCTCAAATGGCTCATTCCCCTGGCGGTTGTTATGGCAATTGGGGCTGCTTTTTGGCCGCGCAAGATAATTCTTCATATAAGTTTTCCGTGTGACAGCTATTGGGGCGTGCCCGGCGAAGACTATTATGCGTTTATGGATGCTGCCATTGAAAAGTTTGAAGCGGAACATCCCAATGTGACGGTGGAATACACAAGCGGCATATTGATCAATGATTATACGGAATGGCTGAGCGGACAGTATTTATTGGGAAATGAGCCGGATGTTTTGGTGGTGCTGCCGGAGGATTTTGTGCAGCTGAGTTCAAATGGCGCGCTGCGGCCACTGGATGTGCTTTTGGAGACGGATGTAGATGTCAAGAGGAATGATTTCTATGATGCAGCGCTGCAAGCCGGAGTAGAGAATGGTATTCAGTATACATTGCCGTGGGAATGTGTGCCGCAAATGATGTTTATCAATCAGACGCTTTTGGAAAAGGAAGGCATTGCGCTGCCGGAGGATGATTGGACATGGGATGAATTTTACAGTCTGTGCGATCGACTGACGCGGGATACAGACGGAGATGGCATCATTGACCAGTTTGGGGTATATGGCTATGGGTGGAAAGAAGCCTTTGTTGCGAATAACTGTACACTGTTCACAAGGGATGGCCAGGGATGCCTGCTGAATCAAAGTGCGCAAATTGCAGCTGTCCAATTTGCACAGCAGATTCACCGGCTTAACAATGATACAGATTTGGATGAAAAAACCTTTGATGCGGGGTACGTGGCATTTCGGCCGATGCTGTTCTCGGAATATCGAAGCTATGAGCCATATCCGTGGAGAATCAAACGCTCTTCTAAATTTGAATGGAATTATACGGTTATGCCCGGCGGTACGAGTAATGGTGGTGGCAATTATTCTCAGTTGAGAACGCTTATGCTGGGGATCAGCAACAGAACAACGCATCCCAGATTGGCGTGGGAGTTTCTGAAAACGATCGCGTGTACAAAGGAAATGCAAACACTTGTCTATACCGAGCTTAGCGGCGTATCGGCATTGCGCAGTGTGACAGAATCGCAGGAAGTGCAGCAACTGCTGCCGCAGGATTTACGGAACAATGCTGCAACAAGCGGAAGAGCGAGCCTGCAATCCATCATGGAAAAAACGATTGCAACGCCTCATTTTGTCAAATATGATCAGGCCATGGAGCTTGCGGACCGTCTCATAAATGATGCGATGTCGGCGGACAAAAATCTCGACTTACAGTTATTACAGATTCAGCAGCAATTGGAACAGACCTTGCTGCAGTAAACAGGGAAATGAATGCAGGGGCTACATTGTGCCATGTGACGCACAGGGTAGCCCCTGCTTTTTGTGTGCAATGTGACAAATGTAATGTTGGCTTGGCGAGATGTAACATGGTGATTGTGACAATGGATACCTACTAATAAATGAAAATGATAGTAAAATTGCACCATAAGAAAACTGGCCAGACAAAATAATGACGAAAAAACAAAGGAAGGGATTTGGAAAATTATGAAAAGAAACTTTTGCCGTTCATTGGTCTTGACTTGCAGCGCACTTACTGCAGCAGCTGCTTTATCTGCATGTGGAGCTTCCTCCACATCTTCAGCGACGGCAGCAGCCTCCGGTGCTGCGACAGCTGCTACGGACGAGGTGTATGAGCTGAAGCTTTCCACCACGCAGACAGATACATCCATGATCTATAAGGGACTGCAGGCTGCGGCAGACAAGATTTCCGAGGATACGGATGGTCATGTCAAGGTTACGATTTATCCGTCCAGCCAGCTGGGTAACGAGGAGGATATGATCGATCAGGCATTGCAGGGCATGGGCATTGCTGTTTTGACAGATGCCGGCCGTTTGTCCAGCTATGTCAATGACATCGGTATTCTGAACATGGCCTATATCGTAGATGACTATGAAGAAGGCTTGAAGCTGATGGAAACAGATACCTTTAAGGGATGGGACAGCGATCTGGCTGCAAATGGCATTCGCAGCCTGTGCTACAACTATTATGACGGTGCCCGTTCCTTTGTGGGACACAAGGCATATACGTCACCTGAAGACTTAAAGGGTGTGGTTATTCGTACACCGGGAGCGGATCCTTATGTGGAATCCATTTCTGCGCTGGGGGCAACACCGTACAACATCGCATGGTCTGAAGTTTACAACGGTATCCAGACAAAATCCATTGATGGCTGTGAGGTACAGTATACATCGGCTGTTTCCAGTAAGCTTTATGAGGTATGTGAGTACCTTAGCAAAACGGAGCACATCAACTTGTTTAACATGGTCATTTGCGGTCAGGCCTGGTTTGACACTCTCCCCGCTGAGTATCAGGAAGTCATGAAAGCGGACTTCAGCAGCTGTGCTTATGACAATGCGCAGGAAATCATTGCGGCACAGGCAGATCTGGAGCAGACTCTGAAGGATAACGGCATGGAAATTGTGGAAGTGGACAAGGATCTGTTCCGTGAGGCGGCAAAGGCGGCTTATGAAAAGTTAGGCTGGACGGAGCTGCGTGCACAGCTTTATCAGGAAGCTGGCATCGAGGCGTAAGCTAGCTCTCGTGGAAGCAATGTAGATTCATCTTCTGCGCAGTCCTTCTGCGCAGAAGAGTCGTTCATAAGGATGGTTTTTATGAAAAAGTTTTATAAAAAGGCCTGCGAATTGGAGGAACTGATTGCCCTTATTCTGGTTGCAGGCATTGCTATTCTTGTTTTTATCTCAGCTTTGACGCGTACCTTCGGTCATCCGCTCAACTGGGCACAGGATGTGGCACTCATTGCTTTTGCATGGCTCATTTTTCTGGGCAGCGATGTGGCGATGCGCGGCTCCGGACTGATCGGTGTCGATTTATTCGTCAAGAAATTTCCGCATACCATTCAAAAAGCAATTGATATTGCGTTTAAATCCATTATCGCCGTGTTTCTGTGTGCGCTGATCTATTACGGAATCGGTATGACGGTTTCCGGATGGGCGCGTCAGATCACGTCACTTCATGTGAGCTACAGCTGGGTAACTATGTCGGTTCCTGTTGGTTCGTTCTTTATGCTCATTTCTACGGTACTGAATTTGATTGAACGCATAAAAACACCTGCAGATCAGGAAATCAAGCACGAGGCGGGGAGGGATATAGGATAATGTTAATTGCAATAGGTATTTTCTTTGTCTTTTTGCTTCTGGGAATGCCGGTGGCATTTTCGATCGGATTGTCCGGCGTTTCGTTTTTCTTGATTCGGAATTTACCGATGACCGTTCTGGTTCAAAAATCCATTTCTACCTCGCAAAGCTTTACGATGCTTGCAATTCCGCTGTTTATTCTTGCCGGTAACTTGATGAACAGCTGCGGTATTACGAAGCGTCTTATGAGATTTGCGAACGCCTGCACGGGTCATATGTACGGTAATATAGGCCAGGTTTCCTGCCTTATGTCCACATTGATGGGCGGTGTTTCCGGCTCCGCCGTTGCGGACGCATCCATGGAATGCCGAATTCTTGGACCGGAAATGAACCGCCTGGGTTATGATCGCGGATGGTCTGCGGCCATCAATGGACTATCCGGATTGATCGTTGCTACCATTCCGCCCAGCATGGGTCTTATCATTTATGGCACCGTGGGAGAGGTTTCCATCGGCCGTTTGTTTATGGCTGGTTGGGTGCCGGGAGTTCTCATGTGTGTGTTACTGATGCTGGCGGTTACATTGAGCGCACGTCTCTACGGTTACAAACCGGAGCATGCTAAGCCGGCTCCCTTGTCTGAAATTTTCAAGGCATTGCTGGACAGCATCTGGGCCATTCTTTTCCCCGTGCTTCTGATCGTACTGATCCGT
Source organism: Parolsenella sp. (assembly GCA_963659875.1). Taxonomy (GTDB): domain Bacteria; phylum Bacillota; class Clostridia; order Lachnospirales; family Lachnospiraceae; genus Oribacterium. The sequence goes on from CAVKVA010000006.1 coordinate 59,088, forward strand.
TTTGGCATCATGAGTCCGACGGAATCCGGTTCGTTTGCTTGCGCCTATGCATTGTTGGTTGGTACAGTATTCTACCATGAGCTTACCTGGGAAAGTCTGCTGAAAACACTGAAGGACAGTGTGAAGGATATCACGGTGATCACCATCATCCTCGCTTTCTCCGGAGTGTTTGGCTATGGCATCGTTTACGATAACATCACAGTGATCATTGCGAATGCATTGCTGGGAATCACAAGCAACAGTGCACTGCTTCTGCTGTTGGTCGTTTTGTTCCTGCTTGTCTGCGGTATGTTTATGGAAACGACGGTTATTGCATTGATCTTAACACCGATCCTGCTGCCGGTTATGCGCAGCATTGGTGTGGACGAGGTTGTTTTCGGCATGATCATGATGACAACGGTTACCTTCGGCGTTATGACACCGCCGGTTGGTACGGCGCTGTATGCTGTATCGGATATTATGGAATGTCCCATTGAGGAAACGTTCAAGAAGGGCTGGATGTTCTATCTCGCGATCGTCGGGGTAATACTGTTCATGATCTTCTTTCCGCAGGCGGTATTGTTCCTGCCCAATCTTGTATATGGAGCGTGATTTTTATAGGTCCTGTCATTTCGGATGCGGTATTGATTTCCCCCTTGCAATCCTCCCAAACCCATGCTAAAATGCAGTCCTAAAAACACAAGAAGTGGACTTTTCAGGCCGCGTGCCTCTTTTCGCCACGCAGCAGCTCGGATGAGCTGTTGTGTGGTATTTTTTTGTGTCAAAAGGAGCATTTTTCATGAACGATCAATTTATGCGGACCAGGCCGGTGCTGCCGCTGCTGCTTTCCATGGCGCTGCCCATGGTGCTTTCCATGCTGGTGAATTCCCTGTACAACATCGTCGACAGCTATTTCGTGGCGAGGATCAGCGAGAAGGCCATGACGGCCCTCTCCCTGGTCTATCCCATTCAGAATCTGGTGACCTCCCTTGGCGTCGGCTTCGGCGTGGGCGTCAATGCCGCCATTGCCTTTCATATGGGCGCCGGAGAACAGGAGGAGGCGAACACAGCGGCGTCCAAGAGCGTATTACTGGCCTTTTTCCATGGCGTGCTGCTGACCATCGCCGTTCGCCTCGGCATGCCGGCATTTCTTCGCATGTTCACGGGAGACGCAGAGGTGCTGTCCCTCGGCATTCGTTATTCCAACATTGCCTTTGCCTTTTCCATCGCCGTGATGGAATCCATCCTTCTTGAAAAGATTTACCAGGCGGTGGGGCGCATGCAGACCACCATGGTGGCGCTTATGTGCGGCTGCATCCTGAATATCCTGCTGGATCCGCTGCTGATCTTCGGTTGGGGCCCGATTCCCGCCCTGGGCATCGAAGGCGCGGCGATTGCGACGGTACTGGGACAGCTGCTGACACTGGCGGTTTACCTTGTGGTACTGGTGTGGAGGCCAATGTCGGTGCGCTTCAGTCTGCGGGCCATGGCCGGACGGGGCAGCAGGCACATCGTGCGGCGTCTCTATGCCGTCGGTATTCCGGCTACCCTGAATATGGCCTTGCCGTCATTGCTGGTCTCCTGCCTGAATGCCTTCCTTTCCGGCTACTCCCAGAGCTATGTGGTGGTGCTGGGCATCTACTACAAACTCCAGAGCTTTCTGTACCTTCCGGCCAGCGGTCTGGTACAGGGCATGCGGCCGGTCATCGGCTACAATCTGGGCGCAGGAGAGCATGCCCGGGTGAAGCGGATCTATGAGGTGACGTTAATGCTTTGCGGCGGCATTATGCTGCTGGGCACGGTGATCTGTCAGCTTCTGCCGACACCCCTGATCCGGCTTTTCGCGGAAAATCCGGAAACCATCGCCATCGGCACCACGGCCCTTCGCATCATTAGCCTTGGCTTCATCGTATCCGCAGTTTCTGTGACGGCCTGCGGTGCCCTGGAAGGACTCGGAAAGGGGAGCGCCTCCCTCATTATCTCCCTCTGTCGCTATACCGTTGTGATCATTCCCCTGGCCTTCGTGCTCTGCCGTCTCCTGGGCCCTGTCGGCGCCTGGCATGCCTTCTGGAGCACAGAGGTACTGGCCGCGGTGATCTCGAGCCGGGTGTACAAAAAAACAGTGCCGCGATAAGTGCGACACTGTTTTGGGGGATAATGTTATTTACTTTGCCTTGCCGGACTTTGCCTTCTTAGCGGCTTTCGCCAGCTTAGCAGCACCCTTTGCGGCCTTAGCGGCTGCCTTTTCCCGCGCTGCTTGTTCCTTCGCTCTCGTCGCCTCAATCTTCTGATTCAGGTTCGTGAAGGCCTTGCGACTCTCTTGTCTTCCGGCGCGGATCTCCTCGTTCTTTCCCTTCACCGCGTGCTTTTCCAGAGAGTTCTCCAGCGTCTTGAAGTTCAGCTTATTGAAGCTGTTGTGCTCATTCTCCTCATCACCCAGTATCTCCCAGCCGTCAGCTGCAGCATTTGCCGTCTGCTTAGGGACATATTTCTGGAAAGCCGGCATATTCTCCATCAATTCCAGCATTCTCACAACACCCTGGTTGCGGGTATTTTCTGTGTTGCTGCCGCCCTTCAGATTGCCGTCCGGCTTCATCCAACCGGCAAGGTAGTTTCGGCACTCTTCATAGGCCTTTTTTGCATTCTGTTCGTCGCTGTTCTGAAGATAGTCTGATACAGCCGTCTTCATATTCTGGAAAGCGGTGTCGTCCTTTCTTTTTCCGAAGATGCCGCGGTGCGCCTTGGTGTCGCTGATGCCATTGAAGATGGTTTCCATCTCTGCGTGGTTTTCCGGCTCCCGAAGCCGCTGGAGTGCAGTAGTATCATAGTCCTTTGCTTCCTGATAGACTGCCTTCATCTGCTCTGTATGGCGGTCCAGTGTGCCGTTGGCACGCCGCTTGACCTCATCCTTCCGTTTCATGTCAACAAACAGATGGATAATGTCATCATTGGCAATGCGCAGATCACTCTGGGCTTCGGAAAGCTGATTGCTGTATGCCTTCACATCTGCTGCCAGAGCATCCTGCAGCTTCTGGCTTCTGTCTGCCACATTTTTCTGCTGCTCATTCAGAAGCTTCTGCTCCGCCTGCAGCTGATCCATGTTTCCGTAGAAATCTGCCTTGCTCAGAGCCTCCTGCTTCTTCAGGATTTCTTCCTGATCCTTCTTGAGTGCCGCCAGTTCATTCTTTACTTCTGTAATTCTGTTCTGCAGCTTCTGGGAAGCCTCTGCGGTCACCGTGTCGAACTGCTGCACATTTGTATCATACTCCTGCATGGCTTCCACATCCAGCTTTGGAAGCTGCGGTGCAGTGGTAAGCTGCTCCATTCTTTCTACAAATGCCGCGCGCTTCTGCTGAAGCTCAGTGGTGTCAGCATTCGGATATGCCCGGATCATGTCATCCATGTGGCGCAGCAGGTCATTGCTGCTCCGCACTGTCTTATTATATCCCTGCGGAATGTTGATGCTGCTCTGCATCTCCTGGTCCCACCGGTGCTGCTTCTGCGCCATGTCCTCAGCAAAGTGCGCTCTGTCCTCCGGCTTCATCATCTCCTTGCGGGAAGCTTCAATCTGCTGTAGCAGATTTTCTGCCGCGGTCACGGAAGCGCCTACTGCGCCGTAGGACTTCACTGCCTTCACCTGCATCTCATCGCGCTGCTTTCCTGTCTCCAGGAACGCGGCATGCTTCGCCTCCGCCTCTTTCTGCTTGTTGCGCGCCTCCAGCTCCTCCAGATTGGGCTGCTTGGCAGGGTCATAGGTCTTCGGATCATAAAGCGGGAAGAATTCTGACAGGGAATCATAATCGGAATTCACAAACTGCTGCAGCATATCTACACGGCTCTTCACATAATCTGCAGCATGGAATTCTCCTTTGTGCAGTCCATTGTAGAGCTGTCCTGCATTCTTCGCACTGTTTCCGAGAGCTGTCTCCACATTCCGCACCGGATTCGTGAGAAGTTCACGCTCCTCACGTTTCTGATAAAATGCGTCTACGCTATCATCGCTCAAAAAGATGAGATACTGTTGAATGTCCTGTACCTGTTCCTTGCTGAAGCCCTTCTTGCTTTCCAGTGCATCTCCGATTTCCAGCAGCGGCAGGGTCTTCTCATTCAGCATATCAAGGTTGTCCATCGAGAATAGCTCTCTGTTGTCCAGGATTCTGCACAGCTTTTCGATCTCCTCCAGAAGGTTCTGCGGCGAATGTGTGCCGGTAAACATATCCCCGCGCATATCGTCATCGGCAAGTCCTGTATCCTTGTATACCTGAAACAGCTGATCATAATACTGCTTCATATTTCCCGGAATCTTAATCTCATCGTCGTACGCATCCAGAAGTTCCACCATATTTTTTCTGGCCTCTGTCTCGTCAGGTGTGAAAAACCGATCCAGCATCGCTGCCAGATCTGCGCTTTCATACGGAATTTTGTACCACTTACTCATTTGCTCATTTCTCCTTTTTTCGTTTTTTTATTTATGAACGAAGCCTTGTGTTTTGCGCTTCAAGTATTTCTTGTTTACAGGAGGCAGTATAGCAGGGCAAGGGACACAGATGGGACACAAAATGGCTGCGAGAAAAAATATTTGATGCTGTTGTGTATAGTGTCGGCCGGAAATTTTCTGTTCATTACCGATGGCAGATGTTATAATGGAAAAAAGAGAATGATAGGAGAATTATATGGAAATCAACAAAAAAAGTGTTGCGGGTATTATTGATCACACTCTTTTGAAGCCGAATGCATCAAAGGAGCAGATTGAAAAGATTTGTCAGGAAGCGAAGGAGTATGCGTTTGCATCGGTTTGCGTAAATCCTTGCTATGTGCAGCAGTGTGCAGAGAGCCTGAAGGACAGTAAGGTCAATGTCTGCACGGTTATCGGATTCCCTCTTGGTGCCAACACATCGGAGACAAAGGCATTTGAAACCAAGGATGCCATTGCAAAGGGCGCTGATGAGGTGGACATGGTGATCAATGTCGGCGCACTGAAGTCCGGAGACTGGGCGTATGTGAAAAAGGATATTCAGGCCGTGGTAGAAGCCGCGAACGGAACACTGGTGAAGGTCATCATTGAAACCTGTCTGCTGACCGACGAAGAAAAGACAAAGGTGTGTGTACTGGCCAAGGAGGCGGGGGCGGATTTCGTGAAGACCTCCACAGGATTCTCTACAGGCGGTGCGACGCCGCATGATGTCGCTATTATGAGAGCGGCGGTTGGTCCGGAAATGGGCGTGAAGGCTTCCGGCGGCATTCACACATCTGAAGAGGCCATTGCCTGCATTAACGCAGGAGCAACAAGATTGGGCGTAAGTGCCGGTATTGCGGTGGTGAATGGTTTGACAGAATGATGAATACATTCCGAAAATACGATTTTGAAACAGTGGTCTCCAGAAAAAATACCGGCTCCTCCAAGTGGGCCAGCATGTATAAAGCCAATCCGAACACGCCGGACGGCATCGTGCCTTTTTCTGTGGCGGATATGGAGTTCAAAAATCCGCCTCGGATTGCGGAGGGCGTGGGCGAATACCTGAAGAACAGCATCATGGGCTATACCTTCGGCACAGATGCTTATTACAATGCTGTCATCGGCTGGATGAAGCGGAGACATGGCTGGGACATTCAGAAGGACTGGATTGTGGAGTATCCGGGCGTTGTTCCTGCCCTCTTCCATATGGTGCAGCGTTTCACAGAACCCGGCGACGGCGTGCTGCTCTTCACACCGGTCTACTATCCCTTTTACAATGCCGTGAAGCTGAACGGCAGAGAGTTGGCGGAGTCCCGACTGGTTCTCAAGGGCAGGCGCTATGAAATCGACTTTGCGGATTTCGAAGCGAAGGCGAAGGACAGCAAAAACAAGCTCCTTCTGCTCTGCAATCCCCACAATCCCGTGGGCAGAGTCTGGACCAGAGAGGAGCTGGCGGAGATCGGACGGATCTGCAACGAAAACGGCATTCTTGTGGTTTCTGACGAGATCCACAACGACCTGATCATGCCCGGATATCAGCACACCGTTTATGCAACGGTTTCCGAGGAAATGGCGCAAAACTGCATTATCTGCACCGCCCCCAGCAAGACCTTCAACCTGGCCGGTATGATGACGTCCAATATCATCGTCCCGAATCCGACGATCAAGCAGCAGGTCTATGACTACCGGGAGAGTCAGGCGGTATATTTCTGCAACATGGCGGGCTACAAGGCCTGTGAAATTGCCTACAACGAATGTGAGGACTGGCTTGAAGAACTCCTGACCGTACTGGACGTCAACCGGCAGCTGGTGGAGGATTTCATGCAGCAGCATTTCCCCCAGATCAATGTGATCCAGCTGGAGGGCACCTATCTCCAATGGCTGGACTGCCGTAAGCTTGGCATGGGCTTCAAGGAGTTGGAGCATTTCATGACCCACGAGGCCTACATCTTCACCGATGAAGGCTACGTTTTCGGCGAGCCCGGCGAGGGCTTCGAGCGTATCAACCTGGCTGTGCCGACGCAGGTGCTGAAGGATGCACTGCAGAGGTTCAAAGAGGCGTTTGAGAAGAGACAGTGATTGAAATGTCTCTTGCAAAACAAAAACAGTTGATGTAGAATGCACCTGTAAAAACACAAAACATGATAGAACAGAGTGCAAAGGCGCATGATGGAGCGATCCGTCGTGCGTCTTTTTGTTTTCCGCGGACATTTGCCGGATCCAAAAGATACCGTTCGTTTTGTGAAGATTTGCTAGATTGGCATAAAAAGGGAAGGAAAAGAAAAGATGAAAAAAGTATTGTCAACCCTACTGGCTATGAGTATGACCATGAGCCTGGCAGCCTGCGGGTCCTCTGCTTCCTCAGGTTCTGCTGCTTCTGATACCGCAGGAAGCACAACAGCTGCTGCAGAGACTTCTGCTGAGGCAGCTGCCGCCGAAACCTCAGATACCGCGAAGGCGGCTGCCGATGTGAAGATCGTGCTTCTGCTGCCGGGCGAAATCAATGACCAGGGTTGGAATGCTTCGAACTATGCCGGTGTGGTTGCCTGCAACGAGCAGCTCGGCACAAATATGGAGTATGTAGAGGCGGTTAATGAAGCCGATTTCGAATCTACCTTCCGTGAGTATGCTGAGCGTGGCTACGATATCATCATGGCGGCAGGTTCACAGTTCGATGTAGCTGCCAAGACGGTGGCCGAAAGCTATCCGGATACCCTTTTTATGAATGTTAATGGAAGTGATTATTCTCTGGATAATCTTTGTCCGCTTTTCCCGAAGGAATACGAAGCTTCTTATCTGGCTGCTGTTATCGCCGGTAATATTACAGAAACCGGAAAATTCGGTCTCATTGGCGGTGACCCGAATCAGGCCATGCAGGATTTGATGAACGTATACGGAAAGACTGCGGTTTCCATTGCCGAGGAAAGGGGCATTGCAGATGCATCCTATAACCTTCAGTATTCCAATAGCTGGGATGATGTTGCGCTTGGAAAGCAGATGGCTGAAAATATGATTGATGACGGCGCAGATGTTATGTTCTCCTATGCCAACTCTTTGAGCCTCGGTGTCATCGATGGTGCTGACAGCAAGGGCGCTAAGGTGGTTGGCTACTCTGCGGATCAGAATGATGTAGCGCCGGGAACTGTCGTTGCATCCATTAATTTTGACTACGCTACCATGTATGTCTGGGCGATCAATGAATGGCTGAACGGAAACCTCAAGGGCGGCCAGCAGGTGGAAGTCGGTGTTGCTGAAGACATCTATTTCCCGGTATATTCAGATGATTGCCCGGAAGACGCCAAGACAGCCTGCGATCAGGCAGTTGCCGATCTGAAGGCCGGCAGTGTGGATCTGAAGGCTCTGTTCTAAACGGAATCATTTTCTGAAATATGCTAAGGAAGGGCCGACTTTGGAATATTCCATAGTCGGCCCTTTTATATGAGGTGATGTATGCCAGACTCGGAGGTAATCATGACAACACCAGCAGTAGAATTACAGCATGTGACAAAATGCTTCGCCAAGGTAGTCGCCAATCATGATGTCTCGCTTAAGGTTTATCCCGGGGAGGTGGTGGCGCTGCTTGGCGAAAACGGTGCCGGGAAATCCACCATTATGAAAATTCTCTATGGTCTTTACGGTAAAGATTCCGGCACAATTCTGATTCGTGGTCAGGAAACCGAAATTCGAAATCCGGCGGATGCCATGGCAAAGGGAATTGCTATGATTCAACAGCATTTTTCTCTTGTTCCCACACATACCGCCACGGAGAATATCATTCTCGGGAACGTTAAGGGCATTCTGAAGATTCGTGACTATCATGAAAAGGTGCAAAAGATCGCGCAGGATTATGGATTCGAAGTCCCCGTTGATGTGCCGATTGGAAAGTTGGCTGTGGGGCAACAGCAGAAGGTAGAAATTCTGAAGGCACTTTATCTGAATGCCGGGATTCTGATCATGGATGAGCCCACAGCGGTCCTGACTCCTCAGGAAAGTGAAAACCTGATGCAGTTCATCAAAAGTTTTGTCGCCAAGGGGAATAGCGTTGTCTTCATTACCCACAAGATGAAAGAAGTTATGGAAGTGGCCGATCGGATTGTCGTCATGAGAGCCGGTGTTGTGGTTGATACGGTCAACAAAGCCGAAACAGATGAAAAGGAGTTGGCACGACTCATGATCGGCGAGGAAATTGTCCCGCCGAAAAGAGATGAATCCGTTGATTTTGAAAATAAGGCAGTCGGTCTCCGTGTGCAGGATGTTGCTTATACAGAGAAAAATGGTACATCTCTGCTGAAAAATATCAGCTTTGATATTCATGACGGAGAAATTTTCGGTATTGCCGGTGTCAGCGGTAATGGCCAGGATGAGCTCTGCGATGTTCTGTGCGGCTTACGAAAACCTTCCTCCGGTCAGATTTTCTTTGGCGAAAAAGATGTTACCCATCTTTCTATCCGAAAGCATAATGAGGCAGGGCTCGGGTATGTTCCGCTGGACCGCTATCGGGACGGCATGATCATGGATATGACTCTGGCGGAAAATATCCTTCTCAAAGGCAATTATGACGCCAAATGGTTCCGGCACGGCTTTATACGAGAAAAGGCACTGAAAGCCTATACGGAAGACATTATCAAGAGACACAGAGTCAAGGCCACCGGTGCAGATGATTTGGCCGGAAGTCTTTCCGGCGGCAATCAGCAAAAAGTGGTTCTCGGACGAGAGGTGGATATCGGAACGCGCATCCTGATCTTTAATCAGCCCACAAGAGGCCTTGATATGGGTGCTGTGGACAGAATTCACCATGTCATGATGGAAGAAAAGAAGAAGGGAAAAGCCATTCTTCTGATTTCCACGGAACTCAATGAGCTTTTTGAAATGTGTGATCGTATAGCCATTATGCACAGTGGCGAAATCATGGGAATCTATAAAAATGGCGAGCTGTCAACGGAAGCCATTGGTCTTTTGATGGCCGGTGTAAAAACGAAGGAGGAAGAAAAATGAAGAAGTGGAATGGCCTCCTGTTTAATATAGGAGCGGTTTTTATCGGCCTGCTGATCAGTGCGCTGCTTTTGTTCTTTATGAAGGTGGATCCGCTGGCCATTATCGGCCAGACTCTCGGAAAAATCTTCGGAGATAAGTACAACATGGGTGAAATTCTGGTTAAGGCTACGCCTTTGATCTTTACCTCTCTGGCCTTCGCCTTTACTTACAAAGCCAATCTTTTCAATATCGGTGCCCAGGGACAGTTTTATATGGGAGCCATCGTGGCAGTGGCCATTTCGCTGGTCACCGGAGATGTACTTCCTACCGCAGTGACTATTCTTATCGTTCTTGTAGCTTCCTTTGTGGCTGGTGGTGCTGCCGGATGCTTTATCGGTTATGTCAAAGCCAGATTCGGTGCCAATGAATTTTTGGTGAGTATGATGTCCACCTATGTCATCAGTGCCTTTATGGACTATCTGCTTCGTACCTGCCTGCAGGAGACAAAGGCAGAATATCTGCAGACAGACGGCATTTCAAAGAATGCGTATCTGCCGACCATTATTCCCGGCACACGTGTGCATCTGGGCTTTGTCATTGCGGTTATTTCGGCCATTGCCGTTTGGGTGCTGTTGAATAAAACCGCCATTGGCTTCCGCATTCGCTCTGTCGGCAAAAATCATCACGCTGCTGAGCTTGGCGGTATCCGTACGAGCAGCATTTATATTCTAGCCTTCACCATTGCCGGTGGTCTCGCCGGTATGGCCGGTCTCACAGAAATCAATGGTGTGCAGCATATGCTGCTTCGGGATTTTAATTCTTCTATCGGCTCCTATGGTATCGGCATCGCGATTCTGGCCAATGGAAATCCCATCGGTTGCATTTTTGCCTCTCTGCTTTTCGGTTTGTTAAATGTTATCGGCACTACGATGGGACGTCTTCCCGGCACTTCCATCCCCGCCAGTATCATAGACCTTTTGGAAGGTATCGTTATGGTTTGTGTCATCGCATCCTATGCTGTACGTCGTGCAGTGGAATACAACCACAGTAAAAAGCAAATGCAGAAGGAGGGGATGTAATATGCTGATCAATTTGCTTACCAGTGCCATCATGGTGTCAACTCCGCTGCTGCTCGGTTCTCTTGCCGAGGTATATGCCGAGAGAACCGGTATGATGGTTTGTGCGATTGAGGGTATTTTTCTTATGGGAGCCTGGGGCGGCTTCGTCGGTTCTTACATTTTCGCCAACCGTCTGATCGGTATCCTTTGTGCCATTCTATTTGGCATGGGCATGGCATCACTTTACGCTTACCTGACGGTAACACTTCGTCAGCAGCAGGTGGTTACCGGAACGGCAATGAATATCCTGGCCGCCGGTATCTGCTCCTATTTTCAAAGAGTTTTGTTTGGCGTACCGGTGACTCCGCTGCGCATTGAGGCGCTTCCGAAGATCGCCATCCCTCTTCTTTCGAAGATTCCGGTTATCGGTGTAATTTTTTTCAATCAGAATATTTTGACCTACCTGGGATATCTTTTGATTCCTGTGGCTGTTTTCGTCCTCTATAAAACATCCCTGGGCCTGACCATTCGTTCCACTGGTGAAAACCCGGAGGCCGTCAGCGTGGCCGGCCTTCCGGTGAACCGCATCCGGTTTTTAACCGTTGTATTTGCCGGTGCTGTCTGTGGTCTGGCAGGGGCTTTCTATACCGTGGGATACCTCGGCATGTTCACCAGTACCATGATCGGCGGTCGCGGTTGGATCGCCTTTGCTATCTGCTTCCTTGGCAACTGGTCCCCCATCGGCGCGGTATTTGGTACATTGGCCTTTGGTCTGGCGGATTCCATCTCCATTTACATTCAGTCCGTGGGTACCGCCAGCAGCTTCCCGAGAGAATTCATCATTGCGTTGCCCTATGTTCTGACCATTATTTTGACAATCTGCCGGAAGAACTTTAATGTACCAGCTAAGCTGGGTGTTCCCTACAGCAAGGAAAATTAAGAGAGAAGTACACAGAACCGGCCTGCCGCAAAATGCGGCAGGCCGGTTCGTTTCTTGTGTTCACAGCGTGCTTGGGCTTTTCAATATTCTTCCTCATCATCTTCGTCATCGTCATCCTGCAGCACGAAGTCGCCTTCATCCGTGCACTGGGATTTTCTGGCATCGAAGAGGTCTTGTGTCAGGGTATCACCGGAAGGGAGCGTATCTCCGATGCGATAGGTTCCGAGGTCTAATGTACCCTTATCGATAGTGTACATGGTATCGTCAGAAAAGATGCTTACAAAGTCATCGTCCTGTGTGTATTTTCCTGTTATTTTCATTTTGTTTCCTTTCAGAGATATTACAAGGAAGGCTCTGCTATCGCAGTGCCTTTTATACGCTCGCCGCTAAGGCATCATGCCAGAGCATGATAAATGTCGCAACATTCTCCACCGCATACGGATCTTGGGGACAATGTAGCATGCCCGCACAAAAATTACAACGAACTTTTGCGGCTTGAATACACTTTTTGCAACGAACTTTTGCTGCGTAATAACATTTTTTGCGCGGAACTTTTGTTGCCTCCTCGTTACCCCCAAAATTCCTGTGGCATCCTTTTATCCGTTTTTTCCGTCATCATATCATCACATAAAAATCACATCCCCTTGCTATACTTCCCATGTACTATAGAGTTTTTAGGGAATGAGGATGGTAATGTTGGAGAAGCAAGAGGAAAGTATTTACGGCGGACAGGCGGAGAACCTGGAGGCGGTGAAGCAGCAGGTGCTGGAGCAGCTGGCGGTGCACAACCGGACAGAGAAAGAGAAGAGCGGACACTCGATTTATGAGCATATCCTGGCGCGGGTGAAGGCCGAGGACAGTGCTCGGGAGAAGTGCCGTCGGAAGGGGCTTGCAGAGACGCCGCAGTCGGTGCTGCTGGACATGCACGATGCCATCGGTATCCGGGTGGTTTGTCGTTTTATTGATGATGTGTTTAAAAATGTGGATTACATCCGGAATACGCCGGGCTTTCAGGTGGTGGAGGAAAAGGACTATATCCGAAATGCGAAGCCCAATGGCTACCGGAGCTATCATATGATCCTGCTGGTGACAGCGCCTTTCAAGGATATCCGAGGAAATGATCCGGGGCAGTTCTATGTGGAGATTCAGCTCCGGACCCTGGCCATGGATTCCTGGGCGAGTCTTGAGCATGAGCTGAAGTATAAAAAGTCCATTCAGAATCCAGAGATCATCACCGCGGAACTTAAGCGCTGCGCGGATGAGCTGAATTCCTGTGATCTCAGTATGCAGACGATCCGGCAGCTGATCCGCAGTGCAGAGGCGTGAGAAGAAAATAGGATAAGGTAAGATAAGCTATGAAATTATTATTGGCAGAAGACGAGAGAGAATTGTCCAGGGCGGTCTGTGCCGTGCTGGGACATTTTGGTTATGAGACCGATGCGGCCTATGACGGCGAGGAGGCGGCGAAGCTGGCAAGTGAGAACAGTTACGACTGCATCCTCCTGGACATCATGATGCCGAAGAAGGACGGTATTGCGGTGCTGCGGGAGCTGCGGCAGTCGGGCAACGTGACGCCGGTGATCATGCTGACCGCGAAATCCCAAGTGGAGGACCGGGTGGACGGTCTGGATGCGGGGGCAGACGATTACCTGACGAAGCCCTTTGCGGTGAAGGAGCTGGTGGCCCGGGTGAATTCCCTGCTGCGGCGGGCCGGGGCCTATACGCCCACCAAGCTGGCGCTGGGCAATGTGCAGCTGGACACGGAGGAGCAGGAACTGTCTGCGGTGAATTCCGTGCGGCTTTCCCGGAAGGAGGCGCAGCTGATGCAGCTTTTCCTGCTGAACAAAGGAAAGGGCTTCAGCACCCAGGAACTCTATGAGAAGATCTGGCGCGATGAGCCGGATGGCTCCCGGGAGCTCGTGTGGGTCTATGTCTCCTATCTCCGGCAGAAGCTCGCGGCCATTGCGGCAGACCTCAGGATTGAGGGAGAGAAGGACGGCAGCTTCCGGCTGCTGGACCATGCAGACGGCAGTGCTGAAGCATTGACCTGAGGAGGACGGCCATGGACGGAATGATCAGACGTTTCCAGCGGCGCTTCATTGTCATCGCCACCTTTGCGGTGGTGATCCTCCTGACGATCTCGCTCGGCATGGTGAACTTCTTTAACTTCTCGAGAGCCCGGCGGGAAATCAATGCGACGATGGACATGCTTCTGGAGCACGAAGGCATTTTCCCGGAAGACCCGTCGGTGCTCTCCGATGAGAAACTCTACGACGATTCGGAGGAGGCCTACTACCAGACCCGCTACTTTTCGGTGCGGATGACGGAGCAGGGCAATGTGGAGGAGGTAAACCTCAAGCATATCGCGGCGATTTCGGAGCAGGAAGCGGGAGAGCTGGCAAAGCACATCCGGGAGCGGGGGCATAGCGTGGGGCGCTTCCTCGTGAAGGGTACGGTCTATGCCTACAAGTGCAAAATTCTGGAGGACGGCGACCGGCTCATCGTGGTACTGAACTGCACCCGCAACCTGTTGACCGCCCAGAATTTCCTGCAGAATTCCATTTGTCTCGGGGTGCTGCTGACCCTGCTCTATGCCTGTATCCTCACCATCATTTCCCGGCGGGCCATCGAGCCCATGCGCCGGAACGTGGAGAGCCAGAAGCAGTTCATCACCAACGCGGGGCACGAGCTGAAAACGCCGCTGGCCATCATTTCCGCCAATGTGGAGGTGCTGGAGATGCTGAACGGGAAGAACGAGTGGACCGACAGCATCCTGAACCAGACCAAGCGAGGCACCCAGCTGGTGGACAAGCTCATTGTCATGGCGAAGGCGGGCGAGCGGGAGGAGATCATTCTGTCAGAGGTGGATTTCTCGGCGGTGGCGAAGGACGCCGCATCTTCTTTTCTTTCCGTGGCTGAAAAGGAAGGGAAATGTCTTCGGTGCGAGATCGCGGAAAATGTCCGGGTGATGGCGGAGGAGCGCTACCTTCGTGAGCTTGTGAATATTTTAACAGACAATGCGGTGAAGTACTGCGATTCGGCGGGCACAATTACGGTGCAGCTCAGCGGCGGCAAGGGAAAGGGCGCGAGGCTCGTGGTGACGAATCCCTATGCCGACGGTGCGAAGGTGGATTACAGCCGTTTCTTTGAACGCTTCTACCGCGCGGACAGTTCTCACTGCCGGGATACCCGGGGCGCTTCCGGCTACGGCATTGGCCTGTCCATGGCCCAGGATCTCACGGCACTTTTCAAGGGAAAGATCTCCGTGTCCTACGGTGCGAAAAAGGGCGAGATCAGCTTCATCGTGACGATTCCGGAGGGAAAAAGTTTGCACTAAGCAAGCTTTTCCCCTCTTTTTTTCTATGCTATACTATCTCCGAGTTGAGTTTATGGACGGGGCGTCAGGAACCCTGTCCGCAAAGAGGAAGGAAAATGCTGCCGATCGGGGGATCTACGGCTTTTTTCCTGTGGAGGGAGATTTTATGGTAACAAATGATAAGGGCGCCATTGCGCTGAAGCATGATGTCATCGAACGGATGGCACGGCTGGAGTGGGCTGACAATCTGAATGAGGAGACCATGCGGGACATCGGGTATCAGATTGCGCCGGGACCCCATGCCACCTTCCGCTGCTGCATTTACAAGGAGCGGGAGATTCTGAAGTGGAGAGTGCGTCTGGCCAACAACCAGAACGGTGATCCGCATAAGGAGATCACCAATGTGGTGCAGGTCATTGATCCGGCCTGTGAAGAGTGTCCGCTGTCTTCCTATTCCGTAACCGATAACTGCCGTCTCTGCCTGGGCAAGGCCTGCCAGAACAGCTGTCGCTTCGGCGCCATCACCATGACAGAGACCCGGGCCCACATTGACCCCAACAAGTGTAAGGAATGCGGTATGTGTGCCAATGCCTGCCCCTACGGCGCCATTGCACACCTGATCCGTCCTTGCCGGAAGGCCTGCCCGGTGAATGCCATCAGCTATGATGAAAACGGCATCTGCATCATCGACGAGAAGAAGTGCGTGCGCTGCGGACAGTGCGTGCATTCCTGCCCCTTCGGCGCCATCGGCACCAAGGTACAGGTACTGGATGTGATTCGCGCTATCAAGGCCGGCAAGGAGGTCTACGCCATGTGCGCACCGGCCATTGAGGGCCAGTTCGGTAAGGACATCACCCTGGCATCCATCCGCAGCACACTGAAGAAGGTAGGCTTCACGGATATGGTGGAGGTCGGTCTCGGCGGCGACATGACCGCAGCCTGGGAGTCTGCCGAGTGGTCCGAGGCCCGGAAGGAAGGCAAGAAGATGACCACATCCTGCTGCCCCGCCTTCATTAACCTGCTGAAGCGGCACTACCCGCAGCAGTTCGAGGAGAACATGTCTGAGACCATTTCGCCGATGTGTGCGATTTCCCGTTACCTGAAGGTGATGCATCCGGGCTGCGTGACGGTATTCATCGGACCCTGCATGGCGAAGAAGTCGGAGGCTGCCGAGATGAACATCGAGGGCAATGCAGATTTCGTCATGACCTTCGGTGAGATGCAGACCATGATCCGTTCGAAGGATCTTGAGCTGGAGCCGGTGGCAGACACTTACCAGGAGGCTTCCATCTGGGGCAAGAGCTTTGCAAGCTCCGGTGGTGTGGCCAATGCGGTGCTGGAGTGCATGAAGGAACGCGGCGAGGACACCACAGGCGTCAAGCTGAGACCCTGCTCCGGCGGTAAAGAGTGTACCACTGCACTGACACTGCTGAAGATGGGCAAGCTGCCCGAGGATTTCATCGAGGGTATGGTCTGCGAAGGCGGCTGCGTGGGCGGTCCTTCCAAGCATAAGACCGAGGTGGAGATCAAGAAGGCCCGCCAGTCCCTCCTGAACGAGGCGGATGAGCGGAAGATCCTGGAGAACCTGAAGAAGTATCCGATGGATAAGTTCTCCATGCTGCGGGACGGCAAGATGCATATGGTTGATCTTGGGTAATATCCACCAATGGGCTCAGCGATGGCTTCGCCAGCGGGGCGCCCATTGGTGGATGCCTTAGCGGCGAGCGTAAAAAAAACCTTCTGCCTGATGTGCAGAAGGTTTTCTTTGTTTGTTTCTATTAATGCTTTAAAATCCTATACTCACACGACAGAATCAGCCGCTGGGTCAGTTTGTCGGTGGTGACCCGCACATGGAGACCGTTCTGCAGTGTGGCGTTGCAGAGCAGCGTTTCTTCGCTTTCCTGCCAGTCGGCATTGGCCAGCAGGGGATTTTCACGAAGACTGGTGATGGCCTCGGTAAAGGCCGGTTCCGGCAGGGTCTCGCCCAGGGAGAGCTGGACACTTTCCTCCAGCAGGCTGCTGTAGCGGTAATACTGATACCGGGGCTCCGTGGCTTCCGCCGGGATGTCGGCGGGAAAGAGTGCGCGCAGGCTTTCTTCCATGACCGGGTTCATCCTGTCAAAATGCAGATACTGCTTTGTGCTGCCGGTGGCCGAGCAATAGGCCGGGAAGGCCGTCAGCAGGAGGCTGAGGACACAGCCCAGGAGCAGCAGCGGTTTCGTCAGCTTTGTGGCGATGCGTACCCCCGCGGGCTTCCGGTAGTACCTTGCGGCAATGCCGAAAAAGGCGTTGAGGAAGGGCAGCAGCAGAAGCAGAAAGCAGAGCTGCAGCACCGTGGACTGGGCGGTCAGAAGCTTGGGAAAGCGCAGTCCGTAGAGAAAAACGGGCAGCAGAAACGCCGCCAGCTCCAGAAGGAGACCGGCGGCGAGATGACGCCCCAACGGATCGGGAAAGAGTCTTTTCTGCATTACTGCTCCCAGGGAAGCTCGGGCTTTCCGAAGTGGCCGTAAGCGGATACCAGGTTGTAATCCACAGCCCGGAGGTTCAGCGCCTTGGTGATGCCCTTCGGTGTCAGATCGTAGTTGTCGATCACGTACTGCCAGATCTTGTTTCGATCCTCGTGCTCGGTGCCGAAGCAGTCCACATAGACGGAGACGGGCTCGGCCACGCCGATGGCATAGGCCAGCTGTACCTCGCAGCGGTCTGCCATGCCGGCCTTCACGATATCCCGGGCTACCTTGCGGGCCATGTAGGCAGCAGAACGGTCCACCTTGGAAGGATCCTTGCCGGAGAAGGCGCCGCCGCCGTGATGTGCCGCACCGCCGTAGGTGTCGGCGATGATCTTGCGTCCGGTGAGACCGGAGTCTGCGAAGGAGGAGCCCAGTACGAAGCGGCCGGTGGGGTTCACCAGTACACGGAAGTCGGTATTGAGACCTTCCTCTTCCGCGGTTTCCTTCATGATCTTGGTCACGATCTCCCGTACCTCCTCCAGAGAAATCTCCTCGGCGTGCTGGGTGGAGATCAGGAAGGTATCGATGCGGTGTGTGTCATAGTCGAAGCTGACCTGAGCCTTGGCATCCGGGCGGAGCTTCTGGAAATTGTCACGTACATTAAAGTCCCGGAGCTTCTTCAGCGCGCGGGTGGACAGCACGTAGGGGATCGGCAGCATTTCCCTGGTCTCGTTGGTGGCATAACCGAACATCATGCCCTGGTCACCGGCACCGTCGTTGTCCACGCCCATGGCGATGTCCGGGGACTGCTTGGAGATCAGCAGGCGGATGTTGTACTTCTCCACCTCGGTGAGACCGATGTTCCGGAGAATGCTTCTGGTGAGCACGTCATAATCCGGCTCATAGTCGGAGGTCACTTCGCCCATGATGGTGATCTCGAAATCCTTGATGATGGTCTCTGCCGCGATACGGGCCTGGGGATCATGGTGAAGGATATCGGTAACGATGGCATCGGAGATCTGGTCACAGATCTTATCGGGGTGTCCGTTGGACACCTGCTCGGATGAAAAAAGCATAGTTTTCCTTTCTGCTGCCGCTGCAGCGCGTGTCGGGTTTGCACCCATAAACATAAAAGAGACCATCGAACAAGCCGACAGTCTCCGAAATCTCATTTCCGCCTTATTGTTCGAATCAAAATTCGCTCAGGTTAGCACCTTCCGTAATGGGGTTGCTGCGGTTTCATCGCTCCTATGTAGCTCCGCCGTCTCTGAATAAGCTATTCAATTGCGACAGATACTATAGCATGTTCCTTCCTATAGTGCAAGCGATATCAGAGAAAAATACAGAAATACTAGGCAGCGCGACGGATATGGGGTATAATGCAGTCGTTGCGACCGGAAGGGCCGCGCGAGGGAGGAAAATTTATGCCCATTAAGGTACAGAATGATTTGCCGGCAAAGCATATACTGCAGTCAGAAAACATTTTCGTGATGGACGAGGCCCGGGCCGCTGCCCAGGAGATCCGTCCGCTGCGCATCGCGATCCTGAATCTGATGCCGCTGAAGGAGAATACAGAGCTGGACATCCTGCGGGTTTTGTCGAATTTCCCGATCCAGACGGAGATTACCCTTATGAAGGTGGCCAGTCACACCGCCACGCATACGGATGCCTCCCACTTGAACAAGTTCTATGTGACGCTGGGGGATATCCGGGAGGAATACTTTGATGGGCTTATCATAACCGGTGCGCCGGTGGAGCAGATTCCCTTCGAGGAGGTGGAATACTGGCCGGAGCTTTGTGAGATCATGGACTGGTCCGAAACCCATGTGTTCTCCACATTCCATATCTGCTGGGGCGCCCAGGCCGGGCTCTACCATCATTATGGTATACAGAAGCATTTGCTGCCGAAGAAGCTGTCCGGTGTGTACCGGCACCGGGTGCTGCACCGGAAGAAGATGATCATGCGGGGCATGGACGATTATTTCTATGTGCCCCAGTCCCGGCATACGGGCATTGACGAGGAGGCGGTCCGCAGCAATCCGGAGCTCTATGTGGTGGCAGACAGCGAGGAGGCCGGCAGCTATCTGATCCTGGCCTGCTCTTCCCGACAGATCTTCGTGACGGGACACTCGGAGTACGATCGTTACGATCTGGACCGGGAGTATCGGAGAGACGCCGCGAAGGGACTGAACCCGGACGTTCCGGTGAATTACTATCCTGACGACGATCCCACGAAGCCCCCGATTCTTTCCTGGCGTTCCAGCTCCAATTGCACCTATACCAACTGGCTGAACTTCGTTTATCAGGAGACACCCTATGATCTCCGGGAAATGAATCCGGTGGCCCATGACAGCTATCTGCGGGATGACCATATGTCGGAAAGGGATACGATTCTAGGATAACATAAGAAGAAGGCTTCGCTGCTCGCGAAGCCTTCTTTCCTATAGACTCAACTGTGATTTTTATTCAATTTCTATTCATGATCAAACTATATGATCTCAGGCTTTTTCAATCTTCCTTGATTGAAAGCTTTCTTATTTAGTTGATATGTTTATCCCATTGGAATGTACCTTCTTCGTTGGATTCTGAAATAAATTTCGTTTTTATCGGATAACAACTTTGTGCTGTTTTTCACTTTGATAAATTTTAGAAATTGTATTCAGTTCAGGATTTAAATGAATTGCGATGATACCCGAATCCTCAATCCCGATTTTCCGAAGAAGCTCTTCTCTGCTGAACAGCCTGACCACGCTGTATTCTTGAACAGGTGCTGCTGTCCTTTTTGGATTTATCTTTTTGAGGATTCAGAGATACCATCGCCTGTCTGTGCAGGATCCATCGGTGGTTACCTCTCTTTCTACAGTTTGAAAGAAAAGACCTTCTGCAATTCCTTCATCCTTTCTCGTCAGATCAAGTATCTTGCCTTTTTGTTCATTTCTTTCTTGTGACTATAGAATAGCATTGAAAATAAGATTTGTAAATAGAAAAAATGCGGAAATTACTTTTATTTTAGGAAAATGCTTTCGGCCCTGTTATAATAGCCGGAGACCAAGGATAAGGGTTCGTGCCGATACGAACCGGATTTCATCGGGAGGCGGAGGATAGGAATGACAAAACAGGAATTGCGGGCACAACTGCGGGAGAAACAGGAAAGTCTTACGAAGGAATATATCATGCAGGCGAATCAGGGTATACTGAGCCGTTTTCTCATGTATCCCGTGTTTCAGCAGGTGGACAGTATTTTCACCTATGTGAGTACGGAGGAGGAGCCGGACACCAGCACCATTCTGGAAACAGCCTGGCAGATGGGAAAGCTGGTGGCGGTGCCCCGCTGTCTTCCCGGTGGTGACGGGCGAATGGAAGCGGTACCGGTGACAAGCTGGGAGGATCTGGTGCCCGGTCGTTACGGGATCCTTGAACCGAAGGCGGAGCTGCCTGCCATCGATGCCTATAAGCTGGCCCTCGGGGTGATTCCCTGTGTGTCGGCGGACCGTTTCGGCCATCGCCTGGGCCACGGAGCGGGCTATTATGATCGTTTCCTGGCAGGACAGAGCATGTATAAGTACTGCCTCTGCTTTGAAGCCATGCTGTCCGATGAGGTGCCCACGGAGGAAACGGACATTACCATGGACCGGATTTTCACGGAGGACAAGATCTACAATCCCCGGATGCAGTCCGAGGATCTCGCCGGGGAGCTGCACCGGGAAAGCGCCGGAAATCCGATCTTGCGGGGAATCCGGGAGCTGCTGAAAGGCAGACATTAAAACAGTCACAATCGGACAGGAAAAAGCGCCGGATTTCGCACAAGCTTGACTTGCGGAGACCCGGCGCTTCTTTCGTTTTTAAAAAGCTTTCAGATTAAATTATGTGAATGCATCTTCGATGCAAACTGCTTTATTCTGCATCTACATAAGCGGAAGGTGCGGGCTCGACGCCGCGTCCCCACTCGATGAAGTTCACGAGGAAGAAGACCACAGCGCTGACGGCACAGCCGAATACCACCGGCAGGATGCCGAACTTGAAGCCGCCGCCGCTCAGGTACTGCCAGAAGCAGAAGCCGATGGTGCCGCCGATGAGGGACAGCACGCCGGAGTGACGGGTGGCCTTCGGAACGATGAGGCCCAGGCCGTAGGCTGCGAAGGGACCTGCGCAGCGGATGCCGAAGGCGAAGGTGTTCATGGTGACGATGGGGATACCGGCCATGGAGATGATCATGGCGATGACAGCGGCACCCACATTGCAGGCTCTGGTGTAGAAGACGATCTGCTTGTCATTCAGCTTCTTGCCGCCGAACTTGAGATACAGGTCATTCATGATCATGGTGGACATGCACAGCAGGTTGGAGTCTGCGGAAGACATGGTGGCACAGATGATGGCGGCGGAGATGATACCCACGACAAATTCCGGTGCATAGGCAGAGGTTACGGCCATCATGGCATTCTTGCCGCCGTCTGCCAGATCCGGCATGGTGGCTAGTGCAGCGAGACCCAAGAGGGTCGGGAAGATGGACATGGCAGCCATGAGAACGGCAGAGAGCCATGCGGCATGCTTTGCGGTGGCCTCATCCTTGGCGGTTTCGAAACGGGAAACCATCTCGGGGCCGGCCAGGAAGGTACAGAAGTAGTTGAAGATGTAGCCGATGATGGTTACCCAGCCGATCTTGGTGAAGCTGAGCTGTGCGGGCGGCAATGCAGCAGAGATGGCTCCCCAGCCGCCGCAGCCGTTGATGACGATGGGGGTGGCAATGGCCAGACCCACCAGGATGATGATGAACTGCACGAGATCGGAAATCTGGTCTGCGATCATGCCGCCGAAGGTGGTGTAGAGAATTACTACAGCACCGGCGATCACCAGCGCCACATTGGTGGGAATGCCGGTGAGGGTGGAAACCACGGAGCCGGATGCCGCAATCTGTGAGGATGTGAGACAGAACAGAGACAGAATGCTGAGCACGGCTGTCAGTGTGCTGGAGGTCTTGCCGAAGCGGCGGCCAACAACCTCCGGAATGGTCACAGCCATGGTCTGCCGGATCTTCGGTGCGAAGTATGCCAGCGGGATCATGGCCACGGATGCGGCGAGAACGTACCAGATGGCGCTCATGCCCCATTCGCCGAAGGCCTTCTGGGCGAGACCCGTGGTGGAACCGCCGCCGACATTGTTGGCAGAGAGTGAGAAGGCCACCATGAAGAGACCCATACGGCGTCCGGCCAGCATGTAGTCGCTGCTGTCCTTGATGTTCAGCTTGCCCACGATGAAGCCCACCAGCAGCATGCCGATGAGGTAGGCCGCTACAATGATCAGCGCCTGTGTTTGTACTACCATAAATTTTCCCCCTTAAAAACAAAAGGAGGCAGGGAACACATGCCATGGTGTCACCTGCCTCGTTGCGGTATATGTGAAAACATTATCATTTTATAAAAATTTTTACAAATAAATTACGGTTATATTTACTATAATCCACCATAATCTGTGGCGATGCCGCGGCATGCGGAGCCGCCGACATTATCCCGGGATGAAGCTGGCTATGGAAAAACCGGCGGGAGAAGTGTATAATAGTTGGCGCTGTGATGTTTTTTGGTGTTATGAAAAGAACACAATACATAAAGATAAAGGAGCGAAAATGGGACAGATTAAGGTGACCAAGGCGCCCATCGAGGGACTGTATATCATTGAACCGGCGGTGCACGGAGACAGCCGGGGCTATTTCATGGAGACCTACAACCAGAACGACATGCATGAGGCGGGGCTGGATATGGTATTTGTGCAGGACAACCAGAGCATGTCTGTGAAGGGCGTGCTGCGTGGCCTGCATTTTCAGAAGCAGTATCCCCAGGGCAAGCTGGTGCGCGTGATTCGGGGCCGGGTGTATGACGTGGCCGTGGACCTTCGGGCTGGCAGCGAGACCTATGGCCAGTACTTCGGCGTGGAGCTGACCGCGGAGAATAAGAAGCAGTTCTACATTTCCGAGGGCTTCGCCCATGGCTTCCTGGTGCTTTCTGATGAGGCGGAGTTCTGCTACAAGGTGACGGATTTCTACCATCCCGGTGATGAGGGCGGTCTGGCCTGGAACGATCCGGAGATCAACATTCAGTGGCCGGAGCTCGTGGGCAGCTATCAGGGCACACCTTCCGCAGAGGGCTACACACTGGCAGACGGCACGCCGCTGAACCTTTCCGACAAGGATCAGAAGTGGCTCACCCTGAAGGATACCTTTAAGTTTCAGTAAGTATGGCTGAGAATCTGCGTATTATTGAATACTGTATACCGGAAAGCTTCGATGGCATGACCGTCGGGGCTTTTCTTCGTTCCCGGCACTATTCCCGGCGCATCATCAATCATCTTCGCAACACTTATGCAGAGGATAATGCCTTCGGGCCGCAGGGGCCGGGCATTTTTCTGGAGGGGCGGCCGGCCTGGACCATTGCACGTTTGTCCGCGGGACAGCGGCTTACTGTGGGGCTTCTGGAGACGGAGGAGAGTTCCCATGTGCCGGAAAGTGCCATTCCGCTGGACATTCTGTACGAGGACGAAGACCTCTGCGTGATCCACAAGCCGGCGGGCATGCCGGTGCATCCCTCCATGGGGCATTCGGAAAACACCTTGGGAAATGCGCTCTGCTATGATACGCACCATCGGTTGGGTTTTGACCGCTATGTGGAACGTATCGTGAACCGGCTGGATCGGGATACCAGCGGCACCGTCATTTCCGCAAAAAATGCTCTCAGCGCTTCGGTATTGGGTGAGGCCGTTGGAAAGGGCGAGATCCAGCGGATTTATCTGGGCGTTTGTGCCGGAGACATACGGAAGTGGAATGATGTGACGAGACGGGGCGTTGCGCCGGAAGGGCAGGATGTACCGGAAGGAAATGATAGATCGCAAGAAGAGGCTGCGGCGGGAAGAAATGCTGCGCCGGAATGGGTCACGGAGGAATCAGCGGAGGCGTCGGATCGGATTTTCCGGGGGCTAGATCGACTCTGCCTCGAAAAACTGGCGGTGAGCTGCCCGGGGGTGATCCCTAATAAGGAAGAAAGCAGGAAACTAGCGACAAAGTTCACGGCAGGCGATGCTATGGACGATGGAGCGGGAGCGGCAGTTGGCGGGTCTGCAGAGGGACTTCGTCTGCGGATTTCCGCGCCCCTCGGAAGGAAGCCGGGCTCCGTTGTGGAGCGCTGTGTGGACCCGGCGGGGGAACGGGCGGTGACCCATCTTCGGCTGTTGCACTATGATGCTGTGCGGGACTGTTCGGTGCTTCTTCTGAAGCTGGAAACAGGACGGACCCACCAGATCCGGGTACATCTCAAGTACCTGGGATATCCCTTGTTGGGGGATTTTCTGTATTATCCGGATATGCGGTACATACAGCGCCAGGCATTGCATGCCCTGCTGCTGCGCTTTCCCCAGCCCGTAACCGGGGAGGAGATCACGGCCTTTGCGCCACTGCCGGAGGACCTGGCGGCGCTGCTGCGGCTTCCGTAGCCATTCGTACTTTATTGTATGTGGTGCCGGCAAACACGGAGGCGTGGTTGTTACTTGCAAAGTATCCTGTATAAGTTTAAAATAAATACAGAAAGCGAGTGAAAAGTTAAAAAAATAAGTTTTGTGCGAGGATTTACGATGACGGGCAAAGCCCGTCATTGTCGTATCAGGGAGGGAGAGCTATGAAGCGAAAAAGGCTCACGGCACTGCTGCTTGCGGCAGTCCTGGGACTCAGCGGCTGCGGCAGTGCGGAGGAGATGCAGCAAAAGCTGGCAGATATGGTCGGCGCGTCCAAAACGATCACGCCGGGCACCACCATTTCTGCAGATTCGAAATGGATCAATGCGGATATCATCGGCGCCATTGATGAGAACACGCCGCTGCGGGAGCAGGACGATTTCTATACGGCGGTGAACCGCGAGAACATATTGAACGCGGATACCGACGGTCTGAAAACAGGGGAGACGGTTGGTACGATGTATACCGGCGATGATGTGCTTCTGGAGCGGCAGATGAAGCTCATTACACTGCCGGAGGACAATGTGGACGGGCTGGACGAGAAGGTCATGAGCGCGGAACAGCTGCAGCACCTGCAGCATCTGGTGCAGACCCTGTATCAGGAGGCCGGAGACATTGACCTGAGAAATCAGCGGGGAACGGAACCGCTGCGGCCCTATCTGGAAGACATTGAGAAGATTTCTTCCCTGGAGGAACTCACGGCATATCTCGGTGATGTGGGCGGTGCGAACATTTCTGATCTTTCTCTGCTGCCCTTGTCTGTTTCTCGCCCCAAGAGTGAAGAAAACCCGGAGAAATATATGGCGAAGGTGTCGGCGCAGACCATGCTGACACTGGCAGACCATGCCGGCTACTACAGCGGCATCAGTCTGCAGGAAAAGACCGGCTCTGAGGAAATCGTCCATTATGCGTTGGAGAAGCTTGGCTACGGGAAGGCGGAGATTCAGCGCATTCTGAAGCGCTGCTATCGTTTTGAAATCAAGCTGGCCCGGCATATGCCGTCGATTTCCATCACGGACGGCAGCTCCAATCGGGACGAGATCAATGTGACCCCGCAGAATTCCACGTATGATCTTGCGGGACTGAAGGAATTGGCCGGAAATTATCCCATTGAGGCGCTGCTGTCGGCGGCGGGGCTGGCGGATTCCGAGACCTTCCTGGTGGAGGAACCGGATCAGGTGAAAAATGTCGGTACACTGTATACAGAGGCGAATCTTGAGGACATCAAGAGCTATCTTATGGTGCAGCTGGTGCGGGCCAATGTGGATTTCCTGGATGAAAGTATCTACAACATGGGACAGGATCTCGCGGGCGAAGCGGAGCGAGCCGACCTGAGCGGAAAGCGTGATGATGACGAGAGAACGGAGGCAGAGGATGCGGCGGCCGCAGCAGGTGTCAATTACACAGTGCTTTCTAAGTATGTCACGGGCTATCTCCGGGATGCCTATGAAGAGATTTATATCGGCCACTATTGTGATGCAGAGACCAAGGAAGGACTGACGGCACTGACAGAGCAGATGATGGAGGGTTTCCGGCAGGTGCTGCTGCAGGCGGACTGGATGAGCGAGGAGACCCGGGAAAAGGCGCTGGACAAGCTGGACAACATGGGCATGCATGTCCTCTATCCGGATCAGATGGTGGATTTCACGAGCCTCAGCTTCGAGGGCTGCAGCTCCCTTGTGGAGATCATGGGACGCATTTATGCCTTCCGACAGGAACAGCAGAAAGCTTATGTCAATCAGCCGCTGGATCCGCAGAACTGGGATATGAGGCAGATCCCCACGGCCATCGGCAACGCGGCGTATATGCCGACGGAAAATACCATCAACATCTGTGCCGGTTTCCTTTGCACCGATGATGTCTATGATCCGAAAGCGACAATGGAGTACAATATGGCCCGGATGGGCACCATCATCGGTCATGAGATCAGCCACGGCTTTGATACCGCCGGATATTCCTTTAATCGTATCGGTCTGCAGAAGGACTGGTGGACCCGGGCGGATCGGGAGAACTTTGACCTACGCTCCCGGGAGCTGGTGAAGTATTACAACGCACTGACACCGCTGCCCGACAGTGAAGCCACCTGTAACGGTTCGCAGCTGTCCGGCGAGGTCATTGCGGACATGGGCGGCATGAAGGCGGCGCTGCTGGCAGCGAAGGGAATGTCGGACTTCGATTACGCATCCTTCTTCCGGAATTATGCGGAGCTTTGGTTCGTGCAGCGGAGCTACTATGACGAATATATGTTGATGTCGAAGGATCCGCACCCCCTGGCTTTTCTGCGGACGAATGTGGTCGTACAGCAGTTTGACGAATTCCGGGATGCCTTCGGTATACAGCCGGGGGACGGCATGTATCTGGCAGAGGAAGACAGGATTGCGGTGTGGTAAGGAGGAGATTATGAGTGAAGCAGTCATTTCCCTGAAGGGAATCGAGAAGGCTTACGGCAAGCACAAGGTATTGACGGATGTGTCGCTGGAGGTGAAGAAGGGAGACCTCTTCGGTCTCATCGGCCGGAACGGCGCCGGTAAAACCACATTGTTCAAGGTGATCCTGGGACTTTCGAACTACCAGGCCGGCAGTGTGGAGCTTTTCGGCAGCAAGGACCTCGCGGCAGGCCGCCGGCGGATCGGATTTCTGATCGGTGCGAACTATTTTGGGTATATGAATGCCCGGGAGAATCTGGAGTACTTCCGCCGGATGAAGGGCATCAAGGACAAGGGAGAAATTGACCGGGTGCTGAAGATCGTGGAGCTGGAGGGCAACAAGCGCCCGGTAAAGGGCTTCTCCATGGGTATGAAGCAGCGTCTCGGCATTGCCAATGCCATGCTGGGAAATCCGGAGCTTCTGATTCTGGATGAACCAACGAACGGACTGGATCCCCAGGGTATTGCGGATGTGCGTGCCCTGGTGCAGCGCCTGAATCGGGAATACGGGATGACCGTCATTATCTCCTCCCACATTCTGGGGGAGCTGCAGCATACGGCAGATCGCTTCGGCATCGTGAACAACGGCACGGTGGCCCGGGTCATCACCCAGGCGGATCTGCTGTCGCAGCAGAAGGCGGTGCGCATTCATGTGGATGACCTCGAAAAGGCGAAGCTGGCACTGCAGGATGCAGGCGTGCAGATTCTGGACACCGTTCAGGAGAGCCGGAGCCTGGAGGATTTCTATTTTGATCTGGTGGGAGGAGAGAAGGCATGAAAAACTATATCAACGCAGAGTTGTATCGTTTGCGGAGAAGACGGCCGCGTCTCGTTCTGTTGTTTCTGGTATACATCGCGATTCTCTGTTCCCTGTGCTATCTCCGCAGCCAGCTGACCTGGAATACGGTGGCTTTTATCGGTACCTTTGAGGGTTGCTTCGGTGTGGCGGGACTTTTTGTCTGCCTGGTGGAATTCCTCTTTGTCTATGCGTCGGACTTCAAGGCGGGCATCATGCAAGCGGCCATCGGCCGGGGCATGAGCCGGGCGCAGGTGGTGCTGGCCAAGTATCTGGAAATCGCCATCGTGAATGCCATGAGCCTGGGCGTGCTGTGGCTCCTGATCCTGGGCTTCGGTCTGGCCACCGGTGCCCGACCCGGCGGCGGACAGATTCTGGAGATGCTGGTGGTCTATGTGGTGGGCCTTCTGAATGAGGTGATCTGTACCGGCCTGGTGGCCTTTGTGCTTTTCCTGCTGCAGAGTGCCGGTATCTCTGCCGTGATTTATGCGGTGCTGTTCTGGGATCCCCTGCAGCTCCTCTGCACACTGCTCAGCTCGAAGTTCAAGTTCATCGTGAGCCTGCATCTTCGGGACTTCTGCTTCAGCGTGGTCACCGAGCGCTTCCAGGCGCATCTCATCCTGGGACAGTTCGACTTTCCGGCGTTCCTCCTGATGGTGCTGTATATCCTGGCGGCATATTTCGCTACGGTGTGGATCTTCAAGAAAAAAGAGCTGGAGTTTTAAAAGAATAGAAATCGTCGTGACGGCTTGTGAAGGATTTTCTTTCACGGGCCGTTTTTTGTATACAATCTTCCTTGATATCACCAAAAAAATGGGGCGAAAAAAACTTGTATTGTGCAGCTTGCACGAAGGAATGGATGAATGATTGTGAATTAGTCTGATTGAATGTGACCGAGTTCGGACGTATAATGCCATCAGAATCAATCAAGAGGAAAGGAACGTGGACTTATGATTTATACGGTGACATTCAATCCATCCATTGACTACATCGTGTCGGTGCAGGACTTTAAACTTGGTCTGACCAACCGGACAGATTCGGAGCTTTTGCTGCCGGGCGGCAAGGGCATCAATGTTTCGACCGTGCTGCAGAATCTGGGTATCGCCAACACGGCGTTGGGCTTCATTGCAGGCTTTACAGGGGAGGAAATCCGAAGAGGCGTGGAAGACCTGGGTGTCAGGGCCGCCTTCATTACCCTGGATCAGGGGCTGTCCCGCATCAATCTGAAGCTGAAATCCATTGATGGTACGGAGATCAATGGCCAGGGCCCGGACATTCCGGAGACGGCGGTGGCGGAGCTGATGACACAGCTGGACGCGCTGACCGCGGAGGACACCCTGGTGCTGGCCGGCAGTATCCCGGCAACCCTGCCCGACGACATTTACCAGAAAATCATGGAAAGGCTGAAGGATCGGGGCGTTCGCATCGTGGTGGATGCCACCCGGGATCTTCTTTTGAAGGTGCTGGAGCATCATCCCTTCCTGATCAAGCCCAACAATCATGAGCTGGGCGAGATTTTCGGCGTGACGCTTAGCGAGCGACAGGACGTGATTCCCTACGCCAGAAAGCTGCAGGAAATGGGCGCCCGGAACGTGCTGGTGTCCATGGCCGGAAAAGGGGCCGTTCTGCTGGCGGAGGATGGTAATGTCTTCGAGGCGGAGGCGCCTAAGGGCGTCCTGAAGAACGGCGTCGGCGCGGGTGATTCCATGGTGGCGGGCTTCCTGGCCGGATACGGCGAGAGCGGCGATTGTGCGCAGGCCTTCCGCATGGGTGTGGCCTCCGGCAGTGCCAGTGCGTTTTCGGAGCAGCTGGCCACGAAGCAGGAAATTGAAGATCTGTATACAAGATGCTGCATCAGTAAAGTTGAATGAGTAATGGGCTGTGAAAAGCCATGAAGGATACATAAGGAAAAGAAGGGAGTAGGTATGAAAATTACTGATTTACTGGATCCGCGGAGCATATCTCTGGATGCGGCACCGGCAAGCAAATCGGAAGCGCTGGACCTGGCGGTGGAACTGATGGCGGCCAGCGGCAAGCTGTCGGATGTGGAGGCGTATCGCAAGCAGGTGTATGCCCGGGAAGAGGAAAGCACCACCGGCATCGGCGAGGGCATTGCCATTCCCCACGGTAAGTGTGATGCGGTGAAGCAGCCGGGCCTGGCGGCCATGGTTATCAAGAATGGTGTGGATTTCGATGCACTGGACGGCGATCCGGTGACACTACTGTTCCTGATCGCGGCGCCGAACACCAAGGACAATGTGCATCTGGATGTGCTGAGCAAGCTTTCCGTGCTGATGATGGACGAGAGCTTCTCCGATTCTCTGCGAAATGCCAAGTCTGTGGAGGAATTCCTTTCCATTATCGATAAGGCAGACGCCGAGCAGGCAGACATTGACGAGCGTCTGGCGGGTGGTGACGAAGCAGCTGCTGCAGAAACGGCTGCAGAGGTCAAAGAGGATGCGGCGGCACCGAAGCTGCTGGCCGTGACCTCCTGCCCCACCGGCATTGCCCATACCTATATGGCGGCAGAGGGACTGGAGAAGGCAGCCCGGGCCAAAGGATGGAAGATCAAAATCGAGACCCGGGGTTCAGCCGGTGCGAAAAATGTGCTGACCCAGGCGGAGATCGACGCGGCGGACTGCATCATCGTGGCAGCGGATGCCCAGGTGCCCATGGATCGTTTCGATGGAAAGCGGGTGATCCAGTGTCAGGTCAGCGACGGCATCAGCAAGGCGCCGGAGCTTCTGGAGCGGGCGGTATCCGGGGAAGCGCCCGTTTACCACAGTGCTTCCGGCGGACAGAAGACGCAGGGCGCGACAGCCGCTAAGTCAGGAGGCGTGGGTCATCAGATCTACACACAGCTCATGAACGGCGTTTCCCATATGCTGCCCTTCGTTGTGGGCGGCGGTATCCTCATCGCCATCGCCTTCCTGATCGACGGCTTCAGCGTGGATATGAACTCGCTGCCGCTGGACCAGAGAAGCAACTTCGGTACCATTACCCCGCTGGCAGCATGGTTCAAGAGTGTGGGCGGCGTGGCCTTCGGCTTCATGCTGCCGGTACTGGCAGGCTTTATCGCCATGGCCATCGGTGACCGGCCGGCGCTGGCAGTCGGTTTTGTGGGCGGCATGATCGCCTCCCAGGGAAAATCCGGTTTCCTGGGTGCGCTGGCAGCCGGTTTCATTGCGGGTTATGTGATCCTGCTGCTCCGTAAGGCTTGCGAAAAGCTGCCGGAGGCACTGGAGAAGATCGCGCCGGTGCTGATCTACCCGGTGGTGGGTGTTCTCTGCATCGGACTGGTCATGAGCTTCGTGGTGGAGCCCATTATGGGTGCTGTCAACACGGCTTTGAACAATGGCCTCACCAGCATGGGAAGCTCCAGCCGTCTGGTACTGGGCTTCATTCTGGCGGCTATGATGGCCATCGACATGGGAGGTCCCTTCAACAAGGCGGCTTACGTTTTCGGTACCGCAGCCATCGCCTCCGGCAACTATGATGTGATGGCAGCCGTGATGATCGGCGGCATGACACCGCCCTGTGCCATCGCGCTGGCCACTATCCTCTTCAAGAAGAAGTTTACTAAGGAAGAGAGAGAGTCCGGCCCTACAAACTTCATCATGGGTCTTGCGTTTATCACAGAGGGTGCGATTCCCTTCGCGGCTTCCGATCCGGTACATGTGCTGCCGGCCTGTGTGATCGGCTCCGGTGTGGCAGGCGCCCTGAGCATGCTGTTCAACTGTACCCTGATGGCACCCCACGGCGGTATCTTCGTGTTCCCGGTGATGGGTAACCCGCTGCCGTACCTTCTGGCCCTCGTGGTCGGCACCGCAATTTCTACAGTATTGCTTGGTGTTCTGAAGAAGAATGTGGTAGAATAATGGTATCGGTTTCATAGTGCGGACGGATTGCGGGAGCGCGGAGCGCAAAGCAATCCGGTATCGTTCTTGATGTTAGAAAATGAATAGAAAAGGAGAGTTTCATCATGAGAGAGTTTACGTACACCATCACAGATTCTGAAGGCATTCATGCACGTCCGGCAGGCGAGCTGGTGAAGGCTGCCAAGCAGTTTTCCAGCACCATTAAGCTGACCAAGGACGGCAAGAGCGGCGACTGCAAGAAGATCTTCGGCATCATGGGCCTTGCTGTGAAGTGCGGACAGGAAGTGGTTCTGACCTTTGAGGGTGAGGACGAGGATGCTGCTTACGAGGCAGTCAGCAGCTTCATGAAGGAACACATGTAAACGTTCAGCACCATCGGAAAAATCCAGGAATGCGGAGCCGAGCTTGCTCGGCGACGCGTTTTTGGAATTTTTTTCGGATTGCGGGAGCGTTGAGCGCGGCGCAATCCGGTATCAATAGTGCGAAAATGAATAAAGAGGGGTATCCGCATGCAGACATATCAGGGAAAAAGTGTATTTGGCGGTGTGGCCATCGGTAAGATCTGCGTTTACCGGAAGGGCGAGCAGACCGTAAAGCGAACGAAAATCGAGGATACGGAGGCGGAGAAGCAGCGCTTCGATGACGCCGTGCAGGAGGCGATCCGGCAGCTGGGAGAGCTCTATGACAAGGCAGTAAAGGAAGTCGGCGAGGCCAATGCGGCCATCTTCGAGATTCATCAGATGATGCTGGAGGATGACGACTATCTGGATGCTGCCCGGAACATCATTGAAACCCAGAAGGTCAATGCGGAATATGCCGTGGCAGTGACCGGCGACAACTTTTCCCAGATGTTCGCGGCCATGGACGATGAGTATATGCGGGGCCGTGCAGCGGACGTGAAGGATATTTCCGAGCGTATCGTGCAGGTACTGTCCGGCGGCAATGGTCAGGGCATCCGCACCGAGGAACCGGCCATCATTCTGGCAGAGGATCTGGCGCCCTCCGAGACGGTGCAGCTGGAGAAGGACAAGGTGCTTTCCTTTGTGACGGTGCAGGGCTCCGTGAATTCCCATACGGCGATTCTGGCCCGGACCATGAGCATTCCGGCATTGATCGGTACCAACGTGCCTTTGGATGAAACGGTGGACGGCAAGCTGGCCATTGTGGACGGCACCCAGGGCGTGGTCTATGTGGAGCCGGACGCGGAGACACTGGAGACCTATCGTCAAAAGCAGCAGGAGGAGCAGGAAAAGAAGGCATTGCTCCAGACCCTGAGGGGAAAGGAAACCGTTACACTGGACGGCAAGAAGATCAAGCTCTTTGCCAACATTGGCAACAGCAAGGATCTGGCTTCCGTGATGCAGAACGATGCCGCAGGTATCGGTCTTTTCCGAAGCGAGTTCCTGTATCTCGAGAAGGAGGACTTCCCCACCGAGGAGGAGCAGTTCCAGGTATACCGGCATGTGGTGGAGACCATGGCCGGAAAGCCGGTGATCATCCGTACGCTGGACATCGGTGCGGACAAGCAGTGTGATTACTTCCAGCTGAAGAAGGAAGAAAATCCTGCCATGGGCTGCCGTGCTATCCGAATCTGTCTGACCCGGCCGGAGATCTTCAAGACCCAGCTGCGGGCTCTGTTCCGCGCCAGTGCCTACGGCAATCTTCTGATCATGTATCCGATGATCACCAGTGTCTGGGAGCTGGACGCCATTGCCAGAATCGTGGCAGAGGTTAAGGTGGAGCTGGCAGAGCAGAAGGTGCAGTACGGTGATCCGAAGCAGGGCATCATGATCGAGACCCCGGCAGCGGTGATGATGAGCCGGGAACTGGCCAAGAAGGTGGACTTCTTCAGCATCGGCACCAACGACCTGACCCAGTATACCTTGGCCATTGACCGTCAGAACCCGGAATTGGATGCCTTCTATGATCCGCACCACCCGGCATTGCTGGCAATGATCCAGATGGTGGTGGATAATGCCCATGCCGAGGGCATCTGGGCCGGCATCTGCGGAGAATTGGGCGCAGATATGACCTTGACCCAGACCTTCCTGAAGATGGGCGTGGATGAGCTTTCGGTATCACCGGGATGCGTGCTGCCGATCCGGAAGATCATTCTGGAGAGTGATATCAGTCAGTTATGATGGGGACTGAGAGCCGAGGAATTTTATGCTGACAGAAGAGAGATATGAATTGATTCTGAAGCTCCTGGAACGAAAGAGGAGTGCGACGCTGGCAGAGATCAAGGAGGCATTGGGGGTTTCGGAATCCACCATTCGCCGGGATCTGAATGCCCTGGATGCCGCCGGGCGTCTGACCAAGGTGTTCGGCGGTGCGGTGGCCCGGGAAGGCATTTTTACGGGAACGGAGCCTTCGGTGGCCCAGAAAATGGAGCTGCAGCAGGAGGAGAAGCAGGCGATTGCCCGGTTTACGGCGGGCCTCATAGAGGATGACGATTTCGTTTACCTGGATGCGGGTACCACCACCGGGTACATGCTGGATTACCTCCCTCGCTGCAAAGCTACCTTTGTCACCAATGCGGTGTCCCATGCGCAGCGTCTGGCTGCCGATGGTCAGCGGGTGATTCTCATCGGCGGAGAGCTGAAGGGCACCACGGAAGCGGTGGTGGGAAGTCAGGCCATCCTGACGATCCGGGGCTACCACTTTACCAAGGGCTTTTTCGGCACCAACGGTATCAGTAAGCTGCACGGCTTCACCACACCGGATCCCAATGAGGCACTGGTGAAGCAGACGGCCATGGAGCAGACGGAACACTGCTATGTGCTGGCGGACAGCCAGAAATTCGGCGTGGTCAGTTCTGTGACCTTTGCGCCCTTTGACAGCGCCGTTATCCTGACGGAAGCTGCGCCGCCGGAAGGCTTCAGCGGAAGCCGGAACATCCGGATTACGAAATAAATGATGATCGTATAAAAGGCTCTGCGTCAGCAGAGCCTTCTTTGCTTGCCTTAACGGCGGGGGTATAGAGGTTTACGCCAGCGGATAGAAGATCGTGGCGGATACGGCACAGGAAAGAATGGCCAGTATCATGTAGGGAAGGGTGAACTTCAGCACCTTGCCCGGGTTGTATTCACCGGCAGCGAAGGCCACGGCACACTCGCCGGATCCGGAAGGGAAGCCCACGGCGAAGTAGTTGGCGGTACCGATGATGAGCACGAGACCTCTCGGATCCCAGCCGGCAGCCAGTGCAACAGAGGCAGCGATGGGGATCAGTACGGACTGGGTGCCCATGTTGGAAATGAAGGTGGTCATCACAACGGTAGCGGTAGAGAAGATCAGCATAACCTTGAACTGACTCGGATTCTGACCGATGAGGTTCAGGATGAACTGACCGATGACCTCGCCGGCACCGGAGGCGCCGATGGCGTCAGCCACCACGAGTACGCCGGCCAGCATCCAGATCATATCGGAGGTCATATCCTTTGCGGCATCCTTTGCGTTGATGCAGCCAGTGAAGATCAGGATGATGACGCCGGCAGCCGGTGCGAGATACATGAAGTTTCCAGTGATCTGGTTGAAGATGAGGCAGAGCATAACGGCAGCAAAGACCACATAGACGATCATCTGCTTGGACTGCGGAAGCTTTTCCACAACAGCGCCCTTTTTCAGCTTTGTGGTGTCGACAGCATTATCCTTCGGCATCAGCTTCCAGCCGAAGATGCAGTAGAGGGTCAGCACGGCGATCGGAATGATGGCGAATTTGAAGGGATCCAGGAGAGAGAGCATATACTCCGGATGGCTCTCACCGATGATGCCCTCGTAGAAGCCGTTCAATGTGGCAAAGGTTGTGGCACCGAGACCGATGGGAAGACGGAACTTCCAGGCCACCATGACGCCGAGCAGCGGCAGGATCAGACGGTTTGCGGTGATTTCACCGGAGTTGTTCAGGGTGGTCAGAAAGATGACCAGGATGGCCAGCGCTGCGGTAGACGGTACAAACTGTGAGAACAGGGCAGCGACAGCATAGAAGGCGATGATCAGCATGAAGCCGCTTTTTCCCTGCACCATATTCAAAGTTTCAGAAATTTTGTCCACCAGAGCCGTCTTGGAAAGAACTGCCGAGAGGGCCAGTGTGGGGGCGATCAGCACTACGGTTTTGTTTCCGAAGCCGGTGAAGGCGGATTTCAGATCCACAACACCGGTGGCTGCCAGAATGAGGCAGCAGGTCATGGCGGTGACGCCGAAGGGAACCTTGTTCCAGACGAACATGACCATCATGAACAGGGTAACCAGCAGAACGATGGTTAATTGAGACATATGATTACCGATCCTTTCTCTAAATCGAATTACTGCATCAGGACACGTACCTGACGAACACGCTCACGAACAAAATCTGCCCAGACCGTCGGGTCATAGTAGCAGTTGTTCTCGTTGGTGTACTGTCCGGCACGATCGGTGATCTCGATCTGATTCGGATGGCTCGGCAGGGCAATGTCGATATGCATTGCGGCGAGCTTGGCCTCGTCCTCGAAGAAGCGGTCCCGGAGGGCGGGGGTCAGCATCTTGCTGCCGGCATAGTACTTGTCGTTCATGGTGTTGGCGCCGACGCCGCCGTGCATGCCCAGGGTATAGGTCTTGCCGTCAGCGGGGTTGGTCTCCTCCCAGAAGAAGCTGGTGCAGCCGATGGTATGACCGGGCGTCAGCATGGTGCGGATGCTAATGTCGCCGAGCACAACAGGCGTGTTGTCGTCGTAGAACTTGTCCACCTGGAAATCCATGGGATGGGAATCCTTGTCCAGCACCAGTGTCTCCTCCGGTACCTGCTGATAGAAATCCCAGTCCTCCTTGGACATATACAGCTCAGCGCCGGTGATCTCCTTCATGAGCTGGGCAGCACCGCAGTGATCGAAGTGAGCGTGGCTCAGCAGGATCTTCTTGATATCGGTCGGCTTGTGGCCGGTCTTGTAAATGCTGTCGATCAAGAGATAGGCGCTCTCCGGAATGGCGGTATCGATGAGAATACAGCCCTCGCTGGTCTCGATGAGCCAGCAGCCTACCCAGGTCTGTCCGGCAACATACCAGGTTCTCGGTGATACCTGGAACGGCTCGATGGCTGCGGTCCACGGACGATAAGCCAGTGTGGCTACGGGATCGGCCATGGGTTTAGTGCATTTGAACGACATAATAGAACTCCCCTTTCGTGTGTGCGCGGAAATGCCGCCTGACACAGCATGTTCCGCTATGAAAAAAACTTGATACTTCTTGATTCCATAGTAACGCGGGAGTATTATTAGTACAACTTATAAGAAAAAGGATTAAAACTTAGAGAAACTAAGATGCGGTGATATTTTCAGGGGAGTAAAAAAATGGATCTGAAACAGATTGAAAACATCGTGGCCATTGCCAACAAGGGAAGCATCACGAAGGCTGCGGAGGGGCTTTTTGTCACCCAGTCTGCTTTGAACCAGCAGCTTCTGAAGCTGGAAAAGGAGATCGGTCTGTCGCTTTTTGAGCGGCGCAACCACAGTATGATTCCCACGGATGCGGGTGAGATTTATCTGGAGGGGGCCAGGGAAATTCTGCAGATTAAAGAAGATACCTATAAGAGACTGTCGGATATGAGTGAGGACAGCCACGGCACCATTTCCATCGTCTATACCCCGGAGCGCGGCGCCGATATGTTTTCAGAGGTCTTTCCGGTGTTTCACCTGCTCTATCCGCATATTCGCTTCCAGACCCGGGAGCTTCGGAACAAGCAGATGGAGCAGCTGCTCATGAACCGGGAAACGGATCTGGCCTGCGTCACCTATACAGAAAAAGATCGGAATCCGGCCTTTTCCTATATCGGCGGTGTGAAGGAGGAGATCGTTCTGGGCATGCCGGCCTCGCATCCCCTGGCGCATCTTGCCGGGGAAAACAGCGCGGAACGGCTGCCGGAACTGGACATGCGGCTGCTGAAGGATACGGATTTCGTACTGGCGGGACCGGATACCAAGAGCGCGGACATCGAGGCGGAGATCTTCGGCATTGCCGGTATTCGCCCTCGAGTGCTCTATACCGCTTCGGGCAGTGCCACCCGAATCCGCTCCGTGAAGGGGCAGCAGGCCTGTGCTTTCTTTCCGGCCTTTTACATCGATGCGGAGGCTCCGGTGGTCTATTTCTCCGTACAGCCCCATAAATGCTGGTACAGCACCGTGGCCTACCGGAAGGACAGCTACCTGTCCGTGCCGGAGCTGGTGCTCGCCGACCTGATCCGCAAGTACAACGCCCGGGTCAGCAACTTTAAGGATGTAAAAGTAAGATAGGATTAAGTGCTTTTTGGCGTTTACCCCAGTACCAGAGCACTCAGCAGTACCACGGCAACGGCGGCCATGGCGGTGGGGAAGAGACCGGCGCCAAACCAGGCCAGTGCCATACCCAGCAGCAGTGCCAGAAGACCCGACAGAGGATTTGTGGTGGCATCCATCATGGCAGGAAAGGTCATGACGGCCAGTGTCACATAGGGCACATAGTAGAGGAAGGAACGGATGGTGCGGTTCCGGATTTCCCGGCGGATCAGTGTGAGGGGCAGAACCCGCAGGAGATAGGATACCAGGAACATGATGAAGATATAAATATACGCATTCATTTAATTCGACTCCCTTCCGGCTTTCGCGCCGACAGCATTATCCTGAGATTCTTCCGGGACGGGAAAGAGCAGGGCGGCACCCAGAGACAGCAGCACCGTCAGCAGGATGATGCGGCTGCCTTCGGAAAGCGTGCCGATCATCGGCAGACGGGAGCAGAGAAAACTCAGCACCATGGACAGGAGCACCAGACCGCGGATCACAGGGTTTGTTCTTGCCGGAGGGATCACGATGGCCAGGAACATGCCGTAGATGCCGACGCCCAGAGCGGTCACGAGAAGCGGCGGGAGTATGCTGCCCACCACAACGCCGAGGCAGGTGCCCAGGGCCCAGCAGCTCAGGGAAATGAGGGCGAGGCCGTAATTGTAGAAGGGGTTCAGCTTCCCTGGCTGTGTCACGGACGCGCCGAAGATTTCATCGGTGATGACGAAGCCCACCAGAAGTCGGTGTCCAAAGGCTGTGTCCGGCGAAATTTTCTGCGAAAGCGAAGCAGACATGAGGAGATAGCGGGCATTGATGATCAGGGTAATGATGGCCATCTCGAGATAGGGCGCCTGGGCGGCGATCACCGTGAAGCCGGCATATTCCCCCGCGGAGGCGTTGCAGAGCAGGCTGGCCAGGGTGGCCTGAAGGGCGGTGAGTCCCGCCTGTTTTGCGGAAATGCCCAGTGCGAAGGCCACGGCAAAGTAGCCCAGGGCGATGGGGATGCCGTCATGCAGTCCCCGCCGAAACCAATGCTTGTTTTCTTCCATTTGCATACTCCCTGCCTCGGGACGTCATTGCCCCGAACGATATGATTTGATTCTTGTCGGACGTGCGGTCAGTCGGCTTCTTCGCTGCCGACCTTCCAGGCCTGGTAAACCTCCCGCTTGCCGAGCCCGCGATCCTTGGCCACGGCCTTCATGGCATCCTTTTCCGACATGCCCTGATCGAGGTAATGCTGCATGTGCTGAGAAAGGGGCAGCGCTGTCCAGTCCCGGATGGCCTCCTCCCGGATGCTCTCCCGGCTCTTTCCCTCGATGACCAGGACATACTCGCCCCGGGGATCCTCCGTCTCATATTTCGCGATGGCGTCTCCCAACGTGGTGCGGAGGCTTTCCTCGTGGGTCTTCGTCAGCTCCCGGCAGAGGGAGATACGGCGATCCTCGCCCAGTACCTCCGCCAGTTCTGCCAGCGTTTTCCGGAGATGGTGGGGGGCTTCGTAGACGATCATGGTGCGGGTTTCCCGGCCGAGCTCTGCGAGAATTTCCTGTCGTTCCTTTTTCTCCGCCGGCAGAAAGGCCTCGAAGGCGAAGCGGCGGGTGGGCAGTGCCGAGAGCGTCAGCGCGGTAATGCAGGCAGCGGGACCGGGCAGGCTGGTGATGGAAATACCGGCTTCCGCGGCCTGGCGTACCAGCTCCTCGCCTGGGTCGGAAATGCAGGGAGTCCCGGCATCCGTGATGATGGCGATGTTTTTTCCGTTGAGAAGCTCCTGCACCAGATACCGGGCCTTGTCGTACTTGTTGTATTCATGATACGCCGTCATCGGCGTTTTGATCTCGAAATGATTCAGAAGCCGGATGGAATTCCGGGTATCCTCTGCGGCAATGAGATCCACCTCCCGGAGGCAGCGCAGCACCCGGTAGGTGATGTCCTCCAGATTTCCGATGGGCGTGGCGCAGATATAAAGGGTTCCAGGGTTCATGGCGTCTCCTTGCTGATTATGGATCAATCATCCGGCATGGCCTATGTCGTGCCGAAGCGTTATGTTTTTTTACCGAATAGAGTATAGCGTGCGCAATGGGAAAAGTCCACTTGATAGAATTCCCCTCAAAAAGCTTTACAGGATTATGAACATTTTA
Source organism: Parolsenella sp. (assembly GCA_963659875.1). Classification (GTDB taxonomy): domain Bacteria; phylum Bacillota; class Clostridia; order Lachnospirales; family Lachnospiraceae; genus Oribacterium. The sequence continues at coordinate 99,277 of CAVKVA010000006.1, forward strand.
TGGTGCGGCTTGAAAAATTGGGGCCGGTTCTGTATACTAGCGTCTGGTTTTAGGAAAAGTAAACTGCGGAATTGGCAGAGAAATACGAGGAGAGAATCATGAAAAAGATGAGATGGATGCTTGCTGTGATGCTGGGGGCAATGCTGGCGCTTTCCGCCTGCGGCTCCAAGAAGAGTGAGAGCGATACAACGGGTGCGGCAGCGCCGGGCGGTATGGTGATGGAGACCACTGCGGAGGAGACAAATCCGGAGAACGGTCTGCCCCTGTCCAAGCAGCCGGATCCCACAGCGCCGGTGTTGGCGTCTGTCGTGGTGTATGCCCCGGATGAGAACGGTGAGATCAGCGGCATCATGGATGCGACAGATGAGCTGACCGAGCAGAATGTGCTGGATCTGCTGGTTTCCCACGGTACACTGGCAGAGGGCGTGAAGTTTGTGAGCCTGGACAAGAAGGATTCCGATGAGACAGCAGCTGCAGGCCCCGGCGCATCCTCCGACAGCGCAGAGAAGCTGCAGGACGGCACACTGACACTGGAGGGCTTCGCTGCCGGCAGCGGTCTGGATGAGGAGACCGCCAAGCAGGCTGTTATGGATACTTTCAAGGAGAACTTCGAGCTGGCCAATGTGGAGCTGGTGCTGAATTAAAGAGATGCCGGTGTTCCGTCCGGTGGATAAAGGGAGCTGCTGCCTTCGGGCGGCGGCTCTTTTTGCGTTGCGGATCGGTGTACCGGGCGGGCAATACGCAGCTTGCACGAGGGGGCATATGTCCTGCCTTACCCCAAAGCTTGAAAAAAAGCCATGATTCCGCTATAATTGTGGGATTGAATCTATTAAAAACCCGGCAGATTGCGCCCTTTGGTGGGAGATAATGGCAAGTGTCGGTGGAAAGAAGTGAAAAAATGGAGAAAAAACCGTTTTACATGACAACTGCGATTGCCTATGCTTCCGGCAAGCCGCATATCGGAAATACCTATGAGATCGTGCTGGCAGACGCCATTGCCCGCTACAAGCGCTTCGAAGGCTATGATGTGCGCTTCCAGACCGGAACCGATGAGCACGGACAGAAAATCGAGGAGAAGGCAGCGGCTGCCGGTGTCACCCCGAAGGCCTATGTGGACAAGGTAGCCGGTGAGATCAAGACCATCTGGGATCTTATGAATACCTCCTATGACAAGTTCATCCGTACCACCGATGCAGACCATGAGCGCCAGGTACAGAAGATGTTCAAGAAGATGTACGACAAGGGCGACATTTACAAGGGCGCCTATGAGGGCTGGTACTGCACACCCTGCGAGTCCTTCTGGACAGAGTCCCAGCTTGTGGACGGCAAGTGTCCGGACTGCGGACGTGCCGTGGAGAAGGCCCAGGAAGAGGCGTACTTCTTCAGAATGTCCAAGTATGCGGATCGCCTGATGCAGCACATTGAGGAGCATCCGGAGTTCATCCAGCCGGTTTCCCGGAAAAATGAGATGGTGAACAACTTCCTGAAGCCGGGTCTTCAGGACCTTTGCGTGTCCAGAACCTCCTTCAAGTGGGGCATCCCTGTGGACTTCGATTCGAAGCACGTGGTATACGTATGGCTGGATGCACTGACCAACTATATCACCGGCCTCGGCTACGATGCAGACGGCGATTCAGATGCGATGTTCGGCAAATACTGGCCCTGCGACCTGCATCTTATCGGCAAAGACATTATCCGCTTCCATACACTGTACTGGCCCATCTTCCTGATGAGCCTGGATCTGCCGCTGCCGAAGCAGGTATTCGGCCATCCCTGGCTGCTCACCGCGGCAGGAAAGTCGGAAGAGGGCGTGAAGATGTCCAAGTCCCGCGGCAATGTCATCTATGCGGATGACCTGGTGCGTCTTTTTGGTGTGGATGCCGTGCGTTTCTTCGTGATTCACGAGATGCCCTTCGAAAATGACGGCGTGATCTCCTGGGAGCTGATGGTGGAGCGCTACAACTCCATGTTGGCCAACATTCTCGGCAACCTGGTGAAGAGAACCATTTCCATGAGCAACAAGTACTTCGGCGGCATTGTTACAGATGCGGGCGTTGTCGAGGCTGTGGATGAGGATCTGAAGGCCACAGTGCTGAAGAACGTGCAGATCTGCACAGAGAAGATGGACGCGCTGCGGGTGGCAGATGCCCTGACCGCGGTATTCGAGATCTTCCGTCGTTCCAATAAGTACATTGACGAGACAGAGCCCTGGGTACTGGCAAAGAGCGAGGAGAAGCTGCCGCGTCTGCAGACCGTGATGTACAACCTGACCGAGGCTATCGTCATCGGCGCATCTCTGCTGGAGAGCTTCATGCCGGAGACCACGGAGAAGATCCTGAAGGAACTGAACACCGAGGCGCGTCCCCTGGAGAAGATGGACACATTCGGCCTGTATCCCTCAGGCAACAAGGTGGCAGAGGCTCCGGAGACCCTCTTTGACCGGAAGAAGCTGGAGGATGTGCTGCAGGAGGTTGCGGTGATCGAGGAGAAGCAGAGAGCCGCTGTGCAGGCAGCCGCACCGGCAGCAGAAGCAACAGAGGAGAAGGCAGAGACAACAGAAGAGGATGATATGCCCTCCGCACTGGACGAGAATGGTGATGTGGCCGAGGATAAGAAGCCCATTACCGTGGAGGAGAAGCCGGAAATCAGCTATGAGGACTTTGATAAGTTGCAGTTCCGCGTGGGCAAGATTCTGCATGCCGAGGAAGTGAAGAAGTCCAAGAAGCTGCTCCGATTCCAGGTGCAGATCGGTACCGAGGTGCGTCAGATTCTGTCCGGCATCAAGTCCAGCTATAAGCCGGAGGAACTCGTGGGCAAGCGCGTTATGGTGCTGACCAATCTGAAGCCGAGAGAGATCTGCGGCTTCACATCACAGGGCATGATCCTTTCTGCAGAGGATGCAGAGGGCAAGCTGGCTGTGATGACCCCGGCAAAGGCAATGCCTGCCGGCGCAGAGATCTGCTAAGGGTTTGCCTATGGCTACCTACCGGAGCAGCAGAGGCCGCAAAAGAACCCTGGGGCTGTCAGCTTCCGCACTGAAGCTGATCGCCCTGCTGGCGATGACGCTGGATCACTTTGCTTTGATTATCATACGGAATGGCAAGCTTTACGGATATTCCCTGGAGTATTATCAAATGGCCATTGCCACGGAGGAGGGGCAGCGCTGGCTGCAGCTTTACGGGATACTGCGCCTCGTGGGCAGGATTGCCTGGCCGATTTTTGCCTTCCTCCTGGTGGAGGGCTTCCTGCATACCGCGGATTTCCGGCGCTACTTCTGCCGGGTGCTGCTGATGGCCATAGCGGCACAGATTCCCTTCGATCTCGCGGTATACAATGAGCTGCTGAACTTCTCCCTGATGAATGTGGGATTCACCCTGGCCCTGGGGCTTCTGATGCTCTACGGCATGGACTGTCAGAAAAACAGCCTCGGACAGGTGCTGATTGCCCTGATCGGCAGCGCTGCCGCGGAATTCCTGCATCTGGATTACGGGGCACTGGGCCTTCTCACCATCGCCTGCCTGTACTTCTTCCGCCGCGAACGGACGCTGCGTCTGGGCAGCGCCGCCATACTGGCCGGGATTGACTCCGCAGACAGCTATTGCCTCGGTGCCCTCGCCTTCCTGCCCATCTTTTTCTACAACGGCGAACGGGGCAGCTTCCGCAGCAAGTGGTTCTTCTATGTCTATTATCCTCTCCACCTTCTCGTCATGTATCTCCTCATCTATCTAGGCTCATATTTATGATGGAAAAAGAACGAATTTTTGATACCCATACCCATTTGAACGCACCGGAATTTCAGGACGATCGCGCGCAATTGCGCCGACAGCTGGCGGCGGACGGCATTGCCGCCTATACGGAGATCGGCTTTGATCTGGAGAGCTCCCGGCAGGCGGCCGCGCAGGCGGAGGCTTCCCTAGCTCGCCTTACGACAGAGGAGGCCAATGTCTTCGGCCGGGAAAACTGGGCTTCCCGGGACGTTCAGGGCTGCCCCCGCATTTATGCCGCGGTGGGCTTTCACCCGGACCATGTGGCGGAATTGACAGAGGACGCGCTGGCGGAGCTGCGTCAGTTGGCTCAGAAGCCCGGCGTGGTGGCTATCGGGGAAATCGGTCTGGATTATTATTACATCGATCACCGCAGTGAAGAGGAAAAACAGGAGGCACTGGAAGCCAAGGAGAAGCTGCCGACACTTTCGCCGGAAATCTGCGGAAAAAAGGAATATAAGCGCTTGAAGAAGCTGGCGGAGTCCGTGGACTTTGCCTACGATCCAGTGCCGGAGGTGCAGCAGGCGGCCTTTGTGCGGCAGCTGCGGCTCGCCCGGGAGTTGGGCATGCCCATCAACGTGCATTCCCGGGATGCGGCATTGGATACCTATACCCTCATTGAAGCGGAAGAGGGCTACCGGGAAGGCGGCATCATTCATTGCTTTTCTTATTCCGCGGAGATGGCCCTGCGCTTCGTGAAGCTGGGTATGTGCATCGGCATCGGTGGTGTGCTGACCTTCCCCAACGGACGAAAACTCCGGGAAGTGGCAGAGGCAGTGCCGCTGGAAAACATCGTACTGGAAACGGATGCGCCCTATATGGCGCCGGTGCCCTTCCGGGGACAGCGGAATGATCCGGGAAAGCTTCAGTATGTGGCGCCGGTGCTGGCGGAGATCAAGGGGATTTCTACAGAAGAGCTGATTCGCGTGACAAGAGAAAATGCCATGCGGGTGTATAGAATTAAGGGTTAGCACCGCATCGCCACATCGCTTCGCGATGCGCGATGTAGCGGTCCAGAGACGCTACGCGTCTTGCCCGCCACCGGAAAAATCGCAAAAACACTTCGCCGAGCAAGCTCAGCTCTGCGTTATGTGGATTTTTCCAGTGGTGCTAAACAATAACAAAAACCTCCGAGCAGCTCCACCCAGGAATTCCCGCGGCACATGAGAGAATCCTCTTAGTGCTGCTATGTTCCCATCCTGACACGGTTCGTGGCCACCCATTGCGCGGGGCCCAAGCTTCAGTGCTGCCCGAAGGTAAGGAGAGTATACATGATATTTTTCGGAAATGCAAGCTTCAGCGAAAGTGGCCGGAGGAGGCAAAGGATATGAGCTTTTCAACATTGATCTTTACGGCAGCTTTTCTGCCGCTCTTTCTCTTCTTTTACTTCCTGGTGTCCGGAATCCGGAACAAAAACCGGGTCCTGCTGCTGTTCTCGCTGCTGTTCTACAGCTTCGCCGGTCTGGGCTGTCTTCTGCTCCTGCTGGCCCTGGGGGTGCTGAGCTGGTACATCGGAAGAGAGATCGAAAAGGCGATGGCCGAGGAGGAAGCACTGCTGCTGCCGGGGAAGGACGGAGAGATTCCGGAAAAGAAAAGCCCCGGAAAAAAAGCCCGGCAATGGCTGCAGGGCGGCATTGCGGCACTGCTGCTGGTACTGCTCTTTTTCAAGTATACCGGTCTCATTCTCGGGACTCTGCGGCTCCCGGTGCCGAAGCTGCTGCTTCCCCTGGGCATTTCCTTCTATATCTTTCGTTTGATTTCCTATCTGGTCGATGTCTACCGGAAAAGCATACCGGCGCAGCCCCTTTTTGAAACGCTGCTCTATACCGTGAATTTTCAGGTCATCGGACAGGGCCCCATCGTGCGTTTTCCGGCTCTGGCTGAGCAGTTCCGGTATCGGCAGCACAGCCTGGACGGCTTTCTGCTGGGCCTTGGCCGTTTCCTGGTGGGGCTTGCGAAGAAATGTCTTCTGGCGGATCATCTGGGCGAGCTTTGCGAAAGCTTTCTGCCCCTCGGCTTCCTGACCGGCGGTGATGCCACGGTGCTGGGCGCCTGGCTGGGCGGCCTCTGCTACATGCTGCAGCTCTATCTGGACTTCGCCGCCTATTCCGATATGGCCCTGGGCCTCGGGCAGATCTGCGGTTTTGACTATCCCGAAAACTTCAATTATCCCTATGTGGCGACCTCGATCCGGGATTTCTGGCGACGTTGGCACATTTCCCTGTCCGCCTTCTTCCGGGATTATGTATACATTCCCCTGGGCGGCAACCGGGTATCCTTCGGCAGACTCTGCCTGAACCTTCTGGCGGTCTGGAGTCTCACCGGCATCTGGCACGGCGCAAGCTGGAGCTTCCTGCTCTGGGGATGGTACTATTTTCTGCTGATCCTGCTGGAAAATCTGCTGAAGAAGAGTCCGGCGGCACTCTGCGAGATCCCGGCGAAGCTGCCGCAGCGATTGCGCCGGGGACTGCAGCACGGCCTTACACTCCTGCTGGTGTACTTCGGCTGGGTGTTGTTCCGCTTCTCGGACTTTGCCTCTCTGCGGGGGGCATTTCTACTTATGCTGGGACAGGGGGATAATGTCTTCAGCTCTGCACAGGTGAGCCTCCTTCTAAAGAACAACCTCTTCTTTCTCCTGCTGTCGCTCACGGCGGTGACGCCGGTGTGGAAGCTCCTGTCGGATACATTCCGGAATGCGGCGATGCGGCGGATACAGCTTCGGCTCAGGAATCGCGCCAACGGCAGTAAAGTTTCTGATGATGCGTTCGACCCGTTGGACAAGGAGGGCTTTGCCCGTGGCAAAGCCTTTGATACGCTCGCCGCTAAGGCATCCAACGGGTGCCCGCAAGCCAAGCTTGCGCTCGATCCGTTGGATACGGAGCATAACCAGGTGCTGGATCGGGTGAAGGAGCAGGTGCAGCGGCAGCTGAAAACCGCCTGGTTCTGGGAGATCGGCTACTACAGTCTGCGGACCCTCTGGCTTCTTCTTTTGCTTCTTTTATCGGTGATGGCCATGGTGGGAAGCAGCTACCAGCCTTTTTTGTATAATGCCTTTTAAATGCGATGAAAAATAAGCTGAATTCGAAATGGAAATACGGAATGACCGTAGCGCTGGCAGGAAGTCTGCTGGGGCTGGCGGTGCTGGGCTTCAATGTTTCCCTGCGGCCGCGCTATTCGGTTTCGGAGAAGCGGGAACTCAAGACCTTCCCGACGCCGAGCGTTGCAACGGTCTGGTCCGGCGACTGGTTCACGGAGCTCACGGCCTGGTTCTCGGATACCTTTCCTATGCGGGAGACCCTGCTTTCCGGAGCGGCTTCGCTGGAGCAGCTTTCCGGACTCCAGGGAGAGGCCATTTACAGCCATGGCGATAACGTGGCGGAGAGCATTCCTGAGACCGCGGCGGCGCTGGCGCCGACCTTCTCCTTTGATGCACTGACGGAAGCAGAGGAAGAGACGGCGGCAGCGGGAGAGGCGTCTCAAGCAGAAACGGCGGCGGAAATTGCGGAAAGCACGGAAAGCACCGCAGCGGAAACGGCGGCGGCCTTCGAAACCGATGCCGAGGGAAACCTGCAGATCGAAAAGCAGGATACAGAGGGTGTGGACCTCACCGGAGAGCAGGCCGGCAACATTTACGTCAGCGACGGCCGTGCCTATGAGATCTACTACTTCAGCCAGAAAAATGTGACGAGCTACGCCTCCATGATCAACACGGTCCAGGCTATGCTGCCGGAGGGTGTAACCCTGTATGACATGCTGATCCCCAATTCCTTCGGGGTGCAGCTGCCGGAGAACGTGCAGGCCAAGCTGGGTTCCAGCGGTATGAACGAGGCCTTTGCCTATACCTACAGCCTGATCGATCCCGCCGTGAAGCGGGTGTCGGTCTTTGATACCCTGCGGGAGCACAGTGACGAGTACATTTACTTCCACACGGACCACCACTGGACGCAGCTGGGCGCTTACTATGCCTATCGACGTTTCTGTGAGGAAAAAGGCATTACCCCTCACGAGCTGTCGGAATACGAGAGTGTCAGCTACGATGGCTTCTACGGCACCTTCTACTTCTCGACCAACCGGGCCGAGACCCTGAAGCAGAACCCGGATACCATCACCGCCTACATTCCCCTCTGTGGCAATGCCATGACCTACCAGGACTCTGCCGGCACCATGCACGAGGCGGCTATCATCAACGATGCCTCCAAGATGAATGCAGGCAACCGCTACAACTGCTTCCTGCTGGGAGACAATGCTTATACGGAGATTCAGAATCCGAACCTCACGGACGGCTCGGCCTGCGTGCTGGTGAAGGAATCCTACGGCAATGCCCTGGCGCCCTTCCTGGCGGACCACTACCAGTATCTCTACGTCATCGACTATCGCTACTATCCGGGAAATCTGCTGGACTTCATTCGGGAAAAGGGTGTAAGTGATGTGATATTCGCCAATAATGTCATGGCCGTGGGGCAAAAGGCCTCCGGGCAGATGATGTCGATCTTTCAATAACGGAATTCTGATAAGCTTTTCATGTTCTTGACGAATAAAGGACCGCATCTTATAATGTCAAAGATTCAAATGAAATTAAAAAGGGAGTCCTCGCCCTATGGCCGGGGACCTCGCAATTCTGTATAGAAGAGAACCCTCTGCTTTGGCTTTACGGGTTCTCGAAGAGGTGAAATGGAACAGCAATTTATTATGAAGGGCGGGAGACCGCTCCGGGGCGAAGTGGTCATCGGTGGCGCGAAAAATGCAGCACTGGGCATCATTGCCGGCGCGCTGCTGACAGACGAAGAGGTGATCCTGGAGAACCTGCCGGACGTGCGGGACGTGAATGTCATGCTGGAGGCGTTGAAGGAAATCGGCGCGCTGGTGAAACGGATCGACCGGCATACCGTGTCAATTACGGCGGCAGAGATTTCCGATGTTTCCATCGACGATGAGTTCATCCGACGGATCCGGGCGTCCTACTACTTTATCGGCGCATTGCTCGGCAAGTACCAGAAGGCCCGTGTGCCGCTGCCCGGCGGCTGTGCCATCGGCTCCCGGCCCATTGATCAGCACCTGAAGGGCTTCCGAGCCCTGGGCACCAATGTGCAGATCCGGAACGGCTGTGTTGTGGCCGATGCAGAGAACGGCCTCCATGCCTCCCACATTTATCTGGATGTGGTTTCCGTGGGCGCCACCATCAACATCATGCTCGCGGCAGCCCTCGCCGAGGGACAGACCATCATTGAGAATGTGGCCAAGGAGCCCCATATCGTGGACGTGGCCAACTTCCTGAACAGTATGGGCGCCAACATCAAGGGCGCCGGTACCGACACCATCCGGATCCGGGGTGTGCAGAAGCTCCACGGCACCAGCTATGCGGTGATTCCGGACCAGATCGAGGCGGGCACATTTATGTGTGCTGCAGCGGCGACCCGGGGAGATGTGCTCATCAAGAACGTCATCCCCAAGCATCTGGAGTCCATCTCCGCGAAGCTTCTGGAAATGGGCAACACCATCATTGAATACGATGAGGCCGTGCGGGTCATCGGCAGTACGGTGCAGCATCCCACGGATGTGAAGACGCTGCCCTATCCCGGCTTCCCGACCGACATGCAGCCCCAGATCAGCGTGACACTGGCGCTGGCCCGGGGAACGTCCATCGTTACCGAGTCCATTTTTGAGAATCGCTTCAAGTATGTGGATGAGCTGGCACGGATGGGCAGCTCGATTAAGGTGGAGGGTAATGTCTCTGTCATCGACGGTGTGGAGGGACTCACCGGGGCTTCGGTGAACGCTCTGGATCTTCGCGCCGGTGCCGCCCTGGTGATCGCCGGGCTTTGCGCCGAAGGCATTACCACCGTGAACGAGATCGGCTATATCCAGAGAGGCTATGAGCACTTCGAGCAGAAGCTGCAGGCCCTGGGTGCCGACATTTCCCTGGTCAACGATGAGCGGGAGGCCCTGAAATTCCGCATGAAGGTAGGGTAAATACCGCGAAATATGCGTGTACTTCCAGAGAAACAAAATAATTTTCAAAAATCGATTGACAATAAATTAACAATACTCTATAATACGGTTACATTGATAAAAGATTAACAAACACTGTGCGTGCGAAAGCAAGCCACCTTACTGATTCGTTTCTTAATCTTTTATCAAGCTTTTAAAAATCTTTTGTTGCCGCGAAATGATGAAGAAGGGATGTACCCTTCGGAACAAGGAGGAAAAGGATGGCGAAGGAACTGAAGAATCCGGAGATTGTCAATGACATGGAGAGCCTCACAGCGAAGCTGCAGGTGATCAGAGCCGCACAGGAGAAGTTTGCGACTTACACCCAGGAGCAGGTGGATGCGATCTTTAACGCCGCTGCTACCGCTGCCAACCAGCAGAGAATCGCGCTGGCGCAGATGGCTGTGGAAGAGACCGGCATGGGCGTGGTTGAGGATAAGGTGATCAAGAACAACTACGCAGCTGAGTACATTTACAATAAGTATAAGTATGACAGAACCTGCGGTGTGATCGAGGAGGATCCTGCATTCGGTACCAAGACAGTGGCTGAGCCCCTGGGTCTCGTGGCTGCGGTTATCCCGACCACAAACCCGACTTCTACTGCAATCTTCAAGACACTGATCTGTCTGAAGACCAGAAATGCCATCATCATCAGCCCGCACCCCCGTGCAAAGAAGTGCACCATCGCTGCCGCAAAGATCGTACTGGACGCTGCAGTGAAGGCCGGCGCACCGGAGAACATCATCGGCTGGATCGATGAGCCGTCTCTCGAGATGACCAACGAGGTTATGCGTGACGCGGACTGCATCCTGGCAACCGGCGGCCCCGGCATGGTACATTCCGCTTATTCATCCGGCACACCGGCACTCGGTGTAGGTGCAGGAAACAACCCCTGTATCATCGATGACAGCGCAGACATCGAGAATGCGGTTTCTTCCATTCTCCACTCCAAGACCTTTGATAATGGTATGATCTGTGCTTCCGAGCAGACCGTAACCGTTCTTGCCAACGTATATGACAAGGTGAAGAAGGAGTTCGAGTACAGAGGTGCTTACTTCCTCAAGAAGGATGAGCTGGACAAGGTACGGAACACCATCCTCATCAACGGCTCCCTGAATGCGAAGATCGTAGGTCAGCCGGCATGGAAGATCGCCGAGATGGCCGGTGTACAGATCCCGCACGACAAGAAGGTGATCATCGGCGAGGTGACAGACTACAGCAAGGCAGAGCCCTTCGCACACGAGAAGCTGTCTCCGGTTCTGGGCATGTACAAGGCTAAGGACTTCGATGATGCTCTGCAGAAGGCAGAGACCCTGCTGATGGACGGCGGCCCCGGACATACCGCATCTCTCTTCATTGATTCCAGAGAGAGCGAGAAGATCCACAAGCACGCAGAGGTAATGCATGCCTGCCGTATCCTGCACAACATGCCTTCTTCCCACGGCGGTATCGGTGATCTGTACAACTTCAAGGTAGCACCGTCTCTGACACTGGGCTGCGGTTCCTACGGCGGAAACTCCGTATCCGAGAACGTAGGCATCAAGCACCTGTTGAATTACAAGACTGTGGCAGAGAGGAGAGAGAACATGCTTTGGTTCAGAGCACCCCAGAAGGTTTATTTCAAGAAGGGCTGCATGCCGGTGGCTCTCAATGAGCTGAAGGAAGTATACGGCAAGAAGAAGTGCTTCATCGTAACCGACTCCTTCCTGGCTTCTGCAGGCTATACCAAGGCCATCACCGACAAGCTCCACGAGATGGGCATCGACTATACAGTATTCTCCAACGTACAGCCGGATCCGACCCTTGCCAACGCTATGGAGGGTGCTGAGCTTATGCGCCGATACCAGCCGGACTGCATCCTGGCTTTCGGCGGCGGTTCCGCAATGGATGCCGGAAAGATCATGTGGGTTCTCTATGAGCATCCGGATGTGAAGTTCGAGGATATGGCTATGCGCTATATCGATATCCGCAAGAAGGTTTACCAGTTCCCGAAGATGGGTGAGAAGGCTCTGTTCATCGCCGTTCCTACCTCTTCCGGTACCGGTTCCGAGGTGACACCGTTCGCCGTAATTACGGACCAGAACACTGGCACCAAGTACCCGATCACAGACTACGAGCTGCTGCCGAACATCGCCATTGTCGATACCGACAACATGATGACACAGCCGAAGGGTCTGACCGCTGCATCCGGCGTGGACGTACTGGTACACTCTCTCGAGGCGTATGCTTCCATGATGGCAACACCGTACACCGACGGTCTGGCACTCCAGGCGATGAAGAGAGTCTTCGAGTACCTGCCGATCGCATACAACGAGCCCACCAACATTAAGGCAAGAGACGAGATGGCCAATGCTTCTTGCATGGCTGGTATGGCTTTCGCCAATGCTTTCCTGGGCGTATGTCACTCCATGGCCCACAAGCTGGGTGCTTACCATCACATTCCGCACGGCGTAGCCAATGCCCTGCTTCTCACAGAGGTCATCCGCTACAACTCCAGCGAGCAGCCGCCGAAGATGGGTACCTTCCCGCAGTATGAGTATCCGCATACCCTGCACAGATATGCAGAGTGCGCAAGATTCTGCGGCATCAATGAGAAGGACGATGCCAAGGCTGTTGAGAAGCTCTGCGACAAGATCGTTGAGCTGAAGAAGACCGTAGGCATCAAGGAGAGCATCGCAGATTACAACGTATCCGAGGAGGATTTCCTGAAGACCCTCGATGAGATGTCTGTTAATGCCTTCGACGATCAGTGTACCGGTGCGAACCCTCGTTATCCGCTGATCTCCGACATCAAGGAGATGTACAAGCTGGCTTTCTACGGTCAGAAGTACCAGCAGAACGAGAAGACACCTGTGGAGATCATGGGCTGCGTAAAGGAATATTCCAAGTAATTCCTTCCAAACGGTAATATACTTGCGGCAACAAGTTTATTATAGATCCACCGGGGATAGGCGATGGCTTGACCATCGGCCTCCGGTGGATGTCTTCTTAGCATCGAGCGTATCGGAGCTTTGCGAACAGCAAGGCTCTTTTTTTGTGCTGTTATGCTTTAAAGTTATAACAACAGAAAAAACTTGTACATTCCATAACGTCGTGCTAAATTATTTTTGTAAAAATCTTATATGTTCGGAGTCAATGGTGACGCCTCGATATGGGAAGCTTTTCCGGGGAGTAGGAGCGACCCCTTGATTCTGAGCTGGAATCAGTCGGTTCCCAAAGGAGGAATAACCATGTCTTACGTAAGTGAAGTATTCGAGAACCTGAAGCAGAAGCATCCGCACGAGCCGGAGTTTCTGGAGGCAGCTGAGAGAATTCTGAATTCCCTGGCGCCCATCGTTGAGGCCAACGAGGACGTTTACAGAAAGAACGCCCTGCTGGAGAGATTTGTTGAGCCGGAGAGAATTGTTTCCTTCAGAGTGCCCTGGACAGATGACAAGGGCGTTAACCACGTGAATCTGGGTTACAGAGTACAGTTCAACTCTGCCATCGGACCGTACAAGGGAGGCCTTCGCTTCCATCCGTCCGTGAACCAGTCCATCCTGAAGTTCCTGGGCATGGAGCAGATTCTGAAGAATTCCCTGACCGGCCTTCCTATCGGCGGTGGCAAGGGCGGCTCCGACTTCGATCCCCACGGCAAGTCTGACGCAGAGGTGATGCGTTTCTGCCAGAGCTTCATGACAGAGCTCTGCAAGTACATCGGCAAGGACGTGGACGTTCCGGCCGGAGACATTGGCGTAGGCGGACGTGAGGTTGGCTACATGTACGGACAGTACAAGAGACTGACCAATCTTTATGAGGGTGTGCTCACCGGTAAGGGCCTGAGCTTCGGCGGTTCCCTGGCAAGACCGGAGGCCACCGGCTACGGCCTCGTTTACATCACAGACGAGATGGTGAAGGCTGCCGGAAAGACCATGCAGGGCGCTGTGATCACCGTTTCCGGTTCCGGCAACGTGGCACAGTATGCCATCCAGAAGGCCCATGAGCTGGGCGCGAAGGTAGTGACCTGCTCCGACTCCAACGGCTATGTATATGATGCAGACGGCATCAAGCTGGATGTGGTGATGGAGATTAAGAACGGCCACCGCGGCAGAATCAAGGAGTACGTGGAGAAGGTGCCGACCGCACAGTACTTCGAGGGTGAGAGACCTTGGGGCGTGAAGTGCGATATCGCGCTTCCCTGCGCAACCCAGAACGAGATCAACGGTGCCGATGCGAAGAAGCTGCTGGACAACGGCTGTTGGGCAGTGGCAGAGGGTGCCAATATGCCTTCTGATGCCGATGCCATCGATGCATATCTGGCAGCCAAGATCCTGTACATGCCTGCAAAGGCAGCCAATGCCGGCGGTGTAGCCGTATCTGCGTTGGAGATGTCCCAGAACTCCGAGAGACTGTCCTGGACCTTCGAGGAAGTGGACGGCAAGCTGCATGACATCATGGTCAACATCTATAAGAACGTTGCCGATGCCGCTAAGCGTTACGGCCACGAGGGAGACTTCGTTGTGGGCGCCAACATCGCCGGTTTCGAGAAGGTTTCCGAGGCTATGCTCGCACAGGGACTGGTCTAATTAATATCCTAGGGATGGCCTCGCAGAGGCCAGGGTTCCCTGGGATGCCTTAGCGGCGAGAGAGAAGAAGTTTGCATTATGCAAACTTCGTAACGAACTGACATGCATCGAAGATGCATGCTTGCCACAGGCAAGTTTATCGAGAGCTACAAGCTCGAGATAAATCCGTGTCAAAGGCTTTGCGGTAAGCAAAGCCTACCTAATATCCTAGGGAAGGTCCCGGTGCACGAAAGTGCACCGGGGCTTTTCTTGCTTTCTTCCTCAAAAACATGTACTATAAGCATAACAAATATTTAGGTCGGCAAAAAAGTTTTAGATAAAACTACGATTGTAAAATCAGCGAAAAAGGAGCGGAACGGCAATGAAGCTCATGCGGACAGAGGACGCGGTGGGGCAGATGCTCTGCCATGACATCACCCAGATCATCCGGGGCGTGAAGAAAGGCCCGGTATTCAAGAAGGGACACATTATCACGGAGGCGGACATCCCGGTGCTGCTGTCCGTGGGCAAGGACCATATCTACATCTGGGAAGTGAATGACAGCATGATGCATGAGAATGATGCCGCCATGGTGCTGTACGAGCTTTGCCGCAGCGAGAACATGCATGCCTCCGGCATTTCCGAGGGCAAGGTGGAGCTGATCGCGGATTGTGACGGCCTGCTGCAGGTGGACCGGGAACGGCTTCTGCAGGTCAATTCCTTCGGGGAAATGATGATCGCCACCCGGCATGACGGCTTTCCGGTGAAGAAGGGAGACAAGCTGGCGGGCACCCGCATTATCCCGCTCCTTATCGAGAAGGAGAAAATGGAGCGGGTACAGGCACTGGTCAGCGGCGCGCCGATTCTGCGGCTTTTGCCCTTCCGGCCGCGGAAGGTCGGCATTGTCACCACGGGCAATGAGGTCTACTACCATCGTATCGAGGATACCTTCACGCCGGTGGTGGAAGAGAAGCTCCGGGCCTACGGCGGCGAAATTGTGGCGCATGTATACAGCAGTGACGACACGGAGATGGAAATGGACGGCATGCGTCAGGTGCTCGCGGCGGGGGCAGACATGGTGATCTGCACCGGCGGTATGTCTGTGGATCCCGACGACCGCACGCCCTATGCCATCCGGCAGACGGCGGACCGGGTGGTGAGCTACGGCGCACCGGTGCTGCCGGGGGCCATGTTCATGCTGGCCTATAAGGGGGCGCATGATGAGATTCCGATTCTCGGACTGCCCGGCTGTGTGATGTATGCAAAACGCACCATCTTCGATCTGATTTTGCCCCGGCTCATGGCAGGAGAGATCGTGGAAAAGGAAAGCATTGACCGACTCGGGAACGGGGGACTCTGTCTGAACTGTCCCAGCTGTACCTTCCCGAACTGCGGCTTCGGAAAGGGCTGAACGCAATGAAGGAAGAATTTTTTACTGCCTTGGAGGCGCTGGACCCGAATGTTGAGAGCTACAGCCTTACCTGCCTTTCGCCGGAGCATCTCGGGGAAAAGGCCATTTGGGCCGGGGGAGAATGGGTCTTATCCAACGGGTACCCGCAAGCCAAGCTTGCGCTTAACCCGTTGGATAGTGCTTGCGGGATTTTCTCGCTGGCGGGAGAATCGTTTTATGTCGAGCGCCTGGGCCATGAGAAAAAGCTCATCATCTGCGGGGCCGGACATGTGTCCATCGCCATCATTAAAATCGCAAAGCTGCTGGCGCTCCATGTCACCTGCATTGATGATCGTCCGCTCTTTGCGGATCATGCCCGGGCGGCCGGTGCGGATCAGGTGATCTGCGAGGAATTTGAGACAGCGCTGTCCCGGCTGGAGGGAGACAGCGACAGCTATTTCGTGATTGTGACCCGGGGACATCAATATGACCGGGACTGCCTGCGGGCCATCGCCGGAAAAAACCATGCCTATATCGGGCTTATGGGTTCCCGGCGCCGGGTGCAGCTCGTGAAGGAGAGCCTGCGGCAGGAGGGTGTCAGCGGCGAGGTGCTGGACAGTGTGCATACGCCCATCGGCCTCGCCATCGGTGCCGAGACGCCGGAGGAAATCGCGGTTTCCGTGATGGCGGAGATCATCGAAGTGAAGAACGGGGCGCAGCGCAACGTCGGCATCCCGGAGGAGATCCTGCGGGCGGTGATTGGCGGCCATCACCGGGAAAAGGAAGCCGGGGACAAGGTGCTCTGCACCATTGTCCGGCGGAAGGGCTCCGCGCCCCGGCAAGTGGGCACGAAGATGCTGCTGCTTTCGGACGGGCGCTGTATCGGCACCATCGGCGGCGGCTGCATCGAGGCGGAGGTGGTCCGGCGGGGCCGGGAGCTGCTGCTGGAAGCCGAGGACGAGGAAAGGCGAAACCTGGTGAATCATCTTGTGAATCCTGATGCAAACCTCTTCACTGTAGACCTCACGGCGGAAATGGCCAGTGACGAGGGCATGGTCTGCGGCGGTAAGGTGGAGGTCCTGCTGGAGCGGATTCCGGCTGCATCGGCCGCGGCGACCGACGGGCAAAATACCGTGCCGCAGGAGGAACCGTGAGTACACCCGCTGTGCTGACGGACGGCTATGGTCGCCGCATCAATTATCTCCGGCTGTCCATCACGGACCGCTGCAACCTGCGCTGCAAATATTGCATGCCCGGGGGACTGGAAGGCCGGAAGGTATCCATGGCGGAGATCCTGTCTTACGAGGAGCTGCTCCGGGTGGCGGAAGCCGCCGCCGCCCTCGGCATCACCCGCTTCAAGGTTACCGGCGGCGAGCCGCTCTGTCGCCGGGGCTGCGCCGCCCTGATCGGCAGATTAAAGCAGCTGCCGGGGGTGGAGCAGGTGACCCTCACCACGAACGGCGTGCTTCTGCAAGAGGCATTGCCGGAGCTGTGCCGGGCGGGACTGGATGCGGTAAACATCAGCTTGGACACGCTGGATCCGCAGAAGTATGCGGAGATCACCGGCCAGGACGCTTTGCCGAAGGTACTGGCAGGACTGGAGGCGGCTCTCGCGGCGGGGCTGCCCGTGAAGATCAATGCGGTGCTGACGGAAGGGAATGCCGATGCCTGGCAGGATCTCGTGGCGCTGGCGGAAACGCGGAAGCTGGACGTGCGCTTCATTGAGCTTATGCCCATCGGCTACGGACGGCAGCAGCGGGGCGTCTCCAACGGAGCGCTGCTGGCATCCCTCGCGGCCCGTTACCCGGGCATGGAGAGGGACTTGCAGTGGCACGGCAACGGCCCGGCGGTTTACTACCGCATGCCGGGTTTTGTCGGCAGTGTGGGTTTCATCAGCGCGGTGCACGAGAAGTTCTGTGGCAGCTGCAATCGGCTGCGCCTCACGTCCCAGGGGCAGCTGAAGCCCTGTCTCTGCTACGGAGAAGCCGTGGATCTCCGGGCGACCCTGCGCCGCCCGGACAGCAGTATGGCACTTCTGCAGGAAAAAATCCGGGAGGCGGTGCGGCAGAAGCCCCGGGCCCACTGCTTTGAGGACCTCGCGGCGGTGACAGAAGGAAAGGAAATGGCGGAAATCGGAGGATGAGTATGCAGGGAAAGGTGATGGCCGTTTGCACAAGCCCCGAAAAAGGCACCGGCAAGACCCCCAGGGGCAGCGTTCGGCTCCTGCCGGACTACGGCATAGAGGGGGACGCCCATGCGGGGAAGTGGCACCGGCAGGTGAGCCTTCTTTCTTATGAAGAAATCGAGAAATTCCGGGAAAAGGGCGCAGACATTGCCTTCGGCGCCTTCGGAGAAAACATCGTGCTTTCCGGCTTTGACTTAAAGACATTGCCGGTGGGCACCCGACTTCGCATCGGGGACTGTCTCCTCGAGATCAGCCAGATCGGGAAGGCCTGCCACAGCCACTGCGCGATCTTCAAGACCATGGGCGACTGCATCATGCCCCGGGAGGGGATTTTCGCCGTGGTGCTGGAAGGCGGCGAGATCCGTCCCGGCATGGCCGCGCAGATGATCCCTGCGGCCCCCGACCGGCCATTTCGGGCCGCCGTCATTACCCTCTCGGATAGGGCGGCTGCCGGCAGCTACGAGGACCGCTCCGGCCCGCTGCTCAGGGAAATGCTTTCGGCGGCGGGTTACCGGGTGGAGGAGACGCTGCTGCTTCCCGATGGCAAAGAAAAACTTGCGCAGGAGCTGCGGCGTCTCGCGGACCAGCGGCAGATCGAGCTGATCCTCACCACCGGCGGCACGGGCTTCTCGGAGCGGGACCAGACGCCGGAGGCCACGAAAGCGGTCTGTGAGCGGGAGGTGCCCGGCATCGGCGAGGCGCTCCGGGCCTATTCCCTGCAGTTCACGAGGAACGCGATTCTGAGCCGCCAGACCGCCGGAATTCGCGGAAAAAGCCTCATCATCAACCTGCCCGGCAGCCCCAAGGCCTGTCGTGAAGACCTGGAGTTTCTGCTCCCGGTACTGCCCCACGGCCTCGGGATACTGCGGGGGACGGAAACGGACTAGAACGGGAACGATTGACACCATATGTGACACCATATATAATGCGAATAGGAGGAATGGAGAATGTCAAAGTGGGATAAGCTGATCACACGTATATGCACTTTATCGAAAGACCTCCGCTTTGATGAGTTACGGAAGGTATTGGAAGGTTATGGATATGTAATGAATGCACCAAGAAGTGGAAGCAGTCATTACACCTTCAGAAAGCAAGGATGTATGCCGATTACGATACCGAAGCATGAACCAATCAAGAAAGTATACGTAGAAATGGTAAGGCACATTGTAGAAGGTGAGGCGAAGGACAATGAAGACGCTGAATGATTATATGGCAATGCCCTATCGTATGGAAATTGTAGAAGATAAGGATGAAGGCGGATTTGTGGCTTCTTATCCGGATCTGCCCGGCTGCATAACTTGCGGTGAAACTGTGGAGAGTGCGGCAGCAAATGCGCGGGATGCGAAAAAAGCATGGCTTGAGGCGGCATTGGAAGAGGGGGTGGAAATTCACGAACCCGACAGTCTGGAAGATTATTCCGGACAGTTTAAATTGAGAATTCCACGAAGCCTGCACAGATCACTGGCAGAACATTCTCAGAGAGAGGGAATTAGTATGAATCAGTACTGTGTGTATCTTCTTGCCAGAAATGATGCGGTGTTTTCTAAATAACCAGGAATACATAATTGTGCCGGAGGCTAACGGCCTGTCGGAACAAGCAAGTGAAAGGAAAAAGAACATGAAAAAGACAATCTGGACCAGAGTGACCGCTGCAGCTTGTGCCGCAGCTTGTGCAGTGGGACTGAGCGCCTGCGGCAGCAGTACGGCAAGCACCACGGCAGCAGCTACCGAGGCAGCCACAGAAGCGGAGACGGAGGCAGCCACCGAGGCGCCAGCGGTGGAGGAAGCTTCTTCCGATGCGGTCTATACCTCAGACAGCGGCTACAACGATGAGGAGACCGAGATTCAGGTCTTCATTGCCGCATCACTCAACACCGTGATGACCGATCTGGCAGCCCGCTACAATGAGATCCACCCCAATGTGAAGATCACCTTCAATGCGGATTCCTCCGGAAAGCTCCTGACCCAGATCGAAGAGGGATATGCCTGCGACGTCTTCTTCTCCGCTGCCCAGAAGCAGATGAACACACTGGAGAACGACGACCAGCTGGTGGTAGAGGGCACCCGTAAGGACGTGCTGAACAACCAGGTGGTGGTGATCACCCGGAAGGACAGCGACACCAAGGTGACCGGTCTCGAAACCCTGAAGGACGCCCAGTCCATCGCCCTGGCAGACGGCTCTGTGCCGGTGGGCAAGTACACCAGACAGGCCCTCGTGAAGGCCGGTATCCTGCCGGAGGTTGAGGACGTATCAAAGATCACCACCCAGGAGGTTTCCGATGCCCTCGGCGGTGTGGAGATTTCCGAGCAGTCCAATGTATCCAAGGTGCTGGCAGCTGTGGTAGAGGGCTCCTGCGAGGTAGGTACCACTTACTATTCCGATACTTATGGTTATGAGGATCAGCTTGACATTCTGGAGAAGGTTTCCTATGATCTCACCGGAAATGTGATCTATCCCATCGCACAGGTACAGAACGACGAGGCAGATGATGTGGAGAAGGCAGCCGCCAAGGACTTCATCGACTACGTCACCAGCGATTCCGTAAAGGAAATTCTGGAGAGCTACTATTTCGATACTGATGTTTAAAATATCCTGCCTGGGGTCAGGACAGGATGGTATAAAAGGCTCTGCGTTAGCAGAGCCTTCCTTGTTTCCTAAACCATTTTTCAGGAGCGAACAGTATGGCAGACTTTACACACTTTGACGCGGAGGGCAATGCCTTCATGGTGGATGTTTCGGAGAAGGCGGAGACCCATCGGCGGGCTCTGGCGACCGGAAAAATAGAGGTTTCCCCGGCGGTTTATCAGGCCATTTCCGAGAAAACCGTGAAAAAGGGAGATGTCCTGACGGTGGCCCAGGTGGCCGGGATCATGGGCACGAAGCGCACCGCGGACCTGATTCCCATGTGCCATCTTCTGAACCTTTCCAACGCGAAGCTGCGCTTTGCACTCTGCCCGGAGGAAAACTGTATACAGGCCCTCTGCGAGGTGAAGACCGAGGGCAAGACTGGCGTGGAAATGGAGGCGCTGACCGGTGTCAGCGTGGCGCTTCTCACCATCTATGATATGTGCAAGGCCATCGACAAGCGCATGGTCATTAAGGACATCCACCTCCTGGAGAAGGACGGCGGAAAGAGCGGCGCCTTTGTATTTGATGAGGTGAAGTGATGAAGGAAATCTACATGGACCATGCCGCCACGACACCGCTGGCCCCGGCGGTGCTGGAGGCCATGCTGCCCTATTTCGGGGAAAAATTCGGCAATGCCTCTACGGTCTACCGCCGGGGGCAGCGGGCCCGGATGGCCATTGAGGACAGCAGACGCCGCCTGGCGGCGGTGCTTCATGCCCGGCCGGAGGAGATCTGCTTCACCAGCGGCGGCTCTGAGTCCGACAACATGGCGCTGCGCTGCGGTCTCGCGGCCGCCCGGAAGAAGGCAGCGGCAGCAGGATGCGAAAAAAACCATATCATCGTCTCCGCCATTGAGCACCATGCCGTGCTCCACACCTGTGAAGCGCTGTCGGCGGAGGGCGTGGAGGTGACATATCTTCCGGTGGATGAAAGAGGTCTGGTGGATCCGGTCAAGCTTGCCGCATTGATCCGGCCGGAAACGGCCCTTGTTTCGGTGATGTGCGCGAACAATGAAATCGGCACACTGGAGCCCATCGCGGAGATCGGTAATCTCTGCCGGGAAGCGGGAGTGCTTTTCCATACCGATGCGGTGCAGGCTTTCGGACAGATTCCCCTGGATGTGCAGGACCTGCAGGTGGATCTCCTTTCGGCATCCGCCCACAAGCTGAACGGCCCACAGGGCGTCGGACTTCTCTACATTCGTCGGGGACTGCAGCTGCCGTCCCTGATCCATGGCGGTGCCCAGGAACGGGGAAGACGGGCCGGGACGGAAAATCTGGCCGGTATCGTTGGCTTTGCCCGGGCGGCGGAGCTGGCCATGGAGACCATGGCGGAGCGCACGGCCCGGGAGCGGGAAATCCGGGGCCATCTCATCCGGCGGCTCACCACGGAGATTCCGGCCTGCCGCCTGAACGGGGATCCGGAGAAGCGGCTCCCCAACAATGTGCATGTGCTCCTGCCCTGTGTGGAGGGGGAATCGCTTCTGCTGCTCCTCGATCAGAAGGGCATCGCCGCCGCCAGTGGCAGCGCCTGTGCCAGCGGTTCCCTGGAACCCAGCCATGTGCTCCGGGCCATCGGCCTAAGTCATGAGGACGCCTTTTCCGGCCTGCGTCTGAGCATCGGTGCGGAAACGACTTTGGAGGATGCCGATTACGTGGTGGACAATCTGAAGGAAATTGTGGATAAGCTGCGGCAGCGGAACCCTCGGTGGCAGTCCGGCTTGCCGCGGTGAATGCATTTTCCGCGGAAATCCGGGGCCGGAAGCCGGTGGAGTACTTGCAATCGAATGTGGATTCGTTTATCATTGACAACTACACATAAGTAAGACTTGAGGAAGCAGACGGAGGAAAGGCATGCACAGATTTTTGAGGTCGATCGGTTTTTCCGGCATCAAAACAGACCAGGAGGCGGAGGTCTATCTGGAACGTGCGGTGAATGAAAAGTACAGAAGCGAGATTCTGATGCTGAGCCCGGAGAGCCGGCTGGAGGAATACTGTATGCAGGTGGCGCCCTCCATGGGCATCATGGTGGTGGGACACCGGGACAGCGCCGACATTTTCCACAGGGACTATTACTTCCCCTTTGTCCGGAGCTTTGACGGCACGCTGACGGAGGAGGGGTCTCTCGAACGCCATGCGGAGCGGGAAACCTACGAGGGCGTGCTGGAGGACTTCCGTTCCGGCATTACCTTGATTTTCTATCTTTGCAATTCGGTGGAGATGCGCGGCATTGCCCAGGCGCAGATCCCGGTGCGAATCCGGCAGGCCTTCCTCACGGGACTGGCCACAGAAGGAAAAATCCTGCTGCCGACCCAGCGGCGGGAGGACGAGGAAAGCTGCCAGCGCCGCCTGCGGGAGCAGAAGGCCCTCTATGAGGCAGCCCGGAACGGCGATGAGGACGCCATTGAAACGCTGACGGAGACGGATATGAACCTCATGTCCGAGGTCAATGCCCGCATCGAGCACGAGGACCTCTATTCCGTGGTGGAGTCCAGCTTCATGCCAACGGGCGTGGAATGTGACCAGTACACAGTGTTGGGAGAGATTACCGGCATCCGGGTGAAGAGCAATGTCTATACCCATGAAAATGTAGTCGATCTCCGGCTGCGCTGTAACGATGCGGTTTTTCATGTCTGCATCAATGAGGCAGATCTCGTCGGTGTGCCCGCTGTGGGCCGACGCTTCAAGGGCCGCATCTGGATGCAGGGCTTCATGGAGTTTGCGGAGCTGCCAAATGGTGACGGCGACAGCAGTGATGCGGAGGAAACGGTATGATGGCGCATATCCGGGATCTGGCGGAACGAACCCGGCAGAATGCCTATCTCACCCACACGGAATTTCTTTCCGCCTCGGAGCTTTCCGACTTTTATACAGAGCTGCGGCGCTTGCCGGGCGGATTTTTGGAAGAACGTCCGATGGAGACGGACGATTCTGTACATTCCTTGCAAATAAAAAGCGGAACCCTGGACGGGGTTCCGTTTCTCGTTTACGGCGGTCATACTGAGGCGGAGCGGAATGTGCTCTGCTTTCTGCCGGACTGGCTGAGTCCCGCGGATTTTCTGACCGGGGAAACGGCCAACGGCGAGGTGCTGAAGATGCTGCGGGTACAGCCGGTGAACCGCCGCTTTGCGGAAGAACTCAGCCACCGGGACTTCCTCGGCGCCCTCATGAACCTGGGCATCGAGCGGGACCGCATCGGCGACATCCTGGTGAGCGAGGAAGAGACCTGCATCTTTGTGCTGTCCTCCCTGTCCGGCCTCATCGCGGAGGAGCTCACGCGGGTGAAGCACACCAGTGTCCATTGCAGCTTGCTGCCGCCGGGAGAGTGCGATTTCGCGCCTCGCTTTCAGGAATTGGGCGGCTCCGTGGCCTCCTGCCGTTTGGACGCCCTGCTCGCCATGGTCTTCTCTCTTTCCCGGGGCACGGCCCAGACCCTCATCGAGCGGGAATCGGCCGCAGTCAACGGCAGAGCCTGCCTCAGTGCCGGACATGTGCTGCAGCCCGGGGACCGCGTTTCCCTCCGGGGCTACGGCAAATTCATCTTTGACGGTGACGAGAAGCGCACCAAAAAAGGCCGCCTCTTCGTGCACTGCCGCAAATTCATCTGAGCGCCGTGGCTATTCCGCTTCCCGCGCCGCCGTCACATCGGCAAATTCCGCCCGGATATAGGCGGCCAATGCCTTCGGCGCGAGAAGGATCTGCACACCCCGCTGACCGCCGCTGACGCCGATTTCCGGCAATGTTTCCGCGCTTTTATCTATATAGGTAGGAAATACCTTTTTCATCCCGATGGGACTGCAGCCGCCCCGGATATATCCGGTCAGGGGCAGCAGCTCCTTCATGGGAATCATCTCTGTCTTTTTGTTCCCCGATACCTTCGAAATCTTCTTGAGATCAATCTCCTCATCCACCGGAATCACGCAGACCAGATAGCCGGTCTTGTCGCCGTGCAGCACCAGCGTCTTAAAGAGCGTGCGGTGATCCACGCCCAGGGCGTCCGCCGCGTGACTGCCGGAAAGATCATTTTCATCCACCGGATATTCCCGGTGCACATAGGGAATCTTCGCCTTATCGAGAAGACGCATCACATTCGTTTTCTGTTCCTTTTCCTTTTTTGCCATGGTAATGCCTCCTGTTCGAATTCGTCTGAAACCCTATTGTAGCATTCTTTCCGGCTGCATGTTACACTTGTTTTCGCATGACAATGGAGGAGACACTATGAAAACACTTTTTTACCGGCTGTTGGCCGTGATTTTTTCCCTGCTCCTGATCTTTACGCTGCTGATCACCTCCTTCGAGGCGGTCTGCTACTGGAATCCGGGCTACTATGAGGCGGAATTTGAAAAATACGATGTGCTGGGTTCGCTGGAAACGTGGCGGGGCGAGACCATGTCCATGGATGACCTCACGGCGGTGATGCACCAGACCATGGTCTATCTCCGGGGCGACCGGGAAAACCTGATCGTGGAGACGGAAATCAGCGGCAGACAGGCGGAATTCTACAATGAAAACGAGAAGAGCCATATGGCGGATGTCCGGGTGCTCTTCGTGGGTGCGGTTACCCTGCGGGCGCTGGCGATTCTGGCCATCCTCGCCATCTTCGGGCTTCTCCTGATCCTGGAGCATGGCCGTGCCCTGTACTGGCTGGGCAGCGGCTTCCTGCGGGTCTGCCTCGCCATCGGCATCCTGGCGGCGCTTTTCGGCCTGCTGGCGGCCACGGACTTCACCAAATACTTCACCCTCTTCCATGAGCTGTTCTTCAGCCAGGGAAACTGGATGTTCGATCCCCGGGAGAGCCGCATGATCAATATGCTGCCGGAGGGCTTCTTCAGCGACACGGCGCTTCGAATACTGCTCACCTTCCTGGGTTCCATCGCCGTCCTGCTGATTCCGGCGGGGCTTTTCGCGAAATTTGCAAAGAAGTGGGGTTACAAATAAGATGTTTGAGAATGATTTTATGAATCGGCCGCGCCGCGCGGTGCTGGCCGGCGCCTGTATCTCCGGGGTAATGTCGGCGGACGCCTTTTCGGTGAGTATGGCGGAGCTGCACGGGCTCTGCGAGGCGTGTGGCATTGAAGCGGTAGGCGAACTGACGCAGAACCTCGCCGGTGAGGATTCCGCCTACTATATCGGCAGCGGTAAGGTGGGGGAGCTGAAGAACCAGGTCTATCTCCTGGAGGCGGAGCTCGTGATCTTCAACAATACCCTGTCGCCCTCCCAGCTTGCGAACCTGGCCCATGATCTCGAGGTCGAAGTCATTGACAAAACCAACCTCATTCTGAACATCTTCGCCATGCGGGCCCGGTCCGCAGAGGCCCGGATGCAGGTGGAATATGCGAAGCTGCAGTATATGCTGCCGCGTCTTGTGGGGCTTCGGCAGAACCTCTCCCGTCAGGGCGGTACCGGCGGCTCCATGTCGAACAAGGGCGCCGGTGAGACCCAGATCGAGCTGGACCGGCGGCACATTCAGAAGGAAATGGCGGAGCTGCGCCGGGCGCTCCGGGAGGTGGAACAGAACCGCAGCACCCAGCGGAAGAAGCGCTCCCGCTCCGGGCTGCCTCTCGTGGCGCTGGTGGGCTATACCAATGCCGGCAAGTCCACCCTGATGAACCGGCTCATTGACATTGGCACCGAGGACACGGAGAAACATGTGCTGGTGCAGGACATGCTCTTCGCGACCCTCGACACCACGGTGCGGAAGATCAGCCCCGGCGACCACCGGGACTTCCTGCTTTCCGACACCGTGGGCTTCATCAATGACCTGCCCCACAAGCTGGTGGAGGCCTTCCGCTCCACGCTGGAGGAGGCATTGTATGCGGATCTCATCCTGGAAGTCATCGACTATTCCGATCCGAACTACCGGATGCACATGGATGTGACGGCCCGGACGCTGAAGGAGCTGGGGGCGGGGCACATTCCGGTGCTCTACCTTATGAATAAGGCGGACAAGGTCTATCCGGCAGCAGAGCTCCCCATTGTCCGTGGGGACAAGCTCTATATCTCCGGGGCCGAAGGCATTGGCATGGAGGAACTGCTGCAGGCCATTGACGGGAAGCTGTTCGCCGACTACTTTACCTGTGAGCTCAGGATCCCCTACCGGGACAGCGGCGTGGAGAACGTGCTCCGGGAGCGGGCCCAGGTGCTGGAGACCAAGTACGAGGATGAGGGCATCTATCTGCGGGCCAGCCTGAACCAGGAGCTGCTGCAGAGGTATAAGGACTATGTCATTATGTGATTGACGGGAAGAGTAAAGAACAGTAAAATGTGTTAAAAACAGTAAACGACAGTAAACAACAGTAAAACGAATCCGAAACAGTAAAGAACAGTAAAAACGAGGTGAGATATGCAAAATCCGTTTACCCTTACCTTCGGGAAAAATCCATTGGAATCTGTAGAACGGCCTCTGCAGCAGAATGAAATTCTGGAAGCTTTCACGGCGGAAACGGTGAATCAGCAGATGTTCATCATCACCGGCGTGAGAGGCAGCGGTAAAACGGTTATGATGACCCAGATTTCACAGAAACTGCGGGAACGGGAGGATTGGATTGTTATTGAACTGAATCCGGCTGCAGATCTGCTGCTGTCTCTGCTGGCCAAGCTGAACAGTCATCGTCTCTGTGCGGATTTTATCCGATCCGCCAAGATCGATCTCTCCTTTTTTGGCTTCGGCGTGACCGTAGAAGGAGCGGCAAAGATCACAGATGCGGAAACCGCCATCATTAAAATACTGGAGAAAATGAAGAAGGGCGGAAAACGGCTGCTGATCACCATTGATGAGATGACGAACAATGAAAGTATGAAGGTTTTTGCCGGATCCTTTCAGATCTTCGTTCGGCAGGATCTGCCGGTATTTCTGCTGGGAACGGGATTGTATGAGAATATCGAGGAGCTGCAGAATGAAAGGAGCTTGACCTTCCTGTATCGGGCACCGAAGATTCCGTTGAAGCCCCTGAATCGAAGGGCCATCATTTCGAAGTATCAGAAAATTTTCCGGATCTCTGCGGAGCAGGCGGAGGAGATGGCAGAGCTGACGCGTGGTTATCCCTTTGCGTTTCAGGTGCTGGGGTATCTGACCTGGAATCACAATGGGGCGTACCGGCAGGTACTGAATGACTATGAGCAGTATCTGGGAGAATTTGTCTATGACAAGCTCTGGGCCGAGCTTTCGGAAAAGGACCGGCTGGTGGCGAAGGGCATCGCTGCAGTGAAAAGCGGAAAAATCAAGGAAATCCGGGAGTATCTGGGCATGGAAACCAATGAGTTTAATCCCTACCGCAGACGTCTGATCCGAAAGGGAATTCTGGCGGGAGAAACCCGCGGGTATGTTTATTTCACGCTGCCGCTGTTTGATAAGTATGTGGAGGAGAATGGAGACATATAGCGCGCTCCGCCATGAAGCAATCAGCGCAAAAAGAGGAGAGTCAAAACGGCTCTCCTCTTTTTGTGCTCTGAAATATGCCCCAACTACACGCTTCCGCCCCTCCGCCGCCAGCTCCTTTTTGATGAGCTGTGCCGCAGATTTGACACAAAACACTTAAAAAAGCGCTATACAACAGCAACTTAAACGTCAAAACAAAACTTTTTCAAAAATTTTCCTACTTTTTAAGTGTTTCTATAAGTATCCGTGTGATAATATTTAAGCACAAACGGTGAAAAAACTGTGAAAATCAAAAATTCGTCCCAAAGGGCTTTAAGGGTGCCCGGACGGCAGAGAGTGGAACAGAAGAAGCAATAGAAGAGGGAAAGACTTATGAGAGCGCGAAGACATTTGACAAGAAAGCTTAGGAACAGAATGAAGAGCACCGTTTCTGTGCTGCTTGCATCCAGCATGGTGCTCAATCCCATGAA
>CAVKVA010000007.1:0-112100 GCA_963659875.1 Parolsenella sp.
CAAAGTGTGTTAACACTTTACGCGATTATCTCAAGTTTGGCCCGATTTGAAAAGGTGACGAGTTATTGTGCATTTACGATGAAAAGAGTGAAAAAACTGTAGATGTGGATGTGAAAACAACTGGTTCTGGTGAAAAGCAAACAACTGAAGTCAAAGAAAATATCAGCAATAACCTCACTGTATCCAAATCAAAAGTGGTTGCTGACAGCGGTGTCGGTGGAGACGTCAATGCGTATACCATGTCGGACGTAACAGTTAAGGGAGATGTCGGTGGAGACGTCAATGCGAGCAGTAACTCAAAGGTAAAAGTGGATGGCGATGTCAACGGTGACGCCACTGCAAAGAGTATGTCAACCGTAACTGTTGAAAAAAATGTGAAGGGAGATGTCCATTCAGAGAGTGCTTCAACTGTAACAGTTAAAGGCGATGCCAATGGTGATGTCTATGCGAACAATGCAGTCGTAATAGTAAAAGGTGATGCCAAGAACGGTGTCGAAGCAGACGGTTATTCAGCCGTCGTAACAGTTGAAGGCGATGCAGAAGGCGTTGAAGCGGAAAATGGCTCAACCGTAACAGTTAAGGGCAATGCCAAAGCCGGAATTGTAGCGAATAACTCAACCGTAACAGTTGGAGGCAAGCTGACTGATGCTGAGGCCATCGTACTCGAGGGTGACACTGCGCAGGTGATTGTGAAAGGAAATGTTGCGGGAAGTTCAGGTCACGGAATACAGATTGATGTATTGAATGCCAACGGCGATGCGACTGCTGAGCTTGCTATCGGTGGCACATTAGAGAACGGAAAAGATGGTGCGACATTGGTTGTCCCTACGGATGGAACACTGCCGGAAATCGTTGTGGGAACCATTGAGGATATCAATAACCTTAATGTTGTGACAGAGGGTAAAAAAGAAGTATCTGAGGAAGTGAAGCAGGAAGTCATCTCCAACATCAAGTATATCATTGACAAGGATGATCTGCAGAGCGGAATTCTGACCATCACGAAGTTTGGCGGCGGTGTAGTGGATAAGGATAAGTCAGGAAACTATGATGTTGCCACTGCAGGTCAGACCATCAAGGTGAAGGTTACGGTGGCCGACGGTTATCAGCTCACTGGCTTCAATGCCGGAAAGGCTAAGTTCGTATGCGAGGACGACGGCACTTATACTGTGATTGTGCCGGACGGCGGTGGCGTCAGCCTGAGTGCAGTGCTGGAAGCCATTAAGAAGGCAGAGGACACTAAGACACCGGAGACCACGACAACAACCACCACAGTGACAAGAACCTCCAGCGGCGGTGGCTCCGGCTCTGGCTCCAGCAGCGGTTTCCATGCAATCAATGTGACACCGGGCATGGGACGCACCAACCTGCAGAATACACCGGGCAGCTGGCAGAAGAACGCCGACAATACCTGGAGCTATGTAGGCACAGACGGCACAGCTTATAAGAGCGACTGGATCGTTTTCAACAACCGCTGGTACTATGCAGACGCCAACGGCAAGATCACAACCGGCTGGGTGGAGATCAACGGCGTATGGTATTACTTCACCGTAAGCGGAAGTAGCGAGAACCCTGAGGGCTCCATGCTGGCTGGCACCACCACACCGGACGGCTACAAGCTGGACGGCAACGGCGCCTGGGTGAAGTAAAACAGAAGCTGTAAATACTGAAGCAAACATAAGTCATTCCTCATTTAGTGGCGCCTCCCATTCGGGAGGCGCTGCTAATTTTTGCTGCACCATACTATATTTTTGGGTATAATATCTTTAGCAAAAAGGAGGAAATCTGGATATGGGAAGCTATTTAAACCCCGGAAGTGAACGATTCCGTACGAGCTTACGTTCACAGATCTATATAGACAAATCCTTGTTGATTGCTGAAATCAATAAACGGATTCGGACAGAGCAGAAGTATGTTTGCGTCAGTCGGCCACGCCGCTTTGGCAAATCCATGGCTGCGGACATGCTGCTCGCCTATTATAGCAATGGAGAGGACACGTCTTCATTATTCGATGACTTAAAAATCAGTAGGGAAGCATCCTATCATGAGCATTTGAATCAATACGATGTGATCAAAATTAATATGCAGGAGTTCCTGAGTCTGACGCATGATGTGGATAAAATGCTGGCCATGCTGAAAAAGTACATATCGTATGATTTGTTTGATCAATATGAAAATGTACGTTTCAGAGATGAGGATAATTTTCTTCAGGTAATGAAGGACGTTTTTGCGAAAACGGGTCGACCATTTATTATTCTTATAGACGAATGGGACTGTTTGTTCCGGGAATACGTTCATGATACAGATGCGCAGAGGAAATATCTGGATTTCCTACGCGTATGGCTGAAAGATCAGACATATGTAGCCTTGGTGTATATGACCGGCATTCTTCCGATCAAAAAATACGGTTCTCATTCAGCACTGAATATGTTTTCAGAGTATTCTATGACAGAACCTGGGGAGCTGGCTGAATTTTTTGGCTTTACCGATCAGGAAGTGAAAAAACTGTGTCAGGATTACCATATGAGCTTTGATGAAGCACGCAGCTGGTACGATGGATATGAACTGATCAACAGCCGCGTCGAAGAGGATACACATTATTCCATGTACAGCCCGAAATCTGTGGTCGAGGCGATGTTGCGGCATAGATTTGGTACGTATTGGAATCAGACGGAAACTTATGAGGCCCTTAAGGTTTATATTCAGATGAATCTTGACGGATTAAAAGATGCGGTCATTAAGATGCTGGCCGGGGAAAGCGTACAGGTAGACATCAGCGGATTCTCCAACGACATGACCACATTTCATTGTGCGGACGATGTTTTTGCACTGTTGATTCACTTAGGATACCTCTCTTATGACGAAAATAACCGCTGCGTTTCTATTCCGAATAAGGAGGTCAGCGAAGTGTATGTAACATCCATTAAGCGTATGGATGGATGGGGAGAGGTGATGCGTTCTTTGATGGATTCCAAAAAGCTTCTGGAATCCCTTTGGGATATGGATGAAAAAGCTGTTGCTGAAGGTATTGACCGAGCGCATGAGGAGATCTCGATTCTTAAATACAATGATGAAAATTCGCTAAGCTGTACGATTAATCTCGCATTCTACTTTGCAAAGGAATACTACACGGTTATTCGGGAGCTTCCGACGGGCAAGGGCTTTGCAGATATCTGCTTTATTCCACGGCAATTACATGCAGATAAACCGGCAATCATCATAGAGCTTAAGAAGGACAAGAATGTGAAAGCCGCCATTGATCAGATCAAGCAAAAGAATTACGTGAAAGCCTTGGAAAACTACAAGGGAAATCTGCTTTTGGTCGGCATTAACTATGATGAGGGAAAAAAGCATACCTGCGTCATTGAAAAAATGGAATATAACGCATAACCCATTCACCAGAGGCCGATCACACCGGCCTCTTTTTTGCGCAAATTTCAGATGGACCGTTCGATTTTGTATTTACAGCGGAAATGAAAAAGCTCTCAGCAATGGGTTGACCATCACTGAGAGCTTTTTGAAAATCGAAGCGACTGGATTCGAACCAGCGGCCTCTGCGTCCCTAACGCAGCGCTCTACCAAACTGAGCCACGCTTCGAGCTTGCAGGCAATTCGCTTGCAACAGGCGTTATATTACCGGATATTCCGGGAAATGTCAAGAGGAAATTTGAAAAGCTTGTATTTCCCGGAAACATAGGTGTATAATCAAAACCTATATGCGATTCAAAAAGGGAGGATAAAAGCTATGCCAATCGGAATTATTGTGAATTCGTTGTCTATTGTACTGGGAGGACTGGTCGGCACGGTGGCCGGTCACAAGCTGAGCCTGAACTTTAAGGAGAGCCTGAACATGGTCTTCGGCGCCTGCTCCATGACCATGGGCATCTCCAGCATTGTCCTGATGGAAAATATGCCGGCCGTGATCTTCGCGGTGATCATCGGAACTTCCATCGGCCTGACCGTGCACTTCGGTGACCAGATCGCGAAGGGCGGCGCCGGGATGCAGAAGGTGGTGGCCAAGGTGATGCCGGCGAAGGAGTCGAACATTTCCCGGGAAGAGTTTGACGCTACCCTCATTACCATCATCGTGCTGTTCTGCGCCAGCGGCACCGGCATTTACGGTTCCATCGTATCCGGTATGACCGGGGAGCAGACCATTCTGATTTCGAAATCCATTCTGGACTTCTTTACGGCGATGATCTTTGCCTGCCTGCTGGGGCCGGTGGTCTCCTTCATTGCCGTACCGCAGTTCGTGATCTTTATGCTGCTGTTCCTGCTGGCGGGTCTGATCTATCCCATGACCAACCCGGCCATGATCAATGATTTCAAGGCCTGCGGCGGTGTGCTGCTGCTCGCCACAGGCTTCCGCATGATCAAGGTGAAGATGTTCCCAACCGCGGATATGATCCCGGCCATGATCCTCGTGATGCCCTGCAGCTGGATCTGGCAGAGCTTCATCCTGCCGCTGCTGGGGTGATTAAATCACATAAGTCCAGAACTCGCCGCTGTCGGCCTCGTCCTTGTGGACGAGCTTGCCGCTGTGGTCCTTGTACTGCAGTTCCTGGTTCTTCATGCTGACCCGGGTATGGGGCGCCACGGAGCTGGTCAGGAAGACATTGGAGCCGATGACCGCATCATGACCGATGACGGTTTCGCCGCCCAGGATGGAGGCACCGGAGTAAATGGTGACATTGTCCTCAATGGTGGGATGTCGCTTGACGCCGTGGAGGGCCTGTCCGCCCCGGGTGGAGAGGGCACCGATGGTGACGCCCTGGTAGATCTTCACATGCTCGCCGATGATGGAGGTGGAACCCACCACGATGCCGGTACCGTGGTCCATCATGAGGTACTTGCCGATGGTGGCGCCGGGATGGATGTCGATGCCGGTGATGGAGTGGGCATATTCCGTCATCATGCGGGGAATGAGGGGAACCCGCAGCAGGAAGAGCTCATGGGCGATGCGGTTGATGGTGCTGGCTCGGAGTCCCGGATAGGAGAGAATGATCTCTTCCTTATTGTCTGCCGCCGGATCGCCGTCAAAGGTGGCCTGCAGATCGGAATCCACATATTCCCGGATCACCGGAATCCGCTTAAAGAAGGCGATGGAGGTGCACTGGGCCTTTTCCTCAATCGCTTCCGCAGAAAGCGCCGCATATTCCGGCCGATACTTCAAGGCAATGGCCGTCTGTTTGTTCAGGTTGTACATGACGTCCTCCACCAGCATGGAGAGACGGTAGGAATTGTTGTAGGTGCGCAGGGTCTTGTCCCGGTAGTAGCCGGGGTAGATGATGCGGAGCAGCTTCTGCAGGATGTCCACCACTGCATCCCGGTCCGGCTGCCGGAAAACGTCCATGCGGTCGATGTCCCGGCCGTTATGATAATCGGAAAGTACCAGATCAACGATGCCCTCGATCTGTTCGCTGATGCTGCTTTGAATATTGATCTTTTCCATAAAATACAGCTCCTTTAATGACAAAACATAAGTGTTCTCTATACTATAGCAGAAAGCCGAAATAAATCCTAGTAAAATGTGGGAATTGCGAAAAAAGGGCCGATGTCGGGCCGTGCGGTTTGTCTTGCAAGTATGTCTTTGGTTCAGTATAATTTATCCGGGCAAATACCCCCTATGATGAGGATGTATACATGAAATTTACGGAACACAGCATTGAGAATACATTGTATCGCCTGGACAGCACCGGGACGCGGATCTGGCACCGGCTGACCCATCTCTTCACCAATTTGTGTCTGATCGGCGGTATTTCCGGCGCGGTGCTGGGGCTGGCCTTCGGCTTCGGTCTGTTTAAAGGCATACTGGACTCTGCACCGGACATCAATTCCATCCATGTGGGCCCCACGGCCTATGCCACGAAGACCCTGGACCGGAACGGCAAGGTGGTGGCGACCCTGGTGACGGAGGGCTCCAACCGGGAGCGCGTGACCTATGAGGAGCTGCCCAAGGATCTCATCAACGCCTTCGTGGCCATCGAGGACGAACGTTTCTGGCAGCATAACGGCATTGACCTGAAGTCCATTTTCCGTGCGGTGAAGGGCGTGATCTCGGATGATGATTCGGCCGGCGGCGGTTCCACCATTACCCAGCAGCTTTTGAAGAATAATGTCTTCGGCGGAGGTCTTCATGAGGGAACCTTTGAACGCTATGAGCGCAAGCTGCAGGAGCAGTATCTCGCACTGGAGCTGGAGAATCAGCCGGAGCTCGACAAGAAAACCGTGAAGCACAGCATTATCACGGAATATCTGAACACCATCAACCTGGGTGCGAATACCCTGGGCGTGAAGGTGGCGGCACGGCGCTATTTCAATAAGGAAGTCAGCGACCTGAGCCTTTCGGAATGTGCGGTCATTGCCTCCATCACGAAAAATCCGACGGCATTGAACCCCATCACCCATCCGGAGAACAATGCAAAGCGTCGGGCCCAGGTGCTGAAGAATCTGCTGGAGCAGGGCTATATTGATGAGAGTCGTTATGAGGAGGCTTTGGCGGATCCGGTTTACGACCGCATCCAGGAGGCCAACATTCAGGTGCAGGAGGCCAATACGCCCTATTCCTACTTTACGGACGAGCTGACGGAGCAGGTACAGGAAACGCTGGTGGAGCGGCTGGGCTATACGGCCGAGGAGGCCAAGAAGCTGCTGTATTCCGGCGGTCTCACGATTTATACGACACAGGACCCGGATCTGCAGGCCATTGTGGACGAGGAGGTCAACAATCCGGACAACTATGACAGCACGAAGTACAAGGTGACCTGGCGTCTGACGGTGCAGCACACAGACGGCTCCATTGTGAATTATTCGGAGAACGACCTGCTGCGTTATATGCGGGATGTCCGGGGCATGGAGTTCAACGGCCTCTTCAAGACGGAGGACGGCGCGAAGACCTATATCACGGAGTACAAGAAGCGTATACTCACGGAGGATGATAACATTCTGGGCGAGACCTATGACACCACACTGGAGCCGCAGGTTTCCTTTGTGCTGATGGATCCGCATACGGGAGAGGTGCTGGCCATCAGCGGCGGACGGGGCGAGAAAAAGCAGTCCCTGACCCTGAACCGCGCCAGCAATGTGCTGCGGCAGCCCGGCTCCACCTTCAAGGTGCTGAGCGCCTTTGCACCGGCCATCGATAAGTATGGTGCGACGCTGGCCACCACCTATTATGATGCACCCTATACCGTGGGCAACAAAACCTTCAAAAACTGGTATTCCAGGGGCTTCCTGGGCTATCAGAGCATCCGGGACGGTATCATTTACTCACTGAACATCGTGGCGGTGCGTTGTCTCATGGAGACGGTACAGCCGAAGAACGGACGGGCCTTTGCGGAGTCCCTGGGCATCACCTCGCTGGTGGATGACGACGAGAATGCAGCATTGGCGCTGGGCGGTCTCACCAGGGGTGTCAGCAATCTGGAGCTGACCACGGCCTTCGGGGCCATCGCCAACGGCGGCAAGCTGAACAAGGCGAAGTTCTTCACGAAGATTGTGGACCAGGACGGCAACGTGCTGATCGATCTTTCCGAGGACGAGCCGGAGCAGGTGATGAAGGAGACCTCGGCTTACCTTCTGACCAATGCCATGCAGCAGTCCATGGAGAGCCATACGGCCTATGCGGATTCCATCACCGTGAATTCCACATCCACGCGGGCGCATTTTGACGGCATGAGTCTGGCGGGCAAGTCGGGTACCACCACCAACAACCGGGACATCTGGTTTGTGGGATATTCTCCTTATTATATCGGCGGTGTTTGGGGCGGCTGTGATGAAAACCAGTCCCTGAAGGATACCTCCACGGGAGAGTACAACGGTGGTACCGGCTATCATAAGGACATCTGGCGGAAGATCATGCAGCGTGTTCATGAGGGAAAGACCGATATCGGCTTTACCCGGCCGGACGGCATCGTGGAGGCCAGTGTCTGTCGGAAGTCCGGCAAGCTGCCCATCGGCGGCTGCTATGAGGACTATCGCGGTTCTGCGGTGATTTCCGAGCTTTTTGCGGAAGGAACGGTACCCACGGCCAAGTGCGACCGGCATACCAGCTGGGGCGCCATCATGATTCCGGAGGAGGACGACAACTGCGACACCGACGACCGGTACTATGCGCGGATTGTGGAGACCGAGTCGGAAGAGGACAGCGATATCGTGATCAGTGCAGACGGTCCCACCGGCGGTGACGACGAAAAGCCCATCATTTCCAAATCCATGACGAAGGGAAAGAGCAGCGAATGAGGTATGTACAGGAGTATGCCCGGGGAGAATATGAGGAGAAGAAGTCCCGCTTTATCGGCGAACTTTTTCCCATTCATTCTCCCGAGGAGGCCGAGGAAAAAATCGCAGCCGTGCGGAAGAAGTACTATGACGCACGGCACCACTGCTACGCCTATGTGCTGGGAGAGAAGGACGAGGTCAAAAAGCAGTCCGATGACGGCGAGCCTTCCCAGACGGCGGGACTGCCCATTCTTTCCGTGCTGACCGGCGAGGAAATCCATGATGCCCTTCTGGTGGTGACCCGGTATTTCGGCGGGACGCTGCTGGGCACCGGCGGACTGGTGCGGGCCTATACGGCAGCAGCCAAGGCCGCGGTGGAGAATGCGGTGCTAATGACGGCGGTACAGGGTTACCGGGTTTCCGCCGAGCTGGAGTATACGCTGGTGGGAAAGCTTAAGTACGCGGCGGAAAAGCTGGGCATCCGGGAGGAAA
Organism: Parolsenella sp.; assembly: GCA_963659875.1. Taxonomy (GTDB): domain Bacteria; phylum Bacillota; class Clostridia; order Lachnospirales; family Lachnospiraceae; genus Oribacterium. Next base: position 8,710 of record CAVKVA010000007.1, read on the forward strand.
GCTGTGACTATCAGGAGAAGGTACATGCCACCTGGCTGGTGCCGGAGGAAAGCCTTCCCGCCTTTCAGAAGCAGGTGCAGGCTCTTTCCCTGGGCAGTGTGACCCTTGCAATTGAAAAAGCCCGGTGGTATAATCTGTAGGATTTTTCGCCAAGCGGATACAATGAATAAAAATAGATGAGGATGAAAAGATGATCGAAAAGAGAGAAGACATTCGTAACGTAGCCATCATTGCCCACGTTGACCACGGCAAAACCACCCTGGTGGATGAGCTGTTGAAGCAGTCCGGCGCTTTCCGTGACAATCAGGAGGTGGGTATCCGTGTCATGGACTCCAACCCCATTGAGCGGGAGAGAGGCATTACCATTCTGTCCAAGAACACTGCAGTGAGTTACAAGGGTGTCAAGATCAATATCGTGGATACCCCAGGCCATGCGGATTTCGGCGGCGAGGTAGAGCGTATTCTGAAGATGGTAAACGGTGCGATTCTTCTGGTGGATGCCTTCGAGGGGCCGATGCCTCAGACACGTTTCGTGCTGCAGCGTGCCCTGGACCTGCGTCTGCCGGTACTGGTGGTCATCAACAAGATCGATAAGCCCCAGGCAAGACCGGAAGAGGTTGTGGATGAGGTGCTGGAGCTCATGATGGATCTCAATGCATCCGATGAGCAGCTGGACTGCCCCTTCCTGTTCGCTTCCTCCAAGGCCGGCTTTGCCAAGAACAAGATGGAAGATCCGGATGTGGACATGCAGCCCCTTTTCGATGCGATTCTTGATTACATTCCGGCACCGGAGGGTGACCCGGAGTCTTCCACCCAGATGCTGGTGTCTACCATCGACTACAACGAGTTCGTGGGCCGTATCGGTATCGGTAAGGTAGAGAACGGTTCCATCCGTGTGAACCAGGAGGCACTGGTGGTGAACCATCATGATGCCACGAAGCGGAAGAAGGTCAGAATCACAAAGCTCTATGAGTTTGACGGTCTGAAGAGAGTGGATGTACAGGAAGCCAAGTACGGCTCCATCGTGGCGGTGTCCGGTATCGAGGATCTCCATGTGGGCGATACCATCTGCACCGAGCAGAACCCCACAGCCATCCCCTTCCAGAAGATTTCCGAGCCCACCATTTCCATGGACTTCATGGTCAATGATTCCCCGCTCGCCGGTACAGAGGGTAAGTTCGTGACTTCCCGTCACATCCGTGACCGTCTGTTCCGTGAGCTGAACACAGACGTATCTCTCCGCGTGGAGGAGACTGCGACAGCAGATTGCTTCAAGGTGTCCGGCCGTGGTGAGCTGCACCTTTCCGTACTGGTGGAGACCATGCGTCGTGAGGGCTTCGAGTTTGCGGTTTCCAAGGCCGAGGTTATCTACAAGACCGATGAGCAGGGCAGAAAGCAGGAGCCCATGGAGATCGCCTACATTGACGTACCGGATGAGTGCACCGGTTCCGTGATCCAGAAGCTGACCCAGAGAAAGGGCGTGCTGAACGGCATGAGCCCGCTGGCCAGCGGCTATACCCGTCTTGAGTTTGAGATTCCTTCCAGAGGTCTCATCGGCTACCGCGGCGAGTTCATGACCGACACCAAGGGAAATGGTATCCTGAACACCGAGTTTGACGGCTACGGCGAGTACAAGGGTGAGCTGAGCTACCGTCATCAGGGTTCCCTCATTGCCTTCGAGGCCGGTGAGGCGGTAACCTACGGTCTCTTCCAGGCCCAGGCCCGCGGTACCCTTTTCATCGGACCCGGCGAGAAGGTTTACGGCGGTATGATCATCGGTCAGAGCCCGAAGGCAGAGGACATCGAGGTGAATGTCTGCAAGACCAAGCATCTCACCAATACCCGTACCTCCAGCTCTGATGAGGCGCTGAAGCTGGTGCCGAAGAAGATCATGTCTCTCGAGCAGTGCATCGACTTCATCGATACCGATGAGCTTCTGGAGGTGACGCCGGAGAACCTGCGTATCCGCAAGAAGATCCTGGATCCGGTACTGCGGAAGAGAGCGGGATTTGCAAGAAAACAGGGCTAATCCATATCCCACGGGCTTCGCGCAAGCTTGGCTTGCGGGCGCCCGTGGGATGGACGGGCAAACACAAGCTTGGCTAGCGGGCCCCATTGGATGACGGGGCTAGCGGGCGCCCGTGGGATGTTCTGGAAGAACCCGATAAATTGTGCTAAACTATATACATCACGACAGGCAGGAGGTTTTGTATGGCAATTTTCAAGGGCGCGGGAGTCGCATTGGTTACTCCCATGAATGCAGACGGATCGGTGAATTATGACAAGCTGGCAGAGCTCATTGAGTTCCAGATTGCAGGCGGTACAGACTGTATCCTCACCTGCGGCACCACCGGAGAGGCCTCAACCATGTCCGAGGAAGAGCATATGGATGTGGTTCGCTTCACCATCGAAAAGGTGAACCACCGGGTTCCGGTGATCGCAGGAACCGGCTCCAACTGCACGGAGACAGCGGTGAAGCTGTCCGTGCAGGCAGAAGAGGCAGGTGCAGACGGTGTGCTTCTGGTGACGCCTTACTACAATAAGGCAACCCAGGGCGGACTCATTCAGCATTTCACGGCAGTGGCTTCCAAAGTGAAGATCCCCTGCATTCTCTACAACATCCCGTCCAGAACCGGTGTGACCATTCAGCCGGAAACCATGGCTTATCTTTACAACAATGTGGAGAACATCGTGGGTGTGAAGGATGCCACCGGCAACATCTCCATGACCACCAAGCTCATGACGCTGGTGGACGAGGACTTCTGCCTCTATTCCGGCGATGATGACGAGGTAATCCCGGTGCTTTCCGTGGGCGGTGCCGGTGTGTTCTCCGTGCTGTCCAACATTGCACCGAAGGAAGTGCACGATATGTGCGCCAGCTGGTTTGCCGGTGATGTGAAGACAGCGCTGAAGGAGCAGCTTCGTGCCTATGATCTCATCAAGGCGCTGTTCTCCGAGGTGAATCCGATCCCGGTGAAGGCAGCCATGAACCTGATGGGCATGAACGCAGGCCCGATGCGGCTTCCGCTGACAGAGATGGAACCCCAGAACCAGGCAAAGCTCCGGGAGGAGCTGGTTCGCTACGGACTGCTGTAATTTTCGAGGATTTGAGGAGCAGAAGAGATTCTCTTCTGCTCCTTCGTGTGTTTTTTGGGAAAGGATAAATTATGACGAAGCTTTTGCTCCATGGCGCGCTCGGCGTGATGGGAGAAAATGTTGCCCGGGCAGTGGCCGGGGATGAGAACTTTGTGATCGTGGCCGGAAAGGACTGCCGGAATGTACCGGAGCATGAGGGATTCCCGGTCTATGCGGATTTTGCAGACGTTCCCACAGACTATGATGCCATCATTGATTTCTCTGTGGCACCGGCGGTGGACAGCCTGCTAGATTATGCAGAGGCAGTGCAGAAGCCCCTGGTGCTTTGCACCACCGGCCTCAGCGAGGCACAACTCGAGAAGGTTACAGCCCTTTCTGAGAAGGTCCCGGTGCTTCGCAGTGCGAATATGTCCATCGGCGTGAACCTGCTGCTGCAGCTGGTGCAGGTCGCTGCAGAGAAGCTCTATGAGAAGGGCTTCGACATTGAGATCGTGGAACAGCATCATCACCGGAAGAAGGACGCGCCCTCCGGTACAGCTCTGGCGCTGGCGGATGCGGTGAACGAGGCCCTGGAAGGCAAGCTTCGCTATGTCTATGACAGATCCCAGCGCAGCGAGGCCCGTCCCCATGAGGAGCTGGGCATCAGTGCGGTGCGCGGCGGTTCCATTGCCGGTGTTCATGATGTGATCTTTGCCGGTGAGGATGAGGTGATCACATTGAACCATACCGCATACTCGAGAGCCATCTTTGCCAAGGGCGCCATGACGGCGGCAGCCTTCCTGAAGGATCAGCAGCCCGGCCTCTACAGTATGCAGGATGCCCTGTAAGACGAAGCGAAGACATTATCCCAGTATAAAAGAAGAGGAGAGAACAATGGCAGAACACAACCGTTACACAAGCCCCCTGACCGGACGCTATGCTTCCGAGGAGATGCAGTACATTTTTTCTCAGGATTTCAAGTTCAGAACCTGGCGGAAGCTCTGGATCGCGCTGGCAGAAAGCGAGCGTGCCTTGGGACTCGGCATCACGGAGGAGCAGATCGAGGAGCTGAAGGCCCATCAGGATGACATCAACTATGAGGTGGCCGAGGCGCGGGAGAAGGAAGTGCGTCACGACGTTATGAGCCATGTGTATGCCTATGGTCAGCAGTGTCCGAAGGCGAAGGGTATCATCCATCTCGGTGCGACTTCCTGCTATGTGGGCGACAATACCGACATGATCATCATGCGGGAGGGTCTGCGTCTGGTGCGGAAGAAGCTCATCAACGTCATCAACGAGCTGTCTAAGTTTGCTGTGAAGTACAAGGATCTGCCGACACTGGCCTTCACCCACTTCCAGCCGGCGCAGCCGACAACAGTGGGAAAGCGTGCGACACTCTGGCTGAATGAGCTGGTGTTGGATCTGGAGGATCTGGACTATGTGCTGGGTTCTCTGAAACTGCTGGGCTCCAAGGGCACCACAGGTACCCAGGCTTCCTTCCTGGAGCTTTTTGACGGCGATCATGCCAAGTGCCGTCAGCTCGATCAGATGATTGCAGAGAAGATGGGCTTCCGGTCCTGCTATGTGGTGTCCGGTCAGACCTATTCCAGAAAGGTAGACTATCGTGTGCTTTCCGTGCTGGCAGGCATTGCCCAGTCCGCACATAAGTTCACCAACGACATCCGGATGCTGCAGCACATGAAGGAGGTGGAGGAGCCCTTCGAAAAGCATCAGATCGGCTCCAGCGCCATGGCTTACAAGCGGAATCCCATGCGTTCCGAGAGAATTGCTTCCCTCAGCGACTATGTGATGAGCGACCTGATGAATCCAATGCTGGTGGCTTCGACCCAGTGGTTTGAGCGGACATTGGATGACTCCGCCAACAAGCGTCTGTCCATCCCGGAGGGCTTCCTGGCCATTGATGGCATCCTGGATCTCTATCTCAATGTGGTGGACGGTCTTGTGGTTTACCCGAAGGTGATTGAGAAGCATCTCATGGCAGAGCTTCCCTTCATGGCCACCGAGAACATCATGATGGATGCGGTGAAGGCCGGCGGCGACCGTCAGGAGCTTCACGAGAAGATTCGCCAGCTCTCCATGCAGGCCGGCAAGGCAGTGAAGGAGGAAGGCAAGGACAACAATCTCCTGGAGCTGATCGCGGCAGATCCGGAGTTCCATATGTCCTTAGAGGATCTGAAGGCGTCCATGAAGCCGGAGAAGTATGTGGGACGTGCGCCGAAGCAGGTGGAGGAATTTGTGGAAGAGGTCATCAAGCCTATCCTGGATGCGAATCAGGAGCTCCTGGGCATGACCGCGGAGATCAAAGTTTAAGACTTGCAAAGCGGAAATACATCATCTATACTATACCTGTTTCATGTCAAGCGGGCTTCGCGCAAGCTTGGCTTGCGGGTGCCCGCTTGACGATGGGAACTAAGCGCAAGCTTGGCTTGCTATGCGTTGGGAGGAAATGGATGAAGCTGAAGAGAGCATTGGCCGTAGCTGCCCTCATTTTGATTGCTCTGCTTCTTTTGCTGCTTCTGTTTCTGGCCTTCACGGGGGCACAGCCGGAACATCTTCTGGCAGTGCTGTTTGCCTTGATGGTTTTCCCGGCGCTGCTATACATTTATATCTGGTTTACGAAGCTGACCAGGAAAAAGTAGCCGCTGCTTCCGACGAGGGGCGGTACAATGCAGAGGCTCTGCGAATCCGGTGAGGCCGGTGGATCCGGCCGCTGAAAAGGCGAGCTGATAGGAGTAAGTATTATGGTACGTGCAATTGTAGGTGCAAACTGGGGAGACGAAGGCAAGGGTAAAATCACGGATATGCTGGCTGAGAAGTCTGACATCGTTGTCAGATTCCAGGGCGGCGCCAATGCGGGTCATACCATCATCAACAATTATGGCCGTTTTTCACTGCACCTTCTGCCCAGCGGTGTTTTCTACGATCATACGACATCTGTGCTGGCCAACGGCGTGGCACTGGACATTCGTAAGTTCGTGAAGGAGCTGAAGGATGTGACCGATGCCGGCGTTCCGATGCCGAAGATTCTGGTATCCGATCGTGCGCAGGTAATGATGCCCTATCATCCGGTGCTGGATGCACTGGAGGAGGCCCGTCTGGCAGGTAAGAGCTATGGCTCTACCAAGTCCGGCATTGCGCCCTTCTTCTCCGATAAGTATGCAAAGATCGGTCTGCAGGTGAATGAGCTCTTTGACGAGGCGGTTCTGACCGAGCAGCTGCATAAGGTAGTGGAGATCAAGAATGCCCTGGTGGAGGGCCTGTATCATCAGCCTGCTCTGAGCTATGAAGAGCTGCTGGAGGAGATGCATGCCCAGAGAGATCTGATCGCACCGTATCTCTGCGATACCTCCCGTTTCCTGAGAAATGCCCTGAAGGAAGGCAAGACCATCCTCCTGGAAGGTCAGCTGGGCACCATGAAGGATCCGGATCACGGTATTTATCCGATGGTGACTTCCAGCTCCACCCTGGCCGGTTACGGCGCTGTGGGTGCCGGTGTACCGCCCTATGAGATCAAGGACATCGTGGCAGTCACCAAGGCATATTCCTCTGCCGTGGGTGCCGGAGATTTCGTTTCCGAGCTTTTCGGCGATGAGGCAGATGAGCTGAGAAAGCGCGGCGGCGACAAGGGTGAGTTCGGTGCCACCACAGGCCGCCCCAGAAGAGTGGGCTGGTATGATGCCGTGGCTTCCAAGTACGGCTGCCAGCTGCAGGGTGCCACAGAGGCAGTTCTGACGGTACTGGATGTACTGGGTTATCTCCCCGAGCTGAAGGTCTGCACAGGCTATGAGATTGATGGTGAGGTTACCACAGACTTCCCTGTGACCACCAAGCTGCATCGTGCAAAGCCGGTTTATGAGACACTGCCGGGTTGGAACTGTGACATCCGCGGTATCAAGAACTATGAAGAGCTGCCGGAGAACTGCAAGCGCTACATTGATTTCATCGAGCAGCAGATCGAAACACCGATCACCATGGTTTCCAACGGACCGGGACGTCATGAGATTCTGTACAGAACCCCGAAGATCTAAACGGAACACGAAAAAGAACAAGAAGGACCGTCTCCGACACTGGGAGGCGGTCCTTTTGTAATTGACATAAAAATGACATGATTGTATAATTCTTAACAAGTGTAAAACCAGAGTAAAGGAAAGAGGTGTTGTGTAAATATGGCAAAAAAGGAGATTTCCCAGGCTGTCATTCTGCGCCTGCCGAGATATTACCGGTATCTGGAGGACCTGATGGACCAGGGAATAGAGCGGATTTCCTCCAATGAGCTTTCCAAGCGGATGAATCTGACCGCTTCCCAGATCCGGCAGGATCTCAACAATTTCGGCGGCTTCGGACAGCAGGGCTACGGCTACAATATCCGGAATCTCCATGACGGGATTGCCAAAATTCTGAATATTGATCGTGAGCACAACATGATCATAGTGGGTGCCGGACATCTGGGACAGGCGCTGGCGAACTACACAAACTTTCGGAAAAGAGGCTTTATCGTCAGGGGGATTTTTGACATCAATCCTGCCGTGGTGGGCACTGAGGTCGGCGGTATTCCTGTGTATCCCATGGAGCAGATTGATGAGATCGTGAAGCGCTATGAGGTGAAGATGGCGGCCATCTGCATTCCGAAAACACCTGCCGTGAAGGTGGTGGAGCAGCTGATCGCCGATGGTGTTGTGGGCATCTGGAACTTTGCGCATGTGGATCTTGAGGTGCCCCGGGATATCGTGATCGAGAATGTGCATCTTTCGGAATCTCTGATGCGGCTCTCCTACCGGGTGGGCGAGATTTACCGGGAAGACGAGGACTGAATATGGTGATCGGAACAGGCTGTGATCTTCTGGAAATCCATCGTATGGAACAGCTGAAGCAGGGAAACAGACTGGAACGCATCTTTACCGAGGCGGAACGTCGGCAGGCAAACGGAAGAAATTCCGTGCTTGCCGGCGATTTTGCCGTTAAGGAGGCCGTTTCCAAATGCTTCGGCACCGGGGTCCGGGGCTTCTCGCTGCTGGACGTTGAGGTGCTGCGGGACGAACTGGGCAAGCCCTATGTCCGGCTGTATCAGGGAGCTCTGGCTCGCTATGAGGAGATGGGCGGCGAATCCCTGTCGGTGAGCATTTCCGATACCCGGGAACTGGTGATGGCCTTTGCCGTACTGGAGGGCCGGAAGAGGGAGGCGAAGGATGCTGCAGGCTGAGACCAATGCAGAGCTTTTTTTTCAAAAATTGAGACCGCGGCTGCCGGCGGCAAACAAGGGAAGCTACGGCAAGGTGCTGATCGCGGCGGGCTCTCCCGGCATGAGCGGCGCGGCCTATCTTTCCGGACTGGCGGCCTATCGCGCCGGGGCGGGACTGATAAAGCTTTTGACAGCGGAAGATAACCGCACTATACTACAGACATTGCTGCCTGAGGCCATCGTGACGACCTATGGAGAGGACAGCGATTTTTCTGCGCTCAGCAACGAAAACCTGGCCTGGGCGGATTTTCTTGTGCTCGGCCCCGGCATCGGCCGCAGCAGTACAGCCGGGACAATGCTTTCGGCGCTGCTTTCCCGGGCTTCTGCCGGAGAGAAGCGGCTGCCCTGCCTTTTGGATGCGGACGCCCTGAATCTGCTGGCGGCGGCGCCGGCCCGGCTTTCAGAATTGAAGACATTATCCCAGCCGCTGCTGCTGACGCCCCATCCCATGGAGATGGCCCGGCTTACGGGACGCGACATCCGGGAAGTGCTGGCGTCGCCGGAGGAGATCGCGGCGGATCTTGCGGCAGAATTGGGCTGTATCATCATCATGAAGGGTTCCCAAAGCTTCGTGGTGGATGGAAAGAGTGGCGCATGTTTCCGGAGTCTGCAGAGTGCACCGGCGCTGGCCAAGGGCGGTTCCGGCGATGTGCTGAGCGGGCTTTGCGCCGGAATCTACGAGATCCTGGCGGCCGGAGAGGACAAGGAAAGGGAAACGATTTGCCGGGAGCGGCTGTATACGGCAGCGGTGCTGGCGGTGCTCCTGCATGTGGAGGCCGGCAATCGGGCGGCGGCCCGGCTGGGTGAGCACGCGGTGCTGGCCAGTGACACGGCGGCGGAAATCGGCATGGCGATTCAGGGACATATAAGAACAGACGGAAAGGCTGAAAATGGAGTTTAAGAATGATCTGATCTACGACAGAACCTATGCGGTGGTGGATCTGGATGCGATTCGGGAAAATATAACAGAGGCGAGGCGTTCTCTTCCGGCACAGATGCAGTTCTGTGCGGTGGTGAAGGCAGACGGCTACGGACACGGCGCGCCGGCGGTGGCTAAGGGGATTGATGATCTCGTAGACATGTATGCGGTGGCCACGGTGGAAGAGGGATGCATTCTGCGGCGGCACGGGATCTGGAAGCCGATTCTGAATCTCGGCGTGATTCCGGAATCCTCCTATACACTGATGCTGGAGCAAGACATCATGCCCTCGGTATTTACGCTTTCTCAGGCGGAGAAGATCGACAAGGAAGCGGAAAAAATGGGCATTGTTGCACCGATTACCCTGGCAATTGACACGGGCATGGGCCGTATCGGCATCCTCGCGGAGGATCCGGAGGGCGTGGCCACGGCAGAAGCCATCGCCAAGCTGCCGCATCTCAGCGTGGAGGGCATCTTCTCGCACTTTGCTTCGGCGGATGAGTCGGACAAGCGCTTTGCGGAGCTGCAGTACCGGCGCTTCATGCGTTTCACAGAGGCGCTGGAGCAGCGGGGCGTTCACATTCCGGTGAAGCACTGCGCCAATTCCGCCGGCATTCTGGAAGGTCTGGGCATGGAGATGGATATGGTGCGTGACGGCATTTCCCTCTACGGACTCTATCCTTCCGGCGAAGTGGACAGAACGCGGATCCATCTGCGGCCGGCCCTGTCCTGGAAGGCCAATGTCTCCTACGTGAAAACCGTACCGGCGGGGACCACGGTTTCCTACGGCAGTACCTTTACGGCGGACCGGGAGATGGAGATTGCGACACTTCCCGTGGGCTATGCGGATGGCTATCCCCGGGCCCTTTCCAACCGGGCTGAGGTGCTGATCAAGGGGCATCGCTGTCGGCAGCTGGGACGGGTATGCATGGACCAGCTCATGGTGGATGTGACCGGCCTCGGGGTGAAGATCAACGATGTGGCCACCTTGCTGGGCAAGGACGGCACGGAGGAGATCACCCTCTATGACTGGGAGAAATACGGCCTGTTCCGTTATGAAGTGCTCTGCGATATCGGAAAACGAGTGCCCCGGATCTACATCCGGAACGGCGGTATCGTGGGCTCCCACAATGCCTACAACGAGCAGTACGCGGATTTCCTGTAGAAAATCCCTGCTGCGGGGCTTGCGCTTCCATTAAAATTGGTCTATGATAGTACAGTTCTTCGTGTCAATCGGAGCGACAAAGAACTGAGATCATTAAGAGTTAGGAGAGTAATATATGTCAGGACATTCAAAATTTTCCAATATTCGTGCAAAGAAGGAGAAGAATGATGCCGCAAAGGGCAAAATCTTCACACTGATCGGCCATGAGATCGCACTGGCTGTGAGAGAAGGCGGCCCGGATCCTAACAACAATTCCAAGCTTGCGGCTGTCATCGCCAAGGCCAAGGCCAACAACATGCCCAACGATACCATCAACAACGGCATCAAGAAGGCAGCAGGTTCCATGGAGGCAGACAACTTCTCCGAGATGCAGTACGAGGGTTATGGCCCCAATGGTGTTGCCATGATCGTTAAGGTGCTGACCGACAACAAGAACAGAGCTGCAGCTGATGTGCGTGCCGCTTTTTCCAAGGGCAAGGGTTCCCTGGCGACACCGGGTGCCGTGGCATTCATGTTCGATGAGAAGGGACAGATCATCTTGGACAAGGAAGAGATGGATGATCAGGGTAAGGATTTTGATACCCTTATGGATCTGGCCATTGAAGCCGGTGCCGAGGATATCCAGGAGGAAGAGGATTCTTACGTAATTCTGACTGCCCCCAACGATTTCCCGGAGGTTCGTGAGAACCTGGAGAAGCAGGGCATTCCCATGGCAGAGGCCGATGTGGTGATGCTGCCCCAGAACTATGTATCTGTAACCGATGAGGAAGCGGTGAAGAATCTTCGCAAGACACTGGAGCTTCTGGACGATTCCGATGATGTACAGAATGTATACACCAACTGGGAAGAAGAGAACGATTAATGCTTTGATGCTGAGCGTATAAAAAGAGAGGGCTTTGCGATTCGCAAAGCCCTCTCTTTTGCTTTCAAATCATCGCTTTCCTTCCGGAACCTCCGTCAGGCAGAGCCGGGGGCTCACGGTGATGGAGTAGTTGGTGTGGTAGATCACGAAGCCGGGGGCGGCATTCGGCACTTTCCGGAGGTTCTTCCGGATGGTGTAATCCACATCCACCTTGGCATCCTTCTGATGAGAGGAGAACCAGGCGGCCAGTTCGGCGGCCTCTTCGAAAAGGCGATCCGGCAGGTCATCGAAGGCGGCGCCGCCGGTTTTCACGATGACATGGGAGCCGGTGATGTTCTTGGCATGGAGCCAGAGATCCCCGCCTTCCGCCAGCTTGAAGCTGACGAATTCGTTCTGATAGTTGTTGCGGCCCACATAGATGTCGTAGCCGTCACTGGAAAGGAAGTGATAGGGCTGGGATTTGTCCTGGGTCCGTATTTTTTCCTTGCTCTGGCTCTTCCGGATGAAGCCGAAGTCGGCCATTTCCCGGCGGATTTCCCGGAGATCCCCCTCGCCGTCAGCCAGATCCAGGGCGGTTTCGATGGAAGTGAGGTGCTCCAGTTCCCGGCGGGTTTCTGCCAGCTGCTGGATGACATTTTCCTCGGTGCGCTTCAGCTTGTCGTATTTTTCGAAATAGCGCTTGGCATTTTCCTGGGCGCTCTGGTCCTTGCGGAGGGGGATGGTGATTTCCTTTCCGTCATAGTAGTTTTCACAGGTCAGCTTGTCCTCGCCGCCCTGCAGCGAATAGCCGTAGGTGTTGAGAAGCTCGCCGTATACCCGGTATTTGTTCTTGTCCGCGGTGTCCTTCAGCTGCTTTTCCTGAATGGCCAGCTTTTTGCTGCAGCGCTCCAGCAGTGTATTCAGTACCTTGCGAAGATCCGTGGATTTCTGTCGGATCCGGGAATCCTTGTCCTTGGCCTGGTAGAAGCGGCGGATCACAGTGGACATGGAATCGAAGCATTCCTCGCGGCAGCCGACATTATCCTCAAACTGACGCAGGTGGATGGCCGAAAAGTCCAGGGGCTGTCCATCCTTGTATACAATATTCGGCTGGGGCTTCTCCTCCAGCACCGCCTCGGACAGGATGGACCAGAAGCTGTCGTAGAGCCGGGACAGGGCCTCCGGGGACTGACAGTTGGCGGAGAGATCCGGATCCACGGCGGCGCGGAAGCAGATTTCGTTGGCGGTCAGGGGACTCAGGCCGGTGATGTTATGGAAAATGGCCTGGAACACCGGCTCCGGCTGACTGCTGATCAGGGTAATGAAGCTTTCCTTCGTCAGTGCGAGGGGGTTCTGCTTCCCCTTGGCGTCCGGAATGAAGTAGGGACGGTTCGGCAGCACCTCCCGGAGCGAGGACTGGGAAACGGAGATGCGCTTAATGGCATCGATGACGGTGAGGTCCTCCCGCAACAGGATAATGTTGGAATACTTACCCATGAGCTCGATGGACAGAATGCGCTTTCCGAGGTCTCCCATTTCGTCCAGGTGCTCGATTTCGAAGAGGATGACCCGCTCCAGACCGGCGGCATGCAGGGACTGCTCGGGCTGGCGGATGGCCAGAATGGTGCCGTTGCCGATGTGCTTCCGGAGTGCCATGCAGAAGGTGGGGGCAGTGACCGGTGCTGACTTGTTTTCTTCGGTGAAGCAGCAGAGGGGAAGAGACGGATTCACCGAGAGCTGCAAGCGGTAGTTTTCCCGCTGGTTGCGGATCAGAAGCTGGATTTCGTCCTTTTCCGGCTGCGTGATCTTGGCCACCTTGCCGCCGATGAGCTTCTCCCGGAATTCCTTGATGCCTGCGCTAACCACCAGTCCGTCGTATGCCATAGTTCCTCCTGTTGTAAAACTTCCATGCCTGCGAATTTGCAGGAAAAACGTCCTTGAAAATGCCTAAGTCAATGCCTTATAATCTAGTTCAAATGCGAAGAAAAAGCAAGCAATTGCGGATGGGAGTGGTGCAACGGATGGAACTGAAGAGTATGACCGGCTTTGGCCGAGCAGAGGCCAATGAAGCAGCGTACCGTATGACGGTGGAGTTGAAGTCGGTGAATTCCCGTTTTCTGGATCTGAACCTTAAGATGCCGAAGAAGCTGAACGCGTTGGAGGGACAGATCCGGGGGCTGGTGAAGCAGTATCTCGCCAGAGGAAAGGCAGACTTATACATTACCTGCGAGGAATTTACGGATCAGGGCCAGAGTCTGCGGCTGAATCTGGATCTGGCAGAGGAATACTATGCCTCTCTGCAGAAGATTGCGGATACCCTGGGTGTGGAAAACCGGGTCACCGCCATGCAGCTGGCAAGCTTTCCGGAGGTGCTGAAGCTGTCCGAGGAATCGGAGGATGACGGTGCGCTCTGGGAGCGCCTGCAGCCGGTGCTGGAGGCGGCGCTGCAGCAGTTTGTGAAAAACCGGGAGCTGGAGGGCGCCAATCTGCGGACGGACCTTCTGCAGAAGCTGGACAGCATGGAAGAGATCGTGGCACGTATTGAGGCCCGGGCACCGGAAATCACGGCGGCTTATGAGAAGCGGCTCCAGGAGCGTGTGGAGGAGATGCTGGGCACAACAGCAGATCCCCAGCGGATCGTGCAGGAGGTCACCATCTATGCGGACAAGGTCTGCACGGATGAAGAGCTGGTGCGGCTGCGGAGTCATATTTCTAATATGAGGAAAAAGCTGCAGGATGGCGGCGCGGTAGGCCGTGAACTGGATTTCCTGGCCCAGGAGATGAACCGGGAAGCCAACACGACCCTGTCCAAGGCCAATGACATCATCGTTTCCGGCGATGCCATCAACCTGAAGACCCTGATCGAAAAAATCCGGGAACAGGTGCAAAACATAGAGTAACAGGGGACCAAAGTCTGGAACTTGCCGCAAGCTCGCTTGCAGGCAAATTCCAGACCTTGGGACCCGCAAAACTATGAGCAAGTAGCCATTTTCCGCAGGAAAATGAGCGGATTGCGAATAGTTTTGAGGATTGCGGGAGCGCGAAGCGCGGAGCAATCCGGGGTTACTCTAATATCTCGTAACGTGAGACGTTTTGAGGATTGCGGGAGTGCGCAGCACGGAGCAATCCGTGGTTACTCACACATATCGTACACATAGTAAAGGGGGAGTCTATGGAAAAGGGAATACTGGTGGTGGTGTCCGGATTTTCCGGTGCCGGCAAGGGTACCATTATGAAGAATCTGACACGGCTTTATGACAATTATGCACTGTCTATTTCAGCCACAACCCGCAGTCCGCGTCCGGGTGAGGAGGACGGCAAGGAATACTTCTTCGTCAGCAAGGAAAAGTTCGAGGAAATGATCGACAACGATGAGCTGGTGGAGTATGCGCAGTATGTGGGAAACTACTACGGCACACCGCGCCGCTTCGTGGAGCAGCAGATGAATGAGGGCAAGGATGTCATCCTGGAGATCGAAATTCAGGGCGCCTTAAAGATAAAGAAGAAATTCCCGGAGGCGCTGCTGGTCTTCATTGCACCGCCCAGTGCACCGGAGCTCCGCAACCGTCTGATCGGACGGGGAACTGAAACCGAAGAAGTCATTGACGCTAGACTGCGGCGGGCCATCACGGAGTCGGAGGGCATTGAGGCCTACGATTTCATCCTGATCAATGACAATATTGACAGCTGTACGGAAAAACTGCATAATCTTATCAGTGCGAGCCATGATCGGGCATCCGTACATTTAGACATTATAGAAAACATCAGAAAAGAACTGAGGAGGATAGAAAATGTTACGTCCAACATACAATGATCTGATCGGATCTCTGAACAACGGAGCAGAGGACAGTGCACACGAGGTAGAGTCCAGATTTTCCGTGGTGATTGCCAGCGCCAAGAGAGCACGGCAGATCATCGACGGTGATGAGCCGCTGCTGCCCAACGAAGAGGGAAAGAAGCCTCTGTCCATTGCCATTGACGAGATTTCCAAGGGTGCAGTGACCATCGAGAAGGGCTCTGAAGAGGATGATGAGCCGATCTCTGTTAAGATCGAAAAGGAAGATTTCTCACGCTATGTGACCGAGGATGGCGAGGATGACGACGATATCGAAGAGGACCACACCGATCTCGGCGGCTCCAGCGAAGACAATTACGAGTCAGATAGCGAGGCCTGATGAAGCTGTATATGATTTCTCTGGGCTGCGATAAAAACCGCGTAGACTCAGAAAAGCTGCTCAGCGGCCTGCTGGAGCAGTATCCCGGCTCCGAGGTCACGGATGATCCCGAAGAGGCGGATCTTGCCATCATCAACACCTGCTCCTTCATCGGACCGGCGAAGGAGGAGAGCATCAACACCATCATTGAGATGGGTGAGTACAAGGAAAGTGCGAAGCTCAAAAAGCTGATCGTGGCCGGCTGTCTCGTGGAGCGCTACCGGGATGAAATCCGGAAGGAGCTGCCGGAGGTGGATGAGGTCATCAGCGTCAGCGAGTACGTGGAGAAGCTGGACCGGCAGCTGAAGCGTGTGGAAAGTGGTGAGTGCTACACCCAGTATCTGAAGATTGCAGAGGGCTGCGACAAGTACTGCACCTACTGCATCATTCCGAAGCTGCGGGGACATTATCGTTCCGTGCCCATGGAAAATCTGCTGGCAGAGGCGGCGTCTCTGGTGCAGAACGGTGCCCGGGAGTTGATCCTGGTGGCGCAGGAAACCACCTTATACGGTACGGATCTCTACGGACACAAGGCGTTGCCGGAGCTCCTGGATCGCCTGTCCGCCCTGGAGGGGCTGGAGTGGATCCGAATTCTCTACTGCTATCCGGAGGAGATTGATGAGGACCTGGTGGAAGCCATTCGCAGAAATCCCAAGGTCTGCCACTATCTGGATATTCCTATTCAGCACGCCTCTGACCGGATTCTGAAGGCCATGAACCGGAAGACCCGGGAAGCGGAGCTGCGGGAGAAGATTGCGATGCTGCGGGAGAAGATTCCGGACATTGCACTGCGAACCACACTCATCACCGGCTTTCCCGGAGAAACCGAGGAGGATTTTGAAATTCTCAAGCGCTTTGTGACCGAGGAACGCTTTGACCGTCTGGGTGTATTCCCTTATTCCCAGGAGGAAGGTACAGCGGCGGCGCAGATGCAGCCCCAGCTTCCGGAACGTGTGAAGCAGCAGCGGCAGGATGCCCTGATGGCATTGCAGCAGGGCATTGCCTTTGAGAAAGCGGCGGAGCAGGTCGGACGCAGTCTGCGGGTGATGATTTCCGCTTATGATCCGGAGGCCAATGTCTACGTCGCGAGATCCTATATGGATGCCCCGGATATTGACAGCTTTGTCTATGTGGATGGCGGTGAAAATCGGAATCTGATGGCCGGGGACATGGTGAATGTGCAGATCGTGTCTTCGGACGGCTATGATCTGATAGGAGAGATGCTATGAATTTGCCCAACAAGCTGACGGTACTGCGTATGCTTCTGGTGCCGGTTTTTGTATTGCTTCTGCTGCTGCAGGACGGCACGGTGCAGAGCCTTCGCCTTGCGGCCTTGGCGGTTTTCTGCATTGCTTCCTTTACGGATTTTCTGGACGGATACCTGGCAAGACGGGACCATCTGGTGACGGACTTCGGCAAGTTCATGGATCCCCTGGCGGATAAGCTGCTGGTGTGTTCTGCGCTGATCTGTATGGTGGGACTTCGGCAGCTGCCGGCCTGGTATGTCATTATTATTATAGGAAGAGAATTTATCATTTCCGGTTTTCGGCTGGTGGCTTCAGACAACGGCATTGTGATCGCGGCTTCCTGGTGGGGAAAGTTCAAGACAGTTTCCCAGATGATCACCGTGATTCTTCTGATTCTGAATCTGGACTGCCTGAAGACGCTGACGCTTATTTTTGCGGCAGCAGCATTGATTCTGACCATTGTTTCACTGATTGACTACATTGTGAAGAATATCCGTGTCATCACGGAGGGAGGCATGTAATGGGAGAAAAGAAGGAAAAGGATCGGGAGAAGGAGCATAAGGACAAGAAGGAAAAGCTTCTTCTGAAAAATCCGGAAATGCTGGAGAACACAGATGCGCCCATGGAACAGCAGGTTGCGGCGCTTCTGATGGATCAGGGACTGACGGTGACTACGGCGGAAAGCCTGACCGGCGGCCTGATTTCGGCAGCATTGACCTCGGTGCCGGGCATGTCCCAGTGCTTTAAGCTTGGCTTTGTGACCTATTCCAATAAGGCCAAGAAGCGGGTGCTTTCGGTGAAGAAGGATACCCTGCGGAAGGAAGGGGCAGTGTCCGCGCAGTGTGCGAAGGAAATGGCCATCGGTGCGCTGATGGAGTCGGAAGCAGACCTCAGCATCGCGGTGACCGGTAATGCGGGACCGGATGCCATGGAGGATAAGCCGGTGGGACTGGTTTATATTGCCGTCTGCGTCAAGGGCAAGACCAAGGTGACGGAGTGCCATTTTGAGGGCGATCGCCGGGAGATCCGCGAGAAAACCACGGAAAAGGCGCTGGAGATTGCCCGGGATATGATCCTGGATCGCTTCGTCTGAGCAAAAAATGATTTTTTCGAAATCCATGTATTACGGCCCGCATGCCTGGAAGCGCCGCGCGGAGCTTCTGGAGAATCTTCGGGAGGGACGCTGGCAGCCGGCCTGTTATATTGTGACCGCGGCGAGAAAGCCGAATCTGTATGAAATCTGGAATGCCGTGAACTTTCTGAATCCGCGGCTGAACACGGAGGATGTGGAGATCCTGGGCCTGGCCTACGGCTATCCGGAGGCGCTGCGCCTGGTCCAGAGAATGCTTCGGGAGGAGGGAATTCAGAAATGCTGATGATGCTTCTGAAGATTCTGCTCCTTTTTCTTTTGGCAGTTCTGGCGATTTTGTTACTGGTGCTTATACTGCTTCTTTTTGTGCCGCTGCGCTACAGTCTGGATCTGGAACGGCAGGAAGCTGCGGCGGGGCATGCGCAATTCTCGGTGCACTGGCTTTTTCGGGCACTGGAGCTGAAGGGCGACTATGACCGGGACGGCTTCCGCTATCGTCTGCGGGCGCTTCGCTACACCATAAAGGAGACGGAGAAGGATGAGCAGAGCTAAGCTGAAGCGTGCCGCCCGCTGGCTGTCGGAGGAAGAAAACCGGGAGAGCCTGCAGCTTGTGCTG
Organism: Parolsenella sp.; assembly: GCA_963659875.1. GTDB lineage: Bacteria > Bacillota > Clostridia > Lachnospirales > Lachnospiraceae > Oribacterium. Next base: position 27,137 of record CAVKVA010000007.1, read on the forward strand.
CGGCAGATTCGGTATCTTCTGCGGCACGGCAGGTTCCGGGCGCTTTACGGGAGTCTTCGTTTTGGAATTTCGGACCCCTATCTCATGGGGAAGCTCCTGTCTCTGCTCAGTATTTTTTATCCGATCTACGGAAGAGAGCTTGCGCTGTACCCGGAATTTGAGAAGGATTGCTTTAACGGCGAGCTTCATGTACGCGGTTACATTCGGCTCTGGCATGTACTGGTGGTGATGATTCGGCTGCTGCTGAACCGGCAGATCCGAACACTGCTCTTTGGAGGAGAGAAAGAGGATGGAAAACAGCAATGTGACGAATCTGATTGAGAGTATGTTCCGGGGGATGGATGGCTTTGTGACCTCCAAGACCGTGGTCGGCGAACCCATTGTGGTGGGAGATGCCACATTGATTCCCCTGATGGAGGTCAGCTGCGGCATGGGCGCCGGCGGCTTTGATCAGAAAAAGGAGAAGGGAAACGGAGATGCCGGCGCCGGTGCCATGAGCTCCCGGATCACACCTACCGCGATCCTGATCCTGCAGAACGGAAAGAGCAAGCTGGTGAATGTGAAGAATCAGGACACCATGACGAAGATTCTCGACATGGTGCCGGAGCTTCTGGACCGTTTTACCGGCGGCAACCGGGTATCCAAAGAAGCCGAAGCGCAGGCAGAGGCTATACTGGAGGAAGAAGTAAAATAGCCGTTTTTATTTCAAAAAGTGCTTGCAATCTGTATCCAGATTTGATAACATATGTGAGTCGCGATTTGAGCGGCGGTATTTTGTAAGAAGGAGGTGCAACCATGGCTAAATGTGCAATTTGTGAGAAGGCAGTTCACTTCGGTAATCAGGTAAGCCATTCACATAGAAGATCCAACAAGGTTTGGAAGGCTAACGTTAAGTCAGTTAGAGTAAAGGTAGATGGCGGTACAAAGAAGATGTATGTATGTACTTCCTGCTTAAGATCCGGAAAAGTTGAGCGTGCGATTGCAGGTAATGCTTAATTTGTCTGCATCATATGTTGAATGATTACGAGGGCATTGCGATGTAAGTCGCAGTGCCCTCTTACTTTTTCTTTACCTTGCTTCTTACCTATATTATCGCTTATAATAGAAAAGAAAAATTTTGCGTAACGGTTCATCAATGAAAGCAGAATAGGCTTGGAGGTATATATGAAGGGAACGATTGCTTCGAAAATGGGGCAGATCCAGATCACCCCGGAGGTTGTGGCCACCTATGCAGGCACCACTGCGGTGGAGTGCTTCGGCATTGTCGGTATGGCGAAGGTTTCCGTGAAGGAGGGCGGTTTTGCCCGGCTTCTCAAGAAGGAAAGTCTGACGAAGGGCATCTCTGTGACGATTCAGGACAATGAAATCGATCTGGATTTTCACGTGATTGTGGCCTATGGCGTCAGCATTCAGGCGGTTGCGGACAATCTGGTGGAGAATGTGCGCTACAAGGTCAGTGAGTACACGGGCATGCATGTCCGTACAGTGAATGTCTTTGTCGAAGGCGTCAGAGTCATTGACTGAGTGAATGGAAATGAAGGAGGACAGAACCTTTGGGTAAGCAGATAGATGCAAAGCAGCTGCAGGCTGCCTTTTTGGCAGGTGCAGCCAGGCTGCAGCAGAACAAAGAGCTGATCAATGAGCTGAATGTATTTCCGGTGCCGGACGGTGACACAGGCACCAACATGACCATGACCATCATGTCGGCAGCCCGGGATGTGGCGGAGATCACAGAACCCACCATCGAAAATGTGGCGAAGGCCATGGCAAGCGGTTCCCTGCGGGGTGCCCGTGGAAACTCCGGCGTTATCCTGTCACAGCTCATCCGCGGCTTTACGAAGGAAATTCGCGAGGAGGGAAGCATTGACAGCCTGGTGCTGGCAAGAGCCTTTTCCAGAGCGGTGGAGACCGCCTACAAGGCCGTGATGAAGCCGAAGGAGGGCACCATTCTTACGGTGGCCAAGGGAATGGCAGACCGGATCACCGAGCTTTCCGTTTCCCGGGAGGATACCCTGGAGCTGCTGCGGGATGTCATCGACTATGGTGAGTCCGTGCTGCAGAAGACACCGGAAATGCTGCCGGTACTGAAGGAAGCCGGTGTGGTGGATTCCGGCGGAGAGGGTCTGATGACGGTTCTCCGGGGCGCTTTGGCCTCTCTCTCCGGTGAGACCCTCGAGCTGGATCTCTCGGATGCGGGCAATGCAGCACCGGCGGAGCGGAAATCCCGTGGTGAGATCTCTACCGCAGACATTAAGTTTGGCTACTGCACCGAGTTTATGGTGAACGGTGATCACGAATTCACGGATGAGGAAGTGGAAGGTCTCCGCAGCTGGCTGAACACCGTGGGCGACTCCATTGTCTGCTTCTCGGATGAAAACATCATTAAGGTGCATGTGCACACCAACCACCCGGGCAATGCCTTTGAAAAGGGCCTGACCCTGGGCTACCTTTCCAAGATGAAGGTGGACAACATGCGGCTGGAGCATCATGAGACACTGATCAAGGATGCCTCCAAGCTGGCGGCGATGGAGAAGCTGGAGGAAACAAAGCAGGCGCCGAAGAAGAAATATGGTTTCATCGCTGTCTGTGCGGGTGACGGACTCAAGGGAATTTTCGAGGAAATCGGTGTGGACCATGTGATTTCCGGCGGACAGACCATGAATCCTTCCACGGAAGACATTCTTCAGGCGGCAGAAAAGCTGAATGCAGAGCATATCTATGTGCTGCCCAATAACAAAAACATCATCCTGGCGGCCAATCAGGCGGCGGAGCTGCTGGAGGATAAGGATCTGCACGTGATCCCCACGAAGACGATTCCCCAGGGCATCAGCGCCATGATCGGCTTCAATCCCGAGGCGGAACCGGCAGAAAATGAAGCGTCAATGCTGGAGGCCCTTTCTCAGGTGCGCTCCGCAGAGCTTACCTATGCGGTACGGAATACGACCATTGAAGGCCATGAGATCAATGAAGGCGATATCATGTGTATCGGCGATCAGGGGCTTCTGGCCGTGGGCAAGGACCAGCAGACAGTGACCAGGGATTCCCTGCAGGCGCTGCTGACCGAGGATTCCGAAATTGTGACACTGTATTACGGACAGGATGTTTCCGAGGAGGAGGCAGAGGCAATGACGGCCTTCCTGCAGGATGCCTTCCCGGAGGTGGAAGTGGAGCTGCAGTACGGCGGACAGCCGGTTTACTACTACTTCATTTCGGCAGAATAAGAACAGGGAGAACAGGACGGGAAGGCTTTGCGGACGGCTGGGCCTTCCTGTTCTTTTTCTTTGGAGGACAGAAATGAAGCTGAGTGAACTGAAGGGAATCGGGCCGAAAACAGAGGCGCTGTTCCTGCAGCTGGGGATCCGGGAGCCGGTGGATCTGCTCTGGTACTTCCCGAGCTCCTACCTGAGCTTTCCGGCGCCCCGGGAGATCGGTGCGCTGGAAGAAGGGGAAGTGCAGGCGCTGGCATGTGTTCTGCAGCGGGATGCGACCTTGTTTTCCGCCAATGGCCGCAGGATGGTCAGTCTGAGCCTTCGGGACAGCAGCGGCAGTATTCGGCTCATCTGGTTCAATGCGCCCTTCCTCAAGAATCAGCTGCGGGCAGGCAAACGATTGGTGTTCTACGGGAAGGTGGGACGTTACCAGGGGCAGCTGTGCATGACCCAGCCGAAACTCTATGCTCCGGAAATGTATGCCGAAAAGATCGGCAGCTTTGAACCGGTATATGCCCAGACCAAAGGCATCAGCAATGCCCTGATCCGAAAGTGCGTGCAGCAGGCCTTGGCACTCCTCACGGCGGGAAGTCTTTCGGCAGATCCCCGGGGAAGACTTCTGCAGGAAGATTTTCTGCCGGGGGCGCTTCGCGAGAAGCGGGGGTTGCCGACCATGCTGGAGACCATAGCGGAAATTCATTTTCCGCATACGATGGAGGCCTTCCGGCGGGCACGGAAGCGCCTAAGCTTCAATGAGCTTCTGTTGTTTTCGCTGGGGATGCTGGCGGGCAGGCAAACAGAGGAGCAGGATTCCGGCTTTGTTATAGAGCAGAAGCCGATGCTGGAACAGGTGATTTCGGCCCTGCCCTTTGCGCTGACAGAAGGACAGAAGCAGGCACTTTCCGAAATTCGCGGCGATATGGCCTCGGGACGGGTGATGAACCGGCTTCTGCAGGGAGATGTGGGTTCCGGAAAAACCATCATTGCCATGCTGGCCATGCTGGAAATGGCGATGAATGGCGGTCAGGCAGCCCTGATGGCGCCGACGGAGATTTTGGCGATCCAGCATTATGAAAAGCTGAATGCGCTTCTGAAAGCCAATGACCTTCCTTATGAGACGGTGCTTCTGACCGGCTCTCTGACGACGGCAGAACGCGGCAAATGCTGTCGGGCTCTGGCAGAGGGGCGGGTGCAGCTGATTGTGGGCACCCATGCCCTCTTTCAGGAGGGCGTTTCCTACCGGCGCCTTGGCCTGGTGATCACGGATGAACAGCACCGCTTCGGCGTCCGGCAGAGGAAGGCGTTGTCGGAAAAGGGCGGGATGCCCCATATGCTGGGAATGTCCGCGACGCCGATTCCCCGGACTCTGGCGAAGCTGCTCTATGCGGACTGCCGGGTGTCCCGGATCAATGAACGTCCGGCGAATCGGCTGCCCATCAAGAATGCGGTGATTCCGGCGACGGATCGGGAAAAGGCCTGCCGCTTTATCTATCGGGAGCTGCAGGCGGGCAGACAGGCCTATGTAATCTGTCCCATGATCGAGGGGAACGATACCCTGGAGCTGGAAAACGTAACGGACACGACGGCACGTCTTCGCCGTGCCTTTCCGGCGGATGTACGCATTGAAGGACTGCACGGGAAGATGAAGCCGCGGGAAAAGGAAGCGCTCATGCTGCGTTTCCTGCGACAGGAAATCGACATTCTGGTGTCCACCACGGTGGTGGAGGTCGGCGTGGATGTGCCCAATGCGACGGTGATGCTGGTGGAGAATGCAGAGCGCTTCGGTCTGGCGCAGCTGCACCAGCTCCGGGGACGTGTGGGACGCTCGAATTTGCAAAGCTACTGCATTTTTGTGGACGCGAAGCATTCGGAAAACTCCGGGCGGCGGTTAGAGATTCTGTCTCACTCCAATGACGGCTTCCGGATTGCGGAGGAGGATCTCCGGCTGCGGGGACCCGGTGATCTGCTGGGGGTTCGTCAGGCCGGTGAGCTGGAATTTTCCATGGCGGATATCTATGAGGACCGGGCGCTTCTGGAAATGGCGGCAGAGGATGCCCGGACGATTCTTTCTGAGGATCCGGAACTCTGCCATGAAAGGCATGCAATGCTGCGGCAGCAGATGGCGCAGTACCTTACGGAGAGCGATGTGCTCTAGTGACCGGACAGCGGTCTGAACATAGGAAAAAACTTTACAAACCGAGAATGGATACTTATGATAACAGGGACAAATAAGAGGAAGGATACGATATGAGAGTAATTGCCGGCAGCGCCAGACGACTGACCTTGAAAACCATTGATTCCATGGACACCCGTCCTACTACGGATCGCATCAAGGAAACCCTTTTTAATATGATACAGTTCGATATTCCGGGCTGTGATTTCCTGGATCTTTTCGCAGGCTCCGGAGGCATCGGCATTGAAGCCCTGTCCCGGGATGCCCGGCGGGCGGTCTTTGTGGACAACAATCCGAAGGCAGCCGCCTGCATCAACGAGAACCTGGCCCACACGCATTTCACGGACAGAGCCCAGGTGATCGCCGGGGACTATATGACGGCCCTGAACCGATTGAAGGGCAAGGGCTATCGCTTTGGCATCGTATTTATGGATCCGCCTTACCAGAACGGCCTGGAGCGAAAGGCACTCCGGTTGATTCACGATATGGATTATGTGGATGCGGATACCCTCTTTATCGTGGAGGGGGCGCTGGAGGATGATTTTTCGGATCTGGAGTCTCTGGGCTACGAGATCGTTCGGGAAAAGCTTTACAAGACAAACAAACACGCCTTTCTCCGAAAGGCAGTGCCGCATGAGGGGTAGGAAATGAAGATCGGACTCTATCCGGGTTCTTTTGATCCGGTGACATTCGGACACCTGGATATCATAAAAAGAAGTGCGCAGGTGGTGGACCGGCTCATCGTAGGAGTGCTGGTCAACAGCGCAAAAAGCCCATTGTTTTCAATGGAGGAACGTGTTAAAATGATTCAAGATTTGACCTGTGATATGGATAATGTCGAGGTCAGATCCTTTGATGGCCTGACAGTGGATTACGCGCACCGGTGCGGTGCCGGCGTCATTGTCCGGGGGCTTCGTGCCGTGACAGACTTCGAGTATGAGCTGCAGCTGGCACAAACCAACAGAGCGATTGCACCGGACATCGATACGATATTTTTCACGACCAATCTGAAGTATTCCTATTTGAGTTCCAGCATGGTAAAGGAAATCGCCGCATATCACGGAGATATCCGCACGTTTGTGCCGGAGCTGGTGGCGAAGCGTACCGAGGAGAGAATGCGGGAACGGAGAGCACAGCAGGCTGTCCTGAATCAGGGAGATATAAAATCACAGGGTGAGGTGTGACAATACATGAGCAGAATTGAACAGCTGATCGGAGAGATCGAAGAGTATATTGACAGCTGCAAATACCAGGCACTGTCCAATACAAAGATTCTTGTGAATAAGGAAGAGATGGAGGAGCTTCTGGTGGAGCTTCGTCTGCGGGTACCGGATGAGATCAAGAAGTATCAGAAGATCATTTCCCAGCAGGATGCCATTCTGAGCGATGCCAAGAGCCAGGCAGAGACCATTCTGTCTGACGCGAAGCAGAAGTCGGAGGCGATGCTGTCGGAGAACGAGATCATGCAGCAGGCCTATTCCCAGGCCAATGCACTGGTGCAGCAGGCCCAGGCCCAGGCAGAATCCATTGTGAACAATGCGGTGGCCGATGCCAACAGCATCCGCACCAATGCCATCCGCTACACGGACGATATGCTGGCTAGCCTGGAGGCGATTCTCAGCCATTCCATGGACGGCGCCCAGAGCCGCTTCAATGATCTGATGACTTCTTTGAAGGGCACCTACGACATCGTGAGCACCAACCGTCGGGAGCTTTCCCAGTCCTTCAGCGGACAGGCAGAGGAAGCAGCCCAGCCGGTGCAGACAGAAGAGACGGCTGCACAGCCGGAGCAGACCGAGGGCAGCGAGGCCTGAGAGGTCTGAAAAATCAGAGAAAGCATAAGGCGGAGCGCGCATTGTCGCGCTCCGTTTTTGTATGCGGGAGAGCTGTAACACCCGTTGCGAAACATTTGAAAAAATTTTCAAAATTCTTGTTGACAGTTCTGACCTGCCGTAGTATTATATCACCTGTCGCCGATGAGCGGCAAACAAAAAAACCGAATAACGATGCGTGGCTCAGCTTGGTAGAGCGCTGCGTTCGGGACGCAGAGGCCGCTGGTTCGAATCCAGTCGCATCGAGTGGGCGCCCTTAGCTCAGTTGGTAGAGCAGTAGACTCTTAATCTATTTGTCCAGGGTTCGAGTCCCTGAGGGCGCATAAAAGCGGATTCCGTAAGGAATCCGCTTTTGCTTTATGTGGTGATGTCAATCATCCGAATCCATGTTATACTAGCCTTACATTTGTTTCGGATTTTGAGGGGAGGTCGTTATGAGCATCAGAGAAGAACTGGAAGAGCTGGAGCGGCAGACCTTATCGCCCTATGCCGCCCTGTCCGCGGATTCCCAGGGACGGGATCGCGCCGAACCTCAGGATGATATCCGTCCGGTCTACGAACGGGATCGTGACCGCATCATCCACTGCAAGGCCTTCCGCCGCCTGAAGCACAAGACCCAGGTATTCATCGCGCCGGAGGGCGATCATTACCGGACGCGCCTGACCCATACCCTGGAGGTTAGTCAGATTGCCCGCACCTTTGCCAAGGCCCTGCGACTGAACGAAGATCTGACGGAGGCCATCTCCCTCGGTCATGATCTGGGCCATACTCCCTTCGGCCACGCCGGGGAGCGCGTGCTGAATGAGCTCTGTCTGGAGGGCTTTTCTCATGTGGAGCAGAGCGTCCGGGTGGTGGAGGTGCTGGAGAAGAACGGCCAGGGCCTCAATCTGACCAAAGAGGTGCGGGACGGCATCCGGAACCACAAAACCAGCGGCCATCCCCATACCCTGGAGGGACAGGCGGTGCGTTTCGCGGACAAGATCGCCTACATCAATCATGACATAGACGATGCGATACGGGCAGGCCTCTTCCGGGAGGAGCAGCTGCCGGAAATGTTTACCCGGGTGCTGGGCCACAGCGTCAAGGACAGACTGAACACCATGATTCGCGGCGTCATCTTCGCATCGCTGGGGCAGCCGACATTATCCATGAATCCCGAGGTGCTGCAGGCCATGACGGGCCTCCGCCAGTGGATGTTTGATAATGTATACACGGGCGGCGAGGCCAAGCGGGAGGAGTGGAAGGTCCACGACATGATCCGTCTGCTCTTTCAGTTCTACATGCAGCATCCGGACCGCATGCCCGAGGAGTATATGCTAATGCTTTCGGCGGGACTTGCCGGGGTAAGGCATGACCTGCCGGGCAGCGCCAGAGCCGAGGAGGCGGCGCGGCAGCGGGTGGTCTGCGACTACATTGCCGGCATGACGGACGACTATTGCACGGCGAAGTTTTGTGAGTATTATGTGCCGCGGGGCTGGCAGAAATCATAAGCGGAGGAGAGAGGCTTGTATTATTCAGATGAAATCGTGGATGAAGTACGCTCCCGAGTCAATATTGTGGATGTCATCGGAAATTATGTCGCCCTGAAGAAGAAGGGAGCCAACTATTTCGGGCTTTGTCCCTTCCACGGCGAGAAGACGGCCTCCTTTTCTGTGGCGCCGGGGAAGCAGATCTTTTACTGCTTCGGCTGCGGCAAGGGAGGCGATGCCGTCCGCTTTCTGATGGATTATGAAAACATTACCTTTCAGGAGGCACTGAAGCGGCTGGCGGACCAGGTGGGCTATACCCTGCCGGAAAGCGGACCGGAGGGGAGCGCGCAGCGTCAGGAAAAGGACATCCGCGGGCAGCTGCTGGAGATCAACAAGGCGGCGGCCGTTTATTTCTATGCGGCGCTGAAGACCAAACCGGGAGAGATCGGCCTTCGCTATCTGCGGGGACGGGCTCTGCGGGATGACACCATTACCCACTGGGGACTGGGCTATGCGGACCAGAGTCGGGACGGTCTGTACCGCTATCTTCGCCAGAAGGGCTTTTCGGATGCGCTGCTGCGGGAGAGCGGTCTCTTCAGCTTTTCTGAGCGGGGCGTTTACGACAAGTTCTTTAATCGGGTCATGTTTCCCATTATGGACTACAACAACCGGGTGATCGGCTTCGGCGGCCGGGTCATGGGCGACGGAGAACCCAAGTACCTGAATTCGCCGGAAACGAAGCTTTTCGACAAATCCCGGAATCTCTTCGGCCTGAATTTTGCCCGGAAGTCTCGGAAAAGCTATATGATCCTCTGTGAGGGATATATGGATGTCATCTCCATGCACCAGGCGGGCTTCCAATGCGCGGTGGCTTCTCTGGGTACCTCTCTCACGGAAAATCAGGCGCGGCTGCTGAAGCGTTTTGTGAATGAAGTCCTGCTGACCTACGATTCCGATAATGCGGGGGTGAAGGCTGCCCGGCGCGCCATCCCGATCCTGCGGGCTGCCGGCATTACCGCAAGAGTCATCAACGTGAAACCTCATAAGGACCCGGACGAGTTCATCAAGGCGGAAGGCGCGGAGAAATTCCAGGAACGCATCGACCAGGCGAAGAATTCCTTTCTTTGGGAGGCAGAGGCCATCAAGCGCGGCTACAATCTTCAGGACCCGGCAGGGCAGACGGCCTATATCAATGCGCTGGCCGAGATGCTTTGTCGTTTCCGGGAACCATTGGAGCAGGAAAATTATATGAAGGCGGTGGCCCGGGAGCAAGTTATCGACTACAACGGACTGCGGCGGCTGGTGCTGCAGAAGATGAACCAGCAGAATTCCCCCTTCCAGAAGAAGGTATATGCCCAGACGGATTATTTTGACCGTCCGGCCCAGGGAAAGCGGAAGGCGCCGGAGACGGCGGTGCAGAAGTCGGAGCGGCAGCTCATCACCTGGCTTTCCGAGAAGCCGGAGATCATCGAACTGGTGAAGCGGTACATCCGGGAGGAGGACATTTCGGATCCGACCTGTCGGAAGGTGCTGAGCATGGTGTATGCGCAGCAGCCGGTGAACCAGATTCTGGACAGCTTCCGGGAGGACGAGGAGGCCTACCAGCGGGTGGTGGCCATGTTCAACGGGAATCTTCTGCCGGAGAACAGCAACGAGTTCGATTTTAAACGGGGGCTCGAAGACATTATCCGAAACATCCGCATGCAGGCCTTGAATGCGCAGATCGAGGCGGAGACGGACGGACAGAAGCTGACGGCGCTGTTTAAGGAGCAGTCGGAGCTGGAAAATCTGCGGCTGTAGAAGCAGGAGGACTATGATCAGATTACCGAAAAGACTGGAGCAGATTGTGGCAATGGTGCCGCCCTGTCATACCGCGGCGGACATCGGCTGTGACCACGCCTACGTTTCCATTGCGTTGAGAGAGCGAGGGAAGGCTGCGCGGGTGCTGGCCTGTGACGTGCGGCCGGGGCCCCTCGAGCAGGCGAAGGCCAACATTGCCCGGGCGGGGCTTGCGGACAGCATCGAAACCCGACTGGGAGACGGCCTTCAGCCGGTACAGAGCGGCGAGGCGGAGACTGTGATCATTGCCGGTATGGGAGGCGAGCTGATGCTCCGTATCCTGGATGGCCGGGAAGGGGATTTTGACCGCTTTATTCTTTCACCTCAGTCGGACATTGACCACGTGCGGGAAAGGCTTTTGCAGAGGGGACTGCGGCTGACAGACGAGGTGATGCTCGTGGACGAAGGGAAATTTTATGTGATCCTTTCTTTGACACAGGAGGGCACCGGCCTTTCCGCGGCCCTTGCCGAATTGGGAGACAGCCGTGTGGCGGCGCTGCCGGAGCGGATACTGTATACCTACGGCTGGCTGCTGCTGTCCCGGCGAGATCCGGTGCTGCGGGACTTTCTGCAGCGGGAAAAGCAGCGCTATGAGGGGATTCTGGAAAAAACAGAGAAGGCGGAGATACGACAGGCCTATGAAGACTGTTGTACTGCCATGGAGGTATATCTATGATTCTGAGTGAAATCATTCAGCAGCTGGAAGCGCTGGCACCCCGGGCGGCGGCCTGTGACTGGGACAATCCCGGCCTTCTGGTGGGGCGTCGCGATCGGGAAATCACCAAGGTATATGTGGCTTTGGATGCCACGGAGCAGGTGGTGGAGGCGGCCATCGCCGCCGGTGCGGAGCTGATTCTGACACATCACCCGATCCTGTTCCATGCCGTGAAGCAGGTGAATGATGAGACACCCCTCGGCAGGAAATTGCTGACCCTGATCCGAAACGACGTGGCAGTCTATTCCATGCATACCAATTTTGACAGCTGTCCCGGCGGCATGGGCGACCTGGTTTGTCGGCAGCTGGGGCTGCAGAACCTGGGGCCGATGGAAGCGGCAGCGTATCAGGAGGATAATGTCTTCGCTGCGGCAGAACGGGCTGAGGGCCGGGCGGTGAGTCGCTACGGTATCGGTTTTGTGGCGGAACTTCCGGAGGCAATGTCTGCTCGGGAGCTGGCGGCATACGTGAAGCGGTGCTTCGGCCTTCCTTTTGTGAATTTCTATGATGCGGGGCGGCCGATTCGTCGTCTGGCCTGCTGTCCCGGCTCCGGCAGAGGAGAAATGGAAAACGTACTTCATTGCGAAGTGGATGCTTTCCTGACGGGAGACATGGGACATCATGACGGGCTGGACTATGTGGAGGCGGGAATCAGTCTGTTGGATGCAGGACACTACGGGCTTGAGCATGTTTTTGTGCCGGCGGCAGCCGCCTACATGCGAAAGCATTATCCTGAACTACAGATTCTGGAGGCAGAGACACGCTTTCCGGAGGAAGCGGTATAAAAGAGCAGGAGGTAAGGCATGAAGATCAGTGCAAAGGGGAAAACCCTGGAATTTCCGGCGGGCACATGTTTTCGGGAGGCGGCAGAGGCTTTTCAGAAGGACTATGACTTTGATATCCTTCTGGCGCAGTCCGGTTCCCGACTCTATGAACTGCGGCAGACGATTCCCCGGGATATGGATGTGCATTTTGTGACCCTGCAGGATGAGATCGGCTTGATGACCTATCAGAGAACGGCGATTTTTATGATGCTGAAGGGCTTCCATGAGGTGCTGGGAAAGCCCGAGGGCATCCATGTGGTGGTGGACTATACCCTGGGCGGCGGCTTCTATTGCTATATGGAAGGAGAGCAGCAGCCCACGGCGGCGCTTCTTGAGAAGGTGAAGGCCAAAATGCAGGAATACACGGCGGCCCGACTGCCCATCGAGAAGCAGTCGGTGCCTACGGAGGAAGCGGTGCGCTTTTTCCGCATGTGCAAGATGCATGAAAAGGAGCATCTTTTTCATTATCGCATGACCTCCCGGGTGAATTTGTATGCGCTGGGCGATTTTAAGGACTATTTCTATGGCTATATGGCCGGCAATACAGGCGATATCCGGCTCTATGATCTCCTGCCCTACGGCAGCGGCTTTATTCTTTTGCTGCCCACTCATAAGTCCCCGGATCGGCTGCCGGAATTTAAGCCCATGGACAAGCTGTATGAGGTGCAGCGCAGTTCCTCGATGTGGGCCCGCAGCATCGGCTGCTCCTGCATTGCCGCACTGAATGACCAGATCGTGGCAGGTAAGACCGATGAGCTGATTTTGATGCAGGAGGCGATTTTTGAGAAGACCATCGGCAACATTGCGCAGCGGGTGGCGGATGAGAAGAAAAAACTCATTATGATTGCGGGGCCGTCTTCTTCGGGGAAAACCACATTCAGCAAGCGACTGAGCATTCAATTGCAGGCTCTGGGCTTGCATCCCCATGCCATTTCCGTGGACAATTACTTCCGGAACCGCAGTGAGACGCCCCGGAATGAAAAGGGTGAATACGACTTCGAGTCCATCGACTGTGTGGACCTTCCGCAGTTCAATACGGACATGCTGCGTCTTTTAGCGGGAGAAGAGGTGGACATGCCGCACTACAATTTCCTCACCGGTACCCGGGAGTACAAGGGCGATAAGCTGCGGCTCGCAGAAGATGACATTCTGGTGATCGAGGGCATTCACTGCCTGAATGATAAGATGAGTTATGCCCTGCCGGACAGCGCCAAATTCCGGATCTATATCTCGGCGCTGACACAGCTTAATGTGGATGAACACAACCGCATTCCCAGTTCCGATGCCCGACTGCTCCGCCGTATGACCCGGGACAATCGCACCCGGGGAAACAGCGCGGAAAGCACGATTTTGATGTGGAAGAACGTGCGGAAGGGCGAGGAGGAAAATATCTTCCCCTACCAGGAACGGGCGGATGTCATGGTGAATTCGGCCATGATCTATGAGCTGCCGGTGCTGAAGATTTATGCGGAGCCCCTGCTATTCCAGATCCGGGAGGATTCCCCGGCCTACCAGGAGGCGAAACGGCTGCTCAAGTTCTTGGACTATGTATTGCCCATCAGTCCGGAACGGATTCCCCAGACTTCCATCGTCCGGGAATTCATCGGCGGCAGCTGCCTCGATGTGGGATAAGTGACAGAAAATAGTAATAGCGGCGTCTCTTTTGTCCTAAATATTTGAAGCCGCCGAAAAACATCTAAAAAAATTTTTGCTTGACAGCTTCTTTTGTTATACCTTATAATGCGGCCCATAAGCATAAGACATACGACAGAAGAGCAAAGGCGCTCAGAGCAGATGCTCTGGGCGCTATTTTGTATATTTTTATAGCAATGTTGTAAAGTGATGCAAATGCGCAGCGCTAAAATGCAGTGCTGCGAAATGAGACGCAGAAAATATGTCCTGAACACAAGAAAGGCTGGTGCGTGCCATGGCAGATATGGTGAAAGTGGAACATTTGAAGAAAAACTTCGGCGATCTGGAAGTGCTGAAGGACATCAACCTGACGGTACGGGAGGGAGAGAAGCTGGTCATCATCGGACCCTCCGGTTCCGGTAAGTCCACCTTCATCCGCTGCATTAACCATCTGGAGGAACCCACCAGCGGCAGCATTTCCATCAAGGGAACGCCGGTGACCAAGAAAAATCATCTGGAGATGGCGAAAAAGTATTCCTCCATGGTTTTTCAGCAGTTCAATCTCTATCCGCATCTGACGGTGCTGGAGAACCTGACATTGGCGCCAATGAAGCTGCAGCACGTACCGAAGGAACAGGCGAGGGAAACGGCAATGAAGTGTCTGGAACGCGTGGGACTCAAGGCCAAGGCCGGGAACTATCCCACCCAGCTGTCCGGCGGACAGCAGCAGCGCGTGGCCATTGCCCGGGCGCTCTGCACCAACCAGCCGCTGATTCTTTTCGATGAGCCGACTTCGGCACTGGATCCGGAGATGGTGCAGGAGGTATTGAATGTTATGGTGGAGCTGGCCAAGGAAAACATCACCATGATCTGTGTCACCCATGAGATGGGCTTTGCCCGCCAGGTGGCCGACCGGGTCATCTTCATGGATGGCGGCTATGTGGTGGAGGAAGGCACACCGGAGCATTTCTTTACCGCACCGGAGCATGAACGGACGAAGGCATTTCTGGGCAAGATCCTGCATTAAATGCGTAGCCGTGCTGATCTATTATCTGGTTACTTCGGCAGGCTTTGGCCGCCGACATTAACTTATAGGAGGAGAACATTATGAAAAAGAACACAAAGAAGCTTTCCGCAGCAGCGGCACTGGTGATGGCAGCGGCAGCAGCATTGAGCGGCTGCGGTTCCTCATCTTCATCCACCACAGCGGCGACGACGGCAGCGGCAGCAGAGACCACAGCGGCAGCTGAGGCAGCAGCCGAGGGAAGCACAGCAGCCGACGGTGATGTGGCAGCGGATGTACAGAAGATCATCGACAGAGGCGTTCTGAAGGTAGGATGCAAGTCCGATGTACCGAACTTCTCCCTGCAGAATACTGCAACCGGTGAGTACGAGGGCTTCGAGGATGATCTGGCCTATAACATTGCCGGAGAGATCTTCGGATGCACTGCAGATGAAGCGAAAGAGAAGAAGCTCGTAGAGTTCCAGGGCGTGACCGCAAAGACCAGAGGACCGCTGCTGGAGAACGGCGAGATCGATCTGGTTATCGCTACATTCACCATCACCGATGAGCGTAAGGAGACCTACAACTTCTCCACACCGTACTATACCGATGCCGTAGGCCTTCTGGTGAACAATGATTCCGGTATCGAGTCCATTGAGGACCTGGACGGCAAGATCATCGGTGTGGCACAGTCCTCCACCACAAAGGACGGCTTCAAGGCCTATGTGGAGGAGAAGGGACTGGATGTAAATCCGGAGTTCCAGGAGTTCGATGGCTATCCGGCACTGGCACAGGCACTGGCCACCAAGCAGATCGACTGCTTCTCTGTAGACCGTGCAATCCTCTCTGGTTATGTGAATGATTCCAACCACATCCTCGAAGATCGTTTCAGCGAGCAGGAGTATGGTGTGGCTTCCGCGAAGGAGAACACAGGCCTTGCTTCTCTGGTAGACGAGAAGGTCAATGCAATGCTTGATGATGGTTCCATGAAGACCTTGCAGGACGAGTGGAACCTGCAGTAATCGCGTAGGCGTCAGGTTGCCGAAGGTATAAGCAGGATAATGCAGGGGGCGCCGCACAAGCTGCTGCGGCGTCCCTTTCCTGTATCAGTTGAGTAAAGGATAGGACATATGATCAAGGGTCTTTTGGATGGGAAGCGCTGGGCGGCGCTGTGGAAGGCATTGCCCGATTACTACGTGCCCGGTTTTCTCATGACGTTGAAGATTGCCGTTGTGGGACTGCTGGTGGCGTTGGTGTTGGGTGTGATCTTCGGTATGTTTTCCACCATGCGCTTCAAGCCGGCGAAGCTGCTGGCACGTATTTATGTAGAGTTTCTGCAGAACACGCCGTTGGCACTGCAGGTGCTGTTCTACTATTCTGTGCTGCCGATGCTGTTCTCGAATTCCGGTTTCCGTATTCCGAAGTTTGCCCTGGGTGTCATTGGCGTAGGTGTTTACCATGGCGCCTATATCGCCGAGGTTATCCGAACAGGAATTGAGGCAGTGCCGAAGGGACAGTCCGAGGCCGCAGCCTCCCAGGGCTTTTCTTATTTGCAGACCATGTGTTATGTTGTCCTGCCCCAGACCATCCGGATCATCATGCCGCCTCTGGCCAATCAGGCCCTGAACCTGGTGAAGAACACTTCGATTCTTGCCATGGTGGCTGGTATGGACCTCATGTACTATACCGATTCCTGGGGTGCAGATCGCGGCTACTTTGCACAGGCCTATTTCACCAGTGCCCTGCTGTATTTTGTGATCTGTTTTCCGCTGGCCAGACTGGGACGTTATCTGGAAATTCGTTCCATGCGGCTGCCGCAGCCTAAGAATATTACGATTGGGGAGGAAGTCTAATGCTTACATTGTTCCAGCAGATTTTCACCTTTGCCAACTTTACCTTCATGATGAAGGGACTTGGCATGACCATTGCCATTGCGGTTCTGGCCACCATCATCAGCATGTTCTTCGGCACCATCCTGGCGCTGATTCGTACCTATGCGGAGGGACCTTTTAAATGGGCTTCTGCACTGGTGGGTGCGTATACGGAGTTCTTCCGCTGTACGCCGAACCTGCTGTGGATCCTGTGGATCTACTTCACCATTAAGGGAAACAAAATCGCGGTTTCGGTATTTGCGATTTCGCTTTTCACCTCAGCAGTGATGGCGGAGATCTTCCGTGGTGGTCTCAACTCCATTCCCAAGGGACAGTTTGAGGCGGCCCAGTCCCAGGGCTTCGGTTTTCTGCAGACGCTCTGGTATATCGTCCTGCCGCAGACCTATAAGAAGGTTATCCCGGCATTGCTCAGCCAGGTGATCACCATCATCAAGGATACCTCCTTCCTGAAAATGGTGGATGTGGCGGAGTTTATGCGGAACTGTGCCATTGTTATGGGAAGCATTTATGATGTGAACGGCATGATTATGCTGCTGGCCTTTGAAGCGCTGTGCTACTTCGTGATCTGTTTCACGCTGAGCTGTGTGGTCAGAGGCTATCAGAAAACCCTGGTAACGGCCTAGGAGGGAATATGGAGAAATACAACATTACCATCACGAGAGAGTTCGGCAGCATGGGGCGTCCCATTGCGAAGGCACTGTCAGAGCGGCTTGGCATCGAGTACTACGATCGTGATATCGTGGAGGCGGTTTCGCATCAGCTGAATCTGCCGGTATCGAAGATTAGCGATGTGGAGGAAAGCTCTAAAAATCATTTCCTGGCGGGGATGTTTCCGCTGGGCACAGATACAGAGTATATTCAGGACATGATCTTCGATGTACAGAAGGACATCATTCTGGAGCTGGCCCGGAAATCAAGCTGCATTCTGGTGGGGCGCTGCGCGGATTATCTCCTGCAGAATCAGTCGAATGTGATCAATATTTTCGTTTATGCACCCTTCAAGGCGAAGCTGGAGAACTGTATCAGTGTACTGGGGATGACGGAAGACGAGGCGAAAAAAGCCATCATGAAGGTGGATAAGGCGCGGACGGCCTACCACAAGCGTTATGCCGGATATACACCCTATGACATAAAGCATAAGCAGCTGATGATTGATTCCTCCCTGCTCGGCGTAGAGGGCACGGCGGATATGATCGCGGAGATCGTGAAGCGGAAATTCAATTAAAAAAGGACGACAGGTTTTCCTGTCGTCCTTTTTGAGTACCGTTATAAGCCGGGTTATGTATTAAGCGGTCATCTATCTAGGACTCATGTCGCCATGAGCCTCAAGCAGCCTACCCGAGGGCAGACGAGCAGCCTTGCGCCCTCTGTTTGGCCTTGCTTCGGATGGGGTTTGCAGAGCATCCGACTGTTACCAGCGGACCGGTAGTCTCTTACACTGCCTTTTCACCCTTACCGGACGGATCCGGCGGTATCTCTCTGTTGCACTTTCCTGTGAGTCACCTCAACCTGACGTTATCAGGCATCCTGCTCTGTGAAGCCCGGACTTTCCTCTCCCGCATTGCTGCGGCAGCGACCACCTGCGACACTCAACAGAAGATTATGGGGCAAAAACGAGAAGAGGTCAAGAGGAATTTATCGTGCCCGGAGGCGGCGATAGCTTTTCAATCTGAAAAAAATGCGGAATCCGCAAAAAAATCAGTTACAGTACTGGATGAAAGTCTTATCGCTAGGTAATATAGGAAAAGAAAGAAGAGGAGGTGCGGAACAATGGATTATTATAAGCGCGCGTTGGCGCTGAAAGCGGAGATCATTTCGAACCGAAGACATTTCCATCAGCATCCGGAGGTGGGACTCTGTATGCCGGAGACCCAGGCCTATGTCCTGCAGACCCTGCGGAGCTACGGGATTCAAGCGGAGGCGTGCGGCCACGGCGTGACGGCGTGCATCGGACAGGGCGGACGCTGTATACTTCTGCGGGCGGACATGGATGCGCTCCCGATGGCGGAAGAGAGCGGGGAAGCTTTTGCCTGCACCAGCGGACGAGAGGCGCATACCTGCGGCCATGACTTTCATGCGGCGATGCTCCTCGGGGCGGCTCGTATGCTGAAGGAAAACGAGGCGGTCCTTCAGGGCACGGTGAAGCTGATGTTTCAACCGGCGGAGGAAACCTTTGAGGGCAGTATGGACATGATCCAAGCAGGCATTCTGGAAAATCCGCAGGTGGATGCTGCACTTGCCTACCACGTATCTCCCGGGCAAATGCCGGTGGGGCTTGTGATGTACAACGCTCACGGCACGATGATGTTTTCGGTGGACGGATTCCGCATCCGGATACAGGGAAAGGGTGCCCACGGTGCCTATCCGCAAAAAAGCATTGATCCGATCAATATCGGCGTGCATATTCATCTCGCGCTGCAGGAGCTGATCGCGCGGGAAGCGGACCCGGAGAAGGCCTGCGTGCTGACCATCGGAAAGTTCGAGGCGGGCACGGCGGCCAATATTATACCGGATACGGCTGTTCTGGAGGGGACGCTCCGGACGAATGACCGGCAGGAACGCACGAAGCTGGTGCAGCGGATCCGGGAGGTGGCGGAACGCACGGCCAATGTCTTCGGCGGGGAGGTGCAGGTGGAAGCCCTGTCTGATGTGCCGCCGCTGATCTGTGATCCGAAGCTCACGACGGAAATGCTTTCTTATATGAGGGAACTTTCCATTCCGCAGTATACAGAATACCCGGATGTGACCGCCAGTGCGTCGGAGGATTTTGCCAACGTGGCGGAAAGGGTACCCAGCTGCTTCATGTATCTCTCCGCGGGATTCATGGATGAACGCGGCAGCTATTCTGCCCATAACCCGAAGGTGCGCTTCAACGAGGACGTGTGCCCGATCGGCGCCGCATGCCTTGCACACTGCGCAGATCGGTGGCTGGCGAGCGGGGAATGAAAAAAGAGGAAGGACGAACGTGGAGGAGGCGTGTCCTTCCTCTTTTTGTTATCTCTGCGTTTGAGCTCCACTAACACGAATTTCAAGATGCAGAATTTATTAAAAAGGGCGGACTTGACAAGGATGAAAATCTGTAGTAAATACATGTATGTACAAAATGCCGGAAAGGGGAATTTAAATATGGTCGATGGTAATGTAGATAAAAAGGAAAAAAGTATAACCATACGCATTTCCAAAACACAAATAGAATCAATTGCAATCGCAAAAGGTAGCGTTCCGCGCATTAGTAATACTGATATTCTTATGTCGGGGGTGAATTTATTAAGGATGTTGATCGAAAAATGTCAACTGGATGATAAATCTTACGATGAATTATTAAATGCTCTGCTTATACATGATGATATTTTGCGATGTATGGCGAAGCCTGAAAATTCGCAGGTTAATAATGTCAAAGATAATCAAGTAAGCCTAGATGAAAATGAAAAAAAGATTATTTTTTTTCTAAGAAATATTATAAACAAATGTTGAAGTAGTGGGAAACATGCATAGAATTATGAAATGGGAGATGTAAAATATGAAGGTGAGAACATTTATGGCGTATTTACCTGAATTGGATATTGCTTTTGACCAAAAAAAATTAGATCAATTTCAGAAAACTATAGATGATATCGTTGGCTCTGAAAGAAATGGAATTGTGCTTTACCATACGCCATATAACCCGGTGACAAGCTTTACTGTTGGCCTTTGGGCACTTGGTCGGACTGAAAAGGAAAATAGAGAAATAATGGATAAGGCGAGGACATATTTAGGCAAGGAAAATATCAGGGTTGAAGAGACTTGCGCTTATGTTATATGGAATGAAGGAAAATTTTATACTGAAATTAAAAATGAGGATGAACTTGTCTAATCAGGCATTGTTGTAGCTTGAATAGCCGTTTTCTCTAATAACTACGTTGCTTTGGCTTGAGCAACTGCCTTTCGGTTGGGGAGTGGAATGTGTACAGTTGTTCCCGAAGCGTTAAGCCATTGCCATTGACAAACTTCATTGGCGTCATTCATGATTGACAGCAACAGTGATGTACTTGTACTTCTTGTGATAGCTGGTTTCATCAATGCCAATATGAACCAAGCCGGCCAGTTGACTGGACGGCTTGGAATCAAGGTTCTGGATACACGATTTTCGACGGTTTGACAGTCGATACGCCGCATCTGGAGACATAATACTTTTTTGTTTTGGCTTTTGCGAAACTATGGAGTTTTCAATATGTTACACGTTTTTATGAATGTAGGGAAGTCTTAGAAAATATAAAATACAATCAGAAGAAATTTTTGATGTGCAGAAAATTAAATTTTTCTTTCATGAAAAAGAACATAGCGTTTGTCTGCCTGGATTCTGTGTATAGGTATTTTTTTATAAAGATAGCCGTACTTTCTTGGAAATCCAAAGGCTAATGTATGATAATTCGGCAGAATCGAACCGGAATAACAGCATTTAAATATCGTGTGTTGAAAAGCCTGTTCTATTGGCTGAACAGACGGAGTCAGAAGAAAAGCTATAGCTGGGCTGGATTCCTTGACATGATAGATAAAGCATTTCCGCTGGAGAAAGCAAGGATATATGTCAGTATATACGCGTGATAGCAGTGAAGATTAGTTTCGTAAAGAGCCGGATGCGGGAAAGTCGCACGTCCGGATCTGTGAGGGGCACGCCAAGCAATTGGTGTGTCTACTCGACCCATTAAGGAGTCGATTGATTCTGAAATCGAAAAGATCAAATCTGAGATGATCAAGCTTCAGGACAAGCAGGATAGACTGACCGAACGACTCAAGAATCTACAGGAGCAAAAGCGGCAACATGAGGCAGATGCGATTATGGATGCCTATGCTAAAAGCGGTAAGAGTCTTGAAGAGGTGATGACCTTCTTGAACCCGTGAGTACGCTTTAGCGTAATTTTTTTGCAGAGCTCACATTTATATAAGGATAACCTCACTTTATGTTGTTAAAATTGCACAAAAGTACGCTTAACGGATTGAAAAAAATAAACAAACACACTATAATAAAAATAATATGAACACACATGAGTGTGGAAAAAATTGTGGAGGCGCGTTCAATGAAAAAAATAGTATTTGAAGAGGTTACTGAGAACGAGCTGTTTGCTGATTATACAGCTGATTGCTCTGGTGGAAGATCAGATTGCTGCACGAGAGTTTGCACCCGTCAGTGTGATGATAATTTTAGACCAGCTACGGAAGAAGAATGGGGAAGATTCCTTGATGTTGAAGGCGGAGTAATCCAGTATTAAAGCTCGCTTGAGAAATCAAAGGGGTTGGCACTGCCTGAATAGGTATGCCAACCCCTTTTTTGGTGAAAATATGAAGATAGATGTCGTTCAGCTAGAATTAAAAAGAAGTCATGAAATTGATATTTCATTAAATGTAGAGCGAATATTTATGGCAAATCAAGCCGCACCTTTATTTTGCGAAGAAATTGGCGGTCTCAATGTAGAACATGCAGCCATGATTTGTTTAGACAATGCAAATAGAGTTATCAATTTCTTTATCATTTCAATAGGCGAAATTAACTCTGTAAAGGTTTCTCTTGCACAAATCTTTAAAGCGGCCTTACTTTCAAATGCATCTAAGATTATGGTTGCCCATAACCATCCCAGTGGTGTCTTAGAAATTACGTCAAATGATATTGAGATGACAAAGAAAATCGGATTTTTTGCTAATGCTTTTTCAGTGGAGCTAATAGACTCGCTAATCGTTTCTTCAGATGACTATATTTCTATACGTGCCCATTGTAAGGAGTTTTTAAATGAACGGGAAAATGATACTGAAAATTAAAGATTCTGTAGATCTGTTTTTAAGTAATGAAAAATACCTGATGGTCTATTACATGAACACCCGGCAGAGAAAGAGCTTTCGTGTAAATTCAGAGATGATACATTTACTGGAAAACATAGATGGTTATAAGACTTATGATGAGTTGATCTCCATCATGAAAAACGAGTGTGATGTTGATTCGGAATACACTTCAGAAATCTTGGAATTACTTCAGCAGAACAGGATTATAACAGAAGTTGTTATAGAGCAATCTATTCTTTCAGATAGACTGGCTCAGCGGTATACGAGGCAGATAAATTACTTTTCAGAGTTTCTTGATAGCGAATACGCAGGAATTGTAGCACAGAAAAAAGTAATCGAAAGCCATGTTGTGATATTTGGCTGCGGTGCTGTCGGTGGAGACATTGCAATTCAGTTAGCGATGGCAGGCGTTGGTCATATTTCTTTGTTTGATCATGATAAAACGGAGGAATCGGATGTATCAAGGCACATGTTCTTTCGAGAGGAATACCTTGGTAAGGATAAAAGCGAAGCATTAAAAGAAGAACTTTTTCGTATCAATTCAGATATAGTTGTAGACACATATTTTCAGAGCATGCAACCTGAGACAGACGTTACGGGATTGATTAGGAATGCTGATTTTATTGTAAATACTCTTGATGAGCCTTACATAGGATATACTGCTTCTAAAATTTCTAGGATTTGCATGAAGTATAAAAAGCCTCACTATATTGCAGGTGGTTTTGATGCTCATCTTGCGAGCACAGGAGAACTGATTATTCCATATGTAACTCCTTGCGTTGAATGCTACGCTACACATTTCAAGAAAGTATTAAAGGACTGGAAACCAAGAAAACACCCAGTTGCAAAACGATACACAGAGATTGGTGGATTGTCTTGCATGTCATTGTTTTCTTCGTCATATGCATGCATTGAAATTTTGAAATATATAGCGGGATTAATCCCAATGACAGAAAGCTATAAAATTCGAGGAGAATTTCTTTTTCATGATATGAGTTTAACGTATCTGAACGTGAAGAAAAATCCTGATTGTCCGATATGTGGAGGTAACGCTACAAATGAATCCTAAGTTGAACTCTACAGTTTCTGTGGTAAAGATAAATGATCAGATTTTGGAATTTTTTCTGACTAACATTCGACAGCAGGTGAGACTGAAAGTCGAAGATGATACCATTCTTAATATTGTAACTTCTTTGGATGGCCAGAAAACAGAGGAAGAGATTTCGAAGGAATATGACATCGATGTTGACGATTTGCGGAGCCTTTTGCATTATCTCCGCTCCAAGGGCATTCTTGATAATGTAGAACCTAAAGAGGATTTTAATTCGTATAACTTATATCGAAGAGTTATTCATTTTTTGGCGGAGTATTCTCATTCTCATGAGCATTTAGTTGCTATGTGGAGCAAAATCAGAAATTCTACAGTGCTTGTAGTAGGAATGGGTGCGGTGGGGACATGGGTCGCAGCAAATCTAGCGCAATCCGGTGTTGGTACAATTATCCTTATGGATGGAGATACTGTAGATGAATCTAATCTTCATAGGCAGTTCGGCTATACTGAGATAGATATCGGAACATTTAAAGCAGATGTCCTTGAGAAAAGATTGCATGCATATTCCAATAATGTACAAGTAATAAAAGAATATAGCTTTTTAAATGAAACGACGCTTCATGTTTTTGATGAGACAAAAATAGATTTAATTATTAATTGCGCAGATAAACCGACTGTTGATGATACTTCACTTTGGATTGGTGAATATGCCATGAAGAGAGGCATACCGCATATCGTTGGTGGAGGGTATAACCTACATTTATCTTTGATTGGGCAAACAGTTCTACCTGGAAAAACTGCGTGTTTGAAATGTTTCCAAAAATCTTTGGAAGAAGAAAATACTATCGATCCTGCTAAGGTGAAAAAACTTTTTGTAAAGAATCGTAAAGTTGGAAGCTTTGGACCGATGTGTTCTATGATTGCAAGTATGGTTGGCATGGAAGCAATTAAAGTTTTGTCCGGGGAAATTCAACCGTCCAATGTTAATAGACGTGGTGAGTTTGATATCTATAATATGGACATAAAGTATAAAGAGTATGCAAGGAGGGATGACTGTGAGTGGTGTGGAAAGAACGGAAAATATTATCGTTCACAATGCATCTGAGAATAATTTAAAGAATATCACGGTCCAATTTCTACTTAATCAGTTTACATGTGTTACAGGACCGTCTGGATGCGGAAAATCTTCTTTGGTTTTTGATACGCTATATGCAGAGAGCCAACGTAATTTTCTGGAGAGTATGTCCGGGAATATGTTCGGACAGAGGCTAATGGATAAGCCTAAGGTTGATCAAATTGAAAACTTACGCCCCGCCTTAAACATATCTCAGAAATATTATAATGCAAATCCAAGGTCGTCCGTTGGTACTATTACCGATATTTCCTATTATTTAAGGACACTTTTTGCATTTGTGATTAACCAAAAAACGGGTAGTCACTGGGATATGAACCATTTTTCAGCTAATAATCCATCATCATGTTGTCCGCGGTGCAACGGCCTAGGAGAAGAATATGTTATTTCTGAACAGGCCGTTATTCCAGACAAGACTAAAACCTTAGCTGCAGGAGGGATTCTCTATTATAAAGGAACGAAAACATCACAAGAGTATCGTTTGCTGGAGGCTATTTGTGAAACATATGGAATAGACATTAATACCCGAGTCTGTGATTTAACAGAAAAGGAAAGAAAAATCCTCTTGTATAGGACAGAAGCTGAAACTTTTACAGTAAAGTTCAAGACTCCCAAAGGTCGTACAAAAACATGGTCTATAACTGAAAAAGGGGCTATGGTCGAGCTTTCCTTTAAACTAAAAGGTATTGGAAAAGCCTCAACGTTTGAAAGCATTTCAAAATATTTAAAGAAGGAACCCTGTTCACTATGCCATGGTCAAAAACTGAATAACAAAATATTGGAAAACCAAATCTGTGGATATAGTATTGGCGACGTTGAACAACTTCCGGCCAGTGAACTCGTCGCATGGTGTAAAAAGGTAAATGAAGAATATCGAGGATCTGTTTATATTGGTCAGATATCGACATTACTGAATGATATTGAACGAAGGACTCAGCATCTTATTGATCTGAAACTTGAATATATTAGCGTCGGACGAAGTATTCCTACTCTTTCAGGCGGAGAATTGCAGAGAGTACGACTTGCAACGCAGTTGGATTGCAGCCTTTCAGGACTTATTTATATTTTAGATGAACCGTGTAAAGGCCTTCACTACAAAAATGTTCGTTCTATTATACGGACAACAAACGACCTCGTAAAAAAAGGAAATACGGTTGTAGCAATTGAACATAATAGCCAGTATATTGCAGCTGCAAAAGAAATTATTAAGATGGGGCCGATTGGAGGACCTGATGGCGGTTATGTAATCTCTCAATGCGAAGGGGGATTTGATTATCACTATGATCTGGATTTCAAAACTCCTCGTAAAGGGAAAAGATATTTGGAATTGAACGGAGTTACATACAGAAATCTCAAGAATGTAGACGTACGACTTCCTATAGGCTGTGTTACCTGCATTTCGGGTGTCTCTGGAAGCGGTAAAAGTTCTCTTACAGATATCATTGAAGAAGTATGCGAAAAAGGGGAAAGTGAAAACTGCATTTCGGTTAAAGGATCAAACTATCTGAAAAAGGTGATGAGAGTAAATCAACAGCCCATTGGGAAAACCGCCAGATCAACGGTTATCTCTTACCTGGATGTTTATAACTCAATTCGAGATCTTTTTGCCAAAACAGATGAGGCTCAAAGACTGGGATTGTCACCTTCTGATTTCAGTATGAATGTTGCTGGTGGCAGGTGCGAGTGCTGTCAGGGAACCGGTAAAAAGAAAATAGAACTGTCTTATTTGCCTGAGAGTTTCGTGATATGCCCAGAATGTAATGGTAAACGGTTTCATGAAGATATACTTTCGGTGACCTATAAAGGGTATTCTATTGATGATATCCTTAATGAAAATATTCATTCATTGTTAACCGTATTTGAAGATCAGAGTTCTATTTACAGTGTTCTTAAATGCATGGATGAAATTGGCATGGGGTATGTTTCGCTAGGACAAATGTCAATGAATCTTTCTGGTGGCGAGGCGCAGAGAATAAAGTTAGCTAAATACTTAGGATTGAATTCTAAAGGAAATAGTCTCTATATTCTTGATGAACCAACATCTGGTTTAAATGAGCAGGATATTAATCGGCTTATCGGAGTGATTAATCGTCTTGTGGAAAATGGGGAAACAATTGTAATAATTGAGCACAATATTGAATTCATCTCAAAAATTGCGGATTATTTGATAGACCTGGGAAGTATTGCGGGCAATGCCGGTGGAGAAACCGTAGTTCAGGGAAATCCGCAAACAGTTATGTCTTTAGATAAGTCATCTTGGAAAGAATTGATAACCATGTTACAGTAATGTCATTAAATAATCACGGAAATTTTTATGTATTGTGACCCAAAAAGGAAAAAGAGGGATTTATAAAATGTGAACTCTTCATGTGAACTTCCAGAAAAATTAACTCTCGATGTTTTAAGCCCAGTATAGTTCTAAACGGCTTAATAACGTGTTTTTTGCTATTCGAGAGTTAAAACATCAGGAAGTTTATATACCCGTTTATATTTAGCTGGGAACGATTCTTTACGGCAGTGCTGATGGAAAAAACAAATGGGACGTATCTGCAATACAGCAAGGCCAGACTGAACACCAATTACCTGACCAAGGGGATTCAGGAAAAAGTTCTTGCCACTATGAATGGAATTCGTTTTGAATAGGAAAGAGGTCATCAGAACAATGGATTATTACAAGAGAGCGTTGGCGTTGAAAGCGGAAATCATTTCGAACTGAAGACATTTCCATCAGCATCCAGAGGTGGGACTTTGTATGTCGGAGATCCAGGCAAATGCCTACGGCGGGAAGGTGCAGCTGTTAAGATTTGCAATAGGAATACCAGCTATGCCCACGCGTCCCGAAACTCCTTGACAGGACCGCTGTGCAGTGATAAAGTACCACTCAATAAAGAACAAACCGAAGACGGAGAGAAGTAGTCCTCTTTCAAAATCACAGAGAGCCGCTGTTGGTGGAAATGCGGTATGGAGGAATCGGATGAATGGACTCCGGAGGGCGCGACAGAAGTTGAGTATGAAGCGACGGGTTCTGCACCGTTATCAGGCAGCGCATATGTTGGTATGCGAAGAGGGATCCATTTGGATAATGTGAGTGGCACCGCGGATTTGTGAATTCGTCTCATACATGACTTCGGTCGTGTGTGAGGCTTTTTTAATTGTTTAGGACCGCCAAGTCGCGCAGCGATGTGGCGATTTGTAGTGCTAAACAGTTCTCTATGTCAAGAGGAGGCAGATTATGAAGAAAATGATGGCAGGAACAATGGCGGCAGTGATGGCGGCAGCAGCATTGACCGGCTGCGGCAGTGCATCCGGCACAGCGACAACAACAGCAGCCGCAGCCGGTACGGAGGCGGCAGAGACCACAGCCGCCGGTACAGAGGCAGCAGCGGCCGACGGAGAAGGCAAGACCTATAAGGTCGGCATCCTGAAGTACATGGATCACCCCTCACTGAACCAGATCGAGGAAAATGTATGTGAGGAGCTGGAGGCACTTTCCAAGGATGGCGTTACCTATGAATACAAGGATTACGACCTCAACGGACAGGGCGATGCTTCCGTACTGAACCAGATGGCGGCACAGCTCCTTGCGGATGGCGTGGATGCCATTGTGCCGATCGCCACACCGGCAGCCCAGATTGTGCAGTCTGCCGCAGAGGGTCAGCAGATCCCCATCGTTTTCTCTGCTGTTTCGGATCCGGTTTCCGCGAAACTGGTGGCTTCCATGGAGGAGCCGGGTGCCAACATTACCGGTACCTCGGATTTCCTGAATACCAATGCCATCATGGATCTGATGCTGGCGCTGAACCCGGACACCAAGTATGTGGGACTCCTGTATTCCAAGAGTGAGGATTCCTCTGCAGTGCCCATCGAGGATGCGAAGAAGTATCTCGATGAGAAGGGCATTAAGTACATTGAGAAGACCGGCACTTCCACCGACGAGGTATCCCAGGCCGTGGATGCCCTGATCGCCGAGGGTGTGGACGCGGTATTCACCCCGACTGACAACACCATCCAGAAGGCAGAGCTTGCGTTCTATGAGAAGCTGCAGGATGCAGGCATTCCGCACTATGCCGGTGCCGATTCCTTCGCGCTGAACGGCGCTTTCGTGGGCTACGGCGTAGACTATGAGAATCTGGGCAAGGAGACCGCAGACATGGTGGCCGAGATCCTGGATCAGGGTGCAGACCCCGCCAAGACAGCGGTGCAGACCTTTGACAACGGCATCGCCACCATTAACACAGACACCTGTGAGAAGCTCGGTCTTAATCTCGATGATGTGAAGGCTGCCTTCGAGCCCCTCTGCACACAGATCGTAGAGACCACAACACAGCAGTCCTTTGAATAAGGTGAATCCGAACGGCAGGAAAGGCAGGAAGATAAGTTGACGGGATTTTTGACGGCAGGCATTATACGGACGGCGATGGAGGTCGGACTGGTGTATTCACTGGTGGCGCTGTCTTTGTTTATCAGCTACAGCATACTGAACATCTGTGACCTCTCCACGGACGGCTGCTATACCCTGGGATGCGCGGTGGGGGCCATGGTCACCATCGCCGGACATCCGCTCCTCGGCATTCTTGCGGCAATGCTGGCGGGCGTCTGTTCCGGGTACGTCACCGCACTGCTGCAGACGCGCTTCGGTGTGGAAAGCATTCTGGCAGGCATCATTGTGAATACGGGCCTCTACACCATCAATCTGGCGGTGATGGGCTTTTCTTCCAATGTATCGATTTTCGGTACGGCTACGGTGTTCTCCATGTTCAAGGGACTGTCCCAGAGCAGCTTCTGGCAGAGCTGGAGCAGCCTGATCCTGCTGGCCCTGATCCTGCTGTGCAGCTGCTTCCTGATCCGCTGGTTCCTGGGCACCCGTCTGGGCCTGTCCATTCGGGCCACCGGCGACAGCCCGGCCATGGTGCGGGCCTCGTCCATCAATCCGGCCTTCACCATCACGGTGGGCCTCTGTGCCGCCAATGCCCTGACGGGCCTTGCGGGCGCTCTGATCGGACAGTACAACAAAACCTGTGACATCAACCTGGGCACCGGCATGGTGACCATTGCACTGGCATCCCTGGTCATCGGTGAGACTCTTTTCGGTCGGGCTAAGATGCTGACCCGCATCTTCGGCGTGGTGCTGGGGTCCTGCCTGTATCGTTTCGTAATCTCTCTGGCACTCCGGCTGAATGTGCCCACCGAGGCTTTCAAGCTGGTGTCCGCCCTAATCGTGGCCATCGCCATCGCCATGCCCCGGGCACGGCAGATGATCGGCTTCGAGGCCAAGAAGCGGCTTGCCATGCGAGAGAGAAAACGGCAGAGAGGAGGCAGCCATGCTTAAGCTCGAAGGCATTTCCAAAACCTTCAATCCGGGAACGGTCAACGAGAAGAAGGCCCTCAACAACCTGTCTTTACAGTTAAATGAAGGCGATTTTGCGACTATTGTTGGCTCCAACGGTGCCGGAAAGTCCACCTTGTTCAATGCCATTGCGGGCAGCTTCCTGACCGACAGCGGCTACATCGAGCTGGACGGAGAAGACATTACCTTCCAGGCGGAGCATCTCCGGAGCCGCCGCATGGGCCGCCTCTTCCAGGATCCGCTCATGGGCACGGCGCCCCACATGACCATAGAGGAAAACATGTCTGTGGCCTACCTCAGGGCTGCGAAGCACAGTTATGCCGTGTTCAGCCGGGTTACAAAGGCGGAGAAGCAGCGCTTCCGGGAGCAGTTGAGCCTTTTGAACATGGGGTTGGAGGATCGGATGAACCAGCCGGTGGGACTGCTTTCCGGCGGACAGCGACAGGCCCTGACGCTGCTGATGGCCACCATGGTGACACCGAAGCTTCTGCTTCTGGATGAGCATACCGCGGCGTTGGACCCGGCCACGGCCAAGAAGGTGCTGGAGCTGACCAAGTCCATTGTGGCGGAGCGAAACATCACCTGTCTGATGGTGACCCACAACATGAACCAGGCCCTGGAGCTGGGCAACCGGACTCTGATGATGAACCGGGGAGAGATTGTCTTTGATACCTCCGGCGAGGAACGGGCCGGTATGACGGTGGAGGATCTTCTGGACAAATTCGCCGTGGGTGCCGGTAAAGAATTCAACAATGACCGCATCCTTCTTTCTACAAAAGAAGGCGTGTAAAATAAAAGAAAGTTCCGCCGATTTCTTGAAGCGGGGCTTTCTTTCTATTATAATAGAAGCAGACAGAAGCGAAAGGAGGCTCGTTTATGTTGAAAAAGCATTTCGTGATTACCATTGGCAGACAGTACGGCTCAGGCGGACGCATTGTAGGAAAACGGCTGGCGGAGAAGCTGGGCATTCATTTTTATGACAATGACATTCTGAAGCTGACCTCGGAGCGGGCGGCCATCGGTGAGGAGTATTTCCGACTGGCGGATGAGAAGGCCGGCAACAATATCCTGTACAAGATCATCGACAGCATGAAGCCGGACATCGGCAAGCCAAAGCTGGATGAGAGCATCGTATCGCCGGAAAATCTTTTCCGTTTCCAGGCAGAGGTGCTGCGGGAAATCGCCAAGAACGAAACCTGCATCATCGCGGGACGCTGCAGCAACTACATCCTGACCGAGGCCAACATGGAGGATCATGTAGACTTTTTCGTCTATGCGGATCTGGTGACCCGGACAAAGCGTGCCATGGACTACTGCAAGGTGGACGAGCAGGAGGCACTGCGCAGAATCCGTAAGATCGACAAGGAGCGGAAGGAATACCATAAGTACTATACCGGCGAGGACTGGATGCAGCCGGACAACTATGATCTGATGATCAATGCTTCCCGCATCAATTATGACGAGATGGAAGCGCTGATGCTGGATTACATTCGAATGAGGGGATTTGTAGACTAATGAACAGAACCATTGGCGGCGCAGGCAGAGCGCTGAGAGGAGAAATGACGGTGCCGGGGGACAAAAGCATTTCCCACAGATCGGTGATGCTGGGAGCCCTTTCAGAAGGCACAACCCATGTGCAGGGCTTTTTGAACGGCGCGGACTGCCTGTCCACCATCGGATGCTTCCGGAAAATGGGAATCGACATCCGGCTTTCTGAGGACGAAACAGAACTCTGGATCGAAGGCAAGGGGCTTCACGGCCTTCAGGCGCCGGGGGAAATGCTGGACTGCGGCAATTCCGGCACCACCACCCGACTGCTGTCCGGTATTCTGGCGGCGCAGCCCTTCACGGCGGAACTGACGGGAGATGCCAGCATACAGAAGCGGCCCATGGGGCGTGTGATTCGTCCATTGACCGCAATGGGTGCCCGGATTTCTTCTTTACAGGGTAATGACTGCGCGCCGCTGCATATCGAAGGAAGTCGGATTCATGGGATTCGCTACGATTCGCCGGTGGCCTCTGCCCAGGTGAAGTCGGCGATTCTCTTTGCCGGTCTCTATGCTGACAGTGCCACCACGGTGCATGAACCGGCTCTTTCCAGGGATCATTCCGAGCGCATGCTGCGGGCCCTGGGGGCAGAGGTGGAGACCCGCATCCTGCCGGACGGCAGCGCGGAGATCACGGTGCAGCCGGCGGCGAAGCTGACGGCACCCGAAGAGACGCTGCTGGTGCCGGGCGACATTTCCAGTGCGGCCTACTTCATTTCGGCGGCCATGCTGGTGCCCGGATCCGAGCTTCTGATTCGGAATGTGGGCGTGAATCCCACCCGGGACGGCATTCTGGAGGTGTACCGGAACATGGGCGCGGACATCACACTGTTGAATCCCCGTCTCTCCGGTTCGGAACCGGTGGCAGACCTGTTGGTGAAGCATTCTTCGCTGAAGGGCACTGTGATCGGCGGATCGGTGATCCCGCGTCTCATTGATGAGCTTCCCATGATCGCGGCGGTGGCGGCAGCGGCAGAGGGCGAGACGGTGATCAAGGATGCGGCGGAGCTCAAGGTAAAGGAGTCCAACCGTATCCGCGTCATGACAGAAGGCCTCACGGCGATGGGCGTTGACTGCCGGGAGACCGAGGACGGCATGGTGATCCGGGGACAGGGTGTCGGGTTAGCACTCAAGTCCGCGGAGATCGACAGCCACAAGGATCATCGGATTGCCATGACCTTCGCGATACTGGGACTTCTGCAGAAGGAAGGTGTGCTCATCATTCGGGATGCAGACTGCATCGACATTTCCTATCCGACTTTTTTTGAAGATTTGGAAAAAATCTGTTGACAGACGAATATGGATTTGCTATCATACACAAGTCGCTGATGCGCAGCGACTTGAAATGGCGGATTGGTCAAGCGGTTAAGACGTAGCCCTCTCACGGCTGAATCCCGGGTTCGATTCCCGGATCCGTCACTTATCCGGTGGGCTCAGCGCAAGCTAGGCTTGCGGGGCGCCCGCCGGATGGAGAGCCCTTTATGTGGGCTGAGCGCGAGTTTGGCTCGCGGGTGATAAGCGTAAAATTTAATACTTACGGCGGATTGGTCAAGCGGTTAAGACGTAGCCCTCTCACGGCTGAATCCCGGGTTCGATTCCCGGATCCGTCACTTATCCGGTGGGCTCAGCGCAAGCTAGGCTTGCGGGGCGCCCGCCGGATGGAGAATCCATTAGATGAAATTCAGTCTCAAGCAATTGCTTGAGACTTTGTTTTTATTTAAACTATTTGGTATCACCGAAAGGAACCTTACCTCTATGAAAAACATCAAAGACTATCGAAACATTGTATTCGACATGGGAGATGTGCTGATCGAGTACGAGTCTGATCTCGTGACAAAGCATTATACGGACGATCCGGAGGTGATCCGGGAAATCCACAACGTGATGTTCTGCTCCCAGGAGTGGTTCAAGCTGGATGGCGGTCTCATTACCGAGGAAGTGGCGGAATCCCGCTGGCTGCCCCGCATGTCCTCCGACAGGGTACGAGAGATCGCGCGTCTTGCGTTCCGGGACTGGCACCTCTACAATATGTGGGAGAAGCCGGGCATGGCCGAGGTGGTGACGGCCCTGAAGAACAGAGGACAGCACATCTACATCCTGTCCAATGCCAGCCTTCGCCTGCCGGACTGCTATCGCGAGGTGATGCCCCGGGCAGATCTCTATGATGGTGTCTTTTTCTCGGCTGAAGAGAAGTGCGTGAAGCCCCAGGACGTGATTTTTCAGCGCTTCTTCCGCCGCTTCGATCTCAAGCCGGAGGACTGTTTCTTCATCGATGACCTGCCGGAGAACATCGCAGGGGCTGCGGCAATTGGCATGGATGGCTATGTCTTCCAGGACGGGAAGGCAGAGACATTGCGGAAGGTATTGGAGGTCTGAGAGATGTCCGGATCAATGTCTTCGGCGGTAAAGATCCGTCGGAAGGGGGATATACCGATTCTCCGACTGAGAGAGGGAAAGCAGGGGCTGCAAGCATTGGAATCGCCGCTGCTGGCCGAAACCGGTTTGGTGCGGCACGGTTTCTCCACCCGCTTCGGCGGTGTCAGCACAGGTATCTATGAAAGCATGAACCTGAGCTTCACCCGAGGTGACCGGGAGGACGCCGTGCGGGAAAACTACCGGAGAATGGCGGAATTCCTGTCGGTACCGCCGGAGCGCTTCGTGCTGACCTATCAGACCCATACCGACAATATCCGCGTGGTGACCGAGGAAGATGCCGGAAAGGGTCTCACCAGAGTCCGGGATTACGGGGATGTGGACGGCCTCATCACCAATGTGCCCGGGCTCTGTCTCGGGGTATTCTGGGCGGACTGTGTGCCGATCCTTCTGTTGGACCCGGTGCACCGGGCCATTGGTGCGGTACATTCCGGCTGGCGAGGGACGGTGCAGAAGATCGGTGCGAAAGCCGTGGCAGCCATGGGAAAGAACTACGGTACTCGCCCTGAGGATGTGCTGGCGGTGATCGGCCCCAGCATCTGCCGGGATTGTTATGAGGTTTCTGAAGATGTGGCGCTGCGTTTTCGGGAGGCCTTTCCGGCAGCAGAGGACATTCTGACCGACAAGGGCAGGAATGCCGCCGGGGAGCAGAAGTATCTGCTGGATCTCTGGGCAGCGAACCGGACGCTATTGCTTTCGGCGGGCCTTCGCCCGGAAAATCTCGAGATCACCGACATTTGCACCTGCTGCAACCCGTCGCTCATGTTTTCACATCGCGCCGTGGGCGATCGCCGGGGGAACAATGGTGGATTTATAGCGCTCAGGGAAGTATAATAATGGTTCAGCGCCACATTGCAGCGGCGCTGAACCATTATGTTTAGGGAGGAAACGACACTATGGGACTGATCATTCCGAAGAATTATGATCCGCGTCTTTCGGTACGGGAGACGCAGGAAGCCATCAAGTACATCCGGGATACCTTTCAGAAGGAATTCGGAAAAGAGATGCAGCTGTCCAGAATTTCTGCGCCGCTTTTCGTGGAGAAGAGCACGGGCCTCAATGACGATCTGAACGGCTATGAGCGGCCGGTGAGCTTTGATGTGCCCTGGCAGCCGGAGGAGACCATTGAAGTGGTACATTCTCTGGCGAAGTGGAAGCGCATGGCGCTGAAGCGCTATGGCTTTGCACCGGGCGAGGGACTGTATACCAATATGAATGCCATCCGGCGGGATGAGGAGCTGGACAATCTGCACAGCTGCTATGTGGACCAGTGGGACTGGGAGAAGGTGATCCGGAAGGAGGACCGCAACGAGATCACCCTGGAGGGCACCGTGCGCATGATCTTCCGTATCATCAAGCACATGGAGCATGAGGTCTGGTACAAGTACCCGCACGCGGTGAAGAAGCTGCCGGATGATATTTACTTTATTGACTCTGAGACATTGCTGCAGATGTATCCGGACAAGACACCGAAGGAGCGGGAAAACCTAATCACAAAGGAGCATGGCTGCGTGTTCATTTCCCGCATCGGCGACAAGCTGTCCAACGGCGAGCCCCATGACGGCCGGGCACCGGACTACGATGACTGGAGCCTGAACGGCGACATTCTCTTCTGGTTTGATACGTTGAATTGTGCGCTGGAGATCTCTTCCATGGGTATCCGCGTTTCCGAGGAATCCCTGAAGGCGCAGCTGCAGAAGGCAGGCTGTGAGGAACGTGCCTCCCTGCCGTATCACAAGATGCTGCTGAACGGCGAACTGCCCTATACCATCGGCGGCGGCATCGGACAGAGCCGTCTCTGCATGCTTCTGCTGGACAGAGCCCATATCGGTGAGGTACAGGCTTCAATCTGGCCGGCGGATATGGTGGAAACCTGCCGGGAGAACAATATCATTCTCCTGTGACGCCCGCGGCCTCCTTGGCCAGCCGGTCCGCCATTTCATTGAAGCGGACACCGGAGTGTGCCTTTACCTTTTGAAAATGAATCTCAATGGCCTGCCGCTGCTTCGCAATGAAGTCCCGGTAGGCCTTTGTGCCTTCTTTATTGCATTTCCAACTGCCTTCGGCCCAGCACTGGATGCCCATGTAGTCATAAAACACGGTGATAGAGGGGTAATGTCTTTGCACCGCCTCTTCGATGGCCCGCATGGCGCCGTGAAGCTCCCCGGCAACGTTTCGCATGGAAGCAAGCTCGGGATCCTGACCATTGCCCTGGAAGGTGGTGTACGCGCCACTTTCTTCGATGAGCACCACGCCGTAGCCGTAGGTTTTGCTGTTTTTCTCGAAGCTGCCGTCCACGTAGGCGATGCAGGCGGTATGGATATCGTTGGGATCAGTGATTTCCGTCGACGCCGCCCCGGCAGTCGAAGTGACAGCATTATCCCCCTCTACAAAGGCCTGCGCCTCTGCTTCGGTTTTGAATTTTTTGTATACAGCGGCGGGGTAGCCCATGACCTGGGCTTTGCAGGCGTCCCAGCTCTGATAAATGCCGGGCTTGCGTCCCTTGCGAACAGCATAGTAAAAAGCCATTTGTGTTTCTCCTTAAATTGTCTATTTCTCCGTGAAAGCATAGCACAAGTATGCTATGATGGGGAAGGTTTGAATTCTTGAGACGAGGAGGAACCCTTTCATGAACAAAATAAAGGCCGTTCTGTTCGATCTGGACGGAACGCTTGTGAATTCGATTTACAGTCTGCAGGACACCATGAACAAGACCATGGCGCATTTCGGACTGGACAGCATCACCGAGACCCAGACGAAGCAGTATGTGGGTGACGGTTACCAGGCCTTTGTGGAGCGCTCTCTGGCGGCAACGGCGGAGCGTCTGTACCGGGAAGCGGAGAAGTGGGAGCGGAAGGACGAGGATCGTGCCTTCGAGCTGGATCAGCAGGCGGATGAGGTGATGGAGAATTTCGATGATGCCTGTGACTACTATCTTTCGATCTTTCCGGAGAACTGCTGCTACCGGGCGGAGGCCTATCCGGGCATGAAGGAAGCACTGGCGGTACTGCGGGAGCAGGGACTGAAGCTCGGCTGCGTCACCAACAAGCCCATGGTGGAGGCGGAGAAGGTGCTGGATCAGGTTTTTGGCAAGGGATATTTTGACTATATCTCTGCGGACGACGGTAGTCATCCTCTGAAACCGGATCCGGGTGTGATCTTTGATGCCTGCGCGCATCTTTCCGTGGAAAAGGAGGCCTGCGTTTTTGTGGGCGACACAAAGACGGATATGGACGCGGCGGCAGCGGCGAAGGTGCCGGCCATCGGCTGCGTCTACGGCTTCCGGGGACGGAAGGAACTGCAGGAGCATGGTGCGGCTGTACTGATCGAAACGGCAGCGGAGCTGGTGGCGGCCGTGAAAACACTGGATGCGTAAAGACCAGTCGGGTTTTGCGTTTGTCGTGCTGCATGATAAATGCACTTTACTTGCGAATTTCTCTGCGCGGCGGTTGACAAAGCAAATCCGGCGGCACTATAATCAGCACTGTTTAAAGAAGAGTGCTAAATTTGTGATGATCTTCGAAAGGAGCAAATAGATTATGACGAGTATAGATATTGTATCCGGCTTTCTTGGCGCCGGAAAGACCACCTTTATTCAGAAGCTGCTGAGTGAAGCACTGAAGACAGAAAAGGTTGTACTTATTGAGAATGAGTTTGGTGAGATCGGCATTGACGGCGGTTTCCTGAAGGATTCCGGCATTGAAATCCGGGAAATGAACCAGGGCTGCATCTGCTGCTCTCTGGTGGGCGACTTTGAGACCTCTCTGTCCGAGGTGGTGGAGAAGTATCATCCGGACCGGATCATCATCGAGCCCTCAGGCGTCGGCAAGCTTTCCGACATCATCGGTGCGGTGAAGTCCATTGCCGGTAAGCTGGAGGTGGAGTTGCATGCGGCTGTGACCGTGGTGGATGCCCAGAAGGCTAAGCTGTATTCGAAAAACTTCGGTGAGTTCTTCAACAACCAGATCCAGTATGCCGGTGCCGTGGTGCTTTCCAGAACCGATGTGGCGAAGGAGGAGAAGGTCAATGAGGCAGTGGAGATCATCAAGACACTGAATCCGCAGGCGACAGTGATCACCACACCGGCCGCAGAGCTCAGCGGTGCGCAGCTGATGGAGATCATTTCGAAGCCCGACAACATGGAGGAGGAGATGCTTCGTGAGGTGATGGCGCGTGTGAAGGAGCATGAGCATCATCACGACGAGGACGAGCACGAATGCTGCCATCACCATCATCATGACGAGGATGAGGAGGAACACGAGCATCACCATCATCACCATGATGAAGACGAGGCGCACGAGTGCTGCCATCACCATCATCATGACGAGGATGAAGAGGCGCATGAGCATGAGCATCATCACGACGAGGATGAGGAGGCGCATGAGCACCATCATCACCATGATGAGGACGAGGCGCATGAGCACCATCATCATTATGATGAGAACGGCAATTGCTGCTGCGGTCACCATCATGACGAGGATGAAGAGGAAGGTGAGCATCATCACCATCATGAGGAGACACCGGAGGGCGTGCAGATCCACAACCATCATCACCACCATCACCACCATCACGGCGAGGGTGAGCATGATGCGGACGAGATTTTCACCAGCTGGGGCCTGGAGACTGTGCATGCCTTCGACCGACAGAAGCTGAAGAGCATTCTGGCCGAGATGGCAGAGAGCGAGAAATACGGCATGGTGGTTCGCTGCAAGGGTATGCTGAAGGATACAGACGGACAGTGGATGTACTTTGATCTGGTGCCGGGCGAGACGGAGATCCGCCAGGGTTCACCGGAATATACCGGCAAGGTAGTGGTGATCGGCGCGAACCTCAATGAAGCACTGCTGAAGGAAGCCTTTGTGGGCTGAGTAGAGTAGGAATAAAGGAGAAAAGAAATGGCAACAAGCGATAACTACGATCTGGACGATGACAGCTTGCCCGTATTTCTGATCAATGGCTTCCTGGAGGCCGGAAAAACGGAGTTTATCAAATATACCATGGCCCAGGAGTATTTCCAGTCCGAGGGCACCACACTGCTGCTGCTTTGCGAAGAGGGCGAAAATGAATACGAGCTGGACTTCCTGAAGCAGTACAATACGATTCCCGTCGTTATGGAAAACATTTCCCAGTTCAACCGGGAATATCTCAGCGAACTGGAGAAGAAGTACCAGCCGGAGCGAATTCTCATCGAATGGAACGGCATGTGGAATCAGGACGACCTCTATGATGGTCCCATGAGTGAAAAGGTGCTGGCGGAGCAGCAGGGACGCGAACCGGCCTATCAGGTATCCCTTCCGGAAAGCTGGGTGA
The DNA here is from genome assembly GCA_963659875.1 of Parolsenella sp. Lineage (GTDB taxonomy): Bacteria > Bacillota > Clostridia > Lachnospirales > Lachnospiraceae > Oribacterium. The sequence goes on from CAVKVA010000007.1 coordinate 66,359, forward strand.
TCTATCAGGTCATCACCATCGTGGACGGCTCCACCCTGGACCTGTATCTCAACAACATGAAGGCCTTCCTGGGACAGATGCTGCGGCAGGCAGAGCTCTGCATTGTGAACCGTTGCGATGACATTCCCCAGGACAAGCTGGTGGACTACCGCCGGAAGATCCGCGCCATGGGCCAGAATGCCATGCTGATCCTGGAAGGCAAGGACGGAGAAATCCCGCAGGATATGCTGCCGGAGGATCTGCCCTATGATCTGAGCCAGCCGAAGATCGAGGTGAAGCCGGAGGACTACGGTATCTGGTTTGTGGATTGTATGGACAATCCGGAGCGCTATATCGGAAAGGACATCAGCTTCTCAGCCATGGTGCTGAAGCGGAAGCAGATGCCGGCTACGGAATTCATTCCCGGCCGTATGGCCATGACCTGCTGTGCACAGGATATGACCTTCCTGGGCTTCGTTTGCCGCGGTGACGAGGCACAGATCGCGCCCTATGCGACCCGCGACTGGGTGAAGCTGACCGCGAAGGTGAGCATGGAGGAACGGGAGGAGTATCATGGCGAAGGCCCGGTGCTTCTGCTGGAAGACATTGCTCGCACCGGCGAGATCGAGGAACCGGTGAGCTTCTAAATACATAATATAACCGCGTGGAATATCTGTTATAAATATCATTCCTCTCTTGCATTTCACAAAATTCTGCCGTATAATACCCGCATCAATACATCAGCGCTTTAAAGTGCAAAGCTGCTGAGATGGGAGGATCATTATGAAAATGAAGAAGTGGGCAGCAGCCTCTATGGCTGCAATGATGGCAGCATCCATGGTTGGCTGTGGTTCCAGCACAAGCAGCACCGCAACAACAGCGGCAGCAGAAGAGGTAGCGACAAGCGCTGCAGCAGAGGGAACTGAAGCCGCGTCTGAGGCAGCAAAGGCTGATGACGGCAAGACCTACAAGATCGGTGTCCTGCAGCTGGTACAGCATGCGGCACTGGACAAGAGCAATGAAGGCTTTGTGGCTGCACTGGACGATGCAGGCATCAGCTATGAGATTGACCAGCAAAACGCTTCCGGCGAGCAGTCTGCATGCCAGACCATCGCAGAGAAGTTTGTGAATGACGGCGATGATCTGATCTTCGCCATTGCCACACCGGCAGCCCAGGCCGCTTCCGCAGCCACCACAGAGATCCCCATCGTGCTTTCTGCTGTGACAGATCCGGCAGAGTCCGGCCTCGTGGAGACAAACGATGCACCCGGCGGAAATGTGACCGGAACTTCCGATCTCACACCGGTAACCGAGCAGATCGACCTTCTGCAGAAGCTGATTCCGGATGCCAAGACTGTGGCTATCCTCTACTGCTCCGCAGAGTCCAACTCTGAGATTCAGGCCCAGATGGCGAGAGATGCGCTGGATGCGGCAGGTATCGCCCATGAGGACTATACCGTTTCCAACTCCAACGAGATCCAGACTGTTGTCGAGTCCATGATCGGCAAGGTGGATGCCGTTTATGCACCCACAGACAATACCATTGCTGCCGGTATGGCTACCGTTGCCCAGGTGGCAAACGACAACAAGCTTCCGGTGATCTGCGGTGAGTCCGGCATGGTAAACGAGGGCGGCCTGGCTACCTACGGCATCGACTACTATCAGCTTGGCTACCTGGCTGGCCAGCAGGCAGTGGAGATCCTTGTGGACGGCAAGAATCCGGCCGATATCCCCATCGGATACCTTTCCGCAGACAAGTGTGAGCTGACCATCAACCAGGAGACAGCAGACATTCTCGGCATTGATACCTCATCTGTACAGTAAAAGCAATCAGCGAAGGAGCTCTCTCTGTGATGCACAGAGGGAGCTCTTTTTGGGTGTAAGGCTTGCATTGACAGAAGGGATACTCTATAATGAACGAATCAGCGCGTTAAAGCTTTGACGCGCAGAAGAGAAGCGAAAAGGGATAACAGGAGGTTTTGGATGAGCGGTTTGCTGGCATCTATGCTCGGTGCGGTTTCCCAGGGACTGATTTGGTCTCTGATGGTACTGGGTGTTTACATTACGTATAAGCTTTTGGACATTGCGGATATGACGACGGATGGTTCCTTCGCTCTGGGAGGCTGCGTTTGCGCCACCCTGATGCTGAAGGGCTGCGATCCCACCATTGCACTGGCCTGCGGTGCCATTGCCGGTGGTGTGGCCGGTGCGGTCACCGGTGTGCTGCATACTTTTTTCGGTATCCCGGCCATTCTGGCAGGTATCCTGACACAGATTTCTCTCTGGTCCATCAATCTGCGGATCATGTCGGACAAGTCGAACCAGTCCATCAACAAGATCGATTCCGACATTACCTTCTGGGTGGATAAGCTGGGTGTGACCCAGTCCCAGGCTTCGCTCATCGTGGGCGCGCTGGTGGTGATCCTGGCGGTGGCTGTGCTGTACTGGTTCTTCGGTACCGAACTCGGCGCTTCCCTGCGGGCCACCGGCAACAACGAGGATATGATCCGGGCGCTCGGCGTGGACACCAACAAGTCGAAGCTCATGGGTCTCGTGATTGCCAATGTTTTCGTCGGTCTGTCCGGTGCGCTGATCTGCCAGTCCACAAAGTATGCGGACGTGGGCATGGGAACCGGCGCCATTGTCATCGGTCTGGCGGCCATTGTCATCGGTGAGGTACTCTTCGGCAGAGCCAGAAATTTCGGTGCGAAGCTGCTGGCGGCAGTGGCAGGTTGCGTGATCTATTTCCTGATCCGTGCCATCGTACTGCGCATGGGCATGAAGGCCAATGACATGAAGCTGCTTTCTGCCGGTATCGTGGCACTGGCCCTTTGTGTGCCGGTGGCGGCAGCCAAGCTGAAGGCCAGACGCAGCTACCGTGAAAGCGTTTCTGATGAGGAGGAGCAGGCAGCGGAGAAGGGAGAGCAGGAGTCATGCTGAAAATTTCAAACGTTCGAAAGACCTTTAACAAGGGAACTGTCAATGAAAAGAAGGCACTGCGGGGCATCAACCTGACGCTGAACGACGGCGATTTTGTCACCATCATCGGCGGCAACGGTGCCGGAAAGTCCACCATGCTGAATATGATCGCCGGTGCCTATCCCGTGGATTCCGGTGTGATCGAGATCAACGGACAGAACATCACCCGGATGCCGGAATACAAGAGAGCGAAGTATATCGGCCGTGTGTTCCAGGATCCCATGAAGGGTACGGCAGCGGATATGCAGATCGAGGAGAATCTGGCACTGGCCTTCCGCCGCGGTGACCGGCGGCGTCTGCGTTGGGCGGTGACCCAGAAGGAACGGGAGTTCTATCGGGATGCGGTGGAGCGTCTGGGCCTCGGCCTGCAGGGCCGCATGACTTCAAAGGTAGGACTGCTCTCCGGCGGACAGCGGCAGGCTCTGACCCTTCTGATGGCCACCCTGAAGAAGCCGCAGCTCCTGCTTCTGGATGAGCACACGGCGGCACTGGATCCGAAAACCGCCTCCAAGGTGCTGAAGCTTACCCAGGAGATCGTGGAGGGCGATCATCTGACGGCCCTTATGGTCACCCACAATATGCATGACGCCATCAGCATCGGAAACCGCCTCATCATGATGGACAACGGAAAGATCATCTATGATGTGCAGGGCGAAGAGAAGAAGAAGCTGACGGTGGAGGATCTGTTGAAGAAATTTGAGGAAGCATCCGGCGGCAGCTTTGCCAATGACCGCATGATGCTGGCCCACTGAGTGAAAATATGAAGATTCCCAAATTGATCGTAAAAGGGGAAAACGGCAGCACGCTGGATCGGAAAATCGTCGGATTTTCCGCCGGCGTTTTTGTCGTTTTGTGTATTCTGCTGTTTACTGTCCTTCTGGGACGGAAGGGTAATGCTGTCGGGCCGGAGGAACCGGCAGAGGCGGCGGAAGCGGTAATGCCGGAAGAAGACATTTCCACAGCATCGGTGATCCGGAAAATTACAGATCAGCTGCGGGAAACCCGGCGGCAGGAAGCGATGGCGGGCTACAGCAGCCTTGGCATCGTGCAGTGCAGCTCCTACATTAACTTCCGTACCAAGCCGGATCAAACCGATATCACCAATATTCAGGGTATGTTGAAGAATGGTGCTGCGGTGGATATTCTGGCACTGAACCCGGAGGGCGCAGAGGGCTGGGCCCAGGTGCGCTCCGGCGGCATGGAGGGTTATATTTCTGCGAGTTACCTGCTGCAGGGCGAGGAAGCTGAGGCGCAGGTGGACGATCTCCTGGATGTGCGGGCCACTGTGATTTGCGATAAGCTGCGCATCCGTTCGGCACCGGAAATTGCGGACGGCAATACCATCGGCTCTGCCGCTGAGGGCGAGAAGTACCAGGTGCTGCGCCGGGTGAATGCCGATTGGCTCGAAATTGTGACGGACAATATCGAAGGCGTGGATGTGGGCTATATGTCCGCTTCTTCAGAGCATGTTTCCCTTGGCTACGGTCTGGATGAGGCCCGTTCTCTGGATCTACGGCAGAAGGTATTGAACATGTATGACGTGCTGGGCGTATCGAAGGCCCAGGATTATGTCAATATCCGTTCTTCGCCGAAGGAGGACGGCATCAACAACATCGTGGGAAAGTTCCCCGGCTTCGCCGGTGCCAATATTCTGGGAGAAGAGGACGGCTGGTACAAGATTCAGTCCGGCGCAGTGACCGGCTATGTCCGAAAGGATCTGGTGGCCACCGGTGCCGAGGCGGAGAGTCTGGCGGTGAGCCATGCTTCGGTGATGGCCATTGTGAATACGGATGCGCTGAATGTCCGCGCGGAGCCGTCTACCGACGCCCAGGCTTGGACGAAGATCACGAAGGACCAGCGTTATAATGTCGTGAACCAGCTGGACGGCTGGGTGCAGCTGGAGCTGGATACCGGTGATGATGAAGACAGCGAACAGGGCGCCTATGTGTCCACAAGAGACAACAATGTTTCCGTGACCTATGCCCTGCAGGAGGCAGTGGAGTACAAGCCGGCCGTGGAAGCGGCCAATGCGGCAGCGGCCTTCCGCAACCAGATCGTGAACTATGCCTGTCAGTTTGTGGGCAACCGTTATGTTTGGGGCGGTACTTCATTGACGAACGGCTGTGACTGCTCCGGCTTTACCCAGTCGGTGCTGAAGCATTTCGGCATTTCCATTCCCCGGGTATCCAGAGACCAGGCCAGAAGCGGCGTCAAGGTGGACAGCAGCAGTATGCGGCCGGGCGATCTGATTTTCTACGCCAATCGGCGGGGAACGGTCAACCATGTGGGTATGTACATCGGCAACGGTCAGGTGGTGAATGCGGCTTCCACCCGTTCCGGCATCCGGATCTACCGCTGGAACTACCGGACTCCGGTGGCCATCCGGAATGTTATTGGGAATTAAAAAGTGTTGGATCAAAAAGAAGAGGTCTGCAGCGTGGCTGCAGGCCTCCTTTCTTTTCGGTACTTTCTATACGATTGTGACGATGGCAGGCACTACAGCAGTGCTGCCTTGAACTCGGCGGGACAGAAGCAGTAGAAATGAGTGGGACGCCCCTGGTGCGTCTGACCCGGCTGACGGCGCTTGTCCTCTGTAAGGGCCACCACATGAAGCTCCAGAAGCTTTGCCAGGATACGGCTGGCGGAGCGGGGCGTGATGCCCAGAAGCTTCGCGATGGTCTGGGAGCTGAGGATTTGCTTCTCGTCTTGCTGAAACATGCTGCAGAGCTTCAGAATATTGGTTTCGTTGATGCCGTAGGTTCTGGCAAACTGCAGCGCTTTTTCATTGGAGTAGTTGTAAATCAGCTTGGTATCGGCGGAGAGAGGACCGGCGACGGTGCCCTCCTCGCCCACGAAAAAGGCGTCATTTCTACCGTAGCGGTTGGCCTCCAGCAGGGCATGCTCGGAAAAGTAACGGCTGCGTTCCTGGGAGGAGCCGATACCGGCGCCGATGCGGAAGGGGAAATTGATCTTTTTCTTGAATTCCAGCAGTGCGGGACGGAGAAAATCCACATCCCGGGTGCCCGCTTCCACCTGGGCATGCATTTCAAATTGGTTGAAGCCCTGCTTGATGGAAAAATGCAGGTGGTTGTTTTTGCGGTAATCCGTCAGCAGCTTATAAACGGTGGCCTCCCGGTATTCCTGTTCTTCCTGCTCGATGTCCTCGGAGAAGGGAAGGCGCATAAGGATGTTCAGTTCGTCCTTCTGGCTGATCTTGATGAGCTTCAGTTCATTCAGGGCATTGCGTATGGACTTGATGATCATGTCCTCGGAGGGGAAGACCGCATAGTAGGGAATGCCCAGCTCATCCAGACGGCGGAGATTGTTGATGGAGCGGGAAAGGATGCAGTCAATGCGGCCCTCGTTCCAGAGCTTCTGGGCATAGCCCGTGATGTGCTTGTAGTCGTAGTGGGTATCCGTGAAAAAATAGGGACACTCCTCCTCGGGCAGGTACTGGGGCACATCCATATAGGAATTGGTTACGGTCAGAAAGTCGCAAAATACCCGGTTCAGCCGGATGTCCGGGTGCTCGATCTGAAATTTCAGCAGGATGGACAGCACGTCAATGGGTTCATACGCGGTGAAGGAACAGGGGATGCGGATATCCGGAAATTTTCCCTTGATATAATGATAGCCCAGCTCACCGGAGAAAAAGATGACGTCGCATTTTTCCCGGCAGTCGGCGTAAATCTCATCAATATCGCTCATTTTCCGATAGATATATTTATAGAACTGGCAGCCGAAATCATGCTCGGCGATTACCTTGTCCACCGGCTCCAGCGAATGATCCGGGCTCACGATAGCTACGTTGATCATGTGGCGATACCTCCCTTACTTTTCTGCTATTCTAGCACCATTTAAAGACATGGTCAACTGAGTCTGTTATCTGTTATCCACCTATGGGCTTCGCGGCAGCTTGGCTGACGGGTGCCCATAGGTGGATGCCTTAGCGGCGAGAGTGAAGAAGTTTGCATCAGGCAAACTTCGGAACGGCGCTAGGTGCCAGTGGCACCTGTTAAGCGCAACATGCATCGAAGATGCATGCTTGCCGCAGACAAGTTCATAGAGAGCTACAAGCTCGAGATGAATCGTATCAGAGGTTTTGCGAGAGCAAAACCAACATATTCGCATATGGGTTTCGCGATGGGAAGAACAGATTTTCTTATTTCGCTGGTGGATTTTGTTGTTAAAATGGAGTATACTATATCCACCTATGGGCTTCGCGGCAGCTTGGCTGACGGGTGCCCATAGGTGGATGCCTTAGTGGCGAACGTAATCAAAGCTGTGCCGGAGGCACAGCCTCCTCAAAAGCTACAAGCTCGAGATGAAGCGTATCAGAGATTTTGCGTCAGCAAAATCTTCTTTGTAACATAAAGTTGGGAAAGGGTTTCATGGCTAGACCGAAGGGAAGTAAAAACAGAAAGGGCAGCGGAAAGACTGCCGGAAAAAAGAATACAAAACGCACACAGGCGCAAAACGAGCCACTGATGGGGGATGAGGTTGCCATTATTGGGACCTTCGCCGTTGCCATGCTTTTGCTGCTCAGCAATTTCGGACTTTGCGGACCGGTCGGCGCCGCCTTCCGGGGGCTGCAGCTGGGACTTTTCGGCACCATCGGTTATATCTTTCCGCTGGTGCTGCTGTTTGCGGTGGTCTTTATTCTGTCCAATGCGGACAATGCCTACGCGGTGCTGAAGATGACAGCAGCGCTGTTTATGCTGGTCTTTGTTTCCGGTATTCTGGCACTTTGTACGGGCTACGGTGTGGAAGGCATGAGTCTCTGGGAGTTCTTTGAGGCAGGTGCGGAGGGAACTCTGGGCGGCGGCGCCATCGGCGGTGCCCTGGGACTTCTTTTGCATATGATTTTCGGACAGGTCGGCGCGGTGCTGCTGCTTCTGGTGTCGATCCTGATCTGCCTTGTCTACATCACAGAGAAGCCGCTGATGCGCATGCTGGCCAAGGGTTCGATTTCGGCGGCAGGACGTGCCGGGGAACGTGCCCGGGAGGATTTTGAACAGCTTTCTGCTTCTGCCCGCAGCTATCGGGATGCCCGAAACCGGGAGCGGGAGAAGAAGCAGGCGGAGGCGGCGGAGCGCCGTCGCCGTGAGGAAATGGCTGCCGGACTGGATCTGCCGTTGTCCGGAAAGCACCAGGACAATAAGAGAAGCAGTCGACTGGAGAGAGCGGAGGTGCCGGAGTCTTTGGGTCTGGATCTGCCGCTGAACAATGCCCACAGCGATGGGCGGATTTCCAAGGCGGAGCTTCTGAAGCGCCGTCAGGAAACGGCTGATGAGCGGCCGGAGAAGACAGAACCGGCAGAGATCCTGACCATTGAGCATGCCCAAAGGCGTACCGCGTCCGCCAAGGAGGCCTTCCGGGAGATTCTGGACCAGAGCAGTACCTTTACCGGCAGGATCAACGGCACTTACAGTGCGCCTGCAGAAAGTACGGATGAAGCGGATGCGCAGTCTCTTTCCGATGCAGAGCTTTTGTCTGAGGAGGACAATGCCTTCGACGCGGAAATCGGGGAGCGTACTGCCGAGTCTGACCTGACGCAGGTATCGGAAGAGACATCCGGGGCGCAAAATACATTTGAGATGGAAGACACGTCAGCGCCCTTGGATGAGGCTGAATTGATGCCCTGGAATACCGACGATGAAGCGGATGAACCCTCTGCCTGGGATACTGTCAGCGAGGATAATGACGCAGCGGATGCGGAATATACGGCCTACAGTGCAGCGGAAGACATGGTGCAGGATGCAGTGCAAGCTGTGCCGCAGGATACGTCAGACGTGCAGGAAGCAGAAGCAGCGGATTTCGATGTGCCGGATCCGGACGAACGCGTATTGCGCGCGGATGAAACCGGCAACGGTACCCGCCGCGTGGTGACCTCCAACGGGAAAATTATTGACTCTGATGTGGAGGACGTGCGGAAGCGGGTGGAGCAGAAGCGTGTCGCCGCTGCCACAGATGCAGAGAATGCCAGTGTGAAGCAGCAGATCGAGACGCAGCAGAAGCCCAAGCGTCCCTATCGTTTCCCGCCGCTTTCTTTACTGGAGCAGGGCGGTGTTCAGGATACGGACACCAGAGAGGAAATTGAGAAAAATGCCATTACTCTGCAGCAGACACTGAAAAGTTTCGGCGTGGGTGTGACGGTGACCGATGTTTCCGTGGGACCGGCGGTGACCCGCTATGAGCTGCAGCCGGAACAGGGCGTCAAGGTCTCGAAGATCGTGGCACTGACCAATGACATCAAGATGCGGCTTGCTGCGGCGGACATCCGTATCGAGGCGCCGATCCCGGGCAAGTCTGCGGTGGGCATCGAGGTGCCCAATAAGAAGGGACAGACCGTTTATCTCGGTGATGTACTGAATTCCCGGGAATTCCAAGACGCGAAGGCAAAGCTGGCCTTCGGTGTCGGCAAGGACATTGCGGGCAAGATCGTGGTGACGGACATTGCGAAGATGCCGCACCTTCTCATTGCCGGTGCCACAGGCTCCGGTAAGTCCGTATCCATCAATACCCTGGTCATGTCCATCATTTACAAGTATAAGCCGGAGGAGGTCCGTATGATCATGGTGGACCCGAAGGTGGTGGAGCTTCAGGTTTACAACGGCATTCCCCATCTTTTGATTCCGGTGGTGACGGATCCCAAGAAGGCGGCAGCCGCTCTGAACTGGGCGGTGGCGGAGATGCAGGAGCGCTATCGGAAGTTTGCGGCCACCGGGGCCCGGGATCTGCAGCGCTACAATGAAAAGGTGGAAGCGGTTCTCCGGGATCCTTCGGTACCGGAGAAAGAAAAGGAAAATTTAGAGAAGCTGCCCCAGATCGTCATCATCATCGATGAGTTGGCAGACCTGATGATGGTATCTGCCCAGGAGGTGGAGGACGCCATCTGCCGTCTGGCCCAGCTGGCCAGAGCCTGCGGCATGCACCTGGTGATTGCCACCCAGCGGCCTTCGGTGAATGTCATCACGGGTCTCATCAAGGCAAATGTTCCCTCCCGTATCGCCTTTGCGGTGTCTTCGGGTGTGGATTCCCGTACCATTATCGATATGAACGGCGCAGAGAAACTGCTGGGCAAGGGCGACATGCTCTTCTTCCCCCAGGGCATTCCGAAACCGGTTCGTGTGCAGGGTGCCTTCGTTTCGGACCAGGAGGTGCAGGCGGTGGTGGATTTCCTGAAGGAAAACACCGACGTGGATTACAATGAGAGCATCAAGTCAACCCTGGAGAGCCCGGGCAGCGGCGAGGGGGGCGGCGGCGCCGACACGGACGAGCTGTTCACGGAGGCCGGTCGACTGATTGTGGAGTCGGAAAAGGCTTCCATCGGTCTTTTGCAGCGGAAATTCCGCATTGGCTTCAACCGGGCCGCCCGGATTATGGACCAGCTGGCGGAAGCCGGTGTGGTGGGGCCGGAAGAGGGCACCAAGCCCCGCCGGATTTTAATGAGTGTGGAAGAGTTCGATGAGCTCTTTTCATAGATTTTCAGGCAGCGCACACTAAGGAGGAGAGGCAGATGAAAACAGATATCGAGATCGCACAGGCAGCGGAAATGATGAAAATCCGGGATGTGGCGGCAAAATACGACATTGAGGAGGATGAGCTGGAGGAGTACGGCAAGTACAAGGCCAAACTCTCCGATGACCTCTGGGACAAGGTGAAGGAGCGTCCGGACGGCAAGCTGGTGCTGGTGACCGCCATCAATCCGACACCGGCCGGCGAGGGAAAGACCACAACCTCTATTGGCCTCTGTGATGCGCTGAATGCCATCGGTGTGAAGGCAGCCTGTGCCCTGCGTGAGCCGAGCCTTGGCCCCTGCTTCGGCATCAAGGGCGGCGCAGCCGGCGGCGGCTATGCCCAGGTGGTTCCCATGGAAGATCTGAACCTGCACTTTACCGGTGACTTCCATGCCATCACCAGCGCCAACAATCTCCTGGCGGCGCTTCTGGACAATCACATCAAGCAGGGCAATGCACTGGACATTGATCTGAAGCGCATCAACTGGAAGCGTTGCCTGGATATGAATGACCGCGTGCTGCGGAACATCGTGGTGGGCCTGGGCGGCCGCGGAGACGGCGTGGTTCGTGAGGATCACTTCGTGATCACCGTAGCTTCGGAGATTATGGCCATCCTTTGCCTCGCCTATGACATGGAGGACTTGAAGGCACGTCTGGGACGCATCGTGGTGGCGTACAATTCAAAGAACGAGCCGGTGACGGCCAAGGATCTGCAGGCGGTCGGCGCCATGGCGGCCCTTCTGAAGGATGCCATCAAGCCCAATATCGTGCAGACACTGGAGCACAATATGGCCTTCGTGCACGGCGGTCCCTTCGCCAACATTGCTCATGGCTGCAACTCGGTGCAGGCGACCCGTTTCGCCCTGAAGCTTTCCGATGTGGCCATTACCGAAGCGGGTTTCGGTGCGGATCTGGGCGCAGAGAAGTTCTTTGACATCAAGTGTCAGATGGCTGGCTTGAAGCCGGATGCTGCCGTACTGGTGGCGACGGTGCGGGCCCTGAAGTACAATGGCGGCGTGGCCAAGACGGACCTCGTGCCGGAGAATCTGGAGGCGCTGCAGAAGGGCATTGTGAACCTGGAGAAGCATATCGAAAACCTGCAGACATTCGGCGTGCCGGTGGTGGTGGCCATCAACCAGTTCGCTACAGACACCGAGGCGGAGCTGCAGCTCATCGAGGACTTCTGCCGGGCCCACAACGCAGAGTTTGCCCTTTCCCGCGTGCATGGGGAAGGCGGCAAGGGCGGCGTGGAGCTGGCAAAGGCGGTGATGAAGACATTATCCGAGAAGACAGCAGACTTTACACCGGTGCAGAAGCTCAGCGATTCCCTGGAGGACAAGGTGCGTGCGGTGGCCACAAAGATCTATGGTGCCGGACGCGTGGTGCTGGCGCCGAAGGTAAAGAAGGAATTCGAGCGGCTGACCGAGCTCGGCTTCGGCGAGTTCCCGGTGTGCATGGCGAAGACCCAGTACAGCCTGTCGGATGATCCGAAGAAGTTGGGACGCCCGACGGATTTTGAAATCAATGTGCGCGACTGCTACGTATCGGCAGGCGCCGGTTTCGTGGTTTGCCTTACCGGCGACATTATGACCATGCCGGGACTGCCGAAGACACCGGCGGCCTACGGCATTGATGTGGTAAACGGAAAGATCACAGGTCTGTTCTGACCTTTGAATGAGAGGAGAAAGCATGGCGAAGTTCAGTGAATGGCTCAGTAAGCTGGAATATGAGGTACTGCATGGCGCACCGGCAGCAGTGGAGGTTAATGAAGTCGTTTTCGACTCCCGCAAGGCCGACCGCAATGCGGTATTTGTCTGCATGAAGGGAGCCAACACCGACTCCCATGCCTTCCTTCCGGAGGTGCTGGAGAAGGGCGTCAGTGCCATTGTGGTGGAGGAAGATGAGGATGCACTGCCGGTGGATCTCAATGAAATTTATGACGGCATTGCCGTGGTGAAGGTAAAGTCCTCCCGGCAGGCGCTGGCGCTTCTGTCGGCGGCCCGATTCGACTATCCGGCAGAAAAAATGACGGTGATCGCGGTGACGGGTACCAAGGGAAAGACCACCACGGCCCATATGATCCGCTCGGTGCTGAAGACCGCCGGTAAGAAGGTGGGCATCATCGGCACCACCGGCGTGGAATACGGCGATGTGCACATCGAGACGAAGAACACCACACCGGAGTCCTATGATCTCCACAAGTATTTTGCGGAGATGGTGGAAAATGGCTGTGACTATCTGGTGATGGAGGCCAGCTCCCAGGGCTTTAAGATGCATCGGACAGACGGCATTGTGTTTGATTACGGTATTTTCACCAATATCGAACCAGATCACATCGGCCCCAATGAGCATGCGGATTTTGAGGAGTACAAGTACTATAAGTCCTGCATTTTCAAGCAGAGCCGGGTGGGACTTGTCAACATTGACGCGGACTATGCGGACTGGTTTCTGGCCGGTTCTCCCTGCAAGACCTATACCTACGGTATAGAAAAGGCGGCAGATTTCATGGCGCAGTCCATTCGTCACGTGAACACAGCGGAGTTCGTGGGCGTGGAGTTTGATGTACTGGGGCTGACGGAGCTGGATGTACAGCTGAACCTGCCGGGCAAGTATAATGTATACAATGCCTTGTCGGCCATTTCGGTCTGCTCCCTGATCGGTCTCAATAAAAAGACCATACTCCAGGCCATGCGGCACATTCAGGTGGACGGCCGTATGGAGGTCTGCTTCAAGAACCGGAATATGACGGTGCTGGTGGACTATGCCCACAACGCTATGGCGATGGAAAATCTGTTGGAGACCCTGCGGGAGTACCAGCCGAAGCGTCTGGTGGTGGTGTTCGGCTGCGGCGGCAACCGGTCAAAGGACCGGCGTTACGGCATGGGAGAGACAGCGGCCAGAATGGCGGATCTCAGCATTCTCACAGCGGACAATTCCCGCTATGAGAAGACCGAGGATATCATCGCGGACATCAAGTCCACCCTGGTGCCGGCGGGCGGAAAATATGTGGAGGTTCCCGACCGGCGGGAAGCCATCGAATATGCCATGACCCATGCGGAAAAGGGCGACATGATCGCCGTGGTCGGCAAGGGCCATGAGGATTACAATGAGGTAAACGGCGTCAGAACCCATTTCCTGGATCGCGAGGTGATTCAGGAGACGGCGGTAAAATTCGGACTCTAAGGAGGCAGCGCATGAGATCAGCAGCGGAAAGCTTCGGCTTTTCTGACGAAGGCATTACACAGATCGTTCTGGATTCCAGAAAAGACATCAGCAACGGGCTTTTTGTGCCCATTGTGGGAGAACGGAGCGATGGACATGATTATATCGAAATGGCCATAGAACATGGCGCCGTTGCTGTGCTTTCTCAGCGGGATGTGTCCGCATTGCAGGCCCGTTTCCCGGCGGTGCGCTTCTATCAGGTGGCGGATACCCGCCTTGCACTGCAGGAAATCGGGTATATGGAGCGACAGAAGTTTCGGGGAACGGTCATCGGCGTCACCGGATCTGTGGGAAAAACCACCACGAGAAACATGATTGCGGCGGCGCTGGGCTCCCAGCGGAAGGTGTTCCAGACCGCAGGCAATGCCAATTCCCAGGTGGGGGTACCCATCACCATGTTTGAAATGGCCCGGAGCGGAGCAGAGCTGGCGGTGATTGAGCTGGGCATGTCGGAGCCGGGTGAGATGACCCGCATTGCCCAGGTGGCCTGCGTGGATATGGCAGTGATGACCAATATCGGTATCGCGCACATTGAACAGCTGAAGACGCAGGAAAACATTCTCCGGGAGAAGCTGCATATTCTGGACGGCATGAAAGACGGCGGTGTCTTGCTTCTGAACGGAGAGGATCCGCTGCTTTCTTCCGTGACGGAGAGGATGCTGCATGACTGGGGGATCATGACGGATCGCCGGGTGCAGCTTCAGTGCTATCGGAGTGCGGATTTCACAGCGCCGCTCAGTGTACGGGGGCAGCATATGCGGCAGAATGCGGCGGCAGCGATGGGAGTGTGTCGAGCACTTGGCTTGGAAGATGCGTCGGCAGAAGCGGCACTGGGCGATTTCACCGGTGTGAAGGGCCGGGGAGAGATCCTGCGGCTTACCAACGGCGTGACCGTGATTGACGATGCCTACAATGCCTCACCGGTATCCATGAAGGCAGGACTTTCCGTGCTTTCGGAGATGGAGGGCACAAGGCGCATAGCGGTGTTGGCGGACATGCTGGAGCTTGGCGAGAAGAGCGCGGAATATCATGCAGAGGTGGGCGAGTATCTGGCGAAGCTCCCCATTGAAACCGTATTTCTGTACGGCGAACGGGCAAAGGATATCGGCGCCGGACTGCAGCGTGCTCTGTCACCGGAGGCGAAGGCACCGGAGCTGCAGAGCTTCACGGATTTTTCTGCACTGGAGAACGCGGTGGTAAACGCGGCCTGTCCGGGGACGGTATTCCTTTTTAAGGGCTCCAATTCCATGGGACTTTCCCGCTTGGTGGAGCACTTCCGGCAGCAGGAGGCAGCTTGTACGCACGCATCATAATCGATATCACGAGTGAGGCCCTGGATCGGGCCTATACTTATCATGTGCCGGATGGCATGTCTTTGCAGGCAGGCGACAAGGTGAAGGTGTCCTTCGGCACGGCCAAAGCGCCCCGGAGCGGCTACGTTCTGCAGCTGACCGATCAGGCGGATTATGCCCCGGAGCGGATCAAGGACATTCTGGAGAAGGATGCCCAGGCGATTTCCGTTACAGATCAGCTGATACAGCTGGCGGTCTGGATGTCCCGGGAGTACGGTACGACCTTGAACCAGTGTCTGAAAACCGTTCTGCCGGTGAAGCGTGCGGTCCGGCGGAATTCCCGGCGCATCGATCCGCTGGCGACTTACCAGGAGCAGGATGCGGATAAGGGGAGCGCGTTTTCACTAAACGAAGAGCAGAAGGCAGCGGCAGATGCGGTAATTGCCGGACTGTCGGGCAGAGGCTGTGAAAATACAGGGGAGGTGCCGCCGCGCTACCTCCTCTTCGGCATTACCGGCTCCGGGAAAACGGAGGTCTATCTCCGCATCATAGAGGAGGTACTGCAGCGACACCAGCAGGTGATTTTGCTGATACCGGAAATTTCGCTGACTTACCAGACCGTGCTGCGGGTTTCTGCACGTTTCCGGGGACGGGTGGCGGTGATGCATTCCCGCATGAGTCTCGGAGAACGCTATGAGCAGTATCTCCGTTGTGCCCGGGGAGAGGTGGATATTCTGGTGGGGCCGCGCTCGGCGGTTTTTGCACCCTTTGAGAAACTGGGACTCATCATCATGGATGAGGAGCATGAGGGGGCCTATAAATCGGAGACAGCACCTCGCTATGAAACCCGGGAGGTAGCACGGCAGCGGGCCATACTTGCAGCATGCCCTGTGCTTTACGGTTCGGCGACGCCGTCCCTCGAGATTTATACCGAGGCGCTGCAGGGCCGTGTTAAGCTGCTGCGTCTCACAAAGCGGGCGCATCCGGGCAGTCGTGTGTCGGAGACGGAGATTGCGGACCTGCGGGAGGAGCTTTTGCGGGGCAACCGCTCTGTGTTTTCCGCGGCACTCCGGCAGCAGATGGAAGAGGCGCTGCATCGGGGCGAGCAGATCATGCTGTTCATGAACCGGCGGGGTTATTCCAGCTTTGTCAGCTGCCGGAGCTGCGGCGAGGCCGTGAAATGTCCGCACTGTGACGTTTCTCTGACGCTGCATCGGGACGGACAGCTGCGCTGTCACTACTGCGGTCATCAGGAACCGCTGATGAAAAAATGTCCGAAGTGCGGCAGTCCGTATCTCGCGCCCTTCGGCTTCGGAACGGAAAAGCTGGAAACGGTCACGCAGGAGCTGTTCCCGAAGGCTCGGGTACTCCGCATGGATGCGGACACCACGAAGCGAAAGGGCGGTCATGAGGCGATTCTCCGTACCTTCCGGGAGGGTAAGGCCGATATTCTCATCGGCACCCAGATGATTGTGAAGGGACACGATTTTCCCAGGGTCACCGTTGTGGGACTCATAGCGGCGGATTTGTCGCTGTCGGCGCCGGATTTCCATGCGCAGGAGCGGACCTTTCAGCTGATCACCCAGGCGGCAGGCAGGGCAGGCCGCGACAGTCGGCCGGGGCATGTGGTGATCCAGACCTATCAGCCGGAGCATTATGCCATCCTGCTGGCCTGTCAGCAGGACTATGAGGGCTTTTATCAGAGGGAAATGCTCTATCGCCGCATGCTGGGTTACCCGCCTAAGGAGCGGCTTCTGACCATTCAGCTGGCATCGGGTGATGAAAATTTTCTGAGCTATGTGGCGACCCAGTCGGTGCAGCGGCTTCAGCCCTATGCGGCCCGCCGGGAGGCGGAACTCATCGGCCCTTTGAATGCCGGCATCTATCGGATTAAGGATATCTATCGGAAAATTGTCTATATAAAACATCCCGACCATGATATAATCATTCGATTGCGGGAGCAGTATCAGGGATTGTGCCGGACGCTTGACCGTCGGGGACTGGTGCTGCTGAACTATGATCTGCAGTAGGCTTTGTTTTAGGAAAACTTTAAGGAGAAAAACATAATGGCATTGAGAACCATAAGAACCATCGGAGACCCCATTCTGGAGAAGGAATGCAAGGACATCAAAACCATGACAGACCGCACCCGGGAGCTGGCGGCGGACATGTTTGAGACTATGTATCAGTCCAACGGCGTAGGACTGGCAGCACCCCAGGTCGGCATTCTGAAACGGCTTTTTGTGGTGGATATCGGAGACGGCAAGCGGTATGTCTGCATCAACCCCACAGTAACACCGATCGGCACGGAGCTGCAGACCGGAGATGAGGGCTGCTTGTCCGTGCCCGGCAAGGAGGGCGTGGTGACCCGGGCCATGCGGGTGCATGTGGAAGCGCTGGACATCAACCTGAAGCCCTATTCCTTTGATGCGGAGGGACTGCTGGCGCGGGCTATGGCCCATGAGAATGACCACCTGAATGGTATACTGTATACCACCAAGGTGGAGGGCGAGCTCAATGACGTCAGCTACGAGCCTCTGGAGGAAGAGGAATACGAGGACGCATTCGAGGAATAAGGACAGAGAACCGGGAGGTGCGGAATGAAAATTGTGTTTATGGGAACACCGGATTTTGCGGTGGCCACGCTGCAGGCGCTGGTGACGGCAGGTCATGAGGTTTGTCTCGTGATGACCCAGCCGGATCGACCCAAGGGACGGCACGGTGAGCTGCAGAAATCGGATGTGCGCATCGCAGCGGAAAAATACGGTATTCCCGTGCGGACACCTCTCCGGCTCCGGAAGGATGCGGAGGCCATCGCGGAGCTGAAGGCACTGCAGCCGGATGCAATCGTGGTGACGGCCTTCGGACAGATTCTGCCGAAGGAGGTGCTGGAGATTCCGCGTCTGGGCTGCATCAATGTTCATGCCTCGCTGCTGCCGAAGTACCGGGGTGCGGCACCGATTCAGTGGGCAGTATTGAATGGTGATGCGGAGAGCGGCGTCACCACCATGATGATGAACGAAGGACTGGACACCGGCGACATCCTGATGACCGAAAAGCTGACACTCAATCCGAAGGAAACCGGCGGCAGTCTCTTCGACCGGCTGGCGGTGCTGGGCGGGGATCTGATCGTGAAAACGCTGGTAGCGCTGGCGGCAGGGAACTGTCCCCGGACACCCCAGGACGATGCAAAGGCCAGCAAGGTATCGGTGTTCACGAAGACCTTCGGCCTCATTTCCTGGGCGGAGTCTGCCGTGGTGCTGGAACGGAAGGTGCGGGGCCTGAATCCCTGGCCTTCAGCCTATACCTATCTTTCCGGCAAGCAGCTGAAGCTCTGGGACACGGCGGTCTGCGGAAACCTGCCGGAGGGCAGTCGTCTCCTGGGCCGGGCAGATCTGGAGAAGAGTCGGGCTGTATTGGAGAAGGCCGGAGATCCCGGGGAGAAGACATTAGACTGGAAGGAAGCAGAGGGAAGCTTTTATACGGATGGTACAGGACTCTATGTGCAGACAGGAGAAGCCTATCTGCAGATTCTGGAGCTGCAGCTGGAAGGAAAAAAACGAATGAAAGCGCCGGACTTTTTGCGGGGCTATAAGTGGTAAAGGAGAAGACAGTGAGGGAAGAAGAGCAGAAGGGCAGGAAGCCGCTGGAGAAACGGAAGCTGCCGACGCCGAAGAAACAGCCGGAAAGGAGCAGCCGCGCCATTGCGCTGGAGATTCTGATGGATATTTTTGAGGACGGGCGCTTTTCGCACCTTGCGCTCCGGGAAACGCTGGCAAGGGAAACGGCGCTGTCGGAGAAGGACCGGGCCCTCATCACCCGTATTGTGGAAGGCAGCACAGAGCTTTCTATCCAGCTGGACTATATATTGAACCGCTATTCCAGCATCAAGGTAAAAAAAATGAAGCCCCTTATTCGGAACATTCTCAGGATGAGCGCCTATCAGCTTCTCTATCTTGAGCGGATTCCCGACAGTGCGGCCATCAATGAGGCGGTGAAGCTCATCAAAAAGCGGGGCCTGCAGGGGCTGGCCGGCTTCGGCAACGCGGTGCTGCGGCGGATTTCCCGGGAGAAAGAGGAAATTCAGACCTGGCTGCAGTCGGAGGAGGTACCGGCACACATTCGCTACAGTCTGCCGGAGTGGCTCTACAACTACATGTGTCTCAACTTCGGAGAAGAAGAGACCATTCGCATGGCGCAGTACTTCCTTTCGGATGACAACAGCATCTATGTGCGTTACCGGGACGGCCGTACAGAGCAGGTACACGGCAATGTGGCCCGCCAGGCAGACTTTAAGAGCGGGGAAATGACGGTGCAGGATTATGCCTCACAGCAGGTGGGCATATGGGCGGCACCAAAGCCGGGAGATTACGTCGTGGACCTCTGCAGTGCACCGGGCGGCAAGGCCTGTCATGTGGCGGCGCTGCTGCAGGGCACGGGACGCGTGGATGCCCGGGATGTGAGCCGGGAGAAGACCGCCATGATTCTGGAGAATGTGCGCCGTCTGGGACTTAAGAACGTTTCCGTGAAGGTCTGGGACGGCCGTGTCCGGGATGCCTCACTGGTGCGGAACGGAGAAGGCATTGCGGATATCGTGCTCTGTGATCTGCCCTGCTCCGGTCTCGGCATTCTGGCCAAGAAGCCGGACATCCGTTTTTCGGCCAGCCTGGAGGGCATTCAGTCCCTGCAGCGCCTGCAGCGGGAGCTTCTGCAGGTGGCAGTGCAGTATGTGAAGCGGGGCGGACGTCTTTTGTATTCCACCTGTACCATCACGCGGGAAGAAAATGAACAGAATGTACGCTTCCTGACGGAGGAACTGGGGCTCAGGCTTCTGCGTTCACAGCGCTTTATGCCGGGACAGCCCTCGGATGGATTTTTTATTGCGGAGCTTGTGAAGGATTGACTATGGAGAATCTGAGAGACTATGAGCTGCCGGCGCTGAAGGCTGTGCTGACGGATTTGGGAGAGAAGCCCTTCCGGGCAAAGCAGCTCTATGCCTGGCTGCACCAGCGCCTGGCTTCCTCCTATGAGGAGATGACAGACCTCGGCAAGGGACTGCGGGAAAAGCTGGCGGAAAAGTATACGGTGGCGCTTCCGGAGGCGGCGGAGATCCTGACCTCGAAGATTGACGGAACGAAGAAGTTTATTTTCCGTTTGGCGGACGGTCATGTGATTGAATCCGTATGGATGCAGTATCAGCATGGCAATTCGGTCTGCATTTCCAGCCAGGTGGGCTGCCGTATGGGCTGTCGCTTCTGCGCATCTACCCTGGACGGACTGGCCAGAAATCTCAGCAGCGGGGAAATGCTGTCGCAGATCTATGCCATCCAGCGCCTCACCGGGGAGCGGGTTTCCAATGTGGTCATCATGGGCAGCGGCGAACCGCTGGACAATTATGAGGAATTTACCCGTTTTGTCCGGATGCTGTCGGATGAGAGCGGACTGCACATTTCCCGTCGGAACATCACGGTATCCACCTGCGGTATTGTGCCGCGGATACGGCAGCTGGCGGAGGAAAACTACGGCATCACCCTGGCGCTTTCTCTGCATGCGCCCAATGATGCGGTGCGGAAGACCCTGATGCCGATTGCAAATAAATATTCTCTGCAGGAGATTCTGCCGGCAGTGGAGTACTATTTCGAAAAAACCGGCCGACGGGTGACCTTCGAATACTCCGTGGTGGAAGGGGTTAATGACAATCGTCGGGAGGCCCAGGAGCTGGCGACTCTCATCGGCGGCATGAAAAATGGCGGCGCACTGCAGTGCCATGTCAATCTGATTCCGGTGAATCCCATTAAGGAACGGGACTGGAAGCGGCCGGACCGCCGGAAGGTGGAGGAATTTCAGCACATTCTGGAACGACACGGCATCAATGCAACGATTCGCAGAGAAATGGGCACGGATATTTCTGGTGCCTGCGGACAGCTGAGAAGAGATTATCTGGAGGAACAGCAGGATGGAGTTCTACGCGAGGACGGATAAAGGCAGACGCCGCAAAATGAATCAGGACTATGTCTTTGCATCGGACAGGGCAGTCGGGAATTTCCCCAATCTGTTCCTGCTGGCGGACGGTATGGGCGGTCACAAGGCGGGAGATTACGCCTCCCGCTACCTGGTGGAGGGACTTCGGCACTACGTGGAAGCGGCAGAGCCGGGGCCTCTGGTTCGCGTGCTGGAAAGCGGCATTGCGGCATTGAACGGAGAACTGTATCAGCTGTCGCTGCAGCATGAGGAGCTCAGCGGTATGGGCACCACCCTGGTGGCGGCCGTGATCGAAGCGGACGGTATTCTGAATGTGGCCAATATCGGAGACTCCAGAGCTTATCTCATCCGGGGCAACAGCATCCGCCAGATCACGAGGGACCACAGCTACGTGGAGGAAATGGTGGAAAAGGGATATATGCGGAGAGGGTCCGAGGATTATCTCCAGTCCCGCAACATCATCACCCGGGCGGTGGGCGTGCAGACCCGGGTGCATGCGGACTTTTTTGAGCTGGAACTCTGCGAGGGGGATTACCTGCTGCTTTGTTCCGACGGACTCAGCAATATGGTGGACAATGAGAGCATATTAAATGTGGTAAGGGATGCATCATCGGTGCAGGCCAAGGCAGAGGCGCTCATTGATCTTGCCAATCTGAACGGGGGCAGGGACAACATTGGCGTGATTCTGCTGGATCCCTTCGGAAAGGAGGTGCAGGCATGATTCTTCAGGATGGTACGCTCTTGAATGAGCGATATGAAATTGAATCCATGATCGGCCAGGGCGGCATGAGCTATGTGTATCGTGCTCTGGACCGGAAAATGGGACGTGAGGTTGCCGTCAAGGTGCTGAAGGAGGAATACTGCGAGGATGAAGACTTCATCCGGAAGTTCCAGAACGAGGCACAGGCGGCGGCCAAGCTGAATCATCCGAATATTGTGGCGGCCTATGACGTGGTGGATGATGAAGCACAGCGCCTGCATTACATTGTGATGGAGCTGGTCAGCGGCATTACCCTGAAAAACTACATTCAGCGGAAGGGAAGGCTGAACAACCGGGAGACCATCGGCATCGCGCTGCAGGTGATTGACGGCATGGAACAGGCCCATAAAATGCGCATCGTACATCGGGACATCAAGCCCCAGAACATGATCGTCGGTGAGGACGGTGTGGTGAAGGTGGCGGATTTTGGCATTGCCCGGGCGGCGACCCAGCAGACTGTGAATGCCACGGTCATGGGCTCCGTGCACTACATTTCCCCGGAGCAGGCCCGCTCCGGCATTTCCGATGAACGCTCAGACATCTATTCCTTGGGATGCACGATTTTTGAAATGCTGACGGGCCACGTACCCTATGACGGGGACACATCGGTGGCAGTGGTTTTTTCACATCTGGAAAATCCGGCGCCCCATGTCCGGGAGCAACAGCCGGATGTCTACCCGGCATTGGATGCAGCGGTATACAAGTGTATGCAGAAAAAGCCGGAGCGGCGGTACCAGCATATCGGCGAGCTGGGACATGACCTGCGGCTTGCCCTGGAGGATCCCAGCGGCAGCTTTATGGCCAGTCTTCCGGAGGATGCCACGGGACGCGTACTTTCCGACCGGGAGCTCTCGGCCATCCGGGAACATGTGAAGTCACCGGTGGACAGGATCCTGGAGCGACTGCTGCGCAAAAAGAGCGGAGAAGTGAGCCGTCAGGAACTGGATGAGAGCATGGCAAAGATGTATCGCTTCATTGCCATGTTCTGCGTGGCGGTGATTGTGGTGCTGCTGGCGCTGGCGGGCACCCGGCTGATTCATTTCCTGCATCGGGAGGACACGATCTACCAGAGCACTGCAAGCAGCACGGAGACTTCTGCCCAGGTCAGCATCACCATCTCCGGACTGGATACCATGCTGCCGGGCATTATCGGAAAAACTGTGGAGGCAGCAGAGGATTATCTCTCGGACTATGACATTCATGTGGAATGTAGCACGGAGGAATATTCGGACCGCTACAATGAAGGCATGATCATCAGCTACCCGGACGGCAGCTACAGTGCGGGAGATACCATCAAGGTGACGGTGTCCAAGGGTGCTGCGACACTCAGCTTCTATGATCCGGCAAATCCGGATGATCTGAGCAGTCTCCATGCCACACGCTTCACGGATCTGGAGAAGGAGCTGAAGGCCCGGAACATTCCCTATACCGTGGACTACAGCTATTCGGATTCTGTGACAGAGGGTAATGTCATCAGCACCAACAAACCGGACAGCAGCGGTGCACAGCAGCTCCGGCTGGTGGTGTCGAAGGGTTTGCCGGCGGATGAGGCCCTTGTGCCGTCCCTTTTGGGCTGCACGGAAGAGGAAGCACTGTCTTTGCTGGCAGAGGCTGGTCTCAATGCCGGCGCCATCACGGAGGAACCGTCCGATGAAGTGGAAGTCGGTGTGGTGACGTCTCAGACTCCGGCAGCGGGATCCGTACTGGATCTCAGTGCCTCTGTAGACTTTACGGTCAGCTCCGGCGCAGACGGTGAGACCACCGTGCGGGAGAACAAACCGTCATCCCATTGGTATGCCAGCATCAACCAGACGGTGATGATCGGCGGCGGCGGCCCCGGTATCACCGGTACTATGGTGGTTTCCGTGCAACTCTGCCAGAATCTGAACGGAACCGACATTTACACCACACTGCAGAGCCCCCGCAGCTATACGCTGGGCACGGAGCTGCAGGTGGTATACGGCAGAATCGAAGGAGCAGCCGGCGTTCCCACCGGCACCATCTATGTGATGGATGCGGAAAATGATACGGTGCTGGCCTCCTTTGAGGTGGACTTCGCACCGGCAGGCTGAGAAAAGGAGAGGCATGGGTCTGGAAGGTAAAATTTTCAAGGGCATCGGCGGTTTCTACTATGTGCATACGCCGGAGGGTGACTATGAGTGCCGCGCCAGGGGACTCTTCCGCAACCGGAAGGAGAAGCCCCTGGTGGGGGATATCGTGGAGCTGGAGCCGGTGGCGGATTCAGAAAAGGAGAGAATCGGCAATGTGGTACGGATTTTGCCCCGCAAGAACCAGCTGATCCGGCCGGAGGTCAGCAATGTAGACCAGGCGGTGGTGATTTTTGCACTGAAGAATCCGGATCCCAGTCTGTCTTTGCTGGACCGTTTTCTGATCAATATGGAAGAAAAGCAGATTCCCACGGTGATTTTCTTCAACAAGGCGGATCTTCTGACGGACAGCGAAGAGGGAAAGGAATACATTGTCCATGTTCGGCAGATCTACGAATCGGCGGGTTATGAGGTACACGTTTTGAGTGCCCGCAGTCCGCAGTTCCTGCCGGAGATCATGGAAGTGCTTCGGGGAAAAACCACGGTGCTGTCCGGCCCCTCCGGCGTGGGAAAGTCCACCCTCACGAATCTCATTCACCCGGCGGCGGAAATGGAAACCGGAGAGCTGTCGAAGCGGATTGAACGGGGAAAGAACACCACCCGGCACAGCGAGTTCTTTTACATTGATGATGAAACCTATGTGCTGGACACCCCCGGTTTCACTTCTCTCTATGTCATGGAGGTGCTTCCGGAACGTCTCATGTACTTTTTTCCGGAATTTGAGGCATATCGCAGCAAATGCCGCTATAATACCTGCGTACATATCGGCGAACCGGTGCGGGATTGTGCGGTGAAGGCTGCGGTGAAGTCCGGCATCATCCCCCGGGAACGCTACGACAGCTATCGAAAGCTGTTTGCGGAGCTTCGCGAGCAGCAGAGATTCTAGGACAACAGAGGGAGACAAGAGATGAAAAACTACCTGGCACCATCTATTCTGGCGGCGGATTTCGGCGCCCTGCGTGAGGAAATCGGAAAAGCGGAGTCTGCAGGAGTGAAGTATCTGCATTTTGATGTGATGGACGGTTGCTTTGTGCCGAATATTTCCTTTGGCCAGCCGCTGATCACGTCCCTGCGGAAGCAGAGCAAATCCTTTTTTGACGTGCATATGATGGTGGAGGATCCGGGGCGCTATATCGGAGATATGCTGGACTGCGGCGCTGACGGCATCACGGTGCATGCCGAGGCCACGAAGCATCTGGACCGGGTGCTGCAGCAGATTCGTGAGGGCGGTGCCAAGGTGGGCGTTGCGCTGAATCCGGCGACACCGATACAGGTACTGGAGCCGGTGCTGCCGCTGCTGGATCTGGTGCTGATCATGTCAGTGAATCCGGGCTTCGGCGGACAGAAGCTGATTCCCTATACCATCGACAAGATTCGTGCGCTGCGGTCTCTGGCAGATGACAGAGGGCTTTCACTGAATATCGGCATTGACGGCGGCGTGAATCTGGACAACATTCTGGACATCGCGGAGGCCGGCGCCAATTATTTCATTGCCGGTTCTGCCGTTTTCCGGCCGCAGAATAAGATCGCGGAAAATGCTGCCGCCTTCTTGGAGAAGCTGGCCGGGAATGTGCAAGGGGAAACTGCATGAAAAAAATTGCCTTGATCAATGATCTCAGCGCTGTGGGGCGCTGCTCCATCGGGATTGCACTCCCGGTGCTGGCCACCATGGGCTTTATGTCTTCGCCGCTGCCGACAGCGGTGCTCAGCAGCCATACCGGCTACCCGGAGGTGGCGGTGAGGGATCTCAGTGACGGTCTGGCAGCGGCCTTTCAGGCCTGGCAGAAAAACGGCTTCCATTTTGATGCGGTGCTTTCCGGCTATCTCGGTGCCGGTGCGGCGGCAGAGTCGATTCTTGCGTGGCTTCGTTCCGAGCGGGAAGAAAGGAAAACGCTGTACTTCCTCGATCCGGTCATGGCGGATCACGGGCGGCTGTACCGCGGCATGGGAGATGCACACATTACGGCCTTTCGGGACCTTCTGCGGGAGGCGGATTATGCCTTCCCGAACCTGACCGAGGCCTGCCTGCTGGCGGACTTCGATTATCAGGGACTGAAGGAGACACTGGATTCCTGTGAGACCGACAGCGGCCGCCTCTTTGTACTGCAGTCACTTTGTGCGGAGCTGCAGTCTCTTTCCCGGGCGTCCTTCGTCATCACGGGAATCGAAGCGGGAGACCTGCTTCTGAATTGTGTGTCAGAACCGGGCAAACTGCCGGTATTCCTGCGGAATCCCCGGGTGGGCGGCGGACGTGCCGGTACGGGGGACCTCTTTGCCGCCGTTACGGCAGGACGGCTTCTGCAGGGACAGAGCCTTCAGGATGCGGCAGTTTCTGCGGCTGACTTTATCGAGGCTGCTGTCCGGCATTCGGAGGCCGAAGACATTTCCCCGCTCCTCGGTGTGCAGTTTGAGGATATTCTCGGCATGCTGCGCGGGAATGCTTGAAAAAGCCGCCGAGAGAGGGTATAGTAAGTAGGAAATTTTCAGATCAAATATTCCGTAGGGAGGATAGGATTTTCATGTTGGATATAAAATTTGTCAGAGAAAATCCGGAGCTTGTGAAGGAGAATATCCGGAAGAAGTTCCAGGATGCGAAGCTTCCGCTGGTAGATGAGGTGATTCGCCTGGACGAGGAAGCGAGAAAGGTGCAGGCCGAGGCCGATGCGCTGCGTTCCAAGAAGAACCAGGTGTCCAAGCAGATCGGTGCGCTGATGGCACAGGGAAAGAAGGAAGAGGCTGCTGCGGTTAAGGCAGAGGTTTCTGCTTTTTCCGAGAGACTGAAGGAGCTGGAGGAGCAGGAGCCGAAGCTGCAGGACGAGGTTCTGAAGCGCATGATGGTGATTCCGAACATGATCGACGATTCTGTTCCCATCGGACCGGATGACGGCAGCAATGTGGAGAATGAGCGCTTCGGTGAGCCGGTGGTACCGGACTTTGATGTACCTTATCACACCGATATCATGGAGAGCTTCGGCGGCATCGATCTGGATGCGGCAGGACGCGTGGCCGGCAACGGTTTCTACTATCTGATCGGCGACATTGCACGTCTGCATTCCGCAATCCTCAGCTATGCCCGGGATTTCATGATCGGCAGAGGCTTTACCTATGTGATTCCGCCTTACATGATCCGTTCCAAGGTGGTGGACGGCGTGATGTCCTTCTCCGAGATGGACGCCATGATGTACAAGATTGAGGGCGAGGACCTGTATCTGATCGGCACCTCAGAGCATTCCATGATCGGCCGTTTCATCGACCAGATCATTCCCCATGCTGAGCTGCCGCTGACCCTGACTTCCTATTCCCCTTGTTTCCGTAAGGAGAAGGGTGCCCACGGCATCGAGGAGAGAGGCGTTTACCGCATTCACCAGTTCGAGAAGCAGGAGATGATCGTGGTTTGTGAGCCGGAAGAGGCCATGGACTGGTACGAGAAGCTCTGGCGCAACACAGTGGATTTCTTCCGTTCCATGGAGATTCCGGTACGTACCCTGGAGTGCTGTTCCGGCGATCTGGCAGATCTCAAGGTGAAGTCCTGTGATGTGGAGGCATGGTCACCGCGTCAGAAGAAGTACTTCGAGGTGGGTTCCTGCTCAAATCTGGGAGATGCCCAGGCAAGACGTCTGAAGATCCGTATCAAGGGCGAGGACGGCAAGAATCATCTGGCCTATACCCTGAACAACACCTGTGTGGCACCGCCCAGAATGCTGATTGCTTTCCTGGAGAACCGCCTGCAGGCAGACGGAAGCATCACCATTCCGGAAGTTCTGCAGCCGTATATGGGCGGCAAAACCGTTCTGGTACCGAAGTACAATTCCATTACCGGAAAGAAAGCTGAATAAGTTGAAGTGGATGGGGATCCGGGGCGTTTCGCCCCGGGTTTCTTTGCACTACTTAAGAAGTTTGTCGGATGCAAACTTCTTCACGGGAGTATACAATGGAAGCATTGATCAAGGTGCGAAATCTCTATAAAATCTATCAGATCGGTGAAAACAAGGTTTATGCCCTGAATGGGGTGAGTTTTGATATTTATCCGGGAGAGTTCATTGCCATTGTGGGAACCTCCGGCTCCGGAAAATCCACCTGCCTCAATATGCTGGCGGGCCTGGAAAAACCCAGCCGGGGCGTGATCGAAATCGGGGGCAAGCACATCGAAGACATGAATGAGGCCCGACTGGTGCGCTTTCGCCGGTTGAATGTGGGTTTCATTTTTCAAAGCTACAATCTTCTGAACACCATGAATGCGTTGGAAAATGTGGCTATGCCGCTGATGTTCCGTGGGGTTCCTGTGAAGGAACGGAACCGGCGGGCAGAAGAGGCCTTGCGGCAGATGAACATTGCAGACCAGGCGGAACACATGCCGAACCAGATGTCCGGCGGACAGCAGCAGCGGGTGGGCATTGCCCGGGCCCTGGTGATCGATCCGAAGATCATCTTTGCGGATGAGCCCACGGGAAATCTGGACTCCCATACCACGGAGGAGGTGCTGCGGCTTTTGCAGCGCATCGTGGCGGAAGAGGGAAAGACCCTGATCATGGTGACCCACGATCCGCAGATTGCGGCCTGGGCCGACCGGCAGATTCGTGTGGTGGACGGCCAGGTGGTGGAGACCGTGATCCGCCGGGAGAGCGCGGTGGAGCAGCGCATTCTTGCGGAAAACGGCAGTGAACCCTTCTGCCATGTGGTGAAGTCCTGAGAAACAGTGGAAAAGATGGGGACACGGCAGATCCCCTTTTCAGTCAATAAGCAGCGCCTGTCGAAACGGCAGGCGGGAGGTAAGATATGCGGAACAGATGGAAAAAAGGAGCGGCGATCCTGATGGCGCTGGTGCTGTGTCTTAGCGGCCTTCCGGGACGGAACGGCGGCATGACGGCCCAGGCTTCCTACATCAACACCAACATGAACACCTTTATCCATGACAGTGCGGATGCCCAGATCGGTTATCCCGGTCAGGAAATGCAGATGCATGTGCGCATCGGCTACAACGGGGCCAACGGTCTCTACAACCCCACGACGGATGAAATTCAGAATGTGCGGGTGCGTCTCTCCAATGACCAGAATTACCTGACCACCAATGAGCCCAGCGGTTATAAGAAAAACAATCCCTACGGCAGCACGGCTACGGATGACAGCACCGGGGACAGTGAGCGGGCGGATGTCTGGGAGGAGGGTTACCAGGCCGGTAAAAGCTATGCCTACAACAATAAGCTGAATTACGTCTATCCCGTGGACGGCGGCGTCTATCCCTTCGAGATCAATGCCTCCCTCTTCACCCAGGAGCAGACGGTGGGCACCCTGAAAAAGGGCGAATATGTGGATCTCACCTTCAACGTGACCGTTCGGAGCGACGCCCTGACCATGAAGGACAATGACGGCAACACCAGTGACGGTTATTTCGGTATTCCCTTCACGATCTGGTACGAGGTACCCCAGAATAGCACCGGCTCCTACGGTAAGTTCAATAAGACAGAATTCATCAATGTGTATATTGATAAGGGCGGAGAGATCACGGATCCCTCGGCCCGGACGAAGGACACGGCCTTTGTTATCGGCGAGAACCAGACCACACCCGCCGGTAATTATCCCAATGTCATGAATTTCGGCGTCAATTTCCGTAACCAGACCAACCGGACCCTGTATGATGTGAAGGTTCACATGAAGACCTCGCTGGATGAAAAGGCGGATGTGCAGACCACGGCCAATCCGAAGTCGGAGGCGAGCCGGTCTTTCCCCTTTGAAATCAACGAGTCCAACTATGACCGGGAGTATGAGAAGGTCGAGGCGGGAACGGTCATTACCCCGGAATATTCCATGGCCATCAAGAAGAATGCGGCCTCTGCCTATTATCCGCTCTCCTATGAGCTGAGCTACAAGCAGAGCCCCGGGGCCACTACGCACATCACAGAAACCTATACCTTTTATGTTAATGTCGGCAATTCCACTATGGTGAACACGGACAGCACACTGGGGGACTTCAATGAAAATGACCGCACCAAAGCGCGTCTCATTGTGGATGCCTACCACACGGAACCGGCGGAAGTGTACGCAGGCGAACCCTTTACGCTGGTTTTCACCATGAAAAATGCCTCTGCCAACATTGGCGCCAGCAACATCCTTCTGAGTCTCGAGTCGGACAAGGCGAATGATGCGGCAGTTTTCGCCATGGAGGGCGGCGCAAATTCCATCGTGCTGAATTCCCTGGCGGCCGGAGAGAGCCGGGAGCTGCAGGTGAAAATGACGGCAGCCGCCGGGGTAGATCCGAAGTCCTATGCCGTGACCATTAACGAGAAATACGATTCACCGGAATTTAAGAATGCCTCCGAAAAGGTGACGGTGGATGTGCCGGTGAGGCAGCAGGCCCGTCTCAGCTGTTCCGCTTTCGATGTTACCCCGGATACCATCGAGGTAGGCGGTGAGAGCAATGTGACCTTCAGCATCAACAACACAGGAAAGGTAATGCTGTACAATGTGGAAGCGGCGTTTGCGGCGGATTCCATCAAGAGCAATTCCTGCTATGTGGGCAATATCAAGTCCGGTGAATCCGGCAGTGTGGATGTCATTCTGACCGGAACGGCCGCTACGATGGATGACGGCACCATACCCGTGACGATCCACTATGAGGATGTCAACGGCAATCGCTTCACAGAGGAAAGTTCTGTGACGCTGACGGTGATGGAGCCGGTGACAGAGGACATGGATACAGAATTCATGGAGGGAGAAGAGACCGAAGGAAAAGGCCTTCCGATTCCCGTTTTGCTGGGCGGTGCGGCAGTGCTGGCGGGAGCTGTCATTGGCATAGGTCTTTACTTTGCCCGGAAGCGGAAAAAGAAGAGGGAGGAAGATGAGAGCATCTGATCTGTTTCGACTGGCGGTCAGCAATCTCCGGCGGCGGCGCACCCGAACGCTGCTGACGGTGATGGGCGTGGTCATCGGTACGGCTTCCATCGTCACCATGATCGGTCTGGGACTGGGTATTCGGGAAGGGCTGATCCGTTCCTACCAGTCGTCCGGCTCCCTGACCATGATCACGGTATACAATTACGGCGGCGGCAGCGGAAACCAGCAGTATATGACCGACGAGGTGGTGGACAGTTTCGGAAAGATTCCCCATGTGCTGGGCACCTCTCCGGCCCTGTCGGTCTATGTCCAGGCCAGGAGCGGGGCTTACCAGGGGGATTACAGTATTCTCGGTGTATCCCAGTATTACCTGCAGCAGCTGGATCTGGCAGAAGGCAGTATCCCCAAGCCGAACCAGCAGACCCTTTCCCTGGTTTATGGCAATATGATCAAGCGCTGGGCCTTCCATAAGGGGAAGGATTACGGTAATTACGGCGTGGTGGACCCGCTGAAGGATACCATTTTCTACAGCTTTCCGGCACCGAGCAGCGGAAAGGGAGACAGTGAGAGCAGCGGCCAGAGTAAAAGCAAGAAGTACATGTTGGAAACGGCGGGAGTGCTGGCGGGCGATGAAGAGGTCAGCGACAACGAAAATGCCTACCGCTGTCTCGCAGACATTGACACGCTGAAGAGTTTTTTGCGGAAGATTTACAAGAAGCAGTTGGTGCCCTATCCCCAGACGGGAAGCAACGGCAAGCCCCTTCGCTTCTATGCCTATGACACGGCCTATGTTTTTGTGGATGACATGGACCATGTGGCAGAGGTGCAGAAGGAAATCTCCGGCATGGGCTTCGAGTGCTACTCCAACATGCAGTGGCTGCAGCAGTCCCAGGAGAGCGTGGCCCTGGTGCAGATGGTGCTGGGCGGCATCGGTGCGGTGTCCCTTCTGGTGGCGGCCATCGGCATTATGAATACCATGATGATGTCCATCTATGAGCGGACCCGGGAAATCGGCGTCATGAAGGTGCTGGGCTGTGACATGGGAGACATCCGGAATATGTTTCTGGTGGAGTCAGCCATGATCGGCTTTTTCGGTGGCATCATCGGCGTGATGCTGAGCCTGGGCATCTCCGGCATCATCAACTTCATGTCCCGGAACGGAAGCCAGCTCATCAGCCAGATGGTCGGTGCGAACATCACTGGCAACATTTCCAGTACGCCGCCGTGGCTTGCGGGTTTTGCGGTGCTGTTTGCCGTCCTGGTGGGCAGCATATCGGGCTTCATTCCCTCGATGCGCGCCATGAAGCTGAGTCCTCTGGCAGCGATCCGGAACGATGCGTAGCCGGTCATAAACGGAAAATTCATGAGAGAAAGCCCGGCGGAGAGCGTTTTTCGCTTGAGAATGAAATATAAGGGTGCTATAGTGAAGGAGTTTTATTCAAAAAGCTACGTAAAAAGAGGAGAGAGCGCATGCTGAAGGTTGCTAAATTCGGAGGAAGCTCCTGTGCTTCCGCAGAACAGTTCGAGAAGGTCGCAAACATCATTCGGAGTGACCGCGGAAGAAAATACATTGTGGTATCGGCACCGGGAAAACGCCATGGTGCAGACGTCAAGGTGACGGATATGCTGTATCAGCTCTATGATGCGGTACAGTCCGGTAAGGGAACCGATGAGGCGCTGGCCCGGATTGAGCAGCGCTATCAGGATATTATTGACGGTCTGGGACTTACGCTCAGTCTGACAGAGGACTTCCGTGTGATCCGGGAGAAGCTGGAGCAGGGCGCAAACCGGGACTATGCGGCTTCTCGCGGCGAGTACCTGAATGCCAAGCTGATGGCCGGTTATCTGGGCTTCCAGTTTGTGGACGCGGCAGACTGCATTGAATTCAATGCGGACGGCAGCTGCAATTTCGAGGCAACGGAGAAGAAGACGGCACAGGTGCTGAAGGATATCGACTATGCAGTACTGCCGGGCTTCTATGGCGCGGATGCAGAGGGGCATACCGTGACCTTCTCCCGCGGTGGTTCGGATGTCACCGGCTCTCTGATCGCGGCAGCGGTGCATGCGGATCTCTATGAGAACTGGACCGATGTATCCGGCTTCCTGGTGGCGGACCCTCGCATCGTGAAGGAGCCGGAGGTCATTGACTACATCACCTATCGTGAGCTGCGGGAGCTCAGCTACATGGGCGCCGGCGTGCTGCACGAGGATGCCATTTTCCCGGTGCGCCGTGAAGGCATTCCCATCCAGATCAAGAACACGAACCGTCCGGAGGACCACGGCACCATGATCGTGGCCAATACCCTGAAGAAGCCCCGCTTCACCATCACAGGTATTGCCGGAAAGAAGAATTTCTGTTCCATCAATATTGAGAAGGCCATGATGAACGCAGAGGTGGGCTTTATCCGGAAGGTGCTGTCCGTTATCGAGGACAACGGCATCTGTGTGGAGCATGTGCCCTCCGGCATCGATACCATGACGCTCTTCATTCACCAGGAGGAACTGGAGCACAACGAGCAGAAGGTGCTGCAGGGCATACAGCGTGCGGCGAATCCGGATCTCATCGAGCTGGAGGCAGACCTTGCGCTGATCGCAGTGGTTGGCCGCGGCATGAAGTCTTCCAGAGGCGTGGCCGGCAGAATCTTCAGTGCGCTGGCGCACGAATATATCAACATCCGCATGATCGATCAGGGCTCCAGTGAGTACAACATCATCATCGGTGTGCGCAATGAGGACTTCGAGAGCGCCATCAAGGCGATCTACAATATGTTCGTTCTGCCGGTAAAGTAAGAAGGGAAAGCAGGATGAATATCGCAGTGATCGGCGGCGGGGCAGCGGGAATGCTGGCTGCCCTTGCCGCGAAGCGGGAGAATGCAGAAGCAAATGTTTTTCTCCTGGAAAAAAATGAGAAGCTGGGCAAGAAAATCTTCATCACAGGCAAGGGTCGGGGAAACCTGACCAATGCCTGTGATCTTTCTGATTTTTTTGAACAGTTTCTTTCCAATCCCCGCTTTCTCTATTCTGCCCTGTATGGCTTCACAAACCGGGATCTGATGGCACTCCTGGAGGAGGGCGGTACCCGGGTGAAGACGGAGCGGGGCGGCCGGGTCTTCCCCACCTCGGACCGGGCCTACAGCATCACCGATGCTCTGAAGCGTCTCCTGAAAAAGGCGGGTGTGAACATTGCATACAATACAGAGGTGCTGGAGATCGAGGAGAAGGACGGCCGGGTCTGCGGCGTGAAGACGAAGCGGCAGCACTACCGGGCGGAGCGGGTGATCGTGGCCACCGGCGGGCTTTCCTATCCTTCCACGGGCTCTACGGGAGACGGCTATCGTTTTGCCCGGGCCTGCGGTATGCAGGTGACGGAATGTTATCCCTCCCTTACCTATCTTGAGCCGGAGGAGCAGGATTACTATGCCCTGAAGGGACTGAAGCTCAAAAACATTGCCATTAACATCACGGATGAGAGCGGCAAGCGCTATTATGAGGACTTCGGCGAACTGGATTTCCTGCCGGAGGGACTGTCGGGACCGGTGGTGCTGTCGGCCAGCGCCAACATTACCCGCTACCTGAATGCGGCGGAGCCGAAGAACCGTCGGCTTCTGACCCTGCACATCGATCTGAAACCGGCCATGTCGGCGGAAGCCCTGGATGAGCGGCTGCGCCGGGAGCTGGAGAATTTCCGCAACAAGGAGCTGCGGAACTGTCTCGGCAATCTTTTGCCAGCGCAGCTGATTCCGATTTTTCTGAAGCGTCTGGAACGCCGCGGGGTGGACATCAACCGGAAGGCCACGGAGGTTTCCCGGGAAATGCGGCAGCAGGTTCTTTCACTTCTGGGAGATTTTTCCTTTACCCTGCGGGGGACCGGCGGATTTCGCAGTGCTATCGTGACCCAGGGCGGTATATCGGTGAAGGAACTGAATCCGAAAACGCTGGAGTCAAAAAAGCGGAAGGGATTGTATTTTGCCGGCGAGGTCATCGATGTGGATGCCTATACCGGCGGCTTTAATATGCAGAGCGCCTTTTCCACCGGCTGGCTGGCCGGAAAGAGCGCGGCAAAGGAGGATGAAGATGCCCTATAGTATTGCCATTGATGGCCCCGCAGGAGCCGGTAAGTCTACCGTTGCGAAGGCGGTTGCCAAAGAACTTTCCTATATATATGTGGATACCGGGGCCATGTACCGGGCGCTGGGACTGTTCTTTGTCCGGCGAAATGTGAATCTGCAGGACGAGGGAGCGGTGCTTGCCGGTCTTCCGGAGATCAATGTCTCCATCGCCTACGCAGAGGACGGCAGCCAGCAGGTATTTCTTAACGGCGAGGATGTCTCCGCTGCCATTCGTACCCAGCAGATCGGCGATGCGGCATCCACCGTGTCCCAGTACCAGCCGGTACGGGATAAGCTGGTGGCTCTGCAGAAGAAGCTTGCGGAAGAGAACTCCGTGGTCATGGATGGCCGGGACATCGGCACCAAGGTGCTGCCTCATGCCAATCTGAAGATTTATCTGACAGCCTCTGTGGAGGTCAGAGCCCGCCGCCGTGCCCTGGAGCTGCGGGAAAAGGGAATGCCGGCAGAGCTTTCGCAGATTGAAAAGGAAGTGGCGGAACGGGATTACCGGGACATGCACCGGGAGAATTCACCTCTCATGCAGGCGGAGGATGCCGTTCTCGTGGATTCCTCGGAGATGACGCTGGATGAGACGATAGACCGGATTATCGCATTGAGCCTGGGCGGTGGAAGATGAAAGTCACCCTGGCGAAAACAGCGGGATTCTGCTTCGGCGTAGAGCGGGCAGTAAATACGGTACTTTCCGTGCTGGCACAGGAAAATGCGAAACCGCTGCCGGAACGGAAGCCCATTTATACCTATGGACCCATCGTGCATAACGACACCGTGGTGAATGATTTGAAGGACCGGGGCGTTTCGGTGCTGGAAGGCCCGGAAGATCTGGCGGCGTTGTCGGAGGGCATTGTGATCATCCGGGCGCACGGCGTCGGCAGAAAGGTCTACGAGCAGCTCGAGAAAAACGGGCTCACGATCATTGATGCCTCCTGTCCTTTCGTGCAGAAGATTCAGCGCCTGGTGCGGGAGCACACCGCTCGGGGCGAGGTGACTTTTCTGGCGGGAAGCCCGGTACACCCGGAGGTGCAGGGCATCGTGGGCTGGGCGGAAGGACCGGTGACGGTGCTGCCGGACGCCGAAGCGGCGGCAGCTTTGCCGGAAGTTAACGGAATCCCGGCTTTTGTGGCGGCGCAGACCACATTTAATGTCGATAAATTCAAAGTTATTGTTGAAATTTTGCGCGAGAAGGGTTATTATGTTACCGTTATAAATACGATTTGCAACGCAACTTTCGAAAGACAGAACGAGGCGAAGGAGCTGGCTGGACGCTCCGATGCCATGATTGTCATTGGAGGAAGCAGTTCATCAAACACGAAGAAGCTATTTGAGATTTGTTCGACAGAATGCCGGAACACCCAGCTGATACAAACGGTAGAAGATCTTAACTTCGATTCGGATGAAGCGATTCAAAGCGTAGGTATTACAGCAGGGGCAAGCACCCCAAAAGAAATTATAGAGGAGGTTCTAACTTATGTCAGAAATGAGTTTTGAACAAATGCTTGAAGGATCACTGAAATCAATTCATGCGGGGGAGATTGTTACTGGCAAGGTCATCAGCGTAAAGCCTGATGAGATTGCGCTGAATATCGGCTACAAGTCCGACGGAATCATGACCAGAAACGACTACAGCGCAGATAATTCACTGGATCTTACGACTGTGATCAATGTCGGCGACGAGATCGAGTGCAAGGTGAAGAAGGTTAATGACGGTGAAGGCCAGGTTGTGCTCTCTCACAGAGATGCACTGCAGTCCAAGGCTTCCGAGGAGCTTCGCAAGGCTTTCGAGGACGGCACCGTTCTTACAGGTAAGGTTATCCAGGTTGTTAAGGGTGGTCTGAACGTTGAGGTTGACGGCGCGAGAGTATTCGTACCGGCTTCTCTGGTATCTGATACCTTTGAGAGAGACCTGACAAAGTATCAGGGTCAGGACATTCAGTTTATTATCACTGAGTTCAACCCGCAGAAGAGAAGAATCATCGGCGACCGCAAGCAGCTGATGTCTGCTGCAAAGAAGGAGCAGCATGACAAGCTCTTCGCTGAGCTGGCTGTTGGCGATGTTCGTACCGGTGTGGTGAAGAATCTGACAGATTTCGGTGCTTTCATCGATCTGGGCGGTGCTGACGGACTTCTGCACATCTCCGAGATGA
Organism: Parolsenella sp.; assembly: GCA_963659875.1. GTDB lineage: Bacteria > Bacillota > Clostridia > Lachnospirales > Lachnospiraceae > Oribacterium. The sequence goes on from CAVKVA010000007.1 coordinate 103,303, forward strand.
GCTGGGGCAGAATCGAGAACCCGAAGAAGCTCTTCAAGCCGGGCCAGGAGGTTAAGGTTCTGGTGAAGGAGATCAATGGTGAGAGAATCGCTCTGACCAGAAAGTTCCCGGAGGAGAACCCTTGGAAGGACGCTGACAGCAAGTATGCGATCGGCGCTGTGGTTGAGGGTAAGGTTGCCAGAATGACAGACTTCGGTGCTTTCATCGAGCTGGACAAGGGAATCGACGCTCTTCTGCATGTATCTCAGATCTCCAGAGAGCATGTAAACAAGCCGTCAGATGTTCTGTCCGTAGGACAGGAGATCACTGCTAAGGTAGTGGATCTGGATGTTGACAGCCACAAGATTTCTCTTTCCATGAAGGCTCTGTCTTCCGGAGAGGATGCTGATGTAGACATCGATGCAGTAGCAAACAACGAGCAGTAAGCTGATTACTCTGCGCGGAAAGATACAAAGGGTCGGGCAGGTTTCCTGTCCGGCCCTTCTGCTGTTAAAAGGGGAAAAGCATGGGAATGGAAATCGAACGGAAATGGCTGGTGTCGGAATTGCCGGAAGAGCTTTCGGCTTACCCGAAGCGGGAGCTGGAGCAGGCGTACCTGAATTTTTCGCCGGCCATCCGGGTGCGGCATGATCGTTCCGAAACGGAAGATAAGTATGAGCTGACCTACAAGGGCAAAGGACTGGTGGCCCGGCGGGAGGAAAACCTGCCGCTGGATGCCGAAAGCTATGCCCGCCTGCTGAGCAAGCACGAGGGAATGGTCATTCGGAAGACGAGATACATGATTCCGCTGCCGGCAACCGGATATACCGCGGAGCTGGATGTTTTTTCCGGGGATCTGCAGGACCTTCTGCTGGTGGAGGTGGAATTTCCGAACCTTTTCGAGGCGGAAAATTTTCAGGCGCCGGCGTGGTTCGGTGAAGATGTTTCGGAGACGGGGCTCTATTCCAATGCACGGCTGGCCCGGCTGGGGCGGCCGCAGGCCTAGGAATTTTCTTGCGCGGATAGCATTTCGGTGCTATACTCTTGATTTGGACATGTCTACCACGGGCAGAGCATCTTGAGGAGCATGTACCGGGTATTCAATGATAAAGAAGTTTGTGGAGGTACTCTTAAATGAGCGTAAAAGTTGAGAATTTAGAGAAGAGCATGGCGAAGCTGACCGTAGAGGTTGAGGCTGCGGAGTTCGACAAGGCACTTGTAAAGGCCTATAACAAGACCAAGAATAGATTCAATCTTCCCGGTTTCAGAAAGGGAAAGGCACCTATGGCTATGATCGAGAAGATGTATGGCGTTGAGGTGTTCTATGAGGAGGCAATCAACACTGTTCTGGACGCTACTTATCCGGAGGCTATGAAGGAGTCCGGACTGGAGATCGTTTCCAGACCGGAGATCGCCGTAGATCAGATCGGCAAGGGCCAGAACCTGGTTTATACCGCTACCGTTGCTGTGAAGCCGGAAGTGACTCTGGGCGAGTACAAGGGCGTGACTGTAGAGAAGGCAGATACCACCGTTTCTGCTAAGGAAGTGACAGAGCGTCTGAACAGAGAGCTCGAGAAGAATGCCCGCGTGGTGGATGTGGATCGTGAGATTAAGACAGACGATACCGCTACTATCGATTTCGTGGGTTCTGTTGACGGCGTTGAGTTCGCCGGCGGCAAGGGCGAGGACTATCCGCTGACCATCGGTTCCGGCACCTTCATTCCGGGCTTTGAGGATCAGCTCATCGGCCACAAGACCGGAGAGACTGTAGATGTAAACGTAACCTTCCCGGAGGAGTACGGTGCAAAGGATCTTGCCGGCAAGGCTGCCCTTTTCAAGGTAACCATCAAGGGCGTAAAGGAGAAGCAGGTTCCGGCAGCGGATGATGAGTTCGCTTCTGAGGTTTCTGAGTTCGATACCCTGGATGAGTACAAGAAGGATCTGAAGAAGACCATCAAGGAGGAGAAGGAGAAGCAGGCTGCAGCTGCCAACGAGAATGCCGTTGTGGCTAAGGTTGTTGAGAATGCAACGCTGGAGATCCCGGCTCCGATGGTGGAGATGCAGGTTGAGCAGATGTACTATGACTATCAGATGAGACTGCAGCAGCAGGGCATCCCGATGGACCAGTATCTGCAGATCACCGGCCTCACCAAGGAGAAGCTGGAGGAGCAGATGAAGCCGTCAGCTGAGAGCAACATCAAGTCTTCCCTCGTGCTTGAGGCGATCCAGAAGCAGGAGAACATCGAGGCTTCCGACGAGAAGGTTGAGGAAGAGTTCAAGAAGATCGCTGAGCAGTACAAGATGAAGTATGAGGATCTGATGAAGACTGTTACCGATTCTCAGAAGGCATCTGTGAAGAGAGAGCTGAGCGTTCAGGCCACCATCGATATGCTGGTTGCAGAGGCTAACTTTGTGAAGGCTGAGAAGAAGGCAAAGAAGGAAGAGACAGCTGAGAACGCTGAGGCGTAAAGCAGCGCTTTCTTTATGAGAGAAAAAGAGCGATGCGGACAGGATCTGCATCGCTCCTTTTGTACAGGAGACAAAGGAGGTTTAGAACAATGAATAACTTTGTATATCCACATGACATTTCCACCATTCCTTATGTCATTCAGTCCACATCCAGAGGCGAGAGATCCTATGATATCTTTTCTCGCCTTCTGAATGAGAGAATCATTTTCCTGGGAGATGAGGTAAACAATGACACCGCATCTCTTGTTGTGGCACAGCTTCTGTACCTGGAGTCTGAGGACCCGGATAAGGACATCAACCTCTATATCAATTCTCCGGGAGGCGTGATCACAGCCGGCATGGCCATTTACGATACCATGCAGTACATCAAGTGCGACGTTTCCACCATCTGTGTCGGTATGGCCGCTTCCATGGGTGCTTTCCTGCTGGCCGGCGGTGCCAAGGGCAAGCGCATGATTCTGCCCAATGCGGAGGTTATGATCCATCAGCCCTCCGGCGGTGCACAGGGTCAGGCCACAGAAATTCAGATCACGGCAGAGTGGATCCTGCGGACAAAGCAGCACATGAATGAGATTCTGGCGGCAAATTGCGGACAGCCGGTGGAGAAGGTGGCCCAGGATACAGAGCGCGATCACTGGATGACAGCGGAACAGGCATTGGAGTACGGAATTGTGGACCACATTTTCCGTTCCAGAGACCAGGGTGTAGAAAGTAGATAAAGGGGAATTTGGAATATGCCAATGAAATCTGAGGAAAAGGTCAGATGCTGCTTTTGCGGCAAATCTGCAAAGCAGGTGCATAAGCTGATTGCAGGTCTGAACAATACCTATATCTGTGATGAGTGCGTGGACCTTTGCCAGGAGATTCTGAATGAGAAGAACGGGGATGAGGGACTGGTGGATGCAGAGTCCATTCGCCTTCTGAAGCCCCGGGAGATCAAGGAATTTCTGGATGAATACGTGATCGGACAGGACGAGGCTAAGAAGGTCCTTTCCGTGGCGGTCTATAACCATTACAAGCGCATCACCTCGAAGATCAAGGACATCGATGTACAGAAGTCCAACATTCTCATGATCGGACCCACCGGTACCGGAAAAACCTATCTGGCCCAGACACTGGCACGGGTACTGGGTGTGCCCTTTGCCATTGCGGATGCCACAGCGCTGACCGAGGCCGGTTACGTGGGTGAGGATGTGGAGAACATCCTGCTGAAGCTGATCCAGGCGGCGGACTACGACATCAAGCGCGCCGAGGTGGGTATCATCTACATCGATGAGATTGATAAGATCACAAAGAAGTCGGAAAATGTCTCTATCACGAGAGATGTATCCGGCGAGGGCGTGCAGCAGGCGCTCCTGAAGATCCTGGAGGGCACGGTGGCTTCCGTTCCGCCCCAGGGCGGCAGAAAGCACCCGCAGCAGGAGCTGATCCAGATCGATACCACAAATATTCTCTTCATCTGCGGCGGTGCCTTTGACGGTCTTGAGCACATCATTGAGAAGCGTATCGCGGCGGGTTCCATGGGCTTCGGTGCAGAGATCGTGGAGAAGAACAAGGAAAACTATGACGATGTGCTGCGGCAGGTACAGCCGGAGGATCTGGTGAAGTTCGGGCTGATCCCCGAGTTCATCGGCCGTGTGCCCATCGATGTGGAGCTGACAAGCCATGATGTGCATACCCTGAAGCAGATTCTGACTACACCGAAAAATGCGCTGGTGAAGCAGTATCAGAAGCTCTTTGAGCTGGACAATGTGAAGCTGCATTTCACGGACAGTGCGATTGAAGCCATTGCAGAAAAGGCAGTGGAGAGAAAGACCGGTGCCAGAGGTCTGCGTTCCATCATGGAAGATATGATGATGGACATCATGTATGAGATTCCTTCGGATCCGGAGATCACCGAGGTGGGCATCACCAGAGAGGTGGCGGAAGGTAAAGGAGAGCCGGAAATTACGCGCCGGGATACAGCGGAGAGCGGACACGGCAGAAGCCGCCGGGCAAACCTGCAGGATCTGCAGGCGGACAGTGAGAGTGCGGATTTATGATCAAGATCAAAAGCGTAAATCTGGATTATGTGCTGGGTGTGAAGTCGGAGCTTCCCAAGACGGAAAAGCCGGAGTTTGTTATGGCGGGACGTTCCAATGTCGGTAAATCCTCCTTCATTAACGCCTTCATCAACCGGAAGGCCTATGCACGTACCTCCCAGACCCCGGGAAAGACGCGGACCATTAATTTTTATAATGTGAACGATGCCTTTTATCTGGTGGATCTGCCGGGCTACGGCTATGCCTCTACGGGACCGGTAGAGCAGGAAAAATGGGATCGGATGATCAACCGCTATTTTGCGGCGTCGGAAACCATCGAAGAGGTGATTCTGCTGGTGGATATCCGTCATGATCCCACCCGTCAGGATGTGCAGATGTTTGAATTCCTGAAGGCTGCCACAGGCTATGAGCCGCTGGTGGTGCTGACAAAAACGGACAAGATCAATCGTTCCCAGATTCGGAAGCAGACGGAGCAGGCCAGAAAGGTGCTGGGCGCCAGTCAGGACTGCACCATGATTCCCTTCTCTGCGGTGACCAAGCAGGGACTGGAGGAGATTCACGGCATCGTTGAGGAGCTGTCTCTTGACAAGTGACCGTCATCGTGCCTATAATGCTGACTGTAGTTTAATAAGAAATAAATCGTTGATGAGGAGAGTAGCTTTTCTGAGAAGCCAAAGAGAGGGACAGTTGGTGCGAAGTCCTGCGGATCGGATCTGTGAAGACCACCTCGGAGAGGTCCTTAATCGGACACGGTGATTCCGTTATCATCCTTGAGTGGCTGTCATTGTACAGCAATTTGGGTGGAACCGCGAGTAATTCGTCCCATATATCGTTATCGGTATATGGGATTTTTTGTATTTGTTCAGCATTACCAGAGAAATCACAATGCCGCTGAGCGAGCTTGCTCGGCGAGGCGGTTATGTGACTTGCTGAACATTTACCTCATTACAAATTACCATCCCCTCGACCCAAAGGAGGGGACGGCAGAGAAGGAGTCGTTTATGGAGAAGGAAGAATTTTTGCAGGTATATCGTCATTCCATGGCGCATATTCTGGCGAAGGCAGTGATCGAGCTGTTCGGAGAAGAGGTACAGTATGCCATCGGACCGCAGATCGAGAACGGACTGTATTATGATTTTGTGCTGCCGAGAACCGTAGGACAGGATGATTTCAAGACCATCGAGGACAAGATGCGGGAGATCATCAAGCGGAGAGAGACTTGGACCCGCAAGGAGGTTTCCAAGGAAGAGGCTCTCGAGATGTTCAAGGGCCAGAAGTTCAAGACAGAGCTGATTGAGGAACTGCCGGCGGATGAGACCATCACTGTTTACTATACCGGTGACGATTATGTGGACCTTTGCCGCGGACCCCATGTGGAAAATTCCCAGGAGCTCATGAATGTGGCCTTCCAGATTCGTTCTGTATCCGGTGCATACTGGAGAGGCGATGAGAAGAAGGATCAGCTCCAGAGAATTTATGTCTATGCTTTCCCGGACAAGGCACAGCTGAAAGAGTTCCTGAAGCTTCTGAAGGAAGCCCAGGAAAGAGACCATAAGAAGCTGGGACCGGAGCAGGATCTCTTCATGTTCCACGAGACAGCGCCCGGTATGCCCTACTGGATGCCCAGAGGATGGAAGCTCTTCAATGCTCTGCTGGAGTTCTGGAGAGGCATCCACGAGGAGCACGGATACAACGAGATTGCAGCGCCGGTGATCAACAACCAGAAGATCTGGGCAACCTCCGGTCACTGGGGACATTACAAGGAGAACATGTTCATCATTCCGGGCGAGAAGGAAGATGAGAGCGATTACTTTGCGGCTAAGCCTATGAATTGCCCCAATGCCATCATGGTTTACCGCAACAAGCTGCGTTCCTATAAGGATCTTCCGCTGCGTATTTCCCAGGTGGACGTTATCCACAGAAAAGAGAAGTCCGGCGAGCTGAACGGTCTTTTCCGTGTACAGATGTTCCGTCAGGACGATGCCCATATCCTTCTGACCGAAGACCAGATCGGTTCCGAGATCAATGACATCATGGATATTGCCGGTGAGATCTACGGCGCCTTCGGTCTGACCTACACAGCAGAGCTGTCCACCAGACCAGATGACTACATGGGTGACATCGAGGTATGGAACCAGGCAGAGGCAGATCTGAAGCGTATCTTGGATGCCAAGTATGGCGAAGGCAACTACGAGATTAATGAAGGCGACGGCGCATTCTACGGACCGAAGATCGACCTGAAGATGCGGGATGCACTGGGAAGAGAGTGGCAGATGGGTACCATTCAGCTTGACTTCCAGCTGCCGCTGAACTTCGATCTGAAGTATGTGGCTCAGGACGGCATCCAGAAGAGACCGGTTATGCTGCATAGAGCCATCCTCGGTTCCTTCGAGCGTTTCATCGGCATCCTGATCGAGAACTTCAAGGCAGCCTTCCCCTTCTGGCTTTCTCCGGTACAGGTGGGCATTGTGCCGATTCGTACAGAGCACAATGAATATGCCAAGGAGATTGCGGCACGTCTCAAGAAGGCCCGCATCCGTACCGAGGCAGACTACAGTGACAAGAACATGAAGGAGAAGATCAAGGCCTTCAAGCAGTACAAGGATCCGTATATCGTGGTTGTGGGTGACAAGGAAGCAGAGGAAAAGACCGTTTCCATCAATCTGCGTGGTTCCAACCAGCAGCTGAAGGATGTTCCGCTGGATCTCTTTGTGGCAATGTGCGAGAAGATGAACGAGGAGCACAGCTTGGAGCTTCTGACCGAGGTTAATGCTTAAAAAACGAGAAAATCGTCCTTGACTGGTGCGGAGAGCTGTGCTAGTATAGGAAAGTCGCAAAGACAGGAAAGTAGGTATCCACCTCACCTTGGCAGCAGGACGCTGATCCCGGGTTCATATTGATTTTTACTTCGTGTATTTTTCAATGGTGGATTGGCTTACAATCCACCATATTTTTATTGTTCAAAATAAATTTTGAGAGGAGCTTATGGCAATTAAAAAAGGCACAGAAATCGAGATTAACGAGCAGATCAGAGACAAGGAAGTCAGAGTGATCGGTGCTGACGGACAGCAGCTCGGCATCATGTCCTCCCGGGACGCTTATATGATGGCGAGAGATCAGGATCTGGATCTGATTAAGATCGCGGCAATGGCGACACCGCCAGTTGTCAAGATTGCTGATTTCGGCAAGTATCGTTATGAGATGATGCGCAAGGAAAAGGAAGCCAAGAAGAATCAGCACACCACTGAGCTGAAAGAGATTCGTATGACACCGAATATCGATACCAACGATCTCAACACAAAGCTTTCCGCAGCCAGAAAGTTCCTGGAAAAGGGCAACAAGGTTAAGGTGGCACTTCGCTTCCGCGGCCGTGAGATGTCCCGTATGAACCAGTCAAAGTATATTCTGGACGATTTTGCCGAGAAGCTGGCAGACATTGCCGTTCTCGACAAGCCGGCAAAGGTAGAAGGCAGAAATATGGCTGTGGTTTTGAGCCCGAAAAAGTAAATTCACAGGAGGCAAATATGGCAAAGTTAAAGCTTAAGACAAAGAAAGCCGCTGCAAAGCGTTTTAAGGTTACTGGTACCGGTAAGCTTGTTAGAAACAAGGCAAACAAGTCCCACATCCTTACAAAGAAGTCAACAAAGCGTAAGAGAGGTCTGAGAAAGGACACTGTAGTAGACGCAACAAATGTAAAGACAATGAAGAAGATTCTTCCGTATCTTTGATTTGCTGACGATTTGATTGAGGAGGAAATAAACAATGAGAATTAAGGGCGGCGTTAACGCTAAGAAGAAGCATAACAGAGTACTGAAGCTGGCAAAGGGCTACAGAGGAGCTCGTTCCAAGCAGTACAGAGTGGCAAAGCAGAGTGTCATGAGAGCACTTACAGAGTCCTACAAGGGCCGTAAGGAGAGAAAGAGACAGTTCAGACAGCTCTGGATCGCTCGTATCAATGCAGCTGCAAGACTGAACGGCCTCAGCTATTCCAAGCTGATGTTCGGTCTGAAGAATGCCGGCATCGACATGAACAGAAAGATGCTTTCCGAGATCGCTATCGCAGATCCGGCTGGCTTCACTGCTCTTTGCGAGTCTGCAAAGGCTAACCTGGCTAAGTAATAGAAATCAGAAATAGAAGAGGAGTGTCCGTGAAAGTGGGCGCTCCTCTTTTTGCTCCCGCGGGCTTCGCGACAGCTTGGCTGGCGGGTGCCCGCGGGAAGTGATGCCCGCGTGATATAATCTTTCTGAACATACAAGAAAATGCCCTTTGAAAAGCAAGGGCATCTTCAAACTCCCCTAACCCCTCAA
>CAVKVA010000008.1:0-109360 GCA_963659875.1 Parolsenella sp.
GGATGGGGTAGAATAAGCGACGGTGATGCGACACACACGGCTGGGTGGAAAAGAAACGCCCGATAACGTGTAAATGTTCCTGATTAAAAACAATTTACGGAAGAAATCGCTTGAAATCGCCGCCCGGCTATGCTATCTTAATATTCGCTGTGACATGATAGCGTTGAAATGAAAGATTGCTCAGCTGTACGAAAGCCAAGACCCGGTCTGAGAACCGGCAACCAAGTATAAGTCTGCTGAGAGAACTTCATGGAGCGAATGTCAAGTTAACAAAACTGACGGCAGGTCACTGTACTACAATTTAGGTCCGTTCCACAGCAAACGGATTTTGTGCGAGTCCCAACGGGATACGCACGGTTACGTGTACAGTCACCAACTTATCGTCAAATTTCCGATAGGAGGCGACTTTTTTTATGGCAAGTCAAGTAATGAGAATCACACTCAAGGCTTACGACCACGCAATCGTGGACGAATCAGCCGCAAAAATTGTGGAGAGCTGCAAGAAGACAGGATCCCAGGTTTCAGGACCGGTACCCCTTCCCACTAAGAAGGAGATCATCACCATCCTGAGAGCTACTCACAAGTACAAGGACTCTCGTGAGCAGTTCGAGCAGAGAACCCACAAGAGATTGATCGACGTAATCGCGCCGAACCAGAAGACAATGGACGCACTTCAGAGACTGGAGATGCCCGCTGGTGTTTACGTTGACATCAAGATGAAGAAGAAATGATTCTAGTATGATCCGAGAGGATCCGCTGTAGAAAGGAGAACACATGAAGAAAGCTATTTTAGCGACAAAGGTAGGAATGACACAGATCTGGAACGAAGATGGCGTGTTGATTCCAGTAACTGTACTTCAGGCTGGCCCTTGTGTTGTGACACAGGTTAAGACAGTTGAGAACGACGGTTACAAGGCAGTGCAGGTTGGCTTCCAGGACAAGAGAGAGAAGCTGGTTTCGAAGCCGGTTAAGGGTCAGTTCGACAAGGCCGGTGTTTCCTGCAAGAGATTCCTGAGAGAGTTCCGTTTCGAGAACGCTGAGGAGTACAAGGTACAGGACGAGATCAAGGCAGACATCTTCGCTGAGGGCGACAAGATCGACGTTACCGCTATTTCTAAGGGTAAGGGATTCCAGTCCGCTATCAAGAAGTACGGCCAGCACAGAGGACCCATGGCACACGGTTCCAAGTTCCATCGTCATCAGGGTTCCAACGGTACAAGTGCTACACCTTCCAGAGTGCTTCCGGGTAAGGGAATGCCCTCTCACATGGGTGCAGTAAAGGTGACCACTCAGAACCTCACTGTTGTGAAGGTTGATGCTGAGAAGAACCTCATCCTTGTAAAGGGTGCGGTACCGGGACCGAAGAAGGCACTGGTTACAGTTAAAGAAGCTGTAAAGGCCTGAGACGGAAGAAAGGAGGAACATTTAAATGGCTAACGTATCTGTATTTGATATGCAGGGTAAGGAAGTTGGCAAGATGGATCTGAACGACGCTATCTTCGGCGCAGAGATCAACACCCATCTTCTTCACCTGGCAGTAGTTGCACAGCTGGCTAATAAGCGCCAGGGTACACAGAAGGCATTGACTCGTTCAGAAGTTTCAGGAGGCGGAAGAAAGCCTTGGAGACAGAAGGGCACCGGTCATGCAAGACAGGGCTCCATCAGAGCACCGCAGTGGAAGGGCGGCGGCGTAGTATTCGCTCCGGTTCCCAGAGACTACACCACAACCATGAACAAGAAGGAGAAGAGAGCGGCTCTCAAGTCTGCACTTTCCAACGCTGTTCAGGAGAACAAGCTGATCGTGGTTGATGAGATCAAGTTCGACGAGATCAAGACAAAGAACTTCCAGAACATGCTCGATGCACTGAACGTGAAGAAGGCATTCGTTCTTCTGGATTCCAACGACCAGAACACAGTTCTTTCTGCTAGAAATATCGCTGACATCAAGACAGCACAGGTTAACGAGCTGAACGTTTATGACGTAATGAAGTTCGGAACAGTGGTTGCTACCAAGGCAGCACTGGAGAAAGTTGAGGAGGTATACGCATAATGGCTGACATTAGATATTACGACGTTATCCTTCGTCCGGTCATCACTGAGAAGTCCATGGGCGAGATGGCATCCAAGAAATATACCTTCCTTGTAAATCCGGCAGCAACAAAGTCCCAGGTAAAGGAAGCCGTTGAGAAGATGTTCGACGGAACAAAGGTTAAGTCCGTAAACACCATGAACCAGGATGGCAAGACCAAGAGAAGAGGCATGGTATTCGGCAAGACTGCTGCAACAAAGAAGGCAATCGTTACACTGACAGAGGATTCAAAGGAGATCGAGGTTTTCGCAGGCCTTTGATTCTGAGTATCAGGACGTTCGAATACGCCGCGTGAAAAAATTTCTCAATTATACGCGGCCAAATGTAAAGGAGAAAAACAGTCATGGGTATTAAGACATATAATGCTTATACACCTTCAAGAAGAAACATGACCGGTTCTGACTTCGCAGAGGTTACCAAGAAGACCCCGGAGAAGTCACTGCTTGCTACTAAGAGCAAGAATGCCGGAAGAAACAATCAGGGTAAGATCACTGTTCGTCACCAGGGCGGCGGCAACAGACAGAAATACAGAATCATCGATTTCAAGAGAAATTCCAAGGACGGCATCCCTGCTAAGGTTGTCGGCATCGAGTACGATCCGAACAGAACAGCAAACATCGCTCTTCTGGCTTATGCAGATGGCTCCAAGGCTTACATCCTGGCTCCGAATGGTCTGACAGACGGCATGACCGTTATGTCCGGCGAGCAGGCCGAGGCTAGAGTAGGAAACTGCCTTCCTCTTTCTGCTATCCCCGTTGGTTCTGAGATCCACGCAATCGAGCTGATCCCCGGCAAGGGCGCACAGCTGGTTCGTTCCGCTGGTAATGCCGCTCAGCTGATGGCTAAGGAAGGAAAGTACGCTACACTGCGTCTGCCCTCCGGTGAGATGAGAATGGTTCCGATCTCCTGCCGCGCAACCATGGGTGTTGTTGGTAACGGCGATCACAATCTGATCAACCTCGGTAAGGCTGGTCGTAAGAGACACATGGGCATCCGTCCGACAGTCCGCGGTTCCGTTATGAACCCGAACGATCACCCGCACGGTGGTGGAGAAGGTAAGGCACCTGTTGGTAGACCTGCACCTTGCACTCCTTGGGGTAAGCCGGCACTCGGTCTCAAGACCAGAAACAAGAAGAAGAGCTCCAACAAGCTGATCGTAAGAAGACGCGATGGCAGAGCCATTAAGTAACTGAGGAGGAGAATAGGATATGTCACGTTCAATTAAAAAAGGACCCTTCGCAGACAAGAGCCTGCTTAAGGCTGTGGATGCAATGAATGCTGCTGACAACAAGGCAGTGATTAAGACCTGGTCTCGCCGTTCTACTATCTTCCCGTCTTTTGTTGGTCATACAATTGCCGTACATGACGGAAGAAAGCATGTACCGGTATACATCACAGAGGATATGGTTGGACACAAGCTTGGCGAGTTCGTAGTTACCAGAACCTTCCATGGTCATCGTAACGACGAAAAGAGAGGCTAATTGCATAATCGAAAGGAGGACATGTTAAATGTCAAAAGGTCATAGATCTCAGATTAAGAGAGAGAGAAATGCAAATAAAGACACCAGACCTTCAGCAAAGCTTTCTTATGCAAGAGTGTCTGTACAGAAGGCCTGCTTCGTTCTGGATGCCATCAGAGGCAAGAACCTGGAAGAGGCTATTGGTATCGTAACTTACAACCCCAGATATGCTTCCACTCTGGTGAAGAAGCTTCTGGAGTCTGCAGCAGCAAACGCTGAGAACAACAACAATATGTCCAGAGACAATCTGTATGTTGCTGAGTGTTTCGCAAACGCAGCTCCCACTATGAAGAGAATTCATCCGAGAGCACAGGGAAGAGCTTACAGAATCCTGAAGAGAAGCTCTCATATCACAGTCGTTTTGGACGAGAGAAAGTAAAGGAGGAGGCATAGAATGGGTCAGAAAGTTAATCCGCACGGCATGAGAGTCGGCGTCATTAAGGATTGGGATTCCAAGTGGTATGCTGACAAGAAGACTTTTTCAGATACCCTTGTTGAGGACTACAACATCAGAAAGTTCCTGAAGAAGAGACTGTACTCAGCGAATGTTTCCAAGATCGAGATCGAGAGAGCAGCCAACGATAAGGTTCGCATCATCATCTTCACAGCTAAGCCCGGTTATGTAATCGGTAAGGGTGGCGCTGAGATCGAGAAGGTAAGAAAGGAAGTTCAGCAGCTTACCTCCAGAAACGTATACATCGACATCAAGGAGATCAAGAGACCGGATCGTGATGCACAGCTTGTTGCTGAGTCCATCGCACAGTCTCTGGAGAACCGTGTATCCTTCAGAAGAGCTATGAAGCAGGCTATGTCCAGAACCATGAAGTCCGGCGTGCTTGGAATCAAGGCTTCTGTAGGCGGACGTCTCGGCGGTGCAGATATTGCAAGAAGAGAGTTTTATAGCGAAGGCACCATCCCTCTTCAGACTTTGAGAGCTGACATTGACTACGGCTTTGCAGAGGCTGCTACAACCTACGGCAAGCTGGGTGTAAAGGTTTGGATCTATAAGGGCGAGGTACTTCCTGCCAAGAAGAATAAGGAAGGGAGCGAGAAATAACTATGTTAATGCCTAAGAGAACGAAATTCCGTAAGCAGATGCGTGGAAGAATGACCGGAAAGGCCACAAGAGGCAACAAGATTGCTCATGGCGAGTTCGGTATCATTGCAACAGAGCCGTGCTGGATCAAGTCAAACCAGATCGAGGCAGCCAGAGTTGCACTGACAAGATATATCAAGCGTGGCGGTCAGGTTTGGATCGATATCTTCCCTGACAAGCCGGTTTCCGCTAAGCCCCTTGGTGTTCGAATGGGATCCGGAAAGGGTGCCGTTGAGTTCTGGGTGGCAGTTGTTAAGCCGGGCAGAGTTATGTTCGAGATTGCCGGCGTACCTGAGGAGCAGGCAAGAGAGGCTTTGAGACTTGCTATGCACAAGCTTCCCTGCAATTGTAAGATCGTTGCAAAGGCCGATCTGGAAGGCGGTGATAACTAATGAAGAAGAATGCTTATTTAGATGAGTTAAAGGCAAAGAGTGCTGAGCAGCTGAATGAGGAGCTCGTTTCTGCAAAGAAGGAGCTTTTCAGCCTGAGATTCCAGAACGCTACAAACCAGCTCGATAATACAGCTAGAATCACCGAGGTTCGCAAGAACATCGCGCGGATTCAGACAGTTATCACAGAGAAGACAAAGGCGTGAGAAGGGAGAGCACAACAATGGAGAGAAATCTTAGAAAGACACGTACTGGTAAGGTCATCAGTGCAAAGATGGACAAGACCATCGTTATCGCAATCGAAGATCACGTTAAGCACCCTCTGATCGGTAAGATCGTAAAGCGTACTGTGAAGATCTACGCTCATGATGAGAACAACGAGGCCGGTGAGGGCGATACCGTTAAGGTTATGGCTACCAGACCGCTGTCCAAGACCAAGAGATGGAGACTGACAGAAATCGTTGAGAAGGCGAAGTAATTTGGAGCAGGGAAGGAGCATTAAATGATTCAGCAGGAAACAAGACTTAAGGTTGCTGATAACACAGGTGCAAGAGAGCTTCTTTGCATCCGCGTTATGGGTGGCTCAACAAGAAGATATGCCGCAATCGGTGATACCATCGTTGCTTCTGTTAAGGATGCAATCCCGGGCGGCCAGGTAAAGAAGGGCGACGTTGTAAAGGCTGTTGTGGTTCGTACAGTTGACGACGTTCGCAGAAAGGATGGCAGCTACATCAAGTTCGATGAGAACGCAGCTGTTATTCTGAAGGAAGACAACACTCCCAAGGGAACTCGTATCTTTGGACCGGTTGCCAGAGAGCTTCGTGATCATGGCTATATGAAGATCGTGTCTCTCGCACCGGAAGTATTATAAGGAGGTTGCCAGATGCGTAGAATTAAAAAGGACGATATGGTAAAGATCATTGCCGGTAAGGACAATGGCAAGCAGGGTAAGGTTCTTTCCTTCAACCCTGAGACCAACAAGGTAGTCGTTGAAGGCTGCAATATGGTAACCAAGCACCAGAAGCCGGCTCAGGCTGGTATGCAGGGCGGCATCCTTCACAAGGAGGCTCCCATCGATGCTTCCAACGTAATGCTGGTTGTTGACGGCCAGGCAACACGTGTAGGCTTCCAGGTAGTAGACGGCAAGAAGGTCAGAGTAGCAAAGAAGACCGGTAAGGTAATTGACTGAGAAAGGAGGAATTCATAATGGCTAGATTAAAGGAGCTTTACAATAGCGAGATCAAGGACGCTATGGTGAAGAAGTTCGGTTACAAGAACGTAAACGAGATCCCGAAGCTGGATAAGATCGTGATCAACATGGGTGTTGGCGAGGCTAAGGAGAATTCCAAGGTTCTCGACAGCGCAGTGAGAGATCTGGAGATCATCACCGGACAGCATGCAGTAACCACAAAGGCTAAGAAGTCTGTGGCTAACTTCAAGATCAGAGAGGGTCAGGCCATCGGCTGTAAGGTAACCCTTCGCGGCGAGAAGATGTATGAGTTCGCTGACAGACTGATCAACCTTGCGCTTCCCCGCGTAAGAGACTTCCGTGGCGTTAATCCCAACGCTTTCGACGGCAGAGGTAACTATGCTCTGGGTATTAAGGAGCAGATCATCTTCCCCGAGATCGAGTTCGATAAGGTGGATAAGGTGAGAGGAATGGACATCATCTTCGTTACTACAGCTAATACTGATGAAGAGGCTCGTGAGCTTCTGACACAGTTCAACATGCCGTTCGCTAAATAATCGGAGGGAATTATGGCAAAGTTATCAATGAAATTAAAGCAGCAGAGACCGGCTAAGTTCTCCACCAGAGAGTACACAAGATGTAAGATCTGTGGAAGACCCCACTCTGTTCTGAGAAAGTACGGCATCTGCCGTGTTTGCTTCCGTGAGCTGGCTTACAAGGGTGAGATCCCTGGTGTAAAGAAGGCTTCCTGGTAAGCAACGCTTTCCCAAAGATTCTGAGAGCCTGCGGCGATGTGACATTTGTTGTGTCGTCAAAGGCGATAATTTCTGGACTGTATCCGAAAAAGTACAGCTTTTGCTTCGAAAGATACGCCAGACCGGGTTGAAACTCCGGAAAAAATGGTTATAATGTAAATGTTGCTCAGCCGAGATTCGGCTTGAGTGACATTTCGTTGTAATAATATATTTTATTAGAGAAAGGATATCCGTAATCATGAGTATGAGTGATCCGATCGCAGATATGCTTACAAGAATCCGTAACGCAAATACTGCAAAGCACGACACAGTAACTATCCCGTCTTCCAAGATGAAGGTTGCCATCGCAAACATCCTTGTAGACGAGGGCTACATCGCAAAGTATGAGCTGGTAGAGAACGGCAAGTTCCAGGACATCCAGGTTACCCTGAAGTACGGCGCAAGCAAGAATGAAAAGATCATCAGCGGCATCAGAAGAATCTCCAAGCCGGGTCTTCGTGTATACGCAGGCAAGGAGAACATGCCGAGAGTTCTTGGCGGGCTTGGTATTGCAATCGTATCCACCAATCAGGGTGTTATGACTGACAAGCAGGCAAGAAAGCAGGGCGTAGGCGGCGAAGTGCTGGCTTTCGTTTGGTAATTTGTTGTTTGTCGGAATAACCAATTTCTGAAAACAGTTCAAAAACTGAGAATTTAAGAGAGGAGACATGATATGTCACGTATCGGAAAGTTACCGGTAGCTATCCCAGCAGGCGTTACTGTTGAGATCAAGGACGGCAATGTGGTAAGTGTCAAGGGACCGAAGGGAACACTGGAGAGAACCTTTGCACCGGAAATCACAATCAAGGAAGAGGACGGTCACATCGTCGTTACAAGACCGAATGATAATAAGAAGGAAAAGTCCCTTCACGGACTGACCAGAGCGCTGATCCACAACATGGTGGAGGGCGTTACCAACGGCTTCGAGAAGAAGCTGGAGATCAACGGTGTAGGTTACAGAGCTGCAAAGCAGGGCAAGACTCTGACTCTGACTCTGGGTTATTCTCACCCGGTGATCATGGAGGATCCGGAAGGCATCGAGACTGTTCTTGACGGACAGAACACCATCTTCGTTCGCGGCATCAGCAAGGAGAAGGTTGGTCAGTACGCTGCCGAGATCAGATCCAAGAGAGGACCGGAGCCTTACAAGGGCAAGGGAATCAAGTATTCTGATGAGACCATCAGACGTAAAGTCGGTAAGACCGGTAAGAAGTAATAGGAGGAAAGTAGAATGGTTAGCAAGAAGAATAAAGCTGAGCTTCGTCAGAAAAAGCATGCAAGACTTAGAAACCGTTTCGCTGGCACTCCGGAGAGACCGCGTCTTGCAGTGTTCAGATCAGATAAGCACATGTATGCACAGGTTATTGATGATGTTGCAGGCAACACTCTGTGTGCAGCATCTACTCTTGATAAGGATGCACAGCTTGAGATCACAAACAACATCGAGGCTGCTCAGTATGTAGGCAAGAAGATCGCTGAGAAGGCTCTGGCTAAGGGCATCAAGGAAGTCGTATTCGACAGAGGCGGTTTCCTGTATCATGGAAAAGTTCAGGCACTTGCAGATGCTGCAAGAGAGGCCGGACTGGTATTCTAATCGAGAGGAGATAACGACAAGATGAAGCGCGAAAAAATTGATGCAAATCAGTTAGAATTAAACGACAACGTCGTAGCCATCAAGCGTGTCGCTAAGACCGTTAAGGGTGGCCGTACCATGAGATTCTCCGCTCTCGTAGTAGTTGGAGACGGCAATGGTCATGTAGGCTGCGGCCTGGGCAAGGCAGTTGAGGTTCCTGAGGCTATCAGAAAGGCCAGAGAGGCTGCTGTTAAGAACATCGTTACAATCCCTGTAAATGATGAGAAGTCTGTACCGCACGATTATATCGGCAAGTTCGGTTCTTCCACAGTTCTTCTGAAGAAGGCTCCGGAAGGTACCGGTATCATCGCCGGCGGTCCCGCTCGTTCTGTTCTGGAGCTGGCTGGCATCCGCAACATTCGTACCAAGTCTCTGGGCTCCAACAACAAGACCAACGTTGTACTGGCAACTCTTCAGGGTCTGACTTCCATGAAGACACCGGAGCAGTTCGCAGCACTTCGCGGCAAGACTGTTGCTGAGATCACAGGTTAATGGGGAGGTAATGAAATGGCAGATAAGTTAAAGATTACATTAGTTAAGTCTCCTATCGCTGCTATCCCTAAGCAGAGAGCAACCGTTCAGGCTCTTGGACTCAGAAAGATTCGTCAGTCTGTAGAGCTTCCGAACAACGGCGCTACAAAGGGAATGATTCAGAGAGTCAATCACCTTGTAAAAGTTGAAGAAATCTAAGGAGGCATACAATGGAGTTATCAAATCTGAGACCGGCTGACGGTTCAAAGCAGTCCAAGAACTTCAGACGTGGCCGTGGTCATGGTTCAGGAAACGGTAAGACAGCAGGTAAGGGACATAAGGGACAGAAGGCTCGTTCCGGCGCTCCGAGACCTGGATTTGAGGGTGGCCAGATGCCCCTCTTCAGACGTATTCCGAAGAGAGGCTTCACTTCCATGAACAGAGCAGAGATCAATGCGATCAACCTGTCCGTTCTGGAGGACCGTTTCAATGACGGTGAAGAGGTTACAGAGCAGGTTCTTCTTGAGAAGGGCGTGATCAGAGATATCAATGATGGAGTGAAGATCCTTGGCAACGGCGAGCTGACAAAGAAGCTCAACGTTAAGGTTTCTGCATTCTCAGCATCAGCGAAGGAGAAGATCGAGGCCGTAGGCGGAACCTGTGAGGTGATCTAATGTTTCAATCGTTACGAAACGCATTCAAGGTAAAGGATTTAAGAAACAGACTCTTATATGTTTTCCTGATGCTTGTAGTAATTCGATTTGGATCGAATCTTCCTATCCCGGGTGTAAACTCGGGATATTTCGGTGATTTGTTTGATAAAATGTCAAACAATGATGCTTTCGGCTGGTTCAATACGATGACCGGCGGCTCCTTCGAGCAGCTCAGTGTCTTCGCCTTGTCCATCACACCGTACATTACCTCATCCATCATCATTCAGCTTCTGACAGTGGCCATTCCGGCACTGGAGGAGATGCAGAAGGATGGCGAGGAGGGCCGAAAGAAGCTGACAACCTATACCAGATACGTGACCATTGCACTGGCACTGATCGAGTCAACAGCTATGGCTGTGGGCTTCGGCGGACAGGGTCTTCTGGTTGGTTTCAGCACTGCGAGCACCATCAGAAAGCTGGCGGATATTGTCATTGCCGTGGTTACTATGACCTCCGGCTCGGCACTTCTGATGTGGATCGGTGAGCAGATGACAGATAAGGGAATCGGAAATGGTATTTCTCTGGTTCTCCTCTTCAACATCCTCTCCTCGGTTCCCCAGGATTTCCTGACCCTTTATGAGCGATTCGTACAGGGACGGAAGGTGGCCGCTATGGTGGTTGCCATCGTGATTATCGCTGTTGTGATTCTTGCGCTGGTGGCATTTACCGTTGTACTGCAGGGTGCGGAGCGCCGTATTCCGGTACAGTACAGCAGAAGAGTGCAGGGAAGAAACCTGGTGGGAGGACAGTCCTCTGAAATCCCGCTGAAGGTGAATACGGCAAACGTTATGCCGGTTATTTTCGCATCCTCTCTGATGACCATGCCTGTTGTAATCGGGCAGATCCTGAAGGTGGATTACAGCACAATCTGGGGCAAGATACTGATGTGTCTCAACTCCGGCAGCTGGTGCAATCCGGATGCGCCGATTTATTCACTCGGTCTCATTCTCTATCTCGCACTTCTCGTATTCTTTGCTTACTTCTATACGTCGATTTCTTTCAATCCGTTGGAGGTGGCAAACAATATGAAAAAGCAGGGAGGCTTCATTCCCGGTATTCGTCCGGGTAAGCCGACCAGCGATTACCTTGAGAATATTCTTACCTATATTATTTTTATCGGTGTATGCGGTCTCGCCATCATTGCCCTGATCCCCATCGTGGTTTCCGGTGTTTTCAATGTGAGCAGGATTTCCTTCTCCGGTACCTCACTGCTGATCATTGTCGGCGTTGTTCTCGAAACACTGAAGGCAATCGATTCTCAGATGGTGGTAAGAAACTACAAGGGATTTTTAGACGATTGATTTGAGGCCTCCTTGGTTTTTCGGAACCGAGGAGGCTCATCTTTTATCAAATATTGACAGTATGCATTGCTTCCAGGGGAGGTAGCTATGAAGATCGTAATGTTGGGGGCGCCGGGAGCCGGCAAGGGAACACAGGCGATTAAGATTGCGGAGCAGTATGGCATTCCGCACATTTCCACAGGAGACATCTTCCGTGCCAACATCAAGGGCGGAACAGAGCTGGGCATGAAGGCCAAGTCCTACATGGATAAGGGCGAGTTGGTGCCGGATGAGGTAACCATCGGCATGCTGCTGGATCGGATTCATGAGGCAGACTGCAGCAAGGGCTACGTGCTGGACGGCTTCCCCAGAACCATTCCCCAGGCAGAGAGCCTGACAAAAGCACTGGCGGAGAATGACGAGAAGATCGATTATGCACTGGACATCGAGGTACCGGATGCCAACATCGTGGCACGCATGGGCGGACGTCGTGCTTGTCCGAAGTGCGGTAATACCTACCATATTGTGTATGCAGCACCGAAGCAGGAGAATGTCTGCGATAAGTGCGGCTCCGAGCTGATCATCCGTTCCGATGACAAGCCGGAGACAGTACAGGATCGTCTGAACGTTTACCACAAGCAGACAGAGCCCCTGATTCGCTATTACCGGGAGGCCGGTGTGCTGAAGGAGATTGACGGCACACAGGAGCTGGAAAAGGTGTTCGGGGACGTTCTGGCCATTCTTGGCTGAACCGCTGCAGCACACTTAAGCTGAGTCCTTTGTTATAGAAAGAACGGAAAGGACAGAAGAAATGATTGAAATCAAATCAAAGCATGAAATTGAATTGATGCGGGAGGCCGGGAAGGTGCTTTCCGAGGTGCATGAGCGTCTGGGCGAGAAGGTGGCACCGGGCATCAGCACACAGGAGCTGAATGCTTTCGGAGAGGGCATTATCCGGAAAATGGGCTGTACGCCCAGCTTCCTGCATCTCTATGACTTCCCGGCAGCCTGCTGTATCTCTGTCAATGATGAGGTGATCCACGGTATTCCGGACAAGCATCGGATCCTGAAGGACGGCGACATTGTCTCCTTTGACATCGGTACCTGCTATAAGGGCTATCATTCCGATGCCACCAGAACCTGGGCCGTGGGTAAGTGCGAGGAGAATGCACTGCGCATCATCGAAGCCTGCAGAGAGAGCTTTTTCCGCGGCATTGCCAATGCCGTGCCGGGAAATCATCTGAACGATATCTGCAGTGCCATCGGTGACTATGCAGAATCTCAGGGATACGGTGTGCTGACAGATTATGTGGGACATGGCATCGGCCATGAGGTACACATGGATCCGGAAGTGCCCAACTTCCGCATGAAGCGCAGGGGACCAAAGCTGCAGGCCGGCATGACACTGGCCATTGAGCCCATGATTACTGAGGGCTCCCCGGAGGTACGGGTGCTGGACAATGACTGGACGGTGGTGACCGTGGACGGCAAACTTTCCTGTCATTATGAAAATACCATTCTGATCACAGACAACGGACCAGAGATCCTGAGTCTGGTGCAGTGAGGATCGAAAGAGATTAATTATTAAGGAGAAGCGAATGTCAAAAACAGACGTTATCGAGATTACAGGCAAGGTAATCGAAAAGCTCCCGAACGCCATGTTTCAGGTGGAGCTTGAAAATGGTCATCAGGTGCTGGCGCACATTTCCGGAAAGCTTCGGATGAACTACATCAGAATTCTTCCGGGAGACAAGGTGACCATTGAGCTTTCTCCCTATGATCTTTCCAAGGGAAGAATCATCTGGAGAGATAAGTAAAATGCTGAAATTGTATTTCATTAAGTACAAAACAGGCTGAAAAATTGAAAAAGTTTGGACTTTACATTTGTTGACCGTTTTGCTAGAATTATACGGCAACTTTGTTCGAATTCGTAATTAGAAAGGGAAATTACTATGAAGGTAAGATCATCAGTAAAGCCTATCTGCGAAAAATGCAAAGTCATTAAGCGTAAGGGCTCGATCAGAATCATCTGCGAGAACCCCAAGCATAAGCAGAGACAAGGTTAATTATTAGGAGGAAACGAAAATGGCTCGTATTGCAGGTGTCGATTTACCGAGAGAGAAGCGCATCGAGATCGGTCTGACATACATTTACGGTATCGGCAGATCTTCCGCTGACAAGATTCTTGCAGCAACAGGCGTTAATCCGGACACTCGTGTGAAGGATCTCACCGATGATGAGGTTAAGGTTCTGGCCACTTATATCGCTGAGAACCAGACTGTAGAGGGTGATCTCCGCAGAGAGGTAGCTCTTGACATCAAGAGACTTCAGGAGATTGGCTGCTACAGAGGAATCCGTCACAGAAAGCATCTTCCGGTTAGAGGTCAGAAGTCCAAGACCAATGCCAGAACATGCAAGGGTCCGAGAAAGACTGTCGCAAACAAGAAGAAGTAATTCGGTAACAAGTAGTGATCTTCATGTTTTAAACACAGGAAGAGATTTAAGGAAAGTAGGTTAGTTTAAATATGGCTAAGTCAACTGGTAAGAGAGTGACAAAAAAGCGCGTAAAGAAAAACGTTGAACGCGGACAGGCACATATTCAGTCATCTTTCAACAATACAATCGTAACGCTGACAGATGCACAGGGTAACGCTCTTTCATGGGCAAGTGCTGGTGGTCTTGGTTTCAGAGGTTCAAGAAAATCTACTCCATATGCAGCACAGATGGCTGCTGAAACTGCTGTAAAGGCAGCTTTGGTGCACGGCCTGAAGTATGTGGATGTTATGGTTAAGGGACCTGGTTCAGGAAGAGAGGCAGCAATCCGCGCCCTTCAGGCAAGTGGTCTTGAGGTAACATCCATTAAGGACGTAACCCCGGTTCCCCACAACGGATGCCGCCCGCCGAAGCGCAGAAGAGTTTAATCTTCTGTCTGCAGTCTATGGAGGCTGCACTTTGTAACTAGACAACATGGCTATAGGCCAGCCCGAGGAAGCCGTTTGGTGTAAAGGGCGTATCACATGATTTTTAATATGATATTAGGAGGATAATATGGCAGTAGATAAGGTTCCTGTACTTAAAAGATGCCGGTCACTGGGACTTGACCCTGTATTCCTGGGAGTAGATAAGAAGTCCAACAGACAGCTGAGAAACCAGAGACGTAAGATGAGCGAGTATGGCATGCAGCTTCGTGAGAAGCAGAAGGCTAAGTTCATCTACGGCGTACTGGAGAAGCCCTTCAGAAACTACTATGCTAAGGCAGAGAGAATGAACGGCCAGACTGGTACTAACCTGATGGTTCTTCTGGAGAGCAGACTGGACAATGTAGTGTTCAGAATGGGTCTTGCACGTACCAGAAGAGAGGCTAGACAGGTTGTTGGTCATAAGCTGATCACTGTAAACGGCAAGGTTGTAAATATTCCTTCCTACCTCGTTTCTGCAAACGACGTTGTTGAGGTTAAGGAGTCCAAGAAGTCTCTGCAGAGATTCAAGGATATCCTTGAGGTTACCAACGGCAGAATGATCCCGGCATGGCTTGACTGTGACCAGGAGAATATGAAGGCAACTGTAAAGCAGCTTCCTCACAGAGAAGAGATCGATGTTCCTGTAAACGAGATGCTGATCGTCGAGTTGTATTCAAAGTAATTAAAGCCTTGAACAAAGGAGGCATTGAATGTTCGATTTTGAAAAACCAAACATTGAGATCGTGGATATTTCAGAAGATGAGAAGTACGGCAGATTCGTCTGTGAGCCGCTGGAAAGAGGCTATGGTACAACTCTGGGCAATTCTCTGAGACGGATCATGCTTTCATCTCTTCCCGGTTATGCTATTACCAAGGTGAAGATTGAAGGTGCACTCCACGAGCTGAGTGAAATCCCCGGTGTAAAAGAGGATATCACTGAGATCATCATGAATCTCAAGAGTATCGCAATTAAGAACACATCGTCCTCCGAAGAGCCGAAACTTGTCACAGTGGATTTTACCGGTGAGGGTGTTGTCAGAGCCTCTGATATTCAGGCAGATGCCGATATCGAGATCGTCAATCCGGATCAGGAGATCGCCACTCTGACAGGTGCGGATGGGAAGCTCTACATGGAGCTGACCATCACCAGCGGCAGAGGCTATGTGGGTGCAGATCAGCTGAGCAGTGATCTCCAGCCCGGAGAATTCGCTGTGGATGCGAACTACACACCGGTTGAGCGTGTGAATATGACCATTGAGAATACACGTGTCGGCAACATGACCGATTACGATAAGCTCACACTGGACGTATTTACCAATGGTGCAGTATCCCCTGATGATGCTGTTTCCATGGCAGCGCAGATTCTTTCTGAGCACCTGGATCTTTTCGTGGGTCTGTCTGACAATGCAGCACAGGCCGAGGTCATGGTGGAAAAGCCGGACGACGAAAAGGGCAAGGCGCTGGAGATGAATATTGATGAACTGGAGCTGAGCGTTCGTTCCTACAATTGTCTGAAGAGAGCGGGCATCAACACAGTTCAGGAGCTTTGTTCCAAGACACCGGAGGACATGATGAAGGTGAGAAACCTGGGTCGTAAGTCTCTGGAAGAGGTACTGGCAAAGCTAAAAGAGCTGAATCTCGGTCTTTCACCCCACGAGGAGTGAGACCGTTCATGGTCTGTGAAAAGCCACAGACCGGATTCTGCGGAATGCCATTCGCAGGATGCAGAGAATAGAACCGATAAGACTAAAAAGCACGGTGGAGGGAATTTATCATGGCAAATTACAGAAAATTAGGCAGAACATCCAGCCAGAGACAGGCAATGCTTCGTTCTCTGACAACAGCAGTTCTTCAGAACGGCAGAATCTTCACAACTGAGGCCAGAGCGAAGGAAGTTCGCAAGCAGGTTGAGAAGCTCATCGCTCTTGCAGTAAGAGAGAAGGACAACTTCGAAGAGGTTACTGTAAAGGCAAAGGTTGCCCGCAAGGATGCTGAGGGCAAGCGCGTGAAGGAAGTTGTAGACGGCAAGAAGGTTACCGTTTATGACGAGGTAGAGAAGACCATCAAGAAGGACAAGGCTTCCAGACTGGCAGCTCGTCGTCAGATCCTGGCTGCTACCTATGTTCCGACTGTTGTTCCGACACAGGCTGCCGGCAAGAAGAAGAACACCAAGAAGGTTGACCTTCCTGCAAAGCTGTTCGATGAGTACGGCCCGAAGTACGCTAGCCGTAACGGTGGTTATACCAGAATCGTAAAGGTAGGTCTCAGAAAAGGAGATGCTGCTATGGAGGTTCTTCTCGAGCTGGTTTAATGCCGACCCGGGTAACCGCATTTTCTAAAATATAGTAGAAAAGTTGAACAGAACTTCGAACATTCTGTTCTGACGAATTTGAATAAGTTGCAGAAAAGGGGATGGCTCCGTTGGGGGCTGTCCCCTTTTCACATGCGGGAAAATAGAGTATACTTTATATATTAGAAACTGTTTTTTGGAGGCATATATGAAGAAAATCAAAGTATTATTCGGCAGTCTGCTTCTGTTGGGCAGCCTGCTGAGCTTCCGCATTCCGGCGCTGGCCGGCAACAGCTACAGCACCATTAGCAGTGTGAAGATTACGGTGGATGAATCGCTGCGAAAGCTGCAAGCGGATGATTCGAAGCCGACGGTGGATGTGAGCAACTTTACGGCCGGCAACGAGGAGAAGTATGTCATCGTTTCGGCAGACTGGTATGACAACAGCGTCTCGGACAGTCTGCAGGTGGGAAGTACGCCGCAGGTGGTGCTTTATCTGGAAGCCCAGTCCAAAGAAAAGTCCAACGGAGACGAAGTCGAGTATCGTTTTTCTGGCTCCTATACGGCATCGAACGTCAGCATTTCCGGTGGCACCTTTGTGAGCTGCAAGCGAAATGATTATTATTCTCTGCAGGTGGTACTGGCGCTGAAGGGCGTGGAGGGAGATTACGATACCCCTACCAGCCCGGCATGGGCGGCCAATCAGCTGGGACTGGCCAGCTGGACCGCGCCTACCAATACCTCCGGCTACTACAAAGTGACGCTGATGCGGGATACAAAGAAGCTGGTGACCATCATCACAGACGGCACAAGTCTGAACCTCTATCCCTGGATGACGGAAGCCGGTCAGTACAGCTTTGAGGTTCGTACCCTGTCTTATACGACAGAGCAGAAGCGCTATGGTAAGGATTCTGATGATATAGAATCCGATACCCTGAGCATCACGGCGGAAAACCGCTCCAACGGACAGGGCAAGTATGATACGACCCAGATCAATGGTACAGCCAATAGCAGCCAGAGCAGCTCCGCTGTGGACAACAGCAATACGGTGGGCTGGTATCAGAGTGGCGGTAAATGGTATTTCCGCTACCCGAACGGACAGCCGGCAGTGTCTTCCTGGCTGCAGTGGAAGGACAGATGGTATCATTTCAATGCCCAGGGACAGATGGAAACCGGCTGGTATAAGAATACCAACGGCTATTATTTCTATCTGGAGCCCACCAACGGTTATATGAAGACCGGCTGGCAGCAGATCAACAATGTCTGGTACTACTTGAATCCCAATAAGGACAGCAATGAAGGCGCCATGTATGCAAACTGCATCAGCAGCATCAACGGGGAGAACTATTGCTTTGCGGCCGACGGCAGCATGAAGACCGGCTGGCAGAGTATGAAGGACAGCACCGGCACTCTGCAGTATTATTACTTCTATGACAGCGGCAAGATGGCAAGGAATACCAGCATCAGTGGATTTACCCTGGACGCCAGCGGCAAGTGGGTTCATTAAAACCATTGCAAAATGCACATTATAAAATTCAAGGCAAACTGCGCAGTCGCGCGGCTTGCCTTGTTTTTTATGCTTCAGGCGGGTATACTTCTAGGGTATTGCATAAACGGGCTGCATCCCCGATGGAGGGGAGCAACACTGAAAAGAGGACAAGAAAATTGAAGATAATTGATGCATTGCATCTGGCGTTTGATTATGTGCGCACGGATGAAAATGGCCAGGCGGTGGAGAAAACCAAGGCCCTGGATGACGTCAGCATTGAAATTGAAGAGGGCAGCTTTGTCTGCGTACTGGGGCATAACGGCTCCGGCAAATCTACCCTGGCAAAGCTTCTGAATGGCTTGAGCCTTCCCAATGAGGGAACGGTGCTCATCAGCGGCAAGGACACAAAGGATGCGGAGAAGCTCTGGGACATCCGGAAGGAAACCGGCATGGTGTTCCAGAACCCGGACAACCAGATTGTGGCATCGGTGGTGGAAGAGGACGTGGGCTTCGGACCGGAAAACATCGGTGTGCCGACAGAGGAGATCTGGCAGCGGGTAGAGGATGCCCTGCAGGCGGTGCAGATGACCGCCTACCGGCTGAAGTCGCCGAACCGACTTTCCGGCGGTCAGAAGCAGAGAGTGGCCATTGCGGGCACCATGGCGATGCTGCCCCGCTGTATCGTGCTGGATGAGCCCACAGCCATGTTGGATCCCAGCGGCCGTGCGGAAGTAATCCGGACGGTGCGTCAGCTGAACCGGGAAAAGAAGGTCACCATCGTACTGATCACCCATTATATGGAAGAAACCGTAGATGCCGATCGCATCATTGTGATGGACCAGGGCAAGGTGGTCATGGATGGCATGCCCCGTCAGGTCTTCACTGAGGTGGAGAGCCTGAAAAGGATCCGTATGGATGTGCCGGAGGTGACAGAGCTTGCCTGGAAGCTGAAGAAGGCGGGCATGCCTCTGCCGGATGGTGTGCTGACCCGAAATGAGCTGGTGGATCTTCTTGTGAAGCTGCTGCCGCAGCAGGAAAGCTTCGCACCGGATTTTGTCAAGGATGCGCCCGCGCATCTGGAGATCACCGATCCCATTTTGCGGGTGGAGAAGCTGTCCCATATCTATCAACAGGGAACCGCCATGGAGAGCTATGCCCTGCGGGATCTGAACTTCGAAGTACAGCGCGGCATTGTGACTGCGGTCATCGGACACACCGGTTCCGGCAAATCCACATTGACACAGCATATGAACGGCCTTCTCCGGGCCAGTGAGGGAGACATTCTCTATCGTTTCCGGAATACGGTTCCCTCGAAGGCGCAGCAGGCTAATGTCGGCGGTGCGGAAACCGCGGACAACGCCGGCGTGGAAAGCCAGCGCGATTTTGTGAGCATCTACAGCGAGGGCTTCGACATGAAGGGCCTTCGCTTTAAGGTCGGTCTTGTGTTCCAGTACCCGGAATATCAGCTCTTTGAGGTGGATGTCATTACTGACGTAATGTTCGGCCCGAAGAACCAGGGACTTTCTGAAGATGAGGCCCGTGCACGGGCAGAGCAGGCCTTGCGGCAGGTCGGACTCCCGGAAGAGAATTGGAAAAAATCTCCCTTCGAACTTTCGGGCGGTCAGAAGCGCCGGGTGGCCATTGCCGGGGTACTGGCCATGGAGCCGGAAATTCTGATTCTGGATGAGCCGACCGCCGGACTGGATCCGGCAGGGCGGGATGACCTGTTCCGGCAGATCCAGTCTCTCCACGAGGAGGCCGGGATGACCATTTTACTGGTTTCCCATTCCATGGACGATGTGGCGCGCTATGCCAAGGACATTCTGGTGCTGGACCACGGCGAGCTGAAGATGCACGGCACACCACAGGAGGTGTTCCGCCGCTACAAGGAGCTGGAGGAAATGGGGCTGGGCGCACCGCAGATGATCTACCTCATCCACGAGCTGAAGGATGTGGGCATCCGCTTCCGGGAACGCCCCGGTACGGTGGATGAGATGGCAGAGGCCATATTGCACCTCTATCAGGCGGCAGGCGGAGAACTTCGTCCCGCGGAGGCGGCCGGGGAGACTGCGCCGAAGACATTGGACAAGGATGCTGCCGGAAAGGAGGTGCAGTGATGCTTCGAGATATCACACTGGGCCAGTACTATCCGGTGGATTCCGTGATTCATCGTCTGGATCCGCGGGTGAAGCTGATGGCCACCCTCGTTTACCTCATGTCGCTGTTCATCATGTCCAGCTGGACGGGCTATCTTCTGGGAGCGCTGGTGCTGGCGATTTTGATCCGGCTGTCCCGAGTGCCTTTTTCCTTCATGACGAAGGGGCTGCGGAGCATTCTGTTTCTGCTGCTTTTGTCGGTGAGCTTTAATCTGTTTCTGACGCCGGGAACGGTGCTCCTGCAGATCGGCTTCCTGAAACTGACGCGGGAGGGCCTGCGGCTTGCGCTGATGATGGGATTCCGTCTGATTCTGCTGGTGCTGGGCAGCTCCCTGATGACCCTGACCACCACGCCGAACCAGCTGACGGACGGTCTGGAAAAGGGCCTGGGCTTCCTGAAGATCGTTCATGTGCCGGTGCACGAGATCGCCATGATGATGTCCATCGCTCTGCGTTTCATTCCGATTCTGGTGGAGGAAACGGACAAGATCATGAAGGCCCAGCAGGCCCGGGGTGCGGATTTCGAAAGCGGAAATATTTTCCAGCGGGCGAAGGCCATGGTGCCGATTCTGGTGCCGCTGTTCATCAGTGCCTTCCGCCGCGCCAATGACTTGGCCATGGCCATGGAGGCGCGCTGCTATCACGGCGATGAGGGACGCACCAAGATGAAGCCTCTGCGCTATGCGGCCCGGGATAGGATCGCGTATCTTTTGATGGCGGGGTATCTGGCGATTGGCATCGTGACGCGTTTTCTGCCGCTGCCATAAAGTTTTGAGGTTCAATAGAAATGGAAATGAGACGGATCAAGCTGACCATCGCCTATGACGGCACCGATTATCATGGCTGGCAGCAGCAGAACGGCCGGGCTTCCATCGAGGGAAGTCTCAACGCGGCACTGGCCCAACTGTTGCCGCAGGAGAAACCCCTGATCATCGGCGCCAGCCGTACCGATGCGGGTGTGCATGCCTTGGGTAATGTCGGCGTCTTCGACACAGCGAGCCGAATTCCGGCAGGGAATTTCCCCCAGGCCTTGAATCACTATCTGCCGGAGGATATCCGGGTGATGGCGGCGGAGGAGGTGTCGGAGACCTTTCATCCCCGCTTCACGGAACACAGGAAGTATTATGAATACCACGTTGATCCGGGGCGAGTGCCGAACCCGCTGCGCCTGCGGTATTGCTACAATTATTCGTTTCCGCTGGACCTTGCGGAAATGCAGCGCGGGGCGAATTTTCTGACGGGAGTTCATGATTTTCGGAGCTTCGTGAATCCGGATTCCCAGGTGTTTCAGCATGGCGGGGACGCGGTGCGGGAGATTTACGGGATACAGGTGGCGGAGCGGAACGGAGAGATTGTGATTTCGGTTTCGGGCAATGGCTTCCTCTATCACATGATCCGCATCCTGGCAGGTACGTTGCTGCTGGTGGGTCGGGGAAAGCTGTCGGCGGATGCGATTCCCGATATTCTGGCGGCCCTGGACCGGCGGGCATCGGGCCCCACGGCGCCTGCCAAGGGACTGTGCCTCTGTGCGCTTCAGTATGATCAGGAAGAAAGCGAAGGAGAAGTATGAAGGATAAGAAAATGATCAAGGGCATCCTGTTCGACATGGACGGTACCCTCTTTGATACGGAACGGCTGTACCGGGAGATCTGGCTGGAAATGGGCCGGGAGCGTGGCTATGTCATCAACGATGAGATGCTGGACCGGATGCGGGGTGCCGCCATCCAGATCGGCATGGAAATTTTCAGTGCCGCCAATCCGGACTTCGATTATATGGAAGAGCGGAAGCATCGCTACGAGCGGGTGGCGGAATATGTGCGGCTGAACGGCGTGCCTAAGAAGCCGGGACTGGATGCTATGTTGGAGACATTGAAAAAGCGCGGCTATCGTCTGGCCATCGGTTCCTCCACGCTGCGGGATCAGGTGTCCCTGTACCTTCAGTCGGCAGGCTATGAGGACACATTTGACTTTGTTTGTTCCGGCGATATGCTGGAAAAGGGACACGGCAAACCGGCACCGGACATTTTCCTGCGCTGTGCTGAGGCGCTGTCGCTGCCGCCGGAGCAGTGTCTCGTGGCGGAGGATTCCGTGAACGGCATCCGGGCCGGGCACGATGCCGGCTGCTTTGTGGCAGGCATTCCGGATCTCTCCGACATTACCCCGGTGAAGTCGCTCTGCGATGTGGTGCTGACCGAGCTTCGTCAGCTGCCGGACTGGCTGGGGCAGGATTGAGAAAATATAGCAGATTTACCCTCGGAGGAAACTTCGGGGGCTTTTTTTTGTATAAAAGTGATTGCAATAGAGGTTTTAAGCTCCTATACTATAGAAATGCGTTTGTTTGAGACTTTAAAGTGATAAAGGAGAAAAATAAGGAGATGCAGGAATATCAATGGCCCTATGCCAATGAAATCGGCCGGGAGGAGCGGCTCAGCTGTGATGTGCTGGTGTTGGGCGGCGGTCTGGCGGGCTGCTATGCGGCCATCGCCGCTGCCAGAAAGGGGAAAAGTGTGATCCTCGTGGAGAAGGGGACCACGGCCCGGGCCGGTGCTGCCGGCAGCGGCTTCGACCACTGGGAGTCGGCCTGTACCAACCCCTGCTGCAAGGTTAGCCCCAAGGAGCTGGTCGAGGCCTATATCGACGAGCAGGATCATTACAGCAACGGCATTGCCCACTATATCGAGTGCCGGGAGGGCTGGGACCGTCTTCTGGATATGGAAAGCTTCGGCGGCAAGATCCGGGACACCGAGGATGAGTTTGCCGGTGCGGATTTCCGGGACGAGAAGACGAAACTCATGTTCGCCTATGACTATACGAATCGCTATACTCTGCGGATCTGGGGCAGCGGCTTCAAGCCGGCATTGTACAAGGAATGTCTTCGGCTCGGTGTGAAGGTGCTGGACCGGACAGAGGCTACCGCACTACTGACAAAGAAGGAAAAGCAGGCAGACGGCA
Source organism: Parolsenella sp. (assembly GCA_963659875.1). Classification (GTDB taxonomy): domain Bacteria; phylum Bacillota; class Clostridia; order Lachnospirales; family Lachnospiraceae; genus Oribacterium. The sequence continues at coordinate 23,022 of CAVKVA010000008.1, forward strand.
GCGAGAAGATCATCGGTATCGGCGCCTGCGGCATGGATGTGCATACCGGCAAGTTTTATATTCTTTCGGCGAAGGCCACGGTGATGGCCATGTCAAGACCCGCCAGAGTCTGGCTCTTCAATGCGGATCTGCCGGGACTCTGTGAGTTCCGCCCAATGAACAGCATCGGCAGCGGTCATGCCATGGGCTATCGGGCGGGCATGGAATTCACTATGATGGAAAAGTCCGTCCGGGGTGAGTTTTCGGCTGCCGGACGGAGCTTCCCGCCCTACAGCACCGGCAACAACCACAATACCTGGTACGGCGCCACCATGGTGGATGCCCGGGGTGTGGAGATCCCCTACCTGGATCGGGATGGCAAGGAACTGAAGGATGTCCGGGACCGCTTCCATCCGGCACCGGGGCAGAAGTTCTTCCTGAAGGGCGGCGTTATTGACGAACCGAAGTATGCCTACCGCGGACCGGAGACCATGTCCTTCGCAGAACTGGACAAACGGGGCTATAAGCTACCCTTCTATGCGGATCTCAGCCGCATGCCGGAAAGTGAGCGCAAGGTGATCTGGGGCATGATGGTGGGAGAGGAAGGCCGCACCAAGGTGCCGGTACTTCAGTACTACACGGAGAAGGGATTTGATCCGGAGAAATATATGCTCCAGAGCTACGGTACCGGCTGGCAGTCGGCGAATTTCCTGGGGCAGGAGCGACAGCTCTTCGGTGCGCCGGGCGGCATCATCACAGACTGGAACCTGATGACGAACATTGACGGTGTCTTCGCAGCAGGTGACCAGCTCTATGCCATGGACTGCGGCGGCGCGGCTTCGGCCACCGGCTATTATGCCGGCCGGAAGGCGGCGGCCTATGCCGCGGAAACAGCGCTTTCCGACTATGACCGGGAGCAGGCAGCGGCAGAGAAGGAGAGACTGCTGGCACCCTTAACGAATCAGGGGGACATGAACTGGAAGGAGCTGAACTTCGCCATTTCCAAGTGCATGCAGAACTACTGCGCGGAGATCAAGTGCGAGGAGCTTTTGACAGAGGGACTCGATTTGCTGCGGAGCTACGAGGAAAATATGGTGCCGCAGCTCCACTGCGAGAATCCCCATGATCTCATGAGAACCCACGAGGTACTGGACATCCTGGAGGTGGCTAAGATGATTCTGGAGGCCTGTCGAATGCGGAAATCCAGCTCCGGGCCCCTGTCCTTCCAGCGCAGCGACTATCCGGAGATGGACCCGGCAGCGGACAGAAAATACATTACCATCCGCCAGGTGGACGGGAAGCCGGTGCGCGGCGAGATTCCTCAGGACTACTTCGGGGATGTGGAAGCCATGTATGAAAAATACAATCAGGACTATATCAGAGAGGAGGCACCGAAGTACTATGAAGGATGAGCAGCTTTTTGCCAGTGTGGTGCCCTGCAGCGCCCGACCCATTCATTATGACGCAGAGAAGTGTATCGGCTGCGGCCGCTGCGCGCAGGCCTGTCAGATGGATGTGCTGATTCCCAGCGTGCAGAAGGGAGAGCATCCCATCGTGATGTATCCCGGCGAGTGTATCTACTGCGGCGCCTGCGTGATGGATTGCCCGGTACCCGGCGCCATCCATCTGGAGCATCCGCTGATGAATAGAACGAAGTTTGTTCCAGTCAAGTAAAGTAAAGGGGGATTGGATATGAGTCAGAACGCAGTGATTGTTGCATTCTGTGTACTGTATTTTCTGTTGATGATCGGTGTGGGCGTCTATGCGGCGGCAAAAAACCGGAAGACATCGGATTATCTGGTGGCCGGCCGGAACCTGAACGTGCCCATGACGGCCTTGACCATGGCGGCGGTGCAGATCGGTGTGGGCATCGTTCTGAGCGGCGCCACAAACGGCTATAACCTGGGCATGTGGCCGGGCATCTATTATTCCATCGGCTGCGGCGGCGGTCTGATCCTGGCGGGCATTCTGGCCTGCCGGAAGCTTCGGGCCCGGGAAAGCTACGTGCCGCTGGATTTTTTTGCCCAGCGCTACGGCGACAGCCGGGGCATCCGTTTCTGGGCGTGGCTCTCCAATGTACCAAGTCTCTTGGGCATCTTCATTGCGCAAATGCTGGCGTGCGGCAGTATTCTGTCCGGTTTCGGCATTCCCTTTAACGTGGGTGTGATCGTGACCGCAGTGGTGATTCTGGTTTACTGCACCATCGGCGGCATGTGGGGTGTGGTATTGACGGATGTGGTGCAGACCACCATTATCATGATCGCCATTCCGATCCTTACGGTGGCGGTGGCGCTGCGGTATACGGGAGACGGCGGTTCTCTGGCGGCGGTGTTCAATACACCTTTCCTGCCGAGCGGTATGCTGAGCCGTTTCATTTATCTGGTGCTCCCCTTTTTCCTGTCCATTTCCATGTCCTATGATGCCTACTCCAGAATTCAGTCGGCGAAGGACGTGAAGACGGCCCAGAAGGGCTGCATCTACGGCGGCATCATCGTCATTATCATCGGCAGCATGTGCTCTGCTATCGGTGTCATGGCGGCGCGGCTGTTCCCCGGTGTGGAGGACGGTATCTTCACCATCACAGCGATCAACGTACTGCCGCCCTTCCTGGCCGGCATCGTGATCGCGGCGATTCTGTCAGCCGCTATGTCCAGCGCCAACTGCGTGATCCTGTCTCTGGGCTCTTCCTTCTCCAGAGACTTGTACAACAAGGTACTGCACCCGGAGGTAGAGGACATGGACGCGCTGCCGAAGTCCAAGCTGATTTCCCAGGCCACCGTGCTCATCGGTTCCATCGTGGGTATCATTTTTGCCTTTAAGATGACAGACATTCTGGATGCCATGATCATCTTTAACTACCCCTACATGGGATCCCTGCTGATTCCGCTGCTCGGCGGTCTGCTGTGGAAGGGAGCCACCCGGAAGGGCGCCTTTGCGGCAGCCATCGCCGGCGGCATTGTGGGCGTGATCTCCTTCCTCATCGGCATTCCCGTGGGACCCCTCAGCGGCCTCATGAACACGGACCTTTCCCTGCTCATCGCCTATGCTGTTTCCCTGGTGGTGCTGGTAACTGTCAGTCTTGCGGACCAGAAGGGGCGGAAGACGGCATAAAGGGGATCTGAGGTACCATTCAATATAAGTATATAAGAAATATGAAAACAAGGGCTCGACCGGAATGGTCGGGCCCTTGTTTGGATTGATAGTATACAAATGGATTCAGCATTGCAAATGCCGGATTCATTTGTATACAGGATTTAATGCTTACTGCACAGCGGTTTCTTCCGCAGCCGAAGTCTCTGTTGTTGCCTCGTCCTCTGTTGCGGCGTCTGTCGTTACAGTTGCCTCGGTCTCAGTCGCTGCAGCTTCCGTCTCTGTCGTAGCGGCAGCATCGGTTCCGGCGGTAGCTGCTGCGTCAGCAGCAGTATCTGTGCTCTGTGCAACGACCTCTGTGAGCTCCGGATCCAGTTCAGCACCGTCGTCAAAAGCCTCTTCCAGCTTTGTCTCCTCGGTGATGGCGGTTTCACCGGTCGCCTTCAGGTTAGAAAGGTAATCGAGCTTTTTCTTCAAAAGAGAGGACAGCTCTGTACGGATGTCGATCTGCTTCTGCTGCGTGGACTGGAGCTCTGTGAGCTTGTCCTTTGCAGTATCATAGTCGTCGGTCTGTCTTGCTTCCTTCGCTGCGGCACGAAGTGTCTTGTTGCTGCTTCTCTCGGTGGTCAGGGACTGACGAAGGGCCTTGATCTCCTTGGACAGCTCTGCCAGATGATCGCTGCTGCTCTGGGTGATGAGACCGTTCTGCTTTGCATTCTTCTGGGCTTCCTTAATAGCTGTGGTAAGCTCCTTGCTTTCTGCGATCAGCTCGCTTAAGCTGCTGCGCTGTGCGGACAGCTCTGCGTTGTAGCTGCTGAGTACGGACTTGCCGCTGCCGGCCACGCCCTTGGCCGCGAAAGCACAAGTGCCCTGACTCAGAATCAGCATTCCTGTCATTGCCAATACGCTCAGATTTTTAACTGTCTTTTTCATATTTTTCTCCTTTCGGTGCGGTAGGAACTATCATGTGCTGCACTTGATGATGTCATTATAAGGCGGCAGCGTTCCGAAAAATACGGAAATACTGTGGCAAAGCGAGGACAGACGTTTACGCTTTTATTAAGCAATGTTATGATTATGTCAAAAAGGAGAGAGAATATGGGACAGCTGATCTATTTGGTGGATGATGAGAAGAATATACGGGAACTGATCAAGGCATTTCTGCTGCAGGCGGGATTTCAGGCTGTCGTTTTTTCGGATGCAGAAGAATTTCTGGCAGCCTGGCAGCAGCAGAAACCGGATCTTGCGGTGGTAGACATTATGATGCCCGGCATGGACGGGCTGGCGCTTTGCCGGAGGCTGAAGGCCGAGGAAGCCGGCATTCCCATCATTATCATATCGGCAAAAGACAGTCCCTATGATCGCGTGGTGGGCTTCGGTGCCGGTACCGATGATTACCTGGTGAAGCCTTTCCTGCCGTTGGAGCTCGTGTATCGGATTAAAATGCTTTTGAAGCGGAAGGAAGGGGAAGGGCAGCAGACAGAAGAGGGTGAGTCCTGCTGCCAGTTCGGCAGCATTTGCCTGTATCCGGACCGTCATGAAGCCACCCTGCGGGGCGAGCCGTTGCCGCTAACGCCGAGCGAGTACGATTTTCTTTACTATATGCTGCAGCATAAGGATCGGGCGGTGAAGCGGGAAGAGCTTCTCCAGCATGTCTGGTGCACGGAATACCAGCTGGACACCCGGGCCACGGATGATCTGGTGAAGCGGCTCCGTCGAAAGCTTCGGGAAAAGCAGGCGGACATTCGTATCGAAACCGTCTGGGGCTATGGCTTCCGGCTGGCACTGGAAAAGGAGGAAGAATGAAGCGGGGCAGTCTGTTTCGCCGGCTGATGTTGCCGGCGCTTTTTATATTGCTGGCCTTTCCGCTTCTGGCAGGACTGAGCTTCGGCATTCTGGCCCAGCGCTATGCGGAGGCCCAGGCCGCCGAAAAACTGATCCGCCTGGAAGAGGTGGTGACCCCCTATGTGAATGAGATCCTGGAGAGTGATTCTGCACTTTCGCCCCGGGAGAAGGTGGGAACTTTTGTTCGAAACGCAGCGCCGGCCATTCGTCGTATCGACGGCATGGAGGGAAGTGGCCGCATTCTGCTTTTTGCGGCTGCCGGAAAGCTGGTGTACCCCAGAGACGAGGACGACCAGGCTGCGGTGGCGCCGCTGACGGAGGCCTGCCGGACGTATATCAAAGAAAATGGACAGGGAAGCCTTGAAAAAAGCATTCAGCTGGAGACCAGCGAAGGCAAGGCCTATCTGACCCGTATTCTTCGCCTGCCCAACGGCAGCAGGGAAATGCAGTACCTCGTCACCTATTGTCCGATTTCCGACATTGGACTCTGGGTCAAGGCAGCAGAACGTACCGTCCTTTTGATTTCCTTTGCGGCGGCCACGATCTTGGCACTGCTTTTCTTTTATCATGTCCGGATCATCAGCAGGATGCTGGACCGGCTTTGTCGTGAAACCGAGCGGATCGGGCAGGGCAGCTTTGAACACATCGACACAAAGTTTGATATTGCCGAGCTGGAGACATTGCGCAGTGCCATGAATCGGATGGCCGCGAAGCTCTGGAAAGCAGAAAATGCCAAGCAGCATTTTTACCAGAATATTTCCCATGATCTGCGGACGCCCCTCATGTCCATCGCCGGGTATGCCCAGGGCATCGAGACCGGAGTATTTGAGGATCCGGTGCATGCCGCGCATATCATATCCGAAGAGAGTATCCGGCTGACGGGGCTGATTGAGGGACTATTGAACCTTTCCCGCATCGAAAGCCGGGAAAACCTGACATTGAAGTCCCTGTCACTGCAGGAGATCCTGAGAGAAATTTATGACCGTATGAATGGTCTTGCCATCAACAAAGGCATCCGGCTCAGCCTGGCGGTGCCGGAAGACCTACCGGTGGTGCTGGCCGACGAGGAAGCACTGGAGCAGATTGTAGAAAACCTGCTGTCCAATGCCCTGCGCTATGCGCATCAGGAAATTCAGATCCGGGCGACATATGAAGGCGACGTGCAAACCGGCACAGAGAAAGGACAGGTGCGACTGGTGATTCAGGATGACGGAGACGGCATTCGGGAAGAGGAGCTGCCGCATCTTTTCGAACGGCATTACAAGGGCAGCGAGGGCTGTTTCGGCTTTGGTTTGGCCATTGCAAACGCCGCCGCCGTGAATATCGGGGCAATGCTTTCGGCGGAAAATGCCGACGAGGGCGGCGCACGGTTTACACTGCTGCTGCGGTGTTGATGCAGTCGCAAAAGTAGCCCTTTAAGCTTTCTCCAGCTGCTCCCGGAACAGGCTCCGGAAAATGAAGCGAACCAAGGGACCGATGAAGAAAACCTGGGCGCAGAGGGCCATGGGGAAGCAGATCACTGCGAGCTGCAGCCACTGACAGAACCAGTTTGCCGTGAAGCCGTTGTGCAGGAGCGTGGCGAATAAGGTCATGAGGGGCACCATCTGGCAGCAGGTCATGCACTGAATGCTCAGGGTCACGAAGATGGGCTGAGATTCCTTGGGATTCACAAAACGGAAGGCCAGTTTCATGGCATTCTTTGTGATGAAGAAAAACACCAGCAGAAACACTACCACATATTCAACCCACATTTCCTTGATGGCCAGAAGCAGCACCTGATAGCTGAGGCCGCCCATGTTCAGAGAAACCGTATAGACGGTCATGCAGTAGACCATGCAGAAGGCCATGATGGCGGTGAAGACGACACTTTGAAATTTTGTTTTCGGCATAATAAACTCCTTCTTTTAGGGAAACTTTTTTGATTCATAGGATGCACTTTCCTATGAATCAAAAAAACGACGCAAAATACCCGTGGATGGCCACCAGACATAAGCCATACCGATATTTTGTGTCGTTTTTTATTCCGTATTTACTTAACGCCGGATATCATAGCACAGAACAGGAAAGAATGTAAGCGAAAAATGCGGGCTTCATTATTCACATGATTTCCTGTAGAATCAGAGAACAAAGGAGGAATTCCCATGACCCTATTGCAAACGACCCTGTGCTATATCGAGAAGGACGACAACTATCTCATGCTGCACCGGGTGAAGAAGAAAAATGATGTGAACCACGACAAGTGGATCGGTGTGGGCGGGAAGTTTGAGCCGGGAGAGGACGCCCTGGACTGTGTGCTGCGGGAGACCCGGGAGGAAACAGGCCTCGAGCTGTTGAATCCGAACTATCGGGGCATGGTGGACTTCTATTGCCCGCCCTATCCGGCGGAAAGAATGCATCTTTTCACGGCCACGCGCTACAGCGGCACGGAAAGCCCTTGCAATGAGGGCGTGCTGGAGTGGGTGCCGAAGGATCGGATTTCGACCCTGCCCATCTGGGAGGGCGATAAGCTCTTTTTCGAGCTCCTGAACCGGAAGGAACCCTTCTTTCATCTGGAGCTGTACTACGAGGGAGAAAGGCTGCAGCGGGCGGTACTGAACGGAGAGACCTGGCAATGAAGAAGGGCAGCTGGCGAAATTCGAAATGCATCACCGCGGTGGTGCTTTTTCTGGCGCTTCTCGAGCTTGGCCTGGTGCTGTTCGGAAACCAGATTCAGATGAACAGCAGCCGTCGTCTGCAGAGCGCCTATGATGAGCAGCTGTTCTACGAGAAGATGGCGGCCCGCCTCAAGGAGAGCTCCGACTACCTCACCAACGAGGTGCGCCTCTATGCGGTGACGGGCGATTTGTCCCATTTTCGAAATTACTGGAACGAGGCCGAGGTGGACCAGCACCGGGAAGAGGTGATCCGGGAGCTGGAGACCCTGCCGCTGCCGAACGGCGAGAAGTGGGACCTGGAGCGGGCCAAGTATTTTTCCGATATCCTTATGCACATCGAGATCAGCGCCATGCGCCTGAAGCTGGAAAGCACGGGGACTGACTTGGATAATGTCTTCGGCGGGGAAAATCTGAGCAACACCGAAGATGCCGCCGCGCTGCAAAATTGGATACAGTATGCCTTAAGCTATCCCTTGGAGCCGGACTACGACTGCGGGCAGGCGGAAAAAGATAGAAAATCCATCGAAATGCTCTATGCAAGTCCCTATTTTACCTACAAAAAACTGATCGATTCCTATATCGAGCGCTTTCAGACGACCATGAGCGAGCGTCTGCAGCAGAGCGTCGTCATCGCCCGACAGGCGGCAGACCGGGCCTATCTCCTGCAGACCGCCTGCGGCATCGGAGAAATGGGTATTCTTCTTCTGCTGATTCTGCTGTTCCAGGCCTGGTACATTCGCCCCGTGGTGCGCTACAAGAAACTTATCGAACGCCAGCACGGCAGACGCCGCATGTTTGTGGAGCCGGAGGGCGTCTGGGAGCTGCAGCAGTTTGCGGAGGAGTTCAATGCCTTGTCCGCCGATATGCTGGCGGAGCTCGCCAAGTCGGAAAGCATAGAGAAAGAGCTGATCGAGGCCAAGGGCCGGGCGGAGAAGGCCAGCCAGGTGAAGAGCCAGTTCCTGACCCAGATGTCCCATGAGCTGAGAACGCCGTTAAACACCATCTCGGGCTATCTCTACCTTCTGAAGGATACCCGACTGTCCGGCGCCCAGCGGCGCTATGCCGAGAATATGCAATTGGCTGCCGACATTCTCCTGGAGGAAATCAACGAAATCCTGGATTATGCGAAGCTGGAGGCCGGCCGCATGACCTTCGAGGACAAAAACTTTAACCTCCGCTCCATGGTGGAGGACCTGCATGCCATGCTGGAAAATGAGGCGGAGCAGCGGGGCTTGCAGCTGATCCGGAATATCCCGGCGACCCTGCCGGAATACCTCTACGGAGATCCCCTGCGGCTGAAGCAGGTGCTCACCAATCTCCTCTACAATGCCTTCAAGTTCACGAAGGCGGGCACGGTGACCCTGGGCATCCGGATTCTTATGGAAGGCGAACGGAAGTGTGTCCTGGAGTTCTCTGTGGAGGACACCGGCATTGGCATTCGCAGGGACCGGCAGCAGAGCATTTTTCAGCCCTTTACCCAGGGGGACGGCAGCATTACCCGAAAATACGGCGGCACCGGCCTCGGCCTTCCGATCTGTCGGAAGATGGTGGAGGAGATGAGCCACGGCCAGTATACCCTGCTTCTCGAAAGTGAAGAGGGAAAGGGCAGCCGTTTCTTCTTTGATATGGAATTTGTCTATGGCCGGCCGGAATCCAGGGAACGAAAGCACAGTTCGGGACGGCAGCTGGCAAAGCGACAGTTGTCGATTCTCATCGTGGACGACAATGAGATCAATCTGGTGCTGGAGGCGGAGATTCTGCACAAGTTCGGCTATCTCGCGGACACGGAGTCGGACCCGGAGAAGGTGGTGCAGCGGGTCCGGGAAAAGCATTACGACATCATTTTCCTGGACATCTCCATGCCGGTGCTCAGCGGCTATGATCTCGCGGCGCTGTTGCGACAGCTGCCGGGCGGGGAGCGGCTCGTGCTGATCGCCCTGACCGCGAATATCGGCTCCGAGGTGGAGGAGAAGCTGCAGGCCGCGGGGATGAACGACTATCTCACGAAGCCCATTCCCATTCCACGACTGCAGGAATTACTCGAAAAGTACACGGAGGAAGCGGCGGTCTACCGGGGAACTTTGCCCGCGGCAGAGAGCGGTGACGACGTCATTGACCTTCCGCAGCTGGAGAGCCAGTTTGGCGGCGACCGGCAGGCAGTGCGGGAGCTCTTCGACATTTTCTTGGAGGATAATGTCGGATTCCGGGAGCGGCTGGACAGGGCCCGGGAAACGGGCGACCGGAAGACCATGGAAGCGGAGCTGCATCGGCTGAAAGGCGTCAGCGGAAACCTGCTTTGCCGAAAGCTGGAGGCTGCCGCTGCCCGGGATCTCGCGGACCTGCGGGACGGAAGGGCATGGGAGACGGCGGTGTTGTATGCGGCGCTGGAGGCGGTACTGGAAAGGATGCGGCAGTATGCATAGGAGGATAGGATGTACAAGGTTCTGATTGTGGAGGATGATCGCACCAACCGGATGTTCTATCAGAAGCTCGGTGTCTGGCAGCAGGAGGGCTTCTGCATCGCGGCGGAGGCCGGGAACGGCAGAGAGGCACTGGATTTACTGGAGACGCAGGACTTTGACGTCTTCCTCGTGGACGTCATGATGCCGGTGATGAACGGTCTGGATTTTCTCCGGGAGTTAAAGAGGCGGGGCAGCAGTGGGATCCGGATCATTGCCAGCAATTACAATGAGTTTGACTATGTGCGGCAGGGCATGCAGTTGGGCGCCAGCGACTATCTGTTGAAGCCGGTGACGGAGGAGGCGCTGGGAGAATGCCTGCAGAACATCCGGCAGGAACTGGAAATGGACCGGCTGCCGGCACTCACGGAACGGATTTTCCGGAACTGCGGGGCGGATGTTTCCGCCGGCTTTGTGCAGAAGCTGATGGCGTATTTTGAGACACATACAGACATAAATTTAAGTGATATTTCTGAAGAATTTAAGCTGAGCCCGGACTACTTCGGGCGGCTTTTCAAGCGGCAGATGCAGGAGAATTTCAATGCCTTTGTGCTCCGCTACAAGATGGAATATGCCCGCTGCCTCTTGTCGGAGACGGAGGACAGGGTCTATGAGATCAGCGAGAAGCTTGGGTATAAAACAGCGGACTATTTCACGAAACTTTTCCGGGAATATACGGGCATGACCCCGGTACAGTACCGGAAAAATCTGGAAAATCATGGATAGGACGGAATTTTTGGGTAAAAAGCCGGAAAAATCCGGTTGTCGATTCTGAAATCCCATGGTATCGTATCCGCATCAAACAGAGAGACGGCAAGGGAGTCGATTTCCGAAAGGAAACGACTCCCTTGCCTTTTCTGTTATGTGAAAGGAGGACAGAAGTGGACAATTACGTCATCACCATTGCCAGAGGCTTCGGCAGCGGCGGCAAGGAAATCGGCATCCGGCTTTCCCAGAAGCTGGGCATCCCCTGTTACGAAAAGCAGATCCTGCAGATGGCATCGGAGTACAGCGGCATCAGCGAGTCCCTGTTTGTGAAATCAGATGAGAAGCTGAAAGGCAAAAAGTTTGCCATGGCCCTGAAGATGTTCCCGAACATCAACCGGATCGCGGAGCCCAGTCAACGGGACTTCGTTTCGGATGTGAATCTCTTCAACATTCAGGCGAAGATCATCCGGGAACTGGCGAAGACAGAGTCATGCATCATCATTGGAAAATGTGCCAACATGATCCTGCGGGATGAACCCAATGTGGTCAGCGTCTATGTGGAGGCACCCAGAAAGGCCTGCCGGGCAGCGGTTATGGAACGTCTGGATGTGACGAAGCAGGAAGCGGATCAGATGATCTACCAGACCGATAAGTACCGTTCGGATTACTACAATTATTATACCGGCGGTGGGAAGTGGACCGATCCGGTGGCCTATGACATGACACTGAACAGTGAGCGTCTTGGATACGATGAATGTGTGGATCTGATTTGTTACTACAAGGATCGGAAAATGGCACTTCTGAAGGAGAAGCAGGCGGCATCCTCCGAGGCCTGAAAGGCAGGGAGTAGGTAACCGGAAACACAGAGCGAGAGAAAGAGGAGAAATTATGAGAAAGACATGGGCGAAGCTTACGGCAATGGCAGCAGCGTGTGCAATGGCTGTTTCCATGACAGGCTGCGGCGGAAGCAGCAGCGGCAGCAGTGCTGACAGCACAAGCGCAGCGGGCAGCAGTACAGCAGCGGCAGCGGATTCTGAGGGCGGTACCGTTACCGTCGGTCTGCTGCATTCCCTGACAGGCTCCATGGCCATCAGTGAGGGCTCCGTGCGGGACGCTGAGGTACTGGCCATTGAGGAGATCAATGCAGACGGCGGTGTGCTGGGCAAGCAGATCGAGTACATCGAAGAGGATGGTGCTTCCGAGCCGTCCACCTTTGCCACCAAGGCAGAGAAGCTGCTGGGCGAGGATGAGGTAGCCACCGTATTCGGCTGCTGGACTTCTTCCTCCAGAAAGGCCGTGAAGCAGATCTTTGAGGATTATGACAATCTTCTCTGGTACCCGGTACAGTACGAGGGCATGGAGTCCTCTGATAATATTGTATACATGGGTGCCGCACCCAATCAGCAGATCGTACCGGCCATTGATTACCTGCTGGATGAGGGCTACAGCCGATTCTTCCTGATCGGTTCCGACTATGTCTTCCCCAGAACCGCCAACATGATCATCAATGCCCAGATCGAGGCAGCAGATGGCGCCGAGGTTGTGGGTGAGGAATATGCCGCTATGGATCAGACCGAGTTCTCCTCCATCATTACAAAGATCGAAGAGGCAAAGCCGGATGTGATCATCAACACTCTGAACGGTACCGGCAACGTTTCCTTCTTCAAGCAGCTGGCCGACAGAAACATCAGCTCTGACGACATCATGTCCATGTCTTTCTCCATCGCAGAGGAAGAGGTAGCCACCATCGGCGCCGACATCCTGAAGGGCAACCTGGTTTCCTGGAACTACTATCAGACCACAGACACCGAGAAGAACAAGGAATTTGTGGCAGCCTATAAGGCAAAGTTCGGTGAAGATCGCGTGACATCTGATCCGGCAGAGGCAGCATATGATGCCGTATACATGTGGAAGGCAGCCTGCGAGAAGGCCGGCAGCTTCGACACAGACGCTGTGAGAGAGGCGCTGGACGGTCTCAGCATTGAGGCACCGGAGGGTACCATCACAGTCAACGGTGAGAATCAGCACATTTCCAAGCCCGTCAGAATCGGACAGGTGGCAGACGACGGCCTCATCTACGAGGTTTCTTCCACAGACAGCCCCGTGGAGCCGGATCCGTACCTCAGCACCTATGACTGGGCAGTGGCAGCCGGTGTACAGCCGATCGAGTAAGACGGCTTAGAAGCAGCAGGAGGGAGAACATGATCAATCTCATTTTTAACGGCCTGAGCCTGGCGTCCATCATCCTGTTGGCGTCCCTGGGCCTGGCCATCACCTTTGGCCTGATGCGGGTCATCAACATGGCTCACGGCGAGTTTATGATGATCGGTGCCTATACCACTTACATGGTACAGGGATTTTTCCAGAAAAACATTTCGAAGGACGCGGGAGATATCGGCTACTTTGTCTCAATCCTGGCTGCATTTGCGGTTGCTTTTCTGATTGGTTCACTTCTGGAGACCCTCGTGGTCTCCAGACTCTACGGAAGAGAGATCGACAGTCTCCTGGCCACCTGGGGCGTCAGCCTGATCTTTCAGCAGGGTGCCCGTACCATTTTCGGTACGCAGGGTGTGTTGGTGACCACACCGAAGATTCTCTCCGGCAGCATCAAGGTGGCAGGTACCAACCTGTCTCTGACAAGACTTTTCATCATTGCCCTCGTGGGCCTCTGCCTCCTGATGGTCTGGGTACTCATGTACAAGACCAATTTCGGCAGGAAAATGCGGGCGGTTATGCAGAATCGATCCATGGCCCAGTGCATGGGCATCAATTCCCGAAGAGTCGACAACCTGACTTTCGCCATGGGCTCCGGCCTGGCCGGCATTTCCGGCTGTGCCATTGCATTGCTCGGTTCCATTGATTCCACAGTCGGACAGAACTACATTGTGAATACCTTTATGGCCGTCGTACTCGGCGGTGTGGGCAAGCTTCTCGGTACTGTGCTCGGTTCCGGCATCATCGGCTTCTCCAGCATTGGCTTCGAGACCATCACATCCTCTTCCATTGCGAAGGCGATCGTATTGCTCATCATCATTGTTTTCCTGCAGAAGAAACCCCAGGGACTGTTTACCGTACGCAGCAGAGCGTTGGATGAATAAGGAGGTGCGGAAATGAAGAAAATAAGCGGCAGCAATCTTTGTTTTGCCCTCATTGTTCTGGTGCTGGCCCTGATGCCGGTGCTCCTCCTGAACGGTGTGGTGAAGAGCACCACAGTGCTTTTCCTCGGAAAGTGTACCGCCTTCGCCATCGTGGCCATCGGCCTGGATCTCATTTGGGGTTATACCGGTATCCTGAGCCTGGGACACGGCCTCTACTTCTGTCTGGGGGCCTACGGCATGGGCATGTACCTCAAGATGGTGCAGACCAACGGCAAGATCACGGACTTCATGCAGGTGGGCGGTCTCACCCAGCTTCCGCTGATCTGGAAGCCCTTCCTGAGTCTTCCGGCAACATTCCTTATGATTCTGCTGGTTCCCCTTGCGGTTTCCGGTCTCATCGGATATTTTATCTTTAAGAACAGAGTCAGAGGTGTCTACTTCTCCATCATTTCACAGGCACTGACCTGGGCAGCCTATTCTATCTTCATTGCCCTGTCACCCTATACGAATGGTAATGTCGGCATCAGCCAGATTCAGTCTCTCCTCGGCAGTCTCCGGGGCGAGAAGAATCAGGGAAATCTGATCGTGCTCTTCTATGTGGCCCTGGCTTTCCTGGTGGTAATTTACGCGCTTTCCGCTTACCTGGTGCATACCAAGTTCGGTAAGCTCCTCATCGCCATCCGGGACGGAGAGAACAGAACCTACTTCTCCGGCTATCGGGTCAGCAGCTTCAAGAACTTTATTTATGCGGTATCCGCGGTTTTTGCAGCCATTGCAGGTGCGCTTTTCGTGAACTTCAACGGCTCCATCACACCGACCCAGATGTCCATCAGCTACTCCATCACCATGGTGATCTGGGTGGCCATCGGCGGCAGAGGCACCCTCATCGGTGCGGTGATCGGCGCCTTCCTCATCAACCTTTGTGAGTACAACCTGAGCTCCGGCAGCATGGCGGAGAGCTGGCAGTACATCATCGGCCTTCTGTTTGTCATTACGATTCTGTTCTTTAAGGGCGGCATCGTGGGCATTGTCCGGGATCAGATTCCGGCCCTGCTGAGCAAGCTGAAAAACAGCAGCAATGCAAGAGGCAAGGGACAGGCAGGCATGGCAGCAGCGGAGAAGGGAGCGGCATAAAATGGCGGACGCAAATACGGTTCTGAAGATCAAAAACATTTCCGTGGTTTTCGACGGCTTCCAGGCCCTGACGGATGTGAATGTCAATGTGAAGCGCAACAGCATTCACTTCTTCATCGGTCCCAACGGTGCCGGAAAGACCACCTTGCTGGACATCATCTGCGCGAAGACCAAGCCCACCGGCGGCAATGTGAGCTACTATCCCCTGCACGGCGATAAGCAGCGGCTCACCGGCATGCCGGAGTACAAGATTGTCAACAGCGGCGTGGTACGGAAGTTCCAGGTGCCTTCGGTTTTTGTGAACCTGACGGTTTACGAGAACATGGAGCTGTCGCTGAAGGGAAACAAGGGCGTATGGCAGTCCATCTTCCACAAGACCACTAAGGATGAGGCGGAGTGGATCGACACCACACTGGAGAAGGTGGGACTGAAGAGTCGGAAGAACATTCCGGCGGGTTCCCTGGCCCACGGCGAAAAGCAGTGGCTGGAGATTGCCATGCAGCTGGTGCAGCGGCCGGAAATCATCATGCTGGATGAGCCGGCAGCCGGTATGGGCAAGCCGGAGACCTTCCGCACCGGTGAACTGCTGAAGGAGATCAAGAAGGAAAGCACCATCATTGTGGTGGAGCATGACATGGATTTTGTGAAGCAGATCGCGGATTGTGTGACGGTGCTCCATGAGGGCAAGGTCCTGATGGAGGGCGATGTGCACGAGGTGCTGGCGGACAAGACCGTACAGGCGGTATATCTGGGAAGAGGTGGTGAGAGAAATGCTTAAGCTGGAAGGACTGGATGCCTATTACGGTGAGAGCCGGGTGATTGACGGCCTGAGCCTGCAGGCAGAAAAGGGAAAAATCACATGCCTCATCGGCAGAAACGGTGTGGGAAAGAGCACGACGCTGAAGAGCATCATGGGGCTTGTGAAGACACCCGCCGGCAGAATTCTTCTGCAGGACAAGGACATCATTAAGATGAAGACCTATGACCGGGTAAAGCTGGGCATCGGCTATGTACCCCAGGGCAGAGACATTTTCCCGCAGATGACGGTGCAGGAAAATCTGGAGCTCGGGCTGCAGGCCATCGGCGGCAGAGGGAAGGTGCCGGACTATATTTACGACCTCTTCCCGATCCTGCCGAAGTTTGCGAAGCGTAAGGGCGGCGACCTCTCCGGCGGACAACAGCAGCAGCTGGCCATCGCCCGGGCCTTGGTGGCCAATCCCAACATTCTCATCCTGGATGAGCCCACAGAGGGCATACAGCCTTCCGTGATCCAGGATATCGGGGATGCGATCCGGCGGGTCAACAAGGAACTGGACATCACGGTATTTATTGTTGAGCAGTATCTGGAGTTTGTGCTGGGCATTTCTGACGCCCTCTATGTCATGGAGAAGGGACAGGTGGTGCTGTCCGGCAAGACCAGCGACATGGATCCGGCTGAGGTACAGCGCATGATGACAGATTAAGCAATAGGCAAGGGGAAAGGGAAAATCCGGAGGGGTTTTCTCTTTTTCCGTCGTTTTAGAAAAGAGAACAGGAGGCAGGAAAATGCGGTTAACACCAAGGGAAACAGATAAGCTGATGCTTCATCTGGCCGGTACGCTGGCAAAGGAAAGAAAGGACAGAGGGCTGAAGCTCAACTATCCGGAGGCCATTGCCTATATCAGTGCGGAGCTACTGGAGCTGGCGAGAGACGGCCATACAGTGACGGAGCTCATGAGCATGGGCGCAGAGCTTCTGAAGGCAGAGGACTGTATGCCGGGCGTGCCGGAGATGATCCCGGAGATTCAGGTGGAGGCCACCTTCCCGGACGGCACGAAGCTGGTGACCATTCACAACCCCATCTGTCCAGCCGGCGACCTGGTGCCCGGTGAACTGCTGGTGGAGGACGGTGAGCTGGAGCTGAACCGCGGCAAGGATACCGCCGAGATCGAGGTCACCAATACCGGAGACCGTCCCATTCAGGTGGGCTCCCATTTCCATTTCTTTGAAGCCAACAAGGCACTGCGCTTTGCCCGGACCCGGGCTTACGGCATGCGTCTCGACATTCCGGCCGGCAATGCGGTGCGCTTTGAGCCGGGCGAGACCCGTCGGGTGCAGCTGGTGGAGATCGGCGGCAGCCGGGAGGGCTACGGTCTCAACGGTCTCGTGGAAGGATCCTTGGATGATCCGGCGCGGAAGGCAGCAGCATTGAAGAAGGCGGCAGAGAAGGGCTTTCAGGGGGTAGAAGCAGATGAATAAGATCAGCAGAAAGAAATATGCAGATATGTACGGCGCCACCACAGGAGACCGGATTCGCCTGGCGGATACCTCTCTCATCCTCGAGGTGGAGAAGGACTATGCGGTTTACGGTGAAGAACTGAAGTTCGGTGGCGGAAAGACGGCCCGGGACGGCATGGGACAGTCCTGCCGGGTGCGGGACAAGGATTGCCCGGATCTCGTGATCACCAGCGCGGTGATCGTGGACTACTGGGGCATCGTGAAGGCCGACGTGGGCATCAAGGACGGCAAGATCTGCGGCATTGGCAAGGCCGGTAACCCGGATATCATGGACGGCGTGGATGAGAACCTCATCGTCGGTGCCGGTACCGAGGTGATCGCCGGTGAAGGTCTGATCCTCACCGCCGGCGGATTGGATACCCATATCCATTTCATCAGCCCGACCCAGGTGGAAACCGCTCTCTACAGCGGCATCACCACCATGATCGGCGGCGGTACAGGTCCGGCGGACGGCACCAATGCCACCACCTGTTCACCCGGTGCGTTCAACATTGAAAAAATGCTGGAGGCGGCAGAGGAACTCCCCATGAACTTCGGCTTCCTGGGCAAGGGAAATTCCTCCGATCTGGCAACCCTGGAGGAGCAGATCGTGGCCGGTGCCTGCGGTCTGAAGCTGCATGAGGACTGGGGCTCCACACCGGACGCCATTGACCACTGTCTGACGGTTTGTGATAAGTATGATGTGCAGGCAGCCATTCATACCGATACTCTGAACGAGGCGGGCTGTGTGGAGGATACCGTGGCGGCCTTCAAGGGAAGAACCATCCATACCTACCACACCGAAGGTGCCGGCGGCGGTCATGCACCCGACATCATCCGGGCAGCAGCTTTCCCGAATGTACTGCCTTCCTCCACGAACCCCACCATGCCCTTCACCCGGAATACACTGGATGAGCATCTGGACATGCTGATGGTTTGTCATCACCTCGATAAGAACGTGCCAGAGGATATTTCCTTCGCCGATTCCCGTATCCGTCCGGAGACCATTGCGGCAGAGGACGTGCTTCATGACATGGGCATTTTCTCCATGATGAGTTCCGATTCTCAGGCCATGGGTCGTGTGGGCGAGGTCATCACCCGGACCTGGCAGACCGCGGACAAAATGAAGAAGCAGAGAGGCGCTTTGCCGGAGGACAGCGAGAGAAACGATAACTTCCGTATCCGCCGTTATGTGGCGAAGTACACCATCAACCCGGCCATCACCCATGGCGTGTCCCAGTATGTGGGCTCCGTTGAGGTCGGCAAGATGGCGGATCTCGTGCTCTGGAATCCCCGTTTCTTCGGTGCGAAGCCGGAGATGATCATCAAGGGCGGCTTCATCATCGCGTCGAAGATGGGCGATGCCAATGCTTCCATCCCGACACCGGAGCCGGTGGTCTATACAAATATGTTCGGCGCCTACGGTCTGGCCCGGAGCACGACCTGTGCTTCCTTCGTTTCCAAGGCGGCTCTGGAGAACGGCGTTAAAGAGCGTCTGGGCCTGAAGCGCCAGGTGCTGCCGGTGAGCCACTGCCGTGACATCGGTAAGAAGGATATGAAGAACAATGATGTCATCGCAGATATCCAGGTGAACCCGGAGACCTATGAGGTGCGGGTAGATGGTGAGAAGATTACCTGTGAGGCAGCAGAGGAGCTGTCACTGACACAGCGCTACTTCCTGTTCTGATCTGAGGAGGCATTATGCGGATCAATGAAATACTGGGAAATCTGCAGGATTTCCCCCTTACGGGAAGACGCGTGGACACGGTCTCTCTGGAATGGTTTGAGCTGGAGAAAAAATTGCTGCGGAAGACCTCAGCCGAAGGCGAGGAGCTGGGCATCCTGGTGGAGAAGCCCCTGCAGAACGGAGACGTTCTGTACGCCGATGACGAAAAAGTTATCGCGGTGCAGCAGCTGCCCTGTACCCTGACGGTGACACCGGTGGACAGCATGCAGAAAATGGGACGCCTCTGCTTTGAGCTTGGCAACCGGCATCTGTCCCTGGCCATTGAAGAGGATCGTGTGACGGTGATTTACGATGAGCCCACCTTCCTGTACCTTCAGAAGCTGGGCTTTGCGCCGGAGAAGCAGGAAGGCCTCTTCACCCACTACACCGTGTGTCATGGTCACAGCCACGGGGATGATGGTCATACGCATTCTCATGACGGCGAACACAGTCATGCGCATGAACATGGACACGCGCATACCCACAGCCATGATGGCGCACATGAACACACGCATCACCATGACCACGACCATGCGGAAGGGCACTGCCATGGATAAGGAGCTTGGCTTCCTGCACATATTGCAGAGTGTGGATGCCTTCTTCCCCATCGGTGCTTTTACCCTGTCGAATGGTCTGGAAAGCTACGTGACGGAGGGCTGGATTACCTCCCCGGAGACCCTGCAGGAATACCTGCAGGGCTTCCTGTATGCTTTTCCTTACCAGGACCTGGGGCTTTTGCAGCTGGCCTTCATCCACGCAGAGGATCCCGCGTACATCGCGGAACTGGATGCCGTGGCCGGGGCCATGAAGCTGCCCCGGGAGGTACGGCAGGGAAGCCAGCGTATGGGAAAACGGTTGCGCAAGGCCCTGGAGAAGATGGAGGTGCTGTCACCGGCGCTGCAGGAATACCGGGAGGGCTACCATCCCATCGTGCTGGGGCTCTACGGAAGATCCTGGGGCATCGATTGTCGGCAGCTTCTCATGATGTACGGCTACGGGGTGATCTCCGCTGTGGTCAACAATGCGGTGAAGCTGGTACCCCTCAGTCAGCTGGAGGGACAGCGGGTATTGCATGAGTGCCTGCCGCTCCTGCAGAAGGCGGTGGAGACGGCCATGGAAGTCAGTATAGATGAGTTGGGGATTTCCGCTGCCGCAAACGACATTCACTGTATGCGGCACGAGAGACTCTACAGCCGGCAATATATGTCCTAGGGGACGAAAGAAGGGAGTAAAGAAATGTCTTATGTCAAAATCGGTGTCGGGGGCCCCGTGGGCTCCGGCAAAACGGCACTTATCGAGCGTCTGACCCGGAAAATGTCAAAGGAATATTCCATCTGCGTGGTGACCAACGACATTTACACAAAAGAAGATGCGGAGTTCCTCATCAAGAATTCGGCTCTGCCGGCGGAGCGCATTGTGGGCGTGGAAACCGGCGGCTGCCCCCATACCGCCATCCGGGAGGACTGCAGCATGAACCTGGAGGCCGTGGAGGAAATGGCAGAAAAATTTCCGGATGTGGAAATTATTTTCATTGAGAGCGGTGGCGACAATCTGTCGGCCACCTTCAGCCCGGACCTCGCGGACGTGACCATTTACGTCATCGACGTGGCCCAGGGAGAGAAGATTCCCCGGAAGGGCGGCCCCGGCGTGACGCGCTCCGACCTGCTGGTCATCAACAAGACGGATCTGGCCCCCATGGTCGGCGCCAGCCTGGAGGTGATGGCCCGGGATTCCGAGAGAATGCGGCAGGGCCGCGACTTCCTCTTCACCAACCTGATGCAGGGCGACAGCGTGGATGCGGTCATCGACTGGATCAAGAAAAATGCACTGCTGGAGGGCGTCTAAGTCATGGCTTCCGCATTCAGACTGACCGTGGGGCATGATCCGGTCCGGGACAGGTCCTTTCGGGAGGCCGCTTATTTTACGGCCCCCATCAAACTGGGAGAACCTCGGACGGAGGGCAAGCGACTGCAGCTCATGCTCATGATGGCGTCTGCCGGTATCCTGGCGGGGGACAGCTTTTCCTATGACATCCGTTGTCGAGCGGGGGCCCGCAGCCTCATCACGGAGCAGTCCTACACCAAGCTCTTTGATATGGGCGAGGCGGGACAGGCGGATAGGGTAATGTCGGTGGCCCTGGAAGAGGGGGCTTCCCTCTGGTACCGTCCCTGCGCCATGGTGCCCTTTCGGAACAGTGACTTCAGGGGAAAAACCGAGATCCGCATGGAAAAGGGCAGCGAACTGCTGTGGACCGACATTTTCACCGCCGGGCGCGTCGGCATGGGCGAGCGTTTTCTGTTCCGTCACTATGAAAATCTGCTACGGGTGTTTTATGACGGCGAACTGATCTGGCATGACCGGACCCTGCTGAAACCGGCAGAGCTCAGGATGGAGAACTGCTATTTCTACCGGGACTACACCCACCAGGGCAGCTGCTTCTACTGCGGCAGCGAGGCCGCAGAGGAACGGATCCTCAGTATGGATTTTTCGGATCCACGCTACGGGCGCATCTATGCCGGTGTGACTCGGGCCCGGCGCGGCGTCTGCGTCCGGGTACTGGCCACCCAGGCCCAGGATATCGAAGAATTGTTTTCGGAGATACAGGGCAAAATCTAAGGCGATTTTAGTAAAAAGGAAGACCTTGTGAAAACAGGGCCTTCTTTTTTAGTGCCGTTTTTCGATCCGTCGCAGTCGTGACCGGTACTCTGTTGGTGTGACGCCGTAGAGGCTGCGGAAGCTTTTCAGAAAGCTGCTGTAATTGCTGAAGCCGCTGTCATTGCAAATTTCCAGTACGCTGCCGCCCAGCGCCAGGGCATTGCGGCAGTGCTGCATGCGCAGGTTGGTGAGGTAGCTGTGGACACTTTCCAGTGTATATTCCTTAAAGACCCGGGAGAGGTGCTCCCGGCTGGTATAGGTGTATTTTGCCAATTGACTGACCGTCAGATTGGGATCGGTGTAGTGGCTTTGCAGGTAGGCCACGGCCCGGGTCACGAGCTCGTTGTAGGCACCGGGCGCTGCACTGTCCTGGTGTATCAGCTGATGGTCCAGGAGCAGGAGAAGTTCGGAAATTTCGCAGTCCAGTATGGAGGCCCGGATGCTGTCATCGAGGCGGCAGCTGTGCCCCAGCCGTTCCAGAAGTCCCCGGATATCCCAACGTGCAGTGGCTTCCGCATCCAAAATCACGAGCTTCTGCTGCCAGCTGTTTTTGCTGAGACCCGTCATAAGACTGATCCGGTTCCACAGGGCGGCATTGATCTGTAACACGATGCGGTCGGATACGGAATCCGTGACATGAAAGAGGCCGGAGTGGTATATGCCGGACGGAAAGAAGATAAGTTCCCCGAGCTGCAGGTCGAAGATGCTGCCGCCGATGGAATAACGCACAACACTGCCGCGGACCGGCAGAATCAATTCGTAGTAGGGATGCGAGTGTACCACGGACTGGACATTTTCGATATTGGTATAGAGGCTCACGGTCACCTGTCCATTCTGCAGGGCTTCACCGGCGGCCTCCTGGGTCAGAATGGAATCCACATAATGGGGCATACTGTTCTGCATCATCAGAAATTCCTCTTTTCTTCGTTTTCGATGGGATTGTTCACGGATAAATACAGCATATCACGTTTTGCGAGATTTGCAGCACAAAAGCATAGGAAAATTGACTAGGATATTGTTAGTATATGGACGATTGAGCGACGGAATGCACAGATATGCACAAAAATAGAAATGCGTAATTGTGCATTACCTACAATTCTATCTGGCGGCTGGCATAATGAACATGTCATGAACAAAAAATAAAGGGGGATAATCTATGAAAGTGTGTTACACAGGCGGCGCGGTGCGGGACTGCGGCGGCTATTATTCTGTGGAGACCAATGCCGCAGAGCTTCGGATTTGGTTTCTGACGGATGACATTCTGCGCATTCGTGCCGGATTTGACGGGGACTGGGACGAGGCTTCCTACAGTCTGACCATGACGGCCTGGGACTCCCGCACGGATGAACTGATGAAGGATTGCCGGAAGCGGATACAGCCCGCAGAGGCTGTGCTGACCGAGGGAGAGCAGCAGGCGGTGCTGCAGGGAAACAGACTGAAGGTGGTGATCGAAAAGAAGCCTTTCCGCGTACTGGTCTATGACCGGGACGGCAGTCTCCTGCATGCGGATATTCCGGACCTTGCCTACCGGGAGGACAGCAATCACCGTCGCATCCATGCAAGCCAGATAGAAGCGGATGACTGCTTCTATGGCTTTGGTGAAAAGTCCGGCGAGATCAATAAGGCGGAAAAGTTCATGAACATGGCGCCCGGCGATGCCATGGGCTACAACGCCAAGGAGACGGATTCACTGTACAAGCACATCCCCTTCTACATTCGTCTGAACCGGGGCACGAAGCAGGCGGTGGGATATTTCTACCACAATACCGCAGAGTGTGACTTTAACATGGGACGGGAAAAGCGCAACTACTGGCATCGCTATTCCACCTACCGGACCGATGCAGGTGACATTGATCTCTTCCTGATCGCCGGTCCTTCGATCCGGGACATCATCGAGCGTTATACGGATCTCACCGGCAAGAGTGTGCTGCTGCCGAAGGCGGCACTCGGGTACCTCGGCAGCTCCATGTACTATCCAGAGCTTCCGGAGAACTCGGACGATGCGGTATTGGACTTCATCGACACCACCCGGGAAGAAGAGATTCCTGCGGATGGCTTCCAGCTGTCCTCCGGCTATTGTGCGGTGGAGACCGAGGAAGGCATCAAGCGCTGCACCTTCACCTGGAACAAGAAGCGTTTCAAGGATCCGGCAGACTGGTTCGCCCAGATGGAGAAGCGCGGCATCGTGGTGTCTCCCAACATTAAACCCGGCATGCTTTTGGTGCATCCCCTTCTGGCGGAAATGAAGGAAAAGGGCATGTTTATGGCGGCCTCCGACGACAACGAAGGCGTGGACGGCCTGGCAGTGGGCACCTGGTGGGGTGGCCCGGGACTCTTTGTGGATTTCACGAAGGATTCGACCCGCCGGCATTGGAAGCAGTACATCAAGGATGCGCTGCTTCAGTATGGCTGCCGCTCCATCTGGAATGACAACTGTGAGTACGATTCTCTGGTAGATAAGGACGCGAAGGTTTGCTTCGAAGGTAAGGGCAGCACCATCGGCACCATGAAGCCTGTGATGAGCAACCTCATGTGTCAGCTGTCCAACGAAGCCATTGAGGAGTATGCCCCGGATCGCCGTCCCTTCTCGGTTTGCCGTTCCGGACATGCCGGCATTCAGCGCTATGCGCAGGTTTGGGCGGGTGATAATCTGACCCACTGGGATACCCTGAAGTACAACATTGCGACGATCCTCGGCATGGCATTGTGCGGTGTATCCAACAACGGTGCGGACATCGGCGGCTTCTATGGCGTGGCACCGGAGGGCGAGCTTTTCGTGCGCTGGGTGCAGAACGGCATCTTCCAGCCTCGCTTCTCCATCCACTCCACCAACACGGACAACACCGTGACGGAGCCCTGGATGTACAGTGACCAGAAGGAGAACATCAAGGCAGCCATCGACTTCCGCTATCGCCTCAGCCCGACACTCTATTCCCTGATGGCTAGGGCTCATGAGAGCGGCCTGCCCATCTGGCAGCCCCTCTTCAGCGTCTTCCAGAATGACCCGGCGACCTATGATGAGGGCGTGGACTTCATGTTCGGCGATTCCCTGCTGGTGGCCAATGTGGTGGAGAAGGGACAGAAAATTCGCACGGTTTATCTGCCGAAAACCGAGGATGCAAAGGAACGCTTCTACGACTTCTATACCCGGGAGGAATATGCACCGGGGCAGACCATTCAGGTACCGGTGGATATGGCCAGCATTCCCCTCTTTGTGCGGAGCGGCGCCATCATCCCCATGAGCGGCAACAAGCTCCATAATCTGATGACGGAGAAGACCACAAGCCTCGACATCCTCATGGCACCGGATGTGGATTCCAGCTTTACCCTTTATGAGGATGACGGATGCACCAACAAATATCGTGAGGGTGACTATCTTCGGACAGAAATTTCCGTGCAGGCCGGTGTGAAGACCATGGTTCGCTTTAAGAACGAGGGAAGCTATGAAACGGCAGTGGAAGACATGTATCTTGATATGATCCATCGGGAGAAGGCGCCGTTCTATGTGCAGCTTGACGGGGAAGAGATTCCGCATTTCCTGCATAGACGGAAATTTGAGGAGGCAGCGTGCGGCTGGTACTACAGCCAGCGCCTGAAGAGCGTACAGATCAAGTACAAAAATCCGAAGCAGGATCATGAAGTGCTGGTGTCCTTTGAGCAGTTCGATCTGATCGGCATGTAAGGAAGAGGGAGGAAAGTATGATATTCAAAAAAATGGCAGCCTTTGGGGCTGCAGCGATGCTGTGTGTCGGTCTCATGACCGGCTGCGGCACAGCAGATACGACCGCAGCGAACGGTAGCTACAGCGCAGAAAATCCGCTGGTATTGACATTGGCCCACGGCCTGTCGGAAACCCATACCGTGCACATCGCCATGACCCAGTTTGCAGAGGAGGTCAATGAGAAGACGGAGGGCCGTGTGCAGGTGAAGATCTTCCCCAATGGTCAGCTGGGCAGTGAGAATGAGAACATGGAGCAGCTGCAGGCCGGTGTTATCGCTATGACCAAGGTTTCGGCACCGGGCCTGGCCACCTATAATGAGGCGTACAATGCCTTTGGTCTGCCCTATATCTTTAATGACACGGAAGATTTTTATCATGTGATGGATTCCCAGGAGATGCAGGATTTCTTCCTGTCCACCGGAGAAGATGGTTTTGTGACACTGACCTACTATACTTCCGGCGCCCGTTCCTTCTATACAAAGGATAAGGCGATCCGTACACCGGCAGATTTGAAGGGCTTGAAGATTCGTGTCCAGGATATGAAGAGTCAGACAGATATGATGAATTATCTGGGCGGCGTGCCGGTGGCCATGTCCTATGGTGATGTGTACACCTCTCTGCAGACCGGCATCATTGACGGAACGGAGAACAATGAGACGGCATTGACCACCGGTAAGCATGGTGAGGTTTGCAAGGTCTATTCCGTGGATCAGCATGCCATGATCCCGGATGTGCTGATCATGAGTGAGAAGGTTTGGGAACAGATCGATCCGGAGGACCAGCAGAGCATCCTGGAGGCGGCCCATGATTCCACCGATGCCCACAAAATCATGTGGGATACCGCAGTGGAAGAGGCTGTAAAGGAAGCACAGGAAACGATGGGCGTGGAGTTTGTCTATGACGTGGACAAGGAAGCCTTCCGGGAGGCAACACAGCCGATGATTGAGGCCTATGAAGCCCAGTATCCCGGTGTGAAGACGCTGATGGATACCATTGAGCAGGCCAGAGGGGAGGAATAAGCCATGAAAAAAACACTTGGCAGCATTAAATTCTGGATGGATCGGATTCTGAGCATTGCTTGCGCAATCCTGCTGTCCTTTATGACCATTCTTGTTCTGATTCAGGTTTTTTCCCGTTATGTGCTGAACAGCCCGGTGGCATTCACCGAGGAGCTGGTGCGCTACAGCCTGATCTGGACCGGCTTTATCGGCGCGGCCTATGCCTTCTCCACCCGGGAGCATATGTCACTGACCCTGCTGCGGGATAAGTTCACCGGAAATGCCCATACAGGTCTGCTGGTTCTGATCGATGCGCTGATTCTTTTGATGGCACTCTTTGTGTTCACCATCGGCGGTTTCAAGCTGGCGGTTTCTGCCAGTCGCGAGTTTTCTGCGCTCCTGGGCATTCCCCGGAGTCTGGTTTATGCCATCGCGCCTGTTTCCGGTGTCTTCATCGTGTTGGCGCAGATCATCAATATCTATGAAGATATTGTGGGTGAGAAAGTAGATACAAAGGAGGCTGCAGAAAAATGAGCATTGCATTGACAACCGTTATTCTCTTTGCCGTATTCGGCGTACTGCTGTTCCTGGGCGTGCCCATTTCCATCGGCATTCTGGCGTCTTCCATTGTGACCGCCATGTCCACCCTGTCCTGGGACCAGATCACCTTCATCACCATGCAGAAGATGAACTCCGGCGTGGAGTCCTTCTCCCTGCTGGCGGTGCCTCTCTTTATTCTGGCGGGCAATATCATGAACAACGGCGGTATCGCCAAGCGTCTGGTGAATTTTGCCCAGCTTTTTGTGGGTAAGATTCCGGGCTCCATGGCCCAGGCCAACATTCTGGGCAACATGCTCTTCGGTGCGCTGTCCGGTTCCTCTGTGGCGGCAGCTTCTGCCATGGGCGGCTGCATCAGCCCCATCGAAGAGGAAAATGGCTATGATCCGGCATACTCTGCCGCAGCCAACATTGCCTCCGCACCCACGGGTCTGCTGATTCCGCCGACATCCGCCTTCATTGTGTATTCTACCGTGGCGGGTGGCGTATCCATCTCGACTCTATTCATGGCCGGTTACATTCCCGGTATTTTAATGGGATTGTGCTGTATGGTGGTTGCCTTCATCGGTGCAAAGCGGGCCGGTATGAAGGCCACCGGCTTTGACAGAAGCCAGAGCATCATGAAGACCGTATGGGATGCCGTGCCGAGTCTTCTGCTGATCATCATTGTCATCGGCGGTATCGTTTCCGGTGTCTTCACTGCGACTGAGGGTGCAGGTGTTGCCGTTTTGTATTGCCTGATCCTTTCTGTTATCTATAAGAGCATTGATATGAAGACCTTTATGCGGATTCTCTTTGATTCTGCAAAGACCAGCGGCATCATCCTTTTCCTGATTTCGGCATCGTCCGCCATGTCCTTCGTGATGGCTTACTCCGGTATTCCGGCAGCCATTTCCAGCGGCCTTATGAGCCTGACCGGCAACAAGTACATTATCTTCCTGCTCATGAATCTGATCCTGATGGTGGTTGGTATGTTTATGGATATCACACCTGCGATCCTGATCTTCACGCCGATCTTCCTGCCCATCGCCACCAGCTTCGGCATGACCGATATTCAGTTTGGTGTGATGTTGATCTTCAACATGTGTCTTGGTAATATTACACCGCCGGTGGGTTCCGTTCTCTTTGTGGGATGCGGTATCGGCCATGTCACCATCGAGCAGGTTGCGCCTAAGCTGGTGCCCTACTTCATTATCCTGATCGCGGCACTGCTGGCTGTTACCTACGTCCCGGCACTGTCTCTGGGACTGCCGATGCTGATGGGACAGATTTAAAGTACACGTATTCATTTTCGTTTGGGATTTTCGACAGGAGGTGCAGAAATGGCATTGACATCAGGTTCTTCGGGTACCACCGATCTGACAAAGGGAAGACCCCTACCCCAGATTCTGCGCTTTGCCCTGCCGCTGGTGCTGGGTACGGTGTTCCAGCAGCTTTACAGTTTTGCGGACACAGTGATCGTCGGCCGCTGCCTGGGTAGTAATGCTTTGGGTGCGGTGGGAACGACCTATTCCCTGAATTTTCTGATTCTCGGCTTCATACAGGGCGCCTGCGTGGGCTTCGGCATTCCGGTGGCGGAGAGCTTCGGGGCCAAAGACAGGGAAGGACTTCAAAAATATCTCTTTAACGGCGCGCTGCTTTGCGTCCTGCTGAGTCTGTGCTTTACGATTCTGACCACGCTGCTGTCCGGTGTTTTGCTCTCGCTGATGCATACGCCGGCAGAGCTTTATGATGATGCGGTTCTTTATATCCGCATCATCTTTTTTGGCATTCCGGCCACGGTACTGTATAACTATGGATCCAGCGTGCTGCGGTCCATGGGAGATTCCAAACATCCCTTTTACTTCCTGTTGGCGGCGAGTGTGCTGAACATCGCCATGGACTACATTTTAATCGTGCCCTTTGACATGGGGGTGGACGGGGCAGCCATAGCGACGGTTCTCAGCCAGCTGCTCAGCGGTGTCCTCTGTGCACTCTGGTTTTTCGGGAAAACTGCCCGGCAGGAGCAGCTGGATTTCCGGAAGGCAGGGAAGCTTCTTTCCGGGACTTGCTGCAGCCGTCTGGCCTATATCGGATTCCCCATGGGCTTTGAGTATTCGGTTTCCGCCATCGGCGCGGTGATCATGCAGGACGCCATCAACCTCCTGGGCACCACTGCGGTGGCGGCGCAGACCGCGGGAGAGAAGATCCGCCAGATGTTTACGCTGCCTATGGAAAGCGTCGGCATGGCCATGGCCACCTATGTGGGACAAAATCACGGCGCCGGAAAGCATGAACGCATCCGGCAGGGCATCAAAGACGGATGCCGGATCCAACTGGCCTATTGCGTTGTGGCCTGGCTCGTGATCTTTTTCCTGAAGCCCTATGCGGTCGGTCTGGTACTGGGAAAGGCAGATGCGGCGGTGACAGAGGAGGCGATTCAGTACCTCTCCGTCATCAGCTGTTTCTTCATTCTTCATGGCCTTCTGATGGTCTTCCGCAATACCCTGCAGGGCTATGGATACAGTGTACAGGCGGTGATTTCCGGTGTCGGTGAGCTGCTGGGCCGCAGCATCGGAAGTTTGCTGGCGATCCAGGCCGGCCTTGGCTATCTCGGCATCTGCCTGTCCAATCCCCTGGCCTGGGGCCTGGCGCTGTTGTATTGTGTGGTGATGGTATATAGGATATCTGAAAAATAAGGAAAAGAAGCGGTGGCGGCAGGCACAAAAGTTAGATACAATGAAAGAAATTTAACGGAGCGGGAGCATAGGGGCTGACGCGCAGAAAGGAACAAAGCTTGCAGATCACGGAAAGGCTGTTGAAGCCGCTGCCGGAGGTGCAGTATCTCAACACAGAGAACACGGACAGATATCGCTGCATCATGCGGATCTTTTATGAAAATACGGAGAAGCTGCACAGCTGGATGTACTAGGAGGAGGTTTTTGAGAGCCTGCGGAATTTCCCGGAATTCCGGGAGTACCGGCTGGAGCAGTGTCAGCAGGATTTGAATATGCTGGTGAACTGGCATAACCTGGAGACCCTGCAGGATACCCGGCATGTGAGCTCCCTAGAGGAGTTTCAGAGCAAGCGCTATCGTTACCAGATGTCGCCCTACAGCGTGGAGATTGAACGCCTGGTGCTGCGCCTGGAAAATCTGCAGATCGAAGGTGGTTCCCTGGAGCCGACGCTGCTGGAACGCATTCGCAGATCCCTGGAACGCTTCCCGGAGATGGCGGATGCCACACCGGCAGAGGCCTATGATTTCTGGGACGAGCTGGAGCGAAATTTCACGCGTCTCAATCAGAACTACCACGATTACATCCGGGATTTAAGCAGTGTCCGTGCCGAAGAGATGATGCATACCCAGGAGTTCCTGCTGTTTAAGGATAAGCTGGTGGAGTACCTTCGTAACTTTGTCACGACACTGCAGCGCAATGTCGGCGTCATCGAGGAATTGCTGGAAAACCTCAGTCCGACGCTCTGTGATACGGTATTGGAAAAGGTCAATGCCTATGAGGCATCCATTCCCCGGATGGAGGCGGTGGATCCTGCGGCCATTGCAGAGAACAACCGCGGCAAGCTGGAGAGCATTCGCCGCTGGTTCCAGACCGCGGAGGGAGAGGACAATGAGGCAGGGAAGCTCTTTGATGCCACCAACGACATTATCCGGAGAATCACCCGCTTTGCCATGGAACTCAGTGAAAAAAGCGCCATGGGGGCGAACCGGCGGGAGGAATACCGGAAGGCGGCAGAGCTGTTTCTGGCCTGTACAGAGCTTTCCGAAGCCCATCGGCTGAGTGCCTGCATCTTTGGCGTGGAGACACCGCGGCATCTGCAGAGCGAGCGGGAGCCGGAGAGCATGAGCATGAATCTGAGCGCCTATGCATTGGAGCCGGAGCAAAAGCAGCTGAAGTCCCGCTCCCGGAAGGGAACCGAGCGCAGCAACCGCAGTGCCATTGCGGACCATACTGCGGAAAAGAAGGCCGTGCGGGAGAAGCTGCTCGCGGAACAGCAGAAGCAACAGAAAGCACTGCAGCGTCTGGAAAAGGATGGCTGCATTGAATTTGCGAAACTGCCTCGTCTGACGCCTGATCTGCGGGAGATTCTGCTTCGCTGGCTGTCCGATGCCCTGGAGGATCCGGGAAGAAGCTCCCGCACAGAGACGGGACGGGTGTTTCAGCTGGAGGCTGCCGAGGACGGAGGGCGTTGCCTGGTGCGTTGCACGGACGGCGATTTTGAGATGCCCAGGCTACGGATCGTATTTAAAGAGGAGAAATGATGCAGGAAGCGCTGGAAGCCTTGCTGTCAAAGCATTGGATTTTAAAATCAGAGGATAGGGAGCTGTATTATCGGATCCGGGACAATTCCCAGGAGATCCGGAAGTTTGTGACGGAACGTTTGGGCTGCCCCATGATCGAAAATCAGCTTCTTGTGAAGGTAGAGCGGATTCCTGCCGTACCGAAGCCCTTTATGGGCATTCAGGACTTCAAGAGTCCCCGGGAATATGCACTGTTCTGCATGCTGCTCATGTTTCTGGAAGAACATGCGGAGGACCAGTTCATCCTTTCGCAGCTGACAGAATTTATTGCCGGAAATCTGCCGGGCGGCGGTGTGGACTGGACCTCCTATCGGGAACGGAAATCCCTGGTGCGGGTACTTCAGTATGCGGAAGAACAGGGCATTTTGAAACGTACTGACGGCTCCGAGGATGGCTTTGTGGAAGCCCAGAAGGATGTGCTGTATGAAAACACCGGCGTGTCCATGTACTACATGCGGAGCTTTTCAGAGGATATCATGAACTATACCGGCATAGAGGACTTCCTGAATTCCGGCTGGTATGAGGTGGACGAGGATAAGGGCCTGGTGCGGCGGCACCGGGTTTATCGTCGTCTTTTGTTTTCGCCGGGATTGTATCGCGCAGAAGGCGCAGAGGGCGATTACGAGTACCTGAAGAATCAAGGCGCCCGGATGCGGGAGGAGCTGAGTCGACTGCTGGACCTGCGGCTGGACATCTCCAAGGGCGGCGGCATGCTGCTGCGCGGTGAAAACAGCAACTTAGGAGAAAGCTTCCCCGGTTCCAATACCCTCTCGGATATCCTTTTACTTTGTCTTTCCGGGATACAGCGGCGGATCCGGGACGGGATCTGGCAGCCGGATGTCCGGGACAATGTATGGCTGGAGGAGCCGGAGATGGATGCACTTCTCAGAGAGGTGCGGGAACAGAATCTGAAATATTTTTCCAAGCTGTACCGGGAACAGCCGGAGGGCGATTTTCTGCGGGAGGTGAAGGAAGAGCTGGTGTTCTGGACCTTCCTTTCCCGGGATACGGAGAGCGGAAGGCTGCGGATTGAGCCGCTGTGTGCAAAGCTGGCAGGAAGGTACAGAGAATAAGGGAGCGCTATGGGACAGAACAGATGGCATGCCAATAAACTGGGACTCATTAACTTTTGGTATTATGACGAGCAGGAATTCTGCTTTGCCAAGGGCAGACTTTTGCTGCGGGGCTCCAATGGCTCCGGAAAATCCGTGACCATGCAGAGTGCGGTGCCGCTGCTGCTGGACGGCAACGCGAATCCGGAGCGTCTGGATCCCTTTGGCTCCCGGGACCGGAAGATGGCGGGGTATCTCCTGGAGGAGGGAGACGGTCGGGACGAGCGTACCGGCTATCTTTACATGGAATTTAAGCGGGAAAACAGCGAGGCCTATCTCACCATCGGCATGGGCATTCGGGCTCGCCGTGGAAAGCCGCTGGACAAGTGGTATTTCGGCATTCTGGACGGCCGTCGGGTTGGCAAGGATTTTTCCCTCTATAAGAATAGTGGGGAGAAGCTGACATTATCCCGAAAGGAACTGGAAAACCGTCTGGCAGAGGGCGGCCGGGTGTATGAGCGGCAGGCGGAGTATATCGAATTCGTGAACCAGCAGCTCTTCGGCTTCGCCACCACAGACGCCTATCGGGAAATGCTGGATCTTCTGATTCAGCTGAGAACCCCGAAGCTTTCCCGGGACTTTAAGCCTTCGGTGATCAACGACATTCTGAGCTCGGCCCTGCAGGGACTGTCGGAAGAAGACCTGCGTCCGATGACAGAGGCCATTGAGAACATGGATTCCCTGCGTTTGCAGCTGGAGACGAAGGAAGCAGCCCGGAAAGCGGCGGAACGCATTGCCAATGTCTTCGGCCGATACAACCAGTGCATGCTCTATGAAAAGGCCGCCGCGGCTGAGCAGGCAGAGAAACGCCTGAAGGAAAACGAGAAGCAGCAGACGGCGGAGCAAACCCGACGCACGGAGGCTGCACAACGGTTGGCAGAGCTCACAGAGGAGCTTGCGAAGCTGTCCTCCCAAAAGGCAGCCATGGAGCAGGAGCGGGAGGAGCTGGGGAAGAGCGACGCCTATCAGTTGAAGCAGGAGGAGCAGCGACTCACGGAACGAATCCGGGAGCTCACGGCACAGCTTTCCGCGAAGGAAGTCCAGATCGAAAAGAAGCGGGAGAATGTCCGTACCTGCACGGCGCAGCTTCAGCGTAGCACGGAAAAACAGGCGAAAAAGCGACAGGAAATCGAGGAATGCCTGGAAAGCATGGCGGAGGAAGCGGACACCATGTCCTACCAGGCCCAGAGATTTCTGGCAGATGAGCTGCGGAAGGCGCTGGCGGAAAGCTTTGGCTTCAGTGCCTATGAGACGGAATTCCGGAAAACCCGGGAGGGCATTCAGGAAGGTCTGACGGTACAGCGTCGTCTCGCGGCCGGTGAAGAGAAGCTGCGAAGCAAGCGGGATGAGCTGGCGAAGCAGCAGGACAAGGCAGACCGAGCCGAGCGGAGTCTTCGGGAGAAGGAAGCGGCATTGACGGAGGCAGAGAGCAGCTGGAAGGAGTCGCTTTACCTTTGGCATGGACAGAATCAGGAACTCAAGCTGCCGGAGGCGCTGTTGCAGGCCCTTTGTCACTTTGCAGATGCCTATGATGGTGAAGCGGATTATCAGCAGGCCAAGCAGCCGGTGGATGTGCTGCTGCAGGATCTGCGGCTTCAGCTGAAGCAGGAGATCGAGGACCGCCGGACAGAGAACCGGAAGCTGTCGGAGGAGCGGAACGACTGTCTCGAGGAGCTTCACCAGTGGGAAAATGCACGGGAACCGGAACCGGAGCGGAGTCCGGCAGTACTGGAAAATCGTCGTAGACTCACAAAACGGGGCATTCCCTATCATGAATTTTACAAGACGCTGGAATTTGCCGTGTCATTGGACGAGGAGAGCCGGAACCGCATCGAGGAAGCCATGCTGGAAATGGGACTATTGGATGCGCTGGTGATTGAGGAAAGCTACCGGCAGGAGGTGCTGCGGATGGATCCGGGTGCCTGCGACCGCTACATTTTCGTCCGGGAAAATGCCGGAAGGGCCGGGGGAAAGACCGCCCTGGAGACACTGGAGTTGAATGACAGTGTGAATACAGTATTCCTGAACATGGAAATGACTGAAATTCTGCGGCATATCTCCATTGAAGGCAGCGGAGAAACCGTCATTTCTGCTGACGGCACCTGGCGGAACGGCCTTCTGGCCGGCACCATCAGCGGTGAATACCAGGCCGGTTTCATCGGCACCAAGGCGCGGGAAAGAAACCGGGCGGAGAAGATCCGGGTACTGCAGGAACGCATCGCTGCGCTGGAGCAGCAGATGGCCGTTCTGGCGGAGGAGATGGAGAATTTCCGGGGCAGAATGACGATTCTGGAGACGGAATATGCGGCCTTCCCCAAGGAGAAGCCGCTTCGGGAGGCCCAGAGAGCCTGCGAAGAGGCAGAGAAACTGCTGTCTGTGCAGAATACGTTGAAGAAGCAGTTGGATGAGGCAGTGCATGCCTTGATTCAGTCGCTGCAGGAGGACCGGACCCAGGCTGCCAAGCTGGCGGAGAAACTTTACCTCCACAACAGTCTGGAATGCTTCGAAGCGGCGGCAGCGGCAGCAGCGGACTATCAAAACGATCTGCATACGCTGAAGCTGACCCATGCTTCTTATCTGGACACGGTTGCGGTTCTGGAGCAGCAGACGGCCCAGAAGGAAATGCTGGAGGAGGACCTGGATCAGCTCCGCTATGATCAGGGGCGGGTCGAGCAGGAGAAGCGGAGAGCAGAGGACCGAAGGGAATCCATCGAGAAGCAGCTGGCGCTGACCGACTATGCAGCGATCCGGGACAGATTGGAACATTGTATACAATGGCTTTCCGATTATGACCGTCAGCGTGGCAGCTGTGAAAAGGAGCGGGGCAACAAGGAAGCGGAGTGTCGCAGTGCCGAGGAAAAGCTGACTGCGCTTTCAGAAGCCAGCGTGCTTTTGGCGGAGGAACAGAAATTTGCGACAGAGGTGTATCTGGCGGAGTATCAGCTGGGGTATGTCTTTTCTGATGCGAAGGCGGATTCTGATTCGGATCAGGAAGTGCAGAACCGCAGCCCGCAGGAAACCGTTCTCGCCCTTAAGAAACGTGGCGAGGAATCTCTGGAACAGCTGCAGACGAGGGTACAGCAGGTGTACTTCGAGAACAGCAGCTATCTCATCGACTATCAGCTCAGTGCACTGGAACAGTTCGGCGAGCTGGGGAAGCAGAAACCGACGGGCAGCAGCTGGTCCTTCCCGGTGCAGCGACTGGATTATCAGGCGCGTTACCATGGCGAAAAAATTCCTTTCCAGCGGCTCAGCGGCATACTGGATGAGGAGTTGGAGGAGCTGCGGCAGCTGATCCGCCAGAATGACCGGGAACTCTTCGAGGATATTCTGTCCAATACCATGAGCCGGAAGATCCGCAGCCGCATCAATAGTGCCCAGAGCTGGGTGGAAAATATGAACCGGCAGATGGAGAGCATGAATACCTCCAGTGGTCTGAAGCTTCGCCTTCGCTGGCGCAGTAAGACCGCGGAAAGTGAGTCGCAGTTGGATACGGCAGAGCTCGTGGAGCTTTTGCGGAAGGACTACCGTTCCATGCGGGAAGAGGAAGCCAACCGCTTGAGCCAGCATTTCCGTTCGAAGGTGGAGGAGTCCCGCCGCATTGCAGAGGACAGCGGCGGCGCGGCTTCCTTCTATCAGGTGATGCAGGATGCGCTGGACTACCGCAAGTGGTTTGAGTTCCAGCTGTTCTGCGAGAAGCCGGGCGAGCGGCAGAAGGAGCTGACCAATTCTGTCTTCGGCACCTTTTCCGGCGGTGAGAAGGCCATGTCCATGTATGTGCCTCTGTTCTCGGCCGTCACTGCCAAGTACCACGGCGCGCGTCCGGATGCCCCGCAGATCGTTTCGTTGGATGAGGCCTTTGCCGGGGTAGACAGTCGGAATATCCGGGATATGTTCCGTCTGATGCGGGAATTCGGCTTCGACTTCATTATCAATTCCCAGGTGCTCTGGGGCGATGCGGATACTCTGGATGCGCTTTCGATCTATGAGCTGCTGCGGCCCAACAATGCGAAGTTTGTGACGGTACTGTCCTTCCTCTGGAATGGAAAAAACCGTAGCCTACTGCCGGACGAAAAAGCAATGGAAGAGGAGAGTCGGAAGCTGGATGCAGGATGAATTGCTGAAAAATTGTCTTGACTATTTCCGCAGCATGCCGGTATTCTGTCGGCTGCTGAAGGGGTTCTGTGAAAAGTACCGCTCCTACGGCAGCTTTATGGGAAGTGTGTCGCTTTCTCTGCGGAACGACACAGAGCGGGAAATGCTGGAGGGCTTTTTCGGCCGCAGCTACCGGAATCAGAAAAGCGCGTCGATCTCGGCGAAAGCCTTTCAGAAAGCGTTGACGGAGAGTCGCTTTGCCGCGGTTTCACCGGAGGCTCTGCTGGAAGGCTTTCATGGCGCGCCGCTTCTCGGAAAACGGGAGGCAGAAGGTCAACACCGGGAAATGCTGCGGCGCTGCTGGCAAAGGGCCATTGCGGCCCAGAAAGAATTGGCAAAGTCTGCTGCGGCGCAGGCGCTTCTTCAGGCCCTTGGGACAATGTCTTCGGCGGAAGCTGCGGATGAGGACCGGACAGAATTGGTCGCGCTGCAGCAACAGATGCTGAACGGTCATCAGGAAATGTCGGAGGAAGCACTTTTGACCTCGCTTACGCGGCAGCTGGCGTTTCTTGTGCGGGCCCTGGAGCTTCTGGATGCACTGCGGCAGCAGTCGCATTACCAATATCTTCCGGTGTTTGCGGCGTCTCTCACGGGGGATCCTCATGCCCTGGATGCGGGCAGTGAAAAAGCCCGGCTGTTTGGCTTGCTGCTGGAATGGCTGCGGGCACAGGCGGAATCCCCGGAAGAACCCATGGAGGCGGCAGCTATCCGGCGGCAGTCATTGTATTTTTCGGCCGGGATTTTATTGGATGACGTTTCCAACTTTGCCATGCTCTGCGGCGTAGAGGCCTCGTGTGCAGAGGATGCCCGCCATAGCGGCATGGCGGGATTTGCAGCGGCAGGTGAACCGGTCAATGTGCCGCTTTCGGCCCTTGCCAAGTGGCAGCATCTGCATTGCCGTGACAATACCTTGTGGATCGTGGAGAATCCGGTGGTCTTTGCCGTACTGGCGGAGCAATGGAAGGGACAGCGGTCGCTGATGTGCATGAATGGCCAGCCGAGGCTCAGCGCCTGGCTGATTCTCCGTCTTTTGAAAAAGGATGGGATCATGGTCCGTTACGCCGGTGACTTCGATCCGGAGGGGCTTTGCATCGCAGAGCGCGTGCAGCAGAGTCTGGATGAAGATCGCTTCGCCTTCTGGCATATGACGGAAGAAGATTATGCCCTGGCTATCTCCCGGAAGCCCATTGAGAACCGACGGCTGAAGATGCTGGAGAAGGTACGGCATCCGCTGCTCCGAAAAACGGCGGCAGCGATTCAGAAGCAGGGCCTTGCCGGGTATCAGGAAAATATCCTGACTTTGTATCTCATGGATTAGGAAAAAAGAAACAAAAAAAAGAGAGAGCAGCATTTGCCGCTCTCTCTTTTCGTATTATTTTGCCATAGACCGCTGGATAAATTTGATCACTTCCACCACCGGGATCACGCAGAAGGCGAGTGCCAGGGCGATGCCGTACTCCGGCCAGCTTACCGGTGTGAAGCCGAAGAGATCGGCAATGAAGGGAACCTCCAGTACCAGCGTCACCATAGCCAGCGCACCGATCATTGCGGCCCAGAGCACCTTGTTCTGCGCCTTCAGCCGGAACACGCTGCCGCGCACGGAACGCATGTTGAAGCTATGGAAGATCTCGCACATGTTCATTGTCAGGAAGGCCATGGTCATGCCGTCCGGAGAGACACCCTTCGGCATCTCGAAGTAACCGATTTCCATGCAGTGACCGATGATGTAGGAGATCAGCGTCAGGGCAGTAATCAATGCACCCTGATAGAAGATGTCAAAGGCCATGCCGCCGGCAAAAACGGAATCCTTCGAATCTCTGGGCGGGCGATCCATGATGTCGCTTTCGCCGCGCTCCATACCGAGGGCCAGTGCCGGGAAGCAGTCGGTGATCAGGTTGATGAACAGAAGATGTACCGGCTCCAGCAGCGTGAAGCCCAGAAGGGTGGAGAAGAAGACACCCATAACCTCACTCATGTTGGAGGAGAGCAGGAACTGAATGGACTTACGGATGTTGTCATAAATCCGGCGTCCCTCGTCCACGGCATTTACGATGGTGGCGAAGTTGTCATCCGCCAGGATCATGTCGGCCACGTTCTTGGTGACATCGGTTCCTGTGATGCCCATGCCGATACCGATATCGGCAGACTTGATGGAAGGCGCATCGTTCACGCCGTCACCGGTCATTGCGGTGATGGCGCCGCGCTTCTTCCAGGCCTGCACGATTCGTACCTTATGCTCCGGCTGTACCCGGGCATAAACGGAATAGTTTCCAATGCACTTGTCCAGTTCCTCGTCGGACAGCTGATCCAGCTCGGCACCGGTGATGGCCTGGGAGGCATCCGTTACGATACCCAGCTGCTTTGCAATAGCCACAGCAGTGTCCTTGTGGTCGCCGGTGATCATAACCGGACGGATACCGGCACGGCGGCACTCCTGAATGGCCGGCTTCACCTCGTCACGCACCGGATCGATCATGCCGGTGAGGCCGATATAGCAGAGATCCTGCTCCAGAGCCTCCGGGCGAATGTCTTCGGGCTGAGATGTGTAGACACGCTCCGCGGCACAGAGGACGCGGAGTGCCTGATCAGCCATGCTCTTGTTTTCTGCGGCGATGGCCTTCTGCTTCTCCTCTGTCATCGGGAGGACAGTCCCATTCTCGAGGTAATGTGTGCAGCGGGAGAGTACCACATCCGGCGCACCCTTGGTGAACTGAATGAAGTTGCCGTCGTTCCGGGCATGGATGGTGGACATCATCTTCCGGGAAGAGTCGAAGGGAGCTTCTGCCACACGGGGCAGTGTCTTCTCCAGCTCATGCTTCGGAAGACCGGCATTGGCAGCAAAGGCCACCAGAGCAGCCTCTGTCGGCTCGCCCTCGGCCTGACCCTGGGCATTCAGGTAAGCATCAGAGCAGAGTGCCATGGCGGTGGCCAGCTCTGCGGTATTTCCGGTATTCTGCACCACAGTCATGCGGTTCTGGGTCAGGGTTCCGGTCTTATCGGAGCAGATCACCTGAGTACAGCCCAGTGTCTCCACCGCGGTCAGACGACGGA
This sequence comes from Parolsenella sp., assembly GCA_963659875.1. Lineage (GTDB taxonomy): Bacteria > Bacillota > Clostridia > Lachnospirales > Lachnospiraceae > Oribacterium. The sequence goes on from CAVKVA010000008.1 coordinate 62,518, forward strand.
TCACGGCATTGGCCTTGGACATCTTGGTGACACCGATGGACAGCACCACAGTCACCACGGTGGCGAGACCCTCCGGAATGGCAGCCACGGCCAGAGAAACGGCGATCATGAAGGTATTCAATACTGCAGTCAGACTGAACTCACCGCCCATGAAGAGGTTGAAAACGAAGATGAAGACACAGATGATGAGGACGAGATAGGACAGCTTCTTGCCCAGCTCGTTCAGCTTCTGCTGCAGCGGGGTCTCCTCCTGCTGTGTCTCGTTCAGGGCTGTGGCGATCTTTCCCATCTCTGTCTGCATGCCGGTATCGGTGATGACAGCAGTGCCGCGGCCATATACCACGGTGGAGCCCATGTAGACCATGTTTTTCCGGTCACCGAGAGGGATGTCCTTGGCATCTTCCTTCAGGTGCAGAATGTCGATGAGCTTATTGACGGGAACGCTCTCGCCGGTGAGGGCAGCCTCCTCCAGCTTCAGGGAATTGGCGCTCAGGAGACGGCCGTCTGCCGGCACTGAGTCACCGGCCTCCAGCACCACGATATCGCCGGGCACGAGACTTGTGCTGGGGATGGTGCAGTTCTGACCGTTGCGGATGACCTTGCAGCTGGGCTGGGTCATGCTCTGCAGCGCTTCGATGGCCTCCTCTGCCTTGCTTTCCTGGATCACGCCCAGGATGGCATTCAGGAGCACCACTACGATGATGATAAATACCTCCGCCATGCTTTCACCGCTGATGTAGTTTGTGACAGCGGAAACGGCGGCGGCGATCATCAGCATGATCAGCATCGGATCCTTGAGGGCCTCCAAGAAGCGCTGGAGGTTCGATACCTTCTCTGCCTCCTTCAAACGGTTTTCACCGTATTTCTGCAGACGTTCTGCGGCTTCCGCATCGCTGAGGCCGTCCATACGGCTTTCGGCATCTGCCAGCGCCTCCTCCGGCGACTCCAGATAGTATTTTCTGTTTTCGTCCATGTTTTCTCCTTCTGTTTCTGGCTGTGGGGATCCGAATGTTTTTGATTCATAGAGTGCAGTTGCCTATGAATCAAAAAAGAGACCCCGCACATTTGACCGGCGGCATTGCCGCCGATGGCAAAATGTGTTGAGTCTCATTCTGGTTAGATAGCCCGGGCCGAAGCCGTACTGACGGAACTATCGCACATATCCTGTGGAATTACTCCCTCAAACCTAAGTTGAATTCCGGATTAGGATAGCACAAAAACGCTGAAGCTGCAAGCTGTCAATGCTTTTTACCTGAAATTCAGCGGGAGCCGATCTGCATACCGGCCTGAACGAAGCGGAACATGCGGACCGCACCCTTGTAGTACAGGTTTTCGGCATCAGCCAGCGCCTTCTCCAGCGGCATGGGGCCGTCCACGGTGGTCATGATGGAGTTGATGCCGTGCGCATAGATTTTTTCATAGTCACGACCGAGGGAGCCGCAGAGGGCGGTCACCGGTACATTGTGCTTTTTGGCCCGGTCGCCGACACCCTGCATAACCTTGCCGAAGCAGCTCTGCCAGTCGGTGCGGCCTTCGCCGGTGATGCAGAGATCCACGCCTTCAAGACGCTGGTCAAAATCGATGAGATCCAGCACGGTTTCGATGCCCGACTTCATTTCCGCATGGAAGAAGACCTTCAGCGCCGCGCCCAGACCGCCGGCAGCGCCGGTTCCCTGGGTCTCGTCCGGGTTGATGCCGAATTCGCGGATGATCACATCCCGGTAGTTCTGCATGCCCTTCTCCAGACGATCGAGAATCTCCGGGGTGCCGCCCTTCTGGGCACCGAAGGTGTAGGTGGCACCGTCGGGACCGCAGAGCGGATTGGTGACATCGCACATTACGGTAATGTGGGCTTTTTCCAGCTTCGGGTTCATGCCGGAGATGTCGATATGGGCGACCTTCTCGAGATCCTCGCCCTTGCCGGTGAGGACATTGCCTGCCGCATCATAGAATCGAACACCCAGGGCGGAGGCAAAGCCCATGCCGCCGTCATTGGTGGCAGAGCCGCCGATGGCGATGGCGATCTCTGTATAACCGGCATCCAGAATGGCATTCAGGAGCTCGCCGGTGCCGTAGGTGGTGGTGTTCAGCGGATTCCGCTTCTCCATGGGCACCATGGGAAGACCGGAGGCGGCTGCCATTTCCAGAATGGCCTCGGTGTCGGACAGTCTGCCGTACTGGGCTTCTACGTTCTCCATCAGGGGACCGTGGACGGGCACTGTCACGAAGGCACCACCTCTGGCCTTCACCACAGCCTCGGTGGTGCCTTCACCGCCGTCGGCCACCGGCACGCCGCTGCAGTCGCAGCTGCCGAAGACTTCATTGGCGGCTTTGGTGAGCAGTGCGATGGTCTGGTCACTGGAGAGGGTTCCCTTAAAGGAATCGGATGCAAATAAAAGCTTCATGGTAAATCTCCTTCCGAAAGGCGGCAGTGCCGCTGTACTATCAAAAATCATTCTATGCCATCATAGCATGAAAAAACAGAACGTAAGAATTCGATTTGCTTATATCACGATTAGTTTTTGACGTTGAAGTGGTCGGACAGCATTTCCTGGATCCGGGCAAAGAGCTCTGCGGCGGAGTGACGGCGGGAGCTGGCACATTCCTGGGCCTGGCAGCCGCAGAGAAGACAGGTCCGGTAGCGGGGGCGGGAAAGCTTGCGGCCATCGCTGCCGATGATGTCAATGTCGAAGAGGCGACCCAACGGGTGGCTTTCCTCGATCCGGCTCATGCTGTCCTTGAGAGACTGGGCATCGGCAGAGACTGCCAGCATCAGCTCGTCTCCGGTTTTCTCATGGATTTCGTGACGTGCAAGAACTTGCCAGTCCGGATGGGCGGCCAGGACCCCGGCGATTTCTTCCGTGCCCTGCGCGAAGGCCCGGCGGATCAGGGCATCGGTTTTCACGGGTCCGGGAATGTTCATGCAGAAGGAGATGAGCGGTACGGCATGGCTTTGCAAAAGCTGCTCCTGCAGCTGTACCCGCCGGTCACGGCAGAACATCATGTCCTGAATGCTGACGGTTTCTGTTTCGGTGGTATTGGTATGCATTATTTTTGTCCTTTCCGATCGATTTTATCTTTGTTTCAGAGTAACACGACACGGTCTGTACCGCAAGGCATGACCCGAAGGTCTGTATAAATCAAATGGCAATATGATGCAAAAAGTGGGTAAAATTCTGTTTTTTTTGTTGACTTTTTCAAAAACCGATACTATTATGTCGGCAAAAGCAAGAACCTGCGGCGTCGAAGGGGAAAGATACCGGCAGGAGAGAGGGGGAAGCATATGCGCATGGATTTTAGAAGACCGTGTTTTCAGAGACGGCTGTCTTTTGCTGTGCTCATGCTGCTTCTCTCTGTTTTTCTGCTGACAGCATTTCAGTCCGTGGATCGCGTGCAGACCTCGGCGGATGCTGTCCGTACCGGTAGCGAGGCGCAGCTGAGTGCCGGCTCCACAGATGCACTCCCGGAGACTGACAATCGCCAGATTTTCTGCACTGTGCATGGCAGTGCCAATAGCTTTGCCAAGCTGGCACTCCGCAGCATGGGCGGCAATCAGAATCGTCTCAGCGGCAGAACCCTGCGGGTACTCTTCAGCTTTTTCATGTTCACTTTCTGTATCGAAAGCGCTGGCGCTTCGCTGTCTCGTTCCGGAGACGGCTTAGGTTTCATACCTTCTTCTCAGGATATCTCTGAGAAAATTTCCAGTTTCAGACTCAACAACTAAATATCGCACTTTACCGGTAGCCTGATCCGTTTTTGCAGATCAGGGGTGCTTTCCTGCGCTCCTTTCTGCGAGAAGACATGTCAATGTCGTCGGATGGGGCTTCTTTGTGTACGCAAATTTCGAAAGAACTGTTTTGGGGGATTTCTCTGCGGTCTATTCCGCATGGAAATATATACACGTTAACCACATTTAAGGAGGAAAAGTATGAGTGGTATGAGCTTCTTATGGGAGGGGCTGCTTTCCGTAACCTGGCAGGAAATCGTCATGTATGTCGTGGGTATCCTGCTGATCTATCTGGCCATTAAGAAGGAGTATGAGCCGTCGCTTCTGCTGCCGATGGGCCTGGGTGCCATCCTGGTGAATCTGCCGGGCTCCAGTGCCATCAATCAGGTGATGAGCGGTGTGGGAGAGACCCACGGTATCATTCAGTGGCTGTTTGAATCTGGCATCGAGGCATCGGAGGCCTTCCCGCTGCTGCTCTTCATCGGTATCGGCGCCATGATCGACTTCGGTCCCCTGCTGGCAGACCCGAAAATGTTCCTTTTCGGTGCGGCTGCCCAGTTCGGTATTTTCCTGACCATTGTTGTGGCGGTCGTTCTGGGATTTGATATCAAGGATGCGGCTTCCATCGGCATCATCGGTGCGGCAGACGGTCCGACCTCCATTCTGGTGTCTCAGGTCCTGCATTCCAACTATATCGGACCCATCGCCGTGGCGGCCTATTCCTACATGGCACTGGTTCCCATCATTCAGCCCCTGGCCATCCGTATGGTGACCACCAAGAAGGAGCGTCTGATCCGCATGGAGTACCATCCGAATTCTGTATCGAAGACGGCAAAGATCGCCTTCCCCATCATCGTAACCTTCATTGCCGGCTTCGTGGCACCGGATTCTGTTTCTCTGGTGGGTATGATCATGTTCGGTAACCTGATCCGGGAGTGCGGCGTGTTGAATTCTCTTTCTGACACTGCACAGAACAGCCTGGCCAACCTGGTTACCCTGCTGCTGGGCATTACGATCTCCTTCTCCATGCGGGCAGAGCAGTTCGTACAGCCTTCCACGATCCTGATCATGTGTCTCGGCCTTGTGGCCTTTATCTTTGACTCCATTGGTGGCGTGCTGCTGGCCAAGCTCATCAATGTATTTTCAAAGAAGAAGATCAACCCTATGGTGGGTGCCGCCGGCATTTCCGCCTTCCCGATGAGCGCACGCGTGATCCAGAAGATGGGTATTGCGGAGGATCCGACCAACCACCTGCTCATGCATGCCGTGGGTGCCAATGTGTCAGGACAGATCGCGTCTGCTGTGGCCGGAGGCATTATCCTGGGATTCTTCAGATAAGAGAGGTGAAAAAATGAGCGAAAATTTAGTGCTTGCCCTCAATATGATGTGGCAGGGAATGGCAGGTCTCTTCGTGGTTATGATCGTCATCGCGCTGATCGTGGTGGGTCTCACGAAGTTGGGAAAGTAAGTTAATAAGGAGGAGAGTATGTCAACAACTGTATTGGCTCTTTTGGGTATTGCCATGGTCGTGGTATTCATGGCACTGATCATGATGAAAAAGCTGAGCCCCTTCACCTCGATGATCATTATCCCGGTGATTTTCGGTATCCTGGCGGGCTACGGCGTAGCGGGTACACTGTCCTGCGCAATGGCAGGCATCAAGAGCGTGGCGTCCACATTTGCCATGATGACTTTCGCAATTCTGTATTTCGGTATCATGCTGACAGCCGGTATGTTTGATCCGATGGTGGATCGCGTCGTAAAGTGGGTAAAGGGTGACCCGCTGAAGGTGCTGGTGGGTACCGCGGTTCTGGCGGCTTTCGTGTCCCTGGACGGTGACGGCACCACAACCGTAATGATCTGCTGTACCGCATTGATCCCCATCTACAATCGTCTGGGCATCAAGAAGATTTATCTGGCAACGCTGATCATTCTGGAAAACTGTATCATGAACCTCATTCCCTGGGGCGGCCCCACAGCGCGTGTTATGTCTGTGATGCAGCTGGATGCCAACCAGATTCTGCCGCCGCTGGTGCCGGGCATGGTGCTTTCTGCTATTTACGCCATCGGTGTCGGCGCTTACCTCGGCATGAAGGAGAGAAAGCGTCTCGGTGTTATTAATATAGAAGAAAAAGCCATGAAGGTGGAGCTTTCCGAGGAGGAAAAGGCCTGGAAGAACCCCAATAAGGTATGGATCAACCTGATTCTCACGGTGGCCATCGTTGTGCTTCTGATCATGGGCTTCGCATCCTCTGCCATCCTCTTCGGTGTGGGTGTGGCCATCGCTCTGGTGGTGAACTATCCCAGCACAAAGGTGCAGAGAAATGTCATCAGCTCCCTGGCACCGGATATGATCAACGTGGTTATGATGGTACTGGGTGCCGGCGTCCTGATGGGCATCCTGAATGGTCCGGCCAATGCTGACGGCGAGTACGTTGCCGGTATGTCCAATGCCATCGCGACGCTGCTGACCACCATGATCCCCAGCTCTCTGGGACGTTACTTCGGCCTCTTCATCGCCATCCTCAGTGCACCGGGCACATACCTTCTGAACAACGATGCCTTCTACTTCGGTGTGCTGCCGCCCCTGGCTGCAACAGCGGAGGCTTACGGCTTCACCACACTGCAGATCGGTGTGGCATCTCTGATGGGACAGGCTTTCCATTTCCTGAGCCCGCTGGTGCCGTTCATCTATCTCCTGATGGATCAGACGGAGATCACACTGGCAGAGTACCAGGGCTACATTTTCCGCTGGTGTCTCGGTATCTTTGTGATCTTCATGCTTTGCGGCATCGGCCTTGGCTATGTGCCGATCCTGTAATGATTTAGAGAAGTGGCACTGACCACATTTTCGTCCACTATCGTGTGTCAAAGCCGATAGTGGACTCCCGGAGCCGGTCCCCCTAACCGGTCTCTGGAAACCCCTAACGGGCGCGAAGCGTCTGTTTATCCCCCTTAACAGAGGTCTTCAAGCCCTGTCGAACGGGCACGAAAGTGCTCGTCTGATGCCCCCGGAGTGACTCCCCAAAGTCCTCCGGGGATTTTTAATAAAATGATTTGAAACATAATGAAATATAATGTTTCGAAATTCTGAAATTCGCGAAACTGTACAAAAAGAGGTGCATTTTTGGCGCTTTTGCGGATAGCGAAGGAAGACGGAAAAGAATAAGCTATGGGCACAGGTTGAGAGAGACCTGAGAACAGAAACAACTCCCCGGAAGAAGCCGGGACAAGCAAAGTTTTCATTTGCAGAAAGTGAGGATTTATATGAAGGTAGGTTTTGTCGGACTTGGTATCATGGGTCGCCCGATGGCAAAGAATCTGGTGAAGGCCGGACATGAGGTTACCGTTTTTGATTTCAACAAGGATGCTGTAGCAGATCTGGTTTCCTGCGGTGCACAGGCTGCAGAGTCCGGAAAGGCAGTTGCTGAGGCTGCTCCCGTTGTGATTACCATGGTTCCGAACTCCCCCAACGTTCGCGCTGCTGTATTCGGTGAGAATGGTCTGGCAGAGGGCATGAAGAACGGTGAGTCTGTTCTTATTGATATGTCTTCCATCGATCCGGTTGAGTCCAAGAAGATCGCAGCTGATCTCGAGAAGATCGGCGTAGACATGCTGGATGCTCCGGTTTCCGGCGGAGAGCCCAAGGCCATCGACGGCACCATTTCTGTTATGGTAGGCGGTAAGAAGGAGACCTTCGACAAGTACTATGATCTTCTGATGGCTATGGCTGGTTCTGTGGTATACGTTGGACCCATCGGTTCCGGAAACGTTGCAAAGCTTGCCAACCAGATGGTTGTGGCAGCCAACATTGGCATCGTAGCTGAGGCACTTACCTTCGCAAAGAAGGCCGGCACAGATCCTGAACTTGTATATCAGGCCATCAGAGGCGGTCTGGCTGGTTCCACCGTTATGGACGCTAAGGCACCGATGATGCTTTCCGGCAACTACAAGCCCGGCTTCAGAATTGATCTGCACATCAAGGATCTCACCAATGCGCTGAACGCTGCACATGCCATCAACATGCCGGTTCCCATGACCGCACAGATGATGGAGGTTATGCAGGAGCTGAAGAACCACGGCGAGGGTTCCTGCGATCACGACGATATCGTGAAGTACTATGAGAGAATGACCGGTGTTTCCATTGTAAAGGACCAGAAGTGATGAATACAGATTTTATCAAGGGTGTTGTGGTTCCGATCATTACCGTAATTGATCAGGACGAGAAAATCGACGAAGCCGGCATGCGGAAGCAGGTAGATTTCGTCATCAACGGCGGCATGCAGGGCATTCTGGCTTTCGGCTCCAACGGTGAGTTCTATCAGCTGGAAGAGGATGAGATGGAGAGAGGTCTCCGGATCATGGTGGACCAGGCTGCCGGACGGGTACCGGTTTACTTCGGTATCGGTGCCATCAATACCAAGAAGTGCGTACGTCTTGCCAAGATGGCAGTGGCCAACGGTGCATCCTGCGTTTCCATTCTGCAGCCCATGTTCCTGAAGCCGACGACAGAGGAGCTCTATCTGCACTTCAAGACCATTGCAGATGCCATTCCGGAGACACCGGTGCTGCTGTACAATAACCCGGGTCGTGTGGGCTACGGACTGTCTGCAGATCTGGTGGACAGACTGGCGCATGAGGTGCCGAACATCGTTGGTATGAAGGATACCTCCGGTGATATTACCCTTACCGAGGAGTGCGTGAGAAGAAACCGCGATGTAAACTTCAAGGTTTTCGGCGGCAAGGATACGCTGCTTTATGCTTCTCTCTGCGTGGGCGCCGTAGGCGGTGTCTGCACAGCCGGCAACTTCATGCCGGAGTTGATCGGTGATGTATACCAGAAGTTTGTGGCTGGTGATCTTCAGGGCTCCCTGGAGGCACAGTTCAAGCTGAATCCGGTAAGACTGTCCATGGACGGCGCTTCATTCCCCGTAGCCGCCAAGGACATGGCAAACCTTCGCGGACAGAATGTCGGTGCCCCCTATCTGCCGAACCTTCTGACCAAGGAAGGACCGGTGCTGGACAAGATCAAGAGCGCTATGCAGACAGCTGGGTTGATCTAATATCACGTGGGCACCCTGCCAGCCTAGCTGTCGCTGAGCCCTACAGGGTAGGCTTTGCTATCACAAAGCCCTTTTTACGCTCGCCGCTAAGGCATCACGTGGGCACCCCGCCAGCCTAGCTGTCGCTGAGCCCACGTGATATATACTGGGGTGTCGGCAGAGATACCCCGGAATAAAAAAGGAGTGGAGAAGAGGTCAGGCTTCTCCACTCCTTTTTTTACTTGGGCTTTCGTGTACATCAGTGTACAATGTAGGGAAACCATTACAGAAATAGAGGAATCCCCATGTCAAAAATCGCTCTTTTGGTGCCCAATGAGGAAATGTTCCGGCAGACCCATGACGTGCTGCAGGAGCTGAAGTACCGGTTGGACATCATGAAGGTCATTGAAACTGAAAATGCCGTGACCGAGGCCCGGCAAGCCATCAATCAGGGTGCCGACATTATCATTGCAAGAGGTCTCCAGGCCACAATCATCAAACAGTATACAGATATCCCGGTGGTCGAGATCGTGCTGACGCCCCAGACCGTCATGGATATGCTGGAGCGCGCGAAGCGGATCCTGCGGAAATCGTCCCCGAATATCGCGCTGGTGATGTTCAAGAACATGGCCTGTGACATGACGGGCCTGGCGGAAAAATGCGGCGTGCAACTGCGGGAATATTTCGTGCAGAACCCGGAACTGTTGCACGCTTCAGCGGTGCAGGCGGTGGAGGACCGGGCGGACCTCATCATCGGCGGCGCCACGGTGCTGAAGGTGGCGGACGAGGCGGGAATTCCCTCCCTGTTCCTGGCCAATACGGAGGACGCCATCGCGCTGGCTATCCAGGAGGCGCGGAAGCTGGGGGAAACTCTGGAAAATGGTGTGCAGCATCCGGAGCCGCGGCAGGGCGAGAGGGCGGCCAGCTTCGTGAACTTCCCCTACGAGAGCAGGAAAATGCAGGCGGCCCTGACGCTGGCGGAAACGCTTTCGGGAACGGACTGTCCGAAACTTATCATCGAGCCGGTGGGCACCCTCTACCATGCCGTGGCCCACGCCATCCATACCCATTCCCGTTACTCTCATGAGAAGATCATTACCCACGACTGTGTGGCGGGGGAGGACGCCTATGAGCTTCTCTTCGGACGGAACGGCCGGATTCCCAGCGCCGGAAAGGGCACTGTCCAGATCAATTTCATCGAAAACCTGGATTTCCGTTCCCAGAAAAAGCTGTTGGAAATTTTCATGTTTCGGAACGTTGTTGCCGTAGCGAAAACCAGAGATCTGCAGGACCGTCTTCTGCCGGAACTCTATGAACGGCTGCGGCCCTTCGCCATCGAAATTCCCACATTGGACGAAACACCGGAGGATATCCCTCTTCTGGTGCGGGACTATGTTACCATGCTGACGGAGCGCTACGGTCGTTTCCATGTGCTGAGCAAGGAAGCGGAGCAGCTGCTGCCGAAGCTTCGCTGGCCGGGCAACCGGATACAGCTGGAGAGTTTTCTGGAGCGCCTGATCCTTTGTGCGCCGAGACGCAGCATCGGTGCGGAGGAAATTCGTACATTGTATACAGAACTGTATGGGGAAAAGAAGGGAACAGAGGCCCGCAATACGATGCCGGACCGGCAGCCTATGCCAATGGCTTCGGCGGATCCTGCCTGGCGCAGCGATACGGAGGAACTGGCGCAGCTGGAGCGAGAGCAGCTGGTGCAGAGCCTGGCCCGGAATTTCGGCAACCGGAGCAAGACCGCGGAGGAGCTGGGCATCAGCAAGACCACACTGTGGCGGAAGCTGAAGCAGTACAAAATATCCTAGTACAAATCGTAAGAAAGGCCTTGCTTGTCGCAAGGCCTTCTTTTGTGGCTTCATTTCTGGCTTGTGAATATTAAGCAGTCTTCACACTCAGATTCTGCTTCCGCAGCACCGGATACAGGGCCATGTAGATCACCGTGGCGATGATGGTGGAAGCCACGGCATTGATGGAAGAAGCCGCGATATTGTAGGTGAGGGTCACCTCGGCTGCCGGCTTTCCGACGATTACAATTTTATAGAAGTAACCCACCAGAGGATCGAAGATGGCATTGAAGAGCAGTCCGGCGATGGCAGCGGCCAACACATAGCGGAAGATATGGCTTCGGTCGGTGCTTTCATCGATATGTCCCAGCTTGTGGGCTACAAAGCCGCTGATGAGACCGATGCAGAGCTTCAGCACGAAGGTCTTCGGTGCATAGATGATGTATACCGGATCCAGCAGGTCGCCGATGGTCATGCCGATGGAGCCTGCGATACCGCCCAGCGGACCGCCCAGGATCAGCGCACCCAGCACCACCACCGCATTGCCGAAGTGGATGGAGGTGGCATCGCCGCCCGGCAGGAAGATCTTGAACTGCAGGAAGGTGAAGACCACATAGGAGAGGGCGGCAAAGAGTGCGCCCAGGGAAAGTTTGTAGGTATTGTTTTTCATAATCATTGCCTCCTTTTGCCCGGCGCGTCCGGCCCGGCTTTTCGTTTAGAAGGCATTATAATCATCTGCTGATGCTATGGGAATTACCAGAAATGGAATAAAATATAAGACCAGATGGGTCCCCGACAGCCAAGCCACAGGATAACATATAGAACGAACTTATAACCAAATCAAAAATTCAGGTATTAGACGAGTATTATGGAGCATGGTAGTATGTACCCATCACAAAGAAATGACGCACCGCTGAAGCGGCGGGGCTCAGTATAAAACTTGGGAGGATAAGACAATGGCAAAGAAAACATATGCAGAGAGAAACCTGGGATTTGACACAAAGGCCCTTCATGTAGGACAGGAGAAGCCGGATCCGGCAACAGGTGCAAGAGCGGTTCCCATTTACCAGACTTCTTCCTTCGTCTTCAACAATTCCGATCATGCAGAGGCGAGATTTGCGCTGAAGGATGCCGGAAACATTTACGGAAGACTCACCAACCCCACAGTGGATGTGCTGGAGCAGAGAGTGACCGCACTGGAGGGCGGCGCCGCAGCCGTGGCTGTCAGCTCCGGTGCTGCAGCCGTAACCTACGCTTTCAAAGCAGTGGCCCATGCCGGTGACCACATTGTATCGGCCAAGAACATCTACGGTGGTACTTATAACTTCCTGGCACACACCTTCCCGGATGCCGGTGTAACCACCACCTTTGTGGAGCCCACAGATCTGGCCGGTGCCGAGGCAGCCATCCAGCCCAACACCAAGGCGCTCTACATCGAGACCCTGGGCAACCCCAACAGTGAGGTTGTAGACATTGCCGCATGGGCAGACCTGGCACATAAGAATGGCCTTCCGCTCATCATCGACAACACCTTCGCTACCCCGTATCTGGTAAGACCCATTGAGTACGGCGCAGACATCGTGGTACATTCCGCAACCAAGTTCATCGGCGGACACGGCACAACCCTGGGCGGCATCATCGTGGATGCAGGCAAGTTTGACTGGGCTTCCAAGGGAGACAAGTGGCCCTGGCTGGTGGAGCCGAATGCTTCCTACCACGGCGTAAGCTTCGCAAAGGACACAGCGCCGGCCGTTATCGCCACCTACATCCGTGCCATCGTGCTTCGTGATGAAGGTGCCTGCCTCGCACCGCTTAACGCATGGCTCCTTCTGCAGGGCCTGGAGACATTGGCACTCCGTGTCGAGAGACATGTTTCCAATGCACTGGCTGTGGTAGAGTATCTGTCCAAGCATCCGCAGGTAGAGTCTGTTTCTCACCCGGCAGTGACCCAGGATGCGGCCCAGAAGGCACTCTACGAGAAGTACCTGCCGAATGGCGGCGGTTCCATCTTCACCTTCAACATCAAGGGTGACGAGAGAAAGGCCAAGGATTTCATCGATAACCTCGAGCTCTTCTCCCTCCTGGCCAATGTTGCCGACGTGAAGTCTCTGGCTATCCACCCGGCTTCCACGACCCACTCCGAGTGCAACGAGGCAGAGCTGATCGACCAGAACATTCAGAGAAACACCATCCGTCTTTCCATCGGTGTGGAGAACATTGCCGACATTATTGAGGACCTCGACGAGGCATTCAAGGCCGTTGCTGAATAAAAAATTCGTAATATTTATCCTCCATAGGGGGCTGTCGCAGCTGCGGCGGCCCCCTTTTCTCTTGCTTGACATTATGCCGGAAAAACCGGATGATATTAAAGATATTTACGTGATGACAAAGAGGTGGGAACAATGGCCATTCAATACATCTTCGGCGGAGCGGGCGCCGGAAAAACCGAATATATGCTGCGGCGTATGCTGCGCGAGGCGCCGAAGGATTTTCAGAAGCAGTGGATTCTGGTGGTGCCGGAGCAGGACACGCTGGCCATGCAGCGGCGGATCCTGGCACATCCCGAGAACCGGGGACACGGCATTTTAAATATCGACGTCATGAGCTTTCAGCGCATGGCTTACCGGGTATTTGAGGAAAAAGGCATTACCCTGCCCCGGATCATCGACGACCTGGGCAAGATCATGATCCTCCGGGAGCTGCTGGGAAAGCTCAGTCCCCGCCTCAGCCTCTACAAAAGCCAGCTGAACAAGGCGGGCTTTCTGGACGAGCTGAAGTCCCAGATTTCCGAGTTTTATCAATACCGCATCTTGCCGGAGATGCTGCAGCTAGTGGCGGAACGGACGGACTCCCCCTATGTGCAGAGCAAGCTCCGGGATCTCGCCTTGATCTACGAGGCTTTTCTTTTCTATATGGAAAGTCACGGCTTCATGGCGGAGGAGGAGTTGCTGGACCGTCTCTACGAGGCTCTGCCGGATTCCCGGATTTTTGACGGCACAGAGCTGCTCTTTGATGGTTTCACAGGCTTCACTCCGGTGCAGCTGCGGGTGCTGGAGGAGCTCATGCCGAAGGCTGCCAATCTGCAGTTTGCCCTCTGTCTCCGTGAGGATGAGCGGGCGCAGGTCTACGAAAAGTGCGGTCCCGAGGCCCTGTTTTACCTCACCCGGCAGACCGTTCAGAAGCTTAGTGCCATGGCGGCGCAGCTGCAGGTGCCGGTACTGCCGGAGATCGATCTCAATCACTTCGATGTTCAGAGCGGTGAGGCCCGAAATCCACAGGAGCCGCTGCCCCGCTTCCGGAAGGCCCCGGCCCTGGGCTTGATCGAACAGAATCTATATCGCAGTGCCTTTCAGGATAATGTCTTCGCGTCCGCTGCGCCGGTACATGCGGTGGAGATCTGGGAGGCGCCGGATCAGAAAAGCGAGATCGAGGCCATCGCCGCAGAGATCGAGAAGGCAGTACGGGAGGAGGGCCTGCGCTATCAGGACATCGGCATCCTCCTGACGGCGCCGTCCGACTACCGGGATCTTATCTTCAAAACCTTTTCCGAGGCGGGCATTCCCTACTTCTTCGATGATGCGGGAAGTCTGCTGGACTCGCCCTTTGCCGAGGTCATGCGGGCGGCCCTGGAGGCGGTGGACCAGAGCTTCGGTTTTGACCCGGTGCTCCGCTTCCTGCGGGCATTGCCGAAGGACAGCGCCGCGGAAGAAAATGAGATCGACCTCTTTGACAATTACCTGCGGGAGAAGGGCCTGCGGGGCGTTTCCGCCTATCAGAAAAGCTGGGAGGAATATGACCGGCTGCGCCTCAAGTGGATGACCCCGCTGCTCACCATGTATGAAGCCACAAAGACAAGGAATACGCCGGTGGCAGAGCGGGTGCAGGCGCTGCGGACGCTGCTGACTGAGCTTTCTGCAGAGGACAAGGTGACGGCTATGGCCGCCCGGCTGGAGACCGCGGGGGAACAGAACCGGGCGGAAGCCCTGCGGCAGAGCATCACGGTGCTCTATGAGGTGCTGGACCGTCTCGAGGAACTTCTGGGTACAATGCCCATTTCCCGGAGCGAGTTCCGGGAGGTACTGGATGCAGGCATACAGGAGGCCAGTGTGCGGATGATCCCCGCCACCCTTGACCAGGTGGTGGTGGGTGACATGACCCGTTCCCGCTTCCTTATGCCCCGGCGCTTCTTCCTGGCCGGTGCCAATGCCTCGCTGCTCCCCAAGGCCGATCCGGGCAAGAAACTCCTGGGAGACCGGGAACGGAAACTGTTCCGGGCGGCGGAGATTGAACTGGCGCCGGACCGAATGGAGGACGCTCTGGTGGGGCGCTTCTACATCTATCGCGCCCTGCTGAATCCGTCGGAGCGGCTGGTGCTGAGCTATCCGCTCAAAGGAAGAGCCGGAAAAGCTTTGAAGCCTGCCGGAATCCTCAATGAGCTGCGGAACATCCTGCCGGGCATTCCTGTGCGCCGTCTGGAAGAGGAGCGGCGGGAAATCTACACCGAGAAGGAGCTTCTGCGGGAGCTTTCCAGGGCAATGCCTTCGCTTCTGGATGCTTTTTCTGCCGGAGAGAAGGAAGACGCGGCGGCAGAGGAAAAACTGGATCTTCTTCGCTTGCTCTACGAGACCTCGGAAGGGCGGGAGAAGGCCCGGCAGCTGCTGTCGGCAGCATTTACCCGCTATACCGAGAGTCGACTGGAACTTTCTGCGGCGAAGGCGCTGTACGGTGAGCTGATCAGCGGTTCGGTGACCCGGCTGGAGCTCTTCAACGGCTGCGCCTTTGCGCATTTTCTGAAGTATGGGCTGGGGCTCACGGAGCGGAAGAGCCACGAGGTGCAGGCCTTCGACCTGGGCACACTCTATCATGCGGCCATCGAAAAGGCCTTTCGTCTGGCGGCGGAAGAGAAGCGACAGCTTTGGGAATACGATGAGAAGGAACTGCAGGCGCTTTGCGAACGGGCTGTGACTTTGGCCACAGAGGAATGCGGGGAAAAACTTCTGGGTGACAGTGCCCGGAACCGCTACCTCATCCGGAAGCTTAAGGATATCACGGAGACCACGCTGCAGACACTGGCGGAGCAGTTGCGCCGGGGCGATTTCCGCACCCGGGAGCTGGAGAAGAGCTTTGACTTTGTGCGGTCGGGAATCCGGCTGAAGGGACGCATTGACCGGGTGGATCTCTGCGAAGCGGAGGATCGGGTCTATGTCCGGGTCATCGACTATAAGTCCGGAAAGACGGCCTTTGATCTGAATAAGGTATATGAAGGACTGCAGCTGCAGCTCGCGACCTATCTCAATGTGATGCTGACGAATCTCCGGAACCGCTACCCGGACAAGGAGATCGTGCCGTCGGGCATGCTGTATTACCACATCGATGACCCCGTTTTGCCCTATGTACCGGGCGAGGATGCGGCGGATCTGTCGCGGGATCGCCTGCGGGCACTCAAGATGGATGGCCTCATCAACACAGACAAGGAAAGCGTGCAGCACATGGACCGGGAGGCAGTGAAGGAGTCGGACATCCTGCCGCTTAGCTTGAAGGACGGCGAAGCGGATCCGCGGAAGAAATCCGCGGCCTCCGGGGCTATGTTCCGGGCGCTGGAGCGTTACGTGGATGCGCGGCTGCAAAAGGACAGTGCGCGGATTCGCGCCGGGGAAATCGGTATTCATCCCATGCAGGAGAACCGGCAGCGCAGCAGCTGCAGCTACTGTCCCTACCATGCGGTCTGTTGCTTTGATCCCCGGATCGCGGGCTTCCGCTACCGGAATCTCAGCAAGCTGTCAATGGAAGAAATCTGGGGTGAATGGACAAGTGAGAACACAGCGGAAAGCGGAGACGGCACCGGACAGGATGCTGCCGCCGGCAGCGGAAGAGAAGAAGCAGAAAAACATCAGAAATAAAACAGCATTGCCGCATCATGGGTGATGCAAAACAAGAAGGAAACGGGAGGAATTTATGGGCGTGCAGTGGACAGAGGAACAGCAGGAGGTGATCCGGCATCGGGAGGGAAATCTTCTGGTGGCGGCTGCCGCCGGTTCCGGCAAAACCGCCGTGCTGGTGGAGCATATTCTGGAGCGGCTGACGGATCCGGCGGACCCGGTGTCTCTGTCAGAGCTGGTGGTCATGACCTTTACAGATGCAGCGGCCCAGGAAATGCGGGAACGTCTGCGGAAGGGACTGCTGGAGCGTCTCCGGCAGGAGCCGGGCAATGAACGGCTGATCCGGGAGGCCGGCAGTATACAGAATGCAGACATCAGCACCATTGATGCCTTCTGTAAGCGTCTGATTACGGAAAATTATGCGGTTATCGGTCTGGACCCGGCCTTCCGTCTGGGCGAGGAAGGAGAGCTCAAGCTGCTGAAGGGCGACGTAATCCGGGATCTTCTGGAAGCACGCTATGAAATGCAGGATGAGGCCTTTCTGCGTTTTGCCGACAGCTACACCCGGGGGAAGGACGACAGTGGGCTGGAGGAACTGATCCTCCGGGTCTTCGACTATGCCTCGGCCAATCCCTGGCCGGAGGAATATCTCGCGGATGCGGAAAATGGCAATGCCTCGGCGGAAGAATATCTCCTCGAAGACATCCGCCTGCGGCTCCGGGATTTTTGTGCGGCCTATCGCTATGCCTTGGAGATCTGTCAGGAAGAGGATGGCCCCGAAAGCTATCTGCCGACCCTGGAGGAGGAGCTACGGCACATGTCTGCCCTGGCCAAAGCAGAGAACCTGCCGACATTGGCTGAAGGATTGCAGGCAATCACCTTCGGTCGCCTGAAAAGCAGCAAGTCGGAGAAAAAGGGACTGGTCACCAATGTGCGAAACGGTGTGAAGAAGGAACTCCAGGCTTTGCAGAAGCTGCTGGTGCTGCCGCCCGCCGCACTGCAGGAGAAGATACAGCAGGGCATGGCGGAAAATGTCCATGTTCTGGTGGAACTGACCCGGGACTTTATGGTCCGCTTCCGGGAGGAAAAAACGCGGCGGCGTATGTTGGATTTCTCGGATCTCGAGCACTTCGCGCTGCAAATACTGTATACAGGAGAGGGGGAGGAACGACGTCCCTCGGCCATCGCCGATGACTATGCGAAGCGGCTCCGGGAAATCCTGGTGGACGAGTACCAGGACTCCAACTATGTGCAGGAGGCGTTGGTAGAGGCGCTTTCTGCGGAACGCTTCGGCCGCCCGGATGTCTTCCAGGTGGGCGACGTGAAGCAGAGCATCTACAGCTTCCGTCTGGCCCGTCCTGAGCTCTTCCTCTCGAAATACAAGGATCCGCAGTATCCGACGATCACCCTTTCCCAGAACTTCCGCAGCTGTCCCGAGGTGCTGGATGCCGCCAATGCGGTCTTTTTCCGGGTGATGCAGGAAGAGGTTGGCGGTATTCTGTATACAGAAGAGAGCAGCCTTCATCCGGGCCGCATCCTTAGCGAGGAGGAGAAGGCATTGTCCTGTCCGGCGGAGCTGCATCTCGTTTCCGTGCAGGACAGTGAAATGGAAGAGGCCATGGACAAGACCGAGGCGGAGACCCGTGTCATCGCCTCCCGCATCAAAAAGCTCCGGACAGAAGGCATTCCCTACCGGGACATGGTGATCCTTTTGCGTTCTCCGGGCAGCATCGGCGACGAGATGGTGACGGTGCTGGGCAATGAAGGCATCCCCGCCTACTGCGTTTCCCGAGAGGGCTATTTCACCGCGGTGGAGGTGGAGATCGTGCTCTCCGTCCTCAGCATCATCAACAATCCCCGGCAGAGCATTCCGCTGGCGGCGGTACTGCGCTCCCCGATCTACGGCTTCACGGACGAGGAGCTGGCGGAGCTTGCCGCAAAGCAGGGGGGCCTCGAGCGGCGCTTCCCGGGAGAAGAGGAACTGTGGCAGCAGCCGGAGGATAATGTTGGCGATCCGGAGGCCGCGGTCGTGGCCGATGCTGACGGCGCTTCGAAAGAAGTGACAGATGTGCAGGCAGAAGGAGCAGCCGGAAGGGAAGCGGGGGCAGACAGCGAAATGGAAGCCCTGTCCCCGGCGCTGGCGGAGAAGCTGGAGAAATTTTATGAACAGCTGGCCCATTTCCGGGAATTGTCCCAGTATCTCAGCATCCATGAGCTCCTCTACCGGATCTACGATGAAACGGGCTACTACAACTATGTCTCTGCGCAGCCCGCCGGAGAGCGGCGCCGGGCCAATCTGGATCAGCTGATCGATTCGGCCCTGGCCTTTGAGAATACCTCCTACCGGGGGCTCTTCGACTTTATCCGCTATATCGAAAAGCTGAAGAAGTACAGCAGCGACCAAGGCGAGGCCTCTGTACTGTCAGAGCAGAACGACCTGGTGCGCATCATGTCCATCCATAAGTCCAAGGGTCTCCAGTTTCCGGTGGTCTTTCTGGCCGGTCTGGGCCGCCGCATCAACAAGATGGATCTCAGCGGCAACGTTCTGATCGACCCCGTCCTGGGCATTGGGACCGACTACATTGACCCGGAAAAACGTGTGCGCTATCCCTCCATGCAGAAGCTTGGTATCCGGGAGAAGCTGGCCCGGGACCAGCTGGGCGAGGAATTGCGGGTATTGTATGTGGCCATGACCCGGGCGGAAAACCGGCTGATCCTCAGCGGTACCTGCACGGATCCGGAGAAGGCCATCGAGAGTGTCGGGGAATCTGCCCGGCCCCTTTCTGGCAGCAATATCCGGAGCGCGTCCTGCCTTCTGGACTGGGTCATCATGGCCCTGGGAGAGCGGCTGTGGCAGAGCCATTCGCCGCTTCGCCTGTATACAGAAAGTCCGACGGGGCTGCGGGAGGAAAAGACCGAGGAGCTGAAGGAAATCGCCGCGCTGGCGGAGGATTTCCAGAATGCCCTGTTCCAAAGAAAGACAGATACGGCACTGCAGCAGGAAATGCAGCGGCGCTTTACGTACCGCTATCCCCACGAGGCGGCTACGACGCTCTTCCCGAAGCACACGGTATCGGAGATCAAGGCCCGGGCGGCAGAGCAGGAGGGAGCGGATGCGCCGGGAATTGTCCTGCTGCCGGATCACAGTGGCAGCAGCGAGGCCTATGTCTTTCCGGAGCAGGAAATCCCGGATGGGGCAATTTTAGATGGGAAAATGTCTTCGGTGCCGGAAGAAGATGCGCCGTCCGGCGCGCGGAACGCGGTCGTTGGCAGAGAAAAAACCGGCAGTGCCCGCGGTACGGCCTATCACAAGGTTCTCGCGCAATATGATTTTGCGAAGGGCGAGGAACAACTGGAAGCCCTGCCGGAGGAAGTGCAGGCACTGGTGAATCTCCAGGATATCCGTCACTTCCTGCAGTCGCCGCTCGGACAGCGCCTGCGGCAGGCCGCAGCGGAGAAACGCCTCTTCCGGGAGCAGCGCTTCATGAAGCAGGTAAGTTACAACTACCTTTTCCGGGACTCTGACGTTACGGAACCGGTGCTGCTTCAGGGCGTGGCGGATGCCTTCATCCTCGAGGAGGAAGGCATTTTGCTGCTGGACTACAAGACAGACCGGGTGCGGACCGCAGAAACCCTGCGCCGACGCTACAGTCTGCAGCTGCAGCTCTATGCCGATGCCCTGTCCGACATCACCGGCCGCCCGGTCAAGGAGAAGCTGCTGTATTCCTTTGCATTGCAGCAAACGGTTTCGTGCTGAGGGGATAATTCGGCAAAATTCAGCCGGGCAGCATGAAGTAGGCAGGAATATTTGCAAAACATGATTTAATATTTTGATGCGCAAGATGTGAATATTGAAAACGAAACATCTGTGTGCTATTATGAAGAGGTTTTGCAAAAATATGTCGTGCTCTTAAATATGATAGTGGCGATATTGTTGGAATTATTGAATAAGGTTGGTAGAAGATGCTTACAAGTATTGAGATATGCGCTGGAGCAGGCGGGCAGGCACTGGGGTTGGAAAAGGCCGGTTTTTCACATATTGCTTTGGTAGAGTATGAGAAACCATATTGTGACGCTTTGAAAAAAAATCGTCCAGACTGGAATGTATTGTGCATGGATGTACATGATTTTTCTGGAATTCCATATAAAGGGAAGATAGATTTATTTGCAGGCGGAGTTCCGTGTCCGCCATTTTCAGTTGCTGGAAAACAACTTGGAAATGAAGATGAACGTGATTTATTTCCGGAGGCTATCAGGCTCATTGGGGAAATTCAGCCAAGGGCTATTATGCTAGAAAATGTTCGAGGATTTTTGGATTCCGTATTTAGAGAATATCGAGAATCAATTATTGAGAAAATCAGAGCATTAGGGTATGAGGTTAATATAAAGCTACTAAATGCAAATGATTATGGTGTTCCACAGCTTAGGCCAAGGGTTGTTATTGTTGGAATAAGAAAGGATATTAAGGAGAAATTCAGTTATCCTGTTGAACACCCGGAGACTACGAAAAGTGTCGGAGAAACCCTATATGATTTGATGCGATCCAACGGATGGAATGGCGCAGAAGATTGGGCGAAAAATGCAAATACGATAGCTCCGACAATTGTTGGAGGTTCAAAAAAACATGGTGGCCCAGATCTCGGGCCTGCAAGAGCCAGAAAGGCATGGGCTGCTTTAGGAGTAGATGGTGCAGGGGTTGCAAACGAAGCTCCAACAAATGAGTTTGAGGGTATGCCAAAATTAACTCCTCGCATGATTGCAAGAATACAAGGATTTCCGGATGAGTGGAACTTTGGAGAAAAGAAAACGGCTGCATGCAGGATGATTGGTAATGCTTTTCCGCCACCAGTGGCTTGCGCAGTGGGGAGAGAAATCAGGAGGGTTTTAGAAAATGAAAGCGTTAATTGCTGAAGAAAGAAAAAATATCACCAAGCATTGTTGGATAGTGGCGTTCTCACAATCGATAAAAATGGTGTTCCAAGCAATGCTGACACATCGTCAAAACTTTCCAAGGCAATAGCTAAAGGAATCGCAGATCGTCTGATGGCAGAGACACATGAAAAGGTTGTAGGACAAACATCTGGAGCAAAATTTGAGCAAATTAATATGGAGTTTTTATCGGCTACATTTCCGAAACTACAGAATATACGGCCGGGGAAATGGCATATTGTTAAGCTTGGAAACAGAAATGCAATTAAGACAAGCAGTTTTGTGCAATATGAACACCTGGAATACTTATCCAGATTGTTACAGTACGACACAAAATTGGCAGCAAGTATGGGCAATGACTATATGGTTGCGCCTGACGTAGTCATATACAGAGAGCCTGTTTGTGATGATGAATTAAATACACCGATAAAAGTTGTAGATGACACTGTTTCGCTCAAAACAGATATACGAAAAAAGAATGGTGAACTTCCGATTCTTCATGCTTCCATATCAGCAAAATGGACGATGAGAAGTGACCGGGCACAAAATAGTCGAACAGAGGCCCTTAATTTGATAAGAAATAGAAAAGGACATCTTCCTCATATCGTTGTTGTTACTGGAGAGCCATTACCAAGCCGTCTTGCTTCGCTTGCTTTAGGAACAGGCGATATAGATTGTATGTATCACTTTGCCCTATATGAGCTATTGGACTCTGTTATTGAAACGGGAGCGGAAGATTCAATTGAAATGCTCAAATCATTAATAGACGGGAAACGTTTGAAAGATATAAGTGATTTACCGTTAGATCTTTCGGTCTAAAAGTAATTGCGGAGAAAAAAGCAATTGCTGAAGGGGTGTTGAACAATTGTTAAGGTAGATAGAAGATAAGGGTCTGGACTATCTGAAGAAATCAAATAACGAGACATGCCAGGGCTTAAGAAATCCATTTGAGGAAGCTGGAGACAGCTGCTTGCGGACGAACCTTAGTGCGCTCCACAGGGACTACAAGTCCCGGCGGTGCAGAACGGAGCACTTTTCATCAAGAAAAGTGCGATCGTATCAAGCCGCTGATGAGCGCACTTGGTGAAGTCGGCAACGCGGCGCAGATGTGCCGCGGCAGATGTCCAGCTGACGACTGGATTTCGAGAGCCCATTGGCTGTTGCGTGCTTTTGCTGAGAATTAGAAGGCCTGAAAAACCTGTTGCAGTATTATCAAGTAACGGAGAATGTGAGGTTATGCAGCTATGACAAAAATACTATTCGTCTGCCACGGCAGCATACCGGCAACTCTCTGAAAAGCCTTATTTTATGGGATTCTTGGACGTGGAAATCGTGCTTTTACACAGCTTTTACACGGTTTGAAGTGGTGACATTTTTGACTAAAAACTATGATAGAATTTTAGAGCCTTGCATAAGGGATTATGTTGTGTAGAAAATAAAAATGTATGAAAATGAATTCGGCAGTAAAAACTGTTTTACACAGTCAGTACTGCCGATTTTTTTATGCTTATTTATCGGAGTTCTTCTCCTGATCGCGGGCCATGGTTTCGTCAATGGCCCGGTTGATGAAAGCAGTGGTGCTTTCTTCCATTGAGGCTGCATGATCCTGGACGACGGTTCTGCGTTCCGGAGTCATGCGGACCTTTACTTCTACAAATTTACTATTGTATCTGGCATTGGCTTCCTTGCGGGCCTGCGTCAGTTTTCTTCCGGGTTTCTTCTCTTCACTCATTCATCTATTCTCTCAATCTGCCCGTTCGGGCGCAATATTCCAAAAAGATTATAGCATAAAGGCGGACATAAGACCATGTATTTTTAAAAGGACATGCGACCATACATTTTCTTGTTGACGGGACATGCGACTATGTCCTATAATGAAGCTCCAAAGGAAAATAGTACACAGATAGAAAGGAGCAAATCTATGACAAGAAAACGTAAAGAATACAGGGAACTAAAGGTAAGCAGCTTCAGCGGATACGGCTATAAGACAGCGCCTATGCTGCGGATTCAGGGACTGTGGCTGGAGGAGCTTGGCTTCAATGTGGGAGAGCCGATTCTGGTTAAGTGCGAGGATGGTAAGCTGGTCATTACTGTGGATCGTGACAGAGCCATTGCCAAGGAGAAGGAACAGGCTTATCTGGATGCGGAGATGAAGAAGCTGCAGAAGAAGTTTGAGGCTGAGAAGAAAAAGATTTACCAACAGGTCGTTGCTGAGAGAAAAGAGGTGTATGGCGCATGATGGGAAAGATAATAATGATCGGTTCCATGAAGGGCGGCGTGTCAAAGACCGTGACGACATTCAACTTGGCATATTCTCTGGCTAAGCTCGAAAGGAAGGTATTGGCTGTTGATTTCGACAGTCAGGCAAACTTAAGCACCTGCTTTGGAGTGGAGAACACAGCGACTCTTCCGGTAAGCATCGGAAGCCTGATGTTAAATCAAATCGAGGATGAAGAGATGCCGGAGACTTCAAAATTTATTATGAGCCGTAACGGTGTGGATTTTATTCCATCATCCATATTGCTCTCTGCAGTGGATTCCAAACTGAGGCTGGAGATGGGAGCAGAAAAGATGCTCTCACAGATCCTGGAGCCGCTTCACACTTCCTATGATTATATTCTGATAGACACATCACCTTCTCTTGGAGCATTAACTATCAATGCACTGGCTGCAGCCGATGAGGTAATCATTACTGTGAATCCTCAGCTTCTGGCAATGATGGGACTTCAGGATTTCTTAAAGACAGTAAAGAAGATTAAGAGCAGAGTAAATGAAAGGCTTGAGGTGGCAGGCATATTGCTCACTATGTGCGATGCCAGAACCAATCTCTGCAGGACTATTACAGAGCAGGTAAATGAAACCTTCCAGGGACAGATCCGAATCTACGAGAGCATGATTCCAAATACTGTAAAGGTTGGTGAATCCGTCTATTATTCGGAACCTCTTCTGGAATATGCACCGGAATGTAAGGCCAGTGAGGCTTATCTGAAATTTGCGGAGGAGGTAGTTGCCGATGAAAAGTAATGCTCCAAAAAGACAGATTTTCGATGCAGTTGACCTGCTGACAGAAACGCCACCAGCACCGGCAAATAACTCTAAGAAAAAGAATGGAGTGGTGATGCTGAAGCTGGATGATATCAAGCCTTTCCATGATCATCCTTTTCATTTGTATGAGGGCGACCGGCTGGATGATATGGTGGAGAACATCAAGGATCATGGAGTGCTAAATCCGGTTATCGTCAGGACCACAGCGGATGGCTATGAAATGCTTTCCGGTCATAACAGACAGAATGCTGCAAGGCTAGCTGGCCTTGCAGAAATTCCGGCAATTGTGAAGGAGAACCTTCCGGATACAGATGCCTATGTATATGTCATCGAGACCAATCTGATGCAGAGGTCCTTTACGGATCTGGAGATATCTGAGAAGGCGGCAGTGCTGAAGGAACGGTATGACAAGGTCCTTTATCAGAGACAGAGGGAAAACATTATGGCTGAGGTGGCCAAGCTGGAAGGTAAGCCTTTAAAAGGTGGTCACGGTGACCAACATTTCAATAACCGCGATGAAGTCGGAAAAGAGTATGGGCTATCCGGCAGTTCCGTGGGAAGACTTTTAAAGGTAAACGACTTGATTGTGCCACTTCGTCACAAGCTGGATAATGGATCCCTGATATTTAAGGTGGGAATACAGCTCGCTTTTCTGACAGAGGAAGAGCAACAGCTGGTGTATGAGCAGATGATGGAACTGCATGTGAAGCTGACTATGACGATGGCCATCAAGCTGAGAGAGCATTCCGGAGATCTGAATCTGGCAATGGTAAGAAGATACCTGACTAAGACGGTGGAACCGAAAGATAAGCCGATGAATGTTAAGGTGCCTGAGACCTTATCCAAGAAATATTTCAAAGGGAAGGACCAGAAGACTATTGAAGATATAATGGAGAAGGCACTGGCTGCCTGGTTTGCAGCAGAGAGTGTAGGTGCCGATGTTTGATGAAAAGAGTCTTAAGAAAATAGATCCGGTCTATTTCAATATCATATTGGCGGACGATATGGATGTGACAATTCAGAGCAGAAATACCGGGCGTTACTGGTATCTGCACTGCGCCGGCTATCCGACGGAAGAAGCGCTGGTAATCTTTCATAAGCATCATTTTAAGGATGGATATCATCAGCATGGAAGAGCCAGGACACTGAGGCAGGCGATAAAAAGTATTCAGGGACACGATGATTATCAATTGAATGTAAGGAAATGCATATAGAAAAATGAGCGGCGGTATCTTCGTGATGAGGATATCGCCGCTTTGGTAGTTACGGGTTAGCTTACAGCTTATTCTCCGTAGTAGAGCTTCTTAGCAAGCTCCTGAGCTGCTTTAATATCGGCGTAGCCCTGAGATTTGCCAAGATGTAATTCTTCAAGAATCTGGCCTTTGGTGTAATCTTCGCAGATGAGATCCAGAATGCGGCCGTACTTCGGATTGATTATATGGATCTGCTTTAACAGATCATCAATGATCATGCGGAGCATAACGGTATCTTCCAGATTTTCCGGTGATGCAGGCTCGAAACCTTTGCCATCTTCTGATTCGGCTTCTTCCAGAAACTGATCCAGGGAAAGAGTATCGTCTGTCTGGAAGGATGCAAAGTATTCACGTACATCACGATAGAAGCTTTTGATGGCAGCAGCTTTGTTCTCAGTTGCCACCGGTGCAAAGGCTATCAGAACCTTATTCGGTCCGATATGCCAGGTCTCAAGGTTGTCACGGCACATGTTGAAGTGCTTGACCATTTCCCAGTCTACACGGATCGGGACGAGGCACTCGCCCTGGTGTAGCGGAAGATTGTTGTAGCTGCGACGGTTGCCGTAGTTGTGATTGTCATTGGTTGACTGATGATTTTCAGTACTTGTTTGTACATTTACATTGATTTCCATATCGTGCGGCCTCCTGTGTCCGCTGAAAGCGGAACGAAGGCTTCGATATGAAATTCAGATAAGCATCGATTGACTTATTCATGGCACGTCTCCGTTCCGAAAAATAAGCAATCAGGCTTCTTAGCCCCTGATGCGGTTTATAAGGTTTATCACGCCACAACTCTAAGAAGAGGGCCGCGTCCGGCAGTTGCTTTGTGATGGAGCAGTTTTACGTCGTGCTCGGGACGGGTATTTAATTGTCGTTTGCCATCAGATATAAATCACTGAAAGCAGATTCGTAGTCGCTTGGACTGAGTTCTTCAGCAGAGTTAACACCGAATCTTTGAAAGACGGACTTCGCTACATCAGAACCATATTCAGCACTTACTTTGTCAGCGGCATCCTGAATGCTGTCTAACATATCTCTGTTGCTGTACCAGCTCATTTTCTGTACCTCCATATTCCGTCCGCTCATTCTGCCGGGCCCTGGCGTTGGCAGACATATTTCAAAAGAAATTTTAAAGTCGATTTGAGTTGATTTATAACCAATGACCACCGAGAAAGTTGATTCATAAGACCACTTATGCTAAGATGGAAATTGGGTTTTTATATCAACTGATAACCGCTTCCTACATTTTTCTTTTGATGATTTAAGGATACCAATCGAAAAAGGGACTTACATTATGGGAGACTATCGATAAAAAGGGACTTTTGGGACCAAAAAAGGGACTTGATGAAAAAGATAACGATTAAAGAATATTCCGATGCTGTGAAGAAGAGTTTTGGCATCACGATTAGCCAAGGTCAATTCATGCGTGAAATGTTTACAGCGGCTGGATCTGATAAATTCTCCTCTCGATCCGACGAGGATTATGCAAAAAAAATCTGCAATGGTTCCAAACCCATTACAGATGAAATGAAAAACAGCTTCCCAAAGCCATACCGTGTTAAAGCTGTGGCTACATATCTGACAGGGAAAAATGCTGAATCAAAGATATATAATCTTGCACTATTTTTTGAAGTACAGCATGCGGATGTAAAAAAGGAGCATCTCTTAAAAGCTATAGCTGCTCAGTTCTTCTTATACGTTGAAGGTGGAGGGCAGGATAAGGCTGAGGAGAATCAAGTTCCGGTAACCTATCAGAGACTTTTAGACGGTACCATTGATGAAAATGTACTGGGTTTTCCTCTATATTCCGGAGATCGGGCATGGGTAATAAATGGCCAAAGAGTAAGAGCCTATACAAAAGGATTTTACGAAAAGTTTAAACATGTCTGGGATATTCGAAATAATGGAAAAGTAGTCTGGAGCGGCCGCAAACTAATATGCAGAAGCGAAAGTACACAATATATAAAGTTAGATAAGCTGGAACTGGACATCCCCGAGACTGAACCTGGGGGTCGTTTTGAAATTACAGTAGATGTGGATTCCAGAGGTAAGGAAGGCACATTTGAAAGTATCTGGGAAATGATTGACAGCAACGGTAATAATTGTTTTCCAGATGATAAGAAACAGTTTGCATTTACAGTAACTGTTATTAACAAATCACGGAGAGCGATGGAGGCTGAGTGATGAGTGACAATACAATCGAGAAATGGTCAACATTAAAAGAAGTACAGGAGCATTTAGGAGTAGGACGCGAGACAATTCTTCAGTGGATCGCAAAGAAGAATATGCCTGCGTATAAGATGGGACGGCTCTGGAAATTTAAAATATCTGAAGTTGATGCATGGGTTAAGTCTGGGGAGGCTGCAGATAATTCAGCACCGCAGGATCAGGAAAATCAATAATTTTTACGGAGGCAGTAATGGGGGATCAAATTCTCAGCAAAACATTAAATGAAAAATTTGATACCGTTTTCGAAGAGGTGGAACATTCAGAGTCCTTAGGACTGATGAATAAGAACGACCTCAAATTATTCTGCCTGGATATAGAAAATAATGAGTTCAGCTTTGATCCATTGATAGAATTCCTGACAGATAATCTGGGCCAGTATGTTTTTTCCAGGGCTGAGATTGATGATCTTAAGATGGATGGTAAAGAACAGACAGTTGCGCTAAAAGCGGTCAGAAGATTGTATAAAGCAGGAAGACCTGACGAGAAAGGAACCGGAAACGAGCTCGGGGAGGTACTTGACTATTGCTTCTTTGAGCATGTACTTGGTGCTCCCAAAATCCTCAGTAAATATGAGCAAATATCTGTCGGAGGAATCTATAAAGCAAAGAGCTCAGGTGTCCATCTGCTGACAGTGGGTGATGAGACAGCACCGGCATATCAGCTGGTGTATGGAGCATCCGGAATAATTGACGATATACAGGATGCAATAGATAAAGCTTTTGAGGAGATTGCTGCAGTTTCAGGCGGTCAGAGGCAGGAACGCCAGGTAGTAGATAGTACCATTATGGGCAAAAGCTTTGATAATCAGACAACAGAAAGGCTTAAGGAAGTTCTTCTGCCAAGCAAGAAGAAAATACCGGTAGATAACGCTTATGGCATGTTTATAGGTTACACCCTTGGCTTAGATGTAGATCAATATACAAATGAAGAATTCAGGGCTGAGGCTCAGAGCAAGATGCGTTTGGATCTTCAGCATCATGTTCAGTATATCGTGGATAAGGTCAATGAGTTGAAACTGAGTAGGTGCTCTTTCTATATCTATGTACTTCCGCTTAACAGTGCACTTTCAGATAAAAAAGAAGTTATGGATAGACTGCTGGGAGGTGACGACTGATGCCGGATAACGCTGAAAACCAGGTTCGGCTTGCAGATGCCATTTACCAGAATATTTTGGAAAATGAGTATCTTCAGGAACTCTATGCGGCAATACTACATAACTACACGATTAAATTATTTGGGGACGATCAGAAATATTGTGTCGAATTCGACAAGATAGACGCATTGCGGTTTGCAGATATTTTATCCAAGTCCTCTTATAATGAGAAATCTGATGTACATAAATCACTTGCGCAGGAAATGGTTACGCTTTTGGATTATTTATATCCGAATGATGAGGATGTCGCTTTTTATGCCGGTTCCGTTTTGACCAACACCTGCAATTTCCGAGGCAGGGATTTGATGGCTCCAGAGTACAAGAGCAGTTCACTTTTTGAACAGCTGTATTCTGAAGTTATGAAGGAATATCTGGAAGTTCCAGGAGATGAAGAAAAGCACTTTTTCAGATCGCAGAAGGAAGTATACGATCATTTTGAGGATGGAAGTTTCAGCTACTCAGGACCTACTTCTATGGGTAAATCCTTTGTTATGCAGACCTTCATAAAAAATCAGATAGAACTGGATAAGGGCTATAATTTCGCACTGCTGGTTCCGACCAAGGCATTGATTAATGAGGTGACGAGTGAACTGACAAAGACGCTTCGGAATTATTTTGCAGAGAAGGATTACAGAATCGTTACTTCAGCAGGCGCAGTGGTCCTGAAAGATGTACATCACTTCATTTTTATCATGACGCCGGAAAGAATGGCTTACCTTCTGACTTTATATAGAGACATGCCGATAGACTATATCTTTATAGATGAGGCACATAAAATTTCAGAAGAAGACTCCAGAAGTGCTTTTTACTATTCGGTTGTGGAGAAATTATGCAACAGACAGAACAAACCGAGGATTATTTTTGCATCTCCCAATATCCCGAATCCGGAAATCTATCAGCAGTTAATTCCGGAAGGAACAGATTTGGTAAAAAATCAGATGGCTTCTGAATACACACCTGTGAGTCAGGTTAAGTTCCTGGTGGATTTTAATCATGGTGAAATTAAATACTATGATTCGATAAAGCGATGTCTGACATATGCCAGTCAATTAACAGGAGATGAAAACCTTTACAGGCTTCTTATAAAACTCGGAGGAAGTTCGAAGAATCTGGTGTATTGTCATTCTAAAACGAGAGTCATTGAGTATGCTCAGACTTTTGCGGCTATGCTTCCGGAACTCCATGACCCAGACTTGGATGCATTGTCGGATGAGATAAAGGATGAGGTATATAATGATTATTTCCTTGCAGAGACGGTAAAAAAAGGCGTGGCCTACCATATGGGGTACCTTCCCGCTGCACTGCGCCTTAGGATAGAGGAACTGTTTCGTCAGGAAAATAAGATACATACCATTGTGTGTACAAGCACTTTGCTTGAAGGAGTAAATCTTCCTGCGGATAACTTATTTGTGACACATTATCTAAACGGAAAGAAAGAACTGAATGAGGTGGCGTTCAGAAATCTTCTGGGTCGCGTTGGACGCATACAGTACAACCTTTACGGAAATGTATACCTTATGGCACTTGAAAAAGGAACTGATACACAGAAGTATGCTGAAATGCTTCAAAAGGAAGTTCCTAAGCAGGAATTGTCAATAAGAAAGACGCTTACAAAGCATCAGGAGAAAAAGATAATAGAGCACTTGAAGCAGGGCAACACCGAACTTGATAAAACGAGTGCACAGACATTGGATGAGTTTGCTCTGATGAGGAAATTCATGGTAATGCTTCTGAGAAGCATATTAAACGATATCGATAGCCCGGTAAGGAAAGAATTTAAGGATTTACTGACGGACGAAGTTGTTAATCAGATTAAAAATGCCTTCTCGGGGAAAGAAAGTGAACTTGATGATCTGAATATCACTCCGGATCAGTCTGAGAAACTTTATTTTGCTATAAAAAATGGTTTGAAGTATCCCAAAATCAATATTTACGGCTATGTGGATAATAAGGAGCTAATGGCATTCCTCGAAAAACTGAATGAAATATTTAACTGGAATAAATATGATCGCTCCCTTGTAGGAGGGGAATCAAATGGTGAGCATCCGGTGCTGAAAAGAAATGCGGTCGCTCTGTCAAAATGGTTTAAGGGAATGAGCATTCAGCAGATGATCAAGGATTCCATTGAATATAAAAAGGCCAGTGGACAAAAGGTCTATTTCCCGGATCATTCAAAAGAGTCGTATAACGGATCCGCCAGACACAATAATCAGATAGCGGCGGATGTGCTTAACGACATTAATGATGTAATTCTGTTTAGTTTTTCCAATTACTTTATGGCATTTTCATCCGCGTATAAAGCCTTTATAGGAGAAGAGAGCTTTTCGAATGATTGGTATGAATATGTGGAATATGGTTCTGTCAATCCATTAACCATCATGTTGCAACGTAATGGCTTTTCGAGAGAAGCAGCAACGTTCATTACTGAAAATGAGAGGATCTATGTTGAAGCAACAGATGATGGCGCTCGGCTCAAATTGACTTTGCTTAATTGTGGAAAGACTACGGTTGAGCGTGAGGCCCAAATCATTCACATCAATATGCCGGAATTATTTATAGAACACAATTGAGTCCGTATTTTGGGACAATTAAAATGATAGCCTGATAGTGGCTAATAATATATGAAAGGTGGAAGCGCTTATGGCCAAACCAGGTGAAAAATTTTACATAGATGCCCGTGGCGTTAAAGCAGAAGGCGTGGTTACAGAGAACGGATTCCTTGTGTTTAAAGGCAGCCAGGTCCGTGATAAGATAGCAAACTATTTAAATCAAACATTAAAAGACTTGAGGAAGATTTCTGCAGAGGATGGAACTATTGTAGATAATCTTCTTACAAGGGATATGGAATTTAAGAGTCCGTCAACCGCAGCATATTTCCTGTTTGGAGCCAATGCCAGCGGTCCGCAGACATGGAAAGATGAAAACGGAATGACTATGTTGGAGCATGACAAGCTTGAGGCTGGAATTCTTAAAGATCCTACTGACCGTGAATATCTTGGTTTCCTGAAAACTGTTGAAGGTAATGAGGGAAGCAAATGCTATTATCCGACTCGTTTGGATACTTATGGCTGTGGTTGTGGACATGATTGCAGTTACTGTTATGCAAAGGATATGATTCAGCGACTGTCAGGACCTGACGGCTGGGATCCGAAGCATCCTAAAATCGCTGATACATGGCGAATTGAAAATCGTATAAAGCGCGGGGACTTAAAAGCAGGAGACGTAGTAAGGCTTGGTGGGCTTACGGATTGTTTCCAACCAGTAGAGCTTAAATACCATACTACACTTGAGACAATCAAGATCCTTAATAATTATGACATTGGGTATCTGATTGTTACCAAGTCTCATTTGGTGGCAAATCCGGAGTATTTGGAAGTTATGAGAAAGGATCTGGCGCATATTCAGATTACAACGACAAGTTTTGATTCGAAAATCTGTAAGAAATATGAGAAGGCCAGTCCACCGTCAAAACGTGTTGAAGCGATAGAAAAGCTTCAGAGCGAAGGCTTTGATACATTCTTTAGACTTAGCCCTTATGTAGATGGGTGGATTGACTTTGATAAGCTGAACCAAGTCGCCTGTGACAAAATTCTGGTGGAGTTTCTTAGAGTGAATACTACCATCCTTCGGCAATTTGATATAGATGCATCAGCTTATACCTATAATGACAATGGATATATGAACCTGCCGCTGGAGCGTAAACTTGAAATATTATCGAAAATTACCGGGTTCAAAGAGGTGACGGTATGTGATGATTGCACGGAGCATTATAACTACTTCCGTGATCATTTTAATCCGAATCCTCATGATTGCTGCAACTTGAGAAAATAGATAGGAGATTAAGAGAAGATGGCTGTTAAGAAAAATGAATTATACAGTTCTTTATATGCAAGCTGCGATAAGCTTCGCGGTGGTATGGATACCTCACAGTACAAGGACTATATCCTTACTTTGCTTTTTGTGAAGTATGTAACAGATAAATTCAAGGGCGTAAAGTACGCCGACATTGTAGTGCCAGAGGGTGGAAGTTTTGATGATCTTATTGCTCTCAGAGGAAATAAGAATATTGGTGAAGAAATAGATAAGGTGATTGCAAAACTCGCCGAAGAAAATGAACTGCGCGGTGTTATTGATAATGCCCATTTTAATGACGAGACAAAGCTGGGAAAAGGCCAGGAGATGGTGGACAAACTCACGGGACTTATCGGAATCTTCATGCGTCCAGAATTTGACTTTAAGCACAACAAAACTAGCGGCGACGATATCTTGGGTGATGCTTACGAGTATTTGATGCGTAAATTTGCTACCGAGAGTGGAAAGAGTAAAGGACAGTTCTATACTCCGGCAGAGGTATCTCGAATTCTGGCCAAGGTAGTTGGAATTGGAAAGATTAAACCTAGAGAGGAAGGATATTCCGTATATGATCCGGCCTGTGGATCTGGTTCGTTGCTTATTCGTGCTGTTGATGAGGCTCCTTTTGAAATAGCTATATACGGTCAGGAGAAGGAGACCACCACGGCTGGTCTTGCAAAGATGAACCTTGTACTTCACAACAAGGCGGCTGGTGAAATTCATGCAGCGGATACATTTTCATCACCTCAGTATTTTGAAGAAGGCTCTGATAATCAGGTGCTTAAGCGTTTTGATTTTGCTGTAGTTAATCCTCCATTTTCACTTAAAAACTGGACAGATGGTCTTAAAGATTATGGCAGATTTACAGGTTATGGAGATAATCCTCCAGAGAAAAATGCTGATTTCGCTTGGCTGCTTCATATTATCAAGTCTATTAAGAATACAGGAAAGGCTGCCATTGTAGAGCCTCATGGCGTTCTTTTTCGAGGAAATGCTGAGGCTACAATCCGTCAGTCAATTGTAGACAGGGGATATATTAAGGCAATTATTGGCCTTCCAACAAACCTTTTCTATGGTACAGGTATACCTGGTTGCATTATTGTACTTGATAAAGAGGATGCAGATGAGAGAAGTGGCATCTTTATGATTGATGCTAGTCACGATTTTATTAAAGACGGAAACAAGAATAGACTCCGTGAAGAGGATATTTATCGTATTGTTACAACATTTGATAATCAGCTTGAAGTACCGGGATATTCCAGAATGGTACCAATGGAAGAGATTAAGGTAAAGAATGGATATAACCTCAATATTCCAAGATATATCGATTCCGGAGCTAAGGAAGACATTCAGGATATTGAAGCACATCTGCATGGAGGAATTCCTGCCGCTGATGTGGATTCACTTGGAAAGTATTGGACTTTATTCCCAGGACTTAAGGACAGGTTATTCTCTGTTGAACGAGAGGGCTACTATAAGCTGAATATTGATATAGATGAGGTAAGAAACATCATATACAATGACGAGCAGTTTGCAGCATACGCAGACCGTATTGAAAATGCATTTGATGCATGGAAGCAGAAGGTAGATGAAGGCCTGAGAAGCATTAATTCAGAGACCAATATTAAGCAGTACATTGTAGAACTTTCAGAACAGTTGGTAAAAGAGTTTGAAGATGTAGAACTTATTGATAAGTATGACGTCTATGAAGTGCTGCTGTCATACTGGCAGGAGACCATGGCTGATGATGTTCTTATTGTTACTTACGATGGATATGAAGCCGGCAGGGAAATCGTTGACATCAAAGAGATTAAAAAGAAAAAGGATGGTACGGAAGAGGAAAAAATCAAGGGATGGGAAGGGAAAATTATCCCGCGCCCGCTAATGGAGCAGACTTTCTTCAAATCCGAGTGTGATGAGATAGCAAAGCTTCAAGCAGAGATGGATGAGGCTGATAGCAAGCTTTCTGAACTTATTGAAAATACGGCAGATGACTCGGCTCTTTCAGATGTAATAGAGGATGGAAAAGTTAAAGCTACGGATGTGCAGACAAAGATTGACGAAATATTAAGCTACACAGAAAATGAAGAAGTTACAGCATTGCTTGCAATGGCTGATGCTTTTCCTATGAAGAAAAAAGAATACCAGGATTATATAAAAATCCATCCTATATGTGAGAATGCCTATAATGGCGGAACTACTATAAGTAAGAAAACAATTACTGCAAGAATTGCCGAGATCCGTTCACAACTTCCTGTAAAAGAAATGTACGAAGAGGACTTTGATGAATTAAAACAGGTGGCTGAAAATATTGCTATTTTATCAGATCTTAAATCAAAAATTAAGACTTTATCTACAGAACTCGAGGAGAAGGTTAAAGCTAAGTATTCAGAGCTTACAGATGAAGAAATCAAGATGTTGCTGATTGATCTTAAGTGGTATGCAGCTTTGAGGGATGGCATTGATAGTTTATATGTGGCGGCTTCACATAATATTTCTAACAGAGTGATTGAACTCGCTGAGAGATATAAGGATACATTGCCTGAACTTGAAATATCTGTGGCAGACTATGAGTCAAAGGTGAAGGCTCATCTGGAAAGGATGGGGTTTGCATGGTAAAGGAAGAAATGAAATTTATCGAGACAGGGTATATTATCCAAGATTGGGACGATGATATTATATCGAACTTTGCCAGTACATCCTCAGGCGGAACTCCTTCAAGATCGATAGCATCATATTATGAGGGAAATATTAAATGGTTAACTACGAGTGAATTACGAGATAACTTAATTGATGATTCAATTGAATATATAAGTGAAGCAGCATTGAAAAATTCATCTGCAAAAATTTTTCCGCAAGATACAGTCTTGATGGCCATGTATGGGGCTACAATTGGGCGATTAGGAATTCTTACTACTGAATCTGCCACAAATCAAGCTTGCTGCGCAATGATGTGCAATCCTAAAAAATGCGATTACAAGTATTTGTTTTATTCATTGCAAGGAATGAGGGACTATATTATTTCTTTAGGTAGTGGAGCTGGCCAGCCTAACATTAGTCAAAACATTGTTAAAAATTTGCGTGTCGCTTTGCCTGATTTAGAAGAGCAGAAAACTATTGCAACAGCTCTTTCTGATATTGACGAATTAATTGATAATCTTGAGAAACTTATTGAAAAGAAAAAGAATATCAAGCAAGGTGCAATGCAGGAACTGTTGACAGGAAAGAAAAGACTGCCAGGATTTACAAATAACTGGGAGGAGGCTTTTCTTAATGATATTTCATCAAGCATGACAGATGGCCCATTTGGAAGTGATTTAAAAACTGAACACTATACTTCAGAACATGAAGTAAGATTAATCCAGCTCAGTAACATAGGCGAAGATGGATGGAACAATGACAATACTAAATATACAACTTATGAGCATGCCAATGAACTTAGTCGGTGCAAAGTCAAACCAGGAGACATTGTAATTGCAAAGATGATGCCAGCAGGAAGGACGATAATCTGTCCTGACATAGAAAAAGACTATATTCTTGCGTCGGATGTTGTAAAGTTTGTACCTAATGAAAAAGTAAATTCTAAATATTTTGTTTATGCAACAAAAAGTGAGTTCTTTTTAGAGCAAGTTGCTGAAAATACCCAAGGCAGTACAAGAGCAAGAACGAGCATTAGTAAGTTGAGAAAAATATCTATTATGTTACCTGATATAGAGGAACAACAAGCTATAGCTAACTTATTAGGCGATATGGATAACGAAATTAACATGTTATGCAGAAAACTTGCAAAAACAAAATTGTTAAAGCAGGGAATGATGCAGAAATTACTGACCGGTGAAATCCGTCTAGTATAAGGAGGTGATCAGTATGCCAAATATTGGCGACGCTGAAAGAAACACACAGAATAGAGTAGTGAAGTTGTTTATAGATAAGCTTCATTACACTTATCTTGGAGATTTGCATGATACTGAGAATACCAACCTTATGCCAGATTGGATCATGGCTTATTTAAGCAAAATGGGCTATGGCGATAAACTGGCTAAAGGTGCCGTTCTGGAACTGGAACGTACATCTACCAACCTCCAGCAGGGACTTTATCATGCCAATAAGTCGGTATATAGCCTTTTAAAATATGGTGCCAAGGTAAACGATGAAGCAGGGACTCCAAAGACGGTATATTTTATCGATTTTGAAACTCCGGGAAACAATGATTTTTACGTTGCAGAAGAGGTTACAGTTAAAGGTGATCATACAAAGAGACCGGATGTGGTCCTTTATGTAAATGGTATTGCATTGGCTGTAATTGAACTCAAGAAGAGTAGCGTATCTGTCTCTAATGGCATCAGACAGAATCTCACTAACCAACGCGCTCATTTCATTGAAGATTTCTTTACTACTATACAGTTTTGCATGGCAGGAAATGACAGCGAAGGGCTTCGTTATGGCACATTGCTTACTCCTGAGAAATACTATTTGGAATGGAAACAGGATGGCTTTAGAAATCAATTTGATGAGCTAGATGAGTCAGATCTTAGGATAGAAGAATATTGTAAATCCGTTGATGAAAAGCTGGATGAGCAGATTTATTCGATGTTCTACAAGAAGCGTTTTCTTGAGTTGATCCATGATTTTATCATTTTTGATAAGGGTGTAAAAAAGGTTTGCCGATACAATCAGTTTTATGCTATCAAGCGAGCACAACACCGATTGGTAGACAAAAAGACCGGCGGTATTGTATGGCATACTCAAGGATCTGGTAAGAGCCTTACCATGGTTTGGCTGGCAAAATGGGTACTTGCAAATAATCCCAATGCCAGGGTTCTTATCGTAACAGATAGAGATGAACTGGACGATCAGATAGAAAAGTTATTTATCGGTGTAGAGGAGAATATTGTTCGTACAAAGAGCGGTAAAGATCTGATTGAAAGAATAGACAAATTTGACGATCGGCTGCTTTGTTCTCTAGTACATAAGTTTGGTAAACGTGGTGGTGAAGCAACAGAAAAAGATTACGACAAGTATGTTGAGGAACTGAAAGAATCACTACCTGCCAATTTCTCTGCTAAAGGCGAATTTGTCATATTTGTAGATGAATGTCATAGAACACAATCTGGTAAGTTGCACACTGCGATGAAGGTAATTATTCCAAAAGGAATATTTATCGGTTTTACAGGTACACCTCTGCTGAAGAAAGATAAGAAAACTAGTCTTGAGACATTTGGTGGTTATATCCATACTTACAAATTTGATGAAGGTGTAAGGGATGGAGTTATTCTTGATCTTCGCTATGAGGCAAGAGACGTACCACAGGATATAACATCCCAGGATAAGGTTGACGCATGGTTTGATGCTAAAACTCAGGGCCTTTCATCAAGAGGAAAGGCGAAACTGAAGCAACTTTGGGGAAACATGCAGAAAGTATTTTCTTCCAGATCAAGGCTGGAGAAAATTGCCAATGATATTATATTCGATTTTGCTACTAAGCCAAGACTTATGGATGGCAATGGAAATGCTATTCTCGTAGCTGGCTCAGTCTATTCTGCATGTAAATATTATGAGATATTCCAAAATAAGAACTTTAAAAAGTGTGCCATCATTTCATCATATACACCGAATGCAGGAGACTTAAGGACAGATACTGTAAGTGAAGAGGAAGAAACAGAGACTTTCGAGAAGTATTCCATTTATCTGAAGATGATAGGCGTATCAGAAAGTGATGACTCTACCTCTGTGGCAAAGGCTGTAGAGGCTTTTGAGACAGAAGCTAAACGTAAATTTGTTGAAGAGCCTAATAACATGAAGCTCCTTATCGTTGTTGATAAGCTGCTTACAGGATTTGATGCTCCTCCGTGTACTTATCTTTATATTGATAAGGCAATGCACGACCATGGTTTGTTCCAGGCCATTTGCCGTGTAAACAGACTAGACGGTGATGCTAAGGATTTTGGCTACATTGTTGATTATAAGCAGCTTTTTGGTGATCTGACAGATGCCATGAATACATATACCTCAGGCGCATTTGAATCGTATGATGCCGAGGATGTTCAGGGACTCTTAAAGGACCGTACAGATGAAGCAAGGAAGTATTTCGAAGATACTCTGGACGAGATAGAGGAACTGTGTGATGGAGTGGAAATGCCGAAAACACAAATTGACTATATTCATTACTTCTGTGGTGAGAATGGTGTCCCGCTCGACGAAGAGTCTGACGAAGCTTATGCAAGAATTAGGGAAAGACTGTATAAACTTGTGGCAAGGCTTGTTCGTGCATATGCTGAATTGAAACCGAGAATGGATGATATTGGTTATTCAGCAGAACAACGTTCAAAATTTGAAGAAAAAGTAACCTTCTATGTAGACTTGAGGCAGGTTATTGGGCAGGCCAGTGCAGACTTTATTGATTTTAAGATGTATGAGCCGGGAATGCGTTACCTTATAGATAACTATATTGAGGCCAGTGATGCTAAGAAGGTCGGAGATATCGATGATTTCACGCTGCTTGATTTCATCATTTATAAAGAGGATTCTCTGGTGAATGATGTGCCGGAAGGATCGCAGGAACCAGCCGCAGAAGCCATTGAGAACAACATTCGTAAGAAGGTGGTCCAGAAGATAGTTATCAATCCGGCATATTATAGCAAGATGTCAGAGGTACTTGAACTGATAATTGTTGAACGTAAGCGTGGTGTGATTGCATATGCGCAGCTTTTGGCAAAATATCTGGAACTTGCGAAGAATGTTACAAAACCACAGGAGAATTCCAAGTATCCTGAAAGCATCAGAAATAACGGTGCGCTTCGAGCATTATATGATAATTGCGGAGAAGATGAAGCTTTTGCCCTGAAAATTCATGGTGCTGTGCTGGGCGCTCGCCAGGAAGGTTTTAGGAATAATCCTGTTAAGACAAACAAAATAAAAAGGGCCCTTTATAACATATTGAAGGATGAAGATGAAGTAGAAAGAATCTTCGCCATTGTTATAGAGCAAGAGGAATATTAATGCAGATAATGATATCCGGTATCCCGGTAGAAATTCAAAAAAAGAACATTAAGAACATGCATCTGTATGTTTATCCTCCGGATGGCGAAGTAAGGGTGTCAGCACCAGAAACAATGTCTGATCATAGCATAGAGATGTTTGTTCGAACGAAGCTCGGCTGGATAAGAAGGCAGAAAGAAAAATTCGAAAACCAAGAAAGACAATCTGAAAGAGAATATGTCTCAGGAGAAACCTTGTATTTATGGGGAAAGCAATATTTCCTGAGAGTTGAATATTCTGGCAAAGGAAAGTCTTTAATACTATCAGGTGATGAAGCAATTCTAACAGTCAGGAAAGAAAGCACGGCAAAACAAAGAGATACATTTGTAAAAGAATGGTACCGGTCGCTTTTGAAGGAAGAAGTAGAAAAATATCTTCCTAAATGGGAAAAGAAAACAGGCCTTTATTCATCCAGCTGGCAGAGCAAATACATGACAACACGATGGGGAACCTGTAATACCAATACAAAGAAAATCTGGCTGAATCTGCAACTCGCAAAGAAGCCGGTTGACTGTCTGGAATATGTTATTTTGCATGAACTGGCACACTTAAAAGTGAGAAATCACGGCGCTGATTTTGTTGCTATCCTGGATGAATATATGCCAAATTGGCGAGATATCAGAAAGAAGTTAAATGATTCTAAACTGGACTATATGCCAAGTTCATCATCAATAGCTGAAGATTAAGAAAATGGGTAAAAATTATGAA
Source organism: Parolsenella sp. (assembly GCA_963659875.1). GTDB lineage: Bacteria > Bacillota > Clostridia > Lachnospirales > Lachnospiraceae > Oribacterium. The sequence goes on from CAVKVA010000008.1 coordinate 103,169, forward strand.
ACTTGATTTTATGGGAACGGAGTATGAAATCCGTTTTGTAAAAGGAACATATCGAAATAATGGGAACTTATATGTGGGAATTGAAGACCTGGACCAGGATGAAGGCTGGATCAATTTTTGCGATATCACAGTAAATTTTCCGGAGAAGTGTCCAGACAAGTGCGGATTTCTAATGATACCAGACATGTCACGAGAAGTGTATGCGTTGATTAGACCATACATCAAGGAGACTGGACGCGTGATGGAAAATGGATATGCAAAGTATCCGGAAGTTGAATTCAGCCAGGATTTACTGGACCAAGCGGTCGAATTAAAGTAATCCTTCGAAAAATAAGATAGATTGGAGCAACAGACATGGCAATTAATATAGCACCGAAATCATTAGACACAGAACTAAGTGAATTGATGCGAGACGTTACGACCGGAAAAGCACAACTTCCGGAATTTCAGCGTAGCTGGACCTGGGATGATGGAAGAATACGTGGAATTCTGGCGAGCCTTTCACAAGGGTATCCGATGGGAGCTATCATGCGCCTGGAGTGTGGAAATGAGAACGTAAAATTCAAATATCGTCCTATAGAAGGTGTGAAAAATGTTACTGTTGATCCAGACTATCTTGTGTTGGATGGGCAGCAGCGTCTTACCTCTATGTATAGGACAACCTGTTCACTGGATCCAGTATTAACAAAGACCGATAAAGGCAAGGAGATTAAACGCTTTTATTATTTGGATATGAAAAAGTGTCTGGATGATAATGAAGATCGTTATGACGCTATCGTTCCGGTTCCTGACGACAAGAAAGTAAAGACAGATTTTGATCGTAAAGTCTTACTGGATCTTTCAACCAAGGAAATGGAATATGAGAATGAAATGTTTCCTATAAATATCATATTTGATAGTAGCGCTCGTGAAGACTGGGCTGATGGTTATAAAGAATACCACGGGTATGAAAAGAACTTTATGGAGCGGTATAAGCAGTTTCGTACAGATGTTATTGAGACAATCACTGGATATAAGCTTCCGGTTATTACGTTGGGAAGAGAAACACCACGTGAGGCAGTATGCAAGGTCTTCGAAAATGTAAATACCGGCGGTGTTGCGCTGACAGTATTTGAGTTGCTTACGGCTACTTTTGCTACTTATGAATTTGATTTGAGAAAAGACTGGGAAGAATGTCGCGATATTATCTGGGGTAAGAATGAACCACTGAATACGGATGTCATGCGGGGCGTTGATGAAACTGCCTTTTTAACGACAATTACGCTTTACACTAGCTACTTTGCTGAAACGGCTACAACCTGTAAAAAGAAGGATGTCTTAGCTTTGGCTTTTGAATCTTATCAGGCAAATAAGGCAGCAGTTTTGGAAGGTTATAAAATGGCTAGAAAATTCTTGTTTAGCCAGTATGTTTTCCGCATGAGAGACCTGCCTTATACTACGCAGCTTATTCCACTTGCAGCAATTTGTGCCGTGATTGGAAAAAGTACGTTTAATCTACCGGCAACTCAGAATATTCTTGCAAAGTGGTTCTGGTGTGGAATTATGGGTGAAATGTACGGCGGTGCAAATGAAACCAGATTCGCCAATGATATAGAGGATGTAGTTGCTGCCATTCAAGGTAAGGAGAGTCAGAACAGAACCATTAATGCAGCATATTTCTCTGCAACGAGACTGATGTCTCTGCAGACTAGAAATAGTGCTGCATACAAAGGTATCATGGCACTTGTTTATCGCGAGAGCTGCCGAGATTTTATGAAAGGAACTACTATGGATATCGTGAAGAGTATGGACGAGTCTCCGGATATCCATCATATTTTCCCAGAAGCTTATTGTATTAAGCAGGGGTATCAGAAAGCAAAGTGGAATTCTATCGTAAATAAGACACCGCTACTTCCTGAATCCAATCGTCAGATTGGTGGTGAGGCTCCGAGTAAATATAGCCAGAAAATTATTAAGGCAGCGGAGATTGATGAGGACCAGCTGAAATTACGTGTGGAATCGCATCTGGTTAATTATGATGCGTTTATCACAGACGACTTTGATACTTACTTTATAGATCGTGCGAAAGCAATTATGGCAGTCATTGAGACTGCTATGGGAAAGACTATTTCGGATAAGGGATCTGAACAGACAATAAATTTGTATGGGGTTAGTCTAGAGGAAGTAGTTGAACAGAAAGAGTAGGAGTAAATATTGAGTAGTAATGCAAAGTATCATCATTTGGTTCCACAGACATATATGTCTTCTTGGGCGAATGCATCTGGAACTCTTAAGTATAAGAGTAAGGCAACAGGAGAGGTTGGAAACAAGAATAAAGATAATATACTTGGTATTAATCATTACCATTCTATTTTTGCTGGTATGCCTTTATGTACCAAAGATGATGCTGATAAAATCTTTTCTGTGCTGGTAGATTATGACGTCGTATATAAAGGCGGAACCATTACTGACAGCTTAGACTTTAATAATCTTTATTATGATTTTAGCAATTGGGAAATAAGACGTAAATCTGATGGGACCATTGCATCCAAGAAGCCCATTAGGGCAGCTATTGAGCAGGTAAAAATTAGGGACATAGAAGAAAACTGGTCTTCTAAATATGAAAATTTTTGGCCTTCAATAAGAGATGAAATAGAGAACAAGGTCCTCACAGTAAATGGCCCAATACCGGAATTTCAAAAGGACTTCATAATGAAGTTTTATGTTTCTATGGATTGGAGAAGTTTCGCAACAGAGCCAATGTTTGAAAAGGAATTCAATTGGCTTTGCAGTGAAATTTTAGAAATGGACAAGGTGGAAATCCCAACTGATGAGCGTGAACTTCCGTTATTTGAAACTGTGGCAGATTATTTCAAGCATTGTCTTCTCTTGAAATTTTTTAGAAGATTTTTGAATGACGATGGACCTATGTATGTTCAAGCAGTAGAAAGCATGAAACATACGAATTTTCATTTTCTTATAGCTGATGGAAGCACAAAGTTTATCACGAGTGATAATCCATCGTTTGTTTATCAAAGAAAAGATGGAACTAAAGCTGGATTAATGCCGATAACACCGCGAATTTTAATGGCACAAGGTAAAATGACTGCATATGATCCACAGTATTATGTGACTCATATAACTGAGGAGGCTGTAGAACGGTATAATAAAGTGATAGAAGAAAATGCTAACGAATATATTTTAATAAATAACTCTGGAAATTTAAAATTTAAGAGCAGCGGCCGCTGGCGATGAACCGGCAGGCCGCTATCTTTTTAATCTTTTTTATAAAATTTTGTCTCATATCCATCGCCTCGGACCAGGATATCTGGCATCCATTCCGGTGACCTACTCATGACCTTGGTTATGCTTTCGACAGGTATATCTTCCGGGCATTCGATAATCAGTTCATCATGGACGTGACCGCAAATTCTCTGGTCAGAGAGATTTCGCATGGTATAGCCGAGGAGGTCCCTGGAGACTGCCTGTACGATATTTTCTACGAATTTTGGGCCGTAGGATTCGATGCGTTCCCATTTCTTGGTGGAGCCGATGCCTTCATAGGTAATGGATTCACCGCCAAAGCGATTTTCGCCGATACAAGGCTTTACATAGCTGAGTCGCCTGCCGGACGGAAGAGTGATGAAAAGCATGCCGCTTTTATAGCTGAATCGGATTCCTTTGACTTCTGTAGGAATACGCTGCTTGATAGTTGTTTTCACAGCGCTGTCGATGTCCCACCAGAAGGCCGTTATATTAGGATTGGAACTGCGCCAGGAATCTACCAGTGGCTGAAGTTCGTCTTCGGTTAATCCCATTTCAAGAGCTCCCATAGATTTCAGTGCACCGACAGATCCGCCGTAACCCAATGCCAATTCTGCAATTTTTCCCTTCTGCCTGAGATGACCATTGATGCCGTGCTTTTCTACTGGTACCTTGAACATCTGGCTGGCGGAAGCGCAGTAGATATCTTTTCCTTCAGCAAATACCTTAGAACGCCATGTCTCACCGGCAAGGTAGGCCAGTACTCTGGCTTCGATGGCAGAGTAGTCGCTGACAATGAATTTATAGCCTGGTCTTGCAATGAAGGCTGTACGGATCAGCTGGCTAAGCGTGTCCGGGATATCGTCATAAAGCATATCCAGAGTATCATAATCGCCGGTGCGGACAAGCTCACGGGCATCTGCCAGGTCAGACATGTGATTCTGAGGAAGGTTCTGCAATTGGATCAGTCTGCCTGCCCAGCGGCCGGAACGATTGGCACCGTAGAATTGAAACATACCATGAGCACGGCCATCCTCGCAGACAGCATTCTGCATAGCCTGGTATTTCTTAACAGAGGATTTGGCAAGCTGCAGCCGGAGCTTCAGTGCCTCTGTGATTTCGCCATCAGTCTCTTTGATAAGACCGGCCACATCCTTCTTGCCGAGAGATTCAGTCTCGACTCCATTTTCGGAAAGCCATTGCTTCATCTGTACAACGCTGTTGGGATTCTCCAGGTTGGTGATATTCTGCATGGTAATCATGAGACTGGACTTCGATTTTTCGTCGAAAGCGATCGCATTTTCTACCACGTCCATATCCAGCATGATGCCTCGGTCATTTATTTCCTGATCCAGATGATATTCTTCCCATACTGATTCCGGAACCGGAAACTTGACTAATCTGTCTTTGATAGAGACCTCCACTTCAACATCTCGTTTATTGTAGGCCTTGAAGATTTCCCACTTATCAGGTGCATGCTCAGGAAGGTTGCGGGTCCTGCCACCGTTTGCTTTAGTTGGCTTGCAGGGGCAGCAGAAGTATTTGATCAGGTCTTTACCTTCCTTCATTTTCTGATTCTGAAGCTTCAGAACAGTTCCGACACCTTCCAGTGAGAGTGGCAGCCCCATATAGGCGGACCAGATCATGGAGCATTTCCAGGAGACTGGATCAAGATAATTGCTGACTGAGTCGTCTGCTTTGCCGTAGCCCTTGAAATATTCCGGATGGTTTTTATGAAGCCAGGCAGAGAGGCAAATCCTCTCGAAAGAAGCATTAAAAGCCCATTTGGTAACAGCAGGATCGGAGAGAGCAGACAGGATGTCATCCGGTATTTCTTCGCCTGCTGTCAGGTCGATGACTTGTACCTCGCTGCCATCAAGAGAATAGCCAAAGAGCAGGATATCAAAGTCGGGTGCCTCTGCATACTTGTAGACACCGCATTTGCCGAGATCCCTGCTGGAGTAGGTTTCTATATCGATGCTTATATTTTTCATAGATCCTCCAATCTGAAAACAGGCACCAGCCATAGCCGGCCGATGCCCATTCCAATGAAATCATTTGTCTTATTTGTTCTGGATTGCTTCGAGCTGTCTCTTCAAATCAGCCACCTCACGTTTTACTTCGCTGTAATCGTAGTAGGTGAGGTTTTCCTTGTGTCTGTCCTTGATGAAATATACCAGTGATACCACAAGGAAGATGATGAGAACTGCGAGCCAAATCATTAATTCATAATTTACGATTGTCTGTAACATTGTCTTTTCCTTTCCGGACGGCAGCAGTGCCGCCGCCCATTACATCAAAATTTGTCATTGTATCAGTTGATTAGTCGAGAAAGTCGTCCTCTTCCTCAGAAGCGAAATCATCCTCAGCACGGGACTTGCCGCCGAGAGGTTCTCCATCACGGATCTTCTGGAGATTGTTGAGGCCGCAAGCAATACCTTTATTGCCATTGCTGTTGAAGGCATAAAGGTTGATGCTGGCTCTGCCGTAAACTCCGGAATAGACCTCGGATCTCTCAAGGATAGGCTGCCGGTCTGCATCTACGATGCCGGGTGCGGAAGCGCTGTTGGCATTGATGAAGTATGCATTTGCATAAGCAGGATCATCAGGTCTCTCCAGATCACCGTCACGAAGAGGTGTCTTAAGAACGGAGAGAGCAGGAACGGTCTTGCCATTGCCCTTGAGTTTGCTCTGGCCTTCCTCGTAAGCTGCCTCGATAGCGGCCTTGATCTTGTTAACAGTTACGGTGTCGGACTTAGGAATGATGAGGCTGACGCTGTATTTCGGTGCGCCGCCATTGATGCTCTTGGCATCCCATACATTCGCATAGCTCCAACGTGTGTTTACTCCTGTGATTACCTTTGTAGGATTTGAAATCTTTGACATAATATTGTCTCCCTATTATGTCAAGTGTTTTCCCTTGTAAAATCAAGGGTTTTTCAATACTTA
>CAVKVA010000009.1:0-103462 GCA_963659875.1 Parolsenella sp.
ATCTTCAGGGTCTGTGTATTATTCGATCTTTGATTTTCAAGGTTCTTTGTGCTTGCCGTTTTTAGCGACAACTCATTTACTTTATCAAGTATTTAAGTTTTTGTCAAGCACTTTTTCAAATTTTTATCGCCGCTAAGTTGCAACGGCGACGAGAAAGAACTATATCACATAGCTTTTCTTTTGTCAATCAGCTTTTTCAAAGCTGAAACGGAGAAAGAGGGATTTGAACCCTCGCGCCGGTTTAACCCGACCTACACCCTTAGCAGGGGCGCCTCTTCGGCCTCTTGAGTATTTCTCCACTTACTTCTTAAGTCCCTGCCAAGAGGGAATCATTAAAATAGGCACCCTTCAAGGATGCCTATACATAGTAGCAATGTTTTTACAAACTGTCAAGCACTTTCTTTACATTTCTGTGTTTTCCGCTTCTTCGGCGCCGCCTTCATTATCCTCTGCATCCTGGGCGGATTCCCGTACCTTGGCAATGGAAGCGATTCTGGTGTCCTGATCCAAACTCATGAACTTCACGCCGGAGGTGCTGCGGCCGGTGACACTGACATCGGAAAGACTCATGCGGATCACGATGCCGGCAGTAGTGATGAGCATCAGCTCCCGGTCTCTCGTGCACAACTTGAAGCCCACCAGCTCCTGTCCGGTCTTCTCGGTGAAGCGATAGCAGTGCAAACCCTTTCCGCCCCGGTTCTGTACATTGAATTCAGATACCGCGGTTAGCTTGCCATATCCCTTTTCGGATACCACAAGGAGATACTCTCCCTGAGAAAGCTTCTGCATGCCGATGAGCTCATCGTCTTCGTCCACCCGCATGCCGCGTACGCCCATGGCGGAACGGCCGGTGATGCGGATATCCTTTTCATTGAATCGGATGGCCATGCCCTTCCGGGTGCCCAGCATGATCTCCTCATTGGGGTCCACCAGCTTCGCTTCGATGAGCTGGTCTCCCTCTTTCAGCGTCATGGCGATGAGACCGTTCTTCCGTACATTGGCGTACTGGGAGATCGGTGTCTTCTTCACCATGCCGGACTTGGTGGCCAATACCAGATACTGCTCCGTATTGAAATCACGAAGGCAGAAGGAGGCACTGACGTGCTCGCCCGCCTGCAACTGCAGCAGATTCACCATCGCGGTACCGCGGCTCGTTCTGGAGGCCTCAGGGATCTCGTAGCCCTTGATGCGGAAGCAGCGTCCCAGGTTGGTAAAGAACATGATGTAATGATGGTTCGTGGTCATGAAGAGATCCTCGATATTGTCGTTATCGATGGTCTGCATGCCCTTGATGCCCTTGCCGCCCCGATTCTGCTGCTTGAAGTTCTCCGGGGACATACGCTTGATATAGCCGAGTCTGGTAGCAGTGATCACCACATCATCGTCGGCAATGAGGTCTTCATCGTCCATATCGTCATCATGAGAAAGCACGGTTCTCCGATCGTCCCCGTACTTATCGGCAATAACATCCAGCTCCTCACGGATCACCGCCAGCAGCTTCTTGGGATCCGCGAGAATTTCCTGATAATATGCAATCTTCTTCTGCAAATCCTCATACTCCGCCTGGAGTCTGCCTCTTTCCAGACCGGTCAGGGCACGAAGGCGCATGTCCACGATGGCCTGGGCCTGGGCCTCGCTGAACTGGAAACGGGCGATCAAATTGGTTTTCGCCTCTTCCACATTGGCGGCTGCCCGGATGATCTGCACGATTTCATCGATATGGTCCAGGGCCTTCAGGAGTCCTTCCAGGATATGGGCACGCTCCTGACACTTGTTGAGATCGTACCGGGTTCTCCGGGTGACGACATTAACCTGATGTTTCAGGAACTCTTCCAGCATCTGCTGCAGGTTCAGCACCTTGGGTTCGCCGTTCACGATGCAGAGCATGTTGACACCGAAGGTATCCTGCAGCTGGGTGTGCTTATAGAGCTGGTTCAGGATCACATTGGGATTCACATCCTTCCGCAACTCGATATTGATCTTCGCATTGGAGCCCTTGCCGGCGGCGTCATTGATATAGGTGATGCCGTCGATCTTCTTCTCCTTCACCAGATCCGCAACCTTCTCGATGACCCGGGAACGGTATACGAGATAGGGCAGTTCCTTCACCACGATACGATGCTTGCCGTTCTGCATGGGCTCAATTTCGCACACTGCCCGCATCTTCACCTTGCCGCGGCCGGTGCGATAGGCCTCCTCGATGCCTCTTCTGCCGAGGATCTGCGCACCTGTAGGGAAATCCGGTCCCTGGATAATGCTGAGAAGCTCCTCCATGGTGGTTTCCTTATCCGCGATGCGGTTCTCAATGATGCGGTCCACTGCCTTCACCACTTCACGAAGATTGTGGGGCGGGATATTGGTGGCCATACCGACGGCAATGCCGGTGGCGCCGTTCACCAGAAGATTCGGAAAACGGGCAGGCAGTACGGTAGGCTCATCGTACTCGTTGGAGAAGTTGGGCTGAAAATCCACAGTATCCTTGTTGATGCCGTTCAGCATCTCTGCGGCCAGCCGGGACATCTTCGCCTCGGTATATCGCATTGCTGCCGGAGAATCGCCGTCCTCCGATCCGAAATTTCCCTGCTTGTCAATGAGCACATGGCGCATGGACCAGGGCTGTCCCATGTATACCAGCGCGCCGTAAATCGAAGAGTCACCATGGGGATGGTACTTACCCATGGTTTCTCCCACGATGGTGGCACACTTCTTCGTCTTTTTATCCGGCGTCACACCGAGCGACTGGAGGGCAAAGAGAACCCTTCGCTGTACAGGCTTCAGTCCGTCGCGGACATCCGGAATGGCTCTGGATACGATAACACTCATGGCATAGTCAATATAGGACTTCTCCATGGTCTTCTTCAGATCCACATCCTGTACCTTATCAAAAATATTCGGCTCCAAGCTGAACCTCCTTCAAAATTCCTTATACATCCAGATTCGTCACATACTTCGCGTTAAGCTCAATGAACTCACGTCTCGGCTCCACCTGATCTCCCATCAGAGTGGTAAAGGTCAGATCCAGCTCTGCCTTGTCGTCCTCTGCCATATTGACCCGCAGCAGCACTCTGGTTTCCGGATCCATTGTGGTTTCCGCCAGTTCCTCTGTGTCCATCTCACCAAGACCCTTGAAGCGGGAAACGTCAGCGCCCTCTGCACCGATGTTCCGGAGAATATCCTGATACTCCTCGTCGGAATAGGCATAGTAATGCTTTTTGCCCTTTGTGATGTTGAAGAGGGGCGGCTGTGCCAGATACACATGTCCCTGCTTGATCAGCTCCGGCATGAAGTTATAGATAAAGGTCAGCATCAAGGTGGCAATGTGGGCGCCGTCCACGTCCGCATCCGTCATGATGATAATCTTGTTGTAGCGAAGCTTCGAAATATCAAAGTCCTCGTTGATGCCCGTGCCGAAGGCAGTGATCATGCCCTTGATCTCCTCGTTGGCATAGATCCGGTCCAACCGGGCCTTCTGCACATTCAGCACCTTGCCGCGCAGCGGAAGCACCGCCTGGGTGTTCACATTCCGTCCATCCTTGGCGGGACCCAGGGCAGAATCTCCCTCTACGATGAAGATCTCACACTCCTGCGGATCCCGGCTGTTGCAGTCCACCAGCTTTCCCGGAAGGCCAACGCCCTCCAGTGCAGACTTTCTCCGGGTCAGGTCTCTGGCTCTTCTTGCTGCGGCCCGGGCCCGCTGCGCCAGTATGGATTTCTCACACATGACCTTCGCCACCGAGGGATTCTGCTCCAGGAAATAGGTGAGCTGCTCGGAAACGATGCCCTGTACCGCCGTCTGGGCCTCTGAAGTGCCCAGCTTCTGCTTTGTCTGTCCCTCGAACTGGGGATCCTCAATCTTCACCGAGATAATGCAGGTGAGTCCCTCGCGGATGTCCTCGCCGGAGAGATTGGGCTCCGAATCCTTCAGCAGCTTATGCTGCCGGGCGTAATCGTTGAAGGTTTTGGTCAGGGCATTCTTAAAGCCCGTCAGATGCGTACCGCCCTCCGGCGTATTGATATTGTTGACAAAGGTATAAATATTCTCCGTATAGGAATCGTTGTGCTGCATGGCAACCTCAACGAAAATCTTCTCCCGCTCGCCTTCGCAGTAGATCACCTCCGGGTACAATGCCTCCTTGCCCTTGTTCAGGTAGGTGACAAATTCCTTGATACCACCCTCATAGTGGAAAGTCTTCTCCTGGGCGATCTCCTCCCGGGTGTCCTTCAGCACGATCTTCAGTGCCTTGGTCAGGAAAGCAGTCTCCCGCAGACGCACCTTCAGAGTGTCATAATCGTAAACGGTCTCCTCAAAGATCTCCGGATCCGGCAGGAAGGATACGGTTGTACCATGCTTATCCTGCGGGCACTCGCCCACAACGGTCATGGGCTTCACCACCTTGCCCCGGGCAAAGGCCATGCTGTATTCCTTGCCGTCCTTGAAGACGGATACCGTCAGCCACTCTGACAGGGCATTCACCACAGAGGCGCCCACGCCGTGCAGACCGCCGGATACCTTGTAACCGGCGCCGCCAAACTTGCCGCCGGCATGCAGTACCGTAAAGACAACCTCCAGAGCCGGCTTTCCCGCCTTTTTCTGGATGTCCACGGGGATGCCTCTTCCGTCATCCTCCACGGTAATGGAATTGTCCGGATTGATAGTGACAGTGATGGCATCGCAGAAACCGGCCAGGGCCTCATCCACGGAATTGTCCACGATCTCATAAACCAGATGATGCAGTCCACGGATAGAGGTGGAACCGATATACATACCGGGTCTCTTGCGGACAGCCTCCAGACCCTCAAGAATCTGAATCTGGTCTGCGCCGTAGTCCTCGGAGCCCTTCATCAGTTCCCTTTCCCGCTGCAGATCTTCATTTTCGTTATGTTCAATTGCCACTCTGCTTTCCTCCTGTCATCTAATACTTGTCTCTTCCACCCGGTGCACGGTTCCCTGTACCACCCGGAACAGTTCATCGATATGAAAACGGTTGGATACAAAATCATCCAACCCGGTGCAGGTAATGATATTCTGCGTCTGATCCAGCATTTCCAGAAGATAGGTCTGCCGCTTCGAATCCAGCTCGGAGAGCACGTCATCCAGAAGCAGAATCGGCTGGTCATGGATCAGTTTTTTTACAATTTCAATTTCCGACAGCTTCAGAGCGAGGGCTGCCGTCCTCTGCTGACCCTGGGAGCCGAATTTCCGGATGTCCCGTTCATCCACAGAAAAACGAATATCATCTTTATGGGGTCCCGCCAGGGTAATGCGCTGCTTAAGTTCTGATTCCCGCAGTCTAAGCAAGGTATCCCGGTAATTCTCCGGTGCCGTATGCATTTCATAGGAAATGCGCAGCTGCTCTCTTCCGCCCGTCAACCGCTCATGAATGGGTGAAATGATCTCCCCCAATTGAGCAATGAAGGCAGCCCGCAGCTCCATGAGCTTCGTGCCGTAGGTCACCAGCTCCTCATCCCAGACGGACAGCGTATCCTGCAGCTGCGGTCGCAGCGCAATGTCCTTCAGCAGCTTGTTCCGCTGGTTGATCGTCCGGTTGTAGCGGCTCAGGTTGTAAAGATAGATCTTGTCCAGCTGACAAAGTTCCATATCCAGGAAACGCCGCCGCAGTGCCGGTCCCTCCTTGATCAGACCCAGGTCCTCCGGTGAAAAGCATACCACGTTCACCAACCCAAAAAGCTCCGAAGCCCTACGGATGGGAATCTCATCAATGGCGATACCCTTAGAACGGTTCTTCTTAAGATGCATGTCAATGCGGGAGGGCACGCCCCGCCGCCGTATGCTCATCTTAATGTGAGCCTCCTCCGTACCGAAGCGAATCAGATCCCTGTCCTGACTCATGCGGTAGGACTTGGATGTGCTCGCCATAAATATAGCCTCCAGAAGGTTGCTTTTTCCTTGGGCATTGTCACCAAAAAAAATGTTTGTCCCGGGACTCAATTTAAGACGCAGCGTCTCATAGTTTCGGTAATCCCGGAGCTCAATGGATTCAACGATCATAAATAATTATAACACCTGGTTATATCGAATCCGGATTGAAGTTGACCGGCAGGATCATGTAGGTATAGTTCCGCTCGTCATCCCGGATAAACATGGGGGAACGAGGGATGGACAGATAGATGCTGACCTCCTCATCCTCAATGTTACGCAGTGCATCCACCAGGAATTTCGGATTGAAACCGATCATCAGATCATTTCCGGTTTTCTCAATTTTCACTTCCGCATCCATCCGTCCCAGATCTGTATTGATCTTGAGGCCGAGAACATTATCCTCAATTTTCAGCACCAACGGCTGCTTGTCATTATCCCGTACAAAAATGGTGGAACGCTCAATGTTTTCCATCAGCTGCTTCCGATTGACAACGAGCTTGGTCTCGTAATCCTCGGAAACCATCTGGGCAACATGAAAATATTCGCCATCTATCAATCTGGTTACTACTATAGTATTGTTAAACTCAAATAAAATATGATTTTTTGAAAAATAAATCACTACTTCATCATAGATACCGCCGGTGAGAATTTTGGAAATCTCGTTCAGGGCTTTTCCCGGAACAATGGCCTTCTGGGGTTCGTAGCTCTCGTTCAGCTTGCATTTCCGAATGGAAACCCGGTGACCGTCCAGGGAAGTGATGGTGAAAATATCGTCATTGACCTCAAAAAGTTCACCGGTCATCTTAATGTTTCCATCATTGGAAGCGATGGAAAAAATGGTCTGGCTGATAAGGGTCCGCAGTGTCAGCTGGGAAAGGGAAATGGAATGACTTCTGTCAATCTTCGGAAGTGCCGTAAATTCATCAGCTTCCTTTCCCTGAATTTTGAAAACGGAATTTTCACAGGTAATAATCGTAGTATTGAATTCATTTGTTTCGATTGTGACCTGAATTTTGTTGTCTTGGGGCAAGCGACGAATGATTTCGGAGAATAGTTTGGCATCCAAAGCAATTTTTCCCGGCTCGAGAATTGTGCCCGGACACTCAGTTTCAATACCAAACTCATTGTCGTTGGCCACCAGCTTGATGGTCCCGTTGGAAGCATCCAATAAAATGCATTCCATAATGGGTGTTGTTGATTTGGCCGGAACGGCCTTTGCTGCAATATTGATGCTCTGGGTGAGATCATTTTTGTTGAATAGCAGTTTCATGGGATGAGCCCGTCTCCTTTTTCTTTTTGAATTCTTTCTTGTATTTCTTAGTAGTGGTAATAGGTCCTGTGGAAATGTGAAAATGTGCCACAAGGCCGCATAAATACTGGAAAAATCACCGCGGATAAGTATGTTCAGCCACTCTTGACAGAGGGTTGATAACTTATGTCACTATGGTGAGATTTTTTTCTTCAACGTATCAATTGTGGATTTCAATTGTTCGTTTGTGCGTAATTCTGTGGATATCTTGTCGTGTCCATGCATGATTGTGGTATGGTCACGGCCGCCCAGCAGGTCGCCGACGGTCTTCAGCGGAGCATCCGTCATTTCCCGGCAGAGGTACATGGCGATCTGACGGGGGAAACTGATCTCCTTGTTCTTTCGCTGGGAGGCCAGTTCGATGGTGGTGAGTCCGTAGTGCTCGGCCACGGTGGTGATGATCAGCTGCGGTGTTACTTCCTTCGGCCCCTCCGAGGTGATGTGATCGCGCAGAAGATCCTCCGCCAGTTCCAGTGTGATGGTCTTTTTTTCCAGACGGGACATGGCGACGATCTTCGTCAGTGCGCCTTCAAGTTCCCGGACATTGGATTTAATGTTGGTGGCGATGTACTTAATGACTTCGTTGTCAATATTGAAGCCCTCCAACTCCTCCTTTTTCCGGAGAATGGCCATACGGGTCTCGTAATCCGGCATCTGAATGTCCACGATGAGGCCGACTTCGAACCGGGAACGCAGACGATCCGCCAGGTTATCGATGTCTTTCGGCGGTTTATCCGATGCAATCACGATCTGACGTTTGTTTTCATAGAGGGTATTGAAGGTATGAAAAAATTCTTCCTGTGTTCCCTCTTTTCCCACAATGAACTGGATATCATCGATGAGCAGCACGTCCAGTTCCCGGTATTTCTGACGGAATTCCGCGGGAGAAAGGTTGTTTTTGTTGCGGATGGAATCCACGAACTCATTGATAAAGGTTTCCGAAGTCACATAGCGAATCTTCGCTTCCGGGTTGTTTCTTAATATAAAGTGGGCGATGGAATGCATCAGGTGCGTCTTGCCCAGTCCGGCGCCGCCGTAGATATAGAGCGGATTGTAGAGTTCGCCCGGTGATTCGGCCACAGCCAGAGATGCGGCATGGGCCAGATTGTTGGAGGAACCCACTACAAAGGTATCGAAGGTATAGCGGGGATTCAGGTTGGCATTGAGCAGGGCCTTGGTAAAGTCAACCCGGCTTGCGGCATTGCCGTTCCGCTGATTGACCATGGCCTCGGCTTCTTCCTCCACCATGAAACGAATCTCCACGGGAATGCCGGTTACCTCTTCAATGGATACCTTCAAAAATAAAAGATATTTTTTTTGAAGAATTTTGATATAGCCGTCCTCGGGTACCAGGACGATCAGCTCGTCTCCCATGAGGGCGTAGGGCTGCAGGGGCTTGAGCCAGGTACTGAAGGAAACCTTCATGATGTCATGCTCTTCCTTCATGAGATTGAGAATATCAGGCCATTTTTCTTTTATGGTTTCGAAATTAGTCATCGATTGCTCCGTTATGAGACGAACGTATCCCATTTTTGTTCATTATAGTGACTTCAGTTTACTCTATTGTGGATAGATTTTCAAGATGATATGTGGATAAGTGTGGATAAAATGTAGAAAAGAGGGGAGAAATCCGCATAGATTGGCGGGTTTTGGCTATACACAAAGTCACTTATCCACATTTTGTCAACATTTTGTGGAAAACTATCTGTACTGTGGATAAGTGGATAAAAAAGTGGATAAGATTTTGGTTGACGGGAGGTAGGCTTTTCTATATAATAACTAGCGATGTTTACCCAAAAATATGTCGTGTTAAGATAAATCAGGAAAGGGAGGTGTCAGTTATGCATAAGGGAAAGATGACTTTTCAGCCGAAGACAAGACAGAGAGCTAAGGTTCATGGCTTCAGAGCCAGAATGGCTACTGCAGGCGGAAGAAAGGTACTGGCTGCCAGAAGAGCAAAGGGCAGAGCTTCATTATCTGCTTAATCTGGGCCTGTAGAACAATTTACACTACGAAAGTTCAAGACCGCTTGCAAAAGCGGTCTTTCTTTAACTTTGGAGATATTTCATGAAACGATTTCCATCTGTCAGAAAAAACAGTGAATTTCAGCAGGTTTACAAGCACGGAAAATCACTGGCCAATGCCTTTTTCGTGATGTATGTGGCAGAGAACGGACTGGAATACAATCGTCTGGGGGTTTCCTGCTCGAAGAAGATCGGAAACTCCGTTGTCCGCCATACCATGGCGAGAAAGTTGCGTGAAATCTTCAGATTAAACAAGCAAGCTTCAGGAAATGGGTCAGACATCATTCTTGTAGTCCGCAAACGCGCGGCCTATGCAACCTATCAAGAGCTTGAGAAGGCTTATCTCGAGCTGTGCGGCAGGCATCATATGAAAAGTGAATTGAAGCGGAAGGTTCCGGAATCTACGGAAAGCTGATTTTCAAAGCATCTCAGAGAAACACTATATTAATAGGAAGAAAGTCATTTCAAAATTGTGAAATTCAGAGTGAGGAAGAAGTATGGCAGGATTCGAAATTTTGCTGATCCGGTTTTATCAGAAGTATCTTTCACCTCTGAAGGGACATTCCTGCTGTAAGTATACACCGACATGCTCTCAATACGCCCTTGAGGCAATCAAAAAGTACGGCTGTATAAAAGGTACATTGTTGGCGGGATGGAGGATACTGCGGTGCAATCCATTCTCCAAAGGCGGATATGATCCTGTTCCCTAATATGGAGGGTTAACCTTGAATTACTTATCATTTGTTATTCTGACGAAGAACACGTCGAACATCCCCATCTTTGGACCGATCTGGAATCTGATCGTGAACATCCTGGGATTGGTGATGAATGCAATTTACGTATTGCTGGATAAAGTAGGCATTCCGAATATCGGTCTGGCCATCATCCTTTTCACCCTGGTTACAAGAATCATCATCTTCCCCACTTCTCTGAAGCAGCAGAAGTCTTCACGGATGATGCAGATGATGCAGCCGGAGATCAAGGCAATTCAGAAAAAGTATGAGAACAAGACGGACAATGCGTCTATGATGGCCCAGCAGGCGGAAATGAAGGCCCTGTACGAGAAGTACGGCACTTCCATGACCTCCGGCTGTCTGCCGCTGCTCCTGCAGATGCCCATCATTTTCGCCCTGTATCGTATCATTATGAATATTCCGGCCTATGTTCCTTCTGTTAAGGCCATTTATGAGAATGTACTCACCGCCATCGGCGGCGCAGATGCGGCACAGAAGCTGGTGGACTTCGGTAACAGCAATGCCCTGACCTCAACCCTGAAGCAGCTCCACAATCTGGGTCTCGATGATACCGCAAAGTACGGCGCCAGTGAGATATCCAACTTCATTATCGACTTCCTGTACAAGCTGAATCCCACCCAGTGGGCAGATCTGGGAAGCAATTTCTCCGGTGCTGCAGATGTCATTTCCACGGCAGCAGCAAAGTCTGCAGAAATCAACAGCTTCCTGGGACTGAACCTCTCCACTGCGCCTTCTGCCTATGGTCTGGTACCGAATCGCTACTGGCTGATTCCGATCCTGGCAGGTATTGCACAGTATGCTTCTACCGTGATCATGCAGAAGCAGCAGGCACCTATGGCGGACGGCAACGATCAGTCAGCCCAGATGATGAAGAGCATGAACATTATGATGCCGCTGATGTCGGTATGGTTCTGCTATCAGTTTGCAGCCGGTATCGGTCTGTACTGGATCGCTTCTTCTGTTTTTATGCTTCTGCAGCAGCTGCTTCTGAATGCCATTTTCAGCAAGAAGAGCAATGAGGAGATCCTGAAGGAGGCCATGGAAAAGGCCAATGCCAAGAGAGAAAAGAAGGGACTTCCGCCCATCGATGAAAAATCCGTAGAAAAGCGCATTCAGAACATGAAGTCTCAGGCGGATCGTTCCGAGCAGAGCCGGATGGAGGTCATTGCACGGCAGACGGCGAAGACCAAGGAATCCACGGAGTACTACAATAAGAATGCGAAGCCGGGTTCTCTGGCAAGCAAGGCAAATATGGTTCAGCTCTACAACGAGAAGAACGAAAAGAAGAATAAATAAGCGCTGTATTTGAGCTTTGGAGGCAAAAATATGGATAAAATCAGAGTTTCCGCAAAAACAAAGGAAGAGGCGATTACCAAAGCAGCGATTCAGCTGAGTACCACCTCAGACAGATTGGGATACAATGTCCTGGTGCAGGGCTCGAACGGTCTTTTCGGCATCGGCGCCAAGCCCTGGATCCTGGAGGCCTTCGTGAAGGAAGAGTCTGTACAGACGGAGCAGTCGGCAGAGGAGATTGTGGAAGCACGGCCGACAGCTGACGAAAAGTCGGAGACCGCTTCGGAAATTACGGCAGTGGCAGAAGAAAAGACTGAAGAGGCTGAAAAACTCGCAGAAGTGGTGACAGAGTCTACAGCAAAAGCTGTGCCGGAGCAGCCGGCAGCCCGGGAAGAAAAGAAGAGCTTCCGGGGAAGACGGGATGAGAACAGAGCGCCGCGAAAGAGAAATGAGCGCTTTGATCGGGAGAACAGAAAGCACAGCCGGGGCGGCTATGAGGAAGTCCCTCAGCCGGAGAAAAAGCATGAGATCAAGCCGGTATCTCCCGAGGAGGCAGAGGCTGCCACAGAAAAGGCCATGTCATTCATTTCCTCCGTGCTGACCGGTATGGGCATGGAAGTGAGCACGGAATCTTCTTTTGATCATGCAAGCAATGAACTGCAGATCAATCTGACAGGACCGGATATGGGCCTTCTGATCGGCAAGCGGGGACAGACCCTGGATTCTCTCCAGTACCTTACCTCTCTTGTGGTCAATCGGGAGCACAAAGAGGAATACATCCGCATTAAGCTGGACACAGAGGATTACCGGAAGAGAAGAGAGCAGACCCTTCGGAATCTGGCCAGAAACATCGCCTATAAGGTGAAGAGAAATCGGAAGCCTGTATCTCTGGAGCCGATGAACCCTTATGAGCGCCGCATCATTCATGCTGCACTGCAGGGAGATCGCTATGTGACCACAAAGTCGGAGGGCGAAGAACCCTTCCGTCACATCATTATCTATCTGAAGAGAGACAGAGAAAACAGATCAGAAAAGTAAAAGAGAGCTCGAATGGGATGTCCTCCCATTCGGGCTTTTTCGGAAAGAAAGGAAAAATCCAATTATGGCAGATACGATATGCGCATTGGCCACTGCAGCGGTGGAAGCCGGCATTGGCATCATCAGACTGAGCGGTGACAATGCCGTGGAACTGGTGTCCTCTTTTGTGCGCACAAAGAGCGGAAAACGGCTGAACATTCAGGAAAGTCATCGGGTGAAATACGGCTTTGTCTGCGACGGCGAGCAAGTGGTGGACGAGGTGCTGGTGCTGACCATGCGGGGCTCCCGTTCTTATACCGGCGAGGACACCGTGGAAATTGACTGTCATGGCGGTATTCTGATGCTGCGGAAAATCCTGGAGATCTGCGTAAAAAACGGCGCGAGACCGGCGGAACCCGGGGAATTCACCAAGCGGGCCTTTCTGAATGGCAGAATCGACCTGGCAGAGGCAGAAGCAGTATCGGAACTGATTTCCGCCAAAAGCGAGGACGGGCTGAAGGCCTCTATGGCCCAGCTGCAGGGCGCTGTTTCTGAGAAAATACGGGGCTTTCGCAGTATTTTGCTGGAGGATGATGCGTATATCGAGGCGGCGCTGGACGATCCGGAGCACATCAGTCTGGATGGCTTTACGGAACGTCTTCATGCGGATGTGAAAAAAATACAAACTGGTGTGCGCAAACTATTGGATACGGCAGAGGACGGTCGACTTTTGCGGGAGGGCGTTCGGACCGTGATTCTGGGAAAGCCCAATGCGGGAAAATCCTCGCTTCTGAATGCGCTGATCGGTGAGGACCGGGCCATTGTGACCAGCGTAGCGGGCACCACGAGAGATACCCTGGAGGAGCAGATTCAGCTCCGGGGCGTGAGTCTTCTGCTGGTGGACACGGCCGGCATACGGGAAACCGAAGACATTGTAGAAAAAATCGGGGTGGAGAGGGCAATGCAGGCGGCGGAAGCTGCTGATCTCATCCTCTATGTGGTGGATGCCTCGGAAACCTTGAATGAAGATGATGTCAAAATCATGGAATTTATTCGGGGGAAAAAGGCCATTGTACTGCTCAACAAGACGGATCTTCCGGCCATGGTCACAAAGCAGCTGCTGGAGGAAAAGACGGGTCAGCCGGTGCTGCCGGTTTCCATGAAGAAGCAGGAGGGACTGGAGGCGCTGTCGGAGCTGGTGCAGAAATTCTTTGAGCGGCAGGAGATCCGCATGAATTCCGAGGTCATCATCACCAGTGCCCGGCATGTGGCACTGCTCCGGAATGCGGAACAGGCATTGACAGAGGTGCTGCATTCCATTGATATGGGACTGCCGGAGGATTTTTTTACCATAGATCTGATGCAGGCCTATACGGAGCTTGGCTATATCCTTGGTGAGGAAGTTTCCGAGGATCTGGTAAACGAAATTTTCAGCAAATTCTGCATGGGAAAGTAAAGGGAGATAAGAGAATGGCAAAATTTGTAGAGGAAAGCTACGATGTCGTGGTGGTGGGGGCCGGTCACGCGGGCTGCGAGGCGGCCCTGGCCTGCGCCCGTTTGGGACTGAATACCATAGTCTTTACCGTCAGTGTGGACAGCATAGCCCTGATGCCCTGTAATCCCAACATCGGCGGTACCTCCAAGGGACATCTGGTGCGGGAATTGGATGCCTTGGGCGGAGAGATGGGAAAGAATATTGATAAGACTTTCATTCAGTCCAGAATGCTAAATAAGTCCAAGGGACCGGCAGTACATTCGCTCCGGGCCCAGGCAGATAAGCAGGCCTATACCAGAGAAATGCGTATTACGCTGGAGAATCAGGAGAACCTGCATATCCGCCAGGCGGAGGTGGCAGAGCTTCTGACGGAGGCATTGCCGGATGGCAGAAAGAAAATCACAGGTGTGCGAACTGCTTCCGGTGCCGTTTATCATGCACGGGCAGTGGTGCTTTGTACAGGCGTATATTTGAACTCCCGCTGCATCTTTGGTGACGTTTCAGAGTATACGGGTCCCAACGGATTGCGGCGGGCCACACAGTTAACGGATTCTCTGCTTGCTCAGGGAGTACGGATGCTGCGCTTCAAGACCGGCACACCGGCTCGGGTGGACAGACGTTCCCTGGACTTCTCGCAGATGGAAGTACAGAAGGGAGATGTACCGGTGATCCCCTTCTCCTTCTCCACAAAGTTTGAAGATGTGCAGAAGGAGCAGGTGGACTGTTACCTGGTGTATACCAATGAGCAGACTCATGAGATCATTCGGAAAAACATTGACCGTTCGCCCATGTACAACGGCAGCATCAAGGGTACCGGCCCTCGCTATTGTCCTTCCATTGAGGACAAGGTCATGAAGTTCCCGGACAAGAACCGGCATCAGATCTTTGTGGAGCCGGAGGGAACGTATACCAACGAGATGTATCTTTCCGGTATGTCCTCCTCCCTGCCGGAGGATGTGCAGTATGAGATGTACCGCAGCATGAAGGGTTTTGAAAATGTGAGAATCGTCAGAAATGCCTATGCCATTGAATATGACTGCATCGATTCCACACAGCTTCGCAGCAGCCTGGAGTTCAAGAATATTGAAGGCCTGTTTTCCGGCGGACAGTTCAACGGTTCCAGCGGCTATGAGGAGGCAGCCGTGCAGGGACTGATGGCCGGCATCAATGCGGCCATGCATTGCCAGGGAAGAGAGCCGGTGGTGCTGGATCGGTCCCAGGCCTACATCGGAGTGTTGATTGATGATCTGGTGACCAAGGAAAGCTTTGAACCTTACCGTATGATGACCAGCCGGGCGGAATACCGGCTTCTGCTCCGGCAGGATAATGCAGATCTTCGACTGCGGGAAATCGGTCACAAGGTGGGCCTGGTTTCCGATGCGGAATGGCAGGCCACAGAGGAAAAGCAGCGGATGATCCAGGAGGAAACCGAGAGACTCAGAAACTGCTTTGTCGGGGCAACGGAAGAGTGCAATGCCTTTCTGGCAGAGCATGGATCCTCACCCCTGCAGTCGGGAGCCTCTCTGGCAGAGCTTTGCCGCAGACCGGAGCTGGACTATGAAAGTCTGGCACCGCTGGATCCCAAGAGGCCGAAGCTTCCCTATGCCGTGCGCGAGGAGGTCGGCATAGAGATCAAGTACGAGGGCTATATTCAGCGTCAGCTGCAGCAGGTGTCGTCCTTCAAAAAGATGGAAGGAAAGCGTCTGCCGGCAGATCTGGATTATGAAGATGTCAAGAACCTGCGCTTGGAGGCACGGCAGAAGCTGAGCCGCATTCGTCCGGACAATATCGGTATGGCCAGCCGCATCAGTGGTGTGAGTCCTGCCGATATCAGTGTGCTTCTGGTTTATCTGGAGCAGCACAGAGTATAAAGCACTTTTCATTTTCGGGAATACTGTGTAGAATAGGATATCAGATGTTTCACGTGAAACATCTGATATCCTTTTTTATTACAAACAGAAAATGAGGAGAATTATGACAGAAAGCTTTGAAAAGCAGTTGCTGAAGGAGACGGAGGCTCTGCCCTTTGTTCTTAATGGACAACAGACTGAGCAGCTTTTTCGCTACTATGAGCTGCTGGTGGAGAAAAATAAGGTAATGAATCTGACGGCCATCACAGAGGAGTCAGAGGTTGTTACCAAGCATTTTACGGACAGTCTGAGCATCATCAAGGCCTGTACGGCAGAGAACAATGCAATCTTCGCAGAGACAGCAGGAAAAACCCTGATCGACATCGGCACCGGTGCCGGCTTTCCGGGACTGGTCCTGAAAATTGCATTTCCGGATTTGATGGTGACCTTGAGCGATTCACTGATGAAACGTCTGCATTTCCTGGACGAGGTGATCCAGGAGCTTGGACTGAAGGGCATCTCTACCTTGCACGGCAGGGCAGAGGATCTGGGAAGGGACAAGAAATGGCGCGGACAGTTTGACTTTGCGGTGTCCCGGGCAGTGGCCAATATGGCGGTGCTTTCGGAATATGACATTCCCTTTGTAAAGAAAGGCGGCTATTTCCTGGCAATGAAGGCGGGAGATGTGGAAGAGGAGCTGAAGGGCGCGGAAAAGGCTATCGGCATTCTGGGCGGAAAGACGGAGAGCATTGCGCATTTCCATCTGCCGGAATCGGACATTGAGCGCAGTATTGTGGTGGTGCGGAAGTGTCTGGAAACGCCGGGAAAGTATCCCCGGAAGGCGGGCACACCCGCAAAAAATCCATTGGGCTAACATAAATTCAAAGAGGAAAAGAGAAGAATGAAAAACTCAAATAAAATGCTTGGCAACCTTCTTTTACTCATCACAGCAGTGGTATGGGGCTTTGCCTTTGTGGCCCAGAGCGTGGCCATGGATTCGGTGGGACCCTGGACCTTCGTATTCTCACGCTTTATCATCGGTGGCATTGTTTTGATCCCGGTGACCCGGTTCAGTCAGAAAATCTATCGTGACTCAGATCCGGAAAGCGAAAAAGAAAAGAAAAAACCCCAGGTTGTTGGGGGTATGTGCTGCGGTATCCTTCTGGGACTGGCCAGTATTGCCCAGCAGCTGGGCATGATGACCACCAGCGTGGGAAAGGCCGGATTCATCACAGCACTCTACATCATTATGGTACCCATTCTCGGTATCTTTCTGGGAAAGAAGACCAGTGGCAAAATCTGGATCAGTGCGGCATGCAGTATCGTCGGACTTTACCTTTTGTCCATGCAGCCGGGAAACGCCTTTCAGATTGAAAGAGGCGATTTAATGGTGATCCTCTGCGCCCTTCTGTTTTCTTTCCAGATCATGAGCGTAGACCATTTCTCTGTGAAGATGAATCCGGTGGTGTTGGCCAACCAGCAGTTCTTTTTCGCCGCACTGGTGGGATTTGTGGGAATGCTTTTCTTTGAAACGCCTACATGGTCCAGTCTTATGGATGCTGCGGTGCCTATTCTTTATGCAGGCATCTGTTCCAGTGCCATCGGCTACACACTGCAGGTAGTAGGCCAGAGAATGACAGATCCCACGGTGGCATCTCTTCTGATGAGTATGGAATCGGTATTTTCTGCGCTGGCAGGATGGCTGCTCTTGCATCAAGTTCTGTCCGGACGCGAATTGCTGGGATGCTGCATCATGTTTGCAGCAGTGATTCTGGCACAGCTACCAGAGAGAAAGAAATAGAAATGTTTCACGTGAAACACTTATCAGAGGGGTACCTCGAAGAGGTGGGGTTCCCTGTGATGCCGTAGCGGCGAGCGCATCAAAAACTTTGCGACGAGCAAAGTTCACTTTGTCTTATCAGAGGGGTGCCTCGAAGAGGTGGGGTTCCCTGTGATGCCGTAGCGGCGAGCGCATCAGAAACTTTGCGACGAGCAAAGTTATCAATATATATCAGAGGGGTACCTCGAAGAGGTGGGGTTCCCTGTGATGCCATAGCGGAAAGCAAAGCTTTAGAGGATACGAATATGGGAAAGGTTATTGCAATTACAAATCAGAAGGGCGGTGTCGGGAAGACCACCACTGCCATTAATTTGGCGGCGACACTAGCCGAGGCCAGACAGAAGGTTCTGCTGCTGGATTTTGATCCGCAGGGAAATGCAACCAGCGGCTTCGGCATAGAGGAGGATCAGAAATTACATACCATTTATGATGCGCTGGTGGGAGAGTGTCGGCTGGATGATGCCATATTGATAAATGTGATGGAGGATCTGGATCTGATTCCGTCAGACATGAATCTGGCTGCCGCAGAGGCGGAATTTGCGGATCTGGAGGGAAAGAACCTGGTATTGAAAAAGCTGCTGAATCGGGTGAAGGAGCACTATCACTATATCTTGATCGATTGTCCGCCCAGCCTCGGTGTCATCACCGTGAATGCCCTGACAGCGGCGGATTCGGTGATCATTCCGGTGCAGTGCGAATATTATGCCCTGGAAGGGCTCAGTCAGGTTCTTCAGAGCATTGAGGCAGTACAGAACGGATTGAATCCGAAGCTGTGTCTGGAGGGCATCGTTTTTACCATGTATGACAGTCGGAACCGTTTGTCACAGCAGGTGGTGGATACGGTGAAGCAGAATTTCCGGGATCGAATTTTTGAAACGTTGATTCCGCGAAACGTCCGCTTGGCAGAGGCACCCAGTCATGGCGTGCCCATTACAGTATATGAATCGAGCTCCACAGGTGCGGACAGCTATCGGCGTCTGGCTTGTGAGGTAATGAATGGAGGAAGTGAGGCATTATGACAAAGAGAGGCCTGGGAAAGGGACTGGACAGCATATTCGGAAGCAGTGTCAGCAAAACCGTTGAAAGCAGATACCGCATTCCTGACGATGAAGAGGAGGATGTACTTCCGGTTGCTGAAGACACGATGACAGAGACAGAACCGGAGATAAAGACGGCGCATACAAAGAAAACGGAGACAGTGCCGGTAAAGCAGAAGCCCGAAAAAGAAAAAACAGTGCCGACAGCGACGGAAGAGGGGGCATTGCTGATCGACATTCAGTTGATACAGCCCAATCTGAATCAGCCCCGGCGGCACTTTGATGAGGAGGAGTTGGAAGAACTGGCGGCTTCCATCAAGGAGTACGGAATTCTGCAGCCGTTGCTTCTGAAAAAGCAGGGACCGCTGTACGAGATCATCGCCGGTGAGAGAAGATGGCGTGCCGCCAAGCGGGCAGGTCTCAAAGAGGTGCCCGCCATTGTTCGCGAACTGGATGAGAAGACTTCCCGGGAAATTGCCATCATTGAAAATATTCAGAGAGCGGATCTCAATGCGGTGGAGGAGGCTAGAGCCTACCAGAGCCTCATTGATGAGTACGGACTGACCCAGGAAGAGGTGGCGAAGCGAGTATCCAAAAAGCGCGTGACCATCACCAACAGTCTGCGGCTTCTGAAGCTGGAGCCGGAGATCCTGGAACTTCTGGAGAGCGGAAAAATCAGTCAAGGACATGCCAGAGCGCTGCTGGGTATTGAGGACAGTGAACTGCGGCGGTCCATCGCCAGACGCTGTGCAGAGGAAAACCTGAGCGTTCGGGAGATTGAGCAGCTGGTGAAGCTCGATAAGCTGAAAAAAGCTGAGAAAACGAAGAAGGCGCAGGGAGAGAGCGACGAGGAGAAGCGCCTGAAGGCCATCTATCGTGATCTGGAAAAGAAGATGAAAGCGAAGCTTGGAACAAAGGTTTCTATCGTGCCGAAGGATGCCGGCAAGGGCAAGCTGGAGATTGAGTACTATTCCCAGGATGAGCTGGACAGAATTTTCACACTGCTCAACTCCCTTGCAGAGGCATAAGGAGGAAAGAAAATATGACGAATCTGGAAAGGCTGATGCTGGTCATGCTGATCATTGCTTTGATTCTGACCTGCATTTCCCTGATACTGGCGATTTCGGCCAACGCTAAGTACCGGCGGCTGTATCGTCAGTACGATTACTTTATGCGGGGCAAGGATGCGGAAAATCTGGAGGATTACTTTGTGGATCTTCAGAAGCATGTGGAGCGACTGGAGGACGAGGAGCAGAACAACAAGGACATGTTCCGCATCCTGAACCGAAATATCCGCAGTTCCTTCCAGCGCTTCGGATTGATCCGCTACAACGCCTTCGGTGGCATAGGCGGCAACCAATCCTTTGCCATGGCGTTGCTGGACTATACCAATTCTGGTTTTGTATTGAATTCTGTATACTCCCGGGAAGGCTGTTTCCTTTACATCAAGGATGTGGAAGCAGGAAGCACTGAGGTGGAACTGGGAGCAGAGGAGCGGCTTGCCCTGGAGCAGGCCCTGGGCTATAGAGAGAAAGCACAGCAGTGAAAAGACAGACAAAACGAAAAATAAAATATGGCTTTGCGATGGTGCTGGTATTTTTCTGCGCCTTTGTCTTCTACCTTTTTCTGTCGTACCGGCGCATGGAAAAGTCCCAGACCATTTATACCTCCATTGAAGAGGCGAAGCTGCCGCTGGTTTATGCCACGCAGAATGGCCAGAAGCTGAATCCTATGCATGCCTATTTGCTGGACATGGGCAATGCTGCCGGGCAGGATAGCATTACCGTACTGCCGGAGGACAGGCAGCTGACGCTTTGCATCGAGGAAGACAACAAGAGCGCCATTTCCGTGCAGTATGAGGTTCGCTCCCTGGATCTGGAGAGACTGCTGGAAAAGGGCAGCTTTTCCAATCTGCAGCATCAGAATGGGGAGGCAGAAATTACGCTGCCGCTGCAGAATCTTCTGACGCAGGACACGGATTATCTCCTAAAGCTCACGGTGGATACGGGTGAGCAGATTCTGTATTACTACACCCGCATCATCTGGACGCAGAAGGATTATTCTGCGGAAATGCTGGCATTGGCGAGACAGTTTACCGAGCAAAGCTTCTCGAAGACCGAGGCCAGAGCCCTGACCGGCTATCTGGAGACTGCGGAGAATGCGGACAACAGCAGCCTGAATCATGTGACGCTGCAGTCCAGCTTCAATCAGATCACCTGGGGAGACAGTGATATGCAGTTGGATGGTGAGATCACCACCACGCTTCGGGCATATGATGGGGTCATGGCGGAGGTGCAGCTGAATTACAAGAGCAGCTGCGTGGATGCAGAGGGAAATACTTTGCATTTTGATAACGAGGACAACTTCGTACTGCGCTATGATCCTACCCGGATCTATATCATGAACTTCGACAGAAGAACGGAACAGCGGCTCTCTTCCCCGGTGCAGGCGGACGGCAAGCGTCTGCAGTTGGGCGTGACGGATCCGGACAGTCTGGAGACACTGTGCTCGGATTCCGGTCAGTTCATCTGCTTCACCACAGGTGAGGGGCTTTTCCGCTACGACAGCAAGGCGCAGAAGCTGAGCAAACTGTTCAGCTTCACCTCGGAAAAGGACAGCAGCATCCGCTCGGATTACCGGGCCCATGGGATGAAGGTACTGCGGGTACTGAACAATGGCGACGTGGACTTTGCAGTTTATGGATACATGAACCGGGGCGGACACGAGGGCTATACTGGTCTGCTTTGCGAGAGCTATGACAACTCCGAGGATACTCTGCGGGAAAATGTTTTCATTCCCTTGGCGGAAAGCTATGAGGCCTTGCGTTGTGATTTTGAAAAGCTTCTGTATTTGAACCAGGATGGTATGCTCTATTTCTATTATGACGGTAATGTTCTGGGCATCGACAGCAACAGCAACGAGGTCATGAGTCTGGTGGGCGGTCTTTCGGATCTGGAATTTGCTGCTTCTGCGGATGGTCAATATCTTGCCTTCCAGGATCCTGCGGCGGATAGCTATCATTCCGGAAAACTCACGCTGATGGATTTGGAGAGTGAGAGCAGCACGGAGCTGCAGGAAGAGGGCAGAGCGATTCGCGTTCTGGGCTACATCGGCACGGACCTCATTTATGGCGTCATGGATGCTTCCCTCGGAGACGTGTATACACAAAAAAATGAGATTCCAGTTTCTGAGATTAAGATCCGGGCTGCGGACGGCAGCATTAAGACAGACTATCAGAAAGAGGGACTTTACTTTTCTGACATGAAGGTGACGACGAGTCGGGTCAGCTTTGATGAGCTGAGCCTGGACAGTAGCGGCACCTTCCGGAAAGTTGGCAGCGACAGCATTATCAGTAACCGGGAGACAGAAGAGAACCAGCTCTTTTCTACGGCGCAGAATGGAAAACTGGAGAAAATAGTATATTTAAATATACCAGAGCTTGGCAATAAGACGGTACAGGAGCACAGCCCCAAATCTTTTTCTGTTGAGAAGAGTACCTCTATTGACATCAGCGGTTCCCTTTGGAAGGGAGAAAAGGACGAGCTGCTGCTCTGCTACAGCAATGGTCATCTTGTGGGCAAAGTCCGCACCATGGCAGAGGCGGTGGCACAGGTAAACGATGACTTCGGTTATGTTCTGGATCATAATCAGAACATATTGTGGAACCGCAGTAACAGAAAAAACATATGTTCTGTACGGAGCCCGCAGGATAAGTTGACAGATATGCAGACGGCCGGGCTGGAAACGATGCAGAATCTGTTGGAGACGGAGGATATGATTCTTCTGAATCTGAGCGGTACGGATCTGAATTCTGTCCTTTACTATGTGAGCCACGGCATGCCGGTACTGGCCTATACGGATCGGCTGCAGCTGATCTATGGCTATGATCCCTATAACATATCACTTTTGAATCCGGAGACGGGTGAGGAAACGGTGATGGGCCGGGAAGATGCGGCGGCATTGTTCACACAGTACAACAATCATTTTGTATCGGCGATCAGCCGGACATAGTGACGAAGAACAGGAAGTTTCTGCAAAGTAAAGGAAAAGGGAGAGGGGAGCGATTTCGCTCCCCTCTCCCTTTTTATCGATCATTTTTTCAATTCTTCACTCAGTGCAGCGAACTGCTCCAGGGTGAGGGCCTCGCCGCGGATGTTTTCGGAAAGTCCCAGGGCCTGCAGGGCCGCAGCGGTTTTTTCCTTCGGAATGGACAAGCCACCGGCCAGAGCATTCAGCAGGGTTTTCCGGCGCTGGCCGAAGGCCGCCCGAATCACGCTGAAGAGGTAGGCCTCATCACTGACCGTTACAGGCGGCGCAGGGAAGCGCAGAAGCCGAATCACGGCAGAGCCTACATTGGGCCGGGGAATGAAGCAGTTGGGCGGCACCAGCTGAACGATTTCCGGCTGCGCATAGTACTGCACGGCCAGAGACAGGGCACCGTAGTCCTTGCTGCCGGGTCCGGATTTCATGCGGTCTGCCACCTCCTTCTGCACCATGACGGTGATGGAGTCGATGGGCGCGTGGCTCTCGAAAAGTCCCATGATGATGGGTGTGGTGATGTAGTAGGGCAGATTGGCCACCACCTTCACGGGACGCCCGCCGCTGTGTTCCCGGAGGACCTTCTTCAGATCCAGCTTCAGCACGTCATTGTGGATCAGGGTGACATTGTCATAGTCTCTCAGGGTTTCCTTCAGGATCGGGATTAGATTGGCATCGATCTCCACGGCGATCACCGCACCGGCGGCTTCACAGAGCGCCTGGGTCATGGTGCCGATGCCCGGCCCGATTTCCAGAACACAGCAGTCTTTTGTGATCTGGGAGCTTTCAATAATATTGCGGAGCACATTCTCATCGATCAGGAAGTTCTGCCCGAAGCGCTTCTGGAAGCGGAAGGCATTGTCCTGGATCACGCGGATGGTCTCCTGGGGATGTATCAGTTTGCTCATCATTTACCTTCTTTTATGAGATACCGACAAAGCGGCGGGCTTTCCGGTAACCTACGGAAAGCAGGCCCCGCATTCGGTGATAGCCGGGCTCTGCATTGGCCAGGGATTCCTCTAGCGCCACGTACTTGTCGGAAAGGGTCAGGATACAGCCCAGCCGGGAGCTGGGAATGGAGGTGGAGAGAGGGAACATGTGGCTCCAGATGGCCTTTTTTTCCTTTAAGGAGAGAAAATAGCCCTCCGCCTCAGCGTTCTTCACCGCGTCCTCCGGGTGATAGAAGCAGTACCAGCGGCCGTTGTAGGCCTTTTCCACCTCCGGATCCTTCTTATGATAATCCACGAAGCAGAAGTCATGGAGAAGTCCCACCCGGGCGGCACTTTCCGCATCCACATGAAAGTAGGGGGCCAGAGCATGTGCCATCATCGCCACCCGGATGCTGTGATCATAAGTATTGGTGCTGCCGTGGCGGGGCACCTGCTTCAGCAGGAGATACCGGGGATTCCGGGTGATTTCCCTGTACCGCTCGGCAAAACGAAGAGATTTATTGGATAAAACCATGGATAACCTTTCTTCAGTGTTGTTCATTCATAAGGTTTAACGTCTGATGGGCGCCCCGCAAGCGAAGCTTGCGCTGAGCCCATTGGTCATATCATACTGTATTTTTACTAGCCCTGCAACGGAAAGCGGTAGGGGAAAATAACTTGACCTCAGAAAAAAGGAGATTAGAATAGAAATGCTGAGCTCAAATACAGACGAGGTCGGCAGGGAGCTGTTATGAAAAATCGTAAAAAAATCTTTTTTCGGGATATGGGGACAATGCTGGCGGTGCTGCTGTGCTTTCTGGCCTCCTTTCTCGCTTTTGCCCTGAAGTGGCTTTTAGATACCTGGTCGGAGCTGACGGTGGATGAAATCGTCTACCACCTCACGGCACCGCTCACCGGCACCAGCGGCAGCATGGTGAAGGAATTTCTGCTGCGCTGTATCCTCCCGGCACTTCTGGTGTCGCTGCTGCTGATTTCCGTGTTTCTGGTCTATCGGAAGCGGGGCATTTACGGCCGGGTGCTGGGCCTCAGCATGCTGGCTTCCCTATTCACCATGGGCGCCACCTTCGCCAATGCCTGGGATGAGATCGATCTGGGGGCCTATATTCAGTCCCAGCTTTCCGTTTCCGACTTTATCGACAGCCATTATGTGGATCCGAAGACCGTGGCGCTGCAGTTTCCGGAAAAGAAGAGGAACCTTATTTATATCTTTCTGGAGTCCACAGAAATCACCTTTACGGATACGGAACATGGCGGGGCCTTTTCCGAGGATCTGATTCCGGGCCTCCGACAGCTGGCGGAGGATAATGAAGACTTCTCCGGCACCGAGGCCCGCCTGAACGGCGGGTACAGCATGCCGGGCAGCACCTGGACCATGGGTGCCATGTTCGCCCAGACCTCCGGCCTTCCGCTGAAGATTTCCATCGACACCAATGCCATGGATACCCAGAAATCCTTTTTTCCTTCGGTAGAGACCCTGGGAGACATTCTGGCGCAGGAGGGCTACAATCAGGTACTGATGCTGGGCTCTGTGGGCTATTTCGGCGGGCGGAAGCTGTATTTCCAGTCCCACGGCAATTACAGCATCGAGGACTATAGTTATTGGAAGAAAAAAGGAAAATTCCGCTCCGATTACTGGGTGAACTGGGGCTTTGAGGATCGGAAGCTCTACAGCTATGCCAAGGAAGAGCTGAACCGTCTGTCAGAGGAGGGAGAGCCATTTAATCTCACGATGCTGACGGTGGATACGCATTTTCCCAACGGCTATCGCTGTGCCATCTGCCCCACGGATCATGAGGACAATCAGTATGCCGATGTCTATGAATGTGCTTCCCGGCAGCTGACGGAGTTTTTGCGCTGGGCCCGGCAGCAGGACTGGTATGAGAACACCACGATCGTCGTATCCGGGGATCATCCCACCATGGACCACAATTTCTGCCGGGATGTGCCGGAGAGCTACACCCGGAAGGTGTATACATCGTACATCAACGCGGCAGCAGAGAACCGCAGCAGCGGTTATCGGGAATACACCACCTTTGACAATTTCCCCACTACACTGGCAGCCATGGGAGTGGAGATTCCGGGGGACCGACTGGGCCTGGGCACCAATCTGTTTGCCGGGACGAAGACATTAAGCGAGGAATACGGTCGGGAATACGAGAAAACGGAGCTGGAAAAGAAATCACTGCTGATGCAGCAGCTGGGCCAGATCGACCGGGCGGCGGCCTACGAAAGCAAGGAGGCCAAGCTGCAGGCGGAAAAGGAAAAGAAGGAGAAGGCACAGCAGGCGAAGGGATAATTCACAGACGGGACGTAAAAAATATGCTATGATAAACCGGAAAGCGCGAAGCAAATATCCCGAAAAATAAGTGTGAAGCAAAACGGAGGAAAATACATGGATGCGCAGAACAATCCGATGATCGAAATCACAGACAGACCGGCGGAGAACATGCGGCGACCGGAGCAGGGGAGTTCCCGGAGGAATCCGAAACGCAGGAAGCAGAGAGAGAAGAAGCCCAGTCTGTTTTCAGAGCTTCTGGAATGGGTGAAGATTCTGGTGGTGGCCGGTGTGGCGGCCTTCCTGCTCAACAACTTTGTGATTGCCAATTCCACCATTCCCACAGGCTCCATGGAGAACACCATCATGGCCCATAGCCGGGTATTCGGCTCCCGCCTGCATTATACCTTTGGTGAGGTGCATCGGGACGATGTGGCGATTTTCGTTTACGGCTATACCTGCCGGGACTGCGGCGCCCAGTACCGGGAGACAGCGGAGGGGGTATGCCCCAACTGCGGCCGGAAAGACGCGAAAAACAAGGTGGTCTACTACGTCAAGCGAGTCATCGGCATGCCGGGTGACCACATTGAAATCAAGAAGACCGGCGAGGTGGACGTTTCCGAGATCACGAAGCTGAATGTGCGTTCCGAGAGCGGCAAGGTGCCGGTGGGAACGTTGTATGTGAACGGCGAGGCGAAGGAGGAAGTTTATTTGCCGGAGCCCATGCTCTGTGACGGAGACAGCTTCCCGGAGGTGGATGTGACGGTGCCGGAGAACTGCTATTACATGCTGGGCGATAACCGGAACAATTCCGCCGATGCCCGGTACTGGGGCGAGAACAACTTCGTGAAGCGGGAGCGCATGGTGGCGAAGGTCTATGTGAAGTACTGGCCCTTCAGTGAGATGGGACTTGTGAAGTGAGTCGCCTTCACAGAATAAACATAGATAAGGCATAAAATGATAACGCATTTGCGTGTGTCCGCCTGGTGCGGACAGCGAAGGAAAGGAGCATTATGTCAAAAACAGAGGGACAGAAGCTGGAGGAACAGCTTTGCTTTCAATTCAAAAATATCGGCATGGAGCGGCCGGAGGAGGTAGAAAAGGCTCAGGCCTTTGCCGAGGGCTACAAGACATTCCTGGATCACTCGAAGATCGAGCGGGAATGTGTACGTTATACCGAGGCCCTGGCGAAGGAAGCGGGCTATCAGGTTTTCGAACGGGGAAAAAAGTACAGTGCCGGTGACAAGGTGTACTTCATCAACCGGGGCAAAAACATCATCCTGACCACATTCGGCCGGAAGCCGCTGATCGAGGGCGTGCATTTCAACATTGCCCATATCGACTCCCCGCGTCTCGACATCAAGCCGAATCCTCTGTATGAGCAGGACGAGCTCAGCTACCTGAAGACCCATTATTACGGCGGCATCCGGAAGTACCAGTGGGGTGTAACACCGCTTGCATTGCACGGCAGGGTAATGCTGGCGGACGGAACACACGTGGACCTGGCCGTGGGGGAGGAACCCGGTGACCCGGTATTCCTGGTGACGGACCTTCTGCCCCATCTTTCCGGCAAGCAGAATGAGCGTCCCCTGCGGGAGGGCCTTCGCGGTGAGGAACTGAACATCCTCCTGGGCTCCACACCGGTGGCGGATCCGGAGGTGAAGGCAGCCTTCAAGCTGAAGGTGCTTTCTCTTCTTCATGAGAAGTACGGCATGACGGAGAAGGATTTCCTGCGGGCAGAGCTCACCATGGTGCCGGCCCAGAAGGCCATGGATGTGGGCCTGGACCGCAGCATGATCGGCGCCTACGGACAGGACGACAAGGTCTGTGCCTATACAGCGGTGATGGCGGAGCTGGAGACAGTGAAGCCGATGCATACAACAGTGACGCTGCTGACGGATAAGGAAGAGATCGGCTCTGAGGGCAACACAGGTATGTCTTCCGATGCTCTCCTGCATTATATGGAGGACCTTGTGGAGTGCGAGGGCGAGAGAGTGCGGGATGTGCTCCGGGCTTCTCTTTGTCTGTCTGCCGATGTCAATGCGGCCTTTGATCCTACCTTTGCGGATGTCTATGAGAAGCAGAATGCTTCTTACCTGAACCACGGACCGGTGTTCACGAAGTATACCGGAAGCCGCGGTAAGTCCGGCTCCAATGATGCCTCTGCCGAGACCATGCAGAAGATTATCCAGTATATGGATGAGGCCGAAATCATGTGGCAGATCGGCGAGCTGGGCAAGGTCGATGAGGGCGGCGGCGGAACCATCGCACAGTTCATGGGAGACATGGATGTGGATACCGTGGATCTGGGCGTACCGGTGCTCTGTATGC
Source organism: Parolsenella sp. (assembly GCA_963659875.1). Classification (GTDB taxonomy): domain Bacteria; phylum Bacillota; class Clostridia; order Lachnospirales; family Lachnospiraceae; genus Oribacterium. The sequence continues at coordinate 28,096 of CAVKVA010000009.1, forward strand.
ATGCGCCCTTTGAAGTGACGTCCAAGCTGGATGTTTACTACACCTATAAGGCCTTCAAGGCATTTAACCCGTAATGAAGAAACACCCCGCATGGCGGGGCCACGAGGAGAAGAAATTATGAAGAAGAGACTTTGCATGGCAGCGGCGCTGCTGGCAATGACAGTGGCGGCAGCAGGCTGCGGCAAGAAGAATACAGCAGAGGAGACCACCACGGCAGCAGAAAGTACCGCAGAGACGGTTTCCGCGGATGATCCGGAGGTGCAGGCACTGGAGAACACAGAGAAGCCCACAGCACCGGCCGTGGAGGACATGGGTTCTGCTACTTTCCCCGAGCTCAGCAGCATTACCGTCAGCGTCACACCGGCAGAGACCGTAACGGACGAGGAACTGGAGAGTCAGATCAATTATTTGCTGTCTCAGAATATGGAGGAGGTCTCCGAGAAGGCAGCGCTGGGCGATACGGTGAACATCGACTATGTTGGTACCATCGACGGCGAGGAGTTTGACGGTGGTTCCGCGGAGGGCTATGACCTGGAGTTGGGCTCCGGCAGCTTCATCGACAACTTCGAGGACCAGTTGGTGGGCTATGGCGCCGGTGACAAGGTGACGGTCAAGGTTACCTTCCCCGATGATTATTCACAGGAGAGTCTCCAGGGCAAGGCGGCAGAGTTTGCGGTGACAGTAAATTCTGTGAAGCGGGCACCGGAACTCACCGATGCCTGGGTACAGAGCTATGAGAACACCAAGGCGACCACAGTGGATGCATTCCGTGAGGAGCAGAGAGCACTGCTGCAGGCCACCTATGACAACTACTATCACAGCGATGTGCAGCAGAAGGCCCTGGAAGCTCTGATTGAGGCTTCCGACATTACCCTTTCCGATGCCATGAAGCAGTATGGTGAGGATTTTGTGGTGTACTCCAATGTGCAGCAGGTGAAGAACTACGGCATGAGCCTGGCAGACATTATCAACATGTACAGCATGACGGTTGCCGAGTTTAAGGAGGAAATGGCCAGCGAGGGTGAGAGCTATGCCGAGCAGTACTTCGTGGTGAAGAAGCTGGCAGCAGATCAGGGCATCACGGCCACCGATGAGGTGATGGATGCACTGGCAAAGAACCTCAGTGATCTGAGTGGTGAGGAGTATACCAAGGAGTCCCTCATTGAAAGCTACGGCCAGGAGACCGTGGAGAGCGAGGCCGTGAATGAGGCAGTGCTTTCCTATCTGGAGTCCCAGGTACAGGTAACCGAGGAGACAGAGGAAAGCAGCGAGACTGCGGATGCCGCAGAAGAGAGCACCGAGGCTGCCACAGAGGCAGCTTCCGAGAGCGAGGCGCATTAAAGCGGAATATCATGAGATGTCTCCGATAGGAGACAGGATGACTTAGCGGCGAGCGTAAAGAGGGCTTTGCGAAGAGCAAAGCCCTCTTTGTTATTGTACAGTTTGGATTTGCGTCTTGACAGTATCGCTTTAGCATGTTAGAGTGTTGAACTATAGAAATGCAATGACGGACGGGAAAGACCGGCAGGAGGAGAATATTATGAAGAAGACAGTGGTACTTGGCGCGGCAGCGTGTCTTGCGATGGGAATGATGAGCGGCTGTGGCAGCAGCACAACAGCAACAACGGCAGCAGCCACAGAGGCTGCTGCGGAGACGACAGCGGCAGCGGAGGAGACCACGGCAGCCGAGGCGGATGCAGAGAGCTCTGCCACAGCCGTGAAGACCCCCACCGGCAAGTTCACCGTTGGTTTTGATCAGGAATTCCCGCCCATGGGCTTTGTGGGAGATGACGGTGAATATACCGGCTATGATCTGGATCTCGCCAAGGCTGTGGCCGATAAGCTGGGCCTTGAGTTTGTGGCACAGCCCATCAACTGGGATTCCAAGGACATGGAGCTGGAGAGCGGCAACATTGACTGCATCTGGAACGGCTTCACCATGCAGGGACGTGAGGACAGCTATACCTGGGTTGGCCCCTACATGGCCAATGAGCAGGTATTCGTGGTGAATGCGGATGCAGGCATCACCGGTACCGCAGACTTGGCAGGAAAGGCTGTGGAGGTACAGAAGGATTCCTCCGGCCTGGCAGCATTAAACGAGGATGAAAATGCAGAGCTGAAGGCAAGCTTCGGCTCCGTGACCGAGGTAGCGGATTACAATACCGCACTGATGGATCTTGAGTCCGGCGCCTGTGATGCTGTATGCATGGATTCCATCGTGGCGGGCTATCAGATCACATCCTCCGGCAAGAACTTCGTGATTCTGGATGACGTGCTTTCCAAGGAGGAGTACGGCATCGGCTTCAAGAAGGGTGAGACCGAGTTGGCAGAGGCTGTAGACATTGTACTGAAGGAGCTGGCAGAGGATGGCACCGTAGGTGAGATCACAGAGCAGTGGTTCGGCGATGCTTCCGTATTTACACTGAAGTAATCGGTAGAAAAGAGAGGATAGCGGAGAGGCAACGGCGCAGCAGAAGCTGCGCCGCTTTCTGCGAAATGTCTTCGTATGCGTTAGATAGAAGAGAAGAGGTGGAAAAGTGTCATTATCACAGATTTTGCTGCAGCTTTTGGGCGGATTGGGCGTCAGCGTACAGATTTTTCTGATTACCCTGATTTTTGCGTTGCCCCTGGGACTCCTGGTGGCCTTCGGCAGAATGAGCAAGAATCCCTTACTCAGTGCACTTACAAAGATCTACATCTCCATCATGCGGGGAACGCCGCTGATGCTGCAGCTTTTTGTGGTCTATTACGGCCCCTATTACCTCTTCAAGATTAAGCTGAGTCCCACCTATCGGAACAGCGCCGTATATATTGGCTTCATCATCAATTATGCCGCTTACTTTGCGGAGATTTACCGCTCGGGTATCCAGTCCATGCCGGTGGGACAGGCGGAGGCCGCTGAGATTCTGGGCTATACCCGGTTGCAGAGCTTCTTCCGCATTACCCTGCCCCAGGTGATCAAGCGCATTCTGCCGTCCGTGACCAACGAGGTCATCACCCTGGTGAAGGATACTTCTCTGGCCTTCTCCATTTCCGTTATGGAAATGTTTACGACGGCGAAGGCACTGGCTTCCAGTCAGACTTCCATGACGCCGCTGATCGCAGCCGGTATTTTCTACTACATTTTTAATTTCCTTGTGGCCTGGTTGATGGAGCGCATGGAAAAGAAGCTCGACTATTATAAGTGAGGCGGCTATGAATCTTCTTGAAATCAAAAATCTGAAAAAAAGCTTTGGCGATCTGCAGGTGCTGAAGGACATCAGCATGAGTGTCCGGGACGGCGAAATCGTTTCCATCATCGGGCCCTCCGGCTCCGGAAAATCCACGCTGCTGCGCTGTGCTACCCTGTTGGAGACCATGGATTCCGGCGAGCTTTGCTATGACGGCACCATTGTGGCGCAGAACGACAGCAGTGGACGGGCGGTTTATGTGGACCGGAAGACCCTCCGGGAGGTGAAGAGCATTTACGGACTGGTTTTCCAGAACTTTAATCTTTTCCCCCACTGGTCGGTGCTGCAGAACGTGACGGATGCGGTGATTCATGTGCAGAAAAAGCCCCGGGCGGAGGCGGAAAAGCTGGGCCGGGAGCTGTTGCAAAAGATGGGACTGGCGGATAAGGAGAAGTACTATCCGTACCAGCTTTCCGGCGGGCAGCAGCAGAGAGTGGCCATTGCCCGGGCTTTGACACTGAATCCGAAGGTGCTGTTTTTCGATGAGCCCACCTCGGCCCTGGATCCGGAGCTCACGGGCGAGGTGCTGCAGGTGATCCGTTCCCTGAAGGAGCTGCACATCGCTATGGTCATCGTCACCCACGAGATGACCTTCGCCAGGGATATTTCCGATGAAGTCATTTTCATGGCAGACGGTGTGATTGTCTGCAGCGGAAAACCGGAGGAGGTATTCAATTCGGACAATGAAAGAATGCGCAGCTTTCTGGGACGGTACCAGGGAATGTTGTGATTTATCACAATCGTGCAAGTTTTCACATCGGGTTCTTCCTTGAAGCTTGTCCACGTCTATGCTACACTGATGTTGATAACTATGTGTAAAAGTGCAAAAAACTGTGGATAAGTCAGTGGAAAAGCGGGGGAAACCGCAGAATTGTAAAAAGTTATCCACATTTCGGGATCATGAGATGGGAAAACACTGCAAAAAAAAGAAATATCAGGAAAAGCTGAAAAAAGCGAAAAAGCGGTTGAAGCGGATGGAGAAAGAACTCACCGCGCTGAAGGAAGCGGGAGCGGCTTCGACTTCCGAGCAGAATGTATCGGAGAAGAAAGCGGAAGCTGTGCAGCGGGAAGCGCCTTTGCGGGAACGGTTGCAGGAATTTTCTGCTGAGACGCTGCCGGAGGCTCGGGGAATTCTAGCGGCGCTGCGGCAGCTTTTGGAGACCTTTCTTCGCGATCCGCAGGAATGTATTTCCCGGGAACTTGAGAAAACAGAACACAGCGCCGCATGGCTTGTGTATGCGCTGGGGATTCTGCCCTTCCTGGTCATGGGACTCCTGCTGAGCGGGCTCATCGGCGGAATTCAGCTGGGACTTCTCTATGCCTTGCTGTCGCTGCTTTATCCCTTTGTGTTCTTCCTGCTGAGCCGGAGTCGGCGAAGCCTGCGTCTGGAAACCGTGTTTTCCTGCTTCTGGACGGCGGATCTCGGCATCTGCCTGGTACATCTTCTGAGCATGCTGCTGGTTCTTCTGGGACTTTGGTTTCTGGCCCTTTTGCTGGAGCTGACAGCATTGCCTCTGCAGATGGTGTTCCGGTATATGGCGGCGCTGAGTCTGTCGGAGATGGAGAGCCGGGAGGCCATCCGCAGCACGGTGCTGAGCGCTGCGGCGGTGCTTTTGTTCCTTCTTCTGCTTCTCTTTATGGGCTTCGGTGCGGCACTTCTCAACACGGCCCTGGGACAGCTCCTTGATGGCGGTCTGGATGTGAAATCGGTGCTCAGCTTTCTGCTCCAGTACCTGTAAAGGAAACTTATTCTTGCGCAGCTTTCGAAAGTTTCTTATAATAGATGAACATGTTTTATGCGGTGTCTTCGGATTCCGCATTTTTAGGAGGAAAAAGCTATGAAAAAAAGACTTGTTGCGCTTACGATGGCTGCCTCTATGGTTGCTTCTCTGGCAGCCTGTGGCTCTTCATCATCCACAAGCAGCAGTGAAACCACAAAGGCTGCTGAGGCAGCAGAGGGCGAGACTGCTGCAGCTGAGGCCAAGGACGCTTCCGATGTGAAGGTCGGCATCATCACTGACCTGGGCGGCGTGAATGACGGTTCCTTCAACACTTCTGCATGGCAGGGTCTGCAGAGAGCACAGAAGGAGCTGGGTATCGAGGCCAACTATCTGGAGTCCCACACTGACGCAGATTACAAGCCGAACATCGAGACCTTCCTGGATGAGGATTATGACATGATCATCTGCATCGGCTATGCACTGGCAGATGCACTGAAGGAGGAGGCTGCAGCCAATCCGGATCAGAAGTTCGCTATCGTTGATGACGCAACTCTGGCAGATTATGACAATGTTACAAGCCTTATGTTTGAGCAGGCACAGGCTTCCTATCTGGTAGGCTATGTTGCCGGAAAGACCACAAAGAGCAACAAGGTCGGCATCGTTCTCGGTATGTCCACTGATGTTATGCACCAGTTCGGCTATGGCTATGTGGCAGGTGCCATCGATGCCAACCCGGATGTGACCGTTCTTCAGAACAATGCCAACTCCTTCGCAGATACCGCTGCCGGCAAGACCGCTGCCAACACCATGATCGCTGATGGTGCAGACGTGATCTTCCATGCAGCAGGCGGTACCGGTCTGGGCGTTATCGATGCCTGCAAGGAGGCCGGTATCTGGGCCATCGGTGTTGACTCCGATCAGAGCTCTGTGGCACCGGAGACTATCCTGACCTCTGCTATGAAGAGAGTGGACAATGCGGTTTATGACATCGCAAAGGCAACCGTAGATGGTACTGTTGAGGCCGGCGTGAAGACCTACTCCCTGGCTGACGAGGGTGTGGATATCGCTCCCACAACAGACAACCTCAGCGATGAGATGCTGACAGAGATCGAGGAAGTAAAGCAGAAGATCATCAGCGGCGAGATCACTGTTCCGGAGAACAAGGCCGATTTCGAAGCAAAGTACGGTGATGTTTACCAGCTGGACGACTAAAGATCCGCAGACTTTCTGATCCTCTGATCATAGAAAGTAAGTGAGTAAGTAAGAGAAGACCATTTTGGCCGTGTGCTGCAGCGCTGCAGTGCATGGCCGGATGGTCTTTTTGTATGTCGGAAAAATCCGGTGGAATATTTTTCACAAAGCATAGAGATATGGAAAATAAATGTTATAATAGAAATATTCATATCACAGGGCAAGGGCTGTCCTGCCGAATCTTTTTATTGAAGGAGTTTACGCAATGAGAGACATCAGTATGGCTCGGGTAAATGAGACGCGTCAGGAAATGCTGAATACGGTGAAGTCGAAGACGCTGACCCATGAGCAGAAGGTGGCCACCATGGCCAACCTGGCGGATTCCATGCTGGAGGTGCTGGATCTGCCGGAGGGACTGGACGAGCTGTTGAATCGGCCGATTTACGAGCAGTGCATCTGTGATCTGTCGGAGGGACATGCGCCGCTGCGGCCCCGGTACATCATCCCGGATTACGATCGCTTTTTCCGGGAGGGATCCAGTTTCCTGAATCTGACCCCGCCGACGGATCTGTACGAGGCCATCAATGATCTGGAGATTTTCTATAAGCATGTGCCGTCGGTGACCAATTATCCGGTCTATGTGGGTGCACTGGACAAGCTGCTGGATCCCTTTGTGCAGGATATGGACGAGGGACAGGCGCTGAAGCTCATCAAGCTCTTCCTCATCAACATGGACAGGACGATCCTGGATTCCTTCTCCCATGCGAATCTGGGACCGGAGGACAGCAAGGCCGGTCGGCTCCTGCTGCAGGCCATTGCAGAGACCAAGGATGCAGTGCCCAATGTCACCATGAAGTATGATGAGAGCATCACACCGGATGATTTTGCACTGCTGGCAGTGAAGGCGGCCCTGGCCAGCGCCAAGCCCAGCTTTGCCAACCACAGCATGTTCCGCAGCGAGCTGCAGGACGACTACGTCATTGCCTCCTGCTACAACGGCTTGAAGTATGGCGGCGGTTCCTACACCCTCTGCCGTTTGATCCTCGGCAACATCGCGAAGCGGGCGAAAGACACAGAGGATTTCCTGAACCGGGAGCTTCCCTATGTCATGGACATTCAGGCCCGGTATATGGATGAACGCATCCGTTTCATTGTGGAGGAAAGCGGTTTCTTCGAGAACAACTTCCTGGCGAAGGAGGGCTTCATTCAGAGAGACAAGTTCACCGCCATGTTCGGTTTGGTGGGTCTGGCCGAGGCCGTGGACATTCTTCTGGAAAAGGAAGGCAAGCAGGGACTTCGTTTCGGAAAGAGCGAGGAGGCCACGGCATTGGGTGTGCGGATCATGGATTGCATCAAGGCCTTCAACGACCAGCATGTGAATCCGTACTGCGAGGCCACCGGCGGACATTTCCTGCTGCATGCCCAGGTGGGTATTGCCAGCGACATTGGTGTGACACCGGGCACCCGGATTCCCATCGGCGAGGAGCCGGAGAATCTGGTGGATCAGCTGCAGGTACTCAGCCATTTCCACCACTACTTCCCGTCCGGCACCGGAGACATTTTCCCTATCGACATGACGGTGCACAGAAATCCGGACTATGTTCTGGACATCATCAAGGGTTCCTTCCGGATGAACCTCCGGTATCTCTCCTTCTACGCCAGCGATTCCGACGTGATCCGCATCACCGGCTATCTGGTGAAGCGCTCGGAGATCGAGAAGCTGGAAAAAGGTGAGAATGTGAAGCACGATACCACAGCCCTGGGTATGGGTGCCAAGCACAACGGCCACATTCTGGAGCGTAAGGTACGCTAATGCAGGCACCCGTCAACCGGATTATCCCCTTCAGTGCGGTGGATGGCCCGGGGAATCGGACAGCAGTATTTCTGCAGGGCTGCAACATCAACTGTAAATACTGTCACAATCCGGAAACCCGCAGTCTCTGTCGGAACTGCGGAAAATGCGTGGCGACCTGTCCGGCGGGAGCGCTTTCGCTGCAGGAGGGCAAGGTCCTTTTTGACTGGAGCAAGTGCTGTGGCTGTGATACCTGTATCCACATTTGCCCGCATGATGCCAGCCCGCGGATTCGCTGGATGACCGCAGAGGATTGCCTTGGGGAGATTCTCAAGAATGTGCCCTTTATCCGGGGTGTCACGGTTTCTGGTGGGGAATGCACCCTGCATCCGGATTTTCTCCGGGAGCTGGGAAAGCTGTGTCGGGCCCATGGACTCGGCTATCTTCTGGATGCCAACGGCACCTATGATTTCGAGGTGGATTCGGCGGGTCTTCTGGATGTGATTGACGGGGTCATGCTGGACATCAAGGCCTGGGATTCAGCGGAGCATCGGAAGGTGACCGATGCGGATAATGCTTTGATCCGGAAAAATCTTTGTTTTCTCGCAGAAAAAGGAAAGCTGGAGGAAGTGCGGACCGTTGTGGTGCCGGAGCTTTACGACTGTGCCGGGACCGTGCGGGAAACTGCCCGGGAATTAAAGCCCTATTTGGAAAAGAAACAGATCCGATACAAGATCATCGCCTATCGGCCCATGGGCGTCCGGGAGGCGTATCGTCAATTCCGCAGCCCTTCGCAGGCAGAGCTGGAGGCGCTGAAGGCTCTGGCCGAGGCGGAGGGGATGGAAAACATCGTGCTGATATAAAAATTATCACGTGGGCTTCGCGACAGCTTGGCTGGCGGGTGCCCACGTGATGAAAGGAACCACCTCAAGCTGTCGCTGAGCCCATAGGATAATGGAGGAAGATATATGAAAAGCAATATGGACACGAATACCGTCGTCATTGAAATGAAGGATATCGTGAAAAAGTTCGGCAATTTCACTGCCAACGATCACGTGAATCTGACCGTTCACAAGGGCGAGGTGCATGCGATTCTCGGCGAAAACGGTGCGGGAAAAAGTACATTGATGAACATGCTCTACGGTATGTTCCGGCCCACCTCCGGCACGATCCGCATCAATGGACAGGAGGTGGTGATCAGCAACCCGGATAAGGCCATCGCCCTGGGCATCGGCATGGTGCATCAGCACTTCATGCTGGTGCAGCCCTTTACGGTAACCGAAAACATTATCCTGGGATCGGAGCCGGTGAAGGGACTGCGGGTGGATCTGAAGAGCGCTAAGGAGAAGATTCTGGCGCTTTCCAAGCAGTACAACCTGAAGGTGGACCCGGATGCAAAGGTAGAGGACATCAGCGTGGGCATGCAGCAGAGAGTGGAGATTCTCAAGGTGCTGTACCGGGGCGCGGATCATCTGATTCTGGATGAGCCGACAGCATCCCTGACGCCCCAGGAAATCGATGAGCTCATGGAAATCATTCGGAACCTGACGGCAGCCGGAAAGTCTGTGGTGCTGATCACGCACAAGCTGAAGGAGATCAAGGCCTGTGCGGACAACTGTACCATTATTCGCCGCGGCAAATACATCGACACCGTGAAGGTGGCGGACTGCTCCGAGGATGATCTGGCGGCCATGATGGTGGGCAGACAGGTGAATTCGAAGGTAGATAAGAAGCCTCAGGCACCGGGAAAGGCCGTGCTGGAGGTGAAGGATCTGCATGCGAAGGATTACCGCGGCGTCGAGATCCTGAAGGGACTGAATCTTTCGGTGCATGCCGGAGAAATCGTGGGTCTTGCCGGTATTGACGGAAACGGACAATCGCAGCTGGTGGAGATCCTTACGGGTCTCGGCAAGGCGCTGTCCGGTGAAGTCATCATGAACGGGGAGAATGTGGTGAACAAGAATGCCCGGACGCTGTTCGAGAAGGGCATTTCCAGTATTCCGGAGGACAGGCAGAAACATGGTCTGGTGCTGGACTTCACCGTTGCGGAAAATCTGATTCTGCAGAATTACGCGGAGAAACCCTATGCGAAGAACGGTATTCTCCAGAAGAAGCTGATTCAGGAGCATGCCACAGAGATGATCGATAAGTTCGACATCCGGCCCCAGGGCTGTGAGTCCCGACTGGCGGGACAGCTTTCCGGCGGTAACCAGCAGAAGGTGATCATCGCCCGGGAGGTAACCAACGATAAGGATTTGCTGATCGCGTTCAACCCCACCCGTGGTCTGGACGTCGGTGCCATCGAATTTGTGCACAAGTATCTGGTGGAGCAGCGGAACAAGGGACGGGCCATCCTGTTGGTTTCCTTCGAACTGGATGAGATCATGAGTCTCTCGGATCGTATCGAGGTGATCTTCGATGGTCAGATCAACGGCTCCATGCCGGGTGCAGAGGCAGATGAGTATCAGCTGGGACTTTTGATGGCAGGAGGAAAGGCGTCATGAAACAGAAAATTTTAAAAAGCACCATGCTGTACACATTGATCGCTATTTTGCTGGGCTTTCTGGTGGGGGCGGTACTGCTGCTGATCATCGGCGTCAGCCCGGCGGTAGCCTATGGCAAGCTTTGGAACGGTGTCTTCGGCAAGACCAAGTTCACCGTATACAGTGTGGTTTATGCGGCACCCTTGATTTTCACGGGACTTTCCGTGGCCTTTTCCTTCCGTACCGGTGTCTTCAACATCGGCGCTGAGGGACAATATGTGGTGGGCTCACTGGCCGCCCTGGTCATCGGTATTCTCTGTCCCATGCCGGCACCCATTCATGCCATTGTCTGCATTCTGGCAGCGGCAGCAGCCGGTGCCTTGTGGAGTGCCATCGTGGGCATTCTGAAGGTGGAGCGGGGCATCCACGAGGTGCTTTCCTACATCATGTTTAACTGGATCGCTTTCTATCTCTCCAACTTCGTGGTGAACCTGAAGGCGATCCATACCGATCAGGGTGCCGACGCCAGCCGCAACATCCTGGATTCTGCCATGATCAAGATGCCGGATGCTGTGGCAAAGGCAACGGGCTGTACGGATGTGCACTGGGGCATTTTCCTGGCACTGGCGGCCGCTGTGCTGGTGTGGTTCATCATGGCGAAGACCACCTTTGGTTATCAGCTTCGTGCGGTGGGCTTCTCCCAGACGGCAGCAGAGTATGCGGGCATTGATGCCAAGCGGATCTTCCTGACCTCCATGTCTCTGTCCGGTATGCTGGCAGGTCTCGGCGGTGCCGTGCAGGTGCTGGGCATGTCCGGTCGTGTGGCACAGTTCGCCTCCCAGGAGCAGTATGGTTTCCAGGGCATTACTGTGGCCCTCATCGGTGCGACAAACCCCATCGGCTGCATTTTCTCCGGCTTCTTCTACGGTGCCATGAAGTATGGCGGAAACAAGCTGACGGTCGTGAATGTGCCCAATGAGGTAATCAACATTATCATGGGCACCATCATCATTTTCATCGCCATCACACCGAAGCTGAAGAGCATGGTGATCAAGGCGATGGAGAAGAACGGAGGTAAGGACTGATGTTTGTGACATATTTGGGACTGGTAATCAATGCAATCCTCATCTCGACACCGCCGCTTCTTCTGGCGGGGCTGGGTTCCTGCTTCACCGAGCGTAGCGGCGTAGTCAACATCGGCATCGAGGGCATGATGACCATCGGCGCTTTTGTGGGAACCTGTGTGGCTTACTTCACCGGAAACGGCTGGCTGGGCTTCTTCTGCGGCGGACTGGCCGGTGCGGTGCTGGGTCTTCTCCATGCCGTGGTCTGCATCAGCATGCAGGCGGATCAGACCATTGCGGGTACCGCCATCAACTTCATCGGACCGGGCCTCGCGCTCTTCATGTGCAAGGCGATTTTCGACTCCTCGGATTCTCCGGCGCTGGAAATTTCCGCTAAGCTGCCGAAGATGTTCGTGGGTGCGTTCCCGGCGGGTTCCTTCGGCTACAATGTGATCTCCACCTATCCCATGGCGTATCTCAGCTTTGTGGTTGTGGCACTTCTGTGGTTCGTCTTCTTCAAGACCCGCTTCGGCATGCGACTCCGGGCAGCGGGTGAGCATCCGGAAGCCTGTGAGACTCTGGGCATCAATGTCTATCATGTGCGTTATGCCTGCGTAATCTTCTCCGGCTTCATGTCCGGTCTGGGCGGTGCCTTTGTCACACTGGCGACAGTTTCACAGTTTCGTCCGGCGGTTATTGTGGGACAGGGCTTCATTGCCATCGCAGCGGTGATTTTCGGCAAGTTTACGCCGCAGGGCACCTTGATCGGTTGTCTGATCTTCGGTCTGTGCAACGGCGTAAAGTCTCTGCTGGGCGGTACCAACCTGGTATCCCCGAACCTGCTGTCCATGATCCCCTATGTGGTGACCCTGCTGACACTGATCTTCTTCGTGGGCGCAGGTCATACACCGGCGGCCAACGGAAAGCCCTTCGTGCGGTCCAAGTAAAGTGAATCTCTGCGGCGCCGAATGCCGGGGGCTTGCATTTCCCCGGGATATTCGGTATAATCAGCGCAATTGTAAGGAGGCAGCAGTCACTGCCTCCTTTTCTAAGCGAAGATACAGGAGGAAAGCATAGATGATTGCAGCAAGCAACATTACCTACAGAGTCGGTAAGAAGGCTCTTTTTGAGGATGTGAATATCAAGTTCACGGAGGGAAACTGCTACGGCGTGATTGGTGCCAATGGTGCGGGAAAGTCTACTTTCCTGAAGATCCTGTCCGGTGTGCTGGAGCCCAGCTCCGGCGAGATCGTCATTACCCCGGGACAGAGACTGTCCGTACTGGAGCAGGATCAGTTTAAATATGACGCCTATACGGTACTGGACACGGTGATCATGGGCAACCAGCGTCTCTATGAGATCATGAAGGAGAAGGATGCCCTTTACGCCAAGCCGGATTTCTCTGACGAGGACGGTATCCGGGCCGCAGATCTGGAAGCAGAATTTGCCCAGATGGACGGCTGGAATGCTGAGGCGGATGCGGAGACCATGCTGAACGGTCTGGGCATTGACAGCAGCCTGCATTATAAGCAGATGAATGAGCTGAAGGGCGCGGAGAAGGTGAAGGTATTGCTGGCGAAGGCGCTGTTCGGCAATCCGGACATTCTGCTGCTGGACGAGCCGACGAACCACCTGGACATGAGCTCCATCGAGTGGCTGGAGGACTTCCTCATCAATTTCGAGAACACGGTGATCGTGGTGTCCCATGACCGTTACTTCCTGAACAAGGTCTGCACCAGCATCGCCGACATTGACTATGGCAAGATCACCCTCTTCGCCGGCAACTACGACTTCTGGTTTGAGTCCTCACAGCTGATTGTGCGGCAGCAGAAGGAAGCCAACCGGAAGAAGGAAGAGAAGATCAAGGAGCTGCAGGAATTCATTCAGCGTTTTTCGGCCAATGCTTCCAAGTCCAAGCAGGCAACTTCTCGTAAGCGGGCTTTGGAGAAGATCGAGCTGGACAACATTAAGCCGTCCTCCCGTCAGTATCCCTACATTCAGTTCAAACCCAACCGCGAAATCGGCAACGATGTGCTGGAGGTGAAGAACCTGACGAAGACCATCAACGGTGTGAAGGTGCTGGACAACATCAGCTTCAACCTGAACCGTACCGACAAGGTGGCACTGGTGGGACCGAACGAGCTGGCCAAGACCGTTCTGATGCAGATCATTTCCGGAGAAATGGAGCCGGATTCCGGCGATTACAAGTGGGGATTGACCACCACGCAGGCTTACTTCCCGAAGGACAATTCCAAGGAATTCTCTTCAGAGGATACCATCGTGGAGTGGCTTACCCAGTACAGCCCGGATAAGGATACCCAGTATGTCCGTGGTTATCTGGGCCGTATGCTCTTCAAGGGCGACGACGGCATGAAGAAGGTGAATGTGCTTTCCGGTGGTGAGAAGGTGCGCTGCATGCTGAGTAAGCTGATGATCAGCGGTGCCAATGTCATTATCCTGGATGAGCCGACGGACCACCTGGATATGGAGGCCATCTCTGCATTGAATGATGGACTCACCAGCTTCCCGGGCGTGATCATCTTCGCTTCCCGTGACCATCAGGTGGTGGAGACCACAGCCAACCGTATTTTCGAAATCATCGACGGCAAGCTCATCGATAAGGTCAGCACCTATGATGAGTACCTGGCATCCGATGCGGACATCAAGAAGAGATTTACCTTTACCCTGTCAGATTCTGATGCGACAGATAACTAAATATCATGGGATGTCGCCGATAGGGTTCCCGTGATGCCTTAGCGGCGAGCGTAAAGAGGGCTTTGCGAATGGCAAAGTCCTCTTTTTTTAGGAAAACAACCCACTGATTTCATAGGAAATACAAATTTTTTTCATATACTAAAAAGAAAACAGAACAAGGAGTAAGTAAGTGAAAAAGACCTTAAAGATAAGTGGGATGAGCTGCATAAGTTGCCAGAATAAGATTGAGAAAGCGCTTAAGAAAGCAAAGGGAATCGAGCGTGCGAGTATCAGTTACGAAACGGGGACAGCAGAAATTTCGTTTGATGACGAAAAAATTTCGCTGAAGGAAATCGAGCAAATTGTAAGAGATGCAGGATACGATATCGGAAAAGACGAAAGCATCGCAAGAACAGCATCCATTCTGATTCTTATTCTTGCGTTGTTCCTTCTCCTTCAGCGGTCTGGTATTCTTAATACACTGGCTCCGGGGCAGCTTGCGGATAGTACGATGCGCTACGGAATGCTATTCCTCATCGGCTTGCTTACCTCTGTACATTGTATCGCGATGTGCGGTGGTATCAACCTTTCCCAGTGCATCGGAAATGGCGAGAAGTCATTTGCATCGGCATTCTCCTATAACCTTGGACGGGTGCTTTCCTATACAGGAATAGGCCTTGCACTTGGCCTTATTGGAGGCCTTGCGGGTGGCAATGCAAGTGTAGGCATCCCCGTCTTTGTGCAGGGCATCCTTAAGCTTATCGCCGGAATCCTTATGGTGCTTATGGGCATTAACATGCTGAACCTTTTTCCGGGGCTTCGTAAGTTTACACCGCGCGTGCCTAAGCGACTTTCTATAGCGGTAAATAAGAAGAAAGCAGGCAGCAGCGCGTTTGTCGTAGGGCTTCTCAATGGCTTCATGCCGTGCGGACCTCTCCAGTCCATGCAGATCGTAGCTCTCGCATCAGGAAGCCCCATAAAAGGCGCACTTTCGATGCTGATGTTTAGCCTTGGTACAGTGCCACTCATGCTTGGGATTGGTTCTATTGTGACGATGCTTGGCAGGAAATTTACCAGGAAGGTAATGACGGCAGGTTCGGTTCTTGTTGTTGTGCTTGGCCTTGCGATGCTTTCCCAGGGCAGCAGCCTCGTGAGTCCTTACATGCTTTCCGGTGGAAATGCCGGAGTAGAGGTTGGTACGATGATAGAGGGGGATGGTGACAGCGCGGTGCAGGAAATCCACAGTACATTAACAAGTTATGGATACCCGGATATCACGGTAACAGCGGGCACTCCCGTTAAGTGGGTAATCGATGTGCCGAAGAACACGCTTAATGGATGTAACTATAAGATGCTTCTTTCCGCATACGGAATCGAGCATACTTTTACAGAAGGCGAAAACGTCATTGCGTTTACACCGACAAAGACGGGCGACATTCCATACACCTGCTGGATGGGCATGATCCGTGGAGACATTTTTGTGACAGACGGAAGCGAAAGCACGGAAACGATTGAGAAACAAAGCAATGCCGTGCTTTCTAATAGTGGATGTTGCGGTTCTGGTAGTTTTGGAGTATCTAGCGGATGCTGCGGTGGAAACTTGCTTTAAAGTCGTTCTTTTGCGGCTTTTAATATGTCCAGTAGATTGTCCTCGGTAAGAACATCAGGATATGCATTGTCAAACTCAACAAGCATATTCTTGTTTTCTTTTTCTGCCGCCCGTATCTTCTGATATTCATTAGCAAGATCCGGCGTTTCCAATGCTTTTTCTAAGAAAACCCTTGATGCTTCCGGGAGCCGATTGTATCCACCATATAGTTCCGTGGCAGCATTTGCAATGTCCGAAAGAGTAATCAATCTTCCTGCTTTTTTCTCATCGAGAAGAATGCCAATCACATCAGAGAGGTCATTCTTGTATTGCCTTCCCGCCATAAGCTTCATGGCGATAAGATACTCTGCTGACACAAATCGAATTCTAAGAACATTGGAAAATGTCTTATAGTATTTCGAATGCTGTACAAGTTTTGGCGAGTAAGAGGCAGTTTTCGTAAAATCCGTATTAAGCCAACCAGTAGGAAGATTCAGCTTGTCTCCAACATTGTTAATCGCATCCTTCATGGAAGAGGACGCCTGTATGATCGCATCAATATCATACGTCATTTCCCGAAATCCATAGTGTAAAAGAATCGCTGCGCCGCCCGTCAGTATGATCTCTGCGGGCATCTTTGTGCCGTTAAGTTTACGAAATTCTTTTGCTAGCTCTTTTAGATAAGTGTCGAGATTTTCCTTGGTAAAAGGCTGATTAGGCAATGTTTCTGACCTCGCTTTCTACAATATTAAACCGCATGAATTCTGGAATAGCCTTTTGCTTAGCCTCTTCCTTTATTTGTTCGTTCTGAAGGATCGCGGCCCGCATGAGCACGCCGGAAGGGTATATAGGCTCTGCGAGCTTTTGATTCCGCAAGGTATTGTATTTGGTGCACAGAGGAAGGCTATTCTGATTGGATAAGTAGTCAAGCATTCCGAGGAGATACAATGCTTCAGGGTAATCCTTATTATCGTATAATTCCTGAATTTTGTCGGTTTCCAGCACTTCTATAATGAAACGGATATCGCCGATGTCTTTTACACGGTGGCATACATTCCCTTTGAACGTCTCGAATGACATTTTGTAATCTGTGTTGTTACTTTTGTTGAGAGATGCTTCCACAAGACTTTCGCATGTAACGTGCAGAGCTTTTGCCAATTTGTAAATCGTTCCTGTATTGCATTTTTCAATAGGTGTTTTTCCTGCGCATATATCCGACAAGGTAGACTGGGAAACATGGCTAAGCTTTGCCAGCTGATATTGCGTGAGATTTGCACTCCGCATTAAATCATTAATAATCATAATCGTGCGCCCTCCTAGAAACAGTATATCGGCGCACCGAAGTATTGTCAATTTGGATCCTTCTTTCGCACGAAAACGCAAAATTTGCAAGAGATATATCGACATGCCGGAATGCGCAACCTTGCAACATATGTTCTTTTTGCTATCTTGCCAGAAACAAACATATATACTACAATGCAAGAAAGACGCCGACACGAAAGGAGAGAGACGAGTCATGATCTATATTACAGGCGACACACATGCTGAGCCGCAGAAATTCGTAGATGATGCATTCCCGGAGCAGAAGGAAATGACAAAGGATGATTACCTCATCGTTTGTGGTGATTTCGGATTCCTCTGGAACAAAGGTGAAAGCCCGCACGAAAAGAAGATCCTTGACTGGATGGAGAAAAAGAACTTTACCATACTGTTTGTCGATGGAAATCACGAGAACTTTAATCGACTGAACAGCCTTCCCGTGGAAGAGTGGCATGGTGGGAAGGTCCACAAGGCGCGGGAGCACGTGATCCATCTCATGCGCGGAGAAATGTTTGAGATCGACGGTCTTAATATCTTTTCCTTTGGCGGAGCACAATCTCACGATATCCAGGGGCTTGCGACAGACGAGATGCTTAAGAAAGACTACACTGCGGGAGTTCTTCAGCAGAATGACCCTCATCTCCGGGAAAAGTTAAGACTTCTCGACGATGTGGGGCGTGTCACAAGAATTGAGAATAAGTCCTGGTGGCGGGCCGAAATGCCGACAGAAGAAGAGATGCAGCACGGGCGGGATACGCTAGAAAAGCACGGATGGAAAACCGATTTTGTGATAACACATGACGGCCCCGCGTCGTCCATTGCACTCCTTACTGGAGGTTGGATGGCGCCTGATCCGCTTCGGATATATCTTGAGGAAATTCGGCAGAAGCTTGATTACAGAAAATGGTTCTTTGGGCATCATCACATGGATCATCAGATTAACACGCAGGATATCGTTTTGTTTGATCAGATTGTGAGAGTACATTAAGAAATTATACATCATGGGAACCTTTATCATATGGGCTTCGCGACAGCTTGGCTGGCGGGTGCCCATATGATGCCTTAGCGGCGAGCGTATCAAAGACTTTGCGGGAGCAAAGTCTTCCTCGCCCCTAATGGGTAAATTACAGCATCTCCAACTCCGCCAGCGCGATGAATTGCTTCATTTCCTCGGTGACCCACTTATCTTTATGGTAGAACACCTGCCGATACATGTTCATTTCAAAGTCGCTGACTCGCAGTTGTACAAGCTCTCCTTTTGCAATGGAGTCTGCCACAGCGAAGTAGGGGAGGAAGGAAAGGGCGCGGTTTTCCTTGATCAGGTGAATGATGACCTCGGTGTCTCCGGTCTCAAAGAAAGGACGGATGGACATGCTCTGGGCCGCCAGGCTCTGCTCCAGCGCATAACGGTAGTTGGAATCCCGTTCTGTAAGGAAGAAGGGCTGATGGATCAGGTCAGCGAGCTTGAGACAATGCTTTTTCACGATTTTCGCATCCGGCGCGGCCACAAAGACGACTGGCTCCGGTTTTTCCAACGTTTTCTTCCAGTTCTGGTCATAGACCCGGCGGTCCAGAAAATAAGCGATGTCGATCTGGTTGTGCTCCAGCATTTCCGTCAGTTCTTTTGGGGAGCCGGTTTTGATCTCCAAGGAAACCTCCCGGTGATGATCATAGAAGTACTTGATGATGGCGGGAAGCTTGAAGGTCAGCAGGGATTCCAGGGTACCGATGCGGAGACGGTGCTCCTGCAGCTGGGGATTGCCCAGGGCAGCATGCACATCGTTGATTTTCCGGAGGATTTCCTGGGCATAGACCAGAAATTCCTTTCCCGGTGGTGTCAGCTCCACCCGACGTCCCACCCGGTCGAAGAAGCGGGTATTGAATTCCTGCTCCAGCTGGCGGATCTGTATGGTGACAGCGGCCTGGGTATATCCCAGCGCCTCCGCCGCCCGGGAGAAGCTCTGGAGTTCCACAATTTTAATGAAGGAGTTTAACTGTCTGATTTCCATGGAAAATTGTGTCAGCCTTTCTTGTGACGATCTGCGATGAGGGCTGCGGCAGCCTTGCGGCCGCAGGCCGCACCGGCCTGGGAAGCGTAATCCGGCAGGACATGCCGGTGCAGACAGTCGCCCACAAGATAGAGGCCGGGCATCGGTGCGTCTGTGGGCTCTGCCCCGGACAGTAGGTTGGAGAGACAAGAAAGGCTCTCGGCACCGCCGGCGAAAATCAGCTTGCGGCAGAGATACTGTGGGGATTTTCCTTCATTAATATAAAGGGCGAAGCGGCCCTTCTCATCCTTTGCGATGCGGACAACGGACTGGCCCGCCATGGTGGGAAGGTCATAGATGGACAGGGTTTTCAGGAAGTGCTTCAGATAGGCAGTGCTGCCCAGCATTTTCTGAAAAATAACAGAACCGGCAGCGGCTTCTTTTTTTCGAATAAGACGGCCGCCCAGTTCCGCCTCTTTTTCCAGAAGAAGACAGTTTTCAATGCCCAGGTCAAAGGCGGACAGGGCAGCAGACAGGCCGGCAGGGCCGGCACCGATCACCAGAAGATCATAGATATGCATAAGGGACTCCAGAAAAGATAATAAGAAGACTTTGCTTCCGCAAAGCCTTTGATACGCTCGCCGCTAAGGCATCCTATGGGCACCCCGCCAGCCAAGCTGTCGCTGAGCCCATAGGATAAAAAAAGGACTACACAGCAATATACTGTGTAGTCTATCATAAAAATATTTAATAATAAATGCAGGAATTGGATTTAAGCGTGTGCATCGCTGATCATGAAATCCACAACCTTCTTCATATCAGTGGGCTCGTGCACGATGAGCTCCAGCTCCTTGATGTAAGCCTGATCCAGCATCTGGGACATCATCAGCATCTGGGACAGCTTGGACTTCAGATTGATGCGGTCGCCCTCGGAGGATACCAGCTCTACCTTGCCTGTGCAGGCATTCAATACGTTAAACAGGCCTTCTACATTGTTTACATTCTCGATCTTCATAGTCTTCGTCTCCTTTCATCCTCGCTTCTCTCTCAACACAGTTACAGCATATCAGAGCTTTTAAAATTTGCAAGTGGAAATTGTCAAAAATTTAACACAAAAATGGTACGAAATTCTGAGCAAGGGATGGGCAAAAAAGTTGTATGCAGGCATTTTTTGATGTGATAAACTGATGAAAAGCCCGGAGGACGGGAGATGAATCTAAGCAAAATGGTGCAAATATGTGCGAAACAGCAGCAGGGAGAGACGAAATGAAGATTGCAATCGGAAATGATCATGCAGCAGTGGAAATGAAGAAGGAAATTCAGCAGTATCTGGAGGAGAAGGGCATTGAAGTGATCAATGTGGGAACCGATACGCCGGAGCGCTACGATTATCCCATCGCCGGCTATCAGGTGGCTACACTGGTGGCAGAGGGAAAGGCAGACTGCGGCATCGCCATCTGCGGCACGGGCATCGGCATTTCCCTGGCAGCCAATAAGGTGAAGCACATTCGGGCCTTCGCCTGCAGTGATCCCTATTCCGCAGCCATGGCAAAGCGCCACAACAATGCCAATGTGCTCTGCTTCGGTGCCCGGGTGGTGGGCATTGAGGTGGCCAAGTGCATCGTGGATGCTTACCTTTCCGCAGAATTCGAGGGCGGACGGCATGCTGAGCGTGTGAATATGATCATGGAGATCGAAGAGACAGGAAAGCTGGAGCGGTAATAGGATATTAAAAAGGCTACCCTCTACGCCAATAGAGGATAGCTAGCACAAGAAATAATATTTACTTGTCTCCGTTGAGTAATCATCGGACACGCGAATATCCTTTGATTTCTGCTTCGATTATAAGCCTTAAGCATCACAAATGCAATAGGCTAGGAAGAAGGCGTCGGTAAATTCCGATGCCTTCTTTTGTTTTATTTTATTCCCGCGGCTTTAGCCACTTCTCCGGGCAGGTTCCGGCGTGCTTCACGGCAGTCAGGAAGCTGTCCCGGGAGCGGGTGGCGATCAGTTCCTCCGGGAAATGGATTTCCTCCAGCATGGCCGGGACGGTGCGAAAGTTGCCGATGTCGCAGGAGACATGGGCATCGCTGTTGACGGCAATGGAGACGCCCAGCTCCGCACAGCGCTCTGCGATCCGCCGACATTTCTCTACAACTTTTCCACCGCTTTCCATGGAGTGGCCGTTGATCTCAATGAGCTTGTGGAGCTCCTTCGCCCGGAGCAGAATGGGATCGATCTCAATGGGCAGACCGGAACGGCCGATGTGACCCAGCATCAGGATCTTCGGATTTTCCAGTACCCGGAGGTAGGCTTCGGTACAGGCGGCGCTGCCGACATTGGCTGCAAAGCGGGTGCTGTGCACACTGCCGATGACATAGTGCAGCTTTTCGGTGACCCGGTCATAGAGACTGCGGCTGCCCTCTGCATAGGGATCCCCCACGACGTTGCAGTCTATCGGAATGTCATAGCCGAAGAGATGCCCTTCGAGGTCCACGATGTCCGCCTCGCAGCCCCGGAGCAGGGTAATGCCCTTCCATTCTAGGGGCCAGATGTGGCAGGTGGAGAGATACTGGTAGTTTTTGTAGTTCCGGAAGTCCGGGAACAGCATATCGGAAAAGTGGTCGGTGGAGGCCAGCAGCTCCAACCCGGCATCCCGGGCGGCGCAGACATTTTCCTCTATCGTAGCATAGGCGTGCCGGGAAAACAGGGTATGGGTATGAGTATCGCAGCGTAATGAAATGGCCAAGCTTCTGCCTCCTTTACTTTTCGTCGCAGACCTGGAAAATATAGAATTTCAGGTAATAGGAATTCTCGTCACCACTCCAGAGGATGGGATGGTCCGCGCACTGGGTGCGGAATTCCACCTGACGGAGCCGTTTGTGCGCACTGCGGGCCGCCTCGGCGATGGTTTTTGTGAAGAGTTCCTGGGTCATGAAGTGGGAGCAGGAACAGGTGGCCAGGTAGCCGCCGTCCCGCACCAGACCGAGACCCTTCCGGTTGATTTCGCGGTAGCCGTTGATGGCGTGCTTCGTCGCCTCCCGGGACTTGGTGAAGGCCGGGGGATCCAGAATCACCACATCGTAGCTTTCACCGGCCGCGAGAAGTTTGGGCAGCTCATCCAGCACATCACATTCCCGGAACTGTACCGTTTCCGAAAGACCGTTCCGCTCCGCATTGGCGCGGGCCTGGGAAACCGCGAGGGGAGAAATGTCCAGACCGGTGACCTCTGCCGCGCCGGCGATACCCGCATTCAGGGCGAAGGTGCCCATGTGGGTGAAGCAGTCCAGCACCCGCTTGCCATGGCAGAGCCGCTGGATGGCCAGACGGTTGTACTTCTGATCCAGGAAAAAACCGGTCTTCTGTCCGTTCACCACATCCACGAGATAGTGAACGCCGTTTTCCGTGATCTCCACATTGGTGTTGAAGGGCGCTGACAGGAAGCCCTTGAAGCACTCCATGCCCTCTTTTTTCCGCACCGGTGCATCGGAACGCTCGTAGATGCCTCTTATGTTAATGCCGTCGGCCGCGAGAATCCGGGTCAGGTCCTCCAGCAGCATGGGCTTCAGTTTGTCGATGCCCAGGGCCAGAGACTCCACCACCAGCACATCCTCGTACTTGTCTACCACGAGACCCGGCAGGAAATCTGCCTCGCCGAAGATGAGACGGCAGGAGCTGGTGTCCACCACATTTTTCCGGTAGTCCCAGGCATTCTGCAGCCGCTGCCGCAGAAATTCCCGGGTGATGGGTTCCCGACTTCTCCGGGAGAGCATGCGGACCCGGATCTTCGAATGGCGGTTGATGAAGCCGTAGCCCATGAAATAGCCGTCAAAGTCCAGTACCGTGAGGATGTCGCCGTTTTCAAATTCGCCCTCTGTCCGGTCGATCTCATTGTCATAGATCCAGGCGCCGCCGGCCTTGATGGTACGGCCTTCGCCCTTTTTTAAAATTACCTTTCCATTGGAAAGTAATGATTCTGTCATATTTATTCCTCTTCCTTATGCAAAGCCCCGGCTGCGGGAATGTCTATCGTCAGGAGCACCGGGCAGTGGTCAGAGCCCGGGATATCCTGGCGGATTTCTGCGGCAGCAATGGCGCTTTTCAGTTTCTCGGAAACCACAAAATAATCAATACGCCAGCCGACATTACGCTCACGGGCACGGGTGCGGTAACTCCACCAGCTGTATTCGTCCCGGGCCTCCGGATGGAGATAACGGAAGGAATCCACGAAGCCGCTGTCCAGAAGACGCGAGAATTTGGCCCGCTCCTCATCGCTAAAACCGGCGCTCTGGTGATTTGTGTCCGGATTCTTCAGGTCAATCTCCTCGTGGGCGACATTCAGATCGCCGCAGAAGATCACCGGCTTTTCCTGATTGAGACGGCAGATATATTCCCGGAAGGCGTCCTCCCAATCCATGCGGTAGTCCAACCGCTTCAGACCGTTTTGGGAGTTGGGCACATAAACCGTGATGAGATAGTAATCGGGGAATTCGCAGGTGATGACCCGGCCTTCCTGGTCATGCTCCGGAATGCCGATGCCGTATCGCACGGACAGGGGTTCTTCCTTTGTGAATATGGCGGTGCCGGAATAGCCCTTTTTCTCGGCGTAGCACCAGTATTGATGATAGCCCGGCAGCGACAGCTCGATCTGCGATGCCTGCAGCTTCGTTTCCTGCAGACAGAAGACATCCGCATCCAGGCGCGCGAAGTCCTCCATAAAGTTCTTTCCCATGACGGCCCGGAGACCGTTTACATTCCATGAAACAAATGTTTTTTGCATAATCAATAACATCTCCTTAGCAGTCTGATTATAGACGAAAATGCCATAGCGAACAATTGCAAAAATCTTTTCCTTTAACCGGGTTTCAACGGAAATTCTATGCTATAATGGCGGAAAGACTGTAGAGAAGAGGACGAGATGTTAGGACTGAAGAAGGAGAAGGATAAATACATATTTAAGGTGGCCTCCCGGGCAGAGAAGCTGATGCTGAATCTGTACCGGGGCAGTCGTCGTGTGCGGCAGATTCCCTTTGATCCGGGACAGCGCATCGGTGACGTCTGGCGGCTGGCGCTTGACACGCTGCCGGAGGGTCTGAGCTATGCCTACGAAGCGGACGGTCGTGTATTCACGGATCCCAACGGCGTGGTCTTTTCCGGGCGGAAAAAGTTCGGTTCTTTGAAGGACGGACTCAAGGTGCTGACCACAGACATTGCGGACGCTACGGCAATGCCGGAGGCCTCCGAGGAATGGCAAAAAGATCGGCCCCTGAACATTCCCTACCATGAAAGCATTATCTACCGGCTCCATGTCCGGGGCTTTACCCAGCACAAATCCTCAGGACTTGCAACGGATGTGCGCGGGACCTTCCAGGGCATCATCGAGAAGATTCCCTATCTCAAATCCCTGGGAATCAACTGTCTGGAGCTGATGCCCTGCTACGAATTCAATGAAATCATGCTGCCGGAGCGACATCCCGGCGAGGGCTGTCCTGGCGAACCGCTGCAGCCCACCGGCCTCATCAATTACTGGGGCTTCACGAAGGATGCCTTGCAGCTGGCCCCGAAGGCCTCCTACACCAGTGACCACCAGAATCCCCGGAGTGAGTTCCGAAAGCTGGTGCTGGCGCTGCACCAGAACGGCATAGAGCTGGTGCTGGACTTTTATTTCACCCAGGAAACCCTGCCGGACTATATCACCACGGTCATGCGTTACTGGCGGATCCAGTACCATCTGGACGGCATTCATCTCATCGGCTATGCGCCCTATGATGTGATCGCCCGGGATCCCTACCTCTCCCGCTTCAAGCTTTGGGCGGACAGTTGGGAGGGCTGCGGCAGCCGACATCCCGGCGAACCCCGTTACCTTGCGGATTACAATGACGGCTTCCAGAACGATATGCGCCGGGTTCTGAAGGGCGACGAGGGTATGCTGGGCAGTCTGATGGATCGCATCCGGCGAAACCCGGCAGACCATGCAGAGATTCAGTACATGGCCAATGTCTCCGGTATGACGCTGCGGGACATGCTCTGCTATGACCGGAAGCACAACGAAGCGAATCATGAGCAGAACCGGGACGGAACGGATCAGAACTATTCCTGGAACTGCGGGGAAGAGGGCGAGAGTCGGCGAAAATCGGTGCGGCTTCTTCGGCGAAAAATGTTCCGGAATGCGGTGCTGCTGCTATTGTTGTCCCAGGGGACGCCGCTGATTTGTGCCGGGGATGAGTTCGGTGCCACCAAGAAGGGAAACAACAATGCCTACTGCCAGGACAATGAGATTAACTGGCTGAACTGGGGGCTCGCGGAAAAGCATCAGGATATGCTGGACTTCTTCCGCCGGATGCTGGCTTTCCGAAAGGCCCATCCTGTCTTCCATCAGCCCGGAGAATGCCGCATGCTGGATTACCGGCATGTGGGAATTCCGGATCTCAGTTTCCATGGCGAAACGGCCTGGCGGCCCGAGATGGAGGGATACCGGCGGCAGCTGGGCATCATGTATGCCGGCGAATATGCCGGGGATGACAGTTTCTTGGTGCTTTGTAACTTCCACTGGGAGAAGCATACATTTGCACTGCCGCACCCGCCGCTGGGGAAATGCTGGGCGAAGATACTGGACACAGCAGAGGAAGCGGTTAACGGCATTTTGGTGACGCCGGTCAAGCTGGCGGGAGAGCATCCTGCTGCAGTGACCCTACCCCGGTCTATGGTGGTATTGCAGGCCATGCCGGACGAGAGCTATCAGCCGAAAAAAGCAAGACGAAAGAAAAACAAAGCAATACATAAAGAGGAGTCTGGGAGGAATGAGTTATGACAGACAAGCTGTATGATGTAATGAACTGGGCGGATGTGGAGGAAGTGACCTACGCGGAATCCACGGAGCCGAAGCGGATTCTGGGACCCCATCTTCTGGAGGAGGGCCTGCTGATTCAGTGCTTTGTGCCCACCGCAAAGGAAGTCCAGGTCAGCCTGGAGGGAAAAAAATACGCCATGGAGCTTTGCGATGAGGCAGGCTTTTATGCCCTGCTGCTGCCGAAGAAAGCGGCCTGGGAGAAACAGCTGCCGAAGTATCATTACTGCATCACCTATGACAACGACAGTCAGGAGGAAACCGCAGATTCCTATGCCATGGCATCGACACTTTCTGAAGAGGATCTGCGTCGCTTCGGTGCCGGTACCCATTATACGGTTTACGAGAAGCTGGGTGCACATCCCTGTACGGTGGACGGCGAGGCAGGTGTTGCCTTCGCCGTCTGGGCGCCCAATGCGCTGCGGGTATCCGTGGTGGGAGATTTCAACCTCTGGGACGGCCGTCGGCACATGATGCAGCGGTTGGGAGACAGCGGTGTTTTCGAACTTTTCATTCCGGGCATGACAGCGGGGCAGCTCTACAAGTATGAAATCAAGCGCCACGGACAAGAGCACTTCCTGAAGACGGATCCCTATGGCTTTGCCTTTGAGCTGCGGCCGGATACCGCAGCCGTTGTGGCGGATCTCAGTGATTTCGCTTGGACAGATGCGGTATGGCAGGAGAAGAAAAAGGCTGGTCACCAGAAGGAACAGCCCATGTCGGTCTATGAGCTGCATCTTGGCTCCTTCCTGCGGAAGCAGCCCCTGATCAACGAGGACGGCAGTGCGGAGAATGGCTCGGAATTCTACAATTACCGGGAGATTGCACCGAAGCTTGCGGAATATGTGAAAAAGGAAGGCTATACCCATGTGGAGCTGATGCCGGTGATGGAGCATCCGCTGGACGAGTCCTGGGGCTACCAGGTTTCTGGCTACTATGCACCCACCTCCCGTTATGGCAGTCCGGCGGATTTTCAGTACTTTATGAACTACCTTCATAACGAGGACATCGGTGTCATACTGGACTGGGTACCGGCTCACTTCCCCCGGGATACCTGGGGACTCAGCCAGTTTGACGGCACATCCCTCTATGAAAATCCGGATCCCAACCGGGCTTCCCATCCCCACTGGGGCACGCTGATTTTCAATTATGCCCGCTACGAGGTCAGCAATTTCCTGATCGCCGACGCTTTCTTCTGGGCTGACGTGTATCATGCGGACGGCATCCGTATGGATGCGGTGGCTTCCATGCTGTATCTGGACTACGGACGGCAGGGAGAGGATGCACCCCGGAACATTTACGGCGGCAATGAGAATCTGGAGGCCGTGGAGTTCCTGAAGCATCTGAACAGTCAGTTCCATAAGCATTTCCCCGGCACACTGCTGATCGCGGAGGAGTCTACGGCATGGCCTCACATCACCGCACCGGTGGAGGAAGATGGCCTGGGCTTCGACCTGAAGTGGAACATGGGCTGGATGAACGACTTCCTCTCCTATATGGAGACGGATCCCTTTTTCCGGAAGGGAAGCTACAATCAGCTGACTTTCTCCATGATCTACAACTACTCCGAGGATTTCCAGCTGGTGTTCTCCCATGATGAGGTGGTACACGGCAAGCGGAGTATGCTGGGCAAGATGCCTGGCAAAACCTTTGAGGAAAAGGCAGAGAACCTGCGGGCTGCCTATGGCTATTTCTGGACCCATCCGGGCAAGAAGCTGCTCTTCATGGGACAGGACTTCGGACAGTATGATGAGTGGTCGGAGGCCCAGGAAATTGAATGGAATCTGCTGGAGTATCCGGTACATAAGCAGCTGCAGGATTTCGTACAGGATCTGAATGCTGTATACAAGGCCCAGCCGGCCCTCTGGCAGCTGGATTATTATCCCGATGGCTTCGAGTGGATCAACTGCAGCTATTCTGAACTTTCACTTCTGGCCTTTATCCGAAAGGGAGAGAAGCCGGAGGATACACTGCTGGTGATCACAAACTTCGACAACATGGCACATCCGGACTTCCGTGTGGGCGTACCCTTCTGCTGCAGTGCGAAGGCAATTCTTTCTTCGGACGACAAGAAGTATGGCGGTCAGGGCGGCGTGCCCCGGCGCGTGCATAAGGCGGAAGCCATCGAATGGGACGAGCGGGAATACAGCGTGGCCCTGCCGGTGCCGCCGATGTCCACCACCATTTACCAGCTGACACCGCGAAAGCCGGAGGCGAAAAAGGCTGTTGCGGCAGAACCTGAGACACCGGTAAAGACCAAAGCACCGGCAAAGCGCAAGACCGCCAGGAAAGCAGCCGCTGCCGTGGTGCAGGAAAGCGCACCGGTGAAGAAAGAAAAGGCAGCCGCGAAGCCGAAGACAGAAGAAAAGAAAGCAGTGAAGCCGACAGCGAAGAAAACGGCAGCTGTGAAGGAAGAAAAAGCGGCGAAGCCCGCGGCAAGACGGGGAAGACCCAGAAAAAACAAGGCAGAGTAAGGAGCAGAGGATATGAAGCAGGCAGGAATACTGCTCCCGGTGTTCTCCCTTCCGGGAAAATACGGAATCGGAACACTGGGAAAAGCAGCCAAGGAATTTATTGATTTACTGAGGGAAACCGGCAACACCATCTGGCAGATTTTGCCCATGGGACCGACAGGCTTTGGCGATTCTCCCTACCAGTCCTTCTCCGCCTTTGCGGGGAATCCCTATTTTGTGGATCTGGAGACCCTGGTAGAGGAGGGATTGCTGACCGAGGCAGAACTTGCCGCCCTGGATTTCGGCACGGATCCGGCCCGGGTGGACTATGGCAAATTGTATACCGCGAAGCATGCGGCACTGAAAATGGCCTATGCGGTCTGGAAGGCAAAAGGACACACGGCTGAGGAGGCTATGGCCGAGCTGCAGCCGGAAACCCTGGATTACTGCATCTTCATGGCCATTAAGAATGCATTGCACGGCGCCAGCTGGAATGTGTGGCCGGAATCCCTGCGGGATGCTGAGAAAGCTGCCGTGGCAGAATTCCGGGAGACGCATGCGGACGAAATCGGCTGTCAGGCCTTTGTGCAGCTGAAGTTTGCGGAGCAGTGGCAGAAGATCCGGGAGTATGCGGCAGAAAAGGGAATTTTCATTGTGGGTGACATTCCCATTTACTGTTCACCGGACAGTGCGGATGCCTGGGCGAACCGGAAGCTTTTCCAGTTCGACAAGATGGGCAATCCCAAGAGTGTGGCGGGAGTGCCGCCTGATGCCTTTTCCACCACCGGTCAGCTCTGGGGCAATCCTCTGTATGACTGGGACATGCACAAAAAGACAGGCTACAGCTGGTGGCTGAAGCGGATGGAATATTGCTTCGCCATGTATGACTATGTGCGGGTGGATCATTTCCGGGGCTTCGAGGCCTATTATGCCGTGCCCTTCGGTGATGCCACAGCGGAGAACGGCGAATGGCGGCCGGGACCGGGTATGGCGCTGTTTTCCGCCATGCAGAAGCACTTCGGCACAAAGGAGCTGCCTATCATCGCGGAGGATCTCGGCGTGATCACGGATTCCGTGCGGGAGCTCATTGCAGAGACCGGTTTCCCGGGCATGAAGATTCTGCAGTTCGCCTTTGATTCCGGCCCGGATAATGCTTACCTGCCGCACAACTTCACCACGCCCAACTGTATCTGCTACACGGGTACTCATGACAATGATACCCTGCGGCACTGGTTCGATACCTTGCCGGACTGGGAGCGAGACTACATTTACCAGTATACCTCCCGCTCCAACAACGACTGGCGGTATATGCCGGAGCTGCTCATCAAGCGGGCCATGGCCAGCATTGCAGATACCGTCATCATCCCGGCCGGAGACTACCTGGAGCTTTCCGAGGAGGGACGCATCAACACGCCGGGCATCAGTGGCAGCAACTGGCAGTGGCGCATGCAGAAGGATGCCTTCTCGGCCCATGAGAAAGAGGTCATGGCGGGCATTAACCGGACCTACGGACGATTCCATCAGAAGACGGAGGAAGTGAAGGCAGAAAAAGACGAAAAAGAAGCAGCAGAAGCGAAAAAATAAGCGGCTGTGAGAAGCATCAAAAAATCCCCCTCTTCCCGAAAAGGAAGAGGGGGATTTTTATCTGTTCTAAGAATGTATGTCAGGCCTGGCTTCGGCTTATCCGGCACTGAAGTTGGCGCTGCACTGGTTGTTTGCGATATCATTGACATAAACCTGGAGGGTATCACTCTTCATGGGGAAGGTGAAGTGGCCGGACTTGTCATCGATTTTCTGTACATCTGTGGGTGTGATATGCTCGTTGATATCACTGTTGATGTCGATGGCATAGATGGAATCGAAGTCCAGACCGGACTGGGCATCGCTGACATCGAATTCGATATAACCGGCGCCCATGACCACCGTATCTTCATCAATCACCGGTGCGACATCGTCCAGAAGATTGATTTGCACATGGGCACTGTCCGTCATGCCGTTCAGGGATTTCACTGTGATGCTCATGGTGCCGTTGCTGGTGATATTGTCGGCAGCGTAGCTGTCACCGGATTTGGTGAGTTCCACTTCCTGACCCTCGATGTTGGCGGTGACGCTCTTCAGGGGCAGCAGGGACTTCACGGTAAACTGCAGGGATGCGGTCCGGTAATCCTTCGTATCCGGGTCATCGACCTGGATGTCCGGTGCGGCAATCACCAGAAAGAGGATAATGCCGTTGAGCAGAACATAAGGGAGCAGAAAGCCGAGAAAAAAAGAAAGTATCCGGTTTCCGCTCTTCTTGGAAGCCACCGGTCTGCCGTAGGCATCGTAGCGGATGCGCTGCCGCTGGTTGGCAGCAGAATTTCGATTTGTCATGTATAGATACCTGTCCTAAGTGCGGACTGACCTTTCTTCAAGATGGACATATGTGTCCAGATTATAGCAAAAAGCAGATTGTCAAGCAAGCCTCATCTTTGTTATACTCGGGATACACAGATAAGGAGGCAGTATGAGCGAAGAGCTGGAAAAGAGCGGCATGGAAGCCGAGAAGAAGCCGGTGAAAAGGACCGTGACGAGAAGACGAAAGACAGAGACCGCCTCAGAGAGCAGCACAGAAACCGCGGCAGAGGCAAAGAAGCCGAGCGCAGCCCGCAGAAAAACAGCGAGCACCGCAGGCCGCAGCCGGAAGACCGGGGAAAGCACGGCGGAGAAGCAGAACGTGACAGAGGCGGAAACCGCAGAGACCGGAAAACCGGTACGTGTCCGGAAAAGTGCAGCGGGAGAACGGAAGAGCAGCGGAAAGAGCACAGAGAAGAAGACGGTCGTGAGACGGAAGCCGACAGTGAAGAAGGAAGCTCCGGTACAGACAGAGGAAGAGAAGACGACAGCGGCAGCAGAGACCGCGGAAGCAATGCAGTCGGAGGAGAGCATTCAGGAGGCTATTGCAGAGCTTGCCGGTGAAATTGAAGCTGTGGTGACGGCTTCGACAGCAGAGACAGCGCCCGTTGCGCCGGACGCGGAGACATTGGCATCCCCGACAGAGGAAACGGCACAGATACCGGCAGCGGAGGAAGGCACGACACCGGTGAAGGATAACCGGGAGGAGCCGAAGAGCGTCCGGGGCATCCTGGAGGTTATGCCGGAGGGCTACGGCTTTATGCGCTCGGAGAATTTCCTGCCAGGCGATCAGGACATCTATGTGAACCAGCAGACCATCCGGCGTTACCGTCTCCGTACCGGAGATATGCTGCAGGGTCTTTCTCGGGTACAGAAGCCCCAGGAGCAGCGCTACGGTGCCCTGATCTATGTGGAGTCCGTCAACGGCATGCCCCTGGGACGTGCCATGCACCGGACAGAGTTTGAAAAGCTGACCCCGATCTTCCCCAATCGGCGGCTGCGGCTGGAGACAGAGGGGGAGAAGACCCCCACATCCCTTCGGGTGTTGGATCTACTTGCGCCCATCGGCAAAGGACAGCGCGGCATGATCGTGTCTCCGCCGAAGGCCGGAAAAACCACGCTGCTGAAACAGGTGGCCAAAGCCATCGTGAAGAATGAACCGAAGATGCATCTTCTGATTCTCCTCATCGACGAACGTCCCGAGGAAGTAACGGACATGAAGGAGGAGGTAGAGGGCGGCCTGGTGCAGGTGATTTACTCTACCTTTGATGAAACCGCGGATCATCACAGACGTGTGGCGGAGATGTGCATTGAACGGGCGAAGCGTCTGGTGGAGCAGGGCGAGGACGTCATGATCCTGCTGGACTCCATTACCCGACTGGCGAGAGCCTACAATCTGCTGGGTACGCCTTCGGGCAGAACCCTCTCCGGCGGTCTGGATCCGGCGGCGCTGCATATGCCGAAGC
The DNA here is from genome assembly GCA_963659875.1 of Parolsenella sp. Lineage (GTDB taxonomy): Bacteria > Bacillota > Clostridia > Lachnospirales > Lachnospiraceae > Oribacterium. Next base: position 60,324 of record CAVKVA010000009.1, read on the forward strand.
GCTTCTTCGGTGCGGCCCGGAACATGCGGGAGGGCGGCAGCCTGACGATTCTGGCCACGGCTCTGGTGGAAACCGGTTCCCGTATGGACGATGTCATTTACGAGGAATTCAAGGGTACCGGCAACATGGAGCTGGTGCTGAACCGGGAGCTTCAGGAAAAGCGGATTTTCCCGGCCATCGATATCCAGAAATCCGGCACACGGCGGGATGATCTTCTGCTGACAGAGCTGGAGCAGAAGGCCTTGGATGTCATTCACAGAGAAACTGCGGACGACAAAAAGGGCGGTGTCGAAGAGGTGCTGAATCTCTTTGAGCGCTCACAGAACAACGCCGAGGTCTGCGAGTTCCTGGTCAACAATCGTCCCTTTACCAGAAAACCCCAGCCGACCCAGAGCAGCACAGTGACCGCCGGCGGGAAGAACCTGCTGGTGAAGGTCAATCGAATGAGCGGAAAATCCTGATAAAGCACTTGATTTCTCTTTCCTCTTATGCTATGGTGATACAGATTTGCGGCCGCTGCTGAGCGGACGTGCAGTGAACACCAAGCGGCCTTGCCCGCGAGCTGGCATGGTTGGAAACCATGCAGAAAGAGGTATAAAATGAGAGAGGGAATTCATCCTAAGTACTATCAGGCAACCGTTACCTGCAACTGCGGTAACACATTTGTAACAGGTTCCACAAAGCCTGAGATTCACGTCGAGGTTTGCTCCAAGTGTCATTCATTCTACACTGGTGCACAGAAGTCTGCTTCTGTTAAGGGCCGTATCGATAAGTTCAACAAGAAGTTCGGTCTTCAGTAAAAAGGACTTGTACAAAGGGGGATCTGCAGATTGCAGATTCCCTTTTTTGATTCATAGGAAGGCTCTGCTATCGCAGTGCCTTTTATACGCTCGCCGCTAAGGCATCATGCCCGGGGCCCCCGATAGCCAAGCTATCGCTGACCCCGAGCATGATATAGGAAAGTGCATCCTATGAATTTATCACGTGGGCTTGGAGGAAATTATGTCAGAAAAACAAATCTACAGCGGCATCGGGGGACAGGCCGTCATTGAAGGCATCATGATGAAGAATGGCAGCCACTATTCCGTGGGTGTGCGGAAACCGGACGGCAGCATTGAGGTGAAAAAAGAGGAATATGTCTCGCTGACAGACCGCTATCCCATCCTGCGGCTTCCCCTGATTCGCGGCGTTTTCTCTTTCGCGGATTCCATGATACTTGGCATGCGCTGTCTAAGCTACAGTGCCTCCTTTTTTGAGGACGATGAGGATTCGGAGCCGGGACGCTTCGAGCAGTGGCTGGACCGGGTTTTCGGCGAAAAGGTGGAAACGGTACTGAGCTCTGTGGTGATCGTACTGTCCTTTGTGGCGGCGCTCCTCATCTTTGTGGTACTGCCTACCTTCCTCCTGAGCTTTATGAAGCCCCTCGTGGCCTCGGAAACCCTCATCGCCCTGTTGGAGGGTATTCTGAGGGTGCTGATTTTCATCGTCTACATCAAGCTCATTTCCCGCACCAAGGACATTGCCCGGACCTTCCAGTACCACGGCGCCGAGCATAAGTGCATCAACTGCGTGGAGCATGGTCTGCCCCTGACGGTGGAAAACGTCCTGGCTTCCTCTAAGGAACATAAGCGCTGCGGTACCAGCTTCATCGTCTACGTCATGATGATTTCCATTCTACTGTTTATGCTGCTCCGCTTCGATGTACTGTGGATGAAGCTCCTGTCCCGGATCGTGCTGATTCCCGTGATCGCCGGGGTCAGCTATGAGGTACTGCGGCTGGTGGGCACCCAGGACAATTTTCTGACCCGACTTCTTTTTATCCCGGGCATGTGGATGCAGGGACTCACCACCAGCGAGCCGGATCGGGAAGAGGTAGAAGTGGCCATTGCGGCAGTGGAGGCAGTCTTTGACTGGAAAGAATTTGAACAAAAGCATTTTGGAAAAGGATAATGTCTTCGGCAAAACAGCACCGGCTGCGGGCGAAGTGACCCTGCGGACGCTGCTGCAGGCGGGAACGACGCTGCTGCAGGCAGCGGGCATAGAGGAAGCCCGGCTGGATGCCCGACTTCTGCTGCAGGAGAGCTTTTCGTTGGATGCGGCCCATTTCCTGCTCTGGGAGCGGGATGCCATCGAAAAGTGGCTGCCGGATCCCTCCGCGCGGCAGGAGAAGCTGCAGCTTTGGGAAGCGCGGCTTTCCCGGCGGGAAAAGCGGGAGCCGCTGCAGCAGATTTTGGGAGAGACGGAATTCTACGGCCTTCCCTTCCGGGTGACAAAGGATGTGCTCTGTCCCCGGCAGGACACAGAGACCCTGGTGGATAAGGTGATAGCTGAACACGAAAATGTGGATAAGTCCCGGCTTTGCTTTCTGGATCTCTGCACCGGCAGCGGCTGCATCGGCATTACCCTCAGGAAAATCGCGGGTTTCGGTCAGGGACTCTGTGTGGATATCTCCCCTGCGGCGTTGGCCGTGGCGGAAGAAAATGCGGCGCGGAATCTGGGGAAAGATGAAAAACTCAGCTTTCGGCAGTCGGATCTCTTTGTGGCGGCAGGGACCTATCTCCGGGAGGAGCATCTCACGGGTTTTGATCTGATCGTTTCGAATCCGCCCTACATCCGCAGTGATGAGATCCCGAAGCTGGCACCGGAGGTGCGGGACCATGAGCCGCACCTCGCATTGGACGGGAAAGCAGACGGGCTTTATTTTTATCGGAAGATCATCGCAGAGGCGGCGGAATATCTGAAGCCCGGCGGAAAACTGTATCTGGAGATCGGTTATGATCAGGGCGAAGCGGTACGGGAGCTGCTGACAGCAGCGGGCTTCACCGACATTAGCATCGACAAGGACCTGGGCGGCAACGACCGGGTGGCAGCAGGAAGGAGAAAAGCGGGTGTTTGAAAATCTTGAGGATATGCGGCGGCACTATGAGGAGCTGATGAAGTCCCTCACCATGCAGGAAATTGTTTCCGACATCAATAAGTACCGGAAGCTAATCCGGGAGCAGTCAGAGCTGGAACCCATTTATAAGGCCTACCTTGCTTTCCGGCACGCGGAGCAGAGCGAAAAGGATGCCCTGGAGATGCTTTCCGGGGAGCAGGATCCGGAGCTTCTTCAGATGGCGAAGGAGGAGCTGGCGGAGTCCAAGAGCGAGCAGGAGCGCCTGACCCAGGAGCTTCGTCTTTTGCTTCTGCCGAAGGATGAAAATGACGACAAAAACATTATCCTGGAGATCCGGGGCGGTGCCGGCGGTGAAGAGGCAGCCCTCTTTGCGGCGGAGCTGTACCGTATGTACACCAGTTATGCGGAGCGTCGCGGTTGGCGGACAGAGCTGGTGTCCTTCAATGAAACCGGTCTCGGCGGTCTCAAGGAAGTGGTGTTCATCGTGAACGGACAGGGCGCTTATTCCCGGTTGAAGTACGAGGCCGGTGTGCATCGGGTACAGCGGGTGCCGGAGACGGAAAGCGGCGGACGGATCCATACGTCTACTGCCACCGTGGCGGTGATGCCGGAGTCTGAGGATGTGGACGTGGAGATCAACCCGGCGGACATCCGGATGGAGGTCTTCCGTTCCTCCGGTGCCGGCGGACAGCACATCAACAAAACCTCGTCTGCCGTGCGTCTTATTCACGAGCCCACTGGTATGGTGGCGGAGTGTCAGGAGGAGCGTTCCCAGGTGCAGAACCGGGAGAAGGCCATGCGATTGCTTCGTGCAAGACTCTATGAAATTGAGTATAATAAGAAGCATGAGCAGGAGGCCCAGGAGAAACGGGCGCAGCTCGGCAGCGGTGATCGTTCCGAGAAGATCCGCACCTACAACTTCCCTCAGGGACGTGTGACGGATCATCGGATCAAGCTGACCCTGTACTGTCTGGATCAGATTCTGGGCGGGGATCTGGATCAGGTGATCGATCCGCTGATTCAGGCCTCCCAGGCAGAGAAGCTGGCACAGCTGGAAAGCGTGTAAGCGCAGGGAAAACGGAAGAAGGCAGAGGGGACGGCGATGACAGAGACAGAAAAGAAACCCGGAAGAAGAAGCAGGGCAGCGGGAAGAAGACGGAAACGCTCTTCTCTGCCGGCGCTGCTGGCAGTTCTTGCGCTGCTGCTTCTCTTAGGCGGCATCGGCGGGGGCATCTATGTGGAGAAATTCATGCCCACCCGGCAATTGGCGGATCTCTCGGAATACTTCGATGTGGCCGGTGACAATGTGCAGGTCTATCTCAACAACGAGAAGCAGCGCACGGAGAAGGACTATCTGGTGGTGGGCCGATATCGGGACGGTCATGTCTATCTCCCCTATGAATTTGTGCTGGACAAGCTGAACGAGCGCTTCTACTGGGATGCGGAGCTGACGGCATTTCTCTATGCCATGCCCACGGAGCTCTTGGAAATCCGGGAGGACAGCACGCTTTCCGACGGCAGTATCGCCTTCTTTTCTGATGGCGACAAGCGTTATCTCAATGTGGACTGGATCGCGGAGCATACGGCCCTTTCCTATCAGCAGTATACCGAAGGGGACTACAAGCGGATCTTCCTCTACAATGCGAAGGGCGAGGTTACGACGGCGAAGCTCCGGCGGAAGGAGGCAGTGCGTCTCAAGGGCGGCGTGAAGAGTGAGGTCCTGACCAATCTTACTGCTGATGCCGAGGTGACCATTCTGGAAACTATGGACAAGTGGACGAAGGTGGTGACTCCCGATGGCTTCATCGGTTACCTTCGGAACAGCCGTCTCGCAGAGCGGGAAACGCTGCAGAGAAGCTACGACTATACAGAGCCGGAATATGCCCACATCCTGTCGGATACAGAGCAGAAGATCGGCTTCTGGCAGGTGACGAATCAGAGCGCCAACAGCACGCTGTCCGCTGTGCTGAACAATACTCAGGGGCTCACCGTTCTGGCGCCTACCTGGTATGCCCTGGAGGGTAATGAAGGTGATTTCCGCGATCTGAGCGACACCGCGGCGGTCAATGAAGCCCATGCGAAGGGGCTCAGTGTCTGGGCCACCGTCAACAACTTTGACAGCGGGGATGTGGATGAGGAAGCCATCCTCACGAAGCGCAGCGTCCGGGAAAAGCTCATCAACAGTCTCGTGCAGAGCGCCCGGAGTGTCGGTCTGGATGGCCTGAACATCGACTTTGAGACCATCCCGGCGTCCCTGGGACGGGACTATGTGGAGTTCATGCGGGAATTGTCCATCAGCTGCCGGAACGCCGGTCTCGTGCTTTCTGTGGACTGTTATGTTCCCTACAATTACAATAAGTACTATGACATTGAAGAGCTGGGAACGTACTGCGACTATGTGGTCATCATGTGCTATGACGAGCATTACAGCGGCTCGGAGACCGCCGGTTCCGTCGCGTCCATCAGTTATGTGGACAGAGGCATAGAGGAAGCTACGGCGGTGATCTCGAAGGCCCAGGTGATCATTGCCCTGCCCTTCTATACCCGGGTGTGGATCACCGCGGCAGACGGCAGTCTCCGTTCGGAGGCCATGGGCATTGCGGCGGCGCAGAACTGGATTTCTCAGAAGGGTGTGAGCCTAGGCTGGGACGAAAGCACCGGTCAGAATTACGGCAGCATTGAGGACGCGGATGGCCGGAAGGAGATCTGGATGGAGGATGCGGAATCTCTGACGCTGAAGCTTACGCATGTGCGGGAGGCCGGCGTGGGTGGTACGGCGTACTGGAAGCTGGGACAGGAACCGGCAGAAATCTGGAATGTCCTGAACGGTACGGCAGAAGAGACCGGGGATGGAACCCAGGGATGAGCCTGTGTTTTCCGACATTTTTCGATGCTGTTGAACAATGATAAGGAGAAATAAAGATGGAAACGATAGTGAAGGGCGCAGAAGGCATCACAGAGGCCGCTGACATTATCCGAAAGGGCGGTCTGGTGGCCTTCCCCACGGAGACGGTCTATGGTCTGGGCGGCAATGCGCTGGATCCGGCGGCTTCCCGGAAAATTTATGCCGCGAAAGGGCGGCCCAGTGACAATCCGCTGATCGTTCATGTGGCATCCCCGGAGGAGGTGAGGCCCCTGGTGGCGTCTCTTCCGGAACGGGCGGAGAAGCTGATGGAGGCCTTCTGGCCGGGGCCGCTGACCCTGATTTTGCCGAAGGCAGAGATTGTGCCGATGGAAACCACGGGCGGGCTGGAGACGGTGGCGGTGCGCTGTCCCATGAACCGGCTGACCCTGGACTTTATCCGGGCGGCGGGACTTCCCATTGCGGGGCCTTCCGCCAATACTTCGGGAAAGCCTTCGCCCACGGAGGCCGAGCATGTTCTGCATGACCTGCAGGGCCGGATCGACATGATACTGGATGACGGACCCGTGGGGATCGGTGTGGAATCCACCATTGTGGATGTCACCGGCGAGGTGCCGACACTGCTGCGCCCCGGCGCTGTGACGCTGGAGGAGCTGGAAAGCGTGCTGCAGGAGAAGGTGGAAGTGGATCCCGCCATTGTGGCGGGCGGTGTGCAGGAGGGTATTCACCCGAAGGCCCCGGGCATGAAGTACCGGCACTATGCGCCCAGCGCGGAGATGACCCTGGTGACCACCGAGCCCATGAAGGCGTTGGACTATCAGGGATCTGAAGATATGCTGCGGAACGAGTACCACCGGGTGGCCAATTTCATCGCCGGAGAGGCGGAGATCGCCGTGCGGGAAGGCCACAAGGTTGGTATTCTCTGCTGCGAAGAGAGCCGGAGTCAGTACAGAAGTCGCTATGGCGGACAGGAGATTGACATTCAGGTCATCGGTTCCCGTAAGGATCCCCTGTCCATGACCCACAATCTGTTCCGGGTGCTCCGTCAGTATGATCTGGACGGCGTGGACCGGATTTTTTCCGAGAGCTATTCGGATCGGGGCGTGGGATTCGCGCTGATGAACCGGCTGCGGAAGGCTGCGGGCATGCGGGAAGCCGTCATTGAATAAGAAACGATTGTGCATTGCTGTGTGATGAAGCGGAAATGGGAAAGGAGACAAGATGAGCGACAGCGGAAAGAGAGAGGATTATATCACCTGGGATGAGTACTTTATGGGCGTGGCGGAGATGTCTGCCCGCCGATCCAAGGATCCCAGCACCCAGGTAGGAGCCTGCATCGTGTCCCAGGAGAACAAGATTCTGTCCATGGGCTACAATGGCTTCCCCAAGGGCTGCTCGGACGACATCTTCCCCTGGACGAAGATCCATGAGAAGGAGGATCCCTTCAATGCGAAGTATTTCTATGCCACACACGCAGAATTGAATGCCATCCTCAACTACCGGGGCGGTTCTCTGGAGGGCGCGAAGATTTTTGTCACCCTTTTCCCCTGCAATGAGTGCGCAAAGGCACTGATTCAGGCGGGCATCAAGACCTTGATCTACCGGGAGGACAAGTACTGTGATACGCCGGCGGTGAAGGCCTCCAAGCGAATGCTGGATGCGGCAGGTGTGCGTTATTACCAGTACCAGCCCAGCGGCCGGGAGATCCGGCTGACGCTGTGACGGCATAGAGAGGAAGAAGCGGATGTTTGCAAAGGAAAGTCCCGCGGACAGAGAGCAGCGGGTGCGGGAGATCATGCGGCGTCTGGACGCGCGCTACGGCGAGGAACCGCCCATATTTCTGAAAAGTGAGAATCCCTGGCAGCTGCTGTTTGCCACCATTCTCAGTGCCCAGTGCACGGATGCGCGGGTCAACCAGGTGACGGCGGCGCTGTATCAGAAATACCGGAGTCTGCAGGATTTCGCAGACTGCAGTCAGGAAGAGCTGGAAAATGATATCCGTTCCACTGGCTTCTATCACAACAAGGCGAAGAATATTCGGGCCTGTGCGGCGGCCCTGTTGGAAAAGCACGGGGGCGTGGTGCCGGACACCATAGAGGAGCTGACCGCCCTGCCCGGCGTAGGCCGGAAAACCGGAAATCTGATCCTTGGTCATGTTTATGGCAAGGCGGCGCTGGTGGTGGACACCCATGTGAAGCGGATTTCCAATCGCCTGGGCCTCGCGGACAGCAGCGATCCCACGAAGGTCGAGTACCAGCTGCAGGAGACGGTGCCGGAGGAGTACTGGATTCGCTGGAACACCCACATTATCTCACTGGGCAGATCCTACTGCACCTCCCAGCGGCCCCGCTGCACGGAATGCTATCTGCGGGATCTCTGCCCCAGCCGGGAGAGTGATCCGGAGACCTGGCGGCCGGGTAAAACAGGAGAAAACGGAAAATGAGCGAATGTGAGCTTTGTTCAAACTACACTTATGATGACGAAACGGATGACTGGGGCTGCGAGGCCTATATGGATGAGGACGACATGGCGCATCTCATGCTGCAGCGGCGGGCGCATTGCCCCTACTGGCACTCCAACGATGAGTACCGGACGGTGAAGCACCAGTCCATCGGGCATCTGCCGGGCTATTCCGACAGCGGTTACTTCCGGGAAAAAGAGAAAACAGAGTATGACGGGGAGAGATAAATGATACAGTTGGTATTGCTGGAGCCGGAGATTCCCTTTAACACGGGGGCAATCGGCAGAACCTGTGTGGCGACCAATACGCCGCTCCATATGATTAAGCCCTACGGCTTCATTCTGAACGATCGGAACATCAAGAGGGCCGGTATGGATTACTGGCCGAAGCTGAAGCTCAGTGAATACATGAGCTATGAGGATTTTCTCGCGCGGCATCCGGAAATTTTCTTTGAAGAAGGGGATGCCCGGGCAGCAGAGGTTAATGTCTTCGGCGGGAAAGCCGGGGCTGCGCCCGCGTCTATGGAAGCCCCGCGGCTCTGGTACGCCACCACAAAGGCGCCCCGTTGCTACAGCGACGTGCACTTCGGCCCCAATGACTTCATCATGATGGGCAAGGAATCTGCCGGAATCCCGGAGACCATCCTGCGGGCCCATCCGGAGAACTGCATCCGCATCCCCATGTGGGGCGATATGCGCTCCCTGAACCTCTCCAACGCCGCCGCCATCGTCCTCTATGAGGCCCTCCGGCAGAACGGCTTTGAGAAGCTGGAGAAAATGGGGAAGCTGGGGAAGGAAAATAGAGAATAATGTCCGATGCGCTCTTGTTGTTGTACTTTAATAAAAAAGATATACTACTTATGAGTTGATTTTGGCAGAAGGGAGAAAATTTATGGAGAAAAAGCACGAAAATACCGTTTGGGTACCGCATGTCGAAACCATGCCGGAACCCGCAGGCCCCGGTGTGACTCGTCGTGTTTTGGCCTACAACAAGGGCCTGATGTGTGTGGAAAATACATTTGAGAAGGGCGCTGTGGGCGCGTTGCACAGTCACCCTCACACCCAGATCACCTATGTGGTTTCGGGCCGTTTTCGCTTTACCATCGACGGCGAGACCCGCGAGGTCACTGCAGGCGACACTATGCTGAAAACGGATTCCGTCATCCACGGCTGTGAGGCATTGGAGCCAGGTGTTCTGCTGGATATTTTCACCCCCATGCGGGAGGATTTTGTTTGAGATCGATCTACCCGTTGTCGGTAATTCTTGATCTTATAAGGGAAGATGTTGTCAAAACAAGGAGGATAAATGCAAATGGATATTCGCTATTCTGCAAATCAAAGAGATGTAAAACACTACACGACAGAAGAAATTCGCAATGAGTTCCTGATCCAGGATCTTTATCGTCCGGATGAGGTGGTATCTGTCTACTCTCACGTAGACCGCATGGTGACACTTGGCTGTATGCCGGTGAAGGAGCATGTTTCCATCGAGAAGGGAATCGACTGCTGGAAGAACTTCGGCACCCATTATTTCCTTGAACGCCGTGAGATCGGAATCTTCAACATCGGCGGTTCTGGATCCATCACAGCGGACGGTGTGGAGTATCATCTCGACTATAAAGACTGCCTGTATATCACAAAGGGAACAAAGGAAGTTGTCTTTGCCAGCGACAGCGAGGAAGCTCCGGCAAAATTCTACATGGTCAGCGCGCCGGCCCACACGTCCTACGAGACAAAACGGATCACATTAAAGGAAGCCGCAAAGCGCCCGTTAGGGGATTCCAACACTTCCAACAAGAGAGTCATCAACCAGTTCATTCACCCGGATGTATTGAAAACATGCCAGCTTTCCATGGGAATGACGGCGTTGGAGCCGGGGAGCGTCTGGAACAGCATGCCATGCCACACGCATGAACGACGCATGGAGGTCTATATGTATTTTGAAGTGCCGGAGGATCAGGTGGTCATGCATTTTATGGGTGAGCCGACAGAGACGAGACACATCATCATGAAGAATGAGGAAGCTGTTATCAGTCCATCCTGGAGCATCCACTGCGGAGCCGGAACTTCTAACTATACTTTCATCTGGGCAATGGGCGGAGAGAATCAGGAATTCGATGACATGGATACGATCAAGCCGACGGATTTGAAGTAAGTTATCATGCACACCATTATCATGTGATAGGACACGATTAAAATGAATAATAAGAACATATTCTCCTTGGAAGGAAAGGTGGCGCTCGTGACAGGCGGCGCCCACGGCATCGGCTTTGCTATTGCGGAGAGCTACGCGGAGGCAGGAGCTACCGTTGTATTCAACTGCAGCAATGAGGCGTCCTTAGAGCGCGGTCTGGCTGCATACAAAGAAAAAGGAATCAATGCCCACGGATATGTCTGTGATGTCACAGACGAGGAGGCTGTAAAGAAGATGGTTGCGGACATCGAGGAGAAGATCGGTGTCATCGACATCCTCGTAAACAATGCCGGAATGATCAAAAGAATTCCGATGCATGAGATGTCTGTTGATTCGTTTCGTAGGGTCGTGGATGTCGACTTGAACGCGCCATTTATCATGGCAAAGGCGGTGATTCCAGGCATGATGAAAAAGAGGGCAGGAAAGATCATCAATATCTGTTCCATGATGTCTGAGCTCGGAAGAGAGACTGTATCTGCATATGCGGCTGCGAAGGGCGGCTTAAAGATGCTCACAAAGAATATTGCCTCCGAGTACGGCGAGTACAATATCCAGTGCAACGGCATTGGACCCGGCTACATCGCGACATCCCAGACAGCACCGTTAAGAGAACGACAGGCTGACGGCTCCCGCCATCCGTTTGACCAGTTCATTATTGCGAAGACACCGGCAGCGAGATGGGGTACCGTGGAGGATCTGAAGGGACCGGCAGTGTTCCTTGCGTCTGAGGCATCCGATTTCGTAAATGGACATATTCTTTATGTGGATGGTGGTATTCTCGCGTATATTGGAAAACAGCCGTAAAAATACCAATCCCAGCGCCGGACCGCTATGGTCCGGCGAGTTGGGAAATGATTCATTGTAGCTCTTTTTCTCACCATTCCATACCCCCTCCGATTGCATACACAACAGACGCAGTTGAGCAGAACGACTTACCCCTGCTCTGCTTCTGCTTTCCGCTTGTTGTAGAAATCCTTGATGCGAGTGAAGGATTCCGGGCTCAGGACGTGCTCGATGCGGCAGGCATCCTGGGAGGCGGTGTAGGCATTGACGCCGAGGGAAATCAGCACATCCGTCAGCACCACGTGCTTTTCATAGGTGGACTTGGCGATCTTCATGCCGGACTCTGTCAGGGACAGATAGCCCTTGTCGTCCACCAGCACCTTGTCCTCCTCCCGGAGCCGCTTCAGGGCCACGCTGACACTGGGCTTGGAGAAGCCCAGCATGTTGGCAATGTCCACAGCCCGGACATTCTGGTGCTGCATGGAGAGCATCAGGATGCTCTCCAGATAGTTTTCTTCCGATTCATGTGTTTCGTATGCTTTCATAGTCAGAACCTCATTTCGTATAGTTTAGTGTTTATCACAGATGGGGGAAAAAAGCAATTCTTTCGCCCTTCGCGGCCTGTAAAGAGAAGGAAAAATTTAGCCTGGACTTCTTGCTTTTACGGGGTGATTTGATAAAATACGATAGATGCCGCAGAGCGGCAGAATCTGAATGAAGGAAGGTCATGCCGGGACGAGAGCGACATTACGATTCCCTCCCCGAGCTGCTGACCCTGAGAGGTGTTTATGAGTTGGAAAAAGCGCTGATTGATTTGAAGGGCATTACGAAATCCTTTGACGGGGACGTCATTCTGGACGATCTCAATCTTTCTATCCGGGAGAACAGCTTTGTGACGCTGCTTGGTCCCTCGGGCTGTGGAAAAACCACCACGCTCAGGATCATCGGAGGCTTTGAAAGGCCGGACAGCGGACAGGTTTTGTTCGAAGGCACGGATATCACAAATCTACCACCCAATAAGCGACAATTGAATACAGTATTCCAGAAGTATGCACTGTTTCCCCATATGAGTATCGCGGACAACATTGCCTTTGGTTTGCGTATCAAAAAGAAGTCCGAGAGCTACATCCGGGACAAGATTCAGTATGCGCTGAAGCTGGTGAATCTGGAGGGCTTTGAGAAGCGTTCCATCAATTCGCTTTCCGGCGGACAGCAGCAGCGAATCGCCATTGCCCGGGCCATCGTGAACGAGCCCCGGCTTCTGCTTCTGGACGAGCCCCTGGGTGCACTGGATCTGAAGCTCCGTCAGGAGATGCAGTACGAGCTGATCCGACTCAAAAACGAGCTGGGCATCACCTTCATTTACGTCACCCACGATCAGGAAGAGGCCCTTACCATGTCGGACTATGTGGTCGTGATGAATCAGGGCTATATTCAGCAGGCCGGTACACCGGAGCAGATCTACAACGAGCCGGAAAATGCCTTCGTGGCGGATTTTATCGGCGATTCCAACATTGTCCCGGGCGTCATGCTGGAGGACAGGATGGTGGAGATCTTCGGTGCCCGCTTCGCCTGTGTGGATACCGGTTTCGGCCGGAACAAGCCGGTGGATGTGGTGATTCGTCCCGAGGACGTGGAGCTGCTGTCCCCGGAGGATCCCCGCGGTATCCTGAAGGGAACCATGACCCATATCATCTTCAAGGGAGAGATGTATGAGATGGAGTGTACCACACCGGATGGTTTCGAGTGGCTGGTGCATTCCACGGAGATGCATCCCGTTGGTACGGAAGTTTCTTTGTATGTGAAGCCCTCCAACATTCAGATCATGAATAAGCCGGCTTCTGAGGATGAGGAGGCCATCGGCGTTGAAGAGTAAGGGATCGCGTTACCTGGCACTGCCCTATCTCGTATGGATGACGGGCTTCATTCTGATTCCGCTGCTGCTGGTGGTTTACTACGGCCTGACGGACAAAAGCGGTGCCTTCACACTGGACAATGTGGCGGAGATTCTCGTCTGGGAGAACTACCGCCCCCTGTATCTGGCCCTGGGACTGTCGGCGCTGAGCACACTGCTCTGTTTTCTGCTGGCTTTTCCCCTGGCGCTGGTGCTCCGGAACCGGAAGGTAGGGAAGGGCTCCTTTGTGGCCTTTGTGTTCATCCTGCCCATGTGGATGAATTCCCTGCTCCGCATCCTGGCCTGGCAGACACTTCTGGAGCGGAAGGGTGTCATCAACGGCATCCTGGCCATGCTGCATCTGCCCCAGCAGAACCTCATCAATACCCCGGCGGCCATTGTGCTGGGCATGGTCTATGACTTCCTGCCCTTCATGATCCTGCCGATTTACAATACGCTGGTGAAGATCGATGACAACACCATCAATGCGGCCTATGACCTCGGCGCAAGCTTCGGACAGACCGTCTTGAAGGTGATCCTGCCCCTGTCCGTACCGGGCATCGTGTCGGGTGTCACCATGGTCTTTGTGCCGACACTGACCACTTTTGCCATTTCCAACATGCTGGGCGGCGGCAAGATCTTCCTCATCGGTAATGTCATCGAGCAGGAGTTCATGCTGAATTCCAACTGGAATCTGGGTTCCGGACTGTCCATGGTGCTGATGCTCTTTATCATCGTGTCCATGGCGGTGCTGTCCCGTTATGATGCAGGAGAGGAGGCCATGTTCTGATGAAGAAAAATCCATTGATCGGCTTCCTGCAGGATTTTTATCTTGCCATCATTATGCTCTTCCTGTATGCGCCCATCCTGGTGCTGATCGTCATGAGCTTCAACAGCTCCAAATCCCGGGCCCACTGGGGCGGCTTCACCCTCAGCTGGTACGCAGATATGCTGTCCAACGAGGATATCCTGGTGGCGCTGCAGAATACGCTGGTCATCGCCTTTTTGTCGGCGCTGCTGGCCACGATTCTCGGCACCATGGCGGCCATCGCCATCCGCAGCATGAAGCCCCTGAGCCGGAACATCATCCTGGGCATCACCAATGTGCCCATGCTGAATGCGGACATTGTGACGGGCATCTCCCTGATGCTCTGCTTTATTGCGTTTAAGATCAGTCTGGGCTTTCAGACCGTACTGATCGCCCACATTACCTTTAACATACCCTATGTGATCCTGTCGGTGATGCCGAAGCTGCGGCAGGCCTCCCAGGTGAACTTTGAGGCGGCCCAGGATCTGGGTGCTACGCCGCTCTATGCTTTCTGGAAAGTGCTCCTCCCGGATATCATGCCGGGTGTGCTGTCCGGGTTCCTGCTGGCCTTTACCATGAGCCTCGATGACTTCATTGTCACGCACTTTACAAGAGGCGCCGGCATCAACACCATTTCCACGCTGGTGTATTCCGAGGTGCGCCGGGGCATCAACCCCAGCATGTATGCCTTGTCCACGGTGATCTTCGCCGTTGTCTTCGTGGTGCTGCTGATCTCCAACTACGTGCCGGGGATCCTGGAGCGGATGGAGAGAAAGAGAGGGCAGCAGAAATGAGAATGAGAAAGCTTACACTGCTGGGCTGCGGTGCTCTGGGACTGCTTCTTCTCAGCAGCTGCGGGAAGCAGGCGGAGACAGAGGATGCCGGAGGTGTTTCCGGGGATAATGTCGTCAACGTCTACAACTGGGGCGAGTACATCGATCCGGATGTCATCGACATGTTTGAAGAGGAAACGGGCATCAAGGTGGTCTATGACATGTTCGAGACCAATGAGGAAATGTATCCGGTCATTGAGGCCGGGGGCGTGGTCTATGACGCAGTCTGCCCTTCGGATTACATGGTGGAAAAAATGATCCAAAACGGCCTCTTGGAGGAGTTGGACTATTCGAAGATTCCCAACATCTCGGAAATCGGCGAGGAATACGAGGCCATGTGCCGGAAGTTCGATCCGGAGAACAAGTACGTGGTACCCTATACTTGGGGCACCGTCGGCATTATCTACAACAAGGAAATGCTGGATGATCTGGGCGTTGCCTATCCCACCAAATGGGCGGATCTCTGGAATCCGGCCCTGAAGAACGAGATCCTCATGCAGGATTCCGTCCGGGATGCCTTCATGGTGGCCCTGAAGAAGGACGGCTACTCCATGAACACGGAGAACGACGCGGAGCTCGATCAGGCAAGGGACGAACTCATTGACCAGAAGCCCCTGGTGCAGGCCTATGTGGTGGACCAGGTCCGAGACAAGATGATCGGCGGCGAGGCGGCTGTGGGTGTCATCTACTCCGGCGAGATCCTGTACATTCAGGACGAGGTCGGGGATGAGATGGATCTCGAGTATGTGATTCCGGAGGAAGGCACCAATCTCTGGGTAGACGGCTGGGTGATTCCGAAGAATGCGAAGCACAAGGACAATGCGGCCAAGTGGATCGATTTCCTCTGCCGTCCGGACATCGCCAAGCTGAATTTTGAATACATCACCTATTCCACCCCCAACAAGGGCGCCTATGAACTTCTGGACGAGGAATACAAGGAAAACAAGGCCGTGTTCCCCGATATGGAAGAGGTGCTGGAAAAGGGTGAGGTCTACAACTACCTGGGAGAGTCCGGGGATGCCAAATATAACGACCGTTGGAAGACCGTAAAGGCAAGCTGAGCGCTTTTAAATCCCGGCGGCCTGTGGTAAAATACGGGGTATTAAAGTTTACATGGAGGGCAGTATGAAGAACAAATATGTTGCGTATGTCGGCTCCTATTCATATACCGGTTCGGCAAAGGGAATTACGATCTGTGATGTGGATGTAGAGAAGGGAACGCTGACCAAGCGGACCGAGGTGGAGGTCAACAATGCCTCCTATCTGGTGGCATCGAGAGACCAGAAGACCCTGTATTCCATTGCGGATGAGGGTGTCGTGGCCTTCCGTATTCTGGACAACGGCGCACTGAGCAAGCTGAACACCCGGAATATCCGGGGCATGAGAGGCTGCCACCTGGCCGTGGACCAGAACGATGAATATCTGATGGTATCCGGCTATCATGACGGCAAGGCAACCCTGCTGAAGCTGGAGAAGGACGGCTCCGTGGGTCCCATCGTGGACGGTGTTTACGACAAGGGCATCGGCTCTGTGGCAGAGCGTACCTTCCGGCCCCATGTGACCTGCTCCCGGATGACAGATGACCAGAAGTACATTCTGGTGGCAGATCTGGGTATTGATCAGGTGAAGGTCTTCCGCTTTGATAAGGCCGACGGCAAGATGCGGCAGATCGACACCATCCGCTGCGAACTGGAGTCAGCGCCCCGGCATTTCCGTTTTTCACCGGACAGAAAGTTCCTGTACCTTATGTACCAGCTGAAGAACGTGGTGGAGGTCTATTCCTTCCGGGAGGGAGAGAAGAAGAACGACATCTCCCTGGAGAAGCTGCAGAGCATCTGCACCCACAATGACAGCAGCAACAATCCGCTGATTGCCGCATGTCAGATGCGTTTTTCACCGGATCCGGAGGCGAAGCATCTCTTTGTTTCCAATGCGGGCGCAGACAGCATCAGCGTTTATGACCGGGACACAGAGACAGGACTCCTCACCATGAAGGGCTCGCTGCCTATCGGCGGTGAGTATCCGAAGGACTTCTGCATCTTCCCGGATGAGAAACACATCGCTGTGGCGAACCATGAGTCCGGCACACTGACCTTCTTCTCCGTAGATTATGAGAGGGGACTCCTGGTGATGAACGCCCGGGATTTGGAAGTGGACGAGCCCAACTGCATCTGCATGGTGAAGCTGCAGAAGTAAAGTAAAGAAACAGACGTAAGGAAGAGGCATGGCAGGAAATACATTTGGAAACAGCTTCAGAATCACCACCTTCGGCGAGTCCCACGGCGCCGGTTTGGGCGTCATCATCGATGGCTGTCCGGCGGGGCTTCCCCTTTCCGAGGCGGACATTCAGCCCTACATGGACCGGCGGAAGCCGGGACAGAATCTGAAAACCACACAGCGAAAGGAAGCGGACAGGGTGGAAATCCTGTCCGGCGTCTTTGAAGGACAGACAACGGGAACCCCCATTGCCATGCTGGTGCGGAACGGAGACCAGCACTCGAAGGACTATTCGCAGATCGCAGAGGTTTTCCGTCCGGGACATGCCGATTTCGGTTTTTATGAAAAGTACGGCCTGCGGGATTACCGTGGTGGCGGCCGTTCCTCCGGCAGAGAGACCCTTTCCCGGGTGGCGGCCGGTGCGGTGGCGGCGAAGCTGCTGGCCTCCCTCGGTATTCAGGCGGAGGCCCGGTGCATCGAGCTGGCCGGCATTGACACCCGGACACCGGAGGGACAGGCCCGGGCAGACGAGGAGGTACTGCGGCTGCGGGAGCAGCAGGATTCCACCGGCGGTGTGGTGGAGTGCCAGGTACAGGGACTGCCCGCCGGTCTCGGCGAGCCGGTCTTTGAAAAGCTGGATGCCAAGCTTGCCCAGGGTATCATGTCCATCGGTGCGGTGAAGGCGGTGGAGATCGGTGACGGCTGCGCCGTTTCCCGGATGCACGGTTCTGAGGACAATGACGGCTTCCGGGTGGAGATCCTTCCGGACGGTATGAAGACATTTCACAAGACGAGCAATCATGCGGGAGGCATTCTCGGGGGCATGAGTGATGGCGGCGAGCTTCTGCTTCGGGCCTACTTCAAGCCCACTCCCTCCATTGCGCGTCCGCAGGAAACCGCCAATGAGCAGGGCGAGAACCTGTGCATCGAAATTCAGGGACGTCATGATCCGACAGTGGCGGAACGGGCGACTGTTGTGGTAGAATGTATGACATTGCTGACGCTGGCAGACGCGCTCCTTATGAATATGACAGCGCGGATGGACTATGTGCAGCGGGTCTACGGCAAACAGCAGTAAGAAACACATTATAAAAGGAAAGGCTGACTTATGGCAGACAAAAAGCTTGTGGAGCAGATCACTCCTATGGAGGAGGATTTTGCCCAGTGGTACACAGATGTGGTGAAGAAGGCGGAGCTTTGTGATTACAGCTCTGTGAAGGGATTCATGGTGATTCGTCCGGCGGGCTATGCGCTGTGGGAGAATTACATGAGCGTACTGGACCGGATGTTCAAGGAGACCGGGGTACAGAATGTATCCATGCCTCTTCTGATTCCGGAGTCCCTTCTGCAGAAGGAGAAGGATCATGTCGAGGGCTTCGCACCGGAGGTAGCGTGGGTTACCGAAGGCGGACAGAAGAAGCTGGAGGAGAAGATGTGTGTACGTCCGACCTCCGAGACACTGTTCTGTGACTACTATTCCAGAGTGGTGAAATCCTATCGTGACCTTCCTCAGGTACTGAACCAGTGGTGTTCCGTGGTGCGTTGGGAGAAGACCACTCGTCCCTTCCTGCGGACCAGAGAGTTCCTGTGGCAGGAGGGCCATACCGTGCATGCCACTGCGGAGGAGGCTGAGGAGAGAACCATCCAGATGCTGAACATCTACGCAGATTTCACAGAGCAGTATCTGGCCATCCCGGTGGTGCGGGGACAGAAGACCGAGAAGGAGAAGTTCGCCGGCGCGGTGGCAACCTACACCATCGAGGCCCTGATGCACGACGGCCAGGCGCTGCAGTGCGGTACTTCCCACAACTTCGGTTCCGACTTCGCCAAGGCTTTCAATGTGCAGTTCCTGGACAAGGACAACCAGCTGAAGCCGGTATATGAGACATCCTGGGGCTACACCACCCGTATGATCGGCGCGCTGATCATGGTACACGGTGATGATTCTGGTCTGAAGCTGCCGCCGCGTATCGCGCCGACACAGATCTGCATCGTGCCCATCCAGCAGCGAAAGGAAGGCGTGCTGGACAAGGCCTATGCCCTGAAGGACCAGCTGATCGCTGCCGGCTTCCGGGTAAAGGTAGACGACACCGACAAGTCTCCGGGCTTCAAGTTCGCCGACTGCGAGGTAAGAGGTATTCCTCTCCGTATCGAGGTTGGACCGAAGGATATCGAAAACGGTCATGCTGTGCTGGTACGCCGGGATACCCGGGAGAAGATTCAGGTGCCTTTCGAGGCGCTGAATGAGAAGACTGCCGAGGTGCTGGAGACCATCCAGAAGGATATGTTCGAGAAGGCACAGAAGTTCCTGGAGGAGCATACCAGCAGCGCAACAAACATGGACGAGCTGGTGGATATCGTGAATACTCGCCGCGGCTTCGTTAAGGCCATGTGGTGCGGCTGCCGTGAGTGCGAGGACAAGCTGAAGGAGATGAGCGGCATCACTTCCCGCTGCATTCCCTTCAAGCAGGAAAGCATCAGCGACAAGTGCGTGGTCTGCGGTAAGCCGGCCCAGAAGATGTTGTACTGGGGCAGAGCATATTAAGGAAAAACGACGTTTCGAGGGGGCGCGGCAGATTGCTGTGAAGCCCCCTTTTTTGTTTGGTGTAGAGGAGCTTAGTGTGACAGAAAAACAGACGACAACATCCATAACGCTTCCCAAATCGGTGGCAAGGATTCTGCATACCCTGGAAACGGCAGGCTTCGAGGCCTATGCCGTCGGGGGCTGTGTCCGGGATACCCTGCTGGGACGAAAGCCGGGGGACTGGGACATCACCACCTCCGCCCGGCCGCAGGAGGTGAAGGCCTTGTTTCGCAGAACCATCGACACGGGTATACAGCACGGCACCGTGACCATTCTGATGCCGGAGGAGAACCGCCAGCTGACAGGTTATGAGGTTACTACCTACCGGATCGACGGGGAGTATCTGGATGGCCGCCACCCCAAGGAGGTGATTTTCACACCTTCCCTTCATGAGGATCTGGCCCGCCGGGACTTCACCATCAATGCCATGGCTTACAACGAAAGGGCGGGCATCGTGGATGATTTCGGCGGCATGGCGGATCTAAGCGCGAAGCAGATCCGGGCTGTGGGAAATCCCGTGCACCGTTTCGAGGAGGACGCCCTCCGGATGCTCCGGGCCATTCGCTTCTCCGCGCAGCTGAATTTCTGCATCGAAGGCGAAACCCTGGCGGCCATTTCCACGCTGGCCCGGAACCTTGCGAAGGTGTCCAAGGAGCGGATCGCCACGGAGCTCACGAAGCTGCTGCTGTCGAAGCACCCGGACCGTCTGCAGCTCGTGTTCGAGACCGGCCTTGCACCCTTTGTGGCGGTGGACTTTCCGAAGCTGGCAACATTTCCGAAGCTTTCCGGGGAGATTCCGGCGAAAAAGGGCCTCCGCTGGGGCATGCTTCTCCGGGAGCTGCCGGGTGAGACGAAGCGCATCCTGCGGGAGCTGAAGATGGACAATGACACCATCCACTACGCCCTGTCCTTCGGGACACTGTTCCGGAGTCCGCTGCCGGAGAATGAGACGGAGATTCGGCAGCAGATGGCAGCCTACGGTACGGAGCTCTGGTTCGATGCCCTGTCCCTCCGGCAGGCGCTATTGTCTTCTGCGGACAATGTCTTCGGCGGAGATGTGGTAGCGACCCGTGAAAGCCTGGCGGCGCTGGAAAAAGCCGGACGGAAGATCCTGCAGCGGGGCGACTGCATTGGCATAGGAATGCTGGCGGTGAACGGTCAGGATCTCATGGCGGCAGGGGTACCGAAGGGCCCGGAAATTGGCCGGATTCTGCAGGCGCTTCTGCAGGAGGTGCTGGCGGATCCTGAGCGAAATGAGCGTGGCTATCTGCTCGGCCGCCTTGACGCTCTATTGCGAATTTAGTATAGTTAGACTGTGAAAATTAAGGCAGTACCGGGGAATGCGGCCTGCATTTTTTGGGCAGGATAGACAAAGCAGAAACCGCCGGGCGAAAGGAAGGAAGCATCTATGTATCAGGACGAATATGAGCGTTGGCTGCAGGCAGATCTGATCGATTTTGATCTGAACAAGGAGCTGAGAGAGATTCAGGGCGACGATGCCGCCATCAAGGAGCGCTTTGCGGTGGCACTGCAGTTCGGTACCGCAGGCCTCAGAGGCACACTGGGTGCCGGTACCAATCGTATGAACATCTGGGTGGTGCGGCAGGCAACCCAGGGTGTGGCAGACTGGGTAAAGACCCAGGGCGGCACCCAGACCGTGGCCATCAGCTATGACTCCAGACTGAAGGGCTGGAAC
Source organism: Parolsenella sp. (assembly GCA_963659875.1). Classification (GTDB taxonomy): domain Bacteria; phylum Bacillota; class Clostridia; order Lachnospirales; family Lachnospiraceae; genus Oribacterium. The sequence goes on from CAVKVA010000009.1 coordinate 81,552, forward strand.
TTCGCCAGAGAGGCAGCCGGTGTTCTGGCGGCCAACGGCATTAACGTGCGCATCTATGACGAGCTGATGCCGGTACCGGCGCTGTCCTTTGCGACCCGTTACTATCACTGCAATGCGGGTATCATGGTGACCGCTTCTCACAACCCGGCAAAGTACAACGGCTACAAGGCCTACGGACCGGACGGCTGCCAGATGACCGACGATGCCGCCGCTGTGGTTTATGATTCCATCCAGAAGACAGATGTGCTGACCGGCGCCAAGTACATGAGCTTCGCCGAGGGCGTGGAGAAGGGCCTCATCAAGTTTGTGGAGGATGACTGCAAGGAAGCCCTGTATGCCGCCATCGAATCCTATCAGGTACGGCCGGGTCTCTGCAAGACCGCAGGACTGAAGCTGGTGTACTCACCTCTCAACGGCACCGGACTGGTACCGGTGACCCGGGTTCTGAAGGACATGGGCATCACCGACATTACCATCGTGCCGGAGCAGGAGTATCCCAACGGCTACTTCACCACTTGCTCCTACCCGAACCCGGAGATTTATGCTGCACTGGAGAAGGGCCTGGCACTGGCAAAGGAAGTCGGCGCGGATCTGATGCTGGCGACTGACCCGGATGCGGATCGTGTCGGCATTGCCATGAAGTGTCCGGACGGTTCCTACGAGCTGGTATCCGGCAACGAGATGGGCGTTCTGCTTCTGGACTATATCGCAGCGGGCCGGATCGAGAAGGGTACCATGCCGAAAAATCCGGTGGCCGTGAAATCCATCGTTTCCACACCACTGGCAGACAAGGTGGCAGAGCACTATGGCGTGGAGCTTCGTCATACTCTGACCGGCTTCAAGTGGATCGGCGATCAGATCGCACAGCTGGAGGCAGACGGTGAGGTGGAGCGCTTCATCTTCGGTTTCGAGGAGAGCTACGGCTACCTGGCAGGCCCGTATGTGCGGGACAAGGATGCGGTTATCGGTTCCATGCTGATCTGTGAGATGGCGGCTTACTACCGTTCCATCGGCTCCTCCATCAAGGAGAGACTGGAGCAGATCTACCAGGAATATGGCAGATACCTGAACAAGGTGGATTCCTTCGAGTTCCCGGGTCTTTCCGGCATGGAGAAGATGGCGGGCATCATGGAGTCTCTCCGCAAGGAGCCGCCGAAGGAGTTTGCCGGTCACAAGATCGTGAAGGCCACAGACTACACAAAGCCGGAGGAGACCGGACTCCCGAAGGCCAATGTGCTGATCTACGATCTGGAGGATGGCGCAACCGTTGTGGTACGTCCTTCCGGCACAGAGCCGAAGATCAAGGCATATTACACCACATTAGGAAAGGATCTGGCAGAGGCAGAAGCCGAGAAGGAAGCACTGGCCGCTGCCCTGGCACCGATCTTTGCCTGAGTTAACGCTTAGGACCGTGGACGGCTACAGCTTCCTGCAGTGGACCATCTTCTTCATGAGCTACTGCATGCTGGGCTGGCTTTTCGAGTCCGTGTATACCAGCCTGAAAACCGGAAGGCTCCTGAACCGGGGCTTCTGTCACGGTCCCTGGCTTCCCATCTACGGCACCGGTGCGACACTGCTGGTGCTGTTGGCCTGGCCCTTCCGGGAACAGCTGCTGCTGGTGTTTCTTATCGGTCTGGTGGGCGGCTCCCTGTTGGAGCTGACCACCGGTTTTGTGATGTATCGCATCTTTAAAATGAAGTGGTGGGACTATTCCGATCAGCCGCTGAACTTTCACGGCTACATCTGCCTGCCGGCTTCGGTGTTCTGGGGCATTCTGGCGATTTTCATCGTCCGTGTGCTGCATCCCCATGTGGAAGCGATTTCCCGGAACTGGTCCTACCTTCGTTTTGTGGTGATCAATACCATGCTCTATACCCTTTTCGCCGAGGACGTGGTGCTTTCCGTTCTGGGTGCCCTGGATCTGAAGCGGCGTCTGCAGATGCTGGCGGAGAATTCCGAGGAGATTGAGCGCCTGCGGCTGTCCATTCAGGAGGCCCGGGAAAAGCTCAGTGAAGCGAAGCAGGATGTAGATGCGGGCGTGGAGTACCTGAAGGAGGTACGGAAGACAGAGGGCAATGCTGCCGCCGCGAAGATGGTGGCGGAGGGCACGGTACAGGCCACCTGGGCAGCTGCGGCGGCCACGGTGGAGAAGGCCAAGGCTGTCACCGAAGGCCCTGTGGTGACCATGAAGGCCATTGCGGAGAATTCCGCTTCCACGGCCAAGGCGACCCTCAGCCGCTTCTCCCGGGAGAAGCAGGAAAAGCTGCGGCAGGAGCAGCGGCATATGGAGGAGCGTCTGGCCTATCTCGAGGACGGCGGTTCTCCGGGCCATGGCCCCATGAGCTGGTGGTCCAAGGCCATGATCCGCAACAACCCCAGCTTCCTGGCGGAGAACCGGCAGGGAGAGGCCCTGAAGCGGGCGGCATTGCTGCGACGGAAGAAGGACAAAAAGTCTGCAGAATCAGAAGCGTGATGCAGCGTAAAAGAAAAACGGCTTCAGCGATTTGCCGGGGCCGTTTTTGTGTTAAAAAAATTCCTGTCCGATAGTAGCGACACCGGACAGATGTGTCATCGGACTTAGTCCTGATATGCTTTGTACAGTCTTTGGAATGCCGGGATAGACCGGACGATCATGTCATGGTCCACGCAGTAGGAGAGGCGGACATAGCCGGGGCAGCCGAAGCCGGTGGCGGAGACAATGAGGAGATCTTCCTGCTTGGCCCGCTCACAGAAGGCATCCGCATCCGCGACGGTAGCCTTCATGAAGAGGTAGAAAGCGCCCTCGGGCTTCACACATTCGAAGCCGATCTTCGTGAGCTCTCCGTAGAGCAGATCCCGGTTCCGGCGGTAGGCGTCGATGTCGCCGGTCTGGCCGATGCAGTAGGGAATCATCTTCTGCATGAGACTGGGAGCACAGACATAGCCCAGGGAACGTCCGGCACCGCAGACGGCATAGTAAACCGTCTCGCTGTCCGCTGCTGAATCCGGCACCAGAATATAGCCGATACGCTCGCCGGGGAGGGACAGGGACTTACTGAAGGAGTAGCAAACGATGGTATCCTTGTAGTATTTCGTCACATAGGGCGGCAGGCTGTCGCCGTAGACAATCTCTCGGTAGGGTTCATCGGTGATGAGATAGATGGGATGCCCGTATTCCGCGGCCTTTTCCGTCAGCAGCGCGGCCAGCTTTTGCAGTGTGGCCTCACTGTATACTGCTCCGGAGGGGTTGTTGGGAGAATTGACGATGATGGCCTTTGTGTGGATGCTCAGGCGTTCTGCCAGGGCGTCGAAGTTGATCTGGAAATCGGGCAGATCCGCCGGCACGATGACCGGTTTTGCCCCGGCATTCCGGATGAATACGGTATACTCCGGGAAGAAAGGCGCCAGCACCAGGAATTCATCCTCCGGAGAAGCCGTCAGGGCCCGGAGGGTGATGGTGAGGGAGGCCGCCGCACCGCAGGTCATGTAGAGGTTGTCGGCCCGGAAAGCCGTGCCGTAGGTCCGGTTCAGGTAATCCACGATGGACTGACGGGTCTCCGGATCGCCCTGGGCGGAGGTATAGCCGTGGAGTGCGGTGGAAGGGAAATCCTGCAGCAGCTTCTGCAGCGTTTCATTTACCACGGCCGGTGCCGGGACAGAGGGATTGCCCAGGGAAAAATCATATACATTTTCGGGACCGACCACGGCAGTCCGCTGCTTGCCGTATTCGAAAAGCTCACGGATGGCGGAGCGGCAGCTACCGAGACGGTACATTTCTTCAGAAACGAACATAGTGGGATCTCCTTATCTGATTTTTCTGTTCATTATAGCACCGGGGGAGATGGCAAAACAAGACAATACAAAGAAGGCTATGCTTTCGCAAAGCCTTCGATACGCTGAGCCCACGTGATAATCAAAAATCCTCCGACAAAAGCCGGAGGATTTTACTATCTATGGAAAGAGTCTTGGGAAAGGGGGAAAAACAGACTCCGTTCACCTAAGGAAGGGGGCTTCGGAGCTCTTTGGGAGCTCCGAAGTATGAGTATGAAAAGCTTTTTTGTTACATCTCTGTAACTGTCATTACTATATCGTAGCTTTGTGTCCTAAGTATGTCCCGTTTCTAAAAGGATTCTAAACAAATCCGGAATTTCTTACGAAAAGCAGAGGAAAGAATTGCGGTCTTGTCCCTTTAAAAAGCGTCGGAGTTTCGTTATACTAATATGAAACAGTTCAGGAAGCGGAGGAATACATGTTTTCACTCATTTCAAATGATATCGGCATCGATCTGGGGACATCCAGCATATTGATATATATTAAAGGAAGAGGCGTTGTGCTGAAGGAGCCGTCTGTGGTGGCGGTGAACCGGGAAAGCAAGCAGATTCTGGCCTATGGAGAGGATGCCCGGCTGATGCTGGGCAGAACGCCGGAGAACATCACGGCGGTGCGCCCCCTGCGGCAGGGCGTGATTTCGGACTATACGCTGACGGAGAAAATGCTGAAATACTTCATCAACAAGGCCGTGGGCAAGCGGACCCTGCGGAAGCCCCGCATGTCCATCTGCATTCCCTCCGGTGCCACCGAGGTGGAGAAGAAGGCCGTGGAGGATGCGGCTTATCATGCCGGCGCCCGGGAGGTCATCATCATCGAGGAGCCCGTGGCAGCGGCCATCGGCGCCGGGATTGACATCGGAAAACCCCAGGGCAACATGATCATTGATATCGGCGGCGGCACCTCGGATATCGCGGTGATCGCACTGGACGGACCGGTGGTTTCCGAGTCCGTAAAGATCGCGGGAGACGATTTCGACGAATCCATCCTCCGTTACATGCGGAAAAAACACAATCTGCTGATCGGGGAACGTACCGCCGAAGACATTAAAATCAACATCGGCTGCGTCAGCAAGCGCCCGGAGAACGTCACCATGGAGGTCCGGGGACGGAATCTCGTGACGGCCCTGCCGAAGACCGTGGTGGTGAGCTCTGATGAGATCATGGAGGCCCTGCTGGAGCCGGCATCGATGATTGTGAATGCTGTACACAATGTACTGGAGAAGACACCGCCGGAGCTGGCGGCAGACATTTATGAGCGCGGCATCGTCATGACCGGCGGCGGTTCCCTGCTCTATGGCCTGGACAAGCTGCTGCAGGAGAAGACCGGCATCAACGTGGTGCTGGCAGAGGATCCGCTGACGGCGGTGGCTATCGGCACGGGACGCTTCATCGACTTTGCCGGCGGCGAGGACGAGGAGTCGTAATTCGTGGAGCAGTTTGAGGGCTATATCGATCATATCATCTTTCGAAGCGACAAAACCGACTATGCGGTGCTGTCCGGCATCATGGAGGGGAAGGAATATACCCTGGTGGGCACCGTGCCGGGACTGGAGGCAGGAGAAAACATCCGGGCCCAGGGGCATGAAAGCACCCATCAGATCTACGGTACCCAGTTCGTCATCGAAAGCTATCAGGTGGTGGCCCCCCAGACCGAGGAGGCTGTCGAACGTTATCTCGGCTCCGGTGCCATTAAGGGCATCGGGGCTGCTTTGGCTTCCCGGATTCTGAAGCGCTTCGGCGCCGACACCATGCGGATCATCGAGGAGGAACCGGAGCGACTGGCGGAGGTGAAGGGCATTTCCGAAAAGAAGGCTATTGAAATTTCAGCTTCGGTCAGCGCCAAGCGGAACATGCAGGAAGCGGTGATGTTCCTGCAGCAGTACGGCATTTCCGTGAAGCTGGCGGGCCGGATTTTCCAGCAATACGGCAATGAGCTCTACGATATGGTGCGGCAGAATCCCTACCGCATGGCTGAAGACATTGACGGCATCGGCTTCCAGAAGTGCGACGAGATCGCCCGGCGGGCCGGGATCGGGGCAGATTCGGATTTTCGTATCGAATCCGGTATACAGTATGCATTGCTCCAGGCAGAGAGTCAGGGGCACTGCTATCTTCCCATCACAGAGCTGGGGCAGGCCGTGAATGCTCTGCTGGGGCTGCAGCTGCCGGACCTCCGACATTACCTTATGGAGCTGCAGATGGCCGGGAAACTGGTGGTGAAGCAGGAGAAGGTGTACCGGCAGATTCTCTATTACACAGAGCTCACGGCGGCGGCGAAGCTGAATGAGCTGAATCATATCACGGAATGCAGCGAGGCAGAGGCGGACCGGCAGGAGGCGAAGATCGACGAGATCACCGGCGAGGAAGGCATTTCTTTGGATCTTCTGCAGCGGCAGGCGGTGTCCTATGCCCTGAGCTCCGGTGTGCTGGTGATCACGGGCGGACCGGGTACGGGAAAAACCACCACCATCAACACCATCATCCGGTTCTTTATCGAGGAGAACAAGACCATCCTGCTGGCGGCCCCCACGGGACGGGCGGCGAAGCGCATGTCCGAGGCCACGAAGTTTGAGGCGAAGACCATTCATCGGCTGCTGGAGTACCAGGGACGGCCCGAAAAGGACGAAAACGGGGTGCCTTCGGAGAAAACCCGGGGACATTTCGAGCGGGACGAGAACAATCCGCTGGAGTGTGATGTACTGATCATCGATGAGATGAGTATGGTGGACATTTTCCTGATGAACTCCCTCCTGAAGGCGGTGCCGACGGGGACGAAGCTCATTCTGGTGGGGGATGCCAACCAGCTGCCTTCGGTGGGCGCGGGAAATGTGCTGCGGGACATCATTGCCTCCCAGGTGATCCGGACCATTCAGCTCACCCACATTTTCCGGCAGGCGGCGGAGTCGGACATCGTGGTGAATGCCCACAAGATCAACGAGGGAGAGGAGATCGCCCTGGGGAAGCCGTCTAAGGATTTCCTCTTCATCCGCGGCAATACCCCGGAGCGGATTCTCCAGAGCGTGACGGTGCTGCTTATGGAGAAACTGCCCCGGTATCTGAACACGGATCCCTTTTCCATTCAGGTCATGACGCCCCAGCGAAAGGGCGCTCTCGGCGTGGAGCGCTTAAATGTCTTCCTCCAGGAGAAGCTGAACCCGCCTGCGCAGAACAAACCGGAGCGGGAGATCAACGGCACTCTGTTCCGCCTCCACGACAAGGTGATGCAAATCCGGAACGATTACAACCTCATCTGGGAGATCCGGGGCCGTTTCGGCATGGCCATCGAAAAGGGCGAGGGCGTTTTCAACGGGGACATCGGCACCATCACGGAGCTGAACCGGGCGGCGGAGACGCTGACGGTGCAGTACGATGATCGTTTTGTGGAATACAAGTTCAGCGAATGCGATAATCTGGAGCTGGCCTATGCCATCACCATTCATAAGTCCCAGGGCTCCGAGTATCCCGGGGTGATCATCCCCATGTACCAGGGTCCCCAGATGCTGATGAACCGGAACCTCCTCTACACGGCGGTGACCCGGGCCCGTTCCTGCGTCTGTCTGGTGGGCAGTCCCCAGGTTTTCGAAAACATGCTGCACAATGCCTCGGAGGCGAAGCGCTACTCGTCTCTCTGCGAACGGATACGGGAGGTGAAGGATGGCGCCATGGGAATCCAGTAAAGGCTTTACAGATGCAGAGGATAATGTCGGCAGGCTCAAAGAATCTGTCCTGTCCATGCTGTATCCGCGGCGCTGCCCGGTCTGTGACGGGATCCCGGCACCCCGGGGACGACGGATCTGTCCGGATTGTGTCCGGAAGTTGCAGTTCATCACGGAGCCGGTATGCAAATGCTGCGGGCGCGAAATCCGGGAGCCGGAGGGGGAATATTGCCAGAACTGCCTGAAGCATCAGTTCAGCTTTGATTATGGTATCGCCCTCATGAACTATACCGATGAGGCGGCCCGTTCCATGGCGGCCATTAAGTACAAGGGCCGGCGGGAGTATCTGGAATACTATGGAGCGGAGGCCGTGAAGCGTTGCGGAGAAAAGCTGCGGCGCATGCAGGTGGATGCCCTAGTGCCGGTGCCGGTACATCCGGAACGGCTTCGCAAACGCGGCTACAACCAGGCAGCGGTGCTGGCGGAGGAGATTTCCCGGGGACTGGGCATCCCGGTCTACGAGCCCCTATTTCGGACCCGGAATACGAAGGCGCTGAAGGAATTGAACGCGAGCCAGCGCCGACGGAACCTCCAGGAGGCCTTCCGCAGTGAGCCGCTGCCGCCGGACGTACAGCGCGTCTGTATCGTGGACGACATCTTTACCACCGGGGCCACCATGGAGGCCTGCACCCGGGCCCTCCTGAACGCCGGCGCCCGGCATGTCTTCAGCTTCTGCCTGTGTATGCGGAGCGATGCGTGATAGGACGGGGCTACGGGGAAGACTTGCGGAGAAAATGGCTGCGGAGAAGGCGTAGGAAAACAGAATAGGGAAATCAAAAACAGTCAGTGCGTATGCGCTGGCTGTTTTTAGTTTGCGGCAAATATGCGGCACTGCTATGAGTGGATGTCCTTTATTCGGCAAATTTGTGGCAGTTTGTGACGGAGTCTGGTTTTCTTGAGGGAAATTTGTAATATTATTTCGAAGTTATAGGAGCTATTCGTTGCTTGCATTGGTCGGCGTTTTGATTGACCTATGCGGGAAGGAGAAGCGCGAAATGGAAAGAACAATAAAACTGAAAAGAAGGAAGAGACTATGAAAGCTTTAAAAGAAAGGAAAACAAAGCAGCTTCTAGCGAAGGCCCTGGCTTTTTCCATGCTGCTGACCCGGATGTCCGGCAGCTTCAGCAACATCAGTGTCTATGCGGATGAGCTGAGCATGACCGAGGAAAATGCAGGCGTCACCGTCAGCGGAAACGGCAAAAAGGTGACATTGAACATCTCCGGCACAGAGCTTCGGGAAGCGGTGGAAACGGCCATCTATGAGAACCGGCTGCCGGACCTTGCCGAGCTCCGGGCCGTCAGCGGAAATCGTCAGACGGAAGAGGCCTGGCGGGAGCTTCTCAGCGCCGGCACTGTATATTCCGTTCCCCTGCTGAGTGAGGAGATCCAGTCTGCCCTTTCCGCGGATGAGGTTGAGCTGCGCTTCTACGTACAGAAGGACACGGCAGAGAAGACAGAGAAGGCCCGGAAGGAGCTGCTGTTCTATGGTGAGAACACAGAGCTGTCCGGGCTTCTGTCCGAGTTTGCCGATATCCGGGTGTCTGCTTTGGATAATGCCTTCAGCGCTGACATCGAGGCGGATGTGGACTATGTGCTGAGCGGCGGGGAGAAGGTCACCGTGCTCTTTCTGAATCGTAGTAGTGAAAAGCGTAGCTTCACCCTGTCTGTAAACGAGGAGAAGGTTGTGAAAAACCTGAGCGTGGCCAGCGCCGAAGCCGGCATGAAGTCTGTGCTGAATTCCATCAAAAAAGGAGTGCTTTCCGGGGACGTGGCCAGTGCATCGGATCTTGTGGAGACCGAGGAAAGCACCGAAGCTGCGGCAGCAGAAGAAAATATTGAGGTCGTGGCGGCAGAGTGCAGCACCGCCCGCTATCTGCAGTTCACGCTGGCAGAATTGACCGCAGAAAATGTGCAGCTTGCCAAGGTCAACAACGCAATTGCGCTGGCTAGCGAGATAGAAGGCGTTTCGTTAGCTCCGTTCACGGATCGAACGAATGAGAATGATTTTGCAAAAGTTGATTGGACGAGAGATTTTGTCAAACTGAGCAGTGCAGTGACAGTGGATGGTCAAAAATCCAATCTCTACTATTTTGAAAACCGGCTGACAGAGGAAGATCTGAGCAAACTTGGCGGCAAAAACAACATCAAGCTGGAATATCATTCTGTGGATGATGATTCGGAAAGCTTCACTGGCGGTGATGCATCCAAGGACAATGATGTTACCGGCTACAAGGCGGATCGGGCCCTCGGCATTGCTGGAAATTTTCATATCGTTGCTTTCGATACAGCCACGCTTGGCTCGCACACAAACGGAAATGTATTGGCAAAAAACCTGAATGCCAAGAGCAACTTCGGAACCAACAGGCTCGATATGGAATCCACCTATGTGTATGGTGCATATCAGAATATTGCTGACACGAGTGCTTCCAAAAACAGCCATGTTCTGGCGCTTGGAAAAGATATACAGCTTAATTTGCAGGACAATGGCAATGCATTTGGTATAAAGGCACAGGATGCAAATAATTACACCAAAATTGGCACGCCGTGGACTATTTATCGGGACAGTAACAGCGAGAGCTTCATTGACATAGATGATGTAAAGCAGGAGATTGGCACGATATCGGAAGAGCTGGCAATGCATACGAAAGATTCCGGTTATACATATGAACTTAAAAATGACGCTGTCTATACAATCAGTGATCCGGACGGCATTGCATATATCAATCTGACGCCGCAGCAGGTAACAAATATGACGAGCGGCGCTTCCAGCGGAACGGTTTTCTTTGATGGCTTTGTATCCGGACATATGGGCAGTATCATTATCAATGTAGATATGGAAAATACTACTACGACTGAATCGAGCCCGCTGGCACTGCCGATGAGTGCAAGGATTAAGATTGACGGGGTGCAGCAGGGAGTCAATGAGGTTACCGAGTTCAGTGCCGGTAAGATTATTTGGAATTTTGTAAATGCAGAAGACCAGTACATTAAGGCTGGGATTATGTCCGGCACCATTATTGCGCTGGGTGCTTCTGTTGTATTGCCCCAGAATATCAATGGTACGATTATCGCAGAAAATGTCAGCAATTCAGGCGAAACCCATCGCACGGATTTCACCGGCATTATCAGACCGGCGGCGACAAGCTTTCAGGCCAGCAAGACTGTAGACGACGAAGTTCCGACAGCAGAGCAGCGGTTCTGCTTTGACCTTCACGAGTTGACGGATGGCAAATGGGAGAAAGTTGGGGATAGTGTACAGAATGGTACGGTAGTAACAGACGAGAATGGCGAGCCGGAAGAGGATGAGGATGGCAACACGCAATACCGGGACCTGGAAACGGTACAGTTTCAGGAGATTACCTATGGGGAAGCAGATATAGGAACGCACTGGTATCGGATCACAGAGAACCAGGAGCAGGAAAGTGGTCTGAATCTGGATAAGTCTCAATATCTTGTGAAGGTGGTGGTGACCGAGAATGAGGATGCAACGTATACGGCGACAGAGACTTATTATAAGGTGATAGATACGGATAGCCTTCTGAGTGAGGGTGAAATCAATGAAGATGCTCTGGAATCGGTTGAAAGCGATGCAGAGTTCAAATTTAATAACACGACACCGATTGCGACCATGTCTGTCATTGTGAAAAAGACTTGGGATGACAACAGCAATCAGGATAATTATCGTCCTGAGAGCATCACGGTAAAGCTTTTGGCAAATGGAACAGAAGTGTGCAGCGCGGAGCTTCGGGCCGACAACATTACCCCGGAAGACGGTTGGTTGACCAGGATTTTGAAGACAATTTCCTCGATTTTCGACAAGAACGATGTTTGGGAATATACTTTCGACAATCTGCCGAAGTATGAAAATGGTGAACGGATCATCTATACCGTTGAGGAAGTTGATGTAGATGGATACGAGCTGAGTCGGGTGGCCACGAGTTCCAATATTGCCAGTAACTCCAATGTTGCGACAAATTCCAATGTTGTGACAGGTTCTGATATTGCGACGGGTTCTGATGTTGTCCGGGAGTATTTGCTTTATGAACTGACGAACAGCCTTACACCGGAACCAGCAGAGCCAGAAAGCAAGGAGCCTGAGAAGGAGTCAGAAACAGTCGTACCGGAGGAATCAGCAGAACCGGAAGCAGAGGATCCCGAGAGGGAGTCGGAAACAACCGTACCGAAGGAGACAACTGCAGCGGAAACCATCACGGTGCTGGAGACCACAGGATCAAATAGCGGTAACAGCGGCGGTTCCAGCGGCGGAGGCGGCGGTGGAGACTGGCATGCGGTGACGCCTACACCTGAGGCCACTACAGCGCCGGGCACCGAGGTAAGTACGATTGGTAACTCCCGTGAGGAAGTGGAGACCAACGCGGACGGCAGCGTGCGGGATGCCGGAAGAGGCAGGAACCAGAATGGAGACGGCGGTGATGTGAACGGCGCACGACGCAGTGTACTGACCGGCGACCAGGCGATGAGTTTGCTTTGGGGCACGGGCTTCATGTTTTGCGTGATTCTTCTGTTCGCGTGGGTACGGAGAAAGGGAAGAAAGCTTTAACAAAATAGATTGCACATAGAAAAAAGAGGCGCCGCATCATGCATGCGGCACCTCTTTTGTGTTTTGCCTTGCTTTTATGACTTTCCAAACCGGCTCTTCAGTTCATCATAAGAGAAGCCGTCCCGGGGAACGCCGTGATAGCTGTCACTGCCGAAGGCCAGGATCATCTCGAAGATGGAGGGCAGGAAGAACAGCCCCACAGCGAAGGGGATGCCGTGACCGAAGGCCACACTCTTTTTGTACTGCGTGGCAGCCTGCAGCAAAAAGCAGAGCAGGGCGGCGATGTAGCCGATAAAATCCGCGCCCCGCAGGAAGCTCAGGATCACAAGCACCATGAACAGCCAGCCATTGCCCCAGAAGATCTTGTAGGCAATGTAGTCATTGTAGAAGGGCACCAGAGACGCCCAACCGGGCTGGCCTGCCTTGGTGTAGATACGCCATTCTGCGACGATAACCAGAAGCCAGAAAAGAATGCAGATCACCGAGATCAGCATACCGAAGAGGAAATAGCCTGCAGCGATCAGTGCGGCAGCGCCGAACAGCGCCATCAGCAGGAAGCCGGCGACGAAAAGACTCATAAAGAGTACCTCCTTTTTGTTTTGTGTTGATTTCTTTTTTGAGTATACTTCCCGGCAGTGAAGCGGTCAATGCAGGGATGTGTAAAGCGTGGAATCCGGTGAAAATATCGGCGAAAAATACAGCGAAAACCCCTTGACGCACAGGGCCCGTCATGATATAGTCTGGAGGTATTTGAGGGGCGCAGCCCTATTTTTTATGCACTAATTTCGTAGTCATGCGAAGTTAAGAATCATTGGAGGTGGATAGCCGTGCGTACAAAGATTATATTAGCATGTACAGAATGTAAGCAGAGAAATTACTTCATCACAAAGGAGAAGAAGAACCATCCTGAGCGTATGGAAGTGAACAAGTACTGCAGATTCTGCAAGAAGCATACTCCGCACAAGGAGACAAAGTAATGAGCAGCGAAAAGACATCCGGCGTCCGGGGCTTTTTTCACGGACTGAAGACGGAATATAAGAAGATTATTTTTCCGACAAAACAGGATGTTGTGAAGCAGAGCGCCGCTACTCTGGTAGTTGGCATTCTGATCGGTGCACTGATCGCAGTTCTTGATCTTATCATGAAGACAGGACTTGGATTTATTCTGAAGTAAAGGTGAGCTCGATGTCAGAGACAAATTCTGAAGCACGCTGGTACGTAGCGCATACCTACTCCGGCTATGAGAATAAGGTGAAGATGGATCTCGAGAAGACAATCGAGAACCGCGGTCTCCAGGATGTGATTCTGGAGGTGAGCGTTCCGATGCAGCCCGTCATTGAAATGAAGAACGGCGTCGAGAAGAAGTCAGACAAGAAGATGTTTCCGGGTTATGTTCTGGTGAACATGATCATGAACGATGAGACATGGTATGTCGTGCGGAATACCCGCGGCGTTACCGGCTTTGTCGGTCCCGGATCCAAGCCGGTTCCCCTTTCTGAAGAGGAGATTGCGGCTCTCGGCTACAGAGAGTCAGAGGTTCTGGTTGATTTCGAGCTTGGGGATACAGTCAATGTCATGTCCGGCGCATGGAAAGACACTGTCGGCGTTATCACCGAGATCAATGATCAGAAGAAGACCGTCACCATTAACGTGGAAATGTTCGGTCGCGACACTCCGGTAGAGTTATCCTACGGAGAGGTTCAGAAACTCAGATAACATTACTACTTCATTTTTGGTAATACCCGAGGGAAGCGATTCCCTGGATTACAAGATAGCCACCGTCCGAAGTGATTCGGGCTCGTGGGAGGGTTTACCCGTAATTACCACAAGGAGGTGCCTAAAATGGCAAAGAAGGTTGAAGGTTATATCAAGTTACAGATTCCGGCAGGAAAAGCAACTCCGGCTCCCCCCGTTGGACCGGCTCTTGGTCAGCACGGTGTGAACATCGTTGCTTTCACAAAGGAATTCAATGCAAGAACAGCCAACGAGGGTGACGTAATCATCCCTGTTGTGATCACTGTTTATACCGATAGAAGCTTTAGTTTCATCACCAAGACTCCTCCGGCTGCAGTCCTGATCAAAAAGGCCTGCAAGCTGCAGAAGGCTTCCGGTGAGCCGAACAAGAACAAGGTTGCAACTATCAGCAAGGCTGATCTTCAGAAGATTGCAGAGACAAAGATGAAGGATCTTAACGCTGCATCACTTGAAGCTGCTATGTCAATGATCGCAGGTACCTGCAGATCCATGGGCGTTGAAGTTGAGAAGTAATTGAAGAGGAGGCGAAACTGATGAAGAACGGTAAGAGATACGCTGAGGCAATTAAGACTGTGGACAGACAGGCTAAGTACGCAGAGCTTGATGCTATTCAGCTGGTAAAGAAGAATGCAACTGCGAAGTTCGACGAGACAGTAGAGCTTCACATCAGAACAGGCTGCGACAGCAGACATGCTGACCAGCAGGTTCGTGGTTCTGTCGTACTTCCGGCAGGAACCGGCAAGAAGGTAAGAATCCTGGTATTTGCAAAGGGTGCTAAGGCTGATGAGGCTCAGGCAGCCGGTGCAGATTTCGTAGGCGCAGAGGAGCTGATCCCGAGAATTCAGGACGGTTGGTTCGACTACGATGTTGTTATCGCAACTCCCGATATGATGGGCGTTGTAGGACGTATCGGACGTCTCCTTGGACCGAAGGGTCTCATGCCGAACCCGAAGACCGGCACTGTTACCATGGACCTGACAAAGGCCATCGCTGACACTAAGGCTGGTAAGGTTGAGTACAGACTGGACAAGGCCAACATTATCCACGTTCCGGTTGGTAAGGCTTCTTTCACTGAGGAGCAGCTGAAGGAGAACCTGGATACTCTGATGGCAGCCATCGTAAAGGCTAGACCGGCTACACTGAAGGGTGCATACCTGAAGTCCGCTACTCTGACTTCTACCATGGGCCCGGGCGTGAAGCTCGACACTGTACAGTTCGGCCTGTAATTCGTCGAGAACGTACAGCAAAAAATACAGGATAATGTGGTTGACATCAGGTTTTCCTGATGCTAACATACACAAGGTATTAACCCGAAGACAGCAGGTGCCGTGAGGCATAAGGTTGAAAACGCCTGCCGAGGAAGAATACAGACATTGATTTGTTTGTTATGACCCCATGTCTTTCGGCATGGGGTTTTTCGTGGTTATACTCCCATCCCGGCGGTGCCTCTTGTGCCGGTGCCGGGGAAAAATCTGATAAGGAGGAAAAACCGAAATGGCAAAGGTTGAACTTAAGCAGCCGATCGTTGATGAGATCAAAGCTCTCCTTGACGGCGCTGTAGCAGCTACCGTTGTTGACTACCGTGGACTGACTGTTGCAGAGGACACTGAGCTCCGTAAGCAGCTCAGAGAGGCTGGCGTACAGTACAAGGTATTCAAGAACACTCTCATTAAGAGAGCTGCAGAGGGAACTGATTTCGCTCAGCTGGATTGTGTCCTTGAGGGACCGACTGCAATTGCTGTATCTAAGGATGATGCAACAGCAGCAGCCAGAATCATGGCTAAGTTTGCGAAGACAGCTCCGAAGCTTGAGCTGAAGGCAGCCGTTGTAGAAGGCAAGTTCTACGATCAGGCAGCTGTACAGGCCCTGGCAGAGATCCCTTCCAGAGACGAGCTTCTCGGAAGACTGCTTGGCTCCATGCAGTCCCCCATCACCAACTTCGCTCGCGTTCTCAAGCAGATCGCAGAGAAGGACGGCGACGGCGAGGCAGCATAAATTTCGAAAGAAATTTGGACTGCAGGCGGCGTAGAGATACACCGCAAGATGAAACAAAAGAAATCATAATGAAATGTGCATGAGCACAAATTTAAATCGGAGGAAATAAAAATGGCTAAGTTAACTACTGAAGAGTTTATCGCAGCTATCAAGGAGCTTTCCGTTATGGAGCTCAACGATCTCGTAAAGGCTTGCGAGGAAGAGTTTGGCGTGTCTGCAGCAGCAGGCGTTGTTGTAGCAGCAGCTGGTGCTGGTGCAGCTCCCGCTGAGGAGAAGACTGAGTTCGACGTTGAGCTGACAGATGTTGGCCCGAACAAGATCAAGGTTATCAAGGTTGTTCGTGAGGCTACCGGCCTTGGACTTAAGGAGGCAAAGGATCTCGTAGAGTCCGCTCCGAAGGTTCTGAAGGAGGCTGCTCCGAAGGCTGAGGCTGAAGAGCTCAAGGCTAAGATCGAGGCTGAGGGTGCAAAGGTTACTCTTAAGTAATCATTCGCTGAATAGGCTTTTAGAAGGGAGAATCGCTTACGCGATTCTCCCTTCTTTTGTATTGCACGACAAACTTCCGTTTGCTACAATACAAAGAAAGCGAGGTGAAGCATGGATCTGTTTGAATATATGTCAGAAAAGAGCAAAAAGGAGGAGGCGCCGCTGGCTTCCCGCATGCGGCCGGAAACCCTGGACGAGGTGGTGGGTCAGCAGCACATTGTGGGGAAGGACAAGCTGCTCTATCGTGCCATCCAGGCGGACAAGCTTGGCTCTCTCATCTTCTACGGCCCGCCGGGAACGGGAAAAACCACCTTGGCCCGGGTCATTGCCCATACCACTAAGGCCGATTTCCGCCAACTGAATGCCACAGTGGCGGGTAAGAAGGACATGGAAGAAGTGGTGCAGCAGGCAAAGGCCAACCGGGGCGGCTACGGCCGGAAAACCATACTCTTTGTGGATGAGATCCATCGCTTCAACAAGGCACAGCAGGATTATCTCCTGCCCTATGTGGAGGACGGCACCATCATTCTCATCGGTGCCACCACGGAAAATCCCTATTTTGAGGTGAATTCCGCTTTGATCTCCCGCTCCCGGATCTTCGAACTGAAGCCTCTGTCGCCGACGGATATTGCAAAGCTTATTGACCGTGCGCTGACGGATTCCGCCAAGGGCGTGGGCGCCTTCCATGCCTATATCGACGCGGACGCCAAATCCTTTCTTTCCGATGCAGCAAACGGGGATGCGCGGGCGGCCCTCAACGCAGTGGAGCTGGCGGTGTTGACCACGGAACGGGAAGCGGATGGCCGGATTCACATTACCCTCGCCGTGGCGTCAGAGTGCATTCAGAAGCGGGCCGTGAAGTACGATAAAGACGGCGATAACCACTACGACACGATTTCCGCCTTCATCAAATCCATGCGGGGTTCGGACCCGGATGCGGCGATCTATTACCTGGCCCGAATGCTCTATGCCGGGGAAGACATCAAGTTCATCGCCCGCCGTATCGTCATCTGTGCCTCGGAGGATGTGGGCAATGCGGATCCCATGGCCTTGTGTGTGGCCACCAATGCCTTTCTGGCTATTGAGCGGGTGGGCATGCCGGAAGCACAGATCATTCTATCCCAGGCGGCCAGTTATGTGGCCTCTGCACCGAAATCCAATGCCTGTGTGAATGCTATTTTTTCGGCCACCCGCTGCGTGGAAAAAACCGGAAATCTGCCCATCCCGCCCTATCTGCAGGATGCCCATTATCCTGCCCATGACAAGCTGGGCCGGGGCGTCGGTTATCTCTATCCCCATGATTTCCCGGGACACTGGGTGGAACAGCAGTATCTGCCCGATGCGGTGAAGGATGAAAAATTTTATATTTATCCGGATGAAAATAACCTGAAGGAAGCAGAGAAATAGATTGACCGGCCGGGCACCCGCAAGCCAAGCTTGCGCGAAGCCCGGCAAATAGCAAAAAAA
The DNA here is from genome assembly GCA_963659875.1 of Parolsenella sp. Lineage (GTDB taxonomy): Bacteria > Bacillota > Clostridia > Lachnospirales > Lachnospiraceae > Oribacterium. The sequence goes on from CAVKVA010000009.1 coordinate 99,341, forward strand.
CCGGTGCACCGCACCGGCTTTTTTGCTGTATAGAGTAGTAAGGGTTCGATAAAACCTGTTCGACAATTTCAGCGCCACGTTTTTTCTTATGTATCTCCGCGACACCTGCATTATAGGCGAAGAAACTGAAAGCAGGCTGAAAACATTAACGAAATTGTCTGTTTTCCGCGTCATAGCGGTATCCGACGGCTTCCAGTTTCTCTGTGATGACGCTTTTCTCCAGGGACAGGTCCTCGCAGAGCGCCTCCAGGGAGTCGTATGCATCCCGCAGCTTCATATTGACAAAGCTCAGGAGCATGAAGGGATCGGACGGAATATGTGACATGGCTTGGCCTCCTTAAAAAACAGAATTGCTTGTTTAATCCTTAACGAAAGGATATACTAGAAGAAAATCTGAACTGCAGATAGGAGTATAGCATATGAAGGATGAGAATTGTATTTTCTGCAAAATTGCCAACGGGGAAATCCCGTCTGTGACCGTATACGAGGATGATGATTTCCGGGTGATCTTTGATCTGAACCCGGCTACAGAGGGCCATGCGCTGATCCTGCCGAAGGAGCATTTCGCGGACCTTACGGAGCTGCCGGAGCACTACGCTTCCAGGGTAATGCCTTTGGCCGGAAAGATCGGTAAGGCCATGAAGGAAGGCTTAGGCGCGCAGGGCTTTAATGTGGTACAGAACAACGGCGAGGCTGCCGGCCAGACCGTCCATCATTTCCATACCCATATTATTCCTCGCTATGGCCATGAGGATGAGATGGTGCTCTGGAAGCCGGGAACTTCTACCCCGGAGGGACTGCAGGCGGTTTGCGCTAAGATCGGAGAGAAGCTTTCATGAGCAGAATCGTATTGACCGGCGGCGGCACGGCAGGACATGTGACTTCGAATCTGGCGCTGTATCCGCGGCTTTGCGATGAAGGATACGAAGTCAGCTATATCGGCTCCTACAGCGGCATCGAGAAGAAGCTTGCGGAGGAGGCTGGTATCCCCTACTACGGCGTGGATACCGGAAAGTTCCGGCGCTATCGGGACCTTAAGAATCTGACGGACCCCTTCCATGTGCTCCATGGCGTGCTGGAAGCCCGGAAGCTTTTGAAGAAGCTGAAGCCCGACATCATTTTCTCAAAGGGCGGTTTCGTGGCGGTACCGGTGGTCTGGGCGGCGCAGCTGCTGCACATTCCGGTGGTGAGCCATGAGAGCGACATGACACCCGGATTGGCCAACAAGCTGACGCTCCCCATGTCCACCCGGATCTGTTGCAATTTCCCGGAGACCATGAAGCATCTGCCGGAGGGAAAGGCCGTATTGACCGGCGCACCCATCCGGGCGGCGCTTTTGGAGGGCTCCCGGGAAGAGGGGCTTCAGATGACAGGCTTTGCCGGAGAGAAGCCGGTGCTTATGATCATCGGCGGCAGTCTGGGTTCCGTGGCTGTCAACCAGGCGGTGCGGGCATTGCTGCCGAAACTTCTGCCGCAGTTTGATATCATTCATGTGGCGGGCAAGGGAAATCTGGATGCGGTATTAAATGAAACGGCAGGATACCGGCAGTATGAGTATCTGACGGACGGGCTGCGGCATCTCTATGCCCTCGCCGACATTGTCATCTCCCGGGCCGGCGCCAATGTGATCTGTGAGCTCCTGGCCCTGCAGAAGCCCAACATTCTGATCCCGCTGCCGAAGGATGCTTCCCGCGGCGATCAGATCCTGAACGCGGAATCTTTCCGATCCCAGGGCTTCAGTGTTGTGGTGGATCAGCACGAGATGGAGGGAGATCTGTCCCTTCTCTACAATGCGGTGGAAGAGGTTTATGAAAACCGGGCGAAGTATATCGCTACCATGCAGCAGTCCGGCGGCAAGAGCGGCGTGGAGGCCGTGCTGGCGGTGCTGACAGAGGTCAGAAAAGGAGCAAAATAAGAATGATAGGAATTATCGGAGCCATGGACGAGGAGGTTCAGAAGCTCAAAGAAGATATGACGGAAATGCAGGCGGAGCAGCGCGGCGGGCTCTGCTTTCTGAAGGGAAAGCTCTGCGGTAAAGAAGTGGTTGTGGTGCGTTCCGGCATCGGCAAGGTCAATGCCGCTGCCTGCACCCAGACACTTATCGACCGCTATCAGGCGGACTGCATCATCAATACGGGCATTGCAGGCTCTCTCGATGCCAACATTAACATAGGAGACATCGTGCTTTCCGAGGATGCGGTGCAGTACGATGTGGACGCCACGGCCTTCGGCTATGCGTTGGGCGAGATCCCCAGAGTGGGTACCCTGGCCTTCCGGGCCTCGGAAAAGCTCATCGATCTGGCGGAGGAGGAGAACCGGCATGTGAATCCGGAGATTCATACCTTCATCGGCAGAGTCTGCAGCGGTGATCTTTTCGTGTCGGATAACGAGAAGAAAGAGTGGATTTCCGGCCATTTCCAAGGAAGCTGCTGTGAGATGGAGGGCGCGGCCATTGCCCAGATCGCGTACCAGAATCAGGTGCCCTTCCTGATCATCCGGGCCATTTCCGACAAGGCGGACGGTTCCGCGTCGGTGGACTATCCCACATTTGAAAAACAGGCCATCTCCCACTGTGTCCGGCTGACGGAGGCACTGGTGGGCAGGCTGTGAATAAACCAGGTGACAGCGGCGGGAACAGGCCTGCCGTTTGCGCATATATATGCAAAGGAGCAAAGGTATGAGTGAGGTTAAGTTTGACTTAAGCAAGGCAAAGAAGTTTATTTCCGATGAGGAAATCCAGAATTTCAAGGTGCAGACGCTGGCAGCCGAGAAGACACTGCTGGACGGCAGCGGCGCCGGCAATGATTTCCTGGGCTGGGTGAATCTCCCGGTGGACTATGACAAGGAGGAGTTTGCCAGAATCAAGGCGGCAGCAAAGCGCATTCAGGAAGATTCCGATGTGCTGCTGGTCATCGGTATCGGCGGTTCCTATCTGGGCGCCCGGGCAGCCAATGAGTTCCTGAACAGCTGCTTCTACAACGAGCTGTCCAAGGAGGAAAGAAAGGCACCGGAAATCTACTATGTGGGCAACAGCATTTCCTCAAAGTACATTCATGACCTGACCAAGGTGCTGGAGGGTAAGGACTTCTCCGTGAACATCATTTCCAAGTCCGGTACCACCACAGAGCCGTCCATCGCGTTCCGTGTATTCAAGGAGCTCCTGGAGGAGAAGTACGGCAAGGAGGGCGCTGCCAAGAGAATCTATGCCACCACAGACAAGGCGAAGGGTGCGCTGAAGAAGCTGTCCGATGAGCAGGGCTACGAGGAGTTCGTGGTGCCCGATGATGTCGGCGGCCGTTTCTCCGTGCTGACAGCAGTTGGCCTTCTGCCCATCGCTGCCAGCGGTGCCGACATTGACGCCCTGATGCAGGGTGCTGCCGACATGCGGAAGCTTTGCCTGGAGCGTCCTTATGAGGATAATGCTTCCCTCCTCTACGCTGCGGCCAGAAACATCCTGCTGCGGAAGAACAAGTCTGTGGAGATCGTGGCCAACTATGAGCCGTCCCTGCACTACGTTTCTGAGTGGTGGAAGCAGCTGATGGGTGAGTCTGAGGGCAAGGACCAGAGAGGTCTGTTCCCGGCTTCTGTGGATCTCACAACGGATCTGCATTCCATGGGTCAGTTCATCCAGGATGGTTCCCGGATCATGTTTGAGACGGTACTGAATGTGGTGAAGTCTCCGGAGGAGCTGGTGCTGAAGGAAGAGGAAGTGGATACCGACGGCATGAATTATCTGGCCGGAAAGACGGTGGATTTTGTGAACAAGTCCGCCATGAACGGTACGATTCTGGCACATACCGACGGCAATGTACCGAACTTTGTGGTAGAGATTCCGGAGCAGAATGCATATTATCTGGGACAGCTGTTCTACTTCTTTGAGTTTGCATGCGGTGTGTCCGGTTACCTGAACGGGGTAAATCCCTTCAATCAGCCGGGTGTAGAGAGCTACAAGAAGAACATGTTCGCACTTCTCGGCAAGCCGGGTTATGAGGCCCTGGGAGAAGAGTTGAAAAAAAGATTATAATTAGCGGCGCAAACAAAAAAGAGGCTTCGGCCTCTTTTTTTTGCTTTATAGGAAAGTGCATTTACATCTGTAAAATACATAACATATGTTCACTTGAT
>CAVKVA010000010.1:0-78202 GCA_963659875.1 Parolsenella sp.
TCGCCATGACACCCGCCATACCGCTTGTGCGGACACCGGTCGGCGTGACTTTTGATGTGTTGGTTACGGTGATGTTAGTCGGTTCGCTGATTGTTACATTGCTGCAACTATTCTGCTTACCGCCGTTACCAACCTGATACTCCACTTTGAAGCTGCTGTCATCGGTCTCAGTCAAATCCAATATGGTGCCGATTGGTACGGTGAAAGTGATGCTTTCATTCTTTTTCAAAGTGAATGTCTGCTTTGTTTCGTTACCCGTAATTTCTTCGGTTATTCCACCAAGTTCTTTCTGCTTCGGCACATTGCTGAAGCTTGCTGTGAAGCTGTACTGCTTGTCGCTGCTGACGTAAGCGTCATTTTCCACCTTCTTGGTGATGGTCACGGTTGTGGTCTTCGGCTTGTTGGTCACCGTTACCACATGACCATTGCTGCTCCAGTCGGCCGGATCTTCAGAAGTATTCCGCACATCCTTAATGGCTGTTGCAGAATCCACCAGCATCGGCTGCACCTGGTTATTAGTCAGTGCTGTGTCCTGACCGTTGATCGTAAGCTTAAAGTCAGCCTCGTAATCGCTGGTCACATCCTTGCCGTTCTCCATAACCTTGAACTCGGAAATGGTGTATGCATGTCCTGCATTCAGGTTCGTGCTGCCCACCTTCAATCCCGGTGCCAGGTACTTGAGATCCGACGCCCAGTTGTTTGTCTTGCTCAACGTGATCTCCTGATCAGATCCGCTCGGTCCGCCGGTGATCTTTACGGTTACCGTTGCGTTCCCATGTGCCTGACCATCGCTCCATACCTTTTTGATCTGGATCGGTGCCACGGTGAGAGGCATCGGATTGGGTTTTTCATACGAAGCATTCTGCAAGTCTGAACTGCTTGTCTCCTCACCATCTGTGTAGTTTACTGTTTTGTAATCCACACGCGCTGCCGAGTTGCTGTACAGGCTGTAGTTCTCTCCGTTCTTGACATAGCCTCGCGCATCCGTCTGGTAAGCATCTTCAAACTCAACGCCGTTCTTCCAAGAAGTTGCGTTATCATAAGCTGTCTGGCTCGGCCAAACATCTAATTTCACTGTGAAAGTCCATCCATCCGGTAGAACGAAATCATCGCCCAAATCCCAAACTACAGATCTTGTTGAATTATCGTAGCTTGCTGCCGGGAAAGCAGATCCATTTTTGAAATCGTTGTACGTTTTTCCTGTATTGCTATCCATGAATGACGGTATCTCAGATACGCTTACTTCAGATCCGGATGCATCCTTTTTCTTCAAATTGTTGATCTTGCCATCCACAATTTTGAATGTATATGTTGTATAGGTATCCGTATCATTGACCTTCGTCTTGGTCTGAATCTCATAGGTGAAATCAGGATTTGCTGCAATCGCGGTATCCTGTGTCAGACCATCTGTGATTTTGATGGACTTGTAGCTATAGGCATGAGTGATTTTTTTAGCAATATCCTCAAATGCCTTATTCAAGTTCTCCTGATCGGTTGCGGCATAATAATGACCTGATGCTTTTGTTTCATCTCCGCCATAAGCATCCACGGTAATTTTTTTCATTTCCGTGGCTGCATCAAATGCTGCTATTGAATAGAACTTAACCCCGCTATTTACCAGCTCTTCTGCCACAGCTTTTGCACAATTGTAGTTATAATCATATTCATCACTGCCACCGGTTCCATGCACACCTACATCATGATCTTCCTTATTGCAGTCATATTCATCATAATACCCTCTCTTCCACTCCCCCTTCATAGTTTTTCTCAAAGTAGGTGTTCCGTCAGAAACAAAGATAACGTAATTATCTTCTTCGGCTTTTATTTGAGCTTTCGCTTTTTCCAGGGCATCTTCCCAGTTTGTTCCACCTTTCGCGATGATTCCATCAACCTGACTATTGATTTCATTTAATTTAGTTCGATCAACTATTTCCGAATTGATGGAATATGATTTCACAGTATCCGCATATTTGGAAAACTCAATCAGGCTCAGATTGTCTATTGACCGGGCTTCAATCAACATCTCTGCCAGACCTTTTGTTGCTTCTTTTGCGATAGCCAAGCGACTGGTATACGTAACAACTTTTTTATAAAGGATCCCGCTATATTCTTTTCTCCCTATATACCATTTATTTCCTTTTCCTTTATTAAGTTTTTGATACCGTCCACTGCTGTCAACTCCATAGTAGTCAACATCTTTTTCTACATCATCTCTATCAACCGGATCATACCTCACTGTTTCTTCAATCCAGCCATATCCCGAATCGTACTTTTTCTCTTCAAGCCCCATACTTCCCGACTTATCAAATACGATAATTATGTTAGCCTTTTTTGATTCTTCATCTTTCCGGGAGCTACCAGTTACATCCAATGCCAGCGTATAGGTTCCGTCATTATTTGAGGTTAGTACCTTGCTATGCGCCGGTGCATCATTTTCATCGCTCAAGCTCGTGGCCATGACATCCTGAGCATCATAAGTTCGATACTGGAGATGTACAGTCAGGTTTGTATCTTCAGCGACCTTTTGCTCATCACCGCCCAGCAACGTCACCCTGCCGTTCACCAGCTTAGCCGATGTTACTTCTGTGCTAATCTCGCCGTTCACATAGTAAGCGGCTTTCACAGCATAATTCGGAACGAAGAAGTGGCTGTCGTCCTCATTGAAGTTATAGGTCTCACCCGCGTTCAGCTTGATGTTGGACAAGCCGTAGGCCTGCAGCTCGTTGCCGTCTTCATCCTCTGTAATGATTTTCAAGGTGCCTTCATTTGTGCCCCAGGTGATGGTAAACGTCGAGAAGCTATCCACCTCGAAGCTGGTCTTCAGCTTCGCTACTTCTCCGCTGAGTCTTGCGACTTCGGTGATGTTCTCTGTTACGGCTGCTGTCTCGTCCTCTGTGAGATCGGCAGTCATAATCGCGGCTTCGGCACTTCCTTCGGTCTCTGTGGTCTCCGTGCTTTCTACTTCGACCTTCTCCACAGCCTTACTCTTGCTGATGACAGCGCCGTCGGCATCGAGGGTCTGGATGTTTTCGGGGTTTGCCACATTGGTGACGTTCTTTACACTGCCGTCTTCCTTCTCCTCCAGGTGGTAGACCTGCAGGTTCTCGGGATTGACATCCTCCGGGAGGGCGGCGGTGCTGAGCTCGATCTCAACCTTCACCTTGCCGTTCGGCTCGACTGCATTACCGTCGGCATCCTCGAGGTGAATGTCCAGGGAGCGGGACTGCTCATAGAGGCCTTCCTGCTCGAGGGCTGTCTTGGTGTTGTCCGACATGGCTTCGGAATCGGTGCTGACGGCATCCTCGTCATCCTTCACGATTTCCTTCACCGCCAGGCTCCAGTCGTCACCGATGGCGCCTGTGTCCACTGCAGAGACGCGCACCACATAGATGTCATTGCCGTCTGCATCGGTCAGGGTCTTCGAAATGAAATCACTGGTGAGGTCGCCCAGGGTGTACTGCACGAGTCTTGCGGACTTCAATTCTACCGCGAGATCCTCGGCCTTCACCTCGGAGAGGAGCTGCTTCTGCTCTGCGGCAAGGCTTTCGTCCATCGCGGTCTTGGCCTTTGTCTCTGCCGCGGTGGTTTCCGCGGTGGTTTCCGCTGTGGTCTCTACGGCTGTTGTTTCTTCCGTCTTGCTCTCCGCGGTATTGTCTGCGGCTGTCTCTTCCCGGCTTACCGCTGTTGTTTCCTCAGCAGCTGCTGTGCTGTCTTCTTTCTTTACTGTGTTTTCTTCTGCCGCTGTCGTTGTGTCCGCTGCTGCGGTCTTCTCCGCCTCGGCTGCTTTTTCTTCTACTTTCTCGGTCTTCTCTTCTGTCTTGCCGTCAACTGCCTCAGCCTTTTCCTCGGTCCTCACCTCTTCGGACTGCGCTTCCTCATAGAAGTGCGGGAGTGTAAACGCGCCGATGGCGGTCACGGTATCCTTACCGCTGAGCTGCTCCACCTCTTTGATGACAGCTTCGGCGAGCTGCTCCTTCGTGTCGGCAGTTGTTTCTTCCTTAACGGCAGTCTCTTCCTGGCTGACCTCCGCGGTCTGGGCCTCTCTTGTGCTCTCTGCGCTGCTTGCCTCGGTTGCGGTTGTGCTCGGCGCTGCGTCGGTCCGGCTTTCTGCCTCTGTCGCTGCACTCTCGGAAGCTGCTGCACTGCTCTCTTCGGAATTCTTAAATTCCTCGGTGGTTTTTGTCTCCACCTGCGACGTCGGATTTAAGACATTATCCTCTGCTGCAGTGGTCGTTTCTTCCTCCGGCGCGGCGGTTTCTGTCTCGCCGTTCATCACGGCCTTCAGCTTGTTCAGCATGGACTTCGCAGCGGTGCCGGTGCCGGAAACCTTCACGGCGGTGCTGTAGTCATTGCCGTCCACGGAGAGCTTGAAGCTGTGGGACTTCGTGTCGGTATTCATATAAAGGATGGTGATCTTCTCATCCCCGGTGAGCTCGTAATCGCTGTTGTCGAGGCTCTCGGCTTCGGCTGCGGCATGGCCCAGCGTGTCGGCCTGGAAGTCCATCAGCAGGGTGTCCAGTGTGCCGCCTGCCGGGTAGAAGATGACGTCCTTATCCTTCCGGTTCTTCACAGCGGCGCTGAAGTACTGCCCCGCCTTCTTCAGGTTGCTGGCGCTGGCGACATTATCCTCATCCACGGAAATGCTCGAAGCATCTCTCTGCACCAGTACCTTTACGTCAATGCCTTCGGCGGCAAAGACTTCTTCGTCCTCGGCTGTCCAGAGGGCCACGGTGTAGTAGGGATTGGGGTCGCTCAGGAGCTTCGCCACGGCCGCGTCGGTGCTGCTGTCGGTGGAGAGGTAGTTCTCCAGCTCGGTGGGTGCGGATTCGCGGATGGCCCGGAGTGCTTCTTCCTTCAGGGCAGCGCTCTCGAGGTTCACCTGAACGGTGCCGCCGGTGAGGCCGCTGACGCGCACGCGAGTGGAGTTGTTCTCGGAACCCACGGCCAGGTCGATGCCGTACCAGGGGTTCAGCACCATGCTGGACACCAGGAGGGCAGAAACCGCTGCCTTCATCCGGCTTGTGATTCTCCTGTTCATTCTTTTATGTCTTTTCATAGCTCTCTTCCTCTATATCTTAAAAAGCTTCGTGTTTCTTACTACTCATTGCCGCTTGTCACTGGGTTCCTGAAGCACTCCATAGCCCGCCGGCTCTTCGGCTGCGGAGCTCTATGCTGCTGTCCATCATCCGGAGGAGCTCCAGGCTGCTGCGGAAGGGATGGGCTTCGGTCTCTATGTCCAACCGTAAGGTCCCGGACCAGTCGCCGTGCTGCCGCTGCCGACATTCCAGCAGGAAGGTGGCAAGCTTCCCTTCGACGGGCTGCAGGGGCGGTTCGTTCTCGCCCAGACGCCGGTTCGCAAGGAAGGTTTTCGCCCTCGACTTCGCCGCTTCTCTCTGATAGCTTTTTCTATAGAAGGAACGGTAGAGCACGGTGTTTTCGGGAAAGGCCCATTCGTCATATTTTTCTTCCAGCTTCATCAAGAGTTCCATGCTGGAGGCGAAGGGGATGGGGTCTTCCTGGAAGCGGGTGTAGATCCGGCCGCTGAAGTCCTGCTGTTCATAGGCATCTGCCGCGATCAGTACGGCGTTCAATGCATAGCTTCCTGTAAAGCTCATCTTCATGCCGTCCCTCCTGTGTTCTTATCCTCTCCGGCGTTCATGGCGTCCTCCATCAGGCGGAGGAGCTCCAGACTGGAGCGGAAGTACTGTTTTCGGTTTTGGTCGGTCCAGATCACCTGTCCCTGCCAGGTGGCGCGTTCTCTGCTGTCCACCCGCACCACGAAGGTGCCGCCTGTCTTTTTCTCCGTCTGCTTGTCCATGATTGCCTCTTCTATAGATGTTTCTGTTACGAGGGCTCAAAAGGTATGCTACGATTTTTAAGTTAATTATCTGATACTATACCTTTTGCCTCGTTCGTTGTGAGGCTAGATTAGCACGTTTTTTAATTTTTTGCAATTAAAACTTCAAAAATGTTTGTTAAATCTATGAAGTTCGAATGTTTTAAGATTAATTTTAATGATGATTTTTGTTTGCCACATACTATAGTATAAGAAAAAGAAATTTACACATAAAAAACAGAGGAATTCGCCTAAGTTTAGCGGCTTAGGCGGGTTCCTCTGTTTGTTTTCGTAGTTTTAATATTAAGTTTTGTGCTCAGCGTTCGGCAGAATACGTATTTTGTCGCAATTTGCTTTAAGAAACAATGAAAAATCGCGGTCCGAGGAAGATCGGGCCGCGATTTTGTCGTATTAAAATTTGAGAGTTGCTTCTTCAGCAAGGATTTTGGACAGCAAAGCCTCCCTTTTATTCGGATATGGTTTTTACTATCACAGTGTCACTCCAGAATCTTCCCGTCCACAGAGATGGTGACTACCTGCCAGGGGAGGAACTTCCCGCTGTTCCGGAGGGCGTTCTCGGCGGCGCGTTGGAGGCCGCCGCAGCAGGGCACTTCCATGCGGACGATGGTGACGCTCTTGATCTCGTTCCGGCTGATGATCTCGGTGAGCTTGTCGGTATAGTCGATGTCATCAAGCTTCGGGCAGCCGATGAGGGTGATCTTTCCCTTCATGAACGCCTCGTGCATATTGGCATAAGCATAGGCGGTGCAGTCCGCCGCAATGAGAAGCTTTGCGCCGTCAAAGAAGGGGGCCTGTGTGGGAAGCAGCTTGATCTGGCAGGGCCACTGGTTGAGACGGGATACCGGGCGACCCATAGCCGTCGGCGCGGTCGGCACCTCCGGATCCGAAGACATTTCCTCGTTATGCTGCATCTGGCGAAGTCGGGAACCGGGGCAGCCGCCCTCATGATGCATATTCTGCACCGCCGTATGGAGCTGCATGGCCTTCTTCCGCTGCTCCTCGTCCTCTATCTTCATGATTTCCTCAACCGTCATGCGTTTCTCCTCTTTCTGCTTTTTCTCCTGCGCGGCCTTTACTGCTGCCTCGTCATAGGCCGGTGCTTCTCTCTCCTCGAAGCTGATGGCCCCGGTGGGGCAGTTGGGCAGGCAGTCGCCGAAGCCGTCGCAGAAATGCTCCCGCACCAGCTTTGCCTTTCCGTCCACGATATCAATCGCTCCCTCGTGGCAGGCCGTCGCGCAGAGACCGCAGCCATTGCACTTCTCCTCGTCTATATGAATAATCTTTCGTATCATCGTGACATCCTCCTGTTCTGTCTCGTATGTTTACATTCATTATAAACGATTTTCGCCATATGTATGTGGTTATAACCACGTATCAAAGAAAAAAACACGGAGCCTGGACCGCGATTTTGTCGTATTAAAAATTGAGAATTGCTTCTTCAGCAAGGATTTTGGACAGCAATGCCTCCCTTTTATTATGCTGTCACCAACGAATCCGCCAGCCACTCTTCGACCTGTTGTGCAGATACGTCCACGATCCCTGCAATCTTGTCCGCAGACATTCCGATTTTTGCCAGTTTGGTCGCCGTTGCCTTTGCCTTCCGGAGTTCGCCGATACTGACGCCTTTCTCCTCTGCCTTCTGAAAATCTGTTGCCATGAAATCTCTCAATGCGTCATACATACTGGGTTCCTCCTTTCGCATTTCGTCAAATGCCTCTCTATTCGCTGCCAGTGCTACCTGCAAGACTGACTCTATTAGTTCTCTTTCGCTTCTACCATAACGAGTTTCTTCAATGTTCGCAATCAATTTTTTCGCGTCCACAGACTGCAGCCGGTTCGTTAGACTCTGCAGCCAGATGGCATCCTTTTCCGGCAATTCGTCACTAACAATAATCTGCGCGGGAAATAATCCCGCATGCTCGATGCAGTAAACTCCGGGATGGTTTTCCTCTACCAAATAGTTCTCCCGCAGCCACTTGAGCAGTTTTTCCGGTTTATTGGCTCTGACCAGTGTCACCAGTACGTCTTCCGCCAGAATCTCGTTCACCTTCTTTGCCGCCGCCTTGTAGAGACAGGCATAGCCCATGGTCTTAAAAAACGTATCAATGCTGAGCTCATCTCCCGGTGACTTGTACTCAAAGATGTTGTGGCGACGGAAGTTTCTGCCGATGATTTCCTCGATTACCAGGTTATCCGTTTTCTCGATAACCAGTAAATCGATCTGTATGGGTTTGGGATTTAACAGATGTTCCTCATGGAAAACAAGTTGCTTCTCGTAGTCACGGAGTTCCAGCTTCATGGCAGCAACAAATCCTGGATGCCATTGGATCTTTTGTTCTGAAGTATTCCCAGACGATTTATCTGCTAATTTTCTTTTCACCAACCTCACCTCCTCATGATATGTTTGATTCATAATTTGCGGAATGCATTTTCGCAAAAACCGCTTGTATTTTAACCCATCATATCATGAGCAGGTGAAATCTCCTATACTCTATATTCGGATATGGTTTTTGGCTATTGAAGTTTGCCTGATACAAACTTCTTCACTCCCACACTTCTTCCGCAATTTCTTTCACGAGGCGGAGCTTGGCCCACTGCTCTTCCTCGGTGAGCTTGTTGCCGATCTCGCAGGAGGCGAAGCCGCACTGGGGACTGAGGCAGAGTCTCTCAAGGGGGATATACTTGGCGGCCTCGTGGATCCGGGCGATGACCTGTGCCTTGTCCTCAAGCTTCGGCGTCTTCGTGGTAATGAGTCCCAGCACCACTTTCTTGTCCGGGGAGACCTTGCTGAGCGGCGCGAAGCCGCCGGAGCGCTCGTCATCGTACTCCAGAAGCAGCGCATCCACATTTTCCTGCGCAAAGACATAGTCCGCCACAGAATCATAGGCACCGCTGGTGAAGAAGGTGGAATGATAATTGCCGCGACAAATATGGGAGGTAATCGTCATATCCGCAGGCCTACCCTCCAGCGCCAGATTGTTCACCGCGAGAAGCTGCTGCTTCACCTCTTCAAGATCGATTCCCAGGGCCTGATAGCGCTGCTTGGCAGCCTCTCCCACAATGGCACCCCAAGTGCAGTCATCCAACTGCAGATTCCGGCAGCCCGCTTCGTAGAACTGACGGATGACATCCTGATAGGCCTTGCCGATGTCCTGAATCAGGGCTTCATTATCCTGATAAATCTTCCGCGTGCTCGCGATGTTGACGGGAACAATCATCTGCTGGAACATCTGGGCCGGTGCAGGGATGGTGTACTTGGCCACAGTGTTCTCATCTTCGAACTGCTTCAGGAATTTGAAATATTCCACAAAGGGATGCACCTTGGCCTTCACCGGACCGCTGAGCCAGGTGTCGTCCAGTGCCGCCATCTCGTCGTTGAACTGGACACCGCCGCCCTTCTCATGCTCCACGCCTTCGAAACCCCACATGAAATCCAGGTGCCAGTAGGTACGGCGGAACTCACCGTCGGTGATGACATGGTATCCCAGAGCCTTCTGCTTCTCCACCAGCTTAGTGATCTCCGCATCCAGTATCCGGTCCCGCTCCTCCCGGGTCATGCTGCCGTTTTCATAGGCGGCTCTCGCGTCCTTCACGGACTGGGGACGCAGAAAGCTTCCTACATAATCGTAACGAAAAGGTGTCTTTAATGTGCTCATGGCTATGCTCCTTTGTTTTTGTTTTTCCCAAAGTATAGCGGCATAGCACAGCTTCGAAAAATATCTTTTGTTTTCCGTTATCCATAGCTTCAAGCTATCTCAAGATGCTTTCGCAGCGCCTCCAGGTAAAACTGCGCGTATCGGCTCAGGAGCAGATTTTTCTTTCGGATACTGCCGATGTGCATGACGCAATCCACCGCCAGCGGTTTCGCCACGATATTGTCGCCGTTGAGCCGGGGATCGATGACACCGGAGCTGACCGTGAAGCCGTTGAGACCGATCAGAAGATTAAACAGGGTGGCACGATCCCGGACCTGAATGTGCTTCGGAAAGTCAAGCACGCTGATAAACTCCTCGGAGAAATAGAAGGAATTCCGTTCTCCCTGCTCGAAAACCAGGTAGGGATAGGGCTTCAGCATTTCCAGGGTAATGCTTTCTTCTTCGGCCAAAGGGTGCTCGCGGCAGAGAAAGACATGGGGTGCCGCAACGAAAAGCTCCTCAAAAAGCAGCTCATTCCTCTTCAGCAACTTCGTCAGCACATCTGCATTGTTCTCCGAAAGATAAATGATGCCGACTTCACTTTTGCCCCCGGCCACATCCTCGATGATTTCGCCGGTCTGGGTTTCCCGCAGAATGAAACTGTACTGATCCGCCTGAAAACGATTCACCAGATCCACGAAGGCATTGACCGCGAAGGCATAGTGCTGACAGGAAACGGAAAACTTCGGCGACCGTTTCTCCTCCGCACGGAAATGCTCCTTCATGATGTCCGCCTGCTCCAGCAGCATCCGGGAGAAGGACAGAAGCTCCTCGCCCTCCCGGGTCAAAGCCACGCCCTTGTTGGTGCGGGCGAAGGCCGTGACACCCATTTCCTCCTCCAGCTTGTGAATGGCATTGCTGAGGCTGGGCTGGGAAATGTAGAGCTTCTCCGCCGCCTGGGTAATGTTTTCACATTCCGATACGGTCACGAAATAGTGTAATTGCTGCAGCGTCACCGTTTCTCCTCCTTCTTCTATCACGAAAGGGGAGCCGCCATTCGGCAACTCCCCTTTTTACTGCATATTCTTTTTACACGGTCTCGCCGCAAGCCTCGGCATAGGCCTTGAGGGCCTCCTGCTGCTTCTTGTTCAGCTTTTCCGGCACGGACACCACGATGGTCACAAAGTGGTCGCCCCGTACACTGGGATTCTGGAGGCTCGGTACGCCCTTGCCCCGCAGACGCATCTTGGTGTCGGACTGGGTGCCTGGCTTGATGTTGAGCTCCACGGGTCCGTCCACGGTCTTGATGACGGTGGTGCCGCCCAGCGCTGCCCGGGAGAAGCTGATGGCCTCGGTGGAGTAGATGTTCGTGCCCTGACGCTTAAAGAAGGGATGCTGGGACACGGTGATTTCCACCAGGAGATCGCCTCTGGGACCGCCGTTTGTGCCGGGGTCGCCGCCATTGGCCCGACGGAGGGTCTGGCCGTCATCGATGCCGGCGGGAATGGTGATCTCGATGGTCTTCATGGTGGAAATGTAGCCCTCACCACGACAATCCGGGCACTTTTCCTTGATGATCTTGCCGCTGCCGTGACAGTCCGGACAGGAAACCACCTGCTGGATGGTGCCGAACATGCTCTGCTGGCTCATCATCACCTGACCGCGGCCACCGCACTTCGGACAGGTCTCCGGTGAAGTACCAGCCTTGGCGCCTGAGCCGTTACAGCTCTGGCAGGTGTCCTTGTAGCGGATCTTGATGTTCTTCTTCGTGCCCTTGATGGCCTCATCGAAGGTGATGCGGACACCGGCCCGGATGGAAGCACCCCGCTGGGGCTGATTAGACCGCTGTCCGCCTCCGCCGAAGCCATAGGAGGAGAAGCCGCCCCGGCCGCCGCCGAAGCCGAAGAGATCGCCGAAAATATCGCCGAAATCCATGTTATTGAAATCGAAGCCACCGAAACCGGAGTTGGCGCCTGCTGCAGAATTCGGATCGAATGCCGCATGGCCGTAGGTATCGTAGGCCTTTTTCTTCTCGGGGTCTGACAGGACAGCATAGGCCTCGGAGCATTCCCGGAATTTTTCTTCGGCGGTCTTATCACCCGGATTGGCATCCGGATGATACTTTTTCGCCAGCTTTCGGTATGCCCGCTTGATGGCCGCATCGTCTGCGCCCTTGTCAACACCGAGAACCTCATAATAATCGCGTTTTTCTGCCATGGATTATACTTCCTTGAAGTCGCCGTCTACCACGTTGTCATCGTTTGCGCTGCCTGTGCTCTGGGAAGCCTCTCCGGCTGCGCCTGCACCGGCCTGGGCACCTGCGGCACCCTGTGCGGCCTGGGCCTGCTCATACACCTTGCTGAACAGTGCCTGAGAAGACTTCATCAGGGTCTCCTGTGCGGCCTTGATCTTCTCTGCGCCGTCCTTGGTGATGCTCTCCAGCGGGTTGGCTGCCAGAACATCCTCGAGGGCCTTCAGATCAGCCTCTACCTGAGACTTGTCGCTGCCGGAAATCTTGTCGCCCACATCCTCCAGGGCCTTCTTGGTCTGGAATACGATGGAGTCTGCACCGTTACGGGTCTCGATGGCTTCCTTCTTCTCCTTATCGGCTGCCTCGTACTGCTGTGCCTCCTGTACGGCCTTGTCAATGTCGTCCTTGGACATGTTGGAGCCGGAGGTGATGGTGATGTGCTGCTCCTTGCCGGTTCCCTGATCCTTAGCGGATACGTTTACAATACCGTTGGCATCGATGTCGAAGGTTACCTCGATCTTCGGAACACCGCGGCGTGCCGGCAGAATGCCGTCCAGTCTGAACTGGCCGAGGGTCTTGTTGTCGCGGGCAAACTCACGCTCACCCTGTACCACGTGGATATCCACAGCGGTCTGGTTGTCCTCCGCAGTGGAGAATACCTGAGATGCTCTTGTCGGGATGGTGGTGTTTCTCTTGATGAGAGGGGTAGCCACGCCGCCCAGTGTCTCGATGGACAGTGTCAGCGGTGTTACATCCAGCAGAAGCACATCACCGGCACCGGCATCACCGGCCAGCTTGCCGCCCTGTACAGCAGCACCGAGGGCTACGCACTCATCCGGGTTCAGGGTCTTGGAAGGCTCCTTGCCTGTGATCTGTCTTACCTTCTCCTGTGCCACCGGCATACGTGTGGAACCACCCACCAGAAGAACCTTGGAAAGCTCTGCAGCAGTGATGCCTGCATCACGAAGGGCATTCTGTACCGGCAGTGCAGTTCTCTCGGTGAGGTCAGAGGTCAGCTCCTCGAACTTTGCTCTTGTGAGGTTCATATCCAGGTGCTTCGGGCCCTCTGCGGTAGCGGTGATGAAGGGCAGGTTGATCTCTGTTGTGGTGGCTGTGGAAAGCTCCTTCTTTGCCTTCTCGGCAGCTTCCTTCAGTCTCTGCAGTGCCATCTTATCCTGAGACAGATCCACATTCTCTGCCTTCTTGAACTCGTCTACCATCCACTGGGTAATGCGGTTGTCGTAGTCGTCACCGCCGAGGTGGGTATCACCGTTGGTGGCCAGAACCTCGATAACGCCGTCACCGATCTCGATAACAGATACATCGAAGGTACCGCCGCCGAGGTCGTAAACCATGATTTTCTGCTCGGACTCATCGTCCAGACCGTAAGCCAGTGCTGCAGCTGTCGGCTCGTTGATGATACGCTTTACCTCGAGGCCTGCAATGCGTCCTGCGTCCTTGGTGGCCTGTCTCTGGGCATCGTTGAAGTATGCCGGAACGGTGATGACAGCCTCGCTGACCTTCTCACCGAGATATGCCTCGGCATCTGCCTTCAGCTTCTGCAGGATCATTGCGGAAATCTCCTGCGGTGTGTAGCTCTTGCCGTCGATGCTTACCTTGTAGTCAGAGCCCATATGTCTCTTGATGGAAGCGATGGTCCGGTCTGCATTGGTCACGGCCTGACGCTTTGCGGGCTCGCCGACCAGTCTCTCGCCGTTCTTTGTGAATGCCACAACGGACGGTGTGGTTCTGAGACCCTCAGCATTGGCGATAACGGTGGGCTTACCACCCTCCATAACAGCGACACAGCTATTGGTTGTACCTAAGTCAATTCCTATAATCTTTCCCATGATCTTACTCTCCTTTTCTATTCCAAAACAAATCCTGTCTGTTCCTCTTTATTTCTTCACCTTCACCATGGAGTGGCGGATGACATTGCCGCGGAAGGTATAGCCCTTCTGCAGGTCCTGGGTAATGATGTCCTCCTCGGCATCACTCTCCGTATCCGTCATCACCGCATTGTGCAGGTTCGGATCAAATTTCTGGCCCTCGGCTTCGATCGGCTGAACATCCAGATCACTGAACAGCTTCTGCAGCTGCTTGTAAATGCCCATCACACCCTTCGTGAAGGCATCCTCCAGATCTTCCTCCTGTACTGTGCCGAGCGCACGCTCGAAGTTGTCGTAAACGGGAAGCAGCTTCTCGATGACATCCTTGGAACCCAGTTCAAACATCTGGGACTTCTCCTTGTCTGTCCGCTTCCGGAAGTTGTCGAACTCGGCATAGAGCCGTGTGTACTTGTCCTTCCAGGCCGCTGTCTCGTTTTCGTACTTCTCCTTCAGATGCTGCAGCTTGAGGTCCTCTGTCTCTTCGGCGTTGTCCGCATCTTCGGCGCCGCCGACATTATCCTCTGCTGCTGTATCGCCTGTATTTTCTGCAGCCGCTTCGACTGCCTCTTCCTTCTTCTCCGCTTCCGCGGTCTCCTCCTGGTTCTCAGAAGGCTTCTTCATCTCTTCCTCGTTCAAGTCCTCTGCTCCTCTCTATCTCTATTCTTTAAATGCCTGATCCATCTCATTCATGAGCCGCGACAGGATATCCAGCACCTTCTCGTAATCCATCCGCTTGGGACCGATGACACCGATGGTGCCCTTCATGCCGTTGCCCAGCTGGTAGTTGGCTGTCACCACCGAGCAGTCCGACACATTCTGCAGCGGCGATTCCTCACCGATGTAAACCTGTATCTGCTTCTGAGAATTCTCCACATCCTGCACCAGGTCAATGAGCTCGTCCTTCTGTTCAAATGCGGAGATCAGCCGGGAGGCATTGTCCGTCTCCGTCAGCTCCGGGTATTTGAAAATGTTGGTGGCGCCGGAGGTGTAGATCTTCAGGTCGCGCTTGGCAAAATCCAGCGTGGCGATGATGGTCTCCATGATGGCGCGCAGTGTGTTTTTGTAGGCGGAGCGGGCATAGAGCTGTGCACAGCGTCCTTCGGTAATGTCTTCGGCGTAGAGCCCGTCCAGCTCATCATTTAAGATGAGGTTCAGAGACAGTACCGTGTTGAAGTCCAGCTCCTCGCTGCCGTCCAGCTGTACGGTGGCGGTTTTTACGATATTGCCCTCCATCATGATCACCAGGAGCAGCTTGTGGACATCCACAATGGAGGTCTGCACAAACTTGATCCGGTTCCGGTGAATGGAAGGTCCCGAAACCATGGCCGCGTAATTGGTGTCGGCCGCTACGGTTTTCGCCAGCTCCTTCAGCGTGGTTTCCAATCGGTCCACCCGCTCAAACATACTGCTTCGCACCGCCTCCAGCTCGTCCCGGTGACTGGCCATCAGCTGATCGACATAGAAGCGATAGCCCTTGTCTGTGGGAATCCGCCCGGCTGAGGTATGGGGCTGTATGATGTAGCCCATTTCCTCCAGGTCGCTCATTTCGTTTCGGATGGTGGCGGAGCTCAGATTCAGTCCTGAGAACTTGCTGATGGTCCTGGAGCCCACGGGCTCGCTGGTCTCAAGATAGTTCTTGATAATGGTTGTCAATATCACAAGCTTTCGATTGTCCAGCTCCATCTCTGTCCGCCTCCTTACTTTCGGAAGCGCTTTCGCTTCCCTTAGATTGTTAGCACTCAAAATGCCGGAGTGCTAACATCTATTGGGTATCATACTCTCAAGGGATTTTACTGTCAAGCATTTTTGGATTTTGCCGCAGAAAAACGTGCAGTGGAGGACGATCAGCTCGTCAAAAGAAGCTCCACTGCCATGCGGTCGGAGAGATTTCCGCTCTTGATGCCAGTGTCGTAGTCGAGACAGCGGCGAAGATAGGATTGCAGGCTTTCCCGGGTATAGTGCTTCGCCTGCTCCAGGAGCTTTCCGGCGGCCCAGGGGCTGACGCCAATGTAGGCGGCGCTTTCCTGCCGGCTCACGCCGCGCTGCAGGCACTCCTTGGCGAGGAGCAGCTGGTTAAAGTTCCGGCGCATCAGAGCCAGCAGCTTCATGGGGGCTTCCTGTAGGAAGAGAAGGTCCCGGTAGCAGGCCATGGCCTTCTCGGTGTTGCCCAGACTCAGCTCGGTGATCATCTCGAAGACCCGGTCCTCCACATTTTCGGTGCAGATGGCCGCAACGTCCTCGTCCTCGATGATTTCCCGGCTGCCAGTGTAAGCAATGAGCTTTTCCAGCTCACTCAGGATGTTGTCCATGCTGCTGCCGGTCTTCCGGAGCAGCTGCTCCATGGTGGATCCCCGGATCTTTTTCCCGGCCTTCATGAGGTAGCGGGCGGCCCAGGCCGCGAGCTGCTTCTCGTCCTGCTCGCCGAGTTCACAGGCAAAGCCCCGGGTGCTCACCAGCTTGTAGAGCTTGTTCCGCTTGTCCACCTCGTTTTCGATGAACATAAGGTGGCTGCTCTCCGGCATTTTGGGGAGATAGTTGAGCAGTCGCTCCGGCGGTGTCTTTTTGAAGAGGCCGGAGCCGCTGATGAGAACCAGCCGGTGCTCGGCAAAGAACGGCATGGTCTCCAGCGCATCGATCAGGGTATCCACATCCGGCATGCCCTCGAAAAGCTGGTAGTTCATGCCGTCCTCGCCGCCGATGGCCTGACGGAACATTTTCTTATAGGAAGTTTTCAAATATTCCTCGCTGCCGTACAGAAGATACAGAGGTCGATAGTTTCCGCTCTTTATGTCATTGTTGAGCTCTAAATACCGGGTTTTTTCTTCTTTTTTTCCGCTTGCTGCCATGCTCAGCCCTTCATTCTGGCCTTCACCTGGTCATAATCCGCAGTCACGCTGAGGTTCGGGGCCGGTGTCAGAAGGCTCACCACGATGTTCACGATGATCGCCAGCAGGAAGGCGGGCAAAAGCTCATAGATGTCCCAGAAGCCGCCCATGGGCCGCACCAGATATTTCCAGATGAATACCATGGCGCCGCCGGTCAGCAGGCTGCAGAAGGCGCCGTAGAAATTGGAACGGCGGGAGAACAGGGCCATAAGCACCACCGGGCCGAAGGAGGCACCGAAACCCGCCCAGGCGAAGGACACAATCTGGAAAACGGAGCTGTCCGGGTTCCAGGCGATCACGATGGCGATCACGGCGATGATCAGAAGGCAGGCTCTCGCGATATACATAGTCTGCTTCTCATCCAGATCGATGCGGAAGACATTGTGGATAATGTCGTTGGCGATGGATGAGGAGGACGCCAGAAGCTGGGAATCCGCGGTGGACATGGTAGACGCCAGGATGCCCGACAATACGATACCGGCCACCAGCGCCGGCAGAAGGCCATAGGAAGCCAGGCTGTTGGCGATGAGCACGATGATGGTTTCGGACTGGGAGCCCACCAAGGTGTCCAGGTTACCGGCATTGGTCATGCCGAGGCCCACCATACCGATGAAGATGGCGATGCCCATGGAGATCACCACCCAGACGGAAGCGATCCGGCGGGACAGGGTCAGCTTCTCCGCCTCCTCGATGGCCATGAAACGCAGCAGGATATGGGGCATGCCGAAGTAGCCGAGGCCCCAAGCCAGGGTGGACAGGATGGTAATGAAGTCGAAGCCGACAGAAGTGCCGCTCACGGGATCATGGGAGGCCAGCATGCTGAAATAGCCGCTGAGGCCCGCTGCGTTCTGCATGACCACGGCCACACCGCCGGCCTGCTGTACACCGAAGACCAGCACGATGAGCAGCGCCAAAGACATGACAATACTCTGAATGAAGTCGGTGGTGCTGGCTGCCAGGAAGCCGCCGAGGGAAGTATAGCCCACGATGACGAAGGCGCTGGCGATCATAGCCACATGGTAGTCCAGGCCGAAGAGGCTGGAGAAAAGCTTGCCGCAGGCCGCAAAGCCGGAGCCGGTGTACGGAATGAAGAAAATGACGATTTCGACAGCCGCCACCAGGGTCAGCAAGCGCTTTTGATCATTGTAGCGGTTGGAAAAAAATTCCGGAATGGTGATGGAATCGTTCACCTCAGAATAGATCCGGATCCGCCGGGCCACGATGAGCCAGTTGAGATAGGTGCCGATACCGAGTCCGATGGCGGTCCAGCCCGGTGAGGCAATGCCGCTCAGGTAAGCCAGTCCCGGCAAGCCCATCAGGAGCCAGGAGGACATGTCTGAGGCCTCTGCACTCATGGCGGTGACAAAGGGTCCCAGCTTTCTGCCTCCGAGATAGAAGTCTCCGGCGCTGCCGGTACGGTCTGCGGTTTTGAAGCCGATGTAGAGCATGCCCAAAAGATACATGAGCATGGCCAGCATCATGCCGATTTTTGCGATTGTCATCATTCTCCTCCTCTTGCTTTAACACTTTAACCAGTGAAATTACCCCGTATCATACCGCATCATGGGGATTTAGGCAAGCCCGGAGCGACCGCCTCTCTTGTTTAAATCGGCGTGCTGTGCTAGAGTAGCCGGAGTATCATGACGCAGGAGGAAAAGAAATGAACAAAATCGTGGATCCGACAGACAAGAAGCAGCTGGAGCTCTATATCCACATTCCCTTCTGCGCAAGGAAATGCAATTACTGCGACTTTCTCTCTTTCCCGGAAAAACCGGAAGCGCAAACAGACTATGTACAGCAGCTCTGCCGGGAAATGCAGGCCTCTGCAGACCTCGCAAAGGACTATGAAGTCAACAGCATTTTCATCGGCGGCGGTACGCCCTCTCTGCTCGATCCCCGGGACATTTCCCGGATCCTCTCCACGGCCTACGGCTTCTATAAGGTACGAAGTACGGCAGAGATCACCATTGAGGTGAACCCTGCCTCCACGCTCCGCTACAAGTTCCGAAGTTACCTGGAATCCGGCATCAACCGGCTCTCCATCGGTCTCCAGTCTGCGAACAATACGGAGCTGCGGACCCTGGGACGGCTGCACATCTTTGAGGATTTTCTGAAATGCTACCAGAGTGCCCGAATGGAGGGCTTCCGGAACATCAACATTGACCTGATGGACGATATCCCGGGGCAGACTTCTGCCTCCTGGCGGAAGACATTAAAAAATGTGCTGATGCTGAAACCCGAGCACATTTCCATTTACAATCTGATCATTGAGGAGGGAACGCCCTTCTACCGGCTCTATCAGAGCGGCCGTCTCACACTTCCCGACGAGGATACGGTGGTAGAAAATGACGAGATCACAAAGGAATTGACGCAGCACTACGGCTACGAACGCTACGAGGTCAGCAACTATGCAAAACCCGGCTACGCCTGCCGCCACAACTACGGCTACTGGTCCGACGTGCCCTATCTCGGCTTCGGTCTGGGCGCGGCCTCCTGTCTGAACCACACCCGCTGGTCCAATCTGCGGCAGCTCCCGGCCTATCTCGCCGCTGACATGGAAAAAGAAGCCGCGAACGGCTTCCCTACGCTCCACGAAAATGTCAATGTCTTAAGCCGTGCTTCCCAGATGGAGGAGTTCATGTTCCTCGGCCTCCGCCGCACCGCCGGGGTCTCGGAGATCGAATTCACCAGCCGCTTCTCCGTGGATCTCCTCTCCGTCTACGGCCCCCAGCTCAAGAAGTACTGCGCCGCCGGCTTCATGGCCCACGAGAACTGCCATTACCGCTTCACCGACCGCGGCATGGACGTCAGCAACAGTATATTGTCAGAATTTCTGCTGTAGATTATGTTTTTCTTTCTATTATCAGCCCTCGTGGGCACCCGCCGGCCGAGCTGTCGCCAAGCCCGCGAGATACCGCAGTTCCTCCCGGTTGAACAAGAGTGACAGGAAAAGATAGAGCAGCACTCCGGTGAGAATCTGGAGGAACAGCAGGGGCAGCGGCGTCAGGGAAAGGCGCTGCAGCAGGGCCACGCCGATGCCCATCACGAGGGAGCAAAAAGTGGAGGGCAGGAGATCCCGAAGCTGCTGCAACGGGCCGTAGTCCAGAAGACGGCGGTTCGGCCAGGCATTGATAAAGAGGCAGATGTATTCGTCCAGGAGCTTCAGCAGCAGCATGGGGAAGATGCCCAGCGGCAGGCTCAGGAGCAGGATCACGATGCCCAGCAGCTTCTTCACGATTTCCAGTTTGAGAAAGAGGTCAGAACGTCCCTGGGCGTTGAGAAGCTGCAAATTGATGGAATGAATCGGCAGGATAGCATAATTCACACACATGATGCAGAGGTAGGGCACGGCCGCGATCCACTTCTCGGTGAGGAGCAGCAGCACCAAAGGCCGGGCCACCGCCAGCATGCCCGCCATCATGGGAAAGACCAGGAAGCCGGACAGCTTCACCGAACGGCGGGCCGCATTCTTGAGGGCTTCCCTCTCCTCCTGCAGCTGTGCATAGGCCGGCAGCATCACGGATTGAATGACGGCATTCAGATTCGTGGTCAAAAGCTTCGGAAACTGCTCTCCCCGGTTATAGATGCCGAGCTCCGCATTGGAATACTGCTTTCCGATGACGAGGCCGTAAATGTTCTGCCACACCGTATCGATGAGACCGGACAGCAGAATCTTCCAGCCGAAGGAAAAGAGCTCCCGAATTTCGCCGAAGCTGAAAACGCGCCGCGGCACCCAGTGGACAATAAAAAAGAGGGACAGCATCAGCACCATATAGTACACGAGCTGCTGGGCAGCCATGGCCCAGACCCCGAGTCCCACCATGGCCATGCCGATGGAAACCGCGCCGGAGCTGAGCACCGCCAGCATGGTGGACTTAAAGAGCAGCCGGAACTGCATCGTCCGGGACACGAAAGCAGTCTGAATGGAAATCACCGCCCCGGGAAAGAGCACGAGACCCATGAGCCGCACGAGCGCACTGAGCACCGGCGTCCGGTAATAGCGCGCAATCCAGGGGGCCGACAGGTACAGAAGGCCATAACACAGCGCCGCCATCCCCATGCTCAGCCAGAACACCGAGGAATAGTCCTCTTCCTTGATCTCCTTCTTCTGGATGAGGGCCGTGGCGAAGCCCGACTGGATGAAGGTATTCGCAATGGTGATGAAGATCATGATGAGGCTGATGGTGCCGTACTCCTCCGGACTCATGAGCCGGGCCAGCACCAGCGCCACCACAAACTGTATTCCCTGATATCCGGTCTGCTCCAGCAGCTTCCAGAAAAGCCCGTTCAGCACTTTTCCCTTAAAATTCTTTTCCGCCATCTTAAATTTAATCCCTTGTATCCTTTGTTTAATGTCTTTGGCTCGTCATGCCGACTTCCGCACCGGACATCAACGTCAGCGCAACCCTAAAGCTCAGCGCCCGGCGCCGAATTTTTTCTGCAACAGCCGGTATGCGCCGGGCAGCCGATGCTCAAAACCGATAAAAAAGCGGTCCCGCCGGGAAAGCTCCCGGAGAAAGCCCCGGTTTTCCTTCCGGCAGATTTCCCGGAAATCCCGGACATTCACCGCCGTGAGGAAGCGAATCCGCGCGGCAGCGGTCTGCGCCTCCTGATGGAACCTCCCGTCAGTTTCCTCGTCGAAAAGCCGGTAGGTTTCGGCCATTTCCCGGGCATAGCGCGCCTGCTTCTCCCGGTAATCTCCCGAAAGCTGGCTGCTGGTCCAGGAACCCGCATGAGAAAAGCGGTAGACGCTCATTTCCGCATCAAAATAAAAGGCCCTGCCGTGGGCCGCTGCAATGAGTTCCAGGGGCCGATCTCCCACCGGACACTGAAAATAATAGGCCGGCAGCGGCAGCAAAATGTCCCGCCGGAGAAGAAAGCTTGCAAAGGGGATGCCGCCGGTCCTTCCCACCAGCTCTGCTCCGCTCAGCTCTCGGTCGCCGTGGTAGGGCCGCATGCTGGTGCCCTGCAGCCTCTGTCCCTTCTCGTCCACCACCCGGGCCGCATGAAAGGTGAAGACACAGTCAGGATGCGCCTCCATGTAGTCCACCTGCCGCTGCAGCTTACTGGGATCGCACCAGTAATCGTCGCCGTCCAGTACTGCCACATACTTCCCCGACGTCCGGGGAATGTTAAAGAGTCCCGTGATATTCACCTTTCCCTGACTGTACTGGTTCTCGGTCCGGAGGATGGGCCGGATGATGTCCGGATAGCGGCTGTGGTACGCCTGAATCACTTCCTGCGCACCGTCAACGGAGGCATCATCGTGAATCAGAATCTCCAGCCCGAAATTCCGCTTCTGAGCAAGGATACTGTCGAGGCATTCCGCAATATACGCCCGGTGATTGTAGGTCACCACACAGACGCTGACCTTAAAGGGGTATTTTTCTTTCATCATATAAACAGAAATTCTCCAATGGTGCGATGCAGCAGATTATAAGTAAAGCCGTAGCGCAGGATCGTCAGAATCTTGCCGGGGCGCTTCTTCTCCGGTATCGACACAAAGGCCTGCAGCAGCTTTTTCTGCTGCGGACGGAGCCGGTCGCCGTAGAGCGCGAGGAAACACTCCGCCTGCCGGAACAGGTCGCCATAGACCTGCTTTGAATGGGCATCCATCTCTGCCTTGCTCTTCCCGTCCTTTCGGCCAATGCCGAGTCGCCCGAGAACCTCCCGGACCCGGCTTCCCTTCGCTGCGCCCAAGACATTATCCTGATGCTGCCGGTAGTAGTAAAGGGCTTCCGGCACGAAACGGATGTGGCCAAAGGCAGCGGCCAACAGCGCGAGCCACTGGTCATGCATAACGCAGTGATCCGGCACTTCCGTCACCAGAGCCGCCAAGGCCCGGTTCATGAGGATGGCGCCGCCCACCACATTGTTCTGCACCAGAAGCTGCTGCAGCTTGCAGCGCCGGGGGCTCATCTTCTGATACGTCACAAAGGAAGGCGCCAGCACCCGCAAATCCCCATCGGTGATCTCCGAATCACAGTGCACGAGCATCGGACTGTCGCTTCCGTAGGCCGCCTCCATGGCTTTCATTTCCCGGAGACAGCGGGACAGCTTCTCGGGCTTCCAGACATCATCCTGGTCCGACAGCATGAGATAGTCGAAGTCCCGGCCATGGCCCGCCGCCAGCAGCGACAGAAAGTGCCGCCCGGCGGAACCTGTGGGCGCATGCGCCGGCAGGAGCGTGATCCGGTCCGGATGGGCCGAAGACATTTCCCTGAGAAGCATGCGGGTGCCGTCCGTGGAGCCGTCGTCGGAAACCAGGATGCGGAAGTCCTCTCCGGTCTCCTGGGCAAGGATAGAATCCAGCTGCTGCCGCAGATAAGCTTCTCCGTTATAGGTACATAAAAGTATGCCGATCATCGTCTTTCCCTCCGGCGTCCAAAAATATCACCCTGCGATCACAGGATATGCAGAAGCTCCGCCACCCGGGTTTCCCAGAGCACCAGCTGCTGGAAAAGCTGCGTCACGCCCTGCTGCCAGCGGGAAATATGAAGATACTCGCGGTAATAGAAGCGCTCCGATTCCTGGCGCAGCTTCTGCTTCGGCAGCATGGAGCGATAAGTCTTCGAAATGGTGCCGCTGTTCTCATGGGAATAGCTCCTGTTCTGGAGCAGCAGGGATTTGTAGCCCGCCTGCTTCATGCGAAAGCCCAGGATGTTCTCCTCGCCATAGAGGAAAACGCGCTCATCATAGCCCCCGCAGGCAAGGAAGGCCTCGGCGGACAGCATGAGCAGGGAGCCGTGGACCACATCCACCGGCACCGCTGCGGCCCGCGCCAGATAGGCGGGGCGGTAGTTGATGAGGTTCCGGAAAATCCGCCGGGAAAGGGGGCCGCTGTTCAGAAGCTCTCCCAGCCAGGGGCGCAGGGGCCACGCGGTCTGCTGCCGTCCGCCCTGACCGTCCTGCATCAGCGCACTGGCAACGCCCAGCTTCGGCCGGTTTTCGAAGGCTGAAAGCAGATCCTGCAGCAGTGCCTCTGAAAAAACCGTGTCCGGATTGGCCACCAGGATATGCGTGGCACCGCAGCAGTGAATAGCATAGCGAATACCGGCATTGTTTCCCGCGCCGTAGCCGCCGTTTTTCCGGGTCCGGATGAGGTGGGTCCGGGAGCTTCCGGGCAGCAAGGCCTGGAGACGGTCCGCGCTGTCATCGGTGGAGCAGTTGTCCACCAGCACGATGTCATCCAGTATCTGATAGGGCAGAAGCCGCTGCAGCTGCTGTGCCGTATGCTGGTAATCGTTATAGTTCAGTATCACTGCGCTGAGCTTCATGCTGTTCTCCCATCTGTTTCTTCACTTCCCGGTCAAAGTATGCCTGTGAGATCCGCTTCCTAAGTCCCGGCAGCACAAAGGTCGTCACGTTCATGGCGTGATAGAGCTGCATGGACAAGCCGCTGCCCTTTTCCGGCGCGCTGTCGGCAAAGGGCGTCTCCCGGAGATAGATCCGGTAGGCCTTCCGGTAGTGGTTATGGTTTCCCGCGATCCAGGGCCGCTCTGCCCCGGCGAAGTGCACCAGCACCGGATGGTGCTTCGCCACAAAGAAGCTCTCCTCGGTCTCCGCCTTGGCATACCAGGGCGCCAGCCGACAGAGGCTGTCATAGCGGAAGTAATAGTAGTTGCTGAAAAAGTTGAAACGCTGGGGCAGCCGCACGATCTGTCCCCGCAACACATGGTTCAGGATATCCTGATCGTTGAAGGGAAGCTTTCCGCCCATCCGGTTGTAGTAGGAAAAGCAATTTTCCTCCATGCCCTGTTCGCGCCAGCCGGACAGATTCAAAAGGATCACACCGGCATTGTAATAAGCCGCCTTCTCGGAGAGTCCCAGCAATGTCTTCACCTCCGGGTAGATGGTCGGCTCCGGCGCCATGGCCGCGAGACGATTCCCCAGATGCAGCTTGTACAGGCCGTGCAGGGAACGCAGCACCACCGTATCCGCATCCAGGTACAGCGCCTTCGTGACGGTGTCCGGCAGGAGACTGCCGATCAGAAGCCGTGCCAGCGTGGTGATCCGGAAGCGGCCGGTGTCCAGGCCGTAAACCCGCGCCGAAAGAGAAGCCCGCAGGTCCCCCAGCTCGTAAAAGCTGAGTTCCTTCCCGTTTCCCTCCACCAGCTGCCGGAGCTTCTCCCGGTTTTCCGCAGAAAGCCCGTCGGAGAGGATATGAAAATGCAGGGGCTCCTGACGATTGTGTTCTATAAGCGAAAAGATGGAGACTGCCATATGTCGGCAGAATCCATCATTCGATGCGTATACAATATTCAACTCATTATTCCTCAGGAATTGGCGAAAAGAGACGCACTGTCCGCAGCGGCACCGCCCTTACTTTCCAGCACACGGCGTCTGCCGGCTGCCTCGGCCTCCTTCGGATAGAACATCCGGTTCACCGCACTGAAAATGGCGCGGATGGAGGAACGGGTAATGTTGGAGGACACGCCCACACCATAGGAAGTTCTGCCGCTCTTCTCATCCAGAAGATGGATGTAGCTGACTGCCTTTGCGCCGGAACCGGAGGTCAGGGCATGCTCGGAGTAATCCAGCACCTTGATTTCGATGCCCAGCTCCTGATCGAGACCCGCCTGCACGGCGTCGATGGGTCCGTTACCCACACCGCTGAAGCTCTTCAGCTCGCCGTTGTTCAGGTAGTTCACATTGGCCAGTGTGGTGTAGCTATCGTCTCCATTCTCCGTATCGGTGGTGCGGATGTTCTTGAAGTGCATCGGCTCCTTGGTCTCGATATACTCCGCCTGGAAGACATCGAAGATCTGGCTGGGTGATACCTCGCCCTGCTTCTCGGAGATGGTCTGGATGTAATCCGCAAACTCACGCTGCATACCCTTCGGGAGCTTGTAGCCGAACTGAGAACCCAGGATAAAGGCTACGCCGCCCTTGCCGGACTGGGAATTGATACGAACGATGGGCTCGTACTCTCTGCCGATGTCTGCCGGATCGATGGGCAGGTAGGGAACCTCCCAGTACTCTGCGTTTCTGTCCTGCATTGCCTGCACGCCCTTGTTGATGGCATCCTGATGGGAGCCGGAGAAGGCCGTGAACACCAGCTTTCCTGCATAGGGGTGACGGGGCGGAATCTCCATCTTCGTGCAGCGCTCGTACACTTCCTGGATCTCCCGGATATTCTCGATGTCAAGCTCCGGATTCACGCCCTGGGAGAACATGTTGTAAGCCAGTGTCAGGATATCCACGTTACCGGTTCTTTCACCGTTTCCGAAGAGAGTACCCTCGACACGGTCGGCACCTGCCAGCATGGCCAGCTCAGCGGAAGCCACGCCCTCGCCGCGGTCGTTGTGGGGATGTACAGAAACCACCACAGACTCACGATTGTGCAGATTATGGGACATATATTCGATCTGGTCCGCATAGACATTCGGTGTGTCCATCTCCACCGTAGACGGCAGGTTGATGATCACCTCACGGCCGGGCGCTGCGCCCCAGGCATCGATCACGGCGTTGCAGATCTCTGCGGCATAGTCCATCTCGGTGCCGGTGAAGCTCTCCGGAGAATACTCCAGACGGATCTCACCGTCGAAGTCCTTTGCATACTTCTTCACCAGCTGTGTGCCGGTGAGGGCAATGTCGATGATCTCCTCCTTGGACTTTCCGAACACCACGTCTCTCTGGAGCACGGAAGTGGAGTTGTAGATGTGTACAATGGCCTTCTTCAGTCCCTGGAGACACTCGAAGGTTCTGGCCAGCAGCTGCTCACGGCACTGCACCAGTACCTGTACCGTCACATCATCCGGAATCAGCTTCCGCTCGATAAGGTTCCGCAGGAAGTCATACTCAATCTGGCTGGCTGCCGGGAAGCCCACCTCGATCTCCTTGAAACCAAGCTTCACCAGCATATTGAAGAACTCAATCTTCTCCTCTACGGTCATGGGATCCACCAGGGCCTGGTTGCCGTCTCTTAAGTCCACGGAGCACCAGATGGGCGCCTTGGTGATTTCCTTGTCTGTCCAGGTTCTCTGGGGGTAACGGAATGCCGGGAACTTCCGGTATCTCTGATACTTCAACATTGCTTTGTCTCCTCTTTATGTATTGCTGCCGCAGTATACTGCGGTTTTTTCTGTCTAATATGCAAGGATGGCTTTGCTGCGCTCATTTAGGTTTACAGAACCAATCCTTCCTGCTGCATCACCTGAATGACCTCGTCCACACAGTTCTCGCAAACCTCGTTGCTCTCGGCCTCTACCATCACCCGCACCAGGGGCTCTGTACCGGAGGCCCGCAGAAGGATGCGGCCGTTGTCTCCCAGCCGTTCTGCCACACGCTCCGCCGCTGCCAGCACTGCCGGATGCTTCTGTGCGGCTTCCTTGTCGTGCACACGTACATTCTTCAGCACCTGGGGATATACCGTGAATCCCTCGCAGAGCTCTGCCAGGCTCTTCTTCTTGCCCAGCACCGTCTCCATCACCTTGATAGAAGTCAGGATGCCGTCACCCGTGGTGGCATTCCGCAGGAAAATAATGTGGCCGGACTGCTCACCGCCGAGAGAATAGTCATGCGCGGACATGTTCTCATAGACGAAACGGTCACCTACCTGGGTCTTCTCGTAGCGGATGCCAGCCGCCTCCAGGGCCTTGTACAGGCCGAAGTTGGACATCACCGTGGTGACAATGGTGTCATCCTGGAGCTTGCCCCGCTCCTTCATGTAGCAGCCGCAGACGTACATGATCTGGTCGCCGTCCACCAGACGCCCCTTGTTGTCCACCGCGAGGCAGCGGTCCGCATCGCCGTCATAGGCAAAGCCCAGATCGCAACCCTCGTCCAGCACGTACCGCTGCAGTGCTTCAATGTGGGTACTGCCGCAGTTCTGGTTGATGTTCAGGCCGTTCGGCGCATTGTTGATGACGTGGGTGTCTGCCCCCAGCGCATCGAACACAGCCTTTGCACAGGAGCTGGCGGAGCCGTTGGCGCAGTCCAGAGCCACCTTCATGCCCTTGAAGGACTTGGTGGCCAGGGAAATGAGATAGCCGATGTAGCGGTTCCGTCCTGCCGCGAAGTCCACGGTGCGGCCGATCCGGTCCCGGCTGGCCAGCGGCACCTCCGGGATTCTGCCATCCAGATAGTCCTCAATTTCCGCAATCACGTCATCGGAGAGCTTCTCGCCGTTCTCATTGATGACCTTGATGCCGTTGTCATAGTAGGGGTTGTGGGAGGCAGAGATCATAACGCCGCAGTTAAAATCCTCCGATCGCACAATGTAGCTTACGGAAGGGGTGGTGGTCACATGCATCAGATACGCATCGGCCCCCGCCGCCGTAATGCCCGCCGCAATGGCGTACTCAAACATATAGCTGGAACGCCGGGTGTCCTTGCCGATCACGATACGGCATTGCTCGCCCTCCTTCAGTTTTTTCTGATAGTACCAGCCCAGGAACTTACCCACGCGAAAGGCGCTGTCCGCTGTCAGGACCACATTGGCCTCTCCCCGGTATCCGTCTGTTCCGAAATATTTACCCATTATTTTTCTGTCCTTTAGATCTGTTTATTGTTGCTTGATGCAAACTTCTTCACTCTAGCGCCTCCAGATACCGGGACAAAGCGTCCTGCCAGGTGGGCAGGGGCTCAAATCCCATCTCCACGAGCTTCGACTTGTCCAGCCGGGAATTGTAGGGCCGGGCCGCCTTGCTGAGGCCGTATTCTGCAGTGGTCACCGGCAGCACCTCGGTGCTGAGGCCCGCCTGCCGGTAGATTTCCTTTGTGAAGTCATACCAGCTGATGTAGCCGCCCTCGTTGGTGGCGTGGTAATAGCCGTACTTCTCGGTCTCCAGCATGTCCACCAGAAGTCTCGCGAGATCCAGTGTATAGGTGGGTGTGCCGATCTGGTCATTCACCACCCGCACTGTATCGTGGGTCTTTCCCACATTCAGCATGGTCTTAATGAAGTTTTTGCCGTTCAGGCCGAATACCCAGGCGATGCGGACAATGAAGTACTTCTCCAGCAGCTCGCTCACCGCCAGTTCTCCCTCGAGCTTTGTTTTGCCGTAGACATTCAGCGGCGCATAGTCCCGGCAGTCCGGCTGCCAGGGCTCCGTTCCCTGTCCGTCAAAGACATAGTCGGTGCTGATGTAGATGAACTTCGCGTCCACCGCCTTCGCCGCCTCTGCCAGGCAACGGGTGCCGAAAGCATTGATCCGCTCTACCTTCTCCTGCTTGTCCTCATCCTCCGCCAGATCCACCGCTGTCCAGGCCGCGCAGTGCACGATCACCTCCGGCTGCAGTTCCCGGACGATGCGGGCCACTGCCTCTGCGTCTGTGATGTCCAGCGAAACATAAGGCATGGTACAAACCGCTGAGCCGTCCTGAATGCCGCTGTACTGCGGAAGCAGATCCGTTCCGATCCCTTCATGCCCCCGTGCAGCAAGCTCATTCATGACATCATGTCCCAGCTGTCCGGCCACGCCTGTTACAAATACCTTCATTGGTTTATGCTCTCCGTTTCTCGCTTTTCTATTCATTACCGTTTTAGATGAAATTCTATCACACACGGCCCCGTATGACAAGCAAGGTATACGCCGGAAAGCCCCCTCTTCTTGATTCCCGGGTGCGCCCATGATACACTTGAAGGCCAGAAAACCCGGAAGAAATGAGGAGGAAGCAGAGGCATGAAGAGAAAAGCTCTGATCGCAATGAGCGGCGGCGTGGACAGCTCGGTGGCAGCCGCCCTGATGAAGGAGGCCGGCTATGACTGCATCGGCGTCACCATGAAGCTCTATGATAATGAGGATGTCGGCGTCTGCCGGGCCAATACCTGCTGTACCCTGGCGGACACGGAGGATGCGCGGCAGGTGGCCAACGCCCTGGACATGCCCTATTATGTCTTCAATTTCACCGATGACTTCGAGCAGCAGGTGATCCGCCGCTTTGTGGAGACCTACGAGGCCGGCGGCACCCCCAACCCCTGCATCGACTGCAACCGCTACATGAAGCACGAAAAGCTCTATCACCGGGCCGAGGCTCTGGACTGCGATCTCATCGTCACCGGCCACTATGCCCGGATTCAGCAGGACCCGGAAAGCGGACGCTGGCTCCTGAAGAAGGCCCGGAACCTGCAGAAGGACCAGAGCTATGTGCTCTACTTCCTGAGTCAGGAACAGCTGGCCCACACCGCCTTCCCGCTGGGCGAATACGAGAGCAAGGAGGAGGTGCGCGCGCTGGCCGAGCAGTACGGCTTCCTCAATGCCCGGAAGCACGATTCCCAGGACATCTGCTTTGTGGTGAACGGTGACTACGGCGACTTCATCGAGAACTATACCGGCAAACGCTTCGCACCCGGGCCCTTCGTGGATGAGCAGGGTAATGTCTTAGGCACCCACCGGGGCATCATCCGCTATACCATCGGGCAGCGCAAGGGTCTGGGACTGGCACTGCCGGCGCCCATGTATGTGAGCGGCAAGGATATGGAAAAAAATGAGGTGATCCTCACCGAAGGGCCCGGTCTCTATTCCCGGCAGCTCATCGCGGATAACTTCAACTGGATCAGCATCGAAAAGCCCACCGCTCCGGTTTCCGTCACCGCCAAGACCCGCTACAAAGCAAAAGAGGCACCCGCAACAGCGGAATGCCTCCCGGATGGCCGCGTGCTCATTACCTTCGCGCAGCCGGAACGTGCCGTGGCCATCGGCCAGGCCGTCGTTCTGTATGATGGTGAGAATGTAGTTGGCGGTGGCACTATTTATCGTGTCGGGCATAGCGATGACTAGGCCTTCGGCGATACTCGTGCTGGGCTCAGCGATAGCTTGGCTATCGGGGCGTCCGGTGGATGCCTTAGCGGCGAGAGTGAAGAAGTTTGCATAAAGCAAACTTCGTAACGATCTGACATGCATCGAAGATGCATGCTTGCCAAAGGCAAGTTCATCAAGATCTACAAGATCGAGATGAATCTATCAAAGACTTTGCGGGAGCAAAGTCTTCCTTTTCCCAACGGGCTCTATAACTCAGCCAGATAAATCTTCCCGGCATATGGTTTCATATAACAGCGGATGCAGCCCTGTTCCGGGAAGCGGCTGGTTTCACCGGCATTGTAGCCGTCGCTGTCCGTCAGCAGAACCCGCCGCAGGCGCGTCGTGTCGCTCACACCGGTCAGCCACACCGGAATCTGCAGAGCATATTCGTCCCCGCTGGCATTGATCGGAATGATGGCCACCTCATTCTCATAGATGCGGGCATAGACCACATAGTTGTGGCCCGCCATCAGACGCATGACGGAGCCCCTCTGCAGCACCCGGTTGTTGAGCCTTGCCCGGGACAGATACATGTGGTAATCGATCAGCGCCAGATCCTCATGTCCCCAGGGATAGGTCCGGCGGCTGTCCGGCTCCGTGAGACCGCAAAGCCCCGCCTCATCACCGTAGTAAATGGTCGGCGCACCGGGCCAGGTCATCTGCATCATGGCCCCCAGACGGTACACCGCCGGGTTGATGTTCTGACTTGCCGCCTCCGGTCCCAGCTGGGACAGTCGTCCCACATAGTGATTCGTCCGGGTCATGAAGCGGGAATGATCATGATTCGACAGCTGGTTCATGGAGGACGCAATGGCACTCTCCGGCATCCGGGACATGTTGTAAAGCATAGCCCGGAAAAAGGCCTGTCCGTCGCCGATCAGCGTCGGATTGTAGCTGTCGGAATGCTTCTCCATGCCCGTCAGGAACCAGCTGACCGGCTCCATAAAGGCATCATAGTTCATGATGGAATCCCACTCATCTCCCTGCAGCCAGGCATAGGGATCCCCGTAATGCTCCGCCAGAATCACCGCCTCCGGATTGGCCTCCTTCACGGCACGGCGGAAGCGCTTCCAGAAGGCATGGTTGTAGGCCTCGCTGTGGCCCAGATCCGCCGCCACATCCAGACGCCAGCCATCACAGCAGTAGGGCGCACTTACCCACTTCCGGGCAATGGCCAGTACCTCTTCCTGCAATGTCTCCGACTCCTCGTAATTCAGCTTCGGCAGCGTATCATTTCCCCACCACTTCTCATAGGTCTCATTCTCCGGCCAGGCCTCGTCCCGGCTGTCACAGAAACCGAAATAGCTGGTATAGGGACTGTCCTTCCGCTCATAGGCCCCGGGCTGGTAGCCCTCCTCCGGCCGGTAAAAGCGGCTCTTGTTCATCCACTTATTGAAGGAACCGCAGTGGTTGAACACACCGTCGATGATGACCCGCATACCCTTGGCATGACAGGCCTCCACAAAGTGTCGGAACACCAGATCCGATGCCTCCAGATTCTCCCGGCTCGTGGTGCGGATCCGGTAGCGCTCCGCGTGGCCGTTGTCTGTGTCTCCGTCCGCCAGCAGCGCACCGGTATCCCGCGGCATGGCCCCCACATGGGGATCCACATGACCATAATCCTGGGTATCGTACTTATGATTGGAGGGCGACACAAAGAGGGGATTAAAGTAAATCACCCGCACGCCGAGATCGTAGAGATAATCCAGCTTTTCCTGCACGCCCTGCAGGTCGCCGCCGTAGAAGCGATGCACATCAAAGGGCTGGGGCGGGGCGCTCCAGTCCCTGACATTTTCCGCATAACGACCAAGGTAGATGTATTCATGATCCTGGACATTGTTGTCGGGATTTCCGTCCCGGAAACGGTCGATGAGGATCTGGTACATGATGGTGCCCTTGATCCAGTCCGGCACATGATAGCCGGGAATCAGCCGGAAGGCCAGCGCCGGGTCATCGCTGTCGGACACGCCGAGACGATTGTAGCGCACCCGGATGCCGTCCGTGCCCTCTGCCCAGAAGACATAGCTCAGGGGCACGTCCCCCAGCCTCACTGTGGTTTCAAAGTAATCAAAGTAGCGGTCGCAGGCGGCCGCTCTCATTTTCTCTGTTTTCTTCAGCTCCGGAAATTCAATGTAGACCCCGGCTGCATCCTCCCGCATGGTGCGGAAGCGCAGCGTGACCAGGTCCCCCGGCTCCGGTTCCTCCGGACTCCGGTAGAAAGCATTTCCCGAACAGTACAGTGCATCCCAGTTCATTTCCTGACCCCCAACTTATTGTATATCTTTAGTTGAATTCCACAACACCGATATAGGGAAGGTTTCTGTAGCGCTGGTCATAGTCCAGACCATAGCCCACCACGAATTCATCCGGGATCTCGAAGCAGGAATACTTCACCGGCACTTCCTTCTGACGACGGGAAGGCTTGTTCAGCAGCGTACAGATCTCGATGGAATTCGGATTTCTGTCTTCCAGGAGCTTGGTCAGGTGGTTCAGGGTGTGACCGGTATCGATGATGTCCTCCACGATCAGCACGTTCTTTCCCTCCAGCGGCTCGTCCAGATCCTTCACGATCTTCACGATACCGGAGCTGGTGGTGCCGGCGCCGTAGCTGGACACGGACATGAAGTCCAGAGAAATGTTGTCATTCTCAAGGCGCTTTGCCAGCTCACACATGAACATGGCGCCGCCCTTCAGGATACAGATGAGGTGAATGGGCTTTCCTTCATAATCTTTGGAAATCTGTGCTGCCACCTCTTTGATTTTTTCAACTACCTGCTCCTCCGGAATGAGGACTCTTACATGCTCGCTCATGCTTTCTTTCTCCTTTTCATACTGTTGATCTCCCGATGGCTTCTCAGGATCAGCTGCTTTCCCCGGATGTCTCCGCTCATGCGATAGGGAAGGTCCAAATGGGCACCGCCCTGCCGAAAGAGAAGGCTGTCCAGTGCATGGAGATGCACCGCCGCCCAGTCCTTCCGCGGGGTGTCCATCGCCGCCAGCATGGCCATCAGAATATAGCGCCGCAACAGCGGCTTCTCCTGTCGCAGGGCAGGAAGTGAAACCCGCAGCTCTCTGCAGACATCGCCGGCCTCGGATTTCCGACTCTCTTTGTCATCCGCCGGTGCCTTTTCCCGATGTGCTTCCACCCAAGTCTCCGCCTGCTGCCGCAGCAACTCGTCCGCCTCGTTCAGAAGCTCCGCCGTCGCAGAAATGTGCGCCACCGCCCGGGCGTTGATGTCCCGAAGCTCCGGCAGCACCCGCTGGCGAAGCCGATTCCGGGTGTAGCAAAGCTCTGCGTTACTGGAATCCGTCACATAGGAAAGCTTCACGCCTGATTTTGATCCGGCTTCCGACAGCTCCGCCAGAATCTCCTCCCGCGTCACGGTGAGCAAGGGCCGGATCAGCAGCCCCTGCCGGGGCTGCATGCCCCCGAGACCCCGGAGACCTGTCCCCCGGATCAGATTGTGGAGCACCGTTTCTGCCTGGTCCTCCTGGTGATGGGCCACCGCAATCCGCCCGCTTTCCGGCGCCGCCCCTGCCCGGGACAGCCACTCGTTCAGGCTTTCTTCCAACGCCTGATAGCGCAGCTGACGTGCCGCTTCCTCCAGTCCCATGCCTTTCGCAGCGGCATAACCCGGCACATCCAGATGCACCGCATGAAAGGGCACCGAGAGGGCCGCCGACATTTCCCTGCTGAAGCAGAGGTCCCGTTCCGCCTCCTCGCCCCGGATTCCATGCTGCACATGGAGGGCATGCAGGGTGAAGGAAAGCTCCGTTTCCAGGCTTTTCAGAAGCCACAAAAGGCAGACAGAATCCGCGCCGCCGGAGAGTCCCAGCAGCACATGCGCCCCGGGTGAAATCAAAGCCTTTTCTATTATATAATTCTTTACGCGATTTCGTACAGACATTCTTTTCGCAGAATACCCCTAAGATAAGAAACACCCCTTCGGGTCCCGCCAGCCAAACGGCTGCGGAGACCCGGAAGGGGTGGCAAATGCTACTGTTCCGGCTTTACGATCACCTCGTCGGGCATCTTCAGTCCGAAGATCTCCCGCGCCTTTTCTATGACGTATTCCTTGGTTTTCACATGTACCTTCTGCTCCTGAAGCTCCTCCGAACGCAGGGACTCTGCAGCATAGGCCGCATCCAGACTTTCCTCCGTGGCCTGGTACTCCCGGTTCTGGGCCCGCAGCCCCGAACCCCGGATCATAACTGCCACCGCCAGAAAGGCCACCACCACGATGATGCCCAGGATGGCCGCTCGATTTTCCATACCGCCCCGTCCGGGGCTTCTGTGTCCGCTCATAAATACCTGAAAAGCTCCGCAGCCTCATTTTTCCGCACGGTTTCTGCCACAGAAATGACCTCTGCCCGCACGGACTTCTCGCCGAAACGAATTTCAATGACGTCCCCGATCTTCACGTCGTAGGACGCCTTCTGCACTTTGTCGTTGACACTGACTCTGCCGGTATCGCAGGCCTCATTGGCCACGGTTCTCCGCTTAATCAGCCGGGATACCTTCAGATACTTGTCCAGTCTCATGCGTTGACTCTGTCCTTCAGGGCCTTGCCTGCCTTGAAACGAGGCATCTTGGATGCTTCGATCTTCATGGTCTCGCCGGTTCTCGGATTTCTGCCCTCGCGTGCTGCTCTCTCGCTGAGTTCAAAGGTACCGAAGCCGATGAGCTGCACCTTGTCGCCCTGCTCCAGTGCCTCGGCAACAGCATCAAATACTGCCTTCACTGCTGCATCTGCATCTTTCTTGGAAAGCTCTGCCTTCTCAGCCACAGCGGCTACCAAATCCATTCTGTTCATTCCTGTTTCCTCCATATTTCCGCGGCGTTTCTTCCTTAGTCCTGCGGTTTATTTCTGTTTTTTCGTATCGCTCATGCCGAATACCTAAGCATTATATCTTTAGAGTATCCTTCTGTCAATCAGCAGGGCATGAGCTCTGTCAGCAGCCTTTCCGCCTGCTGCAGGGTTTCCTCCATGCTCCAGCGCGTCTCGGACGGGCGCTGCCGGTACACCAGCATGGGCGCTGCGCCGCCGTTGAAGCGGAGCTGTCCGTTGGCCTCCTGCACGAGCGCCGGAATCCGCTCCGCCCGCAGCACGGCCTTTTGCCGGAACAGCACCCGGTAGCTGCCCCTGCCGACATTAAGCTCCGTTGCCGAGCAGCGGTGTGCCAATGCCTTCAGCCAGGCAATAGTCAGCAGGTTCTGCACCTCCCGCGGCGGTTCCCCGAAGCGGTCCGTCAGCTCATCCTGCATGTCCATGTAATCCTCCCTACTTTCTATAGTAGAAATCCGTTTATAGGCATCGAGCTTCTGGCCCTCGTTGGAAATATAGCTTTCCGGAATGAAGGCATCGATGGCACATTCCACCTGGGTATCGAAGCTCTCCGCCTCGGTCAGCTCTCCCTTCTCCTGCCGCACCGCCATGTTCAGCAGCTTGCAGTAAAGCTCGTAGCCCACCGCCTCCATGTGGCCATGCTGCTCCGCACCCAGGACATTGCCGGCGCCCCGGATCTCCAGGTCCCGCATGGCAATGCGGATGCCGGAGCCCAGCTGAGTGAATTCCCGAATGGCCTTCAGCCGTTTCTCCGACTCCTCGGTGAGGAGCTTTCCGCGCCGGTACATGAGAAAGGCATAGGCCGTGCGGTTGGAGCGGCCCACCCGTCCCCGGAGCTGATAAAGCTGGGAAAGTCCCATGCGGTCCGCCGCATCAATGATCAGCGTGTTGGCATTGGGGATGTCCAGACCGGTTTCGATGATGGTGGTGGACACCAGCACGTCGATCTCACCGTTGATGAACTGCAGCATAATGTCTTCGAGCTGAGATTCCGTCATCTGCCCGTGGGCATAGGCCACCCGGGCCTCCGGTGCCAGCGCCTGTACCTGTGCCGCTGTATCCGCGATGTTGTTGACCCGATTGTGTACAAAATACACCTGGCCGCCCCGGGACAGCTCCCGGCTGATGGCCTCCCGGACCAGTTCTTCATTGTACTCCATCACATAGGTCTGTACCGGAATCCGGTCGATGGGCGGCTCCTCCAGCACCGACATATCCCGAATGCCCACCAGAGACATGTGGAGGGTCCGGGGAATGGGCGTCGCGGTCAGCGTCAGCACATCCACGTTCTGCTTCAGGCTCTTGATCCGTTCCTTATGGGTCACGCCGAAGCGCTGCTCCTCGTCCACGATGAGAAGGCCCAGATCCTTGTACTTCACATCCTTCGACAACAGCCGGTGGGTGCCTATGACAATGTCGGCGCGCCCGGCAGCGAGATCCGCCAAAGACTTCTTGATCTGCTGGGGTGTGCGGAAGCGGCAGAGCAGCACCACATTCACCGGGAAGCCCTTCATGCGTTCCACGAAGGTATTGTAGATCTGCTGGGCCAATATGGTGGTGGGCACAAGGTAGGCCACCTGCTTCGAATCCTGCACCGCCTTGAAGGCCGCCCGCAGCGCCACCTCGGTCTTGCCGTATCCCACATCGCCGCAGATGAGGCGGTCCATGATCTTCCGGCTCTCCATGTCTGCCTTTGCGGCGTCGATGGCCAGTACCTGATCGGCCGTCTCCTCGTAGGGGAACAACTCCTCAAATTCCTTCTGCCAGACCGTATCCGGGCTGAAACGGTAGCCCTCGGCCTGCTGCCGCCGGGCGTAGAGCTGCACCAGCTCCTTCGCCATTTCCTTCACCGCGTGCTGCACCCTTGTCCGGGTTTTCCGCCATTCGCTGTCACCCAGCTTGTTGAGCTTCGGCTTTTTGGCCTCCGCATCGGCATACTTCTGGAGACCCTCCAGCTTCGTGGCCGGCAGATAGAGGTTACCGCCGTCGGCATACTCCACCTTCATGTAGTCCTTGCTGATGCCGTCGGATTCGATGCGTTCAATGCCCCGGTAGATGCCGATGCCATGACTCTCATGCACCACATAGTCGCCGATGGACAGCTCCTCCAGCTTCCGGATCTGCTGCCCCTCGTACTTCTTCTGCTTCCGCTTCTTCCGCACCTCACCGGCATTGCCGAACATGTCCGCTTCCGTCAACACCGCGAGCTTCTCCCCCGGGAAGAGGAAGCCCGTGTGGAGGTAGCCGTTCAGTACCTTGATGGCGCCGCGGTTCTCCGCCTGCTCCTTTTCCCCTTCATCGGGACAGTAGGCATGCAGTTCATAATCCCGCAGCTCCTGGGCCAGGCGGGAGGCCCGGGTCCGGGAGACCGTCAGAAGCACAATCTCGTACTTTTCCTTCTGCCATTGTCGAAGGTCAGAAAGCAAAAGCTCCAGGCTGTTCTTGTAGGCGGATACCGCCGCCGTCTCCAGTAAAATGGTCTCGCGGTTCTGCAGCGCCCCGGAGACACACTGCAGGTTGCTGCCCAGGGCGGACAGGGCAAGAAAATGGCCTTCCGTCAGACGCGCCAGCACCGTTTCCGCGGTATAAATGGGCTGCAGCCGTTCCTCTGCGGAATTGTCCGCGCGCGCTTTCGAATCCGTATGCGCGGAACTGCTGTCCTGCCGGGCAGCCAGACTCTCCGTGAATTCCTTCTCCACCGCCAGTCCCCGCTCCTGCAGGCGATCCGGCTCGTCCAGAACAAAGAGACTGTTCTCCGGAAAATAATCCAGAAGGCTCGCCTCCCGGCTGCCGGACAGGTTTTCCCGCGCCGGAAAAATCTCCGCTGCCTCCAGATTGCCCAGGGAGCGCTGGGATTCCACGTCAAAAGCACGGAGATTGTCCACCTCCGTGTCCCAAAATTCCACCCGCACCGGGTTTTCCATGTCGAAGGGGAAAATGTCGGCGATGCCGCCGCGAATGGAGAATTCCCCCATGGCCTCCACCTCGGCCACCCGTTCATAGCCGAGCCGCTGCAGCTTTGTCGCGAGCGCCGACATTTCCATCATCGCCCCCGGCTCGATCCGCAACCTGGCCTCCTGAATGCTCTCCCGCCCGGAAATCCGGTCCATGAGGGCATCAATGGTGGTGACAATACAGCCGCTCGGATCCTCCAGAAGATGCCGCAGCACCTCCATGCGCTGCCGGGTAAGGAGTGTCCCCTGCGTATCGGCCTGGTAAAAGAGTAGATCCTTCGCCGGGTAGTACCAGGTGTTTTCCGAAAGCGCCCGCAGATCCCGCTGCAGCCGTTTTCCCTGCTGCTCGTCCCGCACGATCACCAGTTTCCAGGGATAACGATCCATGGGCAGCGCCCCCACCAGCAGGGCCTTCGCCGGATCCGTCAGACCACTCGCTGCGGTCGCGCCCTTCTGCAGTGCCACGGAAACCGCTTCGAATTCCGCCGTATAGGCCAGAGGATTGTACATTAGTTTTCCCTCTTCATATTGTGGCGGTTCATGGCAGCGGCGCAGCCCTGGGTAATGATGTCCACGCAGGCTTCCCCGGCTTCCAGGTAGCTTTCTTCCATCACGCGCTCATCGGTCTGATTGAACTTGCCCAGCACATGGGCCGCGAGATCCATGTAATCCGGCTTGGCGCCCACACCGACCCGCACCCGAGGGAAATTCTCGGTGCCCAGACAGGCAATGATGGACTTCAGTCCGTTGTGGCCGCCGGCGGATCCCTTGGGACGTACCCGCAGCTGGCCCACCGGCAGGGTAATGTCATCGGAGATCACGATGATCTGCTCCGGCGGAATCTTGTAGAAATTCGCCAAAGGCGCCAGGCAGCGGCCGGATTCGTTCATATAGGTCAGAGGCTTCACCAGCAGTACGCTCTCCCCTGCGATGTTGCACTTTGTGTAGGCACCCTCAAACTTCGTGTCGTTCAACTTCAGGTCGCCCTGCTCCCTGAGCAGCGCATCGATGGCGGCAAAGCCCGCATTGTGCCGGGTGTTATCGTACTTCCGCTCCGGATTCCCAAGTCCTGCTATGATCCACATATTTTGTCCTCACTTCTCAATTCAGAATAAACTCCCGTTTAGTATATGTCGGAAAGCGCGAAAAGTAAATCCGGCGGAGATACCTGTACCATGATCCGCACGACAAAGCGTTCGGGATGGCTCTCCGCCAGCTCGTCCAGCAAATATTCCTCATAGGCATTGCCGACGATCTGCAGTCTCGCTTCCTTTACATGGGAAAGTATCCGGCTGTAGGCCTCGCCGACATTGGCATACACTCCCTTCGCATAGACAACAGCATAGCTTCCCCGGGGGATCACCGCATTAGATCCCCGGTAATCCCGCAGGCGACAGAACATCTGCGAAATCTGCGCCACCTCCCCGCGCTGCAGCGTCTCTCTTCGCTTCATCAGTCCGCCGGAAAAGATCATGGGAAGGCCGCGTGCTTCACAGCGCGTATAGAAATCGATCAACATCTCATCCGTGACTTCCTCCCAGCTGCAGTCTATCCTTTCGCCAAGATACATAGGCGTATCTTCCGAAATTTCCGTTATGGTGATGCCCGGATCCGGCTTCTCCAGAATTTCCCTGCCCAGAGAAATCTGCTCCATGCGAAGCGCCATCATGCCCTCTAGCATTTCCAGCTTCTGTACTTTCTTCTGTATCTCACATTGCTGCTTTTTCAGCACCTCTATGGCGGTATCCGGGGAAATCCGTTCCACAATCTGCTTGATTTCCTTCAGCGGCACACCCATTTCACCGAGCATATAGATCAGGCTGAAAATATTGATCTGCGTTCTGGAATATACCCGGTATCCGTTTTCCAGGGTTTTGATGGGCTTAAACAGGCCGATGCGGTCGTAGTAAAGCAGCGTCTGTCGCGTCACACCCACCAATTTTGCGAAGTCGGAAATGCTGAAATATTTATCTGA
Organism: Parolsenella sp.; assembly: GCA_963659875.1. Taxonomy (GTDB): domain Bacteria; phylum Bacillota; class Clostridia; order Lachnospirales; family Lachnospiraceae; genus Oribacterium. The sequence goes on from CAVKVA010000010.1 coordinate 40,039, forward strand.
AAACATCTTGCAAACCTCTTGACTGTATAGTTGCTACACAGTTTATATTGTCAAATCGTCAATCGTTTTGTCAAGAAAAGTGAGGAAATTCATGAAACTGATCTTACGCTTCGCGATGCGGCACCGGCTGCTCTGCACGGTCACAATGCTGCTTTTGATTCTCGATGTTATGGGCGGTCTGCTCATTCCCACCCTGGTGGCAGAAATGCTGAACTTGGGGGCTGCCGGCGTCAGCTTCGAAAGACTGGTGAAAACCGGTATGAAAATGCTGGCATTCTCCCTGGCCTCCGGCGCCTGCGGCATTCTGGGCGGCTATGCCTGTGCTGTTCTTGCTTCCCGCATCGGAAAGGATATTCGGACAGCGCTCTATGAGAAGAGCCTTTCCCTTTCCGTATACGATTTCCGGCAATTCGGCGCCGCCTCCATGACCACAAGAACGGTATCCGATGTGAACACCATACAGCAGTCCGTGAAAAGTCTGTTTTCCATTCTTCTGCCGGTACCCGCCATCTGCATCACGGCACTCTTCCTCTCCTTCCGGCTGGATACCCGCGTCGGCATTCTGCTGCTGACAGTAGTGACGCTCGTGATGGTGCTGGCCGGTTTCATCATGCATCGGGCAGCGCCTCTGTTCCGCTGTCTGCAAAAGCTGTTGGATAAAATGTCCGTAGTGCTGCTGGAAAACATCACCGGCGTCCGGGTGGTCCGGGCCTTCAACAGCGAAACGCGGGAAAAAAAGCGCATGACGGAAAGCTTCTGCCGCTATGCAGAGACCTCCATTCGGGCCAATCGCTGCTTTTCCTGTCTGGACGGTTTTTCCTTCCTCTTTGTGAACATCTTCATCGTGGTGATCTACTGCCTCAGCGGGCGGGAGATCAGTGTGGGAAATCTGCAGATCGGTGACATCACCGCCCTGATCGAGTATGCCGTGCTGGTTCTGTTTTTCTTAATGATGGCGCAGATGGAAATCCTGATTCTGCCCCGCTCCCTGGAATGCTGCGAACGCATCCAGGAGATACTGGCGCACAATCCCGAAATCCGGGATCCGACAAAGGCACTGCCGGTCAAGGAAACGGCACAGGGAAAAGAGGTCCTTACGTTCCGGCAGGTTTCCTTCCGCTTTGCGGATGCCGAGGAGGATACCCTTTCGCACCTGGATTTCTGCTGCCGCCGCGGCGAAACCACCGCCATCATCGGCGGCACCGGCAGCGGCAAGTCCACCATCGCTTCCCTGATCCTTCGTTTTCACGATGTTAATGATGGCGAAATCCGTCTGAACGGGGTGGATCTCCGGGATATGCACCAGAAGGCTCTTCGAGACCAAATTGCCTATGTGCAGCAGAAGGCCTGGCTGTTCTCCGGCACCATTGCCGAAAACCTGCGCTATGGCAATGCTGCTGCCACAGACGAGGAACTCATGCATGCCCTCACAGTGGCCCAAGCCGCAGATTTCGTCCGTTCCCTGCCGGAGGGGCTCAATGCGCCGGTGGCCCAGGGCGGCAGCAATTTTTCCGGCGGCCAGCGGCAGCGACTCTCCATCGCGAGAGCACTGGTCAAAAAACCGGCACTCTATATCTTTGACGACAGCTTTTCCGCGTTGGATTTCAAAACCGATGCAGCACTACGCCATGCTTTGGCCGATGAAACCGAAGATGCAGCGGTGCTGATCATCGCCCAGCGTATCAGCACCATCCGCCATGCCACCCAGATCATCGTTCTAAATGAAGGACAGATGGCCGGAAAGGGTACCCATGAAGAACTGCTGCAGACTTGTCCAATCTATCGGGAAATCTATCGTTCCCAGACAAAGGAGGATGTACAATGAGAAAAGAAAATACCGTCCTGCGACTGCTCCGACAGCTTCGGGGACAGCGTCTGCGGCTAAGCATCATCGGCATTTCCATCATGTTCTATGTATTGCTGACCATATGGCTGCCCATGTACAGCGCCATTTTTCTGGACAAGCTCTGGCGGAGCATTCAAGCTTGTTGGAAGAACGGCACCGCCTTTCAGATCACCCGGGATACGCTGGGCCGGGATCTCTTCCTGCTCGCCCTGCAGTATTTTTTCATGTGGTTGTTCTACTTCCTCCAGTCCTACCTTATGGCCAGTGTTGCCGATACCCTGGTGCTGGATCTTCGAAAACAGGTGGCAGCAAAGCTGCATCGTCTGCCCCTCCGTTTTTTTGATCAGAGCAAAGCCGGTGCGCTTCTCAGCCGGGTCACCAGCGATCTTGATAAAATGTCGGAGGTGATGCAGACGGGCCTTCTGCGGCTCATCGTATCCGTCGGCACCATCATCGGCTCCCTGGTCATGATGTTCCGCTGCAGCATCCCCATTACGCTTCTGTTCCTGCTCTTCATGCTGCTCAGTACCCTCATTACCCGGGCGGTCTCCGAAAAAAGTCTGCAGTACGCCGCGGAACGGATGGAAAGTGTTGCGCATCTGACAGGACTGACAGAGGAATATTACAAAGGGCGGAACGTGATCCGGGCCTACAACCGGGAAGCGGAAAGTCTTGCAAACATCGAGGCTGCCGCCGAATGGGTCCGCGCCACGGACCAGCAGGTGGACTTTCTGTCCAACTGCGTGAATCCACTGATCCGCCTTCTGACCAGAATCTCACAAGCGTCAATCGCCCTGTTTGCCGGGCATGCGCTGCTGCACGGCACTATGACAGTCGGCGTCATGCAGGCGATCTTCCAGTACATCAACCTGGCCGCTGAACCACTGGCGGAAGCTTCCTACATGATCAATTCCATGCAGGCGGCACTGGCCGCCGCCGAGAGAACCTTTGCCCTTTTGGACGCTCCGGAGGAAAAAACGGATCCCGCCGTTCCTCTGACACTGGAGAAAACCAGAGGTCGGGTCTGCTTTGAGCAGGTCTGCTTCGGCTATACCCCGGATCATATGTTGATGCAAGGGATCAGCTTCACGGCGGAACCCGGACAGAAGATCGCGGTGGTGGGTTCCACAGGTGCCGGGAAAACCACCCTTGTGAATCTGCTGATGCGTTTTTACGAGCTGAATGGCGGCAGGATCACCATTGACGGGTTGAACACAGCGGAAATGACCCGCCGGGGTCTGCGTCGGAACTTCGGTATGGTACTGCAGGACGCCTGGCTCTTTTCCGGCACACTGGCGGAAAACATCGCCTATGGGCGGCCGGAGGCCAGTCGTGCGGAAATAGAAGCCGCTGCGAAGGCGGCAAAAATCGACTATCTCATCCGCACCATGCCCCAGGGCTATGACACAGTAATAAGCGGTGAGGCAGCAACCCTTTCCGCCGGTCAGAAGCAGCTTCTGACCATTGCCCGGGTCTTTCTCTGCGATCCGCCGGTCCTGATCCTGGACGAGGCTACCTCCAGTGTAGATACCCGCACGGAAGCAGAAATCGGAAAGGCGATGGCAAAGCTCATGCAGGGCCGCACCAGCTTCGTCATCGCCCACCGCTTGTCCACCATACGGGATGCAGACAAAATTCTATTTATGGAGGATGGAAACATCATCGAACAAGGAACGCACGAGGAACTCCTGGTCAGAGGCGGTGCCTACGCAAAGCTGTACAACAGTCAGTTCGCGTGATCACAGCCATGATGGTGTCCTTTCTTTACAGTGCGGTTCCTTTTTTCGGTACAAAAAGCTTCGTCATATCCGTTTTTTCCAGTTCCAGCAGTCTGACCTTCCGCTCGATGCCGCAGCCGTAGCCGGTAAGGCTGCCGTTTTTCCCGACCACGCGATGGCAGGGGATCAGGATTGGAATGGGGTTGTGCCCCACAGCACCGCCGACGGCCTGAGCCGACATCTTTGCAACCCCCAGCTCCCGGGCCGCCCGGGCTGCGATCTCGCCGTAGGTAGTGGTCTCTCCATAGGGGATGCGCAGCATGATGTCGCCGATCCGCTTTCGGAAGGGCGTGGCATCATAGCGAAGCGGCGGCAGAAAGTCCGGCTCCTTTCCGGAGAAATAGATATCCAGCCAATGCTTCGTGTCCTCCAGCAGCGGGTGCTGCCGCACTTCCCTTTCCTGCGGCAGTGGATTCCGGAAAACCCGCTGTTCCCTGAACCAGAGTCCCGTAACGGCTGCATCATCACAGGCAATGACCATCTCCCCCAGAGGAGATGCGTAGGAATTCGTGTAGATCATAGTGTGCGCTCCTCACAGTTCGTAATAGTACAGACAAATATTCTGGTAGCTGCCGTCCTTCATCCGGAAGCCGCCGGGGATGGTGCCCAGCTGGGTGAAGCCGAGGCGCTCATAGAGGTGGCGGGCATGGATATTGTTCTCCACCACCGCGTTGAACTGCATAAGCTTGAAGCCATGGGCTTTTGCCTGGATCAGGCAGTCGGTAACGAGCTTCTCCCCCAGGTGTCTGCCGCGGCAGCGGGAGTCTACGGCGTAGCTTGCATTCGCAATGTGGCCGCAGCGACCGATGTTGTTCGGATGCAGGATGTAGAGGCCGACAACATTGCCCTCCTCTTCTGCCACACCGCAGTGGGTCTGGGCTGCAAAAAAAGCGCTGCCGCTCTCCGCATCGAGACCCTCCAGCTGGGGAAAGGCCACGCCCTCCTCCACCACCTCATTCCAGATCCGGACCATCGCCGGGATGTCCTGTTCCTGATAACTTCTGATGTTCATGTCGTACCTCCGTAAATATGTATTGAATGACTCATCACGTGGCCATATCGAGCGGGCGCCCCGATAGCGAAGCTATCGCTGAGCCCGCTCGATATATGTTCCAATGCTGTTCTTCCAAAATCCCGAAGGCCGCCCGGATGCGGTCGCCGCCGTGATGGTACTCGAAAAGGCTCTCCAGCTCTGCATCCGTATACTGATCCAGCTGCCGCGCTGCCACTTCCATGGCCTCATAGTGGGCCTCCCGGGCCGGGGCTTTCTTGATTTCCTCGGCACAGGTCCAGAGATTGCCGCAGAGGAAGACAAGGCTCAGAAGCAGCGCCGGCACCGCAGCTACCAGCGTTTCCTTATTCCTGCCCTGTCCCTGCCGCGGTCGCTTCTCCGGCACATTTTCCATCCAGTTCCGGACGTATTCCGAATCCTGCGCCGGTCTCCCCGGCGCACTTTCCGTTTGTCCTCGACTTGTTTTCCGATCGATCCTCTGCAGATTCGGATTCTTCCACAGCAGCCCGAAAATCAACAGAATCCCCAGGATCCCGCTCTGGTACTGGAGACTGTAGCGGCTCTGCCAGGCATAGGTTTCATTAAGAAAAAGATAGCGGGACAGAAAGACGATGCCATGGCTGCCGAGGCCATAGAGCAACAGCAGCGCGGGCAATACCGTCCGGCGATAGAAGCCCCGCCGCAGGTAAACAGAAACCGCGAAGCCATACGCCAGCAGCACCAGAAGCCCGAGACCGTAGATCATGGGATATGTAAGTCTTCCCTGTCCCAGCAGCTTTTCGAGCAGTTCTCCGCCAAGCAGCATGGATGCGAAGCCGTTCAACAGGAAGTGCAGCACGAAGCCCGGCTGCGCTGTCAGCACGCTGAAAAGCCCCACATCCTGCGCGCCCGCATATTCATAAACCGCGAAGTGGTTGCTGAGAAGATAGAGGAATAGGGCCAGCAACGCCGCCAGCGTCCAATAGATATAGTACTTTCGCTCAACCCTGCCGACATTCCGGTTTCGGCTGATCCGCATGTAGCCATAGAGCAGAACGAGACAGACAATGTAGACCGCAAGATAAGGCCCCGCCGCAAGGAGCGCCAGCAAGGGCAGCAACACAGACAGGACATAGTCCCTTCGCTTTGCCGTTCCCGTATAGATCCGCTCCAGCATCAGAAAGTGGTAGTAAAAAAGCGCGAAGGCCAGAAAATGGGGATAACCGGAGCCGTTCAGCAGCATTTCCCACTTATTGAGGCTGAAAAGCACAATGTATACAAGAAGCATGAGCAGGGGATGCAGCCGCTCCCGCAGCATGTACTGTCCCAGCACGATGCCGCAGAGAAAGAGCCCCAGCAGCCCCAGCACCCGGTCAAAGGTCACGGAATAGCCGAAAAGCTGACAGTTCAGAAAGCGCAGCACATAGGTCAGCGGAATCCGGGTCAGCACATCCGGCACCAGCAGCTTCGCCGGATTCAGGGTGTCCGGCAGATAGCTGTTGACAAGACGGATATAGTCCGAGTACACCACATCACTGCTGGCCGCCCGCACATAGAAAAGCAACGCCAGAAAGCCGAGACAGGGCAGAAAAACGGTCAGTATGCGTCTCAGCTGCATGCCCTTTTCTCTCTCTTCCCTCACGACAGCACCTCCTCTGTGATGTCCCGGTACCCCCGGGCCTCAGGTACTTCCTGCAGCACGAGGGCGTTCTCCTTCGTGAGTCCGAGCCCGTCCAGCGCCGCCACGGAATCCACGAAATGGATTTGTGTGCCCTGTCCCGTCTTCTCCGCGTCATAGACCTTGAAGAAGGTTCGGGCGTAGAAATCGCTCATGCCGTAGTTGTTTTCCAGAATGTAGACCTGCTTGCCCAGCACGGCATCCGTCCCGTACTTCAGCACCGTCTCCGCCGCCAGAGAATTCATCCGGTCCTGGTCCTCCCAGAAGTAAATGTCACTAAAATGCGCACGGTCGTAACGCTCCACCGGCGCCATGCATCCTGCATACAGAATCCACAGAATGGTGAAAAGAACCGCCGCCGCACGGCCCAGCCGTTTTCCGTAGGCCCGTTTCTCCCGGGTGGCCGACAGACTCAGCACTTTTTTCGCGCCTTCGCCCTCGGCTGCCCGATAGCGCTTTTCCGCCCGTCCCCTGCCCAGCAGATCCGTGCATTCTCCGCACATAAGGCTGAGATACAGAAGAGACGCCGCATAGCTCACATAGACCCAGCGCATTTCCACGCGAATGGTGATGGAGGAGCAGCCGATGCAGAGGGCAATGAAGGCGAGGAAAAGGAGATTTCTGCCCCAGAATTCCCGGTTCTTCTTAGCAATGGCAAAGCGTCCGTCCCGCAAAGACAGGACAAGATACGACAGCACCAGAATAGCCAGCGGAATCCAGCTGAGATACACGAGCTTCCGGTAGACCGGCGAAAAATCCGCCCAGGAAATGCCGGACAGATAGGTGGGACCGATGTTCACGCCGAAAATGTACATAACCTGCTGAACGGAAAACTGCAGCGCCTGGCCCAGGGAAAAGGTATCCGTCACCTCCGTGCCCCCCGTTCCCGCCGGCAGTGCCGTGCCGATGGCGTAGCGTCGAATGCCGATGATCACAAGCAGCATCAGCAGCGGCAGCAGAAAACGGAAGATCCGCCCCCGCTTTTCCGCCGAAGACATTGCCCCGACAGACTTCCAGCGCGGCGCAAAAAGCAGTGCGAGATAAAAGAGCGGCAGCAACGCCAGGTAGCGTTCGTGGGAGAATACCAGCAGAAAATACGTGAGGCACGCCAGATAAAAATGCCGCGTCTTCCCCGCCACCAGAAAATCATGGAGCAGCCGAAGGATCAGGATGGCCATGAACAGAGACATGGTTTCCAAAAGTCCCAGCGCCTGCCCGATCTGATAATAGGCAAAGTGGGAAATGAGGTACATACCGCCCGCGAGGAGCGCCACCGGGAAGTTGCCGCGGGACAGCTTCCGCGCGAAGCCGTAGATCAGGTAGGCCGTCAGGACATTCAGGATAATGTTGACGGGCACGAATAGGCCGGGATGGTTCCGCACCAGCATCATCTCGAGGTAAGTGGCGATCCAGTAGACCGGCCGGAAGCGGGTGGAGGTGCCGATGGGGAATGCGAACTCCCAGAAGGACTGTTCGCCGTAGCAGGACCACATGTAGAGGTCGTCCATATACAGGCCCTCGATGCGGATGTAGCGGTTGATGTAAAAGCCCACAAAGCCGAGAAGAAGCAGCGCCAGAAGCTCCCGCGTCCCCACGAGCCATTTATTCTTGTATCTTGTATCCATAATATTAAGCCTTCCTATTCCGTCGTGCTCAGCAGTTGTGTCAGTGCCGCGAGGCTCTCCGCCACCCGGCCTTCGTCTGCCGCAGGCGCGGTCTCACTGTTCCAGGCATAGATGAGTCGGTCCTGGTCCACCCGGCAGAGAAGTTTGTCCGCCGTGCCGTGGAAATCGTAGAGCACACCGTCCCGACACAGTGCGAGCAGCATCTCCCGGGCCCGGTCCTCATTCTCGCCATGCAGGAAATCCGCCTCCAGATAGAGGTAGTCCGTCTCCGCCCAGCGCAGAAACCATTCAAAATACGTGAGACTGTCGTAGAGACCGGGGCTGCCGCCGCTGCCCTCCACATCCGTGATGCTCTGGACATTGCAGAGTATCTTGTAGCAGTCCGGCGTCTCCGCGAAGGCCAGAACCCGATTTTCGGGGTCCAGCGACATCTCCGCCCAGAGCGCGCCGGCGCCCCGATTCGTTTCGAACTCCCGGATTTCAGCAATGTTGTCATAGTAGCCCCGGTTCAGGAGCCGGATCGGCGTGAAGCCCACCGCCCCGGACCAGCTGGTGATGAGTGTAGTGAGGAACGATGCTGTGTATACAAAAAGCAGCAGCGGCCGCGCAAGCCATGGTCTGCGCCGGACTTGCCCGCTGTCTCCGGAAATGGCTGCATCTGCTTCCGCCGGAAGGCCCAGAAAGGCCGTCAGCACCAGCACGCTGTCCCAGAGAATGTAGTAGTTGCCATCCACCTGCCACAGCATGTAGAAGGTGAGAATGGACAGGATACTCAGCATTAGAAATAACAGCACCACAAGCTGCCGGGACTTATCCACATTGTTTTCCCCGGAAAACCCACGTTTTTGCGGGAAATATCGGCGGCAGGCACAAATCGCCGGGAACAGAAGCAGCGGGATTTCCACACCGCCCCAGGCGATTTCCACATGGGCCATGTCCTCTCCCACCGGGCAGAACAGAAAAAGGATCAGCCGCCGCAGGAAATTGAAGATCGCTGCGACCGGAGCCGTGCTGCTGCCATAATCCACATGGGCATCAAAGTTAAAGGGCCAGTGCACGGTGCAGCCGAGGGCCTGAAAGACTCCGGTGAAGGTGGTGGAAAAGGGCACCCCGGTGATGATCCAGGTTCTTGCGGTGACCAGTCCCGTGAAGGCCAGGCAAACCAGGAGCGCCGGAAGGCCGCGGAAGCGGGATTTCGCCTTCACCGCCGCATGCGCACCGCCCGTAACGGTCAAAGCAACTTCGTTCTCTTTCTGTCGTTCTGCACGTACTCCCTGTTCCGATACAGTCAACTGTCCAAACCTTCCCAGCAACAGATCTCCAAAGAACAGCACCGCAAAGGAGGCCGTGGTGAACACCACTGCCGTAGGCTTGAAGGACAGGGTGAGAATCGCCGCCGCGAGACTCTTCGCTTTCTCTCCCCGGAGAAAGAGCCGAAGCATGTACAACTGGCAGAGCAGCGTGATGAGGTCCGTCTTGGCAGTGATGGCCATATTCCCGAGGGCACTCACCATGGAAAGACAGAGGAAAGCCTGAAACCCCCGGCGCCGACTACCTGTGAGTTCCGCCGTCATTATCCCGACCAGCAGGAGGCAGAGCAGATAGCACCAGAACGAAAACATGAGAAGCAGCGCGAAACAGCGGAAGCTGCTGAGGGGATAGGTCAAAATCTCCAGCCCCTTGGGATAGGTGTATACTGCATTCACCTGTCCGAGGGCAGAGAAGAAGTTACCATTGAAGAGCACATACTGGGAGCGGAGGCCGTAGCGCAGGCTGTCATAATCCACTGCGATGTTCATGCGATTGAGCTGAATGAGCTGAAAGGGCAGTGCCAGCAGGATGTACTTCTCTTCGCCGTTCCGCGGAAGGGAAAGGTAATTTGTCACGGCATCGCGAACGTCGCGAAGTTTTCCGAGCAGTCCCCGCAGTCCCAGTCGCCGGAAATGTCCGACATCTCCAAATTCTCCGAAGAGGAGCAGCGCCAGAAAAAGCAGCGTCCCGGCATAGACAAAAGATGCCAAAAAAGGGAGCAGCATCCGATGCAGATACAGCTCCCCCAACAGCACGAGACCGGCGCCGCCAAAAAGTTTTTTCCGGCTGCGGCCGGCCAGCCGATGCAGGGCCAAAAGCATTAGCCCCACCAGCACCAGCTCCCCCAGGGCCGCGAGATTTTTTTCCTCCAGCAGCCGCGTCAGGTTCCCGGAGAAAACGTAGAAAAGCAGGAAGGCAAGCACAAGCCCCATTGTTCCGACTGTTTTATTCCTCTGTCCCATAGGCAGTATAGGCCTTTCTGTAGAAATGCATGAGGATCCGGGTCATCAGGGGACCGTGGAGCTTCCGGAATTCCTCCGTCTCCTCCCGTTCCCGGTTCCGGCTGTGGATCTGCTTCGCCGTTTCCGCACCGCTGTGCACCCGGTAGGCCATCAGCGATCTTTCGAGACAGATAAAGCGGCCCGGACTCTTGGCCAGCCGCACCAGCGTATCCCAATCAATGACGAATTTATACCCATTTTGGAAGAGTTCCGTCCCACAAAAGCTGCGATTATAGGTGCAAGTGGGACACCCGATCCCATTTCCCCAGCGGAGGGCACTGAGCTTCACATTCCGTCTGCTGCTGGCCCGATGGTTTCTGAGCCGCAGCCGCAGCAGCCGCTTCACACTCTCGGACTTCCCCGGAATCTGCTTTCCCTCCGCATCGATGGTGTCGTAACGGCAGCAGAACAGGGACATATCCGGATAGGCATTCCAGGCATGGAGCACCGCCTTCGTATAATCCGGATAATAAATGTCGTCCTGGTGCGCAATGGTCACGAGGGGCGCCATGGATGCCCCCTGCTGGTAGGCAAAATTCCAGTCCGCCTGCAGTGAGGACTGTCCCTGCCGCACATACACCGGCACCTGATACTTCGCCGACAGCGCCGTGATCTGCGGGTTCGGCGTGGATGTGCAGATGATGATCTTCGACGGGATGCTCTGCGCCTTCAGCGAGCGGAGGAGTCCGTCCAGATAAGGGGACGTGCCGTAGGCCGCCACCGCAAAAACATGCTTGGTCTGCATCGTTTATTCCTCAAAAAAGCTGTCCTCCAGCATGAGGCACAGCGCATGATAGATGGGAAGATGGTACTCCTGGATCTGGTAGGTCTCGCAGGAGGGGGCAATGATGGCGCAGTCCGCCAAACCGGCTGCCCGTCCGCCGTCCTTTCCCGTCAGGACAATGCTGCGGATCTCCATCGCCTGGGCCACTTCCAGCGCATACAGGACATTCTGGGAATTGCCGGAGGTCGTAATGCCCAGCAGCACGTCACCGGGCTTGCCGTAGCCCAGAACCCCCTGGGCAAAGCACATCACCGGGTCCTTGTCGTTGGCGTAGGCGGTGTTCAGTCCCGTCTCCGCCGGCAGGGCAATGGCGGGCAATCCCTGCTCGAGCTTCTCGGAAAGCCGCGCGCCGTCTTCCGGTGCGATGGCCATGAGCCGTTCCCGCAGCGCGACGGAAATCGACCGCTTTTTGCAGAAGCCCTTCATGAGCTCGCCCACGATGTGATAGGCATCCGCACAGGAACCGCCGTTGCCGCAGATCAGGAGCTTTCCGCCCCGGCTGTAGCAGTCCCGGAGCAGCCCGTAGGCCTGCGCAATATTTTCCCGAATGGGTGCCAATGCCGGATACCGCGAAATCAGCGTCTCCAGCCGCTTTACTGCTCTTGCTTCAGAATCCATTCTGCTGCCTCCCCTAAGGTGTTAAAGTAAATGTCATAGTCTCCGGGCGCTGCCTTCGCCTTCTCTTCCCGGCCGTAGCCGCTGCCCACCAGGATGGACCGTATCCCGAAATGATGACCCGCCTGCGTGTCAATTCGCTTGTCGCCCACTATATACCAACGCGCGTCCTGCACGTTTTCGGCTTTCCACTGCCTGAGCTGCGTTAGCTGTTCTGCGGAAAGCGTTAAGGTGCTTTGATGAAAATCCACCGGGCACATCGAAAAATTGCTTGTCGGACTTTGGCGCGCTGGGTTCAGCGCATCACGTGGGCACCCGCCAGCCAAGCTGTCGCGAAGCCCACGTGATAATAGCTTGGCTATCGGGGCGCCCGGCGCGACCGTGCCCGGTGGATGCCTTAGCGGCGAGCGTATCAAGGGCTTTGCGGACAGCAAAGCCTTCCACTCAGGTAGCTCGCTCAATATATCCGCTAGGCTCTGTAAAAGCAGCCCATCCTTCGGCTTCCGGCAATTGCAATCCTTATGGTACTTGCCGATGCCATGAACCGGATGGTGGGGACAGTAATAGGCCGCCGTGAGCACAGCGCCCTGTTCCGCCAGTTTTTCCGCCATATACCGGTTCAGATTCTCACAGTCCGCTTCCGTGTAATACCCCCGGGCGATACCCGCCTGGTTCGTGATCACAACGAGAAGATAGCCCGCCTCATGAAGACGGCGCAGGGCCTCCGGCACGCCGGGCACAAAGCGGAAGTCCTCCGGCTTATGAAGATAGTTCACCTCTTCATTGATGGTCCCGTCCCGGTCCAGAAAAACGATCTTCGGGAGTTTCATATTCTGCCCTCAAGCACATCTGCCTGGAATTGTCGGTAGGATGCAGGAATGCCGATGTCGATGAAATAGCCTTCATTCCGCATCACGCCGATTTCCATGCCTTCCATAAGCCACTGGGGCAGCTGCTCATTTTCCAGACTGTGCTTTCCCTCCGGAATCCGAGAGATCAGTTCCCGGTCCAGAAGATAGATGCCGCCATTGATCTCGCCGGAACGGCTTTCCGGACTTTTTTCATTCCAGCCCGTCACAAGGCCACCTTCAGACCGCACCTCACCGTAGCGGCTGATGTCCTCCACCTCCCGGGTCACCAGGACCATGGACAGCTGCTTTTCCTTCTTCAGCCGACGAAGAGCACCGTAATCAATCCGGTAGAAGGTATCTGCATTCAGGGCATACACCTCCGATTCCGTCACATAGGGCAGGGCGTTGCGGAGCGCACCGCCCGTGCCAAGCTGCGTTTCCTCATAGGCGTAGTGAGCATGAAAACCGAAGGCACTGCCATCACCGAAATATGCCTCGATCATCTGCCCCATGTATCCGGCGGCAAAGACGATGTCATCAATGCCGTGCTTCATCAGTTCCCGGATCACATATTCCATAAAGGGCTTGCCGTTGATGTCCGCCAGCGGCTTCGGTCGGTCCGAAACCACGGAACGCAGCCGGGTACCCAGCCCGCCGCACAAAAGTATTGCCTGCATAAAAACTCCCGCTTGATTTATAAGTCTGTATCAAAATCCTCGCGAATCCGGCTCCAGGCCCCATCCACGGAGAAATTTTCTTCCACATAGCGCACTGCCCCCTGGGACAGCTCGATAAGCGCACCCAGATTCGGATAGAGACGGCAGACCTCCGCCGCGAAATCCTCGGGCGTGTCCGCGATTCGCAGCACCTGCTCCACACCGGGGATACCCTCGGCGCCGCAGGCGGTGGTGACAATGGCACTGCCCTCATGCAGGGCCTCCACCACCTTGCCCTTCACGCCGGCGCCGTAGCGAAGCGGCACCACCACGAGACGGCTTTCCTGGTACAGCTCCGCCAGCCGTTCATCACTGACAAATCCCAGCACCTCGATACCGCCTTCATTACCCAGGGACAGCACCTCTTCATCCGCATGAGAGCCGACAATCCGGAACTTGATATCCGGCAGTACCCGGCGAATCAGCGGGAAAATCTCCTTCGCAAACCAGAGCACGCCGTCCTTGTTGGGCGGATGCGCGAAGCCGCCCACAAAGAGCAGGCCCTCCCGCTTCTGGTAATCCTTCTCCACCGCTGCCTTCTCCGGGAAGACATAGGCCGTGATGGCCTTCGCATTGATGGACGGGTCAATGGCATGGATACCGTCGATTTCCACCTGGGACGGATAGTAGCTCACGTCCGCCTTCTTCATCATGGAAAGCTCCATGCTCCGCCAGTACTCCGCATCCTGCAGAATCGCCGGATCATGCGTCAGCTCATATTCCCGGCGCTCCCGAAGGAAATGCAGGTCATGCCCGTAGAAAATGCACTTCCAGCGGGTATGTTCCCGAATGTAGTCAATGTATTTCGTCGCAATGTGGGGCCGGTTCAGGTAGCAGACCTGGATCATATCCTTGTTGCGGTCAATCCAGTTCCAGATATCCCCCTGCATCTTCTGCCCATAGAGCACCTCAATGCCCAGCTGCTCCAGCGCCGAGGTATAGGGCTCCTCGTGGAGGAAATTGTCCCCGAGGAACTTCACCTGATAGCCCTTCGCCACAAACATCTGGAGATACTGCCAGGTGGTCTTCGAGCCCGCGTCCTTGTCCCAGGTGGGCACATAATGGTCCACCACCAGCACGTAGCGCTTGTTCTGCCCCCGCTCCCGGGCCCGGAAAGGATTGGGATTGCCGTCATTGACCGACTGCTTCGCCAGCTCGTCCTTCCACTTCTCCTTGAACTTCTCCTGGTTCACCACCTGATAACGCTTGAGGCCGGTGCCGTTCACATCCGTGCCGTTGGAGATGCCCTCGAAATGCACCACCACGGACTGGGGCTGATAAACCACGCGCTTTCCGTGCCGCCGTACCTCGAAAGCGAGGTCAGAATCCTCGCAGTAGGCCGGGGCGAAACGCTCGTCAAAGCCGCCGATCTCCTTCCAGAGTTCGGTACGGATCATGATGGCTGCCCCGGAGATGTAGTCCACATCCTTCACATAGTTAAACTCCGGCTCCGCAGGATCCTGCAGCCGCCCGTAGTTCCAGCCCGAAGCGTCGGACCAGATGATACCGCCCGCCTCCTGGAGCCGTCCGTCAGGATAGACCAGCTTCGAGCCCACCATGCCAATGCCTTCGTCGCGGCGCATCAGCGACACGAGACTGTCCAGCCAGCCCTCGGTGACCTTGGTGTCGTTGTTCAGGAAAAAGATAAACTCGCCTCTGGCCATGGCCGCCGCCTGGTTGCAGTTCTTCAGGAAGCCCATGTTCTCCGTGTTCCGCGCCAGCACCAGATTGTCCGCATAGCGCTTCAGCTCCCGGGTGGCATCTGTGGACACATCGTCCGCAATGATGATCTCATAGGGCGTCTTCTGAAAATCCGTATGCTGCAGGATGGACAGAAGACACTGGTAGGTATAGTGGATCTGGTTGTAGCAGGGAATCACGATGGACACCAGGGGCTGCTCAGACCGCTCAAAATGGAGCTTGCCGTTCTCAAAATAGCCGTTGCCAATGGCAAAGTCACCCTGAATCCGGTTCCGTCCGTCCTCCGTGAGATACAGAGAGCACATACGGATGGGATGCCGCAGGGTCCGGAAGGCGTAGCTCAATACCTGCCGCTTCCGCGTTCCCGTCGGGAAACGGGCCTCCAGCTTCGCCTGCAGCTTCTGGTGCAGACGGCTCGGAATGCTCTGGTGCCGCTGGTAGTAATCCCGCTCACGCTGCAGGGTCTGAATGTCACGCTCATGTACCTGAATCACCTTCTCGAGGTTTCCCACATGCACATTCGTGAGCCGCTGCACCTCCCGCTCCTTGTGGAGCGCCACATCTCTTTCCTTCACCTGACGGCTCAGCTCCGCGATGCAGTCCTTCTGCTCAGAAATCTCCTTCTGCTGCGCCAGGAAGTTCTGCACCGTCACCCGGCTCTGCTGATAAGCCCAGGCATTGCTGTCCTCACCGTCGCCGTGGATTTCCCGCTGCAGCTGCGCCTCCCGCTCCTTCTGCACCTGCACATCCTCCGCCGCGAAGCCGAAGAGCCGCAGGAAACTGCCGAGATCCGGATAGCCCAGCTGCTGCCGATACTCCTCATACCAGTAGGACAGCATGCGATACTGGAGGAAACGCACTGATACCGGTTCTTCCTGTACCCATTCACAGTCGATGAGCACCGGGCGGCCCTCCTGCATCAGCACATTGTCAAAGAGACAGTCCAGGTTGGCCGGGCACAGCTCTCCCTCGGAAGCCCCCAGCACCAGTTCCATGGACTCCTGCAGGGCCTTGACCGGCGCCTTGCCGCCTTCGATCATACCGCCCAGAATGGCCGCGAGACTCTGCCCCTTCACGTAAGGATAGAGCACAGCAGAAAGACTCTGACCGGAGCCAAAGTCATTGTGGGTCTTTTCCTCATGCAATACGGAAAGGGCCGGATTCTGCTTCTCCAGCAGCGCCGCCTTCTCTCGTAGGGACTCGATATGGGCATTTGCCGCCGGACTCAGGCCCTCCTTCAGGACGTGCAGCTTTCCCTCGCCGTCCTTCAAAATCTCGGTCTTGATGGCATATTCCGGCTTCCGGCTGGAATTGTACTTGATGTAAACCGGCGTCCAGTCCCGATACAGCCGGTCATGATAGGCCTGCTTCGGCTGTGGCGTCAAAATACAGAAATACGCCGGCGCCAGGGTGCGGAAGGTTCCCGCCGAAAGCAACGCGCCGATCCGGGCATCCTCCTCGCCGACCGCGGGCATATGCGCATCTGTATAGAAGCGAAGGGGCATTTCCAGAGACGGCAGCGGATAGAAGCGCTGCAGCTTCCCCTGTGGATGCCGTGCCGCGAAGTCCTTTTCCATGGACGCAAGCTCGTCAAATGTCGCATAATAGACATTATCCTCGTAGAGACCGCTGGCCAAACGCTCCACATCGTCGTGGTTCTCCAGTCCCAGCACCAGACTGCCGCCGGGATACAGACGATTTTCCAGAGCCGACAGCACTGCCGTGAGACTTTCACCGAAAAGATGCATCGTCCCCTTCGTCAGCCGGGGCATCACGATATAATGATACAGTCCCTCCCGGGGCTCTGTATCCACCTTCTTCACCCGCCCCTGCAGCAGATTGAGAAAGTCCTCCCGGGCACCGTCCTCTGCCAGCAGCAGAAGCTCCGCGTCCTGGGGAAAGCCCGTTGCCGGATTCTCGAAATGGATCCAGTCCAGGAGATTGGTTCTATGCTTGCCAAAACTCATGCATCATGCCTTTCCAGAGTCACCTCCGACTCCATATCATAAACCCCCACCGTGTTTTTGTTGCTCAGCACCGTGAGACTCGCAATGTCGTATTTCCGATCGTAAACCGTGTGCTCTCCCTGCTCGAAGCCCGTGCAGGACATGGACAGGAGATATTCCCCGCCCTGAAGCGTCATTTTCTGCCGGAAGGTGCAGGTATACTCGTCGCCTTCCTTGACCGGGGCAATGTCTTCGCCCTCGAACATGGTGTTGGTGCCCGAGAGGTCCGCTCCTCGCTTATCCTTGATGGTGAAGGTAAAAATCGGCGATTCAACGGGAGCGTGGAAACGAATCTTTTCCTTAATAGAGAAGTACTCGCCCTTCAGCACCACATTGGTGACCTTACCCTTCTGGTCGAGAATGCCGAAGTCGTAGATCTCCGCCTTGCCGTTGCCGTAATGCTGTACCGCCGGGTTCAGGGTCAGCTGCGTCTGCATCAGTCCCTCCGGCTCCTGCGTTGTCGCGTCCTCCGGCGTGTCTCCGGCTTCCGCGCCGACAGCATTGGCCTGCTGCTTCATGGCGGCACCGCCTACGCTGTCCACGCCGAAATCCTGCTTGTCCACGAAGTCCTCGTTGCCGCTGTACTGCCCCGCCAGAATCTTCTTATAAAGGTCCACCATCTCGCCCGGCTTGCCCTCGGCGATGCGCTCGCCCTTGTTCAGAAGCAGCACCCGGTCGCAGTACTTCATGACGGAGCCGAGGTCGTGGGTCACCATGAGAATGGTGGTGCCCTTCTGCTTCAGCTCGTCCATCCGATGATAACATTTTGCCTGGAAGAATACGTCTCCCACGGACAGTGCCTCGTCCACAATGAGTACATCCGGGTCCACGGAAATGTAGAGGGCAAAGGCCAGCCGCACGAACATACCGCTGGAATAGGACTTCACCGGCTGATAGACAAAGTCGCCAATGTCCGCAAAATCCAGGATGTCCTGCAGCTTCGCGTCCATCTCCTCCCGGGTGAAGCCCATCATGGTGCCGTTCATGTAAATGTTTTCGATGCCGGTGTAATCCTGGTTGAAGCCGGCCCCCAGCTCCAACAGCGCGCAGACCGTGCCCTTTGTGTGGATGCTTCCGGCCGTCGGCGTCAGCACCCCGGTGATGATTTTCAGCATCGTGGACTTGCCGGAGCCGTTGGTGCCGATGATGCCCACGGCCTCGCCCTTCTTCACATCAAAGCTGATGTGGTTCAGTGCATAAAAATCCCGATGATAGTTTTTATGACTTAGGCTCATGGACTCCTTCAGACGGTCGATGGGCTTGTCATAGAGCTTATAGACCTTGGTCACATCTTTGACCTCGATCATGCATTCCTGATTGATCATGTATATCCTCATGTGCCGACGAAAACATCGGCGATATGTCACAGCATTTGGAGGTAAGTATAGCATAATCTTCTGCTAATGACAAATAGCCGGGGATTTCCCCGGCTATCAAAACATCGCTGATTCTTTTATTCTGTATACATCGGGCTGTAGCTTTCCCGCTCCTGGCTGTCAAACTCCGCCTTGATCTCCTCCCGCAGCTTCGCATCTGTGAAGAGGTCGTAGGCCGTCGCCGCAATGACCTTTGCCGCATAAAACGCGCCCTTCCGGCCAATGCTGCTGCCCGCCGAGGCACAGCTCTGCCAGGTATGAGGTCCCACACCCACTGGCCAGCAGGCCGCTGTGAAGAGGTTCATGGGCATCATCTGGCTCACGTCTCCGCTGTCGGAGGACGCGGTCAGCGGTGCCTTCTCCCAGGCATCCCGGGACACCACCGCATCCGCCAGAGCCTTGCCCTTCGCCTCGTAGGCCTTCTCGTCATGGGCCTTGATGCCGGGATCCACCGTATCCTGCAGGCTCTTCGCAAAGCTCAGCTCCTCCTCGGTGTATTCCGGCAGCGGAATTTCCTGCATATTCTGCCAGGTGAGGTCTGTGAAGCGCTTCCCACTCAGCATGTCGCAGCAGCCGTACTCGATCTTCGCCGTCACCTCGGTCTCCGTCATATGGGCAGCGCCCTCCGCCACCAGGGTGAGCCGCCGGAGAATGTCCTTCACATCGGAGATGTGCGGCGCTCTCGTGAAGTACCAGGCACTGGCCTTGTCGGGCACGATGTTCGGCGCAAAGCCGCCGCTGTCCGTGGTGTAATGGATCCGGGCCTTGTCCGTCACATGCTCCCGGAGATAGTTCGCACCCACGCTGCAGAGCTCCACCGCATCCAATGCACTTCTGCCCCGCTCCGGCGCGAAGGCCGCGTGACTGGTCTGTCCCTTAAAGAAGAATTTAATGGAGGCACTGGCGAGATACCCGGCCTCGTAGACCATATTGGCGGACATGGGATGCCAGCTGAGGGCCATGTCGCAGCCGTCGAACATGTGGTAATACGCCATCTTCACCTTGCCGGACAGGAGTTCCTCCTCGGGGCAACCATAGAAGCGCACCGTTCCCGGCAGCTTTTCTTGCTCCAGGAAACGGCGGATGGCAACTGCTGCGGTTAATGCTGCCGAGCCCAAGAGATTGTGACCGCAGCCGTGCCCCGGCGCTCCCGGTGTCACTGCTTCCTTCGTGATCTGACACTTCTGGGACAACCCCGGCAGGGCATCGTACTCGCCCAGCACCGCGATCACGGGGCTGCCGCTGCCGTACTCCCCGTAAAAGGCATAGGGGAGCTTCGGCTCGTTCACAATGCGGAAGCCCTCCTCTGAAAGGATGTTCCGGAAGAGATCCGATGACTGCTGTTCTGTACCGCCCAGTTCCGGCTTGTTCCACAGCGCTTCCGCCGTCGACTCACAAAGGGGCCGCAGGTTTTCCATGGCCGAAAGCATTATCCTCTTATTCTCAAGCACTTTTTGCCTCCTTCTGGGCCTTCTCGTCCTTCTTCTTGTAGCTTGCCAGGGTCACGCCGATGGCCACAAAGACACTGGCCAGGGTGCCCAGATAATTGGACGCACCGGGGAGCCAGCCGAAAATGCCCGCCTTGATGGCCACATAAATAAGAATGGCGAAGGCCAGCATGCCGGACGCGAAGCCCAGGCGCTTCATGCCGAACTGCATGAGGAGGGCGCCGAAGAGGGCCGGCAGGAGGTAAT
This sequence comes from Parolsenella sp., assembly GCA_963659875.1. Taxonomy (GTDB): domain Bacteria; phylum Bacillota; class Clostridia; order Lachnospirales; family Lachnospiraceae; genus Oribacterium. The sequence goes on from CAVKVA010000010.1 coordinate 60,012, forward strand.
TCAAGGCCTCGGTCACCGCCACGGGCAGTCGGGACAGCACGGAGCTGCCCAGGATCACGCCGATGGTCAGGACGGAAACGTTAATGATGATGGAGGTGGCCATACCGATGACGGAAATGATCTGACCCTTTTCCGTGCCCGGCTCTACACCGGCAGAAACCTGCGCCATGCTGGCACAGGGCACACGCATGTTGGAAATGTTGCCGGAGAGGAAGGCCATATAGGTGCCCACGGGTCCCAGTACCGTGAAGTAGGAAATGGGCTCCACCACCCAGAGGAAGCCGAAGGCACTGGCGCAGGCCACGAAAGCCGTCAGCAGTGCCGCGGGATCCGGCAGAAGTCCGTATACCACCGCCAGCATCAGGGCCGGCAGGAAGGACAGGGCCACGCCCAGGAAACCTGTGAGCTTTCCGATGCGGTGCATCTTCGGCATATATTCCTTTTCAAAAAAATCCTTCTCGTTCATGCTCTTCCTCCCTTAGATCAATGCAGTGATGATCATGGCCGCAAAGATGGCGATGGTCAGGTTCCATTCCTTCAGCTTGGCAAAGCCGGGCTTCTCGGAAATTTTCATGCAGATGGCCATAAAGACTGCTCCCAGCACGCAGGCCAGAGAATATTTATTCAGCTTGATGAGATGGGAAGCGGACATGGAGGCGAAAGCGCCAATGATGGCTGCCGTAGAGATGGCCATGAGCTTCGCCGGGTCGCCGCCGGAGATCTTGTGCTGCACCTTGTCCATGCGGTTTGCGGAAATGGTGGCGAAAACGATCCAGCCGATGGAGCCCAGCACCATGGTCCACACGGCCATGTCCAACGCCAGGGGTGTCAGTTCATCCGCGCCCAGCTGTACGCCCACGGAGGATGTACCGAAGCCTGCCGCAATGGACTCGAACATCACAGAGCCGATGAGGGAGAGCCGCATCCAGGCCATGGGTGCGCCAATGCTGATGAGCAAAGACAGCATGCCGCTCAGGATCACGAAGGAAGGGCCGATGGAAGTGGTGGCACTGCTCCGCACCGCGCCCTTCAGCTGGGCATCCGTGAGCCCGATCCGCTTTCCGGCGCTGTACGCGCTCTTCGCAAAGATAAAGGCCTGCGCCAGCACCAGAAGCACCGGTATACCACAGGCAATCCACATGGGAATTCCATTTGCAATCTCCATCGCATTCATCTGCATTTCCCTCCTGAAAAAATCAAATCTGTTGTGACATCGTTTCGGGCGCCCCGATGATTGCCCCAAACGATAAAAAGCGCAAAAGCGAGTGCCCTTAATGAAGCCTCCTCGCTTTTGCGCTTTACTATAGCAGAGCCATTTTGCCCTGTCAATTCTTTTTTGTTTATACTGCAGGGACGTTTGTCTCTGCAGTACGGACATTATTCAATTTTGTAGGTGATTAGCCCTTTGCCTGAGAGGATGTGGTTGTACCAACACCGTTGTACCATGACTCGAATGCCGGCATACCAACCTTCAGTGCTGCCAGAAGTACGAAGATGAGAATGAAACCGATGACCGCATTGGTCAAGGACTTCTTAGCCTTCTCTCTCTCCTGCGGCTCATCTGCCTTAGCAAGTCTTGCGCCTACGATGATGCAGTAGATAGCGCCGATGGCAGCCACCAGAGCCAGCGCCGGTGACAACGCCATGTTGATCAGGCCGGTGATGGGTGTTCCCATGGTTGTGAACGGATTAGCAGTCGTAGACTCGACAGCCAGCAGTGCGAACATTGGATTAAACATAATTTTTTCTCCTTTCAAAGACGGTGATCCGATCCCTTTGATCGTTTACCCTTGTCTCTTTCCTTTTGACTGACGTCATTCTAGCACAGGAAAGGACACAAAAGGGACACAGATGTGGTTTTTTTTCGATACTTTTTTCAGTTCTTACGGTTTCAGCGGCAGATCCGCATATTCCGCGACATTGCCGTGCGCCTGCACCAGCGCCATCATGTCGGAAGCCTGCAGCCAGACCGTCGCGGTGTTGTCATTGGGATGCACGCCCATGGGATGTCCCGCAAACTCCCGGTCCAAGTAAAAATGCACCCGGCGCTCCGTATCGTTCAGCAGCCCGAAGGGAGACACCGAGCCCGGCGTCAGAGCAAGAAAGCTCAGCAGCTCCTCCGGCGACGCGAAGGACAGGTTTCGGAGCCCCTGGGCCCGGCGGAACGCTTTCAGGTCCACCCGCTTGTCGCCCCGCACCGTAATCAGGTAATAATTCTGTTTCTTGTCATCCCGGACAAAGAGATTCTTCGCATCCCACTCCGGGTACGGCAGCACCACATCATTCAACTCCCCCATGCTGAACACCGCCGCATGCTCGGTGATTTCGAAGGGGATGTGATGGGTGGTCAAAAAGTCGTAGATTTCGGGTTTGGTCATGGTACTCCTCCACAATAGCTATATTTTCGGACGGATCACTTCATGGTGCTTGTCACCAAGTCCTGGCTGGACAGGGGCCGCAAATGCCCAAAGTAGGAAAAAATTGTATTGAAGCTGCACCATATGATGCTCTACACAAGACTGCAAAGCAATCAATGCAACAATCCCCATGATATATACATCCGTTCTAAAACCTTTATACATGATTTTCAGCAGAAGCAAAATACTTACACCAAACACTACTAACCCATCACAGAGCAGGATATTAACATATGAAATATCGAGAAAGAAGTAATTCGCAACGCCACCAGTAACACCGCCAAATCCTTGCTGTGGTATACTGCTTCCCCACAGTTTTATGCCATAATTATCAAATGCCGTCTGCCCCATAGTATATCGGCCACCAAGAATTCGATTGAATTTCACCAGCCATTCATTGCTTTCATTATAGTTAAACGAATTATATAACGAAAATACTATACAAAAAGCAAAAAACAGACCCAAAATTACGCCTATAACACATACCTTTCTTTTATCTGACGAAATCCATTTTCTCAAAGGGTTGTATAGTACCGAACCACCCAAGAGAACACACATACAAATCGCATTATTTCTGGCTCTTGTCATTGTGTACAAAACAAATATCAACAACAAACAACAAGGATACATCCATGCCCTAATATTGTCCCGCTTAAGAAATAAAAATCCAAGCAAAAGAAAGAATACATGCGCTGCACAGTCTGTTGTATAGCAAATTCCCAGTGCATGCGCAAGCTTTCCACCTCGTGAATTGTATACCAAGTCCGGCACCAACCCCAATTGCGATCCAACCACTGCCATAATCATCAACACTGTTCCTATACCCAGTGAAACCTTAACAATTTTCTCTGAATCAACATCCTTCGCGGCTATAATGGCTGCTGCCCAGAATAAATATGCCTTTGTATTTCTAAACACAAGCATGCCTATTCCCGCGAGCAGCACAAGCGACATTATCAGAAACTCTGTCCATTCATTCTTGCCCAACGTAACGAATCGATAAAGCATCACAAGCAGAAGAACAAAACTCGCGACCCGGTACATCGGGAGAAGCCAATCAGAATATATCATTGTACTTTCCAGAAATTTGAAGCAAAAATACCCCATCCATGCAAATAAAAAAAACTTATCTGCAATTTCTTTTTTTCCGATTAAGTGCTCCCTTACGTTCAAAATATTCATTGCGTCCTTACTGATTCCCATATTCTCCACTTTGCTTCTAAACGCATTTAACATTTCATATACAAAATCATCCTTAAGCAGCAACAGACATCCCATATATCCTGTGAAAAAACACATCGCTGAGATCATCAATATCCAAAACGCTCCCAGGTTTAATCGCATACACCAGGCTGAGACAAACGCCCCCATCACGGTTGCCATGACACAATTTCTAAAACATACTCCTTTCAGGAGTTGATTGTATTCTTTATGATGTTTTTTTATAAAGTATATCTGAACGGCCAAAACAACCGCTTCTGCAACTGTAGTACCTATCGCCGCACCGCTTGCCGCCATTGTCGGAATCAGCAAAGCATTGGCCACAATGTCCACAATAGCCCCTGCTATCTCAGAATACAGAACGTACTTCTCATGCCCCAGTGGAACCAAAATTTGTATTCCAGTAACATTGGAAAATCCTATAAGCACTATTGTGGGCATAATGAGTTGCATTGGGATTGTTGCTGCAAGATACGCATCTCCAGATAAAAACAGTATTCCTTGTTTTGCGAATAAGATGAAGTAAACTGCTGCCGGCAAAGATGCCACGGCCACAAAATGGAGCGATTTTTTCAAAACCCGGCAAAATTCTTCCGACTGATGATTTTTCACATAATAAGACGCTCGTGGCAGAAGAACTGTCCCCAAGGATGTCACCATAGCAACCAGTATAGTCTTCATCTTCACCGCTGCATTATAATATCCCACATCCGCATCTGTTGCCATAAATCCCAGCATCACAGTATCCAGATTCGTGTAAATGGTAGTCGCACAGGACATCGCCAAAAACACGCCCACTGCCTTTATATGCCTGGAAAAATGATACGAACCGCACGGTTTCAGAGATATATACTTTCTTGCATTGATGAGATTTAAAAATTGTGATGCCGATGCCGCGAATACCGAAATGGTTCCATAAACCAAATAATCTTCTTTTGCATGGATCAAAACGAACATAAGAAGAACAGAAATCACCTTAAAAAGCAGCGATCGTGTCGTGATGTACGCATACTGTTCCAGCCCCTTGTACATCCACTCCATGCCCAGGGATCCGAACAAAATGGATGCACTGCTGATCAGAATCAGCATCTTTTCCTTTCGGAATCGCTCCACCAATTCAACAGAGATAAACAAAGCTCCATAGACTATTACTGTCATCACAAGACTAATAATAGTCAACTCTTGCACAATACGTGACAGTTCTTCCTTATTGTCCCGATTCTGTGCGCACACTCTGATCCCATAGGATGGTATGCCAAGCTGCGCAAATAGCGTAAAATACGTGATAATGGACTGCGCGAAACTGACTTTTCCTATCCCCTCCGGTCCAAGTATTCTCGATACATACGGAAACGTGAGCATAGGAAACAGAAACGAGGATAATGTCAGCAGCACATTCATGATGAAATTAAATTTCAAAGAATTCGTCTTCATTAGTATATATCTTTCAGCACATTGCGGAGATGTTCACCATTCCTAAGCACTTTTCCCATCCTTCGAGCATTGGCTTGCATTTTTGCATACTCTGTTGCCGAAATCGCATCAATTTCCACGGAAATCTCATTCAAGTCAGAAACCACGATACCGATTTCCTGATCCCGGATTATATCCGCTATCGCTGCTTCTCGCCATGTGATCACAGGAATTCCCGCCGCAAGATATAATGAGGTTTTGTGTGGATTGTTATAGCGAAGATATTCGCCGTAATTTCCGCTGCAGGTCTTTTCCGAATCCCCATCCCAGACAAGGCCAAAACTCCCCTGCAGCCTATTCGGAAGATCCTCTGGAGAAAACGAACCATGATAGTGAACATTATCTCCCTTCGGATTCTGATCCTTTCCGCCATAAAGTTGAAAAGACAGTGCCTTCAGCTCGCCAATTTTTCCCAGATATCCAGCCTTATCACAATTCAAATTTCCGGCAATGATGATATTTTTGTCTTTTCTCGTTTCAAATCGCTCACAATCATCACAAAGATAGTCAAATAAGCCCAGTACCTTTAGCCTGTCTTCCGCAACTCCATACGTATCCGCAATATATCGCTTCATCCGTTCATTATGAACGATGATAATATCTGCTGTATCGCACATTTCCTTATCTGTCATCTTGAAAATCTTTGTCCGATCAATCCGCAACGAAGGAAGATCATGGATCAGAAAGATAATCCGCAGGTTCTTTTCCGCTTTTTCCTTCTGCAACACTTTGATATAGTCAAATCCGATTTCATACAACGGATGAGCAATCAGAATGTCACAATTTTTCGGCAAAAGCAGAAGTTTTAAATAAATCGCGCCATTCACAAGATAGTTCAGGAGCCTTAGGCTAAACACCCTAATATAGAGATCATATGCTATAAAACCTTCTTCCTGAAGAATCCTCTCGCAATCTCTCACCGCCTTGTAACCTGCATGATTCGCTTTTTCAATATTCAGTCTAAGAAACAGCTTTTTTTTATATTTTTTGTCAGCCTTTCCTTCTGTCCGATCGCGCCAGATGAAATACTCCGCTATCCAAAAATAACTAAAGTTGTAGAACGCAATCAGATACCAGTTTTCCATACAAGTATGGATCAGCACAATCAGCACCGTCAGATACTGTGCATAGCTTTCTTTCTTTCGAAAATAGTGCAGCAGGTAAATGTTTCCGACACAAAACATTGCTGTGAACAAAATCCCGTAGCGAAGCAAAAGTACCTCATATCCAATATCCAGGTAGTAGGAATGATCCACCAACTCGTGAATATAATTACCCAAAAGTGTAATGTGATAATTCTCCAGAAAATAATGGCTTAGTGATATCCTTGCAAGCACAGTGCCGCAGTGATGAAAAAGCGGAATCCACGGTGCATCCGCCCGATAAAAATAAGGTAGTATAACCAGGATCAGCATGCTGAATATGATGCCAACATTGCCAATACGCATCAACACTTGCAGCAACTTTCTTCCCCAACAATAGTCACGCAGTTTTTTTGTAAGCAAAACTGCCGCAAAAAGCAGCACGATCAGCGCAACAGAGGTCTTGCACTTTGTCAAATAAAAATATAGCAGATTAAATACTACCGCCGCTGCAGTTGTTGCGATTCCTATCTTTTCGTAGAAAAGCGCCACAAATAGAAGACACATGGTCAGAAAATATGCATGTGCCGTATTGGCCGATAAAAAGCCCATAGAAAATTTATTCAGCATACCATGGGTGCCGATCAATGCAACATTCTCAATCATGCCGCAGGAGGACAATGCAAATGCCAGTACAAAAATTACACTCATTGCAGCAAGCATATATTTCAGAGTCAGCTCATATCGTATGTCCTTGGCACAAGCCAGTAGAATACACGCCCACAATGCAAAACTGTTCCTACTGACATAACTTGTCAATATCCCCACAATACCCAAGGCTCCCACAATCAGCAGCTGCTTCAGGGAATAATTTATGCACGCAAGCATGGACAAACAAATCAATCCCAAGCAGATCCACGTTATGCGAAAGGTTCCCAAGGGAATTGTTGTCTCCACCAGAAAAACTTGTGTCATCAGCAAGCACCACGCCAACTGAAACAACACATTTTTTAAAAATATTCTATTTTCTGTATTTTTGAATTTGTTCCTCAGTTCTTCCATTTTATCATCCGCCTCGGCACTTATTTCTGTAATATCGCAACATTTCTTTTAATCCCTTATATCGCGTATACTGAATCAAGACAGCGATACGCCAGGCATTTTTCACGCCAAAGAACGGCGTCAGCTTATGTCGTAGTTCCAGTACCTTCTGATCCGCTAAAGACTGCCACGAAGCGTCATACCAATGGATACTGATGGTATTTTCTGTCTTTTGCAGTTTCCCGGTCATAAAATCCCGTGGATTCATATATTCTGCAGAAAGCACCATAACCTCTCCCAATTTCTGCGATTCTCCATTCAACAGAAGTCCTCGTTTCTCCAAAATCGGGGTCTGCACGATCGGACAGGTATGCTGAATATATTCTTCATGCGTCTGGCAAGGAAGCAACTGCTTATAACACTGCATCATTTCCTTCAAAATATCGCAATGCTCTTCCGCTCCAAATCCAAGCCCGGTATTTACTGTAGTCGCTTCTTCAAAACCGAAGTAAGCTTGATACGAAAGCAGATTCTCAATCGGCTTCAGCAGCTCCACATCCGTATCAAAATAGATACCGCCCATGCGATGAACCACATCCAGTCGGACATAATCCGCGACAAAGCTCCACTTTCTGTCCGCATAGGCTTTTTTCAAGAAAGGAATCTCCGGAATCTCGTAATTGTCTTCATCCCATCGGATCACCTCATAATCCGGACAGAATCGCTTCCAGCTTGCTATGCATTTCTTAGCCTTTTCCGGAAGTTTTCCCTTCCCAAACCAACAATAATGAATGATTTTCGGTATCACAACATACCCCGCATATGCATCAACTTTGAAAACAGTTTCAACGCCTTCTTTACGCCAAGCAAGTTCACCGCGAGATACAGAACTCTGTATTTCCGCTGCATGGCATCCTTCAGATAACACCGTCTTTCGAAAAGCCCCTTCAAAATTTCTTTGCGGTCACAGATGCCATCAACATCCTGTATAAATCTTGCATATAAACACGCAATTCTTTCCCGATAGGCTTTGCTCGCCTCTGTGTCCCTTGCAGAATCAGCCAATGCTCTTAGTTGATCCATCACAAACAGGCGATCTTGATAATGTTTATCACTGAATGCACTGGTAATGGCTCCAGATCTGTTGACGCGATACAAATAGCAACTTTCTCTGCAATATGCAATCTTCTCTGCATTCAGGAAAATCTGCGGTGTCCACAACTCGTCTTCATGAAAAATTCCTTCGAAAAAACGAAGTCCTATTGTATTGAGATACTCTTTCCTGAGCACATATAGTGGTGACATAGTAGAAATATCATCATATAGAAAGCATGCCGCATACTGCGCCGCAACGCTCATATCTACGCCATTCGATAGAATCCTCTCCGGAAAGCCATTCACATCTTCCTTCCTGCCGGTCTTATTGTCCATTACCCGATAGCGGGTTGCAACAATATCCACACCCGGATGATTTCGAATTTCTTTTTCAATATTGGAAAGTGCTTCCTTTTCCAGCAAATCATCTGAATCCACAAAATAAAGGAAGCTTCCGCTTGCCCTTTCTATCCCATAGTTTCTGGTATGAGAAAGCCCCGCATTTTTCTTTGAGAAAATCCGGATCCGCGAATCTTTTTCTGCATACCGCATTGCCACATCCAACGTACCGTCCATTGATCCATCATCAATGATCAAAACTTCAAAATCAGAAAAAGATTGCTGCAATATGCTTTCTATGCATGCGCCGATATACTTCTCCACATTATAGGCAGGGACAATGATGCTGAATACGCATTTCTCTTCTTTTTTCATCTTTCATCCCCCATCCGCGGACACTTCGTCATACACGCCGGCCAGCACCTCTTCACTCTTCTCCCAGCAAAAATGCTCCTGAATAAACTTTTGTCCCTCGCCACTGCGTTCTTGCAGCTTATCCGGATTTTCAAGCAAGTGAATCATCCTTTCAACGTACTCCTCATCAGTTTCCGCCGGTACAATGACCCGATAGTCCTCGTCGATTCCTTCGGCGCCCACCTGTCCGGTGATGACCGGCGTACCAAGTACCAGGGCACGCAGTACCTTCACCTTGATACCGGCTCCCATTTCCAGCGGAAATACCGCAAGTTCCGTTCTCCGGATATAAACGTCCACGTCCTCCACAAATCCGGTAACGGCAACCCAGTTGCCGGCTTTCTCCGCCATCTGTCGCAATGTTTCTGTCGGCTGATTTCCCACAAGATACAGTTTCAGGCCCGGCAGCTTGTCCTTCACCTTTTGACAAATCCGAATCAGGCGTTGTCCTGCCATGTCATTCTCCGGTCTTCCCATCTGTCCCAGAAAGCAAATCGAATATCTCTCCTTGTCCGATTTCAAAACAGGATTCTCCCGAAGGAGACTGTCCTCCATGCCAAAATAGGGATTGAGAATCAGGCTGTCCACACCATAGAAGTCCTTGACCAACCCTCTGTCCTTCTCATTGAAGACAAGAACGCTATCCGCTTCTCTACAATATCTTCTTTCCTGCGCCTTCACTTTGGCCAGCTGATCCTTGGCATACAGATACTTAAGCTTCACTGCAAATCCGCCGGAAGCCGCTTTCTGTGCCGCCTCAGCACATTTCCGTTCAAAGGACTGGGCCGTCATGTCATGCTCCACCAGATAAAAGCGAAGTTTCGGAAAAAAACGTCGTATCCAGAGATACTGACCCATAGAGGCATACTCTGCATGAATGGCCTGTATTCTGTATTTTTTTACAAAACGGATTAGTTGCAAAGAAAAGCGAAGTGACGCTCTGGCGGCAAAATAGTTGGGTAGCCACGGCAGGAAAATAGCATGTATCGCCCGGGACAAGCGGGAAATCCGTACCCAGTGATACGCGGGATCCTCAGCATGCTCTTGTGCCAGCTTTTCGTCAAACTCCGACGCCACAAAGGTCAGAACCTGTACCTCATGCTGCTTCCGCAGGGTTTCCACTTCCTTTCCCATACAGACGCCTCCGGCATGATTGGTTTTCAGATCCGGAAAATAGGGGGAAATATGGAGTATTCTCATAGCCTCTCCTCCACCTCTTGCCAGTACCTTGCCAGCTGCCGCGAGGAAAAGCGCTCCTCGTACACCCGGCGAATCTCCCGACGGTCAAAACGCTCCCGAAGGATCGTCTCCGCCGACAGGGGCCACTGCAAGCCGCAGTGCCTTTCTTCCATCAGCTCCCGGCTGTCGCCCGGCAGGTTATTGATGACCGGAAGCCCGGCGGCGAGGTAATCCACGAGCTTCATGCTGAGACCGACGCACACCGTTGATTTCATGAGATTGAGCCCGTAGTCACAGTCGTCCATGATTTCCTGCAGCTTCGCCGCATCATAGATGGGGCCGTGATCCACCACCTCAGCGCCGACCGTTTGCACGCGCTGCACAAGCTCCGCCTTTCGCTCGCCCACGGCAATCAAGTGCAGTGTCACAGCGCAGCCATATTCAGAAGCCTGCAGCGCCTTCAGGAGTGCCTCCAGGGCATCCAGATCAATGATGTTGTTGACAGCCCCCAGATAACAGAGCTGCAGCGTTTTTCGCGCCCCATCCGGCTGTACCGCGCCGCCGACATTGTCCTCCCGGTAACGGCTGGTCCATTCGGTATGCTGCCGCAGCCAGGGGAAAGTCATATTTTTCACCCCATGCAAGCGCTTGCCGAGACGTTCCCGATAGTAATCGCATTCCAGCAGCACCAGGTCCGCTTCATGAAGATGCCGGTCCCGGACCGCAGCCCAGAGGGAAAAGGGGAAGCGGTCGGTGCCGCCGACGGGCAGGCTTTCCGGCCACATGTCCACGATGTCAATGATGATCTTCGCCTCCAGATGGCACTTCCGATACGCACCGGCAATCGCGGCATTGGCATTCTGGGGCACCACCAGGTAAAGGAGGTCCGCCGACATTTCCCTGATCTGCCGGAAGGCATCCCGGGAAAAGCGCCAATGGGAATAGAGCCGCTGCAGGGAAATGTTCCGCCGATAGGGTAGCGTCTCGATCAGCCGGTAACGTCGCGGTGTGCTGCTGCGCTTCGTTTTCTCCGCATGCAGGTAATCAGAAGCAAAAACGGTCACCTCATGCCCCTGGCCCTTCAAAAAGTCATAGAGCAGATCCACCCGTTTTTCGATATTGCTGGAGGCGTTCACCATGAGGATTTTCATCTCTCCCCCTCCGCCTTCTCCCGGATTTCTGCTGAAGCCGCGGTGCTGAAGCCCTCGGTACTTTCCTTGGTCAGGACGATCTGAATGGTCTTAAAGAGGATCTCCAGGTCCAGCAAGATGCTGTAGTTCTGGATGTACATGAGGTCCAGCTTCAGCTTGTCATAGGCAGTGGTGTTGTACTTGCCGTAAACCTGGGCATAGCCGGTGAGACCGCCCTTCACCAGCATACGGTAGGAAAACTCCGGAATTTGCTCGGAATACTGGCGCACGTGCTCGATACGCTCCGGACGGGGTCCCACCAGCGCCATGTCTCCCTTCAGGATGTTGAGAAGCTGGGGCAGCTCGTCAATGCGGGTGGCGCGAATGAAGCTGCCCACCTTCGTGATGCGGGGGTCCTTGTCCGTGGCAGGAATCACCCGGCCGTCCTTCTCCGCGTCCACGATCATGGAGCGGAATTTCAGAATGTTGAACACGCGGCCGTCCTTGGTGCAGCGCTGCTGCCGGAAAAAGACCGGGCCGCCGTCCTCCAGCTTGATGGCCAGGGCCGTCAGCAGCAGAATCGGTGCGCAGAGCAATAACGCCGGGACGGTCACCACGAGGTCCAGGCAGCGCTTCAGGGCCTCCTGCTCCAGGCTGAGACCGTAATTTCGATTGAGATACATGGGACTGTCGAAGATGTGCAGGGTTTCACCGCTCTTCAGCAGGATGTCCGTCAGCTTCGGCACGGTATAGGTCCGCAGAAAATGGCTGTAGCAGAACTTCAGATAGTCATTCCGGAGCTCCGCCGAGATGTCGCCGATGATCACGCCATCGTAGCGGCAAAGCAGCTTGCAGGTTTGGTCAAATGTCTTCGGCCCGAAAGCATTATCCCCTTCCACACAACGTTTTTCTTCTATAATATAGCGGTCCGTGCGGGTGGCGAATTTGGCGGCCAGCTCGTCGGTACGGGAGCCATATAGGAGGATCAACCGCTGGGGCGGGAAGAGCTTCAGAAAAAGGCGGTTGCCGACGACGCTCCAGACCACGGCACAGAGGATCTGCAGGAGGGTCAGGAGGCCCACCGCCGGGACGGGTGAAAGGTACCAGGTGGCAGCCGGGATAATGACGGCCACGTAGGCCACGAGATTGGTCACCAGGGAAGATACCGAAAGGCTAAAAAGGATGTGGAAGGTCCGGTAGTAGCCCAGCTTCAGGCCGCCGTAGAGGTTGCCGAAAACGAGAAGGAGCAGGGCGTAGATGAAGGTCACGAAGTAGTTTCCCTTGAAGCGGTAGGGCACGCGGAGGGCGGGGTTGTAGAAATGCTTCCAGACGACAAAAAACAGTGCTGCCTCCGCCAGGATCAGCACTGCACTGAAAAGCAGCCGGTAAATATGCCGCGCCTTTTCTGTTTTATGGGTTCTGGAATTCATATTTCCGCCGAAATCTGCCTTTCCGCGCAGTATGCGCTTATACATAGTTCTTACTATTATAACAAGATTTGGTGTGTGTGACAAGACAGAGAAAAAGCCCCGCCGCGCAAGCGCGGAGAGGCTTTTTGCTATGTAGTGTCCAGCACGCAGCATCGCTACATTGCTACGTGATGTTAGATGGGCATGATTCCCATAATCGCTGCGAAGATCATGCAAAGGATGGAGAATCCCCAAACGTACAGGAAGGAGTTCTTGATATGATCCTTGATGTCCACATCTGCGAGGCCGACACCGAGAAGGGTTGCCGGAACCATCGGGCTGATGAAGGTTGCACAGTTTCTGCAGACTACCATGGCAGTAGCGATGGGCAGTGCGCCTACGCCGTAGCTCTCGCCGATACCGATCATAACCGGGAGCATGCCGTAGAAGTAGCTGTCGGTGTCGAAGGCCAGTGCCAGAGGTACAGACAGGATACCGATCACGAGCGGCAGATGCTGTCCGAGAGCAGCCGGCAGGATCATGGAGATGATCTGAGACATGCAGGAAACCACGCTCTGGATCTCTACATCGTCAACCTTAACGGTCTTTACCAGGATACCCATGAGAACGGCTGCACCCATCAGAGTGGAGCACATCATGAGTGCAGGACCTGCATGCAGGTTGATAACCTTCTTCTGCAGCTTCACATCAGTGTAGTTCACCAGGATGCCAATGCCTACACCCAGCATGAAGGGAACATAGCTCGGGAACTTGTCCCAAACCAGAAGTGCGATAACGGCCAGTGTCAGAACGATGTTGAAAGCGAAAAGCTGCGGGCGAGCCAGATCGTTGGCAGCTGCTGTCTTCTCAGACTCATCGAGAACAACAGCGCCCTCCTGCTGAGCCAGCTTACCGTGAATACCGGCGCCTCTCTTCTGCTCCTGCACACCGGAAAGTACGGCATGCCCAAGACCCAGAACGATACCGAAAATCTGTACCGGGATCAGAGTGCTCCAGAGATTACCGGCCTCCATACCGAGAACAGATGCTGCTCTCATGGTCGGGCCAGCCCAGGGCATCAGGTTCATAACACCCATGGACAGAACGGCGATTCTCAGGAGTGTGGTCGATCTCATGTGCATCTTCTTGTATACCGGAAGCATAGCCGGAACCACGATCAGGAAGGTAGATGCTCCGCCGCCGTCCAGGTGACCGATGGTGGCGATGATGGAAGTCATTACGGTAACGCCGATAACGCTGTCGCCGATCATACCCATCAGCTTGTTGATGATGACATCGAACATGCCGGCATCCGTCATGATACCGAAGTACAGAACTGAGAACACGAACAGAGCCGCTGTGGGGCCTGTGCTGCCGAAACCGCTCTTGATCAGAGCGCCGATGTTCTCAATGGAGTAGTAGCCGCCGATTACCAGAATAGCCGCCAGAATGGACGGGAAGATAATGAAGGCAATGCTGGGCAGTGTCTTGCTCTTGAACAATGTGACCACGATTGCGATGATGGTCAGAAAGCCCAGGAGACCAACTACGATAGGACTCATGATTTTTCCCCCTTGAAAAATGTTGAATGTATTGTATTGAACGGGAAAATTCTACTTCATGAGGCAACTTTTGAAAAATACTTTGTACGTGAATATATCCATAGGTTTTTCCTATTGGGTGCATTCGATCATTTCCTGCCCTGTCTATGAAGAGCCTCCGTCTCATCACTTCAGAAATCCCGCCTCCAGGATGCGGATGCGGGAACCGGAGAAGCTCAAAATCCCCTCGTCCCGCATCCGGCAGAGCTCCCGAGAAAGGGCACTGCGGTCCACGCAGAGAAATTCCGCCAGCTCCGTCCGGCTGTAGGGGAGATTGACATTACCCTGTTCATCCATCGTCAGCGTCTGGAGATAGATCTTCAGCCGGTCCCGAAGACGCTTCTGTGCCAGAATCCGGATCTTTGTATTGAAAAAGAGCAGCTGCTTCGCCATTTCCTGCATGAGATTCGCCGTCACCTGCATCCGACAAGGACAGGTCATGGTCTGCGCCGACAAAAGCGCAGCGAAATCCAGCAAAAGGACGCGGCAATCATTTTCCGCCCGGAGGCTCACCGGACTCGTGGACCAGCCGGTGCAGGACAGCTCCGCACCGAAAACCTGTCCCTCCGACAGGCGACAGATGTTGATCTGGTTTCCGCCCTCATCATAAAGATACTCAGAAAGACTCCCTGCCAGCACAATGCCGGTATTTTGTGCTCGCTGCCCCTGCTCGACAACGTGTGCTCCCTTCGAAAACTGCCGCACCCGGGCATTCAGACAGGCCAATGCCTCCTCATATTTGCGCGGCACGATGCCGTTGAACATCCCGCACTTTTGCAGGATCGGATAATACTGCTCCAGCATAACTTCTCTTTTCTGTTGCCATAACAACTGCTTCTCGTTGATTAGTTGTGATAAACTAACTGTTAGTATGATCTAATATTTTATGGATTTCGCACACAAAAGTCAAACAATCCATATTTGCGCTTTCTCTGCCCGACTGCGCTCATTTTTGTATTATTGCTGAGCACAGCAAAAGAGGACGCCCGGAAATCCGGACGTCCTCTTTTTTTCGGCTATTATTCTATCACCAGCAGCAGGCTCATCTTGAACTTGCCCTGGGGTGTCACGCTGTGCAGTCCGTTCTTTTCGAAACGGAAGCACTCGCCGGCATTGAGCTCATAGTTTTCTCCCTCGTAGCCGATGATGGCCTTGCCCTCCAGTGCCGTCAGGATGGCATTTCCCGGTGCCCGGTGCGGCGTGAGGCCCGTTCCCTCATCAAAGGCCATCAGCACAAACTTCATATCGTCCGTATGCACGATGTCCAGATTGGCAATGCTGCCCTCCTCATAGGAAATCAGATTCTTCAGTGTGATCGCTTCTCCTGCCTTAACAACTTTGTTCATTTGTATCTCCTCTCTGATAATCAATTCTGTGTAAATGCTGCCGACTGCCGTTTCGGTGCCGCAGAGTGTTCCCGCCGGCGCATAGAGCAGTTCGCCCGGCTGCAGCGAAACCCGCCGTCCTTCCTCTCCCAAAAGAAAGGTGGTGCTGCCCTCGCCGCCGAGGTAGAACACCGGCACATCGTAGGTTTCCGGGGTAATGGAGGTGTCCGCCCCCAGTGAAAACCAGGTGACGAAGACATTATCCCCTGCCATCTCCGGGCGGGAAACCGTCATCTCCGGCCGGATCGGCCGTCGTTCCGAAACCCTGAATCGTCCGCTTTTCATAGGATGCCTTCTCCCTCCGTGAGGGCCACCGGCACGATACTCCGTACATTCCGGCCCTCATACATAAACTCGTTGACCACCACCTGCACATCGAAGGAATAGGAAATGTTCTTCTCCGTCAGCACCTCCCGGGCAGCACCGTAGAAAAACTCTCCCTTCCGGTTCATCATCAGGGCCTCCTTCGGCTTCAGCTTGTGAATGTCCTTTCCATATAAAAGGCTGCGGCCGCTCTGCCAGGGCAGAAGTCCCACCATGCACTTGAGAAGCGTGGTCTTTCCGATGCCGTTCGGTCCGAGGATGGCCAGTATATGTCCCTCCTCCAGCGTGAGGTCAATGTCCTTCAATATGGTCTGCTGCCCAGCATAGGCGAAGCAGACCTTCTGTACCTCCAGTATCATCGCAGCGTGCTCCTTGTCTTATTGAGAAGTCAATTACCCCGACCCTAAAAGGGATCGGGGCTTGCTAAACTCCTTGGTGCTCCCTTTTATTACGAGATTTGTACCTCACCCATCTGGTCCTAGCGTCACTCGCGAGGAGCGCTTCCAGACTGCACATTAGCATGTGTTCCTCAGGTACATGGGACTGTGGATACATCGCCGGGTGATTGACAACACCCGTTTTTTGACTTAGTCAGGCATGCCCGACCAAGATATATTACGCTTCTTTTCTGACACCAAACCGGGGATTCGTATCTCCGGAGATATACATGGTGCCAAGTAACTGTATGTTCATTGCTCCAATACGATCATCATTAGATCTGTATCCGCAGCAATCGCATACATACTCGTGTAGGTTGTGGTTACGATTTTCCTTGTGGATGCGACCGCATTTTGGACATCTCTGGGATGTGTAATCCGGTTTCACCTCAAGAACTTCTGAACCAACAGCATGCGCTTTGTATGTGAGGAACTGCTCTAACTGATAGAACGTCCATGAACGCAGTTGTCTGCGCCCAGGTTCAGTTAATCGGTTTAAGTTTTCCTCACTGAAACTAACACCAGTCAGATCTTCAACGGCAAAAAGCGTATTGGCACCGTATTTCGAAACGAGTGTCTTAGATATCTGATGATTAACATCAGACATCCAACGGTTCTCTCGTCCGGAGATACGTTTTAACGCACGCTTTGCAGACTTTGTACCACGAGACTGAAGTTCAGCCCGGGTATTCTGGAATGCGTTGCGTTTTGCCATAATTGATTTGCCGTCATAGAAATCTGTATTGCCAGCTTCATCGTATGTAGTCGCAAGGAATCGTAACCCACGATCGATACCAACAACGTGTTTTACAGTCTCAACAGAAAACTCAGTCTCAACTGTTTTTGTCATTGAGATGTGGAAACACCAGTTGCCCTTTAAGGAAACAATTTTGCCGCCCCCGAATTTCCAGGAGCCATCAAAAAAGTCTTCAAAGTTTTCAGGCATCTCAAACGACACACGAATACGCTTTTCAAGCGTATTCAATGAGAGTAGCATCTGATCATCATCTTTGACGAAACTATAGTCACGACCTCTTACAAGGTCAGCCTGTGGCCTATGGAATATAATGGGATGCATCAACCATTCAAGCGTTTTTGTAATGGACTGCCATTTACCGTTCTCATCTTCGTAACGATAAGGATGCTGATACAACTGTTCCTTAACAGTTTTGTATCTTGCAGTGGTAGTTTTCAGGGCTGAAATCGCAAACTGGGATTTTAACCCATATTTATCCCGGAGGTCATGGTACAAAAAATCCTGTAACGTCATGAAGTTCAGAATGAACCCGTGATCAAAGATGTACTGAGATATATATGTACATGCATCAGCATACTGTTTTGTAAGCATTTCAAGCTTTGCAATGTCCTGATCATCTACATGTATAAGTAGTTTCATTGTTTTCACTACATCCATGATTGCTGTAACCTCCTTCCCACGATATAATTCACCATGAATAGTATAGCATAATTCGTGGTGATGATCAACAGAGCGTAATCGAACATTATATCGAAACCCAAGGGTAAAAGTAAAACCGCCCCTAAAGAGTCGTTGCTTACTTATAAAATCTGTGAAATAAACACCGGCGCACCGATGATGGCCATCAGGATCCGGGGCAGCCGCAGATTCATGACAATGGAATAATT
>CAVKVA010000011.1:0-65742 GCA_963659875.1 Parolsenella sp.
AGTTTAGGACGGATTATGTTGTCTTCAGCAGTTCCATGGGGTCACATTGCAGCACCATGACAATAGCGCGGAACTGGGAAGCCTTGATATGCTGCGTATTCGCTTCGATTTTACTGAGGCTGAAGACATTAAGATCCACACCCAGAAGATTTACAGCGCAGATCAGTTCATTTGCCTTCATATTCCTTGCTTTTCTGAGCCGGCGGATATTCGAACCGATCTGTATCTGTTCATCATTTTTGATTCGGGATTCCAATTCCACCACACACTTCCTAAGTATCACATAGACAATAAGTTGCTTGAATGAGCAAGTTTTTATTTATCCTATGTATATTGCGTGCTATAATGTTGCTTGTTTGAGCAACTAATTACAATTTGATAGATAGGGCGGGCACAGATGGCATTTAATTCATTTCAGTTTCTGATTTTCTTTCCGGCGGTTCTGCTGCTGTATTATGTGATTCCCGGGAAGTGGAAGAATGTATGGCTGCTGCTCTGCAGCTATTTTTTTTATGGCTGCTGGAATGTGCACTATTGTCTGTTGTTGCTGGTCTGTACATTGCTGAGTTATTTTGTCGCAATTATTACGGAAGAAGCTGCGAAAAATTCCGGTTTCAAAAAGAAAATTTTCATAATGGGTGTGGCTGTTCTTGTGGGAATGCTCTCGCTGTACAAATACACGAACTTCGTACTGCAGAATCTGTCAGATCTGCTGGGACGGTTCGGCATGTCGGGGCTTCCGCGGCTGGATATCGTGATGCCGGTCGGAATTTCATTTTTCACATTCCAGGCACTTGGGTATCTTATTGATGTGTATTCCGGAAAAATTGCAGCGGAACGCAGTTTCGTGAATTATGCGCTCTTTGTATCCTTCTTTCCGCAGCTTCTGTCGGGACCGATCGGCCGTGCCGACAAACTTCTTCCGCAGTATCGGCAGGCAAGAGCATTTTCCTATGAAAAAGTACGGAACGGCTTTCTGCAGCTGCTTTGGGGATTGTTTCTGAAGCTTGTGATCTCGGATCGTGCGGCAGCACTGGTGGCGACGGTTTACGGCGATTTCCATAGCTTTACCGGGATGCAGATCATGTTCGCGACGATAATCTATGGTGTACAGATCTACTGCGATTTCTATGGATATTCCGCTATGGCAATCGGTGCGGCGAAAATGCTGGATATCGAGCTGCCGAAAAACTTTGATACACCGTATCTGGCAGCTTCTGTTCAGGAGTTTTGGCGAAGATGGCATATGTCTCTGAGCACCTGGCTCCGGGATTATATTTATTTTCCGCTGGGAGGCAGCCGCTGTTCAAAGAGAAGGCATTATATCAATATTCTGATTGTCTTTCTGGTGAGTGGTCTCTGGCATGGTGCGAAGTGGTCCTTTGTTGCCTGGGGGCTTCTTCATGGCGTATATCAGGTATTGGGTAATGTCTTCGCGCCGTACAGAAGGAAGCTGTGTGAAAAACTGGGTATTCGAACAGATACGTCTGTGTTTCTTTTAGGACGCATTGTTGTGACATTTGCGCTGGTGGATTTTGCATGGCTGTTCTTCCGTGCCGACGGTTTTTTGAACGCACTCAGAATGTGTAAGCGCATACTGCTGGAGCTGCATCCTTTAAGTCTGATGAACGGACGGCTTTACGAGTTGGGACTTGACCGCATGAACTTCTGGCTTTTGGGGTATGGAATCGGATTCCTGCTGCTGACGGATATATTGCGCTATCGTGGCGTAAGTCTGAGAGCATGGTTTGTGCAGCAGAACTGGCTGTTCCGGGAGCTTGCAGCTGTCGGAGGAATCCTGTTTATTTTGGTGTTTGGAATCTGGGGGAATGCATACAATGCGTCAAGCTTCATTTATTTTCAGTTCTAAGGCAAAACGAGGTATGAGTATTCTTCTGATGCTTATACTGCTTGTAACCGGGATGTGGTTTTTGAATCGGATATTTATACGCGACAGCAGCCAATATAAGTACAAGCCGTTTCTGGAGGAGGATACGGATTACGATGTGCTTTTTTTCGGTACCAGTCATGTGATCAACGGCATTTTTCCGATGCAGCTCTGGAAGGATTACGGCATCACATCATACAATTTTGGAGGACATGGGAACTCTATAGCAGCATCCTATTGGGCGATGAGAAATGCGATCGCTATCCACAAGCCCAGGGTCGCGGTACTGGATGTTTATTTTGCAGGCGCAAATTCATCGACGATGGATATCAGCCAGGCCCATCTTTCCTTCGATGCATTTCCATTGAATTTAAATAAAATCAGGGCAGCCGCGGATATATTTCCTGAAGACAGCCAGAGTCGAAATGAACTGATTTTCCCACTGAGTGTCTATCATAATCGCTGGACAGAACTCAATTCGGATATGGTCAGGAGTGGATTCGGAAAGTCGGATGCCAGTCGTGAGAAAGGAGCAGAATCCCGCATTGCGGTAGCTGTGCCGGACAAAATGCGGCGGATCGATGCAGCAGAGATGCTGACAGAGGAAACGGTCGCGCTGCGATATATCAGGAAATTTATTGCGTATTGTCGAGCCGAAGACATTGAACCGATGTTGATCAATATCCCGTATCCGGCAAATGAGGATTCGCAGAAGGCGGCAAATGCTGCGATGGCACTGGCGAAGGAAGAGGGGGTTCCGGCGATTAATTTCCAGTATCTGGGATTGGTGGATTTTGATACGGATTGCTATGACCGGAATTCACACCTGAATCCCTCGGGTGCACGAAAGGTGACGGAATATCTGGGCGGTTTTCTGAAGAAGGAATATTCACTGCCGGACCATCGGGATGACACGGCATATTCGACGCTTTGGAATCAGGACTATGAGGAATATCATGATTTCCTGAAGGAGAAAATGCAGAGCAATGATGATCTCAAAGTGGAGCTGATGCTGCTGAACAATGAAAATTTCATTGGCGAATTGTATATGCGAGGGACATATGCGCTGGATGCGGTGGAGGAAAAGCTTTTGCAGCAGGCAGGAGATACGGTGACGGTGAAGCGTGTGCCGATGCTTAGGAGCAATGACGGCGATATGATCGATATGAAGCTTTGTATCCGTGATGCGGAAAGCGGTGAGCTACTTGTGGAGCGAATGTATGGAACGGAAAAGACGCTGACAATCAAGTGACTTTCAGAGAAGGAGAGCTGATGAGGCCCTCCTTTTATGTTGTCTTATTTTGGGGTATATGCAAATAAATGTTTCTGTGTTAAGATGGGCGTAGGAGTAGAGACGGAGAGGAGGCGATGCCAATGCATATGATGGAAAATAGTGAGCAGGAACATCTGAAAGATCTGGAGCGTCTACGCAAATTAAGACCCATTGACGATGATTTCATGAGGGTATTGCTGAAGAACAATGTGCCGTTGGCGGAGCTACTGGTGCGTATCATTATGGATAAGCCGGATCTGGTGCTGCTGAGCTGTGAAACGCAGGCAGATATGAAACGGGTGACCGGGGCGAGATCAATTTGCCTGGATGCCTACGCCATGGATGCCCAGGGAAAGAAATACGACATTGAGATACAGAGAGCGGACAAAGGCGCCAGTCTTCACAGAGCACGGTATCATGCCAGTGTCATGGATGTCGAAAATCTGGATAAGGGCCAGGACTTTTCAGAACTGCCGGATGTATACGTGATATTCGTGACAGAGAGTGATGTGTTTAAGGAAGGCCGCGCCGTTTACAGGATGGGGCTGACAGACCTGGACACGGGAGCGGTTCGAGAGGATGGAAAACATATTCTGTATGTGAATGGTGTGTATCGGGGTAATGATCGTATTGGTCAATTGATGCATGATATGAACTGTACGTCAGCATCGGATATGGTGCTTCCGCTTATGGCAGAACGAACGAGGTATTTCAAGGAAAATCCGAAAGGGGTGGCAGAGATGTGTGCTGTGATAGAAGAAATGAGAAAAGAGAGTTTTGCGGAAGGCGTTGGTATTGGTGAACTCCGGAAGGCAAGGGAAACAGCGACAGAATTGTCTCGCATGGGCTTGTCGGTGGAGAAAATTGCCAAGGCGGTTAAGGTATCTGTACGGCAGGTCGAAGAGTGGCTGTCGGAGTCATTGGTGATGGCATAAAAAATATAGCAAAACACGAGGACCGAATGGAAACAATGACACTTCAAACCCTGCGGCGGCTTTTGCACGCGCACCCGGAAAATTCTATGGGGGAGGTCGAGACCCGGGAAATATTGATGGCGTTTGTCCGGGAAGAGAGCGATTTCACGGTGGTGGACAGGGGACAGTACTTCTACGCCGTGAAGAAGGCGGCACAGCCGGAGCGGCCGCCGATTGCATTCCGGGCGGACATGGACGCGGTCTGCATCGACGGAAGGACACCGGGCCACTACTGCGGTCACGACGGCCACAGCAGCATGCTGGCGGGTCTGGCCCGGGCACTCAGCGGACGGACACTCCATCGGGACGTCTATCTCATCTTTCAGCCCGGCGAGGAAACCGGTGAGGGCGCGCGGGTCTGCCGCGGACTGCTGCGGGAAAAGCAGATCGCGGAGATCTACGGCCTCCATAACATTCCCGGCTATCCCCTGGGACAGGTGCTGCTGCGTCGGGACACCTTCGCCTGCGCTTCCGTGGGCCTCTCCCTCCGTTTCACGGGAAAGACCAGCCACGCCGCTTACCCGGAGCAGGGGAACAACCCGGCCCTCCCCATGGCACGCCTTCTGACACAGCTCACGGAGGCGGCGGAGAATCTGCGTGCGCCCGGGGAAATCCTCATGCTGACGGTGGTGGGCATGCAGCTCGGCAGTGAGAAATACGGCGTTTCTGCCGGGGAAGGCAGCCTTTTCCTCACCCTCCGCGGCGAGCGGGAGAGCCATTTTCAGGCGCTGCTGCAGCGCTGCCGGGACCTGGCGGAGGTCTGTGCCGCGTCCCATGGCCTGCAGCTGGAAATCACAGAGCACGAGCGCTTCCCCGCCACGGAGAACCATGAGGACAATGTCTTCGGCGTGAAAGCCGCGGCAGCCGCTCTTGGTATGACGGTGCGCGAGCTGCCGGAACCCATGCGCTGGTCCGAGGACTTCGGCTATTATCTGCAGGACTGTGCCGGAGCCTTCTTCGGCCTCGGTGCCGGTGAGGACACCCCGGCGCTCCATACCCGGGAGTATGAATTTCCGGATGCGTTACTGGAAAAGGGCATCGCCTTGTTTACGGCTCTCGCGGATCCCGGAACGGAAATCGCTTGCAATTCCGGCGCAAAGGGCGCACAATGACGATTAAAACCTGAAACAGGAAGACAGCATGCGAGAATCAGAAGGGAGAGGCAGAAATGAAGGATCTCAAGGACATGAACATCGGCTTTATCGGCTTTGGAAATATGGGCTCGGCCATCGCGGAGGGCTTGCTGAAGAGCGGCAGTGTACAGCCGTCACAGCTCTACGCCTGTGCGGGACGATTTGAGAAGCTGAAGGACCGCTGCGCGGTACTGGGCGGCGTGCAGGCCTGCCGGGATGCGGGAGAGCTTGCCGCTGCGGCAGATCTGATCTTTGTGGCCGTGAAACCCGGCAAGGTACAGGAGGTGCTGACACCGGTCCTTGAAAAACTGTCCGGAAAGCTTCTCGTCACCGTCACCTGGGGGCTCTATTTCGCTTCCTATGAGGCGCTCCTGCCGAATGACTGCCATGTGCTCTGCACCATCCCCAATACCCCGGTGGCCGTGGGCAAGGGCATCTTCGTGACCGAGAGCCGCCATTCCCTCACCGCGGAGGAGTATGATTTCGTGACCGGACTGCTGTCGCAGATCGGCCTCGTGGTGCCGGTGGAGACCGAGAAGCTGGGCATCGCGGGCACCATCGCGGGCTGCGGACCCGCCTATGCCGCCATGTTCACTGAGGCCATGGCAGACGCAGGTGTGCTCAGAGGACTGCCCCGTCAGACCGCCTATCAGCTGGTGTCCGGTATGCTCCAGGGCACGGCAGCGCTGCAGCTCGCCACCGGCGCCATCCCGGCAGCCATGAAGGACGCGGTATGCTCACCCGGCGGCAGCACCATCAAGGGCGTGGCCAAACTGGAGGAGAAGGGCTTCCGGGGCGCGGTGATCGACGCAATCCTAGCGGTGAATTGAAATCCTTAAGTTTAGCTAAATTTAATTTTCCAAGACTTGTCATAAATGCGGAAACGTTATACAATACTGCCATTGGTTTTTCAGTCATAGGAGTTTTGATTATGTTGAGTCCGAAGCAGAAAAAGAATATATCCGCGGCCATTGTCATCGTACTGGTTCTGGTTATGGTGCTGGCAATGGTTCTTCCGAGTCTGTTAAGTATTTTGTCTTAATTGAGAAGAAGCAAATTGGTAGCCGAAAGGCTACCATTTTTATTATCCGCTGGGCTGAGCGGAAGCTTGGCTTCCGGGTGCCCAGCGGATGAAAAGGGACACGTGAAGCCTTCAGAACGATAGAAGCTGGGCTGAGCGGCCCAGCGGATGAAAAGGAGGAACCATGAACCAACTGACCCCGGGGCAGGATCTTCTGCTCATCGGATATCCCGGTACGCTGGGTGCCATTCGCATTCTGGAGGAGCGGACCGAAGAGATCCTGAACCGCTTTTCCCGTGATTATATCACCGAAGAAATCCGGCGCTTCCGGTCGCTGCCGATGCTGCAGCTGAATGGGGAAATGCTTTCGGCCTTCGGTGTCCTGCTGCGGGCGGACGGCAGTGCCGCGCCGCTTTGGGAAAAGGATGTCCAGGCGAAGCAGAATGCAGGGGAGCTGGTCCCCGGTGTCTTGCCGGATGTCCTGCCGGATTTCCGGCAGCAGTACCAGGTTTCCGCCCTGCGGCCTGTGGGAAAGGGCGGCGTCCTGGCGGCCCTCTGGCAGCTGCTTTCCGAGGACGGGATAGACGAGAAGACGGGAAAACGACATTCTCCCGGCCCCGGCTGCTGCTTTTATCTGGATCGGATCCCGCTTTTGCAGATCACAGTGGAGATTTGTGAGCTCTTTGGCCTGAATCCCTATCGTCTCGCGTCGGAACATTGCTTTCTCGCTGTCGCGGGAAGCGGCTTTCAGCTCTGTGAGGACCTGCGGTCCCGGGGCCTGGAAGCCGCTGTATTCGGACGGATCGAGAAAGACAAGAAGCGGGTCCGCATGGATAGCCGGGAGCCGGCCTTCCTGACCAATGAACAGGAGGACGAGCTGTCGCGGCTGGGCATAGCGCTGTGAAACGTGGCGTGCCCGTAAGTGCGGCGAAGCCCGCGAAACAGAAACGAAGACATTGGCATAGAGGAGCAGAACAAGATGAGAGAAAAAATTCTGACGATCATAGAGAAGAACGCAAGACTCACTGTGAAGGACATCGCGCAGATCCTGGGTGAGGACGAGGCCCTGGTGGCCCACGAGCTGGAGCTGATGGAGGAGGAGCACATCGTTTGCGGATACCACACCCTGATCAACTGGGACAAGACCAAGGACGAGCGGGTGGATGCCCTGATCGAGGTGAAGGTGACACCCCAGCGGGGCATGGGCTTTGATTCCATCGCCGAGCGGATCTACCAGTATGACGAGGTGGATGCGCTGTATCTCATGAGCGGATCCTTCGACTTCACGGTGATGATCAAGGGAACCACCATGAAGGAGGTGGCAAATTTCGTGGCCATGAAGCTGAGCCCCATGGAGTCGGTGCTGTCCACGGCGACGCATTTCGTGCTGAAGCGCTACAAGGATCACGGTACCGTGATCGAACAGCCCCGGAAGGATGAAAGGATGAAGGTGTCACCATGAGAAATCCCTTGAACGATACCATTGTGGATGTACAACCCAGCGGCATCCGGAAATTCTTCGACATTGTGGCGGAGATGAAGGACGCCATCTCTCTGGGCGTGGGCGAGCCGGACTTTGATACCCCCTGGCATATCCGGGAGGAGGGCATTCATTCCCTGGAGAAGGGACGCACATTCTATACCTCCAATGCGGGTCTTCGGGAGCTGCGGGAGGAAATTTCCGCCTATGTGGAGCGGAAGCACGGCGTGCACTACGATGCCATGCAGGAGACCATGGTGACCGTGGGAGGCTCCGAGGCGATCGACGTGGCCATGCGTGTCATGCTGAATCCGGGAGATGAGGTGCTGATCCCGCAGCCGAGCTACGTGTCCTATGTGCCCTGCGCCCGGATGGCGGGCGGCGTGCCGGTCATCATCGAGCTGGAGGAGAAGGACGAGTTCCGGTTGACACCGGAGAAGCTCCTGGAGAAGATCACCGATAAGACGAAGCTTCTGGTGCTGCCCTTCCCCAACAACCCCACCGGCGCCATCATGGAGCAGGAGGACCTCCGGAAGATCGCAGAGATCGTGGAAGAGAAAGACATTTTCATCCTGACGGATGAGATTTACGGCGAACTCAGCTACAAGGAGAAGCATCACTCCATCATCGAATTCCCGGGTATGCGGGAGCGGACGGTCTACATCAACGGCTTCTCCAAGGCCTATGCCATGACGGGCTGGCGTCTGGGCTATGCCTGTGCGCCGAAGCTGATCCTGCAGCAGATGCTGAAGCTGCACCAGTTCGCCATCATGTGCGGTCCCACCACCTCCCAGTATGCGGCAGTGGAGGCACTCCGCACGGGAGATGCGGATGTGCAGCGGATGCGGATGGCCTATGACGAGCGCCGCCGCTACCTGGTGAACCGTTTCCGGGAGCTGGGCATGGACTGCTTTGAGCCCTATGGCGCCTTCTATGTCTTCCCGAGCATCAAACGTTTCGGCATGAGCAGTGAGGAATTCGCGAACCGTCTGCTGCAGGAGGAAAAGGTGGCGGTGGTGCCGGGTACTGCCTTCGGCGACTGCGGCGAAGGTTTCCTGCGTATCTCCTACGCCTATTCCATCCAGGATCTGAAGAAGGCCCTGGACCGGATTGAAAAATTTGTGAAGACACTGAAAAAAGAAGAAGCGTGAATGCAAGCGCGAGGAGAGGGTCCGGACCGTTGGTCCGGGCCTTTTTTCGACATATCTTTGCATATTGTTGGGAGAAAAAAAACATAAAAAGTGATACAATATAACTGTTTCGCATCACCTCGAAGCGATGCAGCGATAGGTGCGAAAAATTCATCTTGGAGGAACGACATGGCCTGGTACGACAGCGCGGTTTTCTATCATATGTATCCCCTCGGCATGGTCTCCGCAGAAAAAACAAATGAGGAAGGCCCTATTCGGCATCGTTTTCCGGCTTTAACTGCCTATATTCCCTATCTCAGGACGCTGGGCGTCAGCGCCGTCTATATCGGACCTCTTTTCGAGTCCGGCAGCCACGGCTACGATACGACAGATTACCGGAAGATAGACAGACGGCTCGGCAGCAATGCGAATTTTCGGGACTTTGTGGACAAGGCCCACGCCGCCGGCATCCGGGTGGTGGTGGATGCCGTATTCAACCACACGGGCCGGGGCTTTTTCGCCTTTCAGGACATACGGGAGAAGAGGGAAATGTCTTCGTACCGGGATTGGTACAAGGGCGTTAACTTCGGCTGGCACTCCCCCAAGGGAGATCCCTTCGGCTACAGTGCCTGGCGGGGCGCTTGGGAGCTGCCGGAGCTGAATTTTGCCAATGCTGCCGTCCGGGAGTACCTGCTGTCGACAGTGGATTTCTGGGTGCGGGAGTTTGACATTGACGGACTGCGGCTGGACTGTGCGGATGTGCTGGACCTGTCCTTTCAGAAGGAGCTGCGCAGCCGCGCCGCGTCCTGGAAGCCGGATTTCTGGCTGATGGGTGAGGTGATCCACGGGGAGTATGCCCGCTGGGTGAACCCGGAGACGCTGCATTCCGTGACGAATTATGAATTGCATAAGTCCATTTATTCGGGCTTCAATTCACATAATTTCTTCGAGATTGCCCATAACCTGCGGCGGAATCTGCAGATCGCCGGAAGTCTCTACACCTTCTTGGAAAACCATGATGTGGACAGGCTGCCGGACAAGCTGGAAAATCAGGCGCATCTGCCCCTCTGCTATCTCACGATGTTCACCCTGCCGGGACACCCGTCCCTGTATTACGGTGGTGAGTTCGGCATGCGGGGACGGAAGCGGGATGGCTGGGATGATTCGCCGATGCGGCCGCCCATCCTGGATCCGGCCATGGAACCGAATGCATTCACGACGTATATGGCAAATCTCTGCGGGATCTACCGGGAGAATCCGGCGCTGCAGAGCGGGGAATACCGGGAGCTTCTCCTGCGCTGCGGGCAGTGGGTTTATGCCCGGGTGCTGGAAGGTGCGGATGACATCATCGTAGTGCTCAACAACGAAGACCGGGCCGAAGACATTACCCTGACACTGCCGACGGGCGGAGGTTCCTGTCGGGAGCTGTTGACGGGGGAGACCCGGCAGGCAGAAAATGGTGTGCTGCGGCTGCACCTGCCCGGGAACACGGGATATATTTTGAAGGTAAATAAGGGATAAATCCGGCAAGGGAGCCGAAAAGGAAGGTAAGCGCGGAAGCGCAGGGAGGATATATGGCGAGAAGGAAAGCGGAGCAGAAGGATACGGGCAGAAGGGTGCACCGGAGAGCGGCGGAGAAGCCGACAGAGCAGAAGAAGGCGCAGCAGGTGCCGGAGGCGAAGAGCCCGGCGCTGGATCCGGTGTTTATCACGGAGTTTGACCGCTATCTCTTCGGACAGGGACAGCATTACAAGATTTATCAGAAGATGGGTGCCCATCCGGCGGTGCTGGAGGGAAAGAAGGGCATTCACTTTGCGGTCTGGGCGCCCCATGCCAAGGCGGTTTCTATCGTCTGTGACCGGAATGAGTGGAATCCGGAGGCCAATTATATGCTTCCGCTGGAGACAAGCGGCATTTACGAGGGCTTCATGCCCGGCATGCAGGAGGGAGAGATCTATAAGTATGTGATCTGGACCCAGCAGGGGGAGCAGCTGTACAAGGCGGATCCCTATGCTTTCTCTGCGGAGTTCCGGCCGGGAACGGCATCCAAAGTGGCAGACATCAGCGGCTATCGCTGGGAGGACGGCGACTGGATGCGAAATCGTGCCCAGGGCAATACCTATCAGAAACCGATGTCCATTTATGAGGTACACATCGGCTCCTGGAAGCGCACGGCGGACGAGGTACACAACGGTTTCATGAATTACCGTGACGCGGCGAAGGCATTGGCTTCGTACTGCACGGAAATGGGCTATACCCACGTGGAGCTCATGGGCATCGCGGAGCATCCGCTGGATGCCTCCTGGGGCTATCAGGTCACCGGCTATTATGCACCGACGGCCCGCTACGGAAAGCCGAAGGAGTTCATGTACATGGTGGACTACCTGCATAAGCACGGCATCGGTGTGATTCTGGACTGGGTACCGGCCCACTTCCCGAAGGATGCCCAGGGTCTGGCAGAGTTCGACGGCACGGCCACCTACGAGTATGCAGATCCGCGTCTCGGAGAGCATCCGGACTGGGGTACCAAGGTTTTCGACTATTCCAAGAACGAGGTGAAGAACTTCCTCATCGGCAATGCCCTTTACTGGTATGATGAGTATCATATCGACGGTCTGCGGGTGGATGCGGTGGCGTCCATGCTGTATCTGGACTACGGCCGGGAGAACGGCCAGTGGGTGCCGAACCGCTACGGCGGAAACGGAAATCTGGAGGCCATTGAATTCTTTAAGCACCTGAATTCACTGGTGCGGGGCCGGAAGGACGGCACCATCATCATTGCCGAGGAATCCACAGCCTGGCCGAAGGTGACCACCCGGCCGGAGGACGATGGTCTGGGCTTTACCTACAAGTGGAACATGGGCTGGATGCATGACTTCCTGGATTACATGAAGCTGGATCCCTATTTCCGGAAGGGCAATCATCACAAGATGACCTTCGGCATGAGCTATGCGGCATCGGAGAAGTTTATCCTGGTGCTGTCCCATGATGAGGTGGTGCATCTCAAGTGCTCCATGATCAACAAGATGCCGGGAGAGCTGCCGGATAAGTTTAAGAATCTGAAGTGCGGCTATCTCTTCATGTTCGGCCATGCCGGCAAGAAGCTTCTGTTCATGGGACAGGATTTCGGTCAGTTCCATGAGTGGAATGAGGACGTGGCGCTGGACTGGTATCTCTGCCAGGAGCCGCTGAATGCGTCTCTGCAGAAGTTCATGAAGGAGCTGCTGCACCTGTACAAGAAGTATCCGGCCATGTACGAGCTGGATGATTCCTGGGAGGGTTTCCAGTGGATCAATGCGGACGATGCGGACCGTTCCATCTTCAGCTTCATCCGGAAGGCTGCCAGCACCCAGGAGAAGCTGGCCTTCACCATCAACATGACGCCGGTGGCGCGGCCGGACTACCGGCTGGGCGTGCCCCATGCGGGAAAGTACACGCTGATCTTCGATGAAGAGGGTGCGGTCAAGGGACAGGGCCGGAAGGTAGTCTTCACCGCGAAGAAGGGCGAGTGCGACGGCCAGCCCTACCATATCGAATATCCGCTGGAGGCCTATGGCTGCGGTGTGTTCCGTTTTCAGTGACAATTGAATCGCTAAGTTTGATTTATCCCGGAAAAATTTTTTTCCGGGATAAGTTTTTACACCGGATTGTATTTCATTTTGAACACGAATGTAGTAGAATACAGGTATCAGTTAAGGTGACTTGAACGCTGTACTAAAAGGAGAATTTACTATGGCAAAAGAGTTGATTTCCAAGAATGGACCCAAGAGTGTTTACGTAGAGAATGGAAAGGCTTACAAGGTATTTGATGCGGGCTTCCCGAAGTCCGAGGTACTGCATGAGGCGTTCGTGACCGCAAGAGTGGAAGAGATCGAGGGCGTGAATGTGGCCGGTATTCTGGGTGTATCCCAGGATGAAGAAGGCAGATGGGTGATCGAGAAGGAATATATCGAGGGCAAGACCCTGCTGCAGCTGATGGATGAGCATCCGGAGAAGCAGGACGAGTATATCGAGAAAATGGTGGATCTGCAGCTCAGCATCTTCGCAAAGAAGGCACCGCTGCTGGAGAAGATGAAGGGCAAGCTGACCTATCAGATCAACGGCCTCAACACCATCGACGCTGCCACCAGATATGAGCTGCTGACACGTCTCGAGTCCATGCCGAAGCACTTCAAGCTCTGCCACGGCGACTTCCGTCCTTCCAACATCATCGTGAAGGAAGACGGCACCATGTACCTCATCGACTGGGTACATGCTACCCAGGGTAATGCTTCCGGCGATGTGGCCAGAACCTACATTACACTGTACATGAAGAGCAAGGAAATGGCGAAGAAGTATTATGACTGCTTCTGTGCCAAGACCAGCACCGATCCCAGCTACGTGAACAAGTGGCTGCCCGTCATCGCCGCCGCCAACCTCACCAAGGAAAGACCCGAGGAGAAAGAAGTACTTGAGAGCTGGTTGAGTATCGCGGATCATATGTGAGTGGAGAAGTTTGCATCAGGCAAACTTCGGAACGATCTGACATGTTCCCCTGAAAAGGGGGACATGCCTGCGAAGCAGGTTGTGTGAGAGCTACAAGCTCGAACACAATCCCTGTGCAGCGATGCGGTGCTGAGCAATTATGTATCCAGAGGCGAGATCAGCCGCTTGCAATAGTCCAGACATTCCTCCAACAAATCCTGTGGAAGCCTTTCAATATATCTTGCATCCCGGGCCTGTAGGTCAAGCGTTCTCATTTGAAAACACAGAATACAGCCACTGGTATCGGTGCGCGCATCCAGCAAAATTTCCAGAGGATAGGTTTTTTGCTTTGTTGTGATGGGAACAATCAGATTCACTCCGCCGGGCATGGGAAGCGTATTCAGCACAAGAACAGGACGATAGTTTCCCTGCTCGTGTCCTTTAACGGGATTGAGATTTACCTTAACAATGTCACCCTGTCGGAACATCAGAATACCTCCCCACCCACATCATCACCAAAATCCACCGTACTGTCATTGCCCAGATCGGCAGCACTAATCTGCGAAAAATCTTTTTTGTAAAATTCTTCAAACAGCTGTCGGCTGCTTATTTTCTTGCTGAGAACGATGCTGTCGTTTTTCAGTTCATAGTTCATGGTATCTCCGTTTCGGATGGAGAGTGCATCCGCAACAGCAGCTGGAATGCGGATACCGAGGCTGTTGCCCCATTTTGAGATTGTAATGCTCATGGTATATACCTCCCAAAGAAAGATATACATAGTATATCACAAATAAACGTGTGCTGCAAAAGCCTATTTAATTTTGGCCCATTGAAAAATCACTTCATCTTCGCTATCATTAATCCCATGCATAAAATGGAGGAATGTGAAGCATGTTGAATCAATTTTCCAGAACCCAGCTGCTGCTGGGCCAGGAGGCCATGGAAAAACTC
The DNA here is from genome assembly GCA_963659875.1 of Parolsenella sp. Lineage (GTDB taxonomy): Bacteria > Bacillota > Clostridia > Lachnospirales > Lachnospiraceae > Oribacterium. Next base: position 14,315 of record CAVKVA010000011.1, read on the forward strand.
AAGCAGTCCAGAGTGATCGTGTTCGGTGTGGGCGGCGTCGGCGGATTTGCCGTGGAGGCGCTGGTGCGTTCCGGTGTAGGGGCCATCGATCTGGTGGACGATGATTTGGTCTGCCTGACCAACCTGAATCGTCAGCTGATCGCCACCCGGAAGACTGTGGGAAAATATAAGACCGATGTGATGCGGGACCGGATTCTGGAAATTAATCCGAACTGTGAGGTAACGGTGCACAAGACCTTCTATCTGCCGGAGACCAAGGATGAATTTCATTTCGAGGACTACGATTATGTGATCGACGCGGTGGATACGGTGACGGCGAAGCTTTCTCTGGTGCTGGCCGCGCAGGAGGCGGGCACGCCCATCATCAGCTGTATGGGCGCCGGGAACAAGCTGGATCCCACACAGTTCGAAATTGCCGACATTTACAAAACCTCGGTATGCCCGCTGGCCCGGGTGATGCGCCGGGAATTGAAGAAGCGGGGCGTGAAGCACCTGAAGGTGCTCTATTCCAAAGAAAAGGCCATGCGGCCGCTGGACGACATGTCCCAGAGCTGCCGCACCCACTGCATTTGCCCGCCGGGCGCAAAGCATAAGTGCACAGAGCGCCGGGACATTCCGGGATCGGTGGCCTTCGTGCCGTCTGTGGCCGGACTCATCATCGGCGGCGAGGTGGTAAAGGATCTGATTCAGTGATCTCATTTTAGGGACACAGTGAAGAACTTTGCTTGATGCAAAGAAAACGCCTTCGCTGTGTCCCTTTTGTGTCTCGTACTGTGTTAAAACATTGGCATCAAGGGAAAACACAAAGATGCGAATGCAAAGGAGATAAGGTCATGCCGAAGAAAAAGAAGGGACAGCAGAATGAGCAGCAGGAAATCAACGAGGCCCTGAAGGCGACACTGAAGGCCGCCAAGGCGGAACTGGAAAAGAGACAGACGGCGCTGCAGAGAGCCAGAAAGAAGGCAGGAGAAGTGGCTTCTCCGTTCCTTATGTGGGCGATGGAGATGGGCGTGGGCGGCAGCCGGGATAGAATTGATACGCTTACGAAGCTGTTGAATAGTAAAAGACCTGTTTCTGATGATGTGCGCAAGAGCTGGAAGAAGAGCCTGAAGACAGAGCAGAAGAATTACAAGACGAGATCCGCAGAGTACAAGAAGGCCAAGGAGAAGGCGGCTTTGATGGCCCGGCTGGAGGAAGCTGTGAAGAAGCAGCAGGAGCTCGTGAACCTCTGGCAGGAGCAGGTGGATAAGGCCACCATGGATGAGTGGGAGGTCGTGGAGTATGTGCCGCAGACAAAGGCCGGTGCGGAATATCCCACGATGGAAGAGATCGAGGCAGTTGTGAAGGAAGTGATGCCGGAATTCTTCGATAAGTCCGTAGAGAAGGCAGCGGAGGAGCCGCAGCCGATGAAGTCGGAGGAAGTGGCAGAGATGCCGGAATTCTTCGATAAGTCCGTAGAGAAGGCAGCGGAGGAGCCGCAGCCGATGAAGTCGGAGGAAGTGGCAGAGATGCCGGAATTCTTCGATAAGTCCGTAGAGAAGGCAGCGGAGGAGCCGCAGCCGATGAAGTCGGAGGAAGTGGCAGAGATGCCGGAATTCTTCGATAAGTCCGTAGAGAAGGCAGCGGAGGAGCCGCAGCCGATGAAGTCGGAGGAAGTGGCAGAGATGCCGGAATTCTCCGATAAGTCTGTAGAGAAGGCAGCGGAGGAGCCGCAGCCGACGCAGCCGGAGGAGGCCGCAGAGGATGAAATTCCGACGCTGGAGGTGATCGAAGCACAGGCTGCAGCGAATGCCAATAAACCGAAGGATCTGGACGCAGCGGAGCCCTTTAATGAGTTCTCCTTTGAGGACGTGACACCGGAGCCGGAGGAGAGACTGGAGGCCGCACAGCCGGCGATGCCGGAGGAAGCCGCAGAGGATGAGCTGCCGTCCCGGGAGGTAGTCGAGGCGCAGGCTGCAGCGAATGCTAATAAACCGAAGGATCTGGATGCAGCAGAGCCCTTTAATGAGTTCTCCTTTGAGGATGTGACACCGGAGCCGGAGGAGAGACTGGAAGCCGCACCCAAGGCGGAGAAGTCCTCCGAGCAGCTGGCTGCAGAGAAAGCGGCAGAAGAAGCGCGCAAGCAGAAGGAAGCAGAGGAGGCGGAGAAGCAGAAGGCTGCAGCGGAAGCGGAGGCGCAGAAGCAGAAAGAAGCAGAGGAGGCGGAGAAGCAGAAGGCTGCAGCAGAAGCGGAGGCGCAGAAGCAGAAAGCCGCGGAGGAAGCGGAGAAGCAGAAAGCCGCAGCGGAAGCCCGGAAGCAGAAGGAAGCCGAAGAAAAAGAAAGAGCGATGCAGTGGGACATCGACAATGCCATGGATGACATTATTAAGGATCAGACGGACATCATGTATAATATCATCAAAGAAAAGGACCATGTGAATGGCAAGGCGGTGGATTCTCTTGAGGATAATATGAAGGCTTTTGCAAAGAATAAGGATAAGCACGATTCTCCGGAGTTTTCCATGATGCGGGATGCCCTGGAGGACCTGAATATCCAGAAATGCGTTGATGAGATTCGCGTCAAAAGAGTGCTCAAGCGCGGTGATCTGTCGACGGTGCAGAAGTATCAGGAAAAGCTGCAGAAGGCAAGAGAAGCCACCCAGGCCTACATTGACAAAAAGCAAGGGGAGTTTTTCAGCGGCACGCTCGGTCTGGGCAGTGGTGGAAGCGGTCTGAGTCGTGCCCAGAACACCATGGAGCAGCTGGATAAAATGATGGTTTGCCTGGACAGTATTGTGGAGAACCGAAAGAACATTGTGGAGGTGGCAGATTACAAGTACCATGTCGGTGGAAGTACGCGGAATCTTAACCTGAAGGAGCTGGAAAAGGTTGTGGCAGATAAGCGGCCGAGACCGGCAAAGAAGCAGGCGGTCAAGAAGTCGGAGAAGAAGGATGTGAAGAAGGGAAAGAAGATCTGATCTAAGCTTCTTCCTCCGGCATGCGGAGCATCAGGAAGTCCAGCGCCGTGAGGACGGCGATGCCGATTTCCAGAATGAGGATCACCGGTAGGAGCCGACGGAAGAGACTCGGTCCTTTCAGAAGGAAAATCAGTGTCGGTATCGCCGGCATCAACAAAAGACAGAGAAGGAGACGTGCCTTGAAGGAATTTTCAGACCGCTTGGTTTGAAGCTTCGCCTTTAGGGAGGCCGCCTTCTCTTTTTTGCGGTCTTTTTTCAGACGGAGAAAGGAGAAGAGATTGCCGCTGGCATTGCCGTCGCTTTCCGCAGTCATATCCATGGCATAATCCTCCGGATTCAGCTCGTGCGCAGAGCGGGAGGCGGGAAAGCTGTAATCCGGGTCTGCGTCGTCATCCTCTGCCCAGTCATCGCCCAGGATGGGCGGCGGACTCGGACGGTTGGATTTCGGTGCAAGGGGCGCGGTTTCGCGGATGTTGCTTTCGGTGATTGGTTGCGGCGATTGCGGCAGGACTGTATTTCCCTCCGGCTGGTAGCGGAAGATGCCGTCCGGGGACAGGCCGGGCTTCGCGGCAGAGGCGTTACTCGGTTGCGCATTGTCGGCTGTGTCTGCCTTTTGTCCGTCTGTTGCCGACTGCTGCCGGGTCTTCTCTGTATGGATGCGCACCAGCTTCTGAAGGTCGGCGATACTGCAGTATTCCCGGCAGCTTTCCTTATGCAGGCGATAGGCCAGCACAACGGTGGCATCGGAGCTGTAGTCGATGCGCTCCAGCACCCAGGCGAGAAGCCGGGTCAGCGCACTTTGAAAGTCCGGTGAGGCATCGGGGGCCAGTGCAAAGAGCAGAAGCTTCTTTTCGGGGTCCAGAAAGAGCGTCCGGGGATCCAGGGACAGGTAGCTTTCGGGCAGCAGATAGGCCTCCAGCTGCCGCAGCAGCTTCGACAGACTGTCGATGAGAACGGCGATGTCCTGCCAGGCGATACGGCGGTTTTCATAGTGCTTTTCCACAGACAGAAGACTCGTGATGTCATAGACCAGCATGGGATCCTCCGGATCGGAACGGGTAGACAGCGGCAGTGTTCCCGGGATCCGGGTAAGCTTCAGCATCTTGCTTTCAAAACTGTCCTCCGGCAGACTGCAGTGATGCAATAGCATCAGGCTGCGGGTTAAACTGCGCTCAAAACTGATCTCCGGTGTGTCATTCATTGCGTGCTCCTTTCTTTCGCCTCATCACTTTCCAACAGTGTTGCGGCCCGACAGAGGGCCTCCGGGCGGAACTGGGTCTTTTCTTCTTCCTTCTGGTGGCTCTGCCATTCGGTTTCCATGGCTTCCCGGGTGTAGCCCGTGATCTTCTGGTGCAGCTTGATGGTGCCGCTGATGAGGGTGGCGATCACCAGAAAGGTGATACCGAAAACATAGCTGGCTTCAACGGTATTCATAGAGACTCCTTTGCAAGAAGCGGAAGAACATGACTGCCGAAGAGGCAGAGACCGGGCAGCATGCAGGGGATAAAGGGAATGGTGGATTTTCGCATGGAGCGTTGCCGAAAACGGCCGATACTCAGCAGCAGAATGGCCAGAAGCCCGCTCAGAAAAATGCCGGTGAGCAGCAGAAGCGTGAGTCCTGTCAGAGAGAGGTAACAGCCGCCGATCAGGAGAAAGAGGCCGTCACCGCTGCCGATGGCGCTGCTTGCCAGACGATGGAGAAGCAGCAGGAGAAGCCCCGGCAGGAAGGACAGCAGCAGCTCGCTGAGCTGGGCGGGAGAGGCAGCAGCCTGTATCGCCGTGAAGAAGCGCAGCAGCCAGAGCGGCAGTCCGATACCGAAAAAGATCCGGAAAAGTCCGGCGGGTATGCACTTCTCTTTGCCGTCATGCAGGGCACAGAGCAGAAAGTAGAGGAGAAAGAGAAGATAGCTGAGCTGATTCAAAGTCTGGATTGTCATGAGGAACCTCCGCAGCGAATACAGGGATGCTGGCCGTTGGCCAGAGCCTGGGAACGATGAGTGGCCTGGATATAGCTCTGGAGCGCCCGGCAGCTGGGCGAGCTGTGGTAGCATTTCCCTGCCTCCGTATAGTAAACCGTTGGGCTTGAGGGACTGGGATAGCAGCTTTGGCAGATCTTGTAGCTTCTGTTGAATTTGTTTTTTTGCTGGCTGACTTCGGCGGCACTGCCACTGTGAAATTCATGGGAAATGTAGCTGCAGCCGGGATCCATGTGGAAGACATCGCTTTCGCGCTGGACGCTGGTGTAGACCAGCGGATCATCCTCGTCTTCGCCATCGTTTTCGTTCTCCCAGCGGTTTCCCGGGGCGCCGATCCAGGGACGACGGCTCGCCACCACCTGCTGGGGAAGGCTGCGAAGGCCCAGAATGGGAAAGGGCAGGGCAGCATCATAATTCAGGACGAAGCGGATATTGTCCTCCGCAAGCTCGCTTTCCGTCAGAAGATCCAGGCGGGTCATGCCGGGCTGGGAGAGTTCCGGCAGCATGGCGGCAATGCTGAGGGCTTCCTCTGCCGTTTGCAGCGCCTCCGCATCCAGACTTACCGCGCCGCTTTTCTGGCCATAGTATTCCAGATAACGGTATTTCGCCAGAGTTCGGGCGTTCTTTTCCATGCACCAGCTGGCATTCTGCTGCTGGTTCAGTATGAGCATCGGTGTCATCAGCACCACCACAGCCAGGATAAAGAGGGAAAGGGAGAGCGCGGCTTCGATGGTCAGAGAAGCCCGGTACTGTTTCATGGACTGCCTCCTTTTAAGATGTCGGCCTACTGGGTTTTCGAACGGTATTTGTAGTAGCTGCTGGCCAGGAAGGAATAGGTGGACGCCGGCGTGCTGCCGGCAGCCATTTGCACGATGCCCTGTTCGTACATGATATGACGGGATTCACTGGTGAGCTCTGTGCCGAGGGCATAGAGGCAGTGGTCGATGGCGAAGCTGCCGGCGGTCTGACTGCCGCCCCGGTTGATGCTGCCCTCTATGGCCGTCAGCATGCGGGTGTTGATCACGGCCTGGTGCAGCAGGCCTTCGCCGTAGAGGAAGGCCCGGAGATAGTCCCGGTAGGAAAGACCGCTGCCCTTGTGGTCACCCATGTCGATGCCCTGGCCCTTTCCGAGCTTCAGGAGGCCGCTGAGATCCAGGGTCCAACTGTCTTTGGTATGGATCAGGGGGACTCTGCCGTCCTGCAGCAGGAGGCGGACATCCGCAATGGCCTGTCCCAGCGCCCAGATGCCCAGGACAAAGAAGGTGAAGACGGAGATCAGCACGGGATTTGCGGTGACGCAGAGCATGGCGGTGACAAAGGCCCGGGCCTCCTGCCGCTTCTCCGTATTGGTATAGAGGAAGAGCAGGTTGGAGGCCTCCCGCAGCACGAGAAGCTTCTCCAAAACAACGGACAGGTTGTCATAATCACTGCTTTTTCCGGCGAGAAGATATTCCAGCTCAAGGGCAGTGGATGCACTGGGCGGCAGTGCATTTTCTGCCTGGTCATTCTGATGATAATGATGGAAGAACTTCAGGGCATATTCGCCGAGCATCAGGGTTTCGATGGGGTTCGCTGCGGAATCTGCCGCATAGGCGGGATTACTGTAGAGACTGGTTTTGGCGGGCAATATGGCCCCGTCCGGCAGCAGAAGCTTCAGAAGATTGCCGTTTACCAGTTCCCGGATGCTTTCCAGAATCCGTTTGTTTTCGTCATTGATTTGACTGGTGCTGCCCGTGAAGCGGGGAAAGACGATGCTGTTCCAGTCACTGCGGGCACTCCGGTAGAAGCGGCTGATGGCAGCGGAGAAGTCATAATCCTCGTCCTCGTCTTCCTCGGCTTCGGCAATGGCTTCTTCCAGCCAGGCTTCGAATTCTTCGACCTCTGTTTCCACCTGGTCTGCGGCGGAGGCGGCAGAGGCTGCCTGGTCGGGCATGGCCTCCAGCTGGGAACGGATACTGCCGCTCTCGGAGACATAGCTTTCATATTCCCGCAATTCGGCCTCCACCGCTTCCTGGCCCAGGGCACTGAGTTCACCGGCGCGCTGCTGAAAGTCCGACCGGAGTTCCGCTACTTTTTCGGCCAGCCGGTCTGCCTTCTGGCTGTAATCCCGGACATCCTCCGTGAGGCGATCCAGCTCCTGACAGAAGCGGGACTTCGCGCTGTAGAAGGAGCCTGCGTCCTCCAGGGACAGGGCAATGCCGGCGGACTCATGGAGGGAGCGGATGCTTTCGCAGCGGGAGGCAATGGCACTGATGGCCTTTTCCACGGCGGTCAGCTCCCGGGAGTCCAGTTGGTATTTTTTCTGGAGGGCGATAAGCTCGGCAGATTCCTCACTCTGCTGAAAGATGTTGCTAAGTTCGGTGCCGAGGCTCTGGGAATCTGCTTCTCGCCCGGCATAGTGGATTACGCTGTCGATGGCGCCGTAAAGCATGTACTCCAGCACATCCTCTTCGAAGTAAATGTCTTCGGTCAGGGCGGCTTTCTCACTGAACTGCAGATTTTCCGCCTGCACCCGGGTGGGGAAGAGATTCTTCGCCGTGAGATAGGGCGACATGAAGTCACAGAGCTCCGTGCGGAGATCCGCCTCGCTGCGGTATTCCAGACCAAAGATCCGGTAGTCCTCCCAGAGCGTCCGGTGAAACTGGGAAAACAGCGATTCCATGCTGCTGTCCAGAGCGGTCTGCAGGTACAGCCGCTGGGCAGTGCTGCGGGCGCTTTCCACGATGGTCAGCACCAGGGCCGCCACCAGCACAAAGGAGAGTGCGAGAAAGACGGTGACGGAGCCCCGGGGCTTGGTATCGTTCATCAGCTGCCCCATACGGAGGTGGCGGACTGATTGATCTGCAGCATAATGGTATCCAGGAGTGATTTGATGTGATCCCGGAAAATGATGACCAGGGCGATGAGCACCACCAGAAGCAGCACCATTTCGATGGTGCCGATACCGCTTTCGTCGGAAAGCTTGCGGCCCAGGGCGCTGCGCCGCAGGGGACGGGAAAGAAGCTGTGTGAGGGTTGAGAGACGGTTTTTCATAATGCTTACCTCCTTAAGTAAGAGTGATTTTTCGATGTCAGGACAGAGACGTCATGGCAGGCACCACCACGATGGCCATGACGGTACCGAGCTGCAGGAACAGGGGCAGCAGAAGTCGGGTGCCCGCCTCCTCGCCGAGGCGCTTGGCGGTGGTCTTCCGCTGTTCGAAGGCGTCCTCCATCTCCAGGCTTAGCAGGGCGCGGAGATTTTTGGAGCCGTTTTTCCGATTCTGTTCAATGAGACTGATGAGCTTGGTGTAGGGCTTCAGATTGATGCGCCGGGCAAAATCGGCGTAGACGGTGGATTCGGGAATGTTCCGGGAGAGCTGGCGACTCAGAATCCGAAGCTCGTCATAGAGATACCGGTTTTCGTGCTGGCTGTTTTCCACCAGTGCATCGAAGTGGGTGAGGATTCGCTCAAAGGCATTGCGGACGGTGAAACCAGCGCCGAGATAGACAATAAGCTTGGAGACCAGCTCGGAATAATCCAGCATCAGCTGGGTTTCCCGCTTCTTCCTTTCCTCCTTTAATTTGGCACCGCGCTGCATGTAAATGGCAGCAGCGGCAGTGATGCCCAGGAAAGGGAAGAGGAGATAGCTCTGGTCTGCCTTTTCGGAATAGCTGAGCCGACGGCCCAGCAGCTCCGCAGGCAGCTGAAACAGGCTTTCGTTCATGCCGCTTTCGTTGCTGTCCGAGAGGGACTGGGTCAACGCGGCAAGGAGATGCTCCTCTTCGGAGAGCTGCCGGGGCAGAATCCGGAGATAGAGCTTATAGGGCTGGGACTTGTAGCGGGTCCGGAGATAGTCGGTCTCGGCATCGGCTGCGGTCTCCGGCAGGACATAGGTGCTGAGGATGAGCGAAAGATAGCCCTCGGCCACCTCGTCTTCAGCGAAGCCTTCATTGTTGATCTTCCCGCCCTCCTCAATGAGCCGGGCATATTTTTGATAGTAGGCCGTCGGATCCTCGGCATCTTCATTTTCCCAGCGCTCCGGATAGAAGCGCCAGCTGGCCTGCACGCCCTCTTCGTTGAAGCTTGTGGGCAGTGTCAGATCGCTACGTACACCGTCCAGACTTTCATCCGCCGCGGTGATCTTTTCTTCGATCTCTTCCACAATCTTCTGAAAAATCGCATCCGCTTCTTCCCGGGTGTAACGCTGCGCGCCCACCGTCACGGTGACGGGCAGGGACTTTCCGGGGAGAAGTCCCCGGACCAGCAGATCATAGTTATTTTCTGCCTGGCCGTAGCTGTTTCGCCGGAGGCCGGTGCCGTTTACCAGCTGGGTACGACCCAGATTGCTGAGATAGACCGCACCGGAAAGCAGGAGAGAGACGAGAAGGACTAACAGCATCTGCTGCAGAGTCTTTTTCGGGGTGCCCCGGATCCGCTGCTGAAGGGCCCGGAAGGGGCTGTCCCGCCGTCCTTTATGGCGGATCTTCGACGGACGGTCTGTTTTCGTTTTTTCTTTTCCTTTTTCTTCTGCCATAGTGCTATACCTCGATTCGCATGATGCGGTCCGCCAGCCACACCGCCGCCAGATACACCCCGAGACAGGCCGTCATGACGATGCGTCCCAGCAGACTGTCATAGAGGATATGGAAGAAATCCGGTGAGGAGAAATTCATATACAGAATGATCAGGAAGGGCACCAGATTCATGATCCGCTGCTCGTAGCGCTTCGCCGCGTTCATGGTGAGGATTTCCTCCGTGATGGTCAACTTGTCCCGGATCACATCGGAGGTATGCTGCAGAATGCGGGTAAGCTCGCCGCCGGATTTCCGGGCCACGATGAAGACCTCGGCGAAATTGCCCACATCATCGAGGCCGGAGCGCTCCGCAAAGCTCAGCAGAAGCTCCTCCAGTGTTTTCCGGAGGCGAAGACCCTGGACGATCAGGACAAATTCCTGCAGCATCAGGGATTTCTCGCCGAAAAGCTCCCGAAGGTCCGGCACCGAGGCCTGGAAGGCATTTTCTACGGAATATCCGGCGCTGAGATAGGAAGTGAGGATACCCAGGGCGTCCCGGAACTCCAGCAGCAGGGTGTGCTTCCGTTTCTCACAGAGGCTCCGCCGCATATAAAAGGGGTAGAGGAGCGCCAGGGGCAGGGAGCAGAGGAAAACCGGAAGGCTCTTATAGAAGGTCAGGCTAATGACGGCGAGCCCGGCAGCTGTGCAGAGCAGAAGTCGCAGGTATTCCGGCAGCAGGAGCTCATATTCTCTATAGTCGATGATGGAGCTTTTCCGTGTTCTCGAGATCCGACAGCTTTTCAAGAACGCTGCCATTGTAGGCATAAAGGGTTTTGCATTTGATTTCACCGTTTTCAATTCCCAGTACCTCCGAAATTTCCAGCACCCGCCGCTTGTGATCCTTGGTGCGGCCCAGATGGACCAGGATCTCAATGGCGGAGGCAATCATACCGCGGATCGCCGGCAGGGGAAGATCCGCGCCCTGCAGCACCATGGTTTCCATTCGTTTCAGCATGTCCGGCCCGGAGTTGGCATGTCCGGTGGACAGGGAGCCGTCGTGACCGGTGTTCATGGCCTGCAGCATGTCCAGACACTCGGCGCCCCGGACCTCGCCCACAATGATGCGATTCGGGGACATACGGAGGCTGGCCTTGATGAGATCGGACATGGAGATCCGGCCCTCGCCCTCTGCATTGGCGTTCCGGGTTTCCAGACGCACCAGATTCGGCACCTTCCGGATCTGCAGCTCGGCAGAGTCCTCAATGGTGATGACGCGTTCCGTCTCCGGAATGAACTGGGACAGGGCGTTCAGGAAGGTAGTTTTTCCGGAGTTGGTACCGCCGGATATGAAAATGTTGTAGGCGCCGGCCACCAGGCTTTCCAGAAATTCTGCGGCCTCCCGGGTGAGAGAATGATAGGAAATGAGTTTCTCCATGGTGATGGGTTCCGGGAATTTCCGGATGGTCATGGTGGCGCCCTTCAGGGCAATGGGCGGCAGCACCACGTGGACGCGGGAGCCGTCCTCCAGCCGGGCATCCACAATGGGGGTGGAGGTGTTGACCACCCGGTTGATGCGGCTCACGATGCTTTGGATCAGCTCCTCCAGCTGCTCGGGGCTTTCGAAGCTTTTTCCGTAGCGGGACATCCTGCCGTCCTTTTCGACAAAGATTTCCCGGCTCGAATTGATCATGATTTCCGTGATGTGGGGGTCATCCAGCAGCTCCGACAGCATATCCAGGCGGCGGAAGCTGTTGAAAATGGCCTGCCGGAGGTAGAGCTTGTCCCGGAGGGTGAGCTCCTGGTGGGACAGCAGTTGTTCGTCAATGCGAAGACAGAGCTCTGCATCGGAAAGCTGCTGTGTTTCCGACAGTCCTGTGAGGATTTCGCTTTTCAGTTCTTTTTTCAGGGTATCGAGAGGATTCATGGCGTTGGATTATAAGATGTAGTTTCGCAGAACAGCCTGCGCGTAGTCGGTCAGGGGACCGGGGCGGCTTTGGGTGAGTAAGGCGGCAGCATCGGAAATGCTGTCATCCTGCGGCAGCAGAAGGCGGATCATGTGCTCCGGTTCCTTCAGCAGCCGGGCATGGGAGAGAAAATCCTCAAAGCGGGCGAGCTTTTGCCGGGAGGCGCTGTCCTCCCGTACCGGAATAAATACCTTTTCTGCCAGCGGGAAGAGGGCAGCGGCCCTGGAAATGAGGGTATCCGTGTCCACCACCAGGGCATGAAAGGCACTGCTGCGCAGTGTGTCCACAAAGGCGGACAGTTCCCCTGGACTCAGGGCGGAGAGATCCTCGGGATTTCGCACCGGCGGGATGTAGCTGAGCCCCTCCGCGTCATAGAGAAGACTCTGCAGCCGGGCAGGATCCAGCATGTTCTGCTTATGGTAATAGAGGGCCTCGGAAAGGGTGCCGCTGTGGCGGAGCGTCTGTCCTGCGGCAAAGGCGGCATTTTCCTCAAGGCTCAGATAGAGGGTGGAACATTCCCGGGAAAGAAGCCGGGCCAGGGTGAGGGCAAAGCAGCTTTTTCCGATGCGGCCCAGGGGACTGAAGATGAGATAGAGCCGGGCATGGCCCCGCCGTTCCGGTGTGGGCGTCGCGGCATAGTGCTTGAGAAGCTCCCGGAGTATGCCCTCGCCGGACTGAAATTTATAAATGGAGCCGTCATCCGGATCCGTACCGTCGTTTTCCCGGAGACAGATCATTTCCCGGGGCGCGCAGAAATCCCGAACCTCCCGGGCACAGTGCTCATCCGACAGCAGCACATCGATGCCGTGCCGGTCGGAGAACTGCCGGAGCTTTTCCGGATCCTGAAAGCGGCAGACCCGGAAGGGGAGTTCACTGCGGCTTTCCAGGAAGCGGCCGAGCCGTTCACTGTAATGCTGGTCGTTGTCATACAGGGCTAGGATCTTTTCCATGACGAAACCTCTTTGGATCAAATGAATGCGCAATATAAAAACCGGAGACGATAGCACGAAAAGGGAAAAAGGATGATGAAATAAGGAGATATAGAAAAAGATAAAAGAGAGTGGGAATAAAAGAAGAATCAAAATCCTGAGAATGCTGTGAGAGTGGAAATAAAGGAGTGCCATCGGCGTCTCCGGTTTTCTTCTGTTGTGTCCAGTATAGCGGAACTTCGGCGGATCTGTTAGTCTCCCTTTTCTGCTATGTTCGAAAAAAAGATATTATCGTAAAAACGATTATAGTCAGTATTGCGTAGAAATCATCGGGGAAACCGCCGGCATTATCCCGATGAAACGTAAGAAAAACAGAAAAGTAAAAATATATACCACAAATTATACATATCGTACAAAAATGCGGCTAAATTTAACGATTTGGAATACTTCAAACATTTTAAATATTTTTCTTGACATTGAAGGAAAACCTGTTATGATTTGCTTCGAGAAATTTAATTAAATTATTTTAAGCATCCGGCTCCGCCGGGCTGAAAAGGAGAAAATCATGGAATTCGAGAAGCTGAAGGACATTATCGTGGATACACTGGCTTGTGATGAGGAGAAGGTTACCCTGACCGCTGATCTGGTGGAGGATCTGGAGATCGATTCTCTGTCCCTTGTGGAGCTGCACATGGCACTGGAGGATGAGCTGGGCACCACCATTCCGGACGGTGAGATTGGCAAGCTCCATACCGTGCAGGACATTCTGAACTACGTGAACACAGCGAAGTAAATTGATTGAAACGGAAAAAGCGCCGCGGTCGGGCGGCAGAGAGGAGAAGTCATGAAGTCACCACTCAATTCCATTTACGAATTATATAAGCATCGGGAACTGGACCATCGTGCCTATAAGGATACCCTGACGGCGGCGAAGCCCGTTGTGCTGCCGGCCAGCTTCATCAGCTGCCGGAAGTGCAACCGTCGGGCCATGCGGAGCCGTTGGGCGGACAACTTCTATGTCTGCCCCATCTGCGGCAGCTACAGTCCCATCGGGGCCTATTATCGTCTGAGCCTGATTCTGGACAAGGGCAGCTTCGAGGAGATGGACAAGGATCTGATCTGTGAGGATCCGCTGCAGTTTCCGGGCTACCAGGAGAAGATCAAGGCCCAGGAGGAGAAAACCGGTCTCCGGGAGTCGGTGGTTTCCTGCCGGGGAAAAATCGACGGCACGGAGGTGGTGGTTGTGGTACTGGACAGTCGCTTCTTCATGGGATCTATGTCCAGGGCTGTGGGTGAGAAGGTGACGCGGGCCGTGGAATATGCCGATACCCATCATCTTCCGCTGATCATCTTTTCCGCCAGCGGCGGCGCCCGGATGCAGGAGGGCATTTACAGCCTGATGCAGATGGCCAAGACCACTGCAGCGGTGCAGCGTTTTTCCGAGAATGGCGGTCTTTACATCAGCTTCCTGACGCATCCCACCACCGGCGGTGTTACGGCCAGCTTTGCTACGCTGGGAGACATTACCTTGGCAGAGCCGGGTGCGCTGGTGGGCTTTGCGGGCCCCCGCGTCATCGAGCAGACCATCAATGCCAAGCTGCCCAAGGGCTTCCAGCGCAGTGAGTATCTGGAAAATCATGGCTTTGTGGACGAGATTGTGGAGCGGAAGGACATGCGGAATACCCTCATTGACCTTCTGAAGCTTCATGAGGACAGCCGCGTGGCCAGGAGCCGCTACGTAGGATGAGGTGAGAACAAAAATGATCAAAGAAATTTTAGCGGAAACAGAGAAGCTGGAGGCGGATATCGCCGCGCTGTCCACCACAGAGGAGGAGATGGCGGCCAACGCCGGGCAGATCAGGGAAATGCTGGCGGCTCGCAACGAGCAGCTGTCCCGCTGTATCAATCTCACGCCGGAGGACCGTGTTTTTCTGGCGCGGCATCCCAAGCGTCCCCACATGGATGACTTCATTAAAGCGCTCTTCACCGACTTTTTCGAGCAGAAGGGTGACCATCTCTATGATGAGGACCGGGCCATTCTCGGCGGCATCGCCCGCTACAAGGGCATGCCCGTGACCATCGTGGGACACCGGAAGGGCCGGAACATGGATGAAAACATGAAGTACAACTTCGGCATGCCCCGACCGGAAGGATACCGGAAGGCCCTGCGGATCATGAAGCAGGCCGAGAAGTTCGGCCGCCCCATCATTACCTTCATCGACACGCCGGGGGCCTATCCCGGACTGGAGGCGGAGGAGCACGGCCAGGGCGAGGCCATTGCCCAGAATCTGGCGGCCATGAGCGCCCTCCATGTGCCGGTGATCGCGGTGGTCACCGGTGAGGGAAGCTCCGGCGGCGCCCTGGCCATCGGTGTGGCCAACAAGCTGCTGATGCTGGAGAATGCAATCTATTCCGTGCTGAGCCCGGAGGGCTTCGCGTCCATTCTCTGGAAGGACAGCAGCCGCAGCGGAGAGGCGGCAGAGGTGATGCGGCTGACGGCCGGTGATCTTCTGGAAGCCGGTGTGGCGGATGAGCTGATTTCCGAGCCCCTGGGCGGTGCCCAGACGGATCCGGAGCGGACCATGGCGGCTCTGGATATCGTGCTGGAGAAGACACTCCAGACCCTCTGCGGCCTGTCGCCGGAGGAACTGCGGCAGCAGCGCGTGGAAAAGTACAGAAATATCTGATGAGGATCTGAGGGAATGAAGGGACTGAAAATCATAGGAACCGGGGCGGCGCTGCCCCGGCGGCGGGTGCACAATGATGACCTGGCGAAGCTGACGGACACCAGCGACAGCTGGATCTATCCCCGCACCGGCATCCACGAGCGGCGCTTCTGCGAGAAAGATGAGAGTGCGCTGACGCTGGCGATAGAGGCGGGACGACAGGCGCTGCAGCGCGCAGAACTTTCGCCGGAGGACATCGACGCGGTGGTTGTTGCCAGCATGTCGCCGGATTTCGCGACACCGGGCATGGCCTGTCTCGCGGCGGCGGCTTTGGGGATGCGCAGCGGCATTCCGGCCCTGGACATCAATGCGGCCTGCAGCGGTTTTGTCTATGGCCTGGAAGTGGCCCGGGGGCTTATGGACTGTGTCGGCGGGCGGCATGCCCTCCTCATCGGCACGGAGCAGCTGTCCCGGCTGTTGGACCTCGAAGACCGGACGACCGCAGTGCTCTTCGGCGATGGAGCCGGTGCAGTGGTGCTGTCCGCTTTATCAGAGGAAGAGGACAATGTCTTCGCTTCGGAGAAGCCGGGTTATGCCACGATTCTCGGTTCCCGGGGAGATACGACGATTCTCGCGCCCGGTGTGTATACCGGGGCCTTTGACGGCTTTTATGCGGACGGCACGGAGGACCCGGAAAAGCTGGGATCCGGCGCCACGAAGGAGAAGCATCAGAAAGTGGACCACTTCCTGATGGACGGGAAGGACGTGTTCCTTTTCGCCATAGACATTATCCCGAAATGCATTGAGGAGATTCTGGAAAAGACGGGGCGCAGTCTTTCGGAGATTGACCATGTGGTCTGTCATCAGGCCAACAGCCGGATCATCCGGAATGTGGTGCGGCATCTGAAGGCGAGACCGGGGCAGTTTTTTGAAAATATGGAAACGCTGGGGAACACCAGCGGCGCGTCCATTCCGCTGGCACTGGCGGAAATGGAGGAAAAGGGCCTGCTGCAGAAGGGCGAACGTCTGTTGCTGGTGGGCTTCGGCGGCGGCCTGACCTGGGGCGCCAGCCTCATTACCTATGCAGGTCATGCAGGTGCCGACAGGACAGCAGGAGAAAACGGAGGAGAAAAATGACGGGACTGAATGAGATTCTGGGAATCAAATATCCCATTCTGCAGGGCGGTATGGCGAACATTGCGACGGGTGCCTTTGCGGCGGCCTGTTCGGAGGCCGGAGCGCTGGGTATCATTGCCACCGGCGGCATGCGGGAGGCAGAAGCTCTGCGGACAGAGATCCGGGCGCTTCGTGAGCGGACCGACAAGCCCTTCGGCGTGAATCTCATGCTCATGAATCCGGAGACGGACAAGATGGTGCAGATCTGCATCGAGGAGCAGGTGCCGGTGGTGACCACCGGGGCAGGCAATCCGGGAAAGTATATGGAAGGCTTCAAAAATGCCGGTATCCGGGTGTTCCCGGTGGTGGCTGCGCCGATTCTTGCGCGGCATCTGGAGAAGCTGGGCGCGGATGCGGTGATCGCGGAGGGCTGCGAAAGCGGCGGCCACATCGGTGAGATGACCACCATGACGCTGGTGCCCCAGACCGTAGACGCGGTGCAGATTCCGGTGATCGCGGCAGGCGGTATTGCGGATCGGCGACAGGTGCAGGCGGCCTTTGCACTGGGGGCCTGCGGTATCCAGATCGGCACAGCGCTGCTAGCCTCCGAGGAATGTCCCATTCATGAAAATTACAAGCAGGCCATTCTGAAGGCCCAGGGCTCCGACACCATCGTGACGGGCCGGATCGGCGGTACGCCGGTGCGGGTGCTGAAGAACCAGATGAGCCGGGAATATGTGAAGCGGGAGAAGGAAGGCGCGGACAAGATGGAACTGGAGAAGTTCACATTGGGTTCCCTTCGCCGTGCTGTCTTTGAGGGAGATGCGAAAACCGGTTCGCTCATGGCGGGGCAGACTTGCGGACAACTGCGGGAAATTCGTCCCGTGGCGGAAATTCTGAAATCCCTGATGGGAGAGGAGTAAGGACAATGAGAGCATTTTTGTATGCAGGACAGGGCAGTCAGCATGCGGGCATGGGTAAGGATCTCTATGAGCAGTATCCCGCTTTTCGGAGAATCTATGACGAAGCGAAGCTGGACTTCGACCTGAAAACCCTTTCCTTCGAGGATCTGGAGGGACAGATCAACGAGACGCGTTTTACACAGCCTGCAATGGTGGCCTTTGCCTGCGGTGTGACCGAAATTCTGAAGGAAATGGGCATCCGTCCGGACTTCGCGGCAGGACTTTCTCTGGGTGAGTATTCCGCCCTGGCCTGTGCCGGGGTGATTTCGCCGGAAACCGCCGTTGACATGGTGGCTTTCCGGGGACGGGAAATGGCAAAAGCCTCTGCCGGTGTGGACTGCGCCATGTCGGCCATCCTCGGGCTTTCCGAGGAGAAGCTGCAGGCGGCCTGCCGGGAAGCCGCGAATGTGGGGCCCGTCAGCATCTGTAACTACAACTGTCCGGGGCAGCTGGTGATCGGCGGCCTGCGGGAGGCAGTGGAAGAGGCAGCCGGCCTCGCCCAGGCCTACGGCGCAAAGCGCGCGATTCCACTGAAGGTTTCCGGTCCCTTCCATACATCATATATGAAGCCCGCGGGAGATGCACTGGCTGCGTATTTTGAAAAGATTTCCTTTGCGGAGCCTGAGTGCCGCATGCTCTACAATGTGCTGGGCACAACGCTTCCGGAGGGGACGTCCGAGGCGGCGCAGATTCCGGGGCTTTTGGTGGAGCAAGTACAGAAGCCGGTGCGGATGGAAGCGATCCTGCGGGAGCTCCTGTCCCGGGGTGTGACAGAATTCATTGAGATCGGTCCGGGAAAGACCCTGTCCGGTTTTGTGCGGAAAACCGCGAAGGACATGGGCATTTCGGATTTTCGCCTGGTGACGCTGGAGAACACAGAAGATTTTAAGCAGCTTGCGGAGTAAGGAGTGAGAAATGAAAAAACAGACTGCCCTGATTACCGGGGCGAGCGCAGGCATCGGCCGGGCCATCGCCCTCAGTGAGGCGCAGAAGGGTCGGAACCTGGTGCTGAATTACAGCGGCAATGCTGCTGGTGCCGAGGAAACGGCTGCCCTGATCCGGGAAAGCTATCCCGAGACAGAGATTCTCATCCATCGGGCGGATGTTTCAAAGGAAGCAGAGGTCATCGCCATGGTAGAAGCTGCCCTAGAACGCTTCGGCGGTCTTGAGATTCTGGTGAACAATGCCGGGATCACCCGGGACGGGCTGCTGCTCCGAATGCCAGCGGAGGACTTCGATACCGTGCTGGAGACCAATCTCCGGAGCTGCTTTCTGCTCTGTCGTGAAGTGGGAAAGCATATGCTGAAGCAGCGCTATGGCCGCATCGTCAGCATTTCCTCTGTGGTGGGATTACATGGTAATGCCGGTCAGGTCAACTATGCGGCTTCCAAGTCGGGTATCATCGGCCTCACCAAGTCCCTGGCGCAGGAGTATGCGAAGCGGAAGATCACCGTGAATGCGGTGGCTCCCGGCTTCATTGAAACCCGGATGACCGAGGCCCTGCCGGACAAGGCGCGGGAGGCCATGCTTTCCCGGATTCCGGTGGGCACCTTCGGACAACCCGAGGACATCGCCCGGACGGTTTCCTTCCTGACGGATGAAGCCGCCGGATATATCACGGGCCAAGTGCTGACCGTGGACGGCGGGATGTTCATCTAATAAATAACAGCACTATAGTGCTGATTTACATCAACAATGAAGGAGAATTCATGGAAAAGAGAAGAGTTGTGGTCACAGGTGTGGGCACCGTGAATCCCACCGGAAATACAGCGGCAGAGAGCTGGGCAGCCATCCGCCGGGGAGAGGTCGGCATCGGGGAGATCACCCATTTCAATACAGAGGGATTTTCGGTGAAGCTGGCAGCCGAGGTGAAGGACTTCCATCCCGAGACCGTTTTCAACAAGCGGGAGCTGAAGCATATGTCCCGCTTTACGCAGCTTGCCCTGTACGCGGCGGAGGAAGCCATTCTCCAGAGCGGTGTCAAGGGAAGCCTTCTGGACGAGCGCATCGGTGTAATTCTTTCCTCCGGCATCGGCGGTCTCCGGACCATCGAAGAGGAGCACAGCAAGGCGGAGAACAAGGGATATGACCGGGTGAATCCCTTCTTCATTCCCATGACCATCTCCAACATGGCGGCAGCCCAGATCGCCATCCGCCATCATTTCCAGGGCATGTGCACCTGTCCGGTGACGGCTTGTGCCGGTGGCTCCAATGCCATCGGCGATGCCTTCCACCGTGTGCGGGACGGCTACGAGGATGTGATGGTCTGCGGCGGTACCGAGGCCTCCATTTCACCGCTGGGTATCGGGGGCTTCGCCACCATGAAGGCCCTGTGCACTGCCACGGATCCGAACCGGGCCAGCATTCCCTTTGATGCAGAGCGGGGCGGCTTCGTCATGGGCGAGGGCGCCGGGGTACTGGTGCTGGAGGAGCGGGAGCATGCTTTGGCCCGGGGCGCGGAGATTCTCGCGGAGCTTGTGGGCTACGGCGCGAACTGTGACGCCTACCACATCACCTCTCCGGCCCCGGAGGGTGCCGGCGGTGCGAAGTGCATGCAGCTCGCTCTGGCGGATGCGGGACTTCAGGCTGAGGACATTAGCTACATCAACGCCCACGGCACCTCCACGCATCTGAACGATGCGGGAGAGACGGCGGCCATCAAGGCGGTTTTCGGCGCGAAGGCCTATGAGATTCCGGTGTCCAGCACCAAGTCCATGACGGGACATCTTCTGGGCGGTGCCGGCGGCGTGGAGGCTGTGTTCTCCGTGCTGGCCCTGCGGGACGGCTTCGTTCCTGCCACCATGAACTATCGCGAGGCGGATCCGGAATGTGATCTCGACTATGTGCCGAACGAGGGCCGGGCGCAGGCGCTTCACTATGCTCTGTCCAATTCTCTTGGCTTCGGCGGACACAACGCCTGCCTGATCTTCGGAAGAGGTGACTTGTGATGGAAGAGCGGAACAAACAGAGCGCGGAAGTGCAGGACGGGGTAATGTCGGCGGCGCCCAGGACGCTGAACATCGACGAGATCAAGGGTATCCTCCCCCATCGTTATCCCTTTTTGCTCATCGACCGTATCAAGGATTATGCACCGGGGCAGTTTGCAATCGCCGAAAAATGTGTTACAGTTAATGAGCCCTTCTTCCAGGGCCATTTTCCGGAATACCCGGTGATGCCGGGGGTTCTCATCATTGAAGCCCTGGCCCAGACCGGCGCGGTGGCGCTTTTGAGCATGCCGGAGAACCGCGGCAAGCTGGCGCTTTTCGGCGGCATTAAGAATGCCCGCTTCAAAAAGCAGGTGCGGCCCGGGGATGTGCTGGAGCTGAACTGCCGGCTGGTGCGGATGCACGGACCGGTGGGCATCGGAGAAGCGGTAGCCCGGGTGAACGGCAAGGTCGCGGCCCAGGCGGAGCTGACATTTGCGTTGCAGTAAGCGGGGAACTATGCTGAGTGAATTGATCATTGAACTTTACAATAAGTGCCGGGTGTACTTTTATATGCGGGTTTTCTCCCGCTTCGAGAACCGGGAGGCGACACTGACCACAGTGGAGTCCTTCAGCATCGAATGTATCCGGGCCCTGGGCGAGCCCACGGTGCAGGAGTTTGCCAATATGATGGGTATCTCGGCGCCCAATGCGGCTTATAAGGTCAATTCACTGATTCAGAAGGGATATATCGAAAAGGTCCAGTCGGAGAGTGACCGGCGGGAGTATCATCTTCGCCCCACGGCGAAGTTTCTGGACTACTATGATGTGAGCACGGAATACGTGCATCGTATCGAAGCCCGCTGCCGGGAGCGTTTCACCGAGGAGGAGATCGGGAAGCTTGAAGAAATGGTGCAGATCATCATTGACGAGCTGACCCCGGAGGTGAAGACCAGCGCCGGGTTCAGGTCGGAGCGGAGTGCGGCAAAGACAGAGAAAAAAGAGGCCGGGTAAACGGTAAATACTGTCGTTAGGAATCTGCTTGTTGCATTTTCAACATTAAACAGATACAATATAAGCAAGAGAAGAGTAATTGGTTCTCAGCTTCGCTAATGATGACGAGTGACGGTTCCGACTCGTCGGTAAAATAAAAACTGACCGGGCGAAGAAAGTAGATGGGGGTGGCCAGAATGGTCAGCCCCATTTTTTGCGGGCGGGAGGAAAACGTGAACTTTACTGCTGGTGTTTATCAGTTGACGCAAGAATTTATGGCCGACTATCCGGAAGCAAGCTACCCTGAACTGTTACAGGAAATACTTCCATGCATCCCAGGCAATTCGCCCGAAAATATCAGTATTCGACACTACCGTACTTCCATGATGTGATGCATATTTGATTAGAGAATTCAAGTGAATGTTACGTGCGCCTCCAGCGCTGCTGTCAGTTCCGTGAGGGATGCGGCGAAGCGAATGCCCTGCAGTCGATCCTCGGTGGTGAGGCCGGCTGCGACCATCTGCTGCAGCTGCCGTTTCAGGCCTTCGTAGTAGTCGTTCAGATTGTAGAGAATGCAGGGGGCGGACAGGTGACCGAGGCTGACCATGGACATGATCTCAGCAATCTCCTCCAGGGTGCCGGTGCCGCCGGGGAAGGCAATGAAGGCTTCGCCCAGGGAAATCATCTTCGCTTTGCGTTCGGCCATGGTTTCCGTCACGATCAGCTCTGTGATCTCGTCATATTGAAGCTCGGCCTCCACGAAAAAGCGGGGCTCTACGCCGATGACTTCTCCGCCGGCTTGCAGAACACTTTCTGCCAGCATGCCCATGAGGCCGCATTTGGAGCCGCCATAGATCAGTCGGTGGCCGTTTTCGCCGATCCAGCGGCCCAGTTCCCGGACAGCAGTCTGCAGCGCAGGCTGCTGTCCTTCGTTTGCACCTAGATATACAGTAATGTTCATCGTTTCACCTCGATCATTATGATTTGCAAATATAGTGGGGATAGAGGGCGTTGTCAAGCATATCACGTGGGCGGATATAAAGTAAAAAGCTCCGGGGAGAACCGGAGCCTTTTACCACACTTAAGTTGAGTCTATTTATTTCAGGAGATTTACCGAAACACACATGCTTATGGTCAGGAGGACATGGCGTCCGGCACAGCGGAAGCTCGGAGGAGAGCCGAGAACCGCTTGGTTAGTAAGAACTAACCTGTGACCATAAGATAGCATGAACTAACTGATCTGTCAACACTATTTTGGGGAAATTTAAAAATCCCAGAAATGCACTGGGAATTGTGCTGCTAAAAAGTTTTGAAAACTTTTTCAAAAACTTGTTGACAGAAAGATGCTGATTTGCTAATATAAGCGAGTCGCAAGTGAGCGACAGAAAATTAAAAAGTGCGCGAGTAGTAGAGTGGTACTACGTCTCCTTGCCAAGGAGAAGGTCGCGGGTCCGATTCCCGTCTCGCGCTTTATCGCCCTTCAGCTTTGCTGGAGGGCGATTTGTTGTGCCCGGCGATTGGGGTTAGCTTACAGCTTGGCTGGAAGCGGGCCCCAATCGCCGGACCATTTTTCGTTCAATCGCTGGGATACTTTTTTTGCCAAATACTTTTACTTTATGCTAGAATAGAAAATCAAATAAAAGATCACAGAAAGGAGGACCTATGCAGCTGATACGGATATTTTTACAGTTTGTGAGTGCCCATGCCTGGCTTTTTCTGATCGCCGGGATAGAGCTGCTCGTGGCCTCCGTTTTATTTTGTGTTTCCGTGAAGCGCCGGGTGCTGAGGCCCTTGTCCGCCAAGGGTCCCTTTGCGGGCTCTGCGGACTTTGCGGGTGCATCTCTGCTGCAGGCGACGCTGAACCCGTTGGACAGTGCCGGAGCGGAGTTGCTGCAGGCCCTGAATGAGCAAAAGGACAGTGCACTGCTTCTTCTGCGGCGGGAGGATCTGCTGCCCTTGGCGGTCGGCGGCGATCCGGAAGCACTGCTACAGGTCCCTCTTACGACGATCCATGAGGACATGAGCCGGATCTTTTCTGGTCTCGCAGATCCGGACGAGGGATGCCGCCTGTTCCGGCGTTATCAGGACTGGGACGGAGAAACGGACATGCGGGCCGTGCTTTCGCTGCCGGGAGAAGAGTGGACACGACTGCAGATCCGGCGCACCGGGAACGGCGTTTATGATCTCTTTCTGCTGCAGCGCTGCACGGAGGAACAGAGGCAGTTGGAGAAAATGAAGCAGCGCCTTGCGGCGGAGGAAGAAAACAGCCAGAGCAAAAGCAGCTTCCTCTCCCGGATGTCCCATGAAATCCGTACCCCCATGAACGGCATCATCGGTATGCTGACCCTGGCCAAGGGAAGACTCACGAAGGAGGACGCACCGGCCCGCCGGTATCTGGACCAGGCATCGGAGATTTCCGACCACATGCTGGCGCTGATCAATGACATTCTCGACATGTCCCGCATTGAAGCCGGTAAGGTGGAGCTTGTGGCAGCGCCCTTCAGCCTCCGGGACCTGGGGCAGAAGCTTTACGATATGTTCGCCGGAAACCTGAAGGCAAAGGGCGTGCATTACAGCGTGGATTTCCAGAATGTGGAGGTCGAATGGCTGCTGGGCGATGAGCTCCGCATCAGCCAGGTCATCATTAACTTCTTGTCCAATGCCGTCAAGTTCACCAGTGAGGGTGAGGTCACCGTGACCTTTCGCCAGATGATGCAGAAGGCAGGATACGCCGACATTTCCATCAAGGTCCACGATACGGGCATCGGTATGGAGCCGGAATTCATCAGCCGCATCTTCCGGCCCTTCGAGCAGGAAAGCATTGAAACGGGACACCGTTACGGCGGAACCGGTCTGGGCATGGCCATCACGGACCAGCTGGTGAAGCTCATGGGCGGGGAGATCGTCGTGGAGAGCGTTCCCGGCAAGGGCTCGGACTTCACGGTATACCTGAGTTTCCCCATCGCCGCGCAGAAGGAAGAAACGGGAAAATCGGCAGTCGGCGACGAAGCAGTCGGCATGATCCGCGGCTGTCGGATTCTGATGGCGGAGGACAATGAAATCAACGCTATGATCGCGGAGGAAATCCTGCGGGACAAGGGCGCCGAGGTGGAGACGGTGGAGAATGGCCGTCTCGCAGTGGAGTGTTTTGCGAAGCATCCGGCGGGCTACTATGACGTGATTCTCATGGATATCCAGATGCCGGAACTGGACGGAAGATCAGCCACCCGGGAAATCCGGGCGCTTCCCCGGGAGGATGCCGGAAAGCAGCTGATATTCGGACTTTCGGCAGATGCCTTCGTGGAGGACGAACGGCTGTCTCTGGACTGCGGCATGAACGGACATATCGGAAAGCCGGTGGATTTCGATGCACTGGAGAAGCGCATCGGCGCAGCATTGCAGAGGAGGACCTGAGCGCAAGGGCAATGAAGAAGGCATGGCTGAAATATCTGTATACGGGCATCACGACAGCGGCGCTGACAGGCGGTGCTGCGTTTTGCGTGTACCGGTATCAGAACGGCAGCCGTTTTACGCCGCGGGGCGAGGCCCCTGCCCTGCAGGAAAACCGGGTGGTCTTTGATGAGGAAAATGCCGGCGGAAAGCTGGGGGATGCGTCGAATACAGCGGACGACAGCGCTTTGTCGGAAAAGGATGCTGCAGCGGGAAAGCGGCAGGAGCCGACGAAGAGCGATAACGTCGCGCGTCTGTTTCAGCTTGAGAATCTGCCGGATCAGCTTCCAGATGATGCGGAAATTGCCGGTATTCTGTCGCCGACGACATTGCCCGCGTCCCAGGCGAAGAAGAACGGGAATGCCCGGTCCGCTGTGATTTATGAGACGGGTGACCGGAGCGACAGCGGTGCCGTTTTGCCCGGAAGCGAGGGCGGCAAAACGGGCCACACTATGATTTCCGGGGATAATGTCGGCGGTTCCGGCAGCGGCGGCAGCGTCGGCGGAAATGGCGGCGCCGGGGACAGCAGTGGAACGCCGGGACAGACAACGAATGGTACGGGGAACGGCAGCAATGTATTGCAGCCGGAAGTAAATCCGGAGGAACCGGATCCCACGCCCAGCCCGAACCGGAGGCCCGGAAAGGCAGAGACGGTGAGCGATCCTGAGCCTGCCGGAAAGCCGGTTCCCGGCATCAATGCCTTCAATGAGCCGATACATTATTACGATGAGGAAACCATCGCAGCGAATGATGAGGATGGTCTGCAGGCGCTTTTGTACTTCACGGATGAGACGAAGTATCCGGAACGCTTCTACGAGGGACAGTGTATCACGGAAGAAATGCTGTACAACGCCATGACCACAGAGGTGGTCAGGACAGCGGATTTCTCCAGCTATGCCTGGGGAGAGAAGGATCTTGGTCGCTATGTGCGCATCGATGCGGTATCCTTCGACGGCGGCAGCAGCTGGGAAACGGATTTCCCCCTGACCATTCCGCAGGATACGACTGCGGAGATGCTGGTGCAGGTGAGCTACCGTTTCCGGGAAGCGGAGGCATGGAAGACGTATCATAGCGAAGAAAGTGAGAGCGGCGCCCTGACTTATACGCTGGCAGAGGGGCGTGTGTTTGTGCTGTCCAGGGCCCTGCCGGAGGATGCGATTTCCATACCGGAGGACAGCATTCTGAATACGAATGATGAATATCCGACAGTTGGCGAGACTATGTCCCTTTATAGCCTGAGCTGCCTCGGCGGCGTGTTGGCAGAAAATGACGGACTCGCGGGCGTTTCGGATGCAGAAACCCTGAACAATCCCCGATTTGACTGGTACACCGGCGTGCGACAGACGAAGCTCTTTTCCGGCTGGCAGGAAGATGACGAGGCGGTTGGCTTCGATTACCTCGTGACAAAGGGACGGCATATTCTGGAGCCCGGTGCGCTGACGGAGCTGGATCCGAAGCTGGAGGTGCGTCTGAAGCTGTATTGGCTTTCCTGTGATGAGGACGGCAGCTGGCAGGTGGACTTTGACAGCGATGACATGTACTATATGCAGACCCTCTGCGGCTTTTCGGATGATGACAGTGAAGGCTACTTCACCCGGACGCTGCGGCTTCTGTCCGATGAAATGCGGGGCTTCAGCGAAGCACTGACGGTGCCGGAGGGCATCCAGCTGGTGGATTTCGATGACACGGACGATGAGCTGGAGAAGCTCTATGCGGACCGTGTTGAGATTCCGGTTTCCGTGCGCTACATCGACACCGACAGCACCGGACTGCGGGTGGAGCAGGGATATACGGTGGCTGCTGAAAATCCCTATTACAGCGCCGAGGCGGGCGTTCTCTATGATAAGGAGAAAACCGCGCTTCTGGGGGTGCCCTATGAGAGTGAGTCTCTGACCGTTCCGGAAACGGTGAAGAAGGTGCAGCTGTCCTCGGAGAACCGGCTGCGGGAAGTGACGTTGGAGGCCGAAAGTGCGGAAATGCTGCCGACGCTGCGGGTGGATCGGCTGCAGAATTGTCGCATCGTTCTGGCGGATCGTCTGCTGAATGACTTTGCTGCCGACTATGAGACGGCACTGGAGGAAACCGGCAACACCCTGGGCATTGCCGGTGATGCGGATACAAGTTACCATCTGACGGACGGGCAGCTGATTCGACAGGACGGGCAGCTCCGTCTCGCGCTCCCGCGAAGCCAGAGCACCCTGACGCTGTCGAATGAGGTGACCATTGTCGGCAGCTTCGCCCTTTCGCAGCTGCCGGACGATACGGATACGCTGCAGCTTGGCAGCCGGGAGGACATCCAATTTGCGGAGAACGCCCTGGCGGGAAGTCCGATTCAGAGCATCCTCTGTCAGACGGAGGCACAGCGCAGTGCTGTGGCCAAGCAGCTAGAGAAGGCAGGCATGCCGGACATTTCTCTGAGCGTGGCCCAGACCTCCCGGGAGGGCTATCGCTACCGTCTTTCGGATAATGCTGGCGGTGCGGTGATCCTGATGGCACCGGAACAGATTGAAACCGGCGAATTTGACGGGACGTTGACGGCGGCAGACGGGACAGTTCTCCGGGTTACGGCCATCGGAGACGGCGCCTTCCGCGGCAATGAGAGCCTTCGCTGGGCAGAAATTCCGAACAGTGTTTCCTACATCGGCTATGGCGCCTTTGAAAACTGCAGCAATCTGGAGGGTGTTTTGATCGGCGCCGGATGGCCGACAGAAGAGGCTTTTTGGAAGGAGTGGCCGGACTGGGGAGAGTGGCCGGGATGGCCGGATGAATGGGAAGACTGGCCGGAGGATCCGGATGAAGCGGAAGAGATCACAATCGGCGAGAATGCTCTCGCGGGCTGTGACAATCTGCGCTTCGTGGCCTCGAATGTACCGAAGGCCCATATGGTGAACGACTATGATCCGGCGGTTTATGATTTCATGGCGGACCAGTCGGAATTCTATGTCCTGCCGGATGCAGAGGGATACAGCAGCAGTACTTTTGGCTTCGAGGATGTGTCCCGGTATCAGATTCTGACGTTTTCCGACGGCAGCCGGGTGCTCTACGGTCTGGATGCGGATGAGACGCCCCGGCTGGCCTTGCGTTCTGGAAAGACCATCACGGCGCTGCAGCTGCCGGAAAGCACGGAAGAGATTTTTGCCGCCGCCTTTTCCGATACGGAAAGCGGCGCGGGTGAGAGTTATACCGTGGCATTTCCGGAAAAGGGCGAAAATTTCTGCATCGATGAATTCGCCTTTGCCGGAGCTTCCCTCGGCGGTGTATTGACACTGCCGGAGAACGATTACGAGATTGCGGACTATGCTTTCCAGGACACAGAAGTGACATCGGTCTATATCGGCGGCAGACTGCAGCGTCTCGGAGACGGGGCTTTTTACAATTGTGACGCCCTGACAAGCCTCAGCATTGCCTGCTTCGACGGTGCATCTTTGCCGGACGGTCTGCTGACGGATTGTGAAAATTTCCGCAATTTTATCATTGAGAGCGGTGAGGTACCGCCGCTTCTTTGCTATACCGGCCTCGCCTTCCAGCTGAATCATGCACTGGAGGCCGAAGCGGAATGTGAAAGCATTATCCTGACGCTGCCGGAGGGAACGGATCCGGAGGCGGTGGTGGAGAAGTGGCGCTACGGTTTTGCCGGGGGCTATACCGGCGGTTGGTTTGGTACGCCCTACGAGGAAATGTGGCGGGATGTTTATGGGGAACTTATCGACTGGGATACCTGGACCCTGCCGAGCGATGCAGAGGTGGATGCGGAGGTGCAGGCGCGGCTCCTTGCGGCAGAGCAGCGGATCCGGCGTTTGATCGCGGCGGATGCCCTTTCTCCGGCCAGCGCCTCGGATCTTTTGCGAGACGAAGCCAGTGCCTCAGATCTTCCCCGGGAGGTGGCCAGCACCGCGGATCTTCCCCGGGAGACAAAGGCCAGTGACGCAGCGCTTCCCCGGGAAACGCGGAAGACCAGTGCCTCGGACATCCCGGATGCGGAAGAGGAAGAATGGCGACAGGATTTCCCGGAAGAGGACGCCGCATGGGATGCGGAAGCAGAAGATGCAGAGAATTTGTTCCGCAGTACGGACAGTGACATTAATTAGGAAGGAAAGGGAAAGCATGATTGTAGAGCAGTCAAAGCAAATCCTGGCAGAGGTAAAGAAGGCATTTATCGGTAAAGACGAGGTGGCGGAGCGGGTGCTCATGACCATCTACGCCGGGGGACATGTCTTGCTGGAGGACGCGCCGGGCGTGGGGAAAACCACCCTGGCCCTGGCCTTTTCCAAGGCATTGGGCCTTTCCTACAAGCGCATTCAGTTCACAACGGATACCCTGCCCTCGGATATCACGGGATTTTCCATGTTTAACCGGGAGACACAGGGCTTTTCCTATCATGAAGGCGCGGCCATGACCCAGCTGCTGCTGGCGGACGAGATCAATCGTACCTCGCCGAAGACCCAGGCGGCGCTTCTGGAGGTGATGGAGGAGCACAGCATCACGGTGGACGGGGTGACCCATGTCCTGCCGCAGCCCTTCATCTGCATTGCCACGGAAAATCCTCTGGGGGCGGCGGGCACGCAGCCCCTGCCGGAATCCCAGCTGGATCGTTTCATGGTGCGGTTGTCCATCGGCTATCCTTCGTTGGCAGCGCAGCTTGACATTCTGAAGGCCCAGCGCTACCACAATCCTCTGCAGGATCTGCAGGCGGTGAGCAGCGGTGAGAATGTGCTGGAGGTGCAGAATTACTTAAACTCTGTCAAGGCCACGGACGCGGTGCTCAGTTATGCGGTGCGTCTTGCGGAGGCCAGCCGCCGACATACGCTGGTGGAGCTGGGGGTATCGCCCCGCGGTGTTTCGGCGCTGCTGCGCATGGCTCGTGCGCATGCGGTACTGCGGGAGCGGAATTACGTGGTGCCGGAGGACATACAGGCTGTCTTTCTGGATACCTGTGCCCATCGTCTGGTGCTGCGGCCTCAGGCTCGGGTAGAGGGCATTGACGGGCGGGAGATCCTGTCGGAGCTGCTGCAGACCATACCGCCTGCGGATGAAGGCGTGGGAAGCTTATGACGCGGGAACGGATTTGCTACGCGCTCTTCCTCATAGGGATCGGGGCGCTTTTATACTGTTTTGGCAGCCCTTTTCTCTTCTATATATTACTATTGATGCTCCTTCTGCCGCTTTTCGGCAATATCCTGCTTCTCTATGACGCCCGGCGGCTGACGGTTTCTTTGTCGCTGCCCGGTGGCTGTCGCCGGGGGAAGAAGCAGCCGCTGCACTTTACGGTGCAGCGCCGGGGACATTTTCTGGTGGCCCAGGGCATAGAGGCGGAGATCCGTTTCCGCTGGCGGAGCTTTGATCAGGAATACGTAGAGCACATACATTTCGGCCTGGATACCGATGGCGATCAGGCGGTGTTTACCATCCCGGCGGAGCATAGCGGCGTCCTGGAGGTGGAGTGCCTGGGCCTTCGGGTCCGGGATCTTCTGCAGCTTTTTTCCCAGAGACTGCCGGATTTTCCCCGGCAGGAGGTGACGGTATTGCCGACAGCGCTTCGACTTTCGCTGACGCTGACCCGGGACAATGAGGGAGAAACCCGGGAAGAAGGCGATACCAGAAATCGTCGTGGAACGGACCTCAGCGAGCCCTTTGATCTTCGACCCTATCAGCCGGGAGACGATATCCGCGGTATTCACTGGAAGCTTTCCGGGAGGCTGCAGGAGCTGATTCTGCGAGAACCGGGGGATCCTACCCGCTTTGAGGTGGCCATTCTGCCGGATCTCGGACGTCTGCGGGAGGGAGAAGCGGTGTCGGAGGAGGCGCTGGAGGCGGCCCTGTCCTACGGGGAGGCCCTGGGACTCGCCCTGCTCCGGCAGCACATCTCCTTCTGTATGCCGCAGCCCTCGGCCCAGGGGATTTCTCTGCAGGAGGTGCGGGACATGCGGGCCTTCCGGGAACAGCTGCTGTGCTGGATTCGTCAACCCATTCCGCAGGAGAGCGGTACGGCATTGCGCTATTTTCTGCTGGAACGGCTGCAGACCCGGTTTTCCGGTCTGCTGGTGCTGTCGGCGGGAGGCTGCAGCCGGGAGATCGCCGATTTGTCGGAGCGGCTCAGTGTCACCGTCTTAAATGCAGAGGAACAGCAGGAAACGGTTGTGGCAGAGAAGCTTGGCAGCAATGCCATGCTGCTGCGGCTTCCGGTCCGGCAGACAGCGGGAAAATCGTATCCGATCAGTGTGTGCATTTAATGCGTGCTTGCGAAAACGAAGGGAAAGGAAGAAAAACAGATGATCGAAGAGAAGCGCAAAAACCAAATTCATGCACAGGCCGCCCTTTGCTGGCGGTTTGTGCTGCTTTTGCTGCTTCTTATCAGCAGTGCACGGCAGACCCTGGCCTTTTTTCCTGAGCTGGACAGATTGCAGCAGACGCTGGCCCTTCTGCATATGCTGGCCGGATTTCTGCTGGCGACATTTCTGCGGGAATACCGGCGGCGCAGGGGAAAACGAGGGACGGCCCTTCTGCTTTTGCTGTCGATCGTGCTGCTTTTCCTGCTGTCGGGGCCACGGCAAATACTGATGGAGTCGAGTCATTTTTTTGCACAGCTTCTGAAGCTTTGGAACCGGCGTTTTGACTTCGGTCTGCGCCTGCCGGCGGACAGCGGTGTGGAGACGACGTTTGCCTTTGCGCGGCTTCTCTTTTATCTGGTGGGGTGCTGGATCACCGTTTTTCACAGTCGGTGTCCGCTGTTGAAGCTTTTTTCCTGTCTGATTTCCCTTCTGCTTCCGCTGCTCAGTGACTGCAGTGTGCCGTTGGCGGCCGTCCTGCTGGTGATTGCGTTCCTCGGAGAATGGATGACAGCGGGGGAGCGATTTGGCCGCCGGCGTATCCTATGGACCGCCGGATCGCTGCTCTTTCTGCTCCTCTGTATTGGCACGGACCAGAGAAAGGAAATCCCTGCGGTGACTGTTTTCCGGAACCGCAGCGAAAAGACCCTCCGGGAGCTTTGTTACGGCAAGGACAGCCTGCCGGAGGGGGATCTTCGGCAGGCGGCGCAGCTGCAACGCGCGGAAGAAACCATGCTGACGGTACACAGTGAACAGGCGAAAAACCTGTATCTTCGCGGCTTTGTGGGCGGGCGTTATACCGATGGCTGTTGGATGCCGCTGCGGCGGAGCGACTTCAGTACGGCGGGGCGCAGCGGCATCCTGCAATGGCTGCAGACCCGGGGCTTTTCTGCGCTGAAGGCACCGGCAGAATACTGGAGCCTTTGCGATGAAGGAGAAGTGCCGCCGGAGAACAGCCTGGAAATCCGGGTACAGCAGGCCTCCCGTGCCTACCTGTATCTGCCGGCCACGGTGTCCCTTCTGAATGAGCAGAATCTGCAGCAGGTTCTGGATTATCGCTTTTCTGCGCAGAATTTGCTGGGAGAGCGGAACTATGCGCTGCGGGAGCGTTCGGTGGGCCGTCCCGCGGAGCTTCTTACGGCAGAGGACTGGTTGACGGCACCGGACACAGAGGATCGGCAGCAGTACTGTGCCGCAGAGGCGGAATACAGAACACTGGTGCATGAGCTCTATACCGAAACGGATGCCGACCTCACGCCGCTGCTCCGGCAGCTTTTCTGGGAGGACTATGACACAGAAAATGCCGGGATTTACCGGGCGGTCAGCCGGGTGCGACAGGTTCTGCGTGAAAATATACAGTATACAGAAGAACCGACGGCGGCTCCTGCGGGAGAGGACCCCATCCGTTGGATGCTGCGTACAAAACAGGAAGGAAATTCCGTATTGTTTGCGGCGGCTGCGGCGGAAGCGCTGCGGCTGCAGGGCATTCCCACACGGTATGTGGAGGGCTATTACGCATCGGAAGCCGCCTTCCGGGAGAGCCGCGACGGCAGTGTGACGCTCAGCGGGAAGGATGCCCATGCCTGGGTGGAGATCTACTTTGACGGCATGGGATGGCTGCCGGTGGATGTGACACCGGGTTACTATTATGATGCCGTGGTGCTGCAGCAGATGGTCAATACACCGGATCTTGTGCATAAGACGGCGAAGGAAACGGATGCGGAAGCGCTGGATGTCCTGCAAAATACAGAGGACGCTGCATCTCCGCCGTCAGCCGGGACGGAAGAAGTGGTAGATGGTATTCGCGTATGGAGACAGTGCCTCCTGGGTGCGCTGGTGCTTCTGCTGTTTCTCCTGATCCTGTTTCATGCAGTGCTCTTCTTCTTTCTGGGATTTCGTTGGTGTCTCCAGAAAAAACGATATGTGGGGATGACGGCGGAGGAGAAGCTTGTTTTTCTCCGAAAATGCATTTTCCGGCAGCTTGAGATGTTGGGCATGCCGGTTGTCCTGGGCATGGCGGCAGAGGAAACGGACCGGCAGCTCTGTCGGCGCTTTTCGGATTTTGCGCCCGGCGAGTATCTTCGGGTATCGGAAATTCTGGAAAAGGCGGTTTACGGCGGCGAGGTACCAGCGGCCTATGAGCTGCGGACGCTGAAGTGCTTTTCTGTACGTCTTGCGCAGCACAGCTTCTTTGCGAAGGGCTTCGGCATGAGAAACATAACCAGTGGGAATTTGACAGTCCGCGGTATCTTCGACATAATGAAAACACTTACCTGATTCCGGGAAACGTCAAGGGCATAATCCGGCAGGAACATGAGAGCGTACAAGGGCGTGCAGAACGAGGTTCTGTGCGCCTTTTTGCATATCCGGGCGAAGCGTGCCCGGGCATGCAAATCGCGAGTTCCCGGAAGAAGGACGATAGGGGGAGGATATTAGAATGGATTTTTCAAAGCTTCAGCTGCTCAGCCGAAAAGAGAGCATCAATGAGCTGCTGGCCCGCTACGGGGTGAAGTTCGGCATTTACAAAAATCATGTGTTTCATGAGCAGCTTTTTCCCTTTGACCCGATTCCCCGGGTGATTGAGAAGAAGGAATTCGATTATCTGGAGAAGGGACTGAAGCAGAGGGTGACTGCATTGAACTGCTTCATTCAGGATATCTACCATGATAAGAAGATCATTAAGGACGGTGTGGTACCGGAGGAGTTCGTCTATGCCGGCAGCGGCTACATGGCCCAGTGCGAGGACGTGACCCCGCCCCGCTCTGTCAGCACCCATATCGCCGGCATTGACCTGGTACTGGGAAAGGACAACGAGTGGTATATTCTGGAGGATAATTTACGGGTGCCCTCCGGTGCTTCCTACCCCCTCATTGCCCGGGATCTGGAACGCCGCGCGTCTCCCGATACATTCCATGAGGTGCCCATTGCGGACAACCGGGACTATCCGAAGCTGCTCCGGCAGGTGATGGACTACGTCAGCACCGGCGGTGTGCCTGTGATTCTGACCCCCGGCCGCTACAATGCCGCTTATTTCGAGCATTCCTATCTGGCAGAGCAGACCGGCGCCGTGTTGGTCAACGGCCATGAGCTGACGGTGGAGAACGACCACCTCTACTTTGTGGACTATTCCGGCCGGAAGCAGCAGGTGGGCGTGGTGTATTCCCGTATTTCCACAGAATATTTGGATCCTTTGAACTTTAATCCGGAGTCCCTCATCGGCATCCCGCACATTTACGATGTCTACAAGAAGGGAAATGTTGCCATCATGAATGCACCGGGCAACGGCGTGGCGGATGACAAGGGCATCTATTACTTCGTGCCGAAGATGATTAAGTACTACCTCGGCGAAGAGGCGATTCTCAAGAATGCGCCCACCTACCTTCCTTATTATGAGGATGACATGAAGTTTGTGCTGGAGCACTTTGATCGCCTCGTGCTGAAGGATGTGGCAGAGGCCGGCGGCTACGGCGTGGTGTTTGCCAATAAGATGACGAAGCAGGAGAAGGAGGACTTCATTGCCCTTCTCAAGCGGGAACCCCGGCGCTTCATCGCCCAGGAGGTCATCGATTTCCAGGATATCGACATCATGGATAAGGGCGGACTGGTGCCCCGGAAGGCAGATCTGCGTGCATTTGTTTTGATGAGTGATGAGGCCAGAGTATGGAAGAGCGGACTGACCCGCTACTCCACCAACCCGGATTCCTTTATTGTGAACTCATCTCAGGGAGGAGGATTTAAGGATACATGGGTATTATCTCATTAGAACAGAAGGACAGCATTCTCTGGCTGGGACGTTACACGGAGCGTGTGTACACAACCATTCGCTTTTTCTCCCAGTATTATGATAAAATGATTGACGGTCCGGAGGATATCCACCATGAGTTCTGCGGACAGCTGGAGATCCCGGACATCTACCAGGACAAGGAGGATTTCCTGCGCCGTTACTGCTATGACCCGGAAAATCCGGATTCCATTGCCAGCAACCTGCAGCGCGCCTATGACAATGCCATCGTGCTCCGGGAAATGCTGGGCACGGAGACGCTCTGCTATGTGCAGCTGGCCCTCTATGAGATGCAGCGGGCTGCGGTTTCCGATGCGCCCATGATGGAGCTGCAGAAGGTGATGGACAACATCGTGGCCTTCTGGGGCAGTGCGGACGATTCCATTGACGATGTGCAGGTAAGAGACATTCTGGTGACCGGCCGCCGCATCGAGCGGGTGGATCTCTATGCCCGACTTCGCGTGGGACGGGATGAAATGCGTCGTTTCGTGATGCGTCTCGCCGCAAGACTCAAGCGCTCCGGCCTTTCCTATGCGCCGGACCAGCTGGAGCAGCTGCTGATGGATGCCTCTCTGCCGGAGCCTGACTACAACAGTGTGATCCGGGCAGTGGAAAGCCTGTAAAAGTATATGAGGTATGAACAAGGAACTTAACTTCCGCTATCGGATGCTTCTGCAGTTCGACAGCGAAATTACGGGACATCATTATACGCTGAAGTGCCTGCCGGAGTCGAATCTTCGGCAGCACATCACGGTGCTGGACATAAAGCTGCTTCCGGCCGGGCTTCACTGGGAATCCAGGGACGCCTTCGGCAACCGGGAGCTTCTTGGCGTTCTGCCGGAAAGCCATGATCATTTTTCGGCGGAGGTATCCGGGGAGGTGCAGCTGCTGCTTGGGCCAATGTCTTCGGCGGAGGATGCCGGATCCTCCCTGACACTTCCGGACGGCATGACATTATATGCGGAGCAGCCGGTGCGGGAGGAAAAGCTGGGCATCTACCGCTATCCCACCGCACTGACCCGACCGGGGGAGAAAATACGGGGATTTTTTGAGGAATGCGACGCCTGCGCGTCATCCGCAGCGATGGCGTCCTGGGCAGTGCAAGTCATGCACGCATTAAATCATTCCTTCACCTACCGGAAGTGTGCGACGGATGTGCATACCTCGGCGGAGGAGGCCATGGCGAGCAATGCCGGTGTCTGCCAGGATTATGCCCACATTTTCCTGAGTCTGCTGCGGCTGAAGGGCATTCCCGCCCGTTACGTCACCGGCATGCTGCGGGGCGAGGGCGAGAGCCACGCCTGGGTAGAACTGGCCCTGGGCGGTTTCTGGTACGGCCTGGATCCCACCAATGACTGTGCTGTGGCAGGCGAGCATGTGCGAATTGCCTGCGGCCGGGACTACGGCGACTGCCGCATCAGCCAGGGCGTTTTTTTTGGCGGTGCCCGGCAGACCCAACAGGTAGAAGTTAAGGTATACCCAATACCCAATGGGCTAAGCGGAAGCTAGGCTTACGGGGAGCCCGTTGGGTGCCTTAGCGGCGAGCGTATCAGCGGCTTTGCGGGTGCAAAGCCTTCCTTGTTCAATGGGCTAAGCGGAAGCTAGGCTTTAAATAATAGGAGACAAAACATATGATAGAAACCATCACGAGTGTGGAGCTTCCGGTTTGCGAAAGCCTGATGATCCGAAAAAACCGGATCACAAACGGCAGCGGCAAGCGGATCTCCATTGTTACCGGCGTCCACGGCGATGAGCTGGAGGGCCAGTTTGTGGCCTATGAACTGGCGCGCCGTCTGGAAGCAGAGCCGGACAAGCTGACGGGAACCGTAGACATTTACCCGGCCATGAATCCCCTGGGCATCGACACCATCATGCGGGGGTTGCCGGGCTTCGATTTGGACATGAACCGCATTTTCCCCGGCGCGGAGGATGGCGACATGAACGAGCATATCGCCGATGAAATCCTGCAGGACCTCAAGGGTTCGGATTTGGTGGTGGATATTCACGCCAGCAACATTTTCCTGACGGAGATGCCGCAGATCCGCATCAATGAGCTGCACGAGAAGCGGCTCCTGCCCTATGCGGCCATGATGAACGTGGACTTTATCTGGGTGCACCAGAATGCTACGGTGCTGGAGTCTACCCTGGCCTACAGTCTGAACAGCCGGAATACGCCGACCCTGGTGGTGGAAATGGGCGTGGGCATGCGCATCACGAAGCGCTACGGCTACCAGCTGGTGAACGGTATATTGCATACCATGAAGAAGATGGGCATCTGGCACGGCGAGGACGGCGAAGTGCGGAAGCCTCTGGTTTGCAACCAGCCCGACGGCGTGGATTTTCTGAATGCGCCGGTTTCCGGCATCTTTATCAAGGAGCAGGAGGTCGGCACTCGGGTCTATGCGGGCATGCGTCTGGGTGCTCTGGTGGACCCGCTTTCCGGCAAGGAACTGCATGAGGTATGCGCCGCGCATGACGGTCTGCTGTTCACCACCCGGGAGTATCCGGTGGTGCAGCTGGGCTCATTGCTGGCCCGGATTCTGAGACAGTAAGGGGGCAGTCATGGAAAAATTCAGTGTGTATTCATTTCACTCCCTGTACCGGGGAGATTTTCAGGTGGAGGGCTTCCGCTTCGGCAGCGGAGAGAAGGCCCTCTGCGTGGTCGGAAGCCTGCGTGGCAATGAGTATCAGCAGCTCTACACGGCGGCGCACCTCGTGTCCCGTCTGAAGGCGCTGGAGGCAGCGGGGAAGCTTATGCCGGGGAAGGAGATCCTGGTGATTCCATGTGCCAATCCGGCTTCCCTCAACATCAAGAAACGCTTCTGGTCCATCGACAACACGGACATCAACCGTATGTTCCCGGGCTATGACCAGGGAGAGACTACCCAGCGCATCGCCGCCGGGATCTTTGAGGGCATCAAGGACTACCGGATGGGCATACAGTTTGCGTCCTTCTACATGAAGGGCTCCTTTACGCCGCACATCCGGATGATGAAGACGGGCTTCGAGAACACGGATCTCGCAGAGAAGTTCGGTCTTCCCTATATCATGGTGCGGGAGCCCCGTCCCTTTGACACGACGACATTGAACTACAACTGGCAGATCTGGGAGACGGATGCCTTTTCCTTCTATACCACCAATACGGAGACCGTGAACCGGGAAAGCAGCAAGGAGGCCATTGCCTCGATCCTGCATTTCATGGCGGAGACGGGACTGCTCTGCGATGTGACCCCGGAGGAACTGCAGGGGGAGAGCCAGTTTGAGCCGGTGGAGTCCCGCATCGTGGGCGGCGAAGACATTGTCACCGTCCGCGCACCCCGGGCAGGCTTTTTCCATGGCCATGTGCGTCCCGGCGAGCAGGTGAAGAAGGGACAATTGTTGGCGGAGATCGACAGCGCGGAGGATGCGGAGCTGCTGGCAGAGATCACGGCACCCTGCGACGGTGTGGTGCTCTTTGCCCATACCGAGAGCGTGACCTATTCCAATTCCGCGGTGTTTAAGATCATTGTATAAAGAAAAAACCAAAACGGCTGTATAGAAAGTATAACCACAGGGAATTTGACAGCCCGTATTATTCTGCGTTAGTATACCGCACATAGGCAAAGGCGTCTGGACGAGAGTCCGGCGCCTTTTTTTCATATCCTAAGGATTCCTTAGGATGCCTAGTATCTGACGGTTCCGCAACAAATCGCTCTATCGCTTCGCGATACGCGATTTAGCGGTTCGGAGGCGCTACGCGCCTTAACCGCCACCGAAAAACACACGAATATACTTCGACAAACAAGCTTGTCGAAGTAATTACGGCATTTTTCGGTGGTGCAGAGGGGGAGAAATATGGAAATTAATGTATCAACCGTCACCTGGGTGCTGATTGCAACGGCACTCATCTACTTTATGCAGGCGGGTTTCGCGCTTTGCGAGGCCGGTCTCACCAGAGCCAAGAATACAGGAAATATCCTCATGAAGAACATGATGGACTTCTGTATCGGCACACCCTGTTACTGGCTTGTGGGCTTCGGCCTTATGTTCGGCGGCCTTGATCCCATCCTGGGACACTTTGATCCCATGATCCTGGGCAGCTACACCGCAGAGAACTCCGTGGTGCCGCAGACCATGCCGCTTTGGTGCTATGTGATCTTCCAGACGGTGTTCTGTGCCACAGCAGCCACCATCGTATCCGGCTCCATGGCAGAGAGAACCAACTTCAAGGCCTACTGTGTATATTCCGCAGTGATTTCTCTGATCATCTATCCGATCACCGGCCACTGGGCCTGGGGCGGCGGCTGGCTCTACCAGATGGGCTTCCACGATTTTGCCGGTTCCGCAGCAGTACATATGGTGGGCGGTCTGATCGCTTGTCTCGGCGCCTGGTTCCTGGGACCCCGTATCGGCAAGTATGACAAAAACGGCAAGGCAAGAGCCATTCCCGGACACAACCTGACAGCCTGCGCCCTCGGCGTATTCATCCTCTGGTTCTGCTGGTTCGGCTTCAACGGCGGTTCCACAGCCGGTATGGCAGACGCAGATGCCGCAACAACGGCAGCCAATGCCTTCATGACCACAAATATGGCAGCAGCCGTTGCCACACTGGTCACCATGATCTTCACCTGGTTCCGTTATGGCAAGCCGGACGTGTCCATGACCTTCAACGGCGCGCTGGCAGGTCTTGTGGCCATCACCGCTTCCTGTGACTGTGTATCACCCATCGCTTCCGTGATCATCGGTGCCGTAGCCGGTATCCTGGTGGTGCTTTCAGTAGAGTTCTTCGACAACATTGCAAAGATCGATGATCCCGTTGGTGCGGTTTCCGTACATATGGTGAATGGCATCTGGGGAACCATCGCAGTAGGTCTTTTCTCCAACGGCGGCGACGGCGTGGACAAGGGTCTCTTCTACGGCGGCGGTGCACACCTTCTGATTGTGCAGCTTCTGGGCTTTGTGGCCATCGCAGCCTATGTACTGATCACCATGTTCATTGCCTTCAAGATCATTGACAAGCTCATCGGCCTTCGTGTACCGGCTTATATCGAGATCGACGGTCTGGATGTGCATGAGCACGGCCTCACCTCCGCTTACTCCGGTTTCGCCATTACAGACGTGACCAACATGACCATGGACCAGAATGACAACACCGACCTCGGCGAGGAGAACTTCGAAAATGCCAGCCCGGCCCAGGTGGATGCTTCCGTGAAGGTGATGACCACACCCGTGGAAGGTGCAGCGTATGACAGCGGCATCCACAAGGTTTCCATCATCTGCCGTCTGGACAAGTTCGATGTATTGAAGAAGGCCCTGAACGAGCTGGGTGTCACCGGTATGACCATGACGCAGGTGATGGGTTCCGGCATCCAGAAGGGTTCCAGCGAGATGTA
Source organism: Parolsenella sp. (assembly GCA_963659875.1). Lineage (GTDB taxonomy): Bacteria > Bacillota > Clostridia > Lachnospirales > Lachnospiraceae > Oribacterium. The sequence continues at coordinate 54,227 of CAVKVA010000011.1, forward strand.
CCGCGGTGTCAAGGTGGATTCCACCCTGCTTCCGAAGGTCAAGGTAGAGGTCATCGTTTCCAAGATCCCGGTGGACAAGGTCATCGAGACCGCGAAGAAGACCCTGTATACCGGACACATCGGCGACGGCAAGATCTTCGTATACAATGTCGTTCGTGCCGTCAAGGTACGTACCGGCGAGGAGGGCTACGAAGCCATCCAGGATGTAGAATAATTGCATTTGCCTATGGTTGATATAGGTGAGGGATAATAGACACACGACATGAATATGTCTTCTAAGCCGTGTCCTTAAAGGGGCACGGCTTGTCTGTTATAACGTATGGGAATACGAAAAACAAAAAATTTCCTTGACGTTATTAAAATAGCGTATATAATGCAGATTATAAGAGACATAGCAAACGGGACATGAATACAGTGTCCCAAATGGGGCTGCCCGGCCGTAAGGTCTGGAAAAGGGGCAGAGTCCCCGCAGCCTGTAAAGGGGGTACACACTATGAGTGAGAAAAAGAAATCCAGCGGCGCGTTGTTGGGCGCAGCCTTCCTGATGGCCACATCGGCAATCGGTCCGGGCTTCCTGACACAGACCTCAACCTTCACCGGCAAGTTCGGTGCCAGCTTCGGATTCGTTATCCTGGCATCCCTTCTGCTGTCCACCATCGCCCAGCTGAACATCTGGCGTGTGCTCTGCACCACAGGTCTTCGCGGTCAGGAGGTCGGCAACAAGGTGCTTCCGGGACTCGGCTATTTCCTGTCCTTCCTCATCGTTCTGGGCGGTCTGGTTTTCAACATCGGTAATGTCGGCGGCGGCGCCCTCGGTTTCAACACGCTGCTCGGTATTCCCACCACAGTGGGTTACTTCCTGGCCGGCGGTCTGGCCATCCTCCTCTTCCTTTCCAAGAACGCAAAGGGAGCCATGGACACTCTGGTAAAGATTCTGGGCGGCCTTATGATCGCCGTGATTCTCATCGTGATCTTCGTGGTGAAGCCTCCCGTTGGTTCCGCACTGAAGAACACCTTTGTGCCGGAGACCGGCTACACCGCACTATTCCCCTCCATCCTGACTCTGTTGGGCGGTACCGTCGGCGGCTACATCACCTTCGCCGGCGCCCACAGACTCATTGATGCCGGCATCACCGGTAAGGAGAATATGGGACAGGTCAACTACAGCTCCGTCATCGGTATCGTTGTGGCAGCCATCGTGAGAGTCCTGCTCTTCCTGGCCGTTCTCGGTGTTGTGGTCACCGGCGCGGAGCTGGATGCCTCCAACCCGGCGGCAGATGCCTTCCGGCAGGGTGCCGGAGAGATCGGTTACCGCTTTGCAGGTCTTGTGCTCCTTTGTGCAGCTCTGACCTCCATCATCGGTGCAGCCTATACCTCCGTTTCCTTCCTGAAGACCTTCAACAGTGCCATTGCAAAGAATGAGAATGCTGTTATCATCGGCTTCATCGCCTTCTCCACACTGATCATGGCCTTCCTCGGCAACCCGGCAGGACTTCTGGTGATCGCCGGTGCCCTGAATGGTCTGATCCTTCCCATCGCACTTCTCATCTGCCTCATCGCAGCGAAGAAACCGTCCATCATGGGCAAGGATTATAAGCACCCCACCGTGCTCTATGTACTGGGCATCTTGGTGGTTGTGCTGGCTGGTTATGTGGGTATCACCTCTCTCAGCAAGCTGGCAACACTGTTTTAACGAAACTTAGGCAGTACTATTTACAAGGACAATGCCGTCGAGCCGCGCCCGAAGGCATTGTCCCAAAGTTGTTTCTAGACTTCGTAAAGGAATAATGTATGCAAAATATCAAGGTGGTAGCGGAGGGGGATTCCTCTCTCCTCATCGAATTTGAACAGGTCATCAGTCCCGAGGTCAATCAGCGGATCGCGGCCTGCATGAAGCTGATCCGGGCCCAGCAGATCGAGGGCATCGTGGACATGATTCCGACCTATTGCTCCCTGCTGGTGAGCTACAATCCGCTGGTGATTTCCTACGGCGAGCTCTACCAGCGTCTTCTGTCCATTGTGAAGATGGATATGAAGCTGGACGCCGGCAGCCGGAAGGTCTGGGAAATTCCGGTGCTCTACGGCGGGGAATACGGACCGGATCTCGGCAACATCGCGAGCCATGCGGGTCTCAGCGAGGAAGAGGTCATCAAGATCCACACGGGAACGGATTATCTCATTTACATGCTGGGCTTCCTGCCGGGCTTTACCTATCTCGGCGGTCTGGATCCCCGGATTCATACCCCGCGACTGGCGAATCCCCGCGTGAAGATTCCGGCGGGCGCTGTGGGTATCGGCGGTTCCCAGACCGGCATCTATCCCATGGATTCGCCGGGCGGCTGGCAGCTGATGGGACTCACGCCGGTGAAAACCTATGATCCCCAGCGGGAGAAGCCCATTCTGGTGCAGGCCGGAGAATATATCCGCTTTGTGCCCATCACAGAGGCGGAATTCAAGGACATCAAGGCAGGGGTAGAGGACGGCAGCTACCAGTGCGTAGTGCATGAAGGAGAGTAGGCATGGGATTTCGAGTTTTGAAGGGCGGTATGCTGACGACGGTGCAGGACTATGGCCGTACCGGCTACCAGAGCCAGGGATTTAATGTTGGCGGCGTGATGGATACACGCTCCTTCCGGATCGCGAATCTGCTTCTCGACAATCCGGAAAATGAAGCGGTGCTGGAATGCACCCTGCTGGGACCGACGCTGGAATTCACCTCCAGCATGATCATTGCCATCACCGGCGGCGACTTCCGGCCGGAATTAAACGATGATCCGGTGCCCATGTACAAGGCAATTTACGTAAATAAGGGAGATGTGCTGAAGCTCGGGGCCGCCAGAACCGGCAGAACCTGCTACATTGCCTTCTCCAACTACCTGCAGATTCCCGTGATCATGGGCTCCCGGTCCACCAACCTGAAGTGCGGTATCGGCGGTTTCAAGGGAAGAAAGCTGCAGGACGGCGACTATATCTCCACCCGGATCAAGCGGCGGAAGTATCTGCCCTTCTTCCTGTCCAGAGAGTTGCCCATCCACGATTTTGAAACGGACAACGAGACGATTCGGGTGGTGCTGGGTCCCCAGGATGAGATGTTCACGCACAAGGGTGTGGAAACCTTCCTGAACAGTGAGTACAGCGTCACCAGTAATTTTGACCGGATGGGACTCCGGCTGGAGGGCCCCTTCATTGAGACCAAGCGGGGCTCCGACATCATTTCCGACGGTATCGCCTTCGGCGCCATCCAGGTGCCCAGTCACGGCAAGCCCATCGTGCTTCTGTCGGATCGGCAGACCACCGGCGGTTATGCGAAGATCGCCACCGTGGCCACCGTGGATCTCCCGAAGCTCTGCCAGCGCCGCATCGGCGACAAGGTGCGTTTCCGGGTCATCAGTGTACAGGAGGCACAGCGGCTGATCCATGAGGAGGAGCGGGAGCTGCAGGAGATGCGGAACCAGATCCATAAGCCCTGTCGTGAGGTACTGGAGTGTCGGCTGACCGCCAAGAGAATGGAGCGGCTGTTTACAGATTGAGGGATAGTGCAAGGATGCAGCGAGGCCCGGTAAATATAGAAAGAGGTATCAGAAATGGAACTTGAAAAGATTGAAGGACTGGTGAAGATTCTGGAGGCAAGCTCCCTGAAGACCATGACCATAAAGGAAGGTGATTTCAAGATCACCATGAGTAAGCTCGACAATCCCCCGGTGATTGCCGCAGGTGCCCCGGCAGCGGTTCCGATGGCAGCCGCAGCGCCCGTTGCAGGTGCCGCCGTGGAGACCCCGGCCCTTCCCGAGGAGGACAATGAGGTCAACATCACAAGCCCCATCGTGGGTACCTTCTACTCCGCAGCAGGCCCGGACATCCCCGCCTATGTGAAGGTCGGTGACCATGTGAAGACCGGCGAGACCGTCTGCATTCTGGAGGCCATGAAGATGATGAACGAGATCACCGCGGATTTCGACTGCGAGATCGAGGCTATCCTGGTGTCCAACGAACAGAAGGTAGAGTACGGACAGCCCCTGTTCCGTGTGAAGAAGCTTTGATGAGGAGAAGGAGAGCGGCAAGTGTTTAAACGAGTATTGGTTGCAAACCGGGGAGAGATTGCTGTCCGCATCATCCGGGCTCTCCGGGACATGGGAATCGTCTCCGTGGCGGTTTATTCCCGGGAGGACAGGGATGCCATGCATGTGCGCCTTGCGGATCTCCGGGTCTGCATCGGCGAGGGACCGGCGAGAGGCTCCTATCTGAACATGGATCGTCTCATCACCGCTGCCCTGAACATGGGCTGTGATGCGGTACACCCCGGCTATGGCTTTTTGTCGGAGAACAGCAGCTTCGCGCGGAAGTGCGAGGAAAACGGGCTCACCTTCATTGGCCCCAAGGCGGATGTGATCGACCGTATGGGCAACAAGTCGGCAGCCCGTGCTATGATGATGCAGGCAGAGGTGCCCGTGGTACCCGGTACCAAGGAGCCGGTCTATGAGGCGGAGGTAGGAAAGGAAATCGCGAAGAAGATCGGTTTCCCGGTGATGATCAAGGCCTCCTCCGGCGGCGGCGGCAAGGGCATGCGGGAGTGCATGAGCGAGGACGACTTCGAGAACGAGTTCAACATGGCGCAGCGTGAGTCCGCCAATGCCTTCGGCGACGACACTATGTATATCGAGAAGCTGATCCTGCATCCCCGGCATGTGGAGGTGCAGATCATTGCAGATAATTATGGTAATGTTGTCGCCCTGGGAGAGCGGGACTGCTCCGTACAGCGGAATCACCAGAAGCTCATCGAGGAATCCCCGTCCCCGGCGATCTCGGCGGAGACCCGGGAAAAGATGATGAATGACGCTGTGCTGGCAGCGAAGGCAGCCAACTATTCCAGTGCCGGCACCATTGAGTTCATCGTGGACCAGAGCGGCGAATATTATTTCATGGAGATGAATACCCGTATCCAGGTGGAGCACGGCGTGACGGAAATGCAGTGCAACCGGGACCTGGTGGAGGAGCAGATCCGTGTGGCTGCGGGCGAAAAGCTCAGCTTCACCCAGGAGGACATTCACATTTCCGGACATACCATCGAGTGCCGTATCAATGCGGAGATTCCGGAGCAGAATTTCATGCCCAGCCCGGGAAAGATCACCCATCTGCATCTCCCCGGCGGCAATGGTGTCCGAGTGGACACAGCATTGTATACGGGATACAAGATTCCCTCTGAGTACGATTCCATGATCGCGAAGATCCTGGTGCATGCAGAGGATCGGGACGCAGCTATCCGCAAGATGCGGGCGGCATTGGACGAGACGCTGGTGCTGGGTGTTTCCACAAACCTGGATTTCCAGTACAAGATCATGTTTGCGCCGGCCTTCACCGAGGGCAGAGCGGATACCGGCTTTATTGAGGGATTCATTTCCGGAGGAAAAAAAGAATGAAAAAGGTAGATTTGAACAGTGATCTGGGCGAGAGTTTCGGCCGTTATACCCTGGGGATGGATGATCGGATCATTCCGCTGATCTCCTCCGCGAATGTGGCCTGCGGCTACCATGCGTCGGATCCCATGGTGATGGACAAGACCATCCGCAGTGCAAAGGCTGCCGGGATTCAGGTGGGCGCCCATCCGGGCTTCCCGGATCTCATGGGCTTCGGCCGCCGCAACATGGTGGTGAGTCATGAGGAAGCACGAAACTACATCCTCTATCAGCTGGGTGCGCTGGACGCTTTTGTGAAAGCCAACGGTATGAAACTGCAGCATGTGAAGCCCCACGGTGCTTTCTACAACATGGCAGCCAAGGACTACGATCTGGCCACGGCCATCTGTGAGGGCATCAAGGCCTATGATCCGACACTCATTGTCATGGCATTGGCCGGTGGCAACCTGTACAAGGCGGCGAAGGACATGGGACTCCGGGTGGCAGCCGAGGTCTTTGCAGACCGGGCCTATGAAGAGGACGGTACGCTGGTGAACCGGAAGAAGCCGGGCGCCATGATCACCGATGAGGATGAGGCCATCGCCAGAGTGGTGCGGATGATCGAAGAGAAGAAGGTCCGGACCATCACCGGAAAGGACATCGACATTGAAGCCGATTCTGTCTGTGTCCACGGTGACGGCGAAAAGGCCCTGCTCTTCGTGGAGAAGATCCGGAGCGAGCTGGCGGCCCATGACATTCAGGTGGCACCGCTGACCGAGATTATCGCGTGATATGATATAGATATAGAAAATCAAACATGTATTTCAAAATGCACAAATATCCTTGCGGGTATTTGTGCATTTTTGCGTAAAAGGCGGTCCTGCGGGCCGCTTTTATTGTTGTATTGATTTAAATGCACAATTGTTGTATAATGGGTCGGCATGGCAGCAATATTTTACGGGAATAGTACGAAAGACAGATATAACTTGGCATGAAAAAATTTTTCATAGAAACGGCTGCCTGACATTTTATATAGGAAGAGAGTGTAACAAAATGAACTTTGAAGCAACAAATCGTGCGCTTCTCGACTTCCTGGACAGAAGCCCGAATGCCTTCTTTGCGGTGGCAAACATGAAGGAGATTCTGGAGCAGAATGGCTTCCTTCCCCTTTATGAGGGACAGGCCTGGAGTCTGCAGGCCGGAAAGAGCTACTATGTCACCCGGAACGATTCCGCGCTGATTGCCTTCCGGATTCCGAAGGAGGGCTTCCTGGGCTTCCAGATCATGGCAAGTCACTGTGATTCTCCGGTATTCAAGGTGAAGAGCAATGCGGAGATGGAGATCGACAAGAACTACGTGAAGCTCAACGTGGAGAAGTACGGCGGCATGCTCTGTGCCCCCTGGCTGGATCGTCCCCTTTCTGTGGCAGGACGGGTCGTGGTGGAAACCGAGTCCGGCGTAGAGACCAGACTGGTGAACCTGGATCAGGATCTTCTGATCATCCCGAACCTGGCCATCCACATGAACCGGCAGGTCAATGACGGCTATGCCTACAATGCCCAGGTGGACATGCTGCCGCTGTACGGCGACGTAGAGACAGGCGAAAAGGGAAGCTTCCTGAAGAAGATCGCTGCGGCAGCCGGTGTGGAGGAAGCGCAGATTCTGGATACGGATCTCTATCTTTACAACCGGATGAAGGGCACCGTGATCGGCGCCGAGGGCGAATACATTGCCAGCGGCCGTCTGGACGATCTCCAGTGTGCTTTCGCGTCTCTGCAGGGACTGTTGGCGGCAGAGCCGAAGGAAAGCATTGCCGTACATTGCGTCTATGACAATGAAGAGGTCGGCAGCGGTACGAAGCAGGGCGCGGCGTCCACCTTCCTGAAGGATGTGCTGCACCGTATTCATACGGCATTCGGCAGAAGCGAGGAGGATTATCTCGTCAGCCTGCAGCAGAGCTTCCTGGTATCCGCGGACAATGCCCATGCGGTGCATCCGAACCATAAGGATATGGCGGATCCCACCAACCGTCCGTACATGAACAAGGGTATCGTCATCAAATACAGCGCGAACCAGAAGTATACCACAGACGCCATTTCCGGCGCCATCTTCCGGAAGATCTGCAAGGCAGCCAATGTTCCCGTGCAGACCTTCACCAACCGCTCCGATATGCTGGGCGGCTCCACCCTGGGCAACATTTCTCAGTCACAGGTGGCGCTGAACACCGTGGATATCGGACTGCCGCAGCTCGCGATGCACTCACCCTATGAGACCGCCGGTGCGAAGGATACCGCTTATCTCATCGAAGCGGCACGCGTACTGTTCTCTTCTTCCGTAGAAGGCAGCGGCGACGGCAATTATCAGCTGCGCTTCTGAGCTGCGCCGAAAATCAGAAGCAAAGGTACTATCGTAACTATTTAGGGAGTATAAGTGAATATGGAACAAAAGAAAATCAAATGGACCGTGCTGGCCTTCATGGCCTTCTCTACGGTATGGGGCTTCGGTAATGTGGTCAACGGCTTCATGTACTTCAACGGCCTGCAGGTTATGTTCAGCTGGATCCTGATGTTTGCCCTGTATTTCGTGCCTTACGCACTGATGGTGGGCGAGCTCGGCTCCGCTTTCAAGAAATCCGGCGGCGGTGTCAGCTCCTGGATCCACGAGACATTGGGCGCGAAGGTGGGTTATTATGCCGGTTGGACCTACTGGGCCTGCCACATCACCTACATCGCCAGCAAGGCCAGCGGCGGCCTGAAGGCCCTGTCCTGGGCGGTTTTCCGGAACGCGGAAACCTATGACAGCCTGCCGACTCTGTACATCCAGATCGCAACGCTTGTCATTTTCCTGTTCTTCTGCTGGGTGGCCAGCAAGGGTTTGAACCCGCTGAAGAGTATGACCAGTATTGCCGGCACCAGCATGTTTGTGATGTCCCTGCTCTACATTGTGATGATGTTTGCGGCACCGGTCATCAATCCGAACGGCGGTTACGTGACCATGGACTTCAGCCTGAAGAACCTGGTTCCGCAGTTTAATGTCGGTTATTTCACTTCCCTGTCCATCCTGGTGTTCGCCGTGGGTGGCTGTGAGAAGATCTCTCCCTATGTAAACAAGGTAGAGGACCCGGGCAAGGGCTTCCCCAAGGGCATGATCGCCCTGGCAGTTATGGTGCTTGTCTGCGCTATCCTGGGCACCATTTCCATGGGCATGATGTTCGACCCGGCTGTTGTCAATGAATCCGCAGAAAGCTTCAGCTCCTATGTATCCAACGGTTCCTACTGGGCGTTCCAGAGACTGGGACAGTACTACGGCATCGGTGACACACTGCTGATCATCTATGCATTGTGTAATGTCATCGGCCAGCTGTCCGTGCTGGTGCTTTCCATCGATGCACCGCTGCGTATGCTGCTGAGCAACGAGGATTCCCGTCAGTTCATTCCGAAGGCGCTGCAGAAGCAGAACGAAAACGGCGCTTATATCAATGGTATCAAGATGGTAATGGTGCTTTCCGGTGCCATCATTCTGATCCAGTCCGTGGTGCCGGGTGCTGCAGCCGTATTGAAGCAGCTGACCAAGCTGAATTCCGTATGTATGCCGCTTCGTTATCTCTGGGTGTTTGTGGCCTATATGGCACTGCGTAAGACAGAGGGACGTTTCAATCCGGAGTATCGTTTCGTGAAGAACCACAGCATTGCCATGGTGGCCGGTGGCTGGTGCTTCCTGGTGACCGCTGTATGCTGCCTCATGGGTATGTATGACACAGATCCGTTCACCATGGCGCTCAACATCATTACCCCCATCGTGCTGACCGCACTGGGTATGATCCTGCCGATGATCGCGAAGAAAGAGCAGCAGGCGTAAGATCGTGTAGAACAATCGAATGAAGAACAAAGTGCGCCCATTCTGCCGAGACAGCAGAGTGGGCGCACTTTGTTTATGTTATCAAAATATTCTTGCGAAACCGAAAAAATGGATTGAGTCAGAAAGTTTTTCCGGAATTTCAGTAAAAACTACTCAATTTTCGAAAGTTTTTCGGTTTTTCGCACATTTGTCGATCTCATGTGTGCTGCATGGAATCGTCAGTCTACAATGTCCCATCTTCCGCCGACAGAGCTGCCGGTTACCGGACGCGGATTTTCCCGGGAATAGATTCGCTGGCAGCCGCTGTCATCCTGCACGAGGAAGCAGAAGGGATTCATCTCCCGGCCTTCATAGATTTTGCCGTTGGTCAAACCATCTGTAAATGTCATGCCTGTATACTTCAGTCTCATCTTCAGTCACCTCATTGTGTATTTCTGTAAGTACAATCACGCGAACGCTCCCATGATAGCACATTTGCGCAGAAAGAGGTTAATACGAGTTTCGTATTCTTGATATGTTATTGTGATATATCCATCGCCGCCGACATTTGCCATTGTGATTATTTTGCAATACAGAAAGGAGTAGGCGGCAACGTAAACCATATCCGAATATAGAGTATAGGAGATTTCAGCTGCTTATGGAGTATAAAAGCAAAGGAAAGACCGGTGGAGAACGTGCTGCGTTTGTGGTAAAATGCCATAATAGAAGGCGAGAGGGAGGTGATAGTGTATGATGTACCCGTATATGACTTTGGCGGATGATACTGAAATAGTTCATTCGCAAATCATCGAAAAAGATGGAATAAAAAAGGTTATCGTAAACTTTGAACGTCCGACAGAAAAGGGTTTTGATTCGGCAAGATGCGAATTACCGGACTATAAATGGACTGAAAACACTGGATATACTGACGAAGAAATAGAAATGTTTGAAGAACTCTTGCATAGCAATGCGCATTTGCTGTATCGGTATGCAGAAAGCGGGGGAATTCAGATTGCCTAAATTATTTATTGTGAGTGGATATACGGTGTATTTTTGGTCCAACGAAAATGGAGAACCGATCCATGTCCATGTAGCTAAAGGGAAACCAACTCCCAATGCGACCAAAATATGGCTGACAAAATCAGGGGGATGTATTTTGGCAAGCAATGGCAGTAAAATTTCGAATAAGGAACTGAATGAGCTGATGGAATTTATATCGGCTCAGTTTTTTCTCATTTGTGTAAAATGGAAACAAGCCTTTGTGATCGATGAGATAAAATTTTTTTGTTAGGCGAAGAAGTGAAGAGGCTCGCATGGTATACCGCGCGGGCCTCTTTTTTGTAAGCGCTCAGTCTAGGTTGTTGACATTTCTGCAATATATTTGTAATGATTTCTTAACGGTGACAGGTACCAATGAAACAGCATAAGGCGGCAGCAGGGCACGGGAAGTTCGGTCGGAGTCTGGACATCTTCAGCGAGGCTCCCGCAAAGTGCGCTCATCAGCGGTGCGCATGTTTCGCTGTTCCCTTGATGGGAACAGCTCATTGCGACACCGCTGGGGCCTGAAGCCCCTGTGGAGCGCACTAAGCGTGACCTCTGGAAGCTGTTTCCATCCTCCTCAAAGGACTTCCCGCACCTCCGCCTGCCGCTCTTGCTACTTTTCTTTGTGTAAGTTGAAAAAATTTTCACATTCCTGTATGGTTTTGACCGAAAATATATGGTAGGGGTTGACAGTATGATATCCATTAACGGTGACAGGTACCAATGGTGTCGCGCAGCGAATTGTAGGAGGTGGAAACAGCAGACTATTTTCTGTGAAATTCCCGACTTAACTGTGTTGCCCCGGTGAAAGCGGCACGATCACCGCGGAATAGCGGCGCGTTATTGCCGGAAGAAGACATAAAGTAAGGCCATGGGACATTTGCCCCACAGCCCATAAGATTTACCTTTTTTCAAATGCTCGGTCTATGCATTCACAATCAAATCTATCTCTTTCAGCGCGTAGGCGATAGCCGCTGCGCACTCTGGCCTGATCGAATCATCCAAACCGATAGATTCACTATTCCAAAACGTATCCGACAGAAACGAAAGCTCACAGCCTACCCGCCAGTTCGGAATGCATAGAAAATTCCCGCTGCGCTGGGCGCCAAACAGAATGTGAAAGCTGAATCCTTCTGCTTCTACGAAGGCTTCATAAGGTTCGCGGCTAAGATTTACAGTACGTATCTGCCCCTCCCTATTATGTCAAGTGTTTTCCCTTGTAAAATCAAGGGTTTTTCAATACTT
>CAVKVA010000012.1:0-64251 GCA_963659875.1 Parolsenella sp.
TTGAGGGGTTAGGGGAGTTTGAAGATGCCCTTGCTTTTCAAAGGGCATTTTCTTGCAGAGAAAGCAGCTGCTCGGCTGTCGCGCGATCGGTGATCAGCTCGTTGAAATAGCGGTTTTTCATGCAGGCAGCCAGGATGTCAACCTTGTGGCGGCCGGTGGCCACGGCAACCTTGTGCGGGGTGGTGAGGATATCCTGCAGGGAAGCGGACACAAGCTTTCGGTTCAGGCTAATGTTGGCGAGGCGGCCATCCCGGTCGATGACATGACCGTAAATGCTGCCGAGGCAGTTTGCTTCCTCTGCCCAGTCCGCCTCTGTGATGTAGGGCTTCAAAACCGGATTGTTGAAGGGCAGACTGGAAGTGCTGCCGACGCCGGTCAGTACCACATCCATTTTCCGTGTGGCGTTCAGGGTGCTTTCCACGAGCGGTTCCCGCAGCACGGCATTTCGCGCCGGTTCATCATTGATGTAGATGGGCAGGTTAATGTAGAAATATTCCCCGTTGAATTTTGCGGCAATGGTGTGGGCGATGCTTCTGGCACCATCTGAAGAATTCATGTGCTGAAAACAGCCGCAGAGCTGCACGGCCTTGACCGGATTCTGGGTTTTCGGATCAAAGGCAGAGACGATGCTGCGGATGGTTTTGCCCCAGGTCACGCCGATGGTGGAGCCCGGCGTGAGCAGGTGCTCTAAGTATAGGGCGCTGGTTTTTCCGATCATGTTCATGGCATCGGCGCGGGAGAGATCCCGTGTGTCCAGGACGATGGCATTGGAAAGCTGGAACTTTTCCATGAGGGATTGCTCCAGAAGCTGGTGACGTTTGCAGGGCTTGTGGATTGTGATTTCTACGATGCCTTCTTCCCGCGCGTTCTGGATTATTTTGGCGATCTTGAAGCGGTTGCAGTCATAGCGGCCGGCAATTTCCTGCTGGGTCAGGCCCTGGTTGTAGTAGAGATCGGCAATCTCCGACATGAGGGCCGCGGAATCCTCCGCAAAAGTGGCTTTTGTATTCATAAGGGCGTTCTCCTGCGTGTTTGTTTTGTCAATAAACCCATTATACCAGAAAAAATATGGAAAAGAGATTAAGATAACAAAAGTAACAAATGCTATCAAAAGTTATAAAAACACAGGGGAAATACTGTGCATTAAGAATATGGAAAATCACGAATAGATATTGTATGATGGGAGAACAAATGCGATATAAGCAAACATTTATAAAGACGGAATCATCATTCAATCTCAGGAGGCAAACATAATGAGAAAGTTCAAAACGGTATTTATGAGAGGTGGTACATCCAAGGGCTGTCTTTTCAAAAAGGAGGATCTCCCGACAGATCGTGCAGAGTGGGATGACATTTTCATGCAGGTTATGGGATGTCCGGATCCGAAGCAGATTGATGGCATGGGCGGCACCGTTTCTTCCAACAACAAGATCGTGGTGATCTGGAAATCTGAGGAGCCGGGTGTAGACATTGAGTATCTGGTGGGTCAGGTCATTGTCGGAAAGCGTCAGGTGGATTACAAGTCAAACTGCGGAAACATGACTGCAGCGGTTCCGGCCTTTGCCGTAGAGGAAGGCATGCTGCCCATCACGGAGCCGGTGACCACGGTGCGCATGTTGAACAAGAACACCGATAAATACATCAACGTGGACGTGCCGATCGATCCGGAGACGCATACCTTTGCGAATGATGGTGATTGTGAGATTGCAGGTGTAGACGGTACCGCAGCCGAGTTAAAGGTAGATTTCCTGAATCCGGCAGGTGCCAAGACCGGAAAGCTCCTGCCGACCGGAAAGACAAAGGATGTGCTGGACATTCCGGGATTCGGAAAACTGGAGGCAACCATCTTGGATGTTTCCAATCCGATCGTTCTGGTTCGGGCAGAGGACATCGGTATGAAGGGAACAGAGCTTCCGGAAGAGGTCAATGCCAACAAAGCGGTATCCGATCTTCTGGAAAAGATCCGCGGAACAGCTTGTGTCATGATGGGATTTGCCAAGGATCTGCAGGAGGCCACGGATCATCAGCCGGGCGTTCCGAAGGTTGGCTTTGTGACCAGACCGGTAAGCTATACCGACATTGAAGGCAAGCAGACCGAGGCGGAGAAGATGGATGTCTGTGCAAGAGTCATTTCCGTATTCAAATGCCACAAGGCCTGCCCGCTGACGGCAGCAAGCTCCATCGCGGTAGCAGCAAAGCTGGAGGGAAGTCTGGTGGCAGAGGTTGTCCGGGATTCTGCGGCAGCCAACATTCGCATCGGTCATCCGAGCGGCGTGATGACCATGGTTCCGACCGTGGAAAAGCAGGGCGAGAATCCGGCAGAAGCGAAGGTGCCGGGCGTGGCTGTACAGAGAACCGCACGCCGCATCATGGATGGTTACGTATACGTTCGCTGATGAGCGAAAATGTGCATTCTCCTTGTGTCTCATCATGCTGTACTGATGATAAAAGGCCTCGAGTTTTCTCGAGGCCTTTTTGTGTGTCTCTTGTGTGTCCTTTCGAATGCTATACTCAGCGCAGATTTTGGAAATACAACACACATACTTAGCGGATCAGAGAAATACACGGTACAAAGGAAATGGAAAGGAGAAAACGCATATGTGGTATACAATTCCCCAGGATAAAGAGGAGCAGAAGCAGGCTTTTGCGCTGTTTAATGAGTCATTTGACGAAGATACATATACAGACGAGGTTCGTCAGAATATGGAAACGCTGCTGGAGGTTTACAACGGAGAGCGTCCCTTCGATGCAGCGTCAGACTATGACAAGCTGTTTACCGTTTATTACGAAATGGGATTGACCCGTGCAATGGACCGGGAAACGCTCTTCGGAGAGAAGAACAGTCTGAAGGACTTTAAGAAGGATTTTCTGGATGCATGGAAATCGATATCGTACAACGCGCTGGCACTCACAAGCGGTACTTATTTTAATAAAAGAGTGCGGGATGAATGTCTGGAGGTTTTCGATGCGCTTCACGCCAGTAAGAAGATGCCGGATCGGGAGATCGCGAACTTTGCCAGAAATATGAATCTTGTGCTTGATGCTGGGGAGAAGCAGTATGTACAGGATGGCATCACAGACATCGAGAATGCGCTTGGCAACAGACAGAATGCGGATGAGATCGTTCTTGGTGTGCGGAACAGTGGGGATGACAGATATCGCTACGTGCAGAATCGTCTTCAGCTTCTCCGGCAGTTTGCCGATGGAGATGTGCAGGAGCTTCGTGCCTATATGCCGTTCTATGACACACTGGACAAGATTCGGGCAGGAAAAGCGGCACCGGAGGATGCGGTAAAAAAGGCCAGTGAGGCGATGCATGACGCCGGTCTTCAGGATATCAGAAAACAGGTCACGGAAGCCTTTGCGCAGAATGCGCTGGATCCGGTGCATGAAAAGATCAGAAGCATTGATAACGACAACGATAAGGCTATAAAGAATGCCCTGAATACTGCAAAAGTGCGTTTCCAAGAAGCTGTGGACAAGGAAGAACGGAGAAAGGACGGCTTCTTCCAGTATGCAACACAGTCCTATGATAGGGAACTGAAGTATTTGCCGGGGCGAGTGAAGCAGATGTCGGAATATGAGACTATGCTGCAGGAAAACCAGAAGATTCTGCAGGACATCAAGGCGAAGCTGCAGTCAAATCCGGATATTGCCGACTACGAGGAGCAGCTGAACGACAAAGTTGCAGAGTTTGAGCAGGCGCTCAATGATGAGCTTGCGAACAATAAGGTTCCTAAGCTGGATGTAGAAGCGCAAAACAGCTATGTACAGGCCTGGGCAGAATATAAAAATGTGATAAACCAGGGTTATATCCGCCTGAAGCAGGAAGAGAAGAAGTTGTCAGCGGAATATAATCAGTATGGCGCGAGAGATCGCGAACTGGATCAGAAACAGGAGGCGCTGGTTCGACAGAGCAAAAATCTTGATGTGATGACCAAGGAGCAGATGGAGCAGCTTCTTCAGGATAAGGCAAAGCTGGATCTGGAGCGGAAGGCAATGCGGGAGAATACGCTGGTAGTGTGTGAGAACCGTAAGAAATCGATTGATGCGCTGCTTGCACCCCTGGCAAAAGAAGTAGAGCAGGCCGAAGATGCGTTGGCTCCCCGGATCAGAAAGAGGGATGTTGAGTTTACGCCGGAGCAGCTGGAAACGATTGGGAACAATTATCAGACCGGTAAAGATAGCCTGAAGGCGCTCAACGAAAAGTATGCGACGTATTTCCAGGATGTAACGAAGCGATATGATCATGTCGTTGAGGGAATGAAGAGGTCTGGAGAAAGTCGCCAGAAGCTGCAGGAGGTATATGAGGCGGCAGGAGACATCACAAGAAAGAAGGGCTTCTTTGGCAGAGATAAAAAGAATCCGAAAATTTTCAACGATACGATGCGTGCTGTCGGCGAGTATCTGCAGGACAGCAAGGATCTGAACAAAGCAAAGAATGCCTATGCTGCATGCCGTACCTATGTGGCAAAATACATGAAGGCAGATCAGAGCGGATTAAAATCCGGCTCCACCGCGGGAAATACACGTCGTCAGACCGTTGTACGGATGCTGGAGCTGATGGAGGATATTCCTGAATTCAATAGCCTGACGGAGCGGGTGCAGGACGATTGGGTGGTTGTGGAAAGTAATACTCAAAATAACAAAAAAAATATTGCTGAAAAGTATACCAAGCTCGATTACAAGAAGCTGGAGAAGTCACTGGCAAAACACGCCACCAAGCAGAAGCATCAGGAAAAAAACGCGTTTGCGGATATTGACAAGCTGATCAACAAGAAAAAGGAAAAAGGCATGTAAGGAAAGGAAAAAAGAGAGCGTCGCGAAATATGCGGCACTCTCTTTTCCTATGTTGTGAATAAAGCACAATCACTTCATGGTGATCAGTTCATACTCCCGGGTGCCGAGGCCGATCTTTACGGCGTGCTCCAGGGTTTCCTTCCAGGCGGTGTTCGGGTTGCTGTTCTGCCATACATTGCCGTGGTCATGGAAATGCGGGTCATGCAGGTGCTCGCCCAGCTGGCTGTTGGCGAAGGGCGTTGCCTGTTCGCAGAGATCCACGCAGGCCTGATCCAGCGCCACCGGATCGAAGGAAGCCAGCATGCCGATGTTCGGCAGGATCGGGGCATCGTTCTCGCCGTGGCAGTCACAGTTCGGGGAAACGTCCGTGATCAGGCTGATGTGGAAGCAGGGACGTCCGTGGCAGACCGCTGCCGTGTACTCGGACATCTTGCAGCCCAGAAGCTGCGGGGCATTCCAGTTCTCATTTTCGATGGCGTCGAAGGCGCAGGCGCCGATGCAGCGGCCGCAGCCCTTGCAGAGTGCCGGGTCAATGTAGGCCTTCTTCAGGGTCTTGCCGTTCGCATCTGTCTTGTCTGTGTAGACAATGGCGTCGGAACCGCATTCCTTGGCACAGCGACGGCAGCCGCGGCACAGCTCCTCGTGTACCACGGGATGACCGCTGTTGTGCTGCTGCATCTTTCCGGCACGGCTGCCGCAGCCCATGCCGATGTTCTTGATGGCACCGCCGAAGCCTGCCTGCTCATGGCCCTTGAAGTGGGTCAGGGAAATGAAAATGTCCGCGTCCATCACAGCCCGGCCGATATAGGCCTCCTGGCAGTATTCGCCGTTGGGTACCGGAACCGCCACGTCATCCGTGCCCCGGAGCCCGTCGCCGATGATGATCTGACAGCCGGTGGTGACCGTATTGAAGCCGTTCAGGTTGGCACAGTCCATGTGCTCCAGCGCATGCTTCCGGCTGCCCGGATACAGGGTGTTGCAGTCGGTCAGGAAGGGAAGACCGCCCTGCTCCTTCACCACATCAGCCACAGCCTTTGCGTAGTTCGGACGGAGAAAGGCCAGGTTGCCCAGCTCGCCGAAATGCATCTTGATTGCCACAAATTTTCCGTCCATGTCGATTTCGCCGATGCCGGCCTTTTTAATGAGCTTTGTCAGCTTCATGGGGAGACTCACTCCCAGATTGGTGCGGAAATCCGTAAAATAAACCTTTGATTTCTCCATACTTTTCTCCTGTATTTTAGACATCAGTGCAAGGCAATTATAGTTTATTTTCTGGGAAATGTCGATTCTCTCTGATAAGATAAGGTAAGATAAAAATGAAGCCGCCGTGTTTCGCGCGGGAGAGCGGCGGTCGGAAAGGACTTGGAAAATGAACAGAAAAAATAGCATTTATATCGTGGGCATGGGACCCGGGAACGAGAGGCAAATGACGGCGGAGGCCATGGATGCGCTGACGGCAAGTGATGTGATTGTGGGCTATACGACCTACATTGCGCTTCTTCGGGAAATGCTGCCGGACAAAAATTTTCAGGCGACGCCGATGCGGCAGGAGATTGCGCGCTGCCGTATGGCCTTTCAGCTGGCAAACGAGGGTAATGTTGTCTCCATCGTCTCCAGCGGTGACAGCGGGGTATATGGCATGGCGGCACCCATGTTCACCTTGCTCCCGGAATATCCGGAAACGGAGCTCGTGGTGGTGCCGGGCATCACGGCGGCGATGAGCGGTGCGGCGCTCCTGGGTGCACCCATCAATCATGACTTTGCGGTGATCAGCTTAAGTGATCTGCTGACTCCCTGGGAGGTCATTGAAAAGCGTCTCCGGGCGGCAGTGCTGGGAGACTTTGCCGTCGTGCTCTACAATCCTGCGAGCCATAAGCGAAAGGACTATCTGCAGCGGGCCTGTGATATCCTCCTTTCTGCCGGGGCCAAGCCGGACCGGGCCTGCGGCTACGTGGAGAACATCGGCCGGGAGGGCACCCGGAAGACGGTCTGTACACTGGAAATACTTCGGAACGCCGAGGTAAACATGTTCACAACGGTGTTTATCGGGAATTCCCAGAGCTATATTCGGGAAGGAAGACTCATTACGGAGCGAGGGTATAGGCTTTCATGATATTATACAATCAACACAATTAATATATTGAATGCATTCATTGCAATTAAGACAACTAAGGAGATTGTGAAAAGCTTGTCAGGGGAGCGCGCAGAAATGGCTTGATTTATCTTAAAAGTTAGTTTATTCTAATGGCTGTGGTTAGTTAATAAAAACTAACCACAGCCATTTTCGCATTCATTTAGAGGAGCATTTCGGATGTCAGAGCATGAATTCATCGCCTTTTGCTCGCCGACATTGGCGGGGATCAAGACCGGAAATCTGTTTACGGCGAAGTACAGAACGAAAGCAGAGCTGACGGAGGAGATCCGGCGCTTTAACCTGCGCTTTCGGGAAAAGGGACTGCGGCTCACGCTTCTGAGCTACACAAAGACCAGAGCCAACGTGTACCTGTATCGGCCCAAGTATCTGAAGCAGGACATTCTGGACAGCGAGGCGGCGGCGATTTTGCGGAGTCTCGGCTATAAGCCGGAAAATGCGGACCGCTGCGTGGCACAGCTTGCCTGGCGGATGAAGCAGTGTCCGGACCGGGAGCATTTCCCCCATGAAATCGGACTCTTTCTTGGCTATCCGCCGGAGGATGTGAAGGGCTTTATGGAGCATAAGGACGAGGGCTGCAAATGCACGGGCTTCTGGAAAGTGTACGGAGATCGTCAGGCGGCAGAAAGAACCTTTGACTCCTATCGGAAATGCACGCGGATTTACGATGCCTGCTTTGAACGGGGAACGTCCCTGGACAGACTGGCCGTGTGTACGAAATAAAGGCAAAAGCTGGTAACTATCCGCTAGCCGGGTAGATACTATAGATTACCTGGAGAAGAAAGAGAGGAAACAAAAATGAGCAAGGTAGCAGTGGTATATTGGAGCGGAACAGGCAACACAGAGGCAATGGCAAACGCTGTTGTGGAGGGTGCGCAGGCAGCCGGTGCAGAGGTAGAGCTGATCGGTGCTGCTGATTTCAATGCCGGCAGAGTGGCTGAGTTTGATGCCATTGCTTTCGGATGCCCGGCCATGGGTGCTGAGGTGCTGGAGGAGTCCGAGTTTGAGCCTATGTTCACAGATGTTGAGCATTCTCTGGGCGGCAAGAAGGTTGCGCTTTTCGGTTCCTGGGGCTGGGGAGACGGCGTATGGATGCAGGAGTGGGAGAGCAGATGCCAGGAGGATGGCATTACCCTCGCTGCAGACAGCGTAATGTGTCAGGACGCACCGGATGATGATGCACTGGCAAACTGCCAGGAGCTCGGCAAGAAGCTTGCTTAACAAATGTCAGTAACTGTTTAGTACTACTAAACGATTACATACAACGTCATTCACCTCAAAATGTAAGTATCGAGTGAAAATGCCAGGGCATGCTCACTCGATACTTATTTTTTTCTGTATTTGATCAGTTCTGCGGCTGCAGCACGCCGTCTTCGTCCACGGAGACATCAAAGGAAAGTTCTGTCAGCTTCTGATAGAGTTCAGAAGGATTCTTCAGTTCCTTCAGCACACCGCCACTGCGCTGGCATGGAATCAGCTTTACGGTCGGCGGATTCTCGTCGGCAAAGCTCGTTTCCAGCAGCACGGTCTGTCCGGTGCGGTTGTCAAAAAGGTAGTTTCCGAGGCTATAGATGATGGGAACGCCCTTATAGTATTCAAAACCCTGCAGGACATGGGGATGGCAGCCTACCACGAGGTCGGCACCGGCGTCGATATAGCCCCGTGCCAGACTCCGCTGGTATTCCTCCGGGGTTTCGTTCTTTTCGATGCCCCAGTGCACAAAGACAATCACGTGATCGCAGTTCTTTTTTGCCTCCTGGATGGCGGCGTTGAGCTTCGCGGGATCATAGGTCTGGAAGAGCCCGGACTGCGCGTCACCGGCATACCAGTCGGCGGAGGGGGATACCCGGGTCGCACCGAAGATGGCAAAGCGCTGTCCCTGCACTGTGCGGATGGCCGGAGAGACGGCTTCGCTAATGTTGTAGCCGCCGCCGATGCGCTGAATGCCGGCCTGATCCAGGGTCTCCAGCGTGTCCTCGAAGGCATCCCTGCCGTAGTCGAGGGCATGATTGTTCGCTAGGGTCACAATGTCTGTGCCCATTTCCTGAAGAATGCTGACATACTTCGGATCGGTGCGGAAGGTGAACTGCTTATCCGCCATGGGTTCTCCCCGGTGGCTGAAGGGAAACTCTTCATTCAGGATGAAGAGATCGGCATTTTGCATGTACTGCAGCATTGTATCGTCTGCAATGGCATGGATACCGGTCTGCTGGTATGCCTTCAGATATTCATCTGAAAACATGACGTCTCCGGCGAAGGAGAGAAGTGCAGTGCCGTTCTCTGCAGGTTCTGTTTCCGCGCTGACGGAAGTGTCTGCCGCGTCCGGGCTTTGGGTGCCGATGACATTATCCTCTGCAGCTGTAGAGGCGACCGTTTCCGGGGGCGTTCCTTCTATATGTATAGTCGGCGCTTCTGCGCGGGACATGATTTCGCGGGGCAGGAGATTCTGCAGGATGGCAGGCTGCCCGGTAAAGAGAAACACCAGAACCAGAAGAAGCAGAAGGGGAATACCGACACTGAGGACCAAAATAAAACCTTTTATAAAATTTCTCATAGCAGGATAGTAAGCTTTTTCAAGGGGCTTGTAAAGGGGAATCCGCTTGCGGCAGTTGGTCCCGGACAAAGCGCAGGAAGGCTTCAGCCACGGGTGAGGGAGCATCGGTGTAGGCAAGGCCCAGTTCGATCCGCTCCGGCGGGTCCAGGGAGACGTGGCAAACCGATTTGTCGGCGAAATTGCAGTTGATGCGGTTGCTGATGGTATAGCCGAGGCCCACACCCACCATGGCATAGGTGGCCTGAATGTCGATGGTGGAAAACTGCATATTCGGCTTCAGCTTGCGATGGGCAAAGAAGCGGATGCTGTCGATGTCTTGTCCTGGGCAGGTCTGGATATAGGGCTCCGGGAGCAGGCTTTCCAGGGGAATGCTTTCTTGTCCGGCCAACGGGTGCTTCGCAGGGAGCACGGCCAGCAGCGGATCCTGGCAAAGCGGAATCCATCCATGGCTGCCTTCCCGGGCACTGACCAGACAGAAATCCAGACTGTGATGCTCGAGTTTCTGGATGAGTTCTGTGCTGGTGCCGTGTACGATATGGAATTGCACGCCCGGATGCAGTGCATGGAAGCGGGAGCTTACCTCTGTGATCCAGGGATAATAGCGGCGGTATGCGGTGCCAATGCCGACGGTGCCCTGCTCGAAGCCGAGAATTTGGGTTACGGTCTGTTCGATTTTGGCCTGGGAGAACAGGAGCTCCCGCACCGCGGGCAGAAGCTGTCGGCAGGCCTCCGTCGGGGTGACGCCCTGTTTGCTGCGGTAGAGCAGGGGGATGCCGATTTCCTTTTCCAATGAAGCGACACTGCGGCTCACGCCGGATACCGTATAGCCGAGGGCTTCTCCGGCGGCACCCAGACTGCCCCGTTCAATGGCAGTCAGAAGAATTTTCCAGTGTTCCGTGTCCATGCAGTCTCCTTGTATGTTGCGCGTTTGTCAAGATAAGCTTGCCACATTCTCGTTTTTATCAAGGATAGGTCGGTGCTATGCTCTTGTCAATGCCAAAATACACGTAAAGGGGATATGCAATGACCGCACAACATACACAGGATCTCACTCAGGGAAATATTTCCCGCCATCTCGTTCGGCTGGCCGTGCCGCTGGTGTTCGGCAACATTCTACAGGAGTTTTACAATACCATAGACGCCTTCGTGGTTGGCCGTTTCGCCGGGCAGGCGGAATTTGCCGCCATCGGCGTTGCCGGTACCGTCATGAATCTTTTTTTATTTGCGCTGGTCGGCTGCTGTGCCGGATTTTCTGTTCTGTTTGCCAGGTCCTACGGAAAGGAAGACATGCAGGATCTCCGGCGGCAGGAGGTTTCCGCTCTGGTGATCGGGCTGGCCTGCACGGCCGTGTTGATGCTGTTCGGCTTGCTCGGCATGCGTCCGCTGCTTTCGCTTTTGCAGACACCGGTGGAGATTCGCGATTATACGGCATCGTATCTCCGCTGGATTTTCATCAGCTTGCCGGCTGCTTTTTTCTATAATTTTTTTGCGTCTCTGTTGCGCGCTTCCGGTGACACGAAGGCGGCACTGATGGTGCTGGCTGCTGCAGTCGGGGCAAACCTTGTGCTGGATTTTCTGCTGGTGGCCGGATTTTCCGGCGGCATCGAAGGCGCAGCCGTGGCGACGGCATTGACCCAGCTGTTTTCTGCCATCGTCTGTTTTTTCTATTTGCGGCACACGCATCCGGAGCTGTCCCTGTCCAAGGTGGATTGTGAAATCCGCTACGCGCGCCTCTGTACCTCGCTGAAATTCGGACTGATCAGCAGTATGCATAACTGCAGCCTCTATCTTGGGAAAATGCTGGTGCAGGGCACGGTCAATACGGCGGGCACCGATGCGATTTCCGCCTATACCGCAGGTACACGCATTGAAGGATTTGCCAATTCTTTCGGGAACAGCGGCTCAACGGCCACGTCCATTTTGACGGCGCAAAACCATGGCGCGGGCAAAGCGGATCGCGTACAGGCCATTTTCCGCTGCAGCTTGTGCTGGCTGGCCGGATTGGGCATTCTCTCTGCGGCTGTCATGTATTTTTTTGCGCCCCATACGATCGCGCTTCTCCTAGGCAGCGGTGCGGGTAATGCCTTCACGCCGGCGGTGCAGTATCTGCGCCTCGTTTCGCTGTTCTACGTTTTTTGTTTTACCGGCAATACCTTTACCGGCTATTACGATGGCACCGGACGGGTCATGCTTCCATTCCTCGGCGCCCTCGGGCACATCACGATCCGGGTGATTTTTTCCTGGCTTTTGTTCCCCTATATGGGTTTGAACGCGGTTGCACTGGTCACCGGCATCGGCTGGATCTGTGCCAATGTCTTCTGGGGTGGGATGAAGGTGATGAAGCGGTGAGGAGAGGACATACAATTTGATAGTTCGCTGTCCCTGTGGTAAATTATTTCTTAAAGGAGAAGAGACATATGCTGAAGATACGAGATGCTGCGATGGAAGAGCTTGCGCAGATTATGAAGATATACGCGTGTGCGCAGGAATATATGATCAAGAACGGAAATCCGACGCAGTGGGGGCATTCCTATCCGAGCGCTGCGCTGGTTCGTTCCGACATCGAAAAGAAGATCTGCAAGGTGGTCTATGACGAGCAGGGCGTACATGGTGTGTTTGCATTGCTCGCGGACGGGGAACCGGATTATGACGATATCGAAGGACAGTGGCTGAATAACGACCCGTACCTGACCATTCACCGGGTGGCGGGAGACGGTCAGGTACACGGTATTTTTCGCTGTATCGTCGAATACTGCAGTCGCATTTCCGAAAACATCCGCATAGATACCCATGCGGACAATCTGACCATGCAGAAGCTGATCGAAAAGAATGGTTTTACGCGGTGCGGCGTGATCTACGTGGAAGACGGCAGCCCGCGATTTGCGTACCAGCGGGTGGAGTAGTGGTGTCTGTATAGGCTCAATCCTCCCACGGGCGGATCCGGTAGGTGACGCCCAGATCCTCGCAGATCTGACGACACTTGGCTTCCTCTTCCTTGGTGAGGGTCGTGTCCACCGTGGTCAGAACGACGGTCGGAACATAATGACGGACATTTTTGGCAAAGGTGAGCATGGCATCAAAGGACTTCATGCCGAAGCGGCTGCGGACGAGCTCGTGGTATTTTTCAGGGTCTGGGGTGTTGAGGCTGATGGAGATGGTGTCCACGAGTCCGCCGAAGTCCGGCGCGGTATTCCTGTTCCAGAGGAGATCGGACATGCCGTTGGTGTTGACGCGGATCTTATTGCCGAAATGTTCCTTAACGTAGGCGGCTACCTTGCACAGCATGTCGAGCCGTTCGGTGGGCTCGCCGTAGCCGCAGAAAACCAGCTCGTCAAATTTACGCATGTCGTAGTCGGAAAATGCTGCAAGGATTTCCTCGTAATCCGGCTCATGCTCCAGCCAGAGAGGTCGCTCGTCCACGTGAGATACGGTGTCCATATTTTGTCGTAGGCAAAAGGTGCAGGCGCAGGGGCAGCGGTTAGTGAGGTTCACGTAGAGGTTGTTGTGCACCTGGTACAAAATGGTCATGGCTTTCTTTTTCATGATGATGTTCTCCTGTTTTATGATTTTAAGGATTGCGAGAGCACGTTAGTGCGAAGCAATCCGTGACTTTTATATTATGTGGTACCTGCAAATACGTAGGCATGTGGGTTTATTTTAGCGATGACAGTACCTCTTCGAAGGGCACGCCATCGGTCACGGGGATGTCCATGTCAACGGCCTTCTGAATGCATTTTTTGACGAAGCGGGAGGCTTTTTTCACGGACACGGCAAAGGGGACGTTGTTGACGGCATCGGCGGAGAGGATAGCGGAAAAGATGTCGCCGGTGCCGGAGCGGGAGGTGCCGACTTTCTGGGTGCGGAAGAGGTGCGTTTCGGTTTCAGGACCGGTTTTGTCCAGACAAAGATCACACAGAAAGTTGCCCTGGGGGATGCCGGTGATGACCACTCTGGAGACACCGAGGGCAGCGACATTCTCTGCAAGTGCATAAAGCTCGTTAAGATGCCATATTTCCTTATAGGGGGTATTGGTCAGTATGCAGGCTTCGGTGAGATTTGGCGTTGTGATATCCGAAAGAGCAACCAGACGGGCCATTTCCCGACACATTTCAGCGGTATAAGTGGGATAGGTATGTCCGTAATCCCCCATCACCGGATCAACAAGTACGATCGTATCTTTCTCGCGGAAGCGTTTGATGAAGTCTGTGACAATGTTGATCTGCGCCGAGGAGCCAAGGAAGCCCGTGGTGATTCCCTTGAAGCGGAGCCCCAGTCTTTCCCATTGGGCAATGTAGGCGGGCATATGTGCCGTATAATCTGTATGATAAAAGCCCGGAAAGCCGGTGTGACTGCTGAAAATTGCGGTGGGGATGGGACAGCACTGTACCCGCAGGGCAGAGATAATGGGAAGCTGCACTGCGACAGAACAGCGGCCAAAGCCGGAGTAGTCATTGATCAGGGCAATTTTGTTCTGATGGTTATGGTCAGCGGCCATTATGCAGCCTGCCTTTCTGCACCTTGCGCGATTTTTTGCACGTGTCCCTGCGCCAGGCTGAAAAGAATGAGATTTGCGGCATATTCCAGAAACAGCCCGGGAAACTGGGCGAGACCTGTATAGAAACTGCCGTAGAGGAGCATACCAGTCAGGGTATAGCCGAAAAGCGGGATGAGGGTGGCGATGGCCATGGCAATGGGGGTAGCTGCCTTTCGGTTATTAAACAGTCTGCGGCATTTGCAGAAGATGAAGACCATGAGACATTTGATCAGCAATGTGGGCAGCGTATAGGCAGGGTAGGAGCTGAGATCCGCCAGCGCGGAGCCGACACCGCCGGCAAAGATGCTGCAGCCCTCCGGCAGAAGCAGGGAAGAAAGCAGGATGATGGTGTTGCCGACATTAAAATAACCAAGGGGAATGGGGATCTGGATAAAACGGGTAACGGCAAAGATCAGGGCAGTGGCAAGCGCTGCAAAGCATAGGTTTTTCGTTTTCATGGGGCAGACTCCTTTGCGAATGATGCCCCAGACTATAAAAGAAATTTTGGTATATGAAAAT
Organism: Parolsenella sp.; assembly: GCA_963659875.1. Lineage (GTDB taxonomy): Bacteria > Bacillota > Clostridia > Lachnospirales > Lachnospiraceae > Oribacterium. The sequence goes on from CAVKVA010000012.1 coordinate 14,560, forward strand.
AGCCAGAATGAGAAAGAAATATAAGACCAGAAAACCATGAGATCAAATCTCAAAGCAGGTTCAAAGCTTAGCCTCCTGCTTTGAGATACCGCGTTCCGCGACCGCGGCCTACCTTGCGAATCTGGCCTTCGGTTACCAGCTTCCCTAAAACAGCCTCTACTGTGCTTGCACTTACATCGGGTAGGATCTTACAGATATCTGATTTGGAAATCGGTGTGAGGGAATTCATTACGGTTGCTTCAATCCTTGCCTGTTTTGTGACTTTACGGCTTCCGAGAACGGCAAATCGCTTATCCAATTCCCTATAACACAGGTACAGTGTTGTCAGAAATTCCATAATGAACGCGGAATAATCATTCTTGCCCTCGTGCCAACGCGCGGAAGATTGCTTTAGCGCATCATAATAATTTCCTTTTCGCTTATTGATCTGTTCCTCAAACGAGATATATTTTCCTGCATCAAATCCGTTCTTGTAGAGTAAGAGCAAAGACAGTAATCTCGAAATTCTTCCATTTCCGTCGCGAAATGGATGGATGCAGAGAAAATCGAGGATTACACAGGGAATCAGCAGAAGCTGATTGATGTTTGGGTTATCCCGAGCCTCCTGATAAGCCAGTATAAGCTGTTCCATTGCTTTCGACGTATTCTCAGCAGAAATCGGATGGAATCGAACGCGCCGATATCCGTTTTCATCTTCTTCTATAATGTCGTTGTCAAATTGTTTGTACTTTCCTGCAAAAGAATATCCGGCAATGTTCATCATGATGGCATGGAGTCTGAGGATATCTGTCTGTCGAAAATCCATCTCCTGATAACCGGTATGCACTTCGGACAGAGCATCTCTGTAACCCGCGATTTCCTGCTCACTGTGATTCATAGGCGCACTTCTTCCGTTCACAATTTCATTGATACGGTCGTCAGTCGTAACAATGCCCTCGATTGCATTGGAACTTTTTACGGATTGAACCTTAGCGACCTTTTCCAATTCTGTAAATATGTCAGTGAATTGATCTTTTCGATTCCATGACATAGCACGGAGAGAGTAAATATCCGTTGTGACATTTAATAAGCCCGCCGGAAGCATACCGTTATACAGGAAGGAATAATCAAATCTGCGCATAAGTCAACCGCCTTTCTGCACAGTACTTTACCTTTTTTGTGCAGAAAGTCAAGTTGCTTATGCATAAAAATACGCTGTTTTTTGTGCAGATAAACAGTGCTCGTGGTAAGTGGTAATGTGATAGCCACTGGAATTGACGGAATCTGGGCCAATGCGATATGAAACGGTGTAACTGGAAAAAAAAGAGTTTTTATATTATACTGCCGTGGAGATGATTAAAGGATATGTTTATGGGAGCGGGTTAGCATGAAGCAGTTAAACATATATGAAGAGATGGCCAGAAAACGGGACGAAATGAGTAAAACGCAGAAAAAAATTGCAGATTATATTCTGGAACATCAGGTCGCTGTGAGCTTTTATACGGTAGGAAAACTGGCAAAAGAGGCCAATGTTAGTGAAGCCAGTGTGGTGCGTTTTGCGAATTCCCTAGGCTATGATGGATATACAGCGCTGCAGAAGGAAATGCAGGAAAAAGCACAGGATCAGATGGATACGTCGCATCGTCTGGCATTATCCTATAGCGCATATGATGGTCGCGATCAGGGTGTTTCGCAAGTGTTTTCCGATGATGTCCGCAATCTGACAGATACTTTGCATGAACTGGATCTTGAAATGTTTTTTAAGATTGTGGAAGAACTGACAAAGGCACAGCGGATTTTCATCGTTGCGTCAAGAAGTTCCATGGGATTGGGTATCTTTTTTCAATACTATCTGAAATTGACAGCAGAGCAGGTGTATCTTATCGAGGATTTTCAAAATAATGAGCATTTGATCAATAGTTTGAATGAGAAGGATTTTGTATTTGCCATATCCTTTAAAAGATATACGAAAAGGACGGTGGATATTTTACAGTACATAGCAAAAAAAGAGTGTAAAGTAGCTTGTTTGACAGATTTCCTGTCTTCGCCGCTTATTCCGTATGCCGATTACTATTTGCTGGCAAAGGCACAGATGTCAACCTATCTGGATTCCTTTGTGGCACCACAGGCGATCATAGATGCCTTGTTAATGGCAATCGGTAAAGAAAAAAACAAAGAGCTGGAAGCGCATTTTCTGGATATGGAGGAAATCTGGAGTGATCTTGATGTTTTTTGCACGAGATGAAATAAATATTACAAAAATTAGCGAAAATGTATTGACAGAGTAAATGCTGAATGGTATATTCGCTCCATCGTAAGAATAAATGTAATAAATGTTCCACACGAAGACGTATGGTTTAAGGAAACTTAAACGCATGCGTCTTTTTTTACTTTATCAGGAGGCGAAGAAATGACATTAGAAGAAATCTGGAAAGAATATGAGGCATTTGCACCGACATCCAAGAAGCAGCATGAAGAAGCTGTAGGACTTATCCCGGGAGGTGTTGCAGCCAACATTAAATACTTCGATCCGTTTCCCTTGCACATGAAGGGCGGAGAGGGCCCCTGGTTATATGATGTGGATGGTCATAAATATGTGGATTATCTGGCATCTTACGGTCCGCTGATTCTGGGCCATGGATATCCGGAAGTGAAAAAGGCCATGATCGAACAGATTGAAAATGGCGCCATCCTGTATGGTACACCGCATGCCCTGGAAGCAAAGATGGCAGAAAAGCTGCAGAAATTGTATCCGAGCCTGGAAATGATCCGCTATACAAATTCCGGTACAGAGGCAACATTGTTTTCGCTGAGACTTGCCTATGCATATACAGGAAAATATAAGATTGGTAAGTTTGAAGGACATTATCACGGTGGATACAATCAGGTTCTGCTCAGTGTCAATTCGGCAAAGGGTGATGTGAGACGACCGGAACCGATTCCGGAATCCCTGGGATTGGAGCCGTTCCAGAAGGAAAACACGATTATTCTTCCGTTCAATGACCTGGAGGCGACGACAGCCATACTGGAAGCGCATAAGGATGAAATGGCGGCTGTTATTATGGAACCGGTTCTTACGGGATATTGTCCGGCAACGCAGGCGTTTATGGATGGACTTCGTGAAGTGACAAAGCGTCTCGGTATTCTCCTGATTTTCGACGAAGTAAAGACTGGCTTCCGTGTTTCTCTTGGCGGCGCCCAGGGATATTACAAAATCAAGCCGGATCTGACCTGTCTTGGCAAGGTGCTCGGCGCGGGTCTTCCGATGGGTATTGTGGGTGGACGCAAAGAAATTCTTATGAAGGCGGCACCGTTAAGCGGATCGGATGTATTTGATGCATCCAACAGTCATCGATCCAGTGCTGCGGATGTTCTTTTCCACAGTGGAACCTATAACGGTCATCCGTTGATCTTAAAAGCCGGTTTGGCGACGATCGAAGTTCTGGAAGAGGAATTCGATGGCATTGTGGCGCAGACAGAGAAGTTAAGAAAGGGTCTGGAGGAAATTTTCAAAGAAAAAGGAATCCCGATGCAGACCGTTGGTGTGGGAACGGTGTTTAACATCCTGCTCACAGATGCAAAAATTGAGAAGTTCCGGGATATTCAGACTTCGGATTTCGAAATGAGAAAGAAGATTGATTATCTGCTGCTCATGGAAGGCATTTATAATAAGCCGACCAATCGATACAGTGTATCAGCTGTACACGATGATAGCATTCTTGATTTTACATTTGAAGCGTATCGTAAGGTGATGAAAAAACTGTAAAACAATAAAGTTTGAAATCATGCAAGGGCGTATGAAACAGAGGTTTCATGCGCTCTTTTCTTTTGGAAATCACATATAGGAGAGCTCAAGATGGAAAACAGAAAAACAGAAAAGAAACATAAACTGAAAGCATGGCAGATTATACTGATGGCACTTGTGGCAGGCATTATTTTCGGTCTGATCTTAAGCTATCTTGGAGGACGCGATGTGTCATGGATTGCGGCAATTTGTGATCTGATGTCCTTCCTTGGAAATGTATTTATTCGTTTGATCCGCATGGTAATTGTACCACTGGTCTTTTTCTCCATTGTCTCATCCATGGCTGAACTGAAAGACCTAAGGCGTTTGCGCAGTATCGGATTAAAAACGGTATTGCTATTTTTAGTAACAACGGCTATGTCGCTCACAATCGGACTGGTATGGGTGAATATTATCCGTCCGGGAGATGGCGTTGTATTAACAGAAGCTGTCAATTCTGTAACGGTATCTGAAATGCCGGGTATGTATGATACGTTGCTGGATCTGATTCCGTTGAATATATGTGAAGCTTTTGCGAATGGTTCCATGCTGCAGATTATCGTATTTTCCGTTTTTGTAGCGGTTGCGATCATGCTCCTTGGTGATAAGGCGACAAAGGCAGAGCAGGCGTTTCAAATGGGTGCAACCATTATGTACAAAATCATCGATATTATTGTATTGTACATTCCGGTTGGCGTCTTTGGACTTATGACAAATGCAATGGCAACCTACGGAACGTCTATTCTTGGAAATATCTTTAAGTTCATCCTGACAGATTATTTATCAGCCTTTACACATTTGTTGATTGTATATGTTCCGCTGCTGATCTTCGTGGCAAAGGTAAATCCGATTAAATATCTGAAGGTTGCGTTTGAATCCTGGCTGGTCGCCTTCAGTACATGCACATCCATGGCTGCCTTACCGGTTTCTATGAAAAATGCGAAAACCAAACTTGGAATTTCGGAAGAAACAGCAAGCTTCGTGCTTCCGTTTGGTGCTACGGCGAATATGGATGGTACAGGTATCTTCTTTGGTTTGATCGTTGTTTTTGCGGCGCAGGTTGCCGGTGTACAGCTGACGATCGGACAGATGGCATCACTGGTTCTGCAGGCGACACTGTTGTCGGTTGGCTGCGCAGCTGTCCCGCAGATTGGTCTGGTCATCGGAACCACAATGGTTACCACTATGGGCCTGCCGGTGGAAGTCATCGGACTTGTGACAGGTATTTACAGAATTATCGATCAGATACATACAGCAACGAACTCAACAGGAGACCTGGTTGTGGCTGCATGCGTGGCCTCTACAGAAGGCGTGTTGGACCGGACTGCACCGGCCTATGTGACAGAAAAATCCGGATCTATGGATGGAAAGGTGAAAGCGATCATTGCAGAAACGGCTGATTTTGAGGAAAAGAGCCAGGCGGTGTGATTGTAGAATAATAAAAAACCTCGTATCCCACACCTTTAGGTGTGGGATACTTGCATGGTCTGATACGCATCAAATTTTTTTGATGCATAGGATGCACTTTCCTATGAATTAAAGAATGCCCGCACTTCGGCAGCCTGGTACAGGGAACCGAAGCATATGATGGCCCGACGCTTTTCGGCGTCGGCCTTTTTATTCTGCATAGAAGTTTTTTCCGCTGCGGCAAGTCGCTCGCAGGCCAGGGCAAGGCCATTCGTGACGGTGGGTGCTGTCTCCACAGGGCCGGAAAAATATTTCCGAATTTCGGCGGCAAGCTTTTCTGCCTGCAGTCCTCTGTCACTGCCGGAATCCGGCAATTCGGCGATGAAGCGCTCAGCTAGGGGCGCTGCCAGCTTCAGCATCTCATGGTAGTCCTTGTCGGCCATCACGCCCACCACAAAGATGAAGGAAAAGCCGGGCAGGCAATTCTGCAGGGTGTCCACCAGGGCAGCGACACCGTTCGGATTGTGTGCGCCGTCCAGAATACAGAGGGGACGGCGACTGACCACCTCGAAGCGGCCGGGCCAGGAAACATTGCGGAGTCCCCAGCGGATGGCTTCTTCAGAGATGTGGTAGCCCTTTTCCTGCAGAACATCCATGACCTCCAGGACGGCGCAGGCATTGCGGCACTGGTAGCTGCCGAGGAGCGCCAGGGACAGATTTTTTCTTTCCTTATAGCTAAAGACATTAGCCAAGTCTGCACCGGCGTTTTCTTCCTTCAGTGCGTTGGAATCCACAAACCGGAGCGTGGCATGTTTTTCCGCGGCCAGCTGACGGAACACGGCTTCTGGGCCGGTCTTCTGCGGATAGAGAACGACACTGCCGCCTTCCTTGATGATACCGCCCTTTTCCCGGGCGATTTTTTCGAGGGTATCGCCCAGAACCTCCGTGTGCTCGAGACCGATGCTCATGATCAGGGCGCAGTCCGGCACGGGAATGGCGTTGGTGGCGTCGAGACGGCCCCCGAGCCCCACCTCCAGCACCACGATATCGCAGCATTGCATGCGGAAATACTGGAAAGCGAGCGCCGTCAGGATTTCAAATTTGGTGGGCTTGTCCGTCATGGACAGAATATGCGGCCGGAGAAGTGCGATCTGTGCGGACAAATCTGCATCGGAAATTTCCGCACCGTCAATGGACCAGCGCTCGTTGATGCGGAGGAGGTGCGGAGAAATGTAGAGACCGGTGCGATAGCCTGATTCCGTCAGGATGCGGCTGATCATGGCAGAGGCAGAGCCCTTGCCGTTGGTGCCGGCGATATGCACAAAGTGCAGGGATTTTTCGGGATGCCCAAGCCGGGCTAGAAGCGCCTGCATGCGGTCGGGATTCGGGCTGCTGGTTTTCCAGTCTGCGGAAAGCTGCGAAAAGGTCTCGTCCCAGGTCATGCGGCAAATACCCTCTGGAGATCCGCCCGTTTCAAGACGCCGGACAGTGCCGTGAGGATCATGATCTGAATGGGCGCAATGACGATCACCTGCAGTACGCGGGTGGACAGAAGCCCCGTGAAGGAAGATCCGTAGAGTATGGAGATCCAGAGCGTATTCATGCCGAGACTCATGAGGAGCTGGTTCAGACCCACGGCCAGCAGAATGCGCGGCAGCTGCAGCTTGTTGTGCAGCAGGCAGCCGAAGCTAATGCCGGTGCAGGCGGCGGTCAGGGTGAAGCCGGGGAAGTAGGTGCCGGTGGGAAAAAGAATGGCACCGAGGAAGTCGCTGACGGCGGCCACGAGGGCGGCAGGCAGAGGGCCGAAGAAAATACCGGCCAGGGCGATAGGAATGAAGCCGAGCCCAATCCGAACGTTCCAGGCATTGAAGGAGCAGAATCTCGCAAGGATGATCTGCAGTGCGGCAAGAACGGAAAGGAGCACGAGGGTACGGGTTGTTTTTTGCGCTTTCAACATAAAAAAAGCCTCCTTTACAGTCCCTGACTACAAAGAAGGTTTTCGCGCCATCTATGCAGCGGGATGCGAAATTCAAACCGTGGGACAATGTCTTATCCGCTTTGTCCCTGGGGCAACTCCCCGTCCTCAGGGCACTCAACGCTTGAATTTCTACTCTGCATCTGGTATCGGCAGCCGCCGACCCATCTGTATGTTACCTGTGCATAGTAAACCTTTTTAAAGGGGCTGTAAAGGAGTATTGTGGTCCGGACTGTTTTTCTCAGCGGACAGATCGATCAGGATAATGTAGGCCATGTCGACATGTGGCGCATGGGCAGTGTAATAATGGCTGCCAGTACGGTGCCGCCGCAGGTGCTGACCAGAAAGGGCACCACGAAGGTGAAAAGAGCTGCCGAGCTGTTCCCCATCACGAGCACCGCCACCGGATAGGCCAGCATGCCGCCGAGGATACCGGTACCGAAAACTTCACCGAAATAGGCCAGGGGAAGCTTTTTTCCGTAACGGTAGAGCAGGCCGGAGAGCAGGGCACCGCACATGCTGCCGGGAAAGGCCAGAGGACTGCCGAGGCCCAGAAGATTGCGGATGAGGGCGCTGCTGAAGGCCTGGGCCAGACCCCACCAGGGACCTACTGTGACGGCACAGAGCACGTTGACAAAGTGCTGCACCGGTGCACACTTCGCGCCGAAGATGGGGAAGGAAAACATGCTGCCCACAATGGCAACAGCAGACAGGATGCCGGTTAAGGTCAGTTTCTTTACATAATCTTGTTTCATAAAATTGTCCTCGCTTTCTGTTCCCGCAGCGCTGACAATCACATTGTATCAGTCCGGATACTCGCCGGAGATGGCAAAGGCGTGGTTCATGGGACCACTGCCCTTGCCCAGATCCAGCATGGCAGACAAGGCACCGGAGATATAGTTTTTGGCATAGCGGACGGCGGTTTCCAGATCCCGTCCCTTGGCCAGGTTCGATGCAATGGCGGAGGAAAGGGTACAGCCGGTGCCGTGGGTGTTCGGATTGTCAATGCGCTTTCCCTGGAACCAGACGGGCGCTTTTCCCGGCTGATACAGGAGATCGTTGGCGTCATTGAGGCTGTGGCCGCCCTTTAAGAGGACGGCACAGCCAAGGGTATCCGCAATCGCGGCGGCGGCCTTTTCCATATCCTGCGCGGACTGAATGGACATACCGGAAAGCGCCATGGCCTCCGGAATATTCGGTGTGATCAGGGCTGCAAGAGGCATTAATTTTGTTTTCAGGGTCTCGATGGCCGCCTCATTGATCAGACGTGCGCCGCTGGTGGCCACCATAACGGGATCCACCACGATATTTTCTGCGTGGTAGAATCTCAGCTTTTCCGCAATGGTTTCAATCAGCGCCGCAGAGGAAACCATACCGGTTTTGACCGCATCCGGACGAATGTCCTCAAAAATCCGATCCAGCTGCTCTGCCAAAAATGTCGGAGTTACCTCCAGTATGCCTGTTACGCCGGTCGTATTCTGGGCAGTCAGTGCCGTGATCGCGGACATGGCGTAGACGCCGTGGGCGGTCATGGTCTTGATATCTGCCTGGATGCCGGCGCCTCCGCTGGAATCACTTCCCGCGATTGTTAATGCAGTATGCATTTTCTCCTCCCTTTTTGCATCACTTTTGTATAGCGACAGAAGGTGGTGCCCCCAATCGGCCGCTTTTCCGAATTTGCTGCGTCGCGATATGTTTTACACAAAAAAAGTGCAGAAACCTGATCGTAGATTTCTGCACGCTCGTGTCATTCTTTCCCTACGTTGGCATTATCCAAATCAGGTTATGGGTTTCCGGCCTCTGCCGTCTCTCAGCCTGCCTGCGCAAGCACCCCGTTTGTCTTCTTTTTGTGAACGATATCACTGTCCCTATCATACGCTTTTTTTAAAAAAGTGCAAGGGATCGCCAAGCCGGTGAGCATAGAGGCCATCCTGGAGGCAATGGATGCGGTATTTCGGCAAGGTTGACACGGATTTCCCGCTTTACAATCTGTCCTGTGAAGCATACAATAACAAACATTAAGAACGGCTAACTAATGTTTAAAGGAGAAAAATATGCGAAACAGTTCTGGACAGTCAAAGGAGGATTACCTGGAGGCCATCCTTCTGGTGATTCGGGAGAAGGGCGCCTGTCGGCCGACGGATGTGTCGGAGCAGCTGCATTACTCCAAGCCCAGTGTTTCCCTGGCCCTGCGAAAGCTGGAGGATGAGCAGCTGATCGTCCGGGATGACTGGCGGGTGATTCTGACAGAAGCAGGACAGACGCTGGCGGAGCAGACGCTGGAGAAGCATCGCTTCTTCACAAAGGTTTTTGAATCAGTGGGCATTGATCCGGAAACCGCCGCCGAAGAGGCCTGCCAGGTGGAGCATGTCATTTCCGAGGACAGTTTTGAAAAAATGGTGGCACACTGGCAGAAGCTGCTGAAGGATTGAGGCATTGCATTGGAAACAGAAAATATCACACAAAAATCTGCGCCGGATAAGGATAAGAAAGCCGGCCGGGCCAAAATACTACGCATTCTGAGAAGCATAGCAGGTCTGCTGTGCTTCTTTCTTATGCCGTTTATTTCCTTTTATCTCTTCGAAACGGTAACGGGAAATTTTGCAAATATCGAGGGGATTTTCAGGGTCTACAACGTGGCCTTCATCTACTGCCTGTATCTTGTGCTCTTCGGCATCAGCGGCAGTACCCGCATCACGATTCCCGTTATCTCCACGGCCCTGTTCATTCTGTCCGTGGCAGAAAGCTTTGTGGTGGGCTTCCGAAGTCGTCCCATCATGTTTTCGGATTTAAATGCCTTCGGGACGGCGATGTCGGTGGCCTCTAACTATGTCTTTTCCTTCAGTGCGGAAATGAAGCAGGCCCTGACTGTGCTTGCAGGATTGGATCTCTTAGCGATTCTTTGTCCCTTCCGGGTGAAGAAGCTGAAGCACAGAGGGATGTTGTTCGGGATTTGTGCCCTGACAGTGGTTCTGTTTTGCTGCCATTTCTATGAAAACATCCGCCCGCGGGAGAATTACGATGTCAATTCCTGGGATGTGGAATCCAGCTACGAAAGCTACGGCTATGTGATGGCGACGGCCCTGTCGCTTCGCTATGTCGTGGCACAGGCGCCGGAGGGCTACAGCCAGGGAAAACTGGCGGATATAGTGGCGGAAATCGAGGCAGAAGGGGATGCGCAGGCAGCGGAAAGCGCCGACATTACCCCGGTAAACATCATCTGCATCATGAATGAGAGCTTTTCTGATCTGCAGGTGGCTGGGGACTTCACCACAAACGTGGACTACATGCCCTTCTGGAAGAGTCTGACAGAGAATACGGTGCGGGGAAGCCTTTGCGTGCCGGTGTTTGGTTCCATGACCTGCAACACGGAGGCGGAGTTCCTGACGGGGGATTCCACGGCGATCCTGCCTATGAATTCCAATGCTTACCAGTTCAACATCCGGTCCGGTGCGCTGTCATTGGTCAGCACACTGAAGAACCAGGGCTATCGCGCCGTGGCCATGCATCCCTATCCGGCGGACAACTGGAACCGGAAGACGGTTTACGCAGATTTTGGCTTTGATACATTTTATGACATCGAGCACTATGAAGGCGCGGAGCAGCTCAGAAACTATGTCAGCGATCAGGCGGATTTTGCGGCACTGATTCAGCAGGTGGAGGAGAAGGATTCCCCGGACGATAAGCTTTTCCTGTTTAATGTCACCATGCAGAACCATGGCGGTTATGCTTATAGGTATGAGAATTTCCCGGAAGAGGTGCAGCTGACGGGGGATCTGGCAGGAAAGTATCCCGAGGCGGAGCAGTATCTCTCGCTGGTGAAGCGGACGGATGCGGCCTTTGAGCAGCTCATTACGTATTTTCAGAACTGCGATCAGCCCACCATGATTGTCATGTTCGGGGATCACCAGCCGGCGGTGGAGAATGGATTTTATTACGACATTGCCGGACTTCAGGAAAATGAAGTTCTGCCGGCAGCTGACCGGCTCATCTGGTACCAGACGCCCTTCGTGATCTGGACAAACTATGAACAGCCATCGGAAAATATGGGAAAGCTCAGTGCGCTTTATCTCTCTTCCTATGTGTTGAAACTTTCCGGTCTCGAGATGACGCCTTACAACCGCTACCTGCTGTCTCTGTCGCAGGATGTGCCGGTGATTTCGCCGCTAGGCTGTTTTGATGCGGACGGGAATTACTATTCCTGGGAGGAGGCGGACACAGATGCCTGTCCCTTTGGGGAGGAAATTCTCAAATACGAGTACCTGGCCTATAACCACAGCCTGGGCGGAAAAAAATATAACGCAGCGTTTTCACTGCCGGATAGCAATTAGGCCGGGCAGGTGGTAGAATGGAGCTGTTTCGTGAAGCGATGTGGCACAAAACGTCGATAGTAAAGTGCAAACACCGGAAAGAGAGGGCGAGAATATGACAGTTGCGGAGATTATGAAGCGGATGGTGGACTTTGCAGAGGGAAACCATGCAGACATCAATCATTTCATGAAGGTATGGACATTTGCCAAGACCATCGGTGAGCTGGAAGGTCTGGATCCGGAGACCCAGTTCATTCTGGAGACGGCAGCCATCACTCATGACATTGCCTGCCCGCTCTGCCGGAGAAAGTACGGCAATACCAACGGAAAATACCAAGAGCTGGAGGGCGATCCGCTGGTGCGCGACTTCCTGGCCGGTACCGGCCTGACCGAGGAAGAGGTGGACCGGGTGGCCTTCCTGGTGGGACACCATCACACCCTGCAGAACATCGAGGGCATGGACTACCAGATCCTGATCGAGGCGGATTACCTGGTGAATGCGGATGAAAGCCACTATACGGAGGAAAACATCCGGAACTTTGCGGAGAAGGTATTCCGCACCAAGTTCGGCCGGGAACTGCTCCGGGCGGTGTACGGGGTTTAAGGCTTAGATAAGTTAAAAGAGGGTTGTACTTTTTTGCGAATCGCAAGAAAGTGCAACCCTTTTTTCTGTGCAAAAATGCAATCGCAAAAATTTGCAGAAGCTTTCGCAAAATGCTTGAATTCACAAATAATTCACAAATGATATGATTATATCAAGAAAATATATGTGAGAAATTCACAAACGGAGGAAAGAGATGAAAAAGAATTATTTGGCAATGGCGGCAATCGTTGGCGCGACAGCGGCACTGACAGCATGCGGTTCAGGATCTCAGAGCAGTACATCGACAGAAACGAAGACAGCAGAGACAAGCGCGGCAGCATCGGGTGAGACAGCAGCCAGCAACAGTGCATCCGGCGCAGCAGCCGGTGTCGTTTGGTACAATTTTGCGGATACATTCATTTCCAATGCAAGACAGTGCCTGAACAACATTTCTGCAGCAGACGGCACCGTGGCCGTGACAGATGCGGACAGCCAGAATGATACAACCATTCAGGACAACAATATGAATAACTTCTTCACACAGAAGCCGAAGTATTTCGTTCTGAACAACATCAACAACGCAGCGACATCCAAGATCGTAGATCAGTGTAAGGAGCAGGGACTCATTACAATCTTTGCCAACACAACAAGCCCGTCAGACGATGATTTCGCAAATTACGAGGATCTTTGGTATGTATCCTCGGCATCAACGCAGTCCGGTGAAAACATGGGAAATGCCATCGCGGATTACTTTAAGAATCATGAAAATTGGGATAGAAATGGCAATGGAAAAGTAGATTTCATCCTGCTTCAGGGCATGCCGACATTCTCAGATACTATCAATCGTTCTTCCTATAGCCTGCAGGCAATTGAACAGGCCGGATTCACACTGGGCACAAATATCGGCGGTGAGGATGTCACCGGCGTGAAGGGCGGAGATTCCATTAACGGTGTGATCTGTGATTTCCAGAGAGCAAAGGCACAGGAAAATGTGGAAGCGCTGTTGGCCAACTACGGAGACGACATTGATTGTATCCTTGCGGATAATGATGATGAGGCCCTCGGTGCCATTGCAGCGCTGCAGGCACATGGCTATCTGACAGATGACAGCAACTATATTCCGGTTGTCGGCGTAGATGCAACAGTTGCCGGCTGTGAGGCTATTAAGAAGGGAACCATGCTGGAGACTTCTCTCAACAATCCGGTGAAGCTGGCAAAGAGCATCTATAAGCTTATGTATCTGCTGGAAAAGGGAGAAGAGGTTACAACGGAAAGCATCGGCATTGACGGTGTAAATGTGGATGGACATAAGGTCATCATTGATTATGTTTCCATCACACAGGACAACTTAGACGAAGCAAGCTACGACATTACTGATACGGCATTCTAAAGCTTGCACGTATCTGCTGAAAGGCCGAGCCGTGAGGCTCGGCCTTTATTCAACAAGAATGGAGGAAGCATGGGAAAGGAATATATTCTGGAGGCAGATGGGATTTCTAAGAGCTTTCCGGGTGTGAAGGCATTGGACCATGTCACATTGAAGGTGCGGCCTGGAACAGTGCATGCATTGATGGGTGAAAATGGTGCCGGTAAATCTACACTGATGAAGTGTATTTACGGCATTTACAAGCCGGATGAAGGCGATATCAAAATTGATGGTGAAAAAGTGAGCATTGCCAATCCACGGAATGCCATGGATCAGGGCATTTCTATGATCCATCAGGAGCTTCATCCCATACGCCCCCAGACCGTCAGTGAAAATATTTTTTTGGGACGCATACCCTATCAGAAAAAATTGGGTGTGAAGTGGGTGGATTATAAAAAACTGTACAGTGAGACCAAGGCGGTTTTTGATCATCTCGGACTGGATATTGATCCGAAGGCAAAGGTGGCTGAGCTTTCTACCGCATACTGTCAGCTGCTGGAAATTGCCAGAGCGGTTTCCTTCGGCGCGAAGATCATCATCATGGATGAGCCTACCTCTTCTCTAACAGAAACGGAAACAGAGATCCTGTTCCGCATCATTGCCCAGCTGAAGGCGGCAAATGTGGCGATCATCTACATTTCTCATAAGATTGATGAGATTTTGCAGATTTCAGACGACATTACCGTTATGAGAGACGGACAACTGGTGGGCTGCTGGCCTGCGTCAGAAATGACGACGGACACCATTGTCAACAAGATGGTGGGCAGAGAAATGAGCAATCGATTCCCGCCGCGTATTCATACACCGGGAGATACCTTCCTGAAGGTGGAAAATTTCACCAGTTCGGATCCGCACTCCTTCAAGGATGTGAGCTTCGAAGTGAAACGTGGCGAGATTTTCGGCATTGGCGGTCTGGTTGGCTCACAGCGGAGTGAGCTGATGGAAGCGTTGTTCGGGTTACATAGTGTGGCATCAGGAAGCATCAGCATTGACGGAAAATCCGTTCATATCCGTGAGCCGAAGGATGCGGTAAAGAATAAGATGGCCTTCCTGACGGAGGACAGAAGAAAAACGGGTATTCTCGGATGCTTGTCTATTACAGACAATACTATGGTTGTCCAGCAGAACATGAATAAGAAGGCGTATACCAATTCGATGGGTTTTGTGGACTACAAAAAGCGGAATGAAGCGGCACAGGGCTATGTGGATAAGCTGTCTGTAAAGACGCCGACATTGAAGACACGGATACAAACATTGTCCGGCGGAAATCAGCAAAAGGTGCTGTTGGGCAGATGGCTCCTGACGGAACCGGACATTCTTATTCTGGATGAACCGACACGCGGAATTGATGTTGGCGCCAAGTATGAGATTTATGAGCTGATGGAGCAGCTGGCCAAGGAAGGAAAATGTGTCATCATGATCAGCTCAGAGATGCCGGAACTGATGGGCATGTCGGATCGTATCATGGTAATGTGCGAGGGGCACAAGTCCGGTGAGATCAGCCGGGAGGAAGTGTCAGACGAAAAGATTATGTTGATGGCAAGTACATATCGTAAAACGGAGGAGAGAGCATGAAAGGGAAAAGCGTTTCAAAAATTCTGGTAGATAATATTTTGTATATTTGTCTGCTGATCATGATCATCGTGATCGCGGTCATTTCTCCGTCCTTCCTTTCCGGAAGAGTATTGAGTGACGTGCTGATCCAGTCGGCACCGAAGATTTTGCTGGCCATGGGTATGCTGGTGGTGATTGTTGCCGGTGGTATGGATATGACTGTCGGCAGACTGGCAGGTCTGGGAGCCGTTGTTGCCGGAACCCTGGCCCAGACATCGGACTACTATCTGAAGTTCTGGCAGAGTTTTCCGGAGCTTCCGTTGTGGATACCGATTGCGGCAGCAATCGTGCTCGGACTGCTTTGCGGTGCTGTCACCGGTCTCATCATTTCCAAACTACAGGTGCCGGCGTTCCTGGCTGGTGTTGGTCTTCAGTTGATCATTTATGGCGCAAATCTTCTTTATCTGAAGAAAGCGCCCAATAATTCACAGCCGCTGGCAGGCTTTAAGGATTCCTTCACATCCTTCGGAACAGGAAAGGTGCTGGGCATCAACTACCTGGTTCTGGTGGCGGTTGTGGTTATGGTTCTGATCTATATTCTTTTGAATAGAACCACGCTGGGAAAGAACATTTATGCAACCGGTGGAAATAGAGAAGCAGCGAAAGTGGCAGGCATCAATGTATTCCGTATTGATATGTTTGTATACATGCTTTCCGGTGCACTGGCAGCCTTTGCGGGCTGTATGATGGCGGCAAGAACCGGCAGTGCAACAGCTGTGTATGCAGAGGGATACGAGATGGACGCTATTGCAAGCTGTA
The DNA here is from genome assembly GCA_963659875.1 of Parolsenella sp. Classification (GTDB taxonomy): domain Bacteria; phylum Bacillota; class Clostridia; order Lachnospirales; family Lachnospiraceae; genus Oribacterium. The sequence goes on from CAVKVA010000012.1 coordinate 30,397, forward strand.
TCATTGGTGGTGCATCCTTCACGGGAGGTATCGGAAATGTACCGGGAACCTTCCTTGGCGTTATCATCTTCTCGGTTATCAACTATGGATTGACTTTTATCGGATTGAGTTCTTATTGGCAGTATATCGTAAAAGGTCTTATAATCATTGTTGCAGTGGCACTGGATATGAGAAAGTATATGAGTAAGAGCTGATAAGGGAACGTGGATATGAAAATGACAGGCATAGGAAGATTGGGTTTGCTACTTCTTTTATCTTGCACTATGAGCGGGTGCGGAAAAAAGGAGGAGGTGCAAAGGCCGCTTCGTGTGTCTGTCATTATTCCGCATGATGACGATGGCTATTGGAGTGAGATCAAGGCGGGAATGAAGGAGGCATATACCGGCCTTGGCGAAAACAGCGGCATAGATGTGAAAATTGTGGTGCCGCAGGTGAATTACAATATTTCACAGATGACGGATTTGCTGCGACAGCAGCTTGCGGCAAAGGTGGATTTTATTGTCGTACAGGGAAATAATGACGGGGACTACCTTGCGGTTTTGCGGGATGCGGTAGAGCAGGGAATCCATGTGATCTTTATGGATACCGATGTCAATACGTTCCCGGAGCATCTTTATATCGGTACCGATAACTACGAAGCGGGATATCTGATCGGAGAAAAGCTGCTGGCAGAGCGGGATGGAAAGGCATGTATTCGGGTCATTTCAGGAGAAGTGAAGTATCAAAACCTGGAGGAACGATTGCTTGGATTTTCAAATGCCATTCGTGATGAAGCGGATATGGAAATCGAAAGCATTGTGTATGATCACTATGATGCCATGACGTTTATGCGGCTCTATCGCGAAAAGAGTGAGGAGGATACGCTGGTCTGTCTGGAAGGCACCGGCGCGGTGAGTCTTGCGCGCATGTTCCGGAAACATGACGAAGCCTATCAGACAATCTATGCATTTGATGAAATCGCCTGTCTGGAAAATGGTGTTGTTGATGGTTTGGTACGGCAGGATATGGAAGGCATCGGCAGGAAGGTCATCGAAGAAATTGCCCGTTTTCAAAAAGAAGGAAGCTATAGCGCGGACAAAATTTATACGGAGATCAGCTGGCTGACACCGGAGAAGACAGAATGAGAATAACGAAAAGAGACAGACCGCTGGCGTGGCAGATTGGATTGGGATATATATTGACCGGCATCTTAATGCTGGTGTTTCTCTGCGCGGTCCTTGCGTTTTCCGGGTATCATTCTCTGCAATATGAAAAGGCAACGCAGAATCTGATCGTTGTGAATGACCTGAAAAATTCCGTGGAAAAGTTGAACAGTATTGTGAATATGACCTATTCGTTCCTGACCAAGGATGGTCTTGCGGAATATGATGCCATGAAAACGCAGGTGAATAAAAAGCTGATCCTACTGGAGGAAACCCAGCAGCTGCGTTATGTGCGGGAGACAGAAGATCTCAAATGTACAATTGAAAGCTATGAAGAAAGCAGTGATGAGATCATACGGTTACTCAGAGAGTATATCTACTATCGGAGAGGCAATGCAGAAGATGCTGTGTTTCAGAATAGTTACGTCCTGTACCAGCAGAATTATGGCTATGTAAGCAACAGATTTCAGGATGTGTATTCCGCGCAGCTGCGCATTTTGCAGGAGACAGAGTCTTCGCTGCAAACCATGTGGTGGAAAATAGAATTTGCGCTGATCGTATCGGTATGGATGGTTTGCGGCATTACCGTGTTCTATTTGTTCCATGTTCTGGATGGTGTATCAAAATCGGTATCTGCCTTGCTGCAGGGCGTGGCCAGGACACGAAAAAATGTGGCGGAGGCCGAGCCGATAGTGCTTTGCAGTGGTGATGAATTTCAAAGGATTGCAGAATCATTTAATGAGATGCAGTTGATCATACAGAGACAGATCCGGGAGCTTGCGGAAACAGCAACCATACGGGAAAAACTGCAGCGGGCAGAAAATGAAAATCTGCAGATCTATGCATCGCTGCAGAAAAATCATCTGGATTTTTTGCAATCCAGAGTCAACCCGCATTTTCTTTTCAACACGCTGAATATGATATCGGCACAGGCACAGATCGAAGGCGCGGAGAAAGCGTCAGAACTGATGGAAACGGCAGCGGCCTTTCTTCGTTATAACCTGGATAATATTTCGAAGACCGTTACCTTAAAACAGGAATTGCTGAATCTGGAAGATTATCTGGAGATACAGAGAATGCGCTACGGGAAACGCTTTCTTTTTTCAGTGGACGCGGCAGAGGATTGCTTTCGCCAGGAAATGCCCTGCATGGTACTGCAGCCGTTGGTGGAGAATTCTATACAGCATGGCATTGGCATGATGACAAAAGACGGTTACGTGCAGATAGAAGTCAGACGGCAGGACCGGGAAATCATCATTTCTGTTCGGGACAATGGCATTGGCATGACGGAGGAACAGATCGAACAGGTCAAGAGCAGTATGCTGACAGACGAGACCGGTGGGAATCACATAGGGCTTAAAAATATATACAGCAGATTGTGTATCTTTTACAAGCAGAGAATTCCGCTGGACATCAGGGCCCTGGAACCGGGACTCGGCATTCGTTTTTCCTTGCCGTGTACCGGAAATCTGACAGAGGAGTAGGAAATTCATGAAACTTACAATGGTTATTGCAGATGATGAACCGCTTTCACTGAAAAGTGAAGAACTGCTGGTGAAACGTGAATTTCCGGATATAGAAATTTGCGGACTGGCAGAAAACGGGATCGAATTGAAGGAAATGCTGGAAGCGCTGCAGCCGGATATCGCCATTGTGGATGTGCGCATGCCCGGGCTTACCGGTCTGGAGGTCATTGAACTTCTGCGGCAGAAGAATGTGAAGACTCATTATATCGTGAATACTGCATACAGCGATTTTGAGTATGTAAAGAGCGCTTTGAACCTGAAGACGGATGGATATATTTTGAAACCGGGGAAACGCGGGGAAATGGTAAAAGTCATTTCAGAGGCAGTAGAACGGGTTAGAGAAGAACGTGCGCGATTAAAAAAGGATACGGAAATGCAGGCTGCCTTAAAGCTGGTCAATCCTATGCTGGGCAGTGAGATCCTGATGAGTATTTTCACGGCACGATGTGACGAAGAGAATTTTCAGACTTATCTTACGTTGAATGATATTCGTTTTCATCAGGGCTGCATCATGACCTATCTTCCGAGTGGGAGTAGCGGTGCATTTGCCTTGGATCATCCGGAGACCATCCTACAAGAAACGCTTTCAACGATCTGTCCATATATTTATGCAGTGACAAAAAGCAGCATTGTCATCATGATCTTTTTGCCCGAGGGAGAAAATACCGAGGCGCTCTCTGCATGGTGTCAGGATGTAGAGAGACTGATTCTTTCAAAGCTGGAAGAGGCAGAGGAAAACGGCATCCTGCATGGTGTCGGCGGTATTTATGACAGCTTTACGGATATGAAGAAATCCTATGAGGAGAGCATTGCAAGGATTGAAAATGAAAGGACGGAGAAAAATACTTCCGAGGAGATGAATTACGTGGCCTGTGCACAGAAGTATATTCGTTCGCATTTCACGGAAGATATTTCATTGGATGATTGCGCATTGATAGCGGGAGTCAATGCCTTTTATCTCAGCCATATTTTCCGGGAGCAGACGGGACAGACCTTTGTGGAGTATCTCACACAGGTGAGGATGCAGCGATGCAAGGAATTGTGCCAGGATCCAATGCAATCCATCAAGGATATTGCGGCACAGAGCGGTTACAGCAACATAAGCTATTTTTACAGGGTTTTTAAAAAAGCCACCGGAAAAACGATTGGCGAATATCGAAAGGATGTGTGTCATGTCGAAGATCAGTGAGGAGCTAATTCGAGAATGGAGTGTCGGTGATGCAGAAAGGGATCGCGGGCTTTCTACGCCCGAAGGCATTGAACGGATAGACAATATTCAATATGGCCCGGACGAAAAATGGAACCTGCTGGACATTTACCGGCCTAAAAACAGTGCAGGTAAGTTGCCTGTTCTGATGATCGTGCATGGTGGTGCCTGGGTATACGGAACAAAGGAGATTTATCAGTATTACGGTATGAGCATGGCGGAAAAGGGGTTCGCGGTGGTGAATGGCAATTATCGTCTGGCACCGGCGCATAAATTCCCGGCGCAGCTGGAGGACGTGAACCGGCAGGTATGGTTCATACAGGAACATGCGCAGAAGTATGGACTGGACAGCCGGAATATTTTCATGGCGGGAGATTCGGCCGGCGCCCATTTGCTGGGGCTGTATCTCGGGATATGCACAGATCGGGACTATGCGGCATTGTATCCGTTTCAAACGCCGGAAAACTTTTTGCCCAGAGCAGTGCTGATGAATTGCGGCGTCTACGACATTGGCCGGACGGCAGTCATCAGTGAAGAGGGGGATCGTATGCTGATGCAGGATCTTCTTCCTATGGGCGGGACGGAAGAGGAAATGCAGCATATTCAGGTGACAAGCTATGTAAATGCAGCTTTTCCGCCGACATTTATCGCTACGGCAGTGGGGGATTTTGCCGGCCCGCAGGCGCCTTTTATGGAAGCGGCACTGAAAAAGGCGAAGGTGCCGTACGAATACCATGTATATGGATCGTCGGACCAGCCGCTTTATCACAATTTTGAGATCAATCAAAGGGAAGCAGAAGGCATTCGCTGTAATCAGGAGGAAGCGGACTTTCTGAAAAAATGGATACAACAGTAGTTGTGATCAGCACATAATGCAGAGGAAAGGATAGAATATGTCAGAATATGCAGTAAGGATCAGAAAAGAATTTGCAGAGGGTGATGCAAAAAGGGATGCCGGGTTGGTGACACCGGAGAACATTCAGAGATTTGATGATATCCAATATGGAGATGATCCGGTATGGAATCTTCTGGATGTCTACAGACCGAAGCAGTGTGCAGGAAAGTTGCCGGTAATTGTCATCGTACATGGTGGCGGATGGGTATATGGAACGAAAGAGGTATACCAGTTTTATGGCATGAGCCTTGCAGAGAGAGGCTTTGCGGTAGTGAATTATACGTATCGTTTGGCACCGGAGCATAAGTTTCCGGCTTCACTGGAAGATACAAATTCTGTGATGGCATGGATTCATGCGTGTGCGGACCAATATGGACTGGATACGGAAAATATTTTTGCTGTTGGCGACTCAGCGGGGGCACATTTGCTGGGAATGTACTGTGCACTTTGCACGGATGAGCAGTATGCCGCCCACTTCTCCTTTAAGGCAAAGGCGGCGTATCTCCCGAAGGGAATCGGCATGAATTGCGGTGCATATCGGCTTTTTGATGAAAAGGGAAGCAGCATGAGAGCGGAAGACGGAGACCTTATGGAGGACCTTCTGAACAGTGCTGAGGAGAGGCCGTTGGTTGCGGTTGCAGACCTTATTAACAGCAAGTTCCCGCCGGCATTTATCATGAGTGCCTATGGCGATTTTTTGCTGGCGCAGGCACCGATTCTGGAGGAGAGCTACAGAATGCAGGGGCTGCCGCACGTTCTTCGTATTTACGGAAGTGAAAGTAAGCCATTATACCATGTCTTTCACTGTACCATGCAGGAGCCGATGGCGAAGCTTTGCAATGACGAAGAATGCGCATTCTTCAAGGGCCTGATCTAGGACGGAATCATATCGTCTGCAGGACAAATTCCTTGAACTGCGGCAGGGCGAAATCCAACTGTCCGTAATTTGATGTGCTTAGGATGCCTTTTTTAATGAGCCGTTTTCTGTATACACTGAACAGACTGGAAGACATATTGAGGGATTCGCGGATGCTGGCGACGTGATTGTCCGACGTGGTGGCCATGCCGATCAGGACTTCCTTGTCCTTTTGAGAAATTTCTGTCCATAGTTTCTGATAGACATATTCTTCCAGATACTGACGGTATTCCGCCAGGACACATTTCCAGTGGGTTTGATTCTTCCAGGTCAGATAGCCAAGGACCTGGAAGGCAAAGGAATACCCCTTGGTTTCCTTCGCCATTGCCAGGGCATCATCATCGGAGATCCGGAAGATCTGCTGATAGCGGTTCGCGATCATGCCGATGTTCAGCGGTTGCAGTTCGACTTTGGGGGCGCGATACAGGAAGGTCAGAGTTTCCTCATTTTGCAGCTCATAGATTTTTTCGTAAAGTCCGCTCAGAGTAAGAAATACCGGCAGCTCCTGACGCATATAGATCTGAAAAACACTGGCAAATTCTTTCATTGTCTTGTTGCATACCGCTTCGTCAATGGTTACCAGAACTTTTTTGTGCTGGGCCTTGATGGATTGCAGCATACGTCGAATACCGACATTCAGATCAGTGATCTGATCTGCACCATCGATTTCGATACCAATGCCGAGAAGGGAGAGGTTTAGCTTGGCATGACGGAAAATTTCCGCCAGACCATTGTAATTGTAAAGCTCTGCTGCAAAGGAAGTAAGCAGATCGCGTTCGGGTGTCAGATCGATAACAATCCAATCAGACTTTTCGGCGAAGTATTTTCCGATCTCTGTCAGAAGAACGGTTTTTCCGGAACCACGTACACCCGTAATCATACAAACCTGATTTGACGGATGTTCGCCGAGAAAGCCATCAATGATTTCTTCTTTTTGTCTGGATCTGTCGATGCGATTTAGAGGTTCTTTTCCAAAGCTTAATGTAAACGGGTTTCCCATGACCTGCACCTCCTCAATCTGCTCTTATATAACCTTATATAACTTTTTCTGTATTATATAACTTTATATAACTTCGGTCAACGTGTCGAAAGAGAAGAGGGGGCATCACTGCTTACCTGCTGACGCTGCTTCACATAGTCCCGCGGGGTGCAATTGTACAGCGTTTTGAATTTCTTCGTGTAATAGCTCGGTGAGTCAAAACCGCAGCTACCGGCGATTTCCGCAATGGATAATGACTGCGTTCTCAACAGCATACCGGCGCTTTTCATAAGTCGGAATTTCGTCAGATACTGCATCGGTGATTCACCGACGGTTCGTTTGAAGCAGCGCATCGCTTCCCGCTTGCCGATGTAGGCGGCACCGCACAGGTCGGCGAGCGTTATGTTTTCCGGGTAATGCGCTTCTATAAAGTCCAGCATCTGGGTGAGACGGGTGGAATCGAGGTTCTTTCCTTTTTCGGGGGTCACGATGGATTTTTCGTATTTCCGGTAGATTTCGACAATGATGCGGGAAAGCACGTCCCGAACCGTAAATTCGAACGCAAACGCCCCTGTTTTGAGCGCCTGAAAAGCGGATTGATAGTCGGCGATCAACGGATCTGCAGCGGGCAGGATCAGGCAGGAAAAATGGCTGCATTCTGTCAGAGGTGTGATGTATTTTTTCGCAAGGTCTGAATCCGCATTTCCCGTGATCAGGAGCGGAGAAAATACCATGGATTCCAGGTGGCAGTAATTCGCAGTGTCTCCATAATGCAGTGCGCCGGAATTCATGATCGCCAGTTCGCCCTGCTTGAGCGTGTAGGTCTCCGATAAAACCTTCAGGCGGAGCGTGCCTTCCCGGACCAATATCATCTCGAATTCTTCGTGCCAGTGCCACGGGATCACATCATCGGGCGACGCGGTACGCTCGGATTCATATCCGGCGCATGGAAACGCCTCTGTTCCATGTGGCCGGAGTTCTTTTTGTGCATTGTTTGTATTCAGTCCGCATTCCTGCAGTGCCATATTCGTATATCCCTTCAAAGTCGGTTTTGTTATATTGTACGGCGGCATTTGCCTTCCTTCAAGAGCATGAAGTCGTTATTATAAAAGTATGAGCGATAACGCACTACTTGAAAGGCAAACCAATACGGAGAGGACGGTAGGAAATGAAGATTGAACATGTTGCACTGTATGTGAATGATCTGGAAAATGCAAAGGCTTTTTTTGTGAAGTATTTTGCTGCAAAATCAAATGAGGGGTATTATAATCAGAATACAAATTTTCGATCCTATTTTTTGTCATTCGATGATGGCGCACGGCTTGAAATTATGAATAGGCCGGAGATGTCGGATTTGCCGAAGGATTTGGCACGTACAGGATTCGTACATCTTGCATTTAGCGTTGGTAGCAAGGACAAAGTGAATGCTTTGACAGAACAATTGATGGCAGATGGTTACAAAGTGATCAGCGGACCTCGGACAACGGGGGATGGCTATTATGAAAGCTGTGTTATTGCACTGGAGGGCAATCAGATCGAAATTACGGTATAAGAGAGGGGCGGAAATCCATGTGGGCATTGTTTGCTGTTTTGTCTGCGCTTTTTGCTGCGTTAACATCCATTCTGGCGAAGGTGGGCATTGAGAATGTGAATTCCAATCTGGGCACCGCCATCCGCACCATGGTGGTGCTTGTCATGGCCTGGGGGATGGTTTTTCTTACACACAGCTTAGGCGGCATTACGGAAATCGGGAAAAAGAGCTGGCTGTTTCTGATCCTGTCCGGATTGGCAACCGGGGCATCATGGCTTTGCTACTATAAGGCTTTGCAGATCGGAGATGCTTCAAAGGTGGTTCCCATTGATAAACTCAGTGTGGTGATTACGTTGGTGCTGGCCTTTGTATTTCTGCATGAGCAGTTTACGATGAAATCTCTGATCGGGTGCATTCTGATTGGCGCCGGGACCTTGATCATGGTGCTTTGATCCTGTTGATAAGCGAATAGAGCCGGACATTGGCTTTTAGCCCATCCTAATAAGGTTTTGTTGGCGCTAAACTGAAAATGGTGTACACTAAGGATGTCAGAAACACAGCGGCTGCAGGTGTGCAGCGGCTTTTATCAGGATATCTTAGGAGGTAAGAGGATGTTCGCTTATAAGAAGGCATGTATGTTTGTTGGTGGTCTGCTTTTCGGTACAGCAGGTGTTTCCATTCTGAAGAGCCAGGATGCAAAGAAGGTTTACACAGAGTGTACAGCAGCGGTTCTGCGGGGTAAGGATGCTGTGATGGCAACCGGCACAGCCCTTCGTGAGAACTGCAATGACATCTATGAGGATGCCGTAGACATCAACGAGAAGCGTTATCGTGCAGCTGATCAGAAGAAGCTGGAAGAGGCCAGAGCGCTGGTGGCTGAGTACGAGAAGAAGACAGCAGAGGACGCTGAGTAAGCAGCTTCGGCTAAGGCATGGAGGGGGATGTGCTTCGGCATCCCCCCTTTTGTATGTATTAGGAGATAACAAAGACTATGAAATATGTGATTCGACATGAATCCTCCCGGAGGCTGCGGGTGCATATGGCGGATGTCCGTATGTCCATGGGACAGGCGGATCAGCTGGAGTATTTCCTGAAAAACAAGTCCTTTGTGGAGGATGTGAAGGTATTTGACCGTACCGGTGATGCCGTGATCCGCTATGCGGGCGGCCGACTGCAGCGAGAGAAGGTTCTGGAGGCCCTGACAGCATTTTCCTACGATGCGGAAGAGGTGCTGGCACTGGTGCCGGAGCAGACCGGAAGAGCGCTGAATCGGGAATATCAGGAAAAGCTGGCTATGACAGTACTCGGCAGAGGATTCCGGCAGATTTTCTTCCCGGCGCCGCTGCAGATTGCATGGACAGTGGTGAAGAGCGTGCGTTTCATTCTGCAGGGCATTTCCTGTCTCTTGAAAGGAAAGATTCAGGTGCCGGTACTGGATGCGACAGCGATTCTGGCGTCCATGCTGCGGAGCGATTTTGCGACGGCTTCCTCCGTCATGTTCCTGCTGGATATCGGTGAGATTCTGGAGGAATGGACGCACAAGAAGTCGGTGGGTGATCTGGCAAGATCCATGGCTCTGAAGGTAGATAAGGTATGGCTCAAGACGGAGGGCGAGGACGTCCTTGTGGATGTGAGCGCCGTACAGCCCGGCGACCGCATCGTCGTGCGGACCTCCAACATTATCCCGTTGGACGGGGTAGTGCTTTCCGGTGAGATGAGCGTGAACCAGGCTTCCATGACCGGTGAATCCGTGCCGGTGGTGAAGACGGAGGGCGGCTATGTCTATGCCGGTACCGTTGTGGAAGAGGGCGAGTGCGTAATCGTGGTCAGCAAGGCGGCCGGTTCCGGCAAGTACGACCAGATTGTGCGGATGATCGAGGATTCCGAGAAGCTGAAGTCCAATACGGAGTCCAAGGCCTTTCATCTGGCGGACAGTCTGGTGCCCTATTCTCTGGTGGGCACGGCGCTGACCTATCTTCTGACCCGGAATGTCACGCGGGCGATTTCCTTCCTGATGGTGGATTTCTCCTGTGCACTGAAGCTTTCTATGCCGCTGACGGTGCTGTCTGCGATCCGGGAGGCCGGAGAGTCCGACATTTCCGTGAAGGGCGGAAAGTTCCTGGAAGCTGTGGCGCAGGCGGATACCATTGTCTTTGATAAGACCGGCACACTGACCCATGCGACACCGCAGGTGGTACGGATCGAGACCTTTGACGGCGTGGGCGAGGATGAGGCACTGCAGCTGGCGGCATGTCTGGAGGAGCATTTCCCGCATTCCATTGCCAATGCGGTGGTTCATGAGGCCGCAAAGCGGGGCATCGAGCATGCGGAGATGCATTCCGAGGTACAGTATGTGGTGGCTCACGGCATTTCCAGTCTGGTGAATGGTAAAAAGGCCATCATCGGAAGCTACCATTTCGTGTTTGAGGACGAGGGAACCGTGATTTCTGCGGAAGATCAGGAACGGCTTGCGGCCCTGCCCGGTGAGTATTCCCAGCTTTACATGGCCATTGACGGCAGACTGAAGGCCGTGCTCTGCATCTTTGATCCGCTCCGGGAGGAGGCCAAGGGCATCATTGATGAACTGCATGCGCTGGGCATCACGAAGGTCTGCATGATGACCGGTGACAGCCAGAAAACGGCGGCTGCCGTGGCCCGGAGTCTGAACATTGATGAGTTCCATGCGGAGGTGTTGCCGGAGGACAAGGCCGGCTTCATCCGTGAGGAGCATCTGCGCGGCAGAAAGGTCATCATGGTGGGTGACGGTGTAAACGATACACCGGCGCTTTCTGAGGCAGATGCGGGAATTGCCATCAGCGACGGCGCGGCCATCGCCCGGGAGGTTGCCGACATTACCATCGCATCGGAGAATCTGGCGGAGCTGGTGACGCTGCGGCGTCTCAGCATGGCAATGATGAAGCGGATCCATTCCAACTATCGTTTCATCATTTCCTTCAACGGACTGCTGATTGCCATGGGCGTGCTGGGCGTGATTCAGCCCGCAAGCTCCGCGCTGCTGCACAATACCTCTACGGTGGTGACGGGACTTCGCAGTATGACGAATCTTTTGCCGAAAGAGGAGTAACTGTGTCTCTTTTGTGTCTCTTCGTGATATATAATGAGCACATCATTAAGGAAATCAATTCAGAAAGCGATGAATTCAGAAAAGAGGTATATTATGAAGTTAAGAGTAAAGGGTGCGGCACTGGTGATGGCAGCGATGGTGATGGCGGCAGGGTCCTCCATGACAGCATTTGCAACACAGACTTACATGGACTGGTATTACGATAGAGTCGGTGAGTATCCCACCGGAAATATCACTGAGTGGGAGAGGGATCCGGTGTACTGGAGCTATCTCCAGGAGAATGATGTTGAGGCGTATAATAAGCTGAAGAAGAACTATGTGGATACAGGCAGCACATCCACTGTTACCTATGCCTATGTGGATGATCCCTACTGGAACGGTACCACAGCGAAGTGGAGTGTAAACGGCAAGGCCAGCAAGTATCAGGTTCGGGTTTTCCGTGACGGCTCCAAGGTGGATACCAAGAATACCACAAGCAAGAGCATCAATCTGTCTTCTGTGATCACAAAGACCGGTTATTACTACTTCGAGGTGAGAGCATACAACGCAAGCTCCGGCTGGTCAGACTGGATGGAGTCTGATGACAAGTATTTCACTGTTTCCAACACCAGCAGCTCAAGCTCCACCACGACAACCACCAGCAGCTCCGGCGGTCCCGGCGGAACAACTTCCGCAGCGACGGCACAGTGGCTCAGAGCGGCAGACGGCAGCAACAAGTGGTGGTACAAGCATGCCGACGGCGGCTACACCAGAAGCAACTGGGAGCTCATCAACAGTAAGTGGTACTATTTCGACGAATCCGGCTGGATGAAGACTGGTTGGCTCAATGTTGGCGGCGCGACTTACTACCTCGGAGCAGACGGTGCTATGGTGACCGGACTGAATTTCATTGACGGCGTCACCCACAGCTTCGACAACTCCGGCAGAATGGTCAGCTAAGAATAACAGAATATAAAATTTGCACTCTCTGGGTATCAGGCAGATAGAATCTGTCTGATACCCGTTTTTTATATCATGCCCGGGGTCAGCGATAGCAGAGGCTTCCTTGCATAATACTCTTGACAACTCATGAACATATGATAGAATACTCATATGAACGAGAATTAATATGAAGGAGGGCGGATGTCGGAAGAGAAGCAGTATGATGCCGAGAAAATTGATCACATCATTTCCAATGTCAGCGAGGACGAGCTTTGCGAACTGGCGGAGCTGTTCAAAATCTTCGGGGATTCCACGAGAATTCGAATCCTGTACGATCTGTTTGACGGCGAAAAGGGTGTGACGGAAATCTGCGAGGATCTGGATATGAATCAGTCGGCGGTTTCTCACCAGCTGAAGATCTTGCGGGTATCCAAGCTGATCAGCGCACGCCGGGACGGAAAATCCATGATTTACGCACTGGCGGATGATCACGTGAAGACCATCATCGCGATGGGCAAGGAACATATAGAGGAATAAAACAGTTACTACGCAACAGAAAGAGGACAGCCATGAAAAAGAAATTTAAGTGTGATATCGATTGTGCAGCTTGTGCAGCCAAGGTAGAGGATGCCATCAAGAAGCTGGAGGGTGTGACGGATGCGAAGGTGAACTTCATGATGCAGAAGTTCACACTGGAGGCAGAGGACGACCGCTTTGAGGAGCTGTTGGCTCTGGCCATTGAGACCGGAAAGAAGATCGAGCCGGATTTTGCTGTAGAGATGTAAAAACCGAAAGCCTTTACAACAGATACAGCGGGAGCATTCTGTCTTTCGCTGTATTAAATTTATCTATTTTCAGGAGAGAACAAATGAGCGAGAAATTAAAGAAGGAGCTGAGTCAAATCCTGGCAGCGCTGGCGATTTTTGCGATTTTTATGATTTTCGATAAAACCGGTGCACTGCCGGTGGTCTTTGAAAACCGGCTTCTGAGTCTTGTGGTTTATCTGCTTCCCTATTTCATGGCCGGTAAGGATGTGGTGCGGAAGGCACTGCTTGGCATCAAGAACCGGCAGCCCTTTGACGAGTCCTTCCTGATGCTGGTGGCCACTGTCGGTGCCTTCGCCACAGGCGAGAACTCCGAGGCCTGTGCGGTGATGCTGTTCTACCAGGTGGGAGAGTGGTTCCAGAGCTATGCCGTGGGTCGCTCCCGGCAGTCCATCACGAAGCTTATGGACATCGTGCCGGAATATGCCAATGTTGAGCAGTCCGACGGCAGTGTGGAGACCATGGATCCGGATGATGTGGAGATCGGGGACATTTTGGTGATCAAGCCGGGAGAGAAGATTCCCGTGGACGGCAGTGTGGTGAGCGGTGAAAGTCTGGTGAACACGGCGGCGCTGACCGGTGAATCCGTGCCTAGGACTGTGCGTATCGGGGATCCGGTGATTTCCGGCTGCATCAACGGAGAGGGAATGCTGCGGGTGCGGGCAGAAAAAGCCTTCGAGGATTCCACAGTGTCCCGGATTCTGGAGCTGGTGGAAAATGCCTCGGAGAAGAAGTCTCAGACGGAGAATTTCATTACCCGCTTCGCCCGCTGGTACACGCCGGTTGTGGTGTACGGTGCGGTGGCGCTGGCCATCCTGCCGTCGCTGATCCTGGGCAACCCTTTAACCTGGATTTACCGCGCCTGCACCTTTTTGGTGATTTCCTGCCCTTGTGCGCTGGTGATTTCCATCCCCCTTTCTTTCTTCGGCGGCATCGGTGCGGCCAGTCAGAACGGCGTATTGGTGAAGGGTTCCAATTACCTGGAGCTGCTTTCGCAGCTGGATACAGTGGTGTCGGATAAAACGGGCACCCTGACGGAAGGCAGCTTCCGGGTGTCCTCGGTATTGCCGGCCGAAGACATTAGCAAAGAGGAACTGCTGCGAACCGCAGCACTGGCGGAGGGCCTGTCCACCCATCCCATTGCCCGCTCCATCGCGGAGGCCTATCGGGAAATGTCCGGTGACGGGGAACTGAACACGCGGCTTCTGTCAGATACGGAAAATGTCAGCGGCCAGGGCTTGATCGCTACGGTCGAGGGTGAGCGTGTGCTGGTGGGAAATGAGAAGCTCATGACTGCCGAGGGGATTGCCTTTGTGAAAGCGGAGGATCCGGCAGCAACGGTTTGCTATGTGGCCCGCGCCGGGCGTTTTCTGGGCGCTATCCTCATCAAGGATCAGGTGAAGAAGGAAGCGGCAGAGGCTGTGGCCGCCATGAAGAAGGAGGGCGTGAAGCATATCGTCATGCTCACCGGTGACCGCCGCAGCGTGGGCGAGGCTGTGGGAAAGACACTTGGGCTGGATACGGTTTATGCGGAGCTTCTGCCCCAGGATAAGGTGGATAAGGTGGAGCAGCTGCTTTCTGGGCTGGAGAAGCGGGGAAATGAAAAGAAGCGGCCGCGGCTTGCCTTTATCGGTGACGGCATCAACGATGCGCCGGTGCTGAGCCGCGCGGATGTGGGCATTGCCATGGGTTCCATGGGCTCGGACGCCGCCATCGAGGCCGCCGACATTGTCATCATGGACGATGACCTGCGCCGCATCCCCGGCACCATCCGCATAGCCCGGAAAACGGTGAGAATTGCGACGGAGAATATCGTGTTTGCACTGGTGATCAAGGCAGCCATCCTGCTGCTCGGCGCCGTGGGACTCGCCAACATGTGGGCAGCGGTCTTTGCGGATGTGGGTGTTGCTGTGCTGTGCATCCTAAACGCCATGCGGCTGCTCAGGTATAAGGGGTAGGCTTTGCTTGTCGCGAAGCCCGTGAGATAAGGACCAGTCGAAAACGGCTGGTCTTTTTTTGTACAATACTTTAATTGGAATCCAACATCCAGCTTTCAAAGGAGCAGATATTTTCATCGCCGGAGATATAGGCCTCCAGCGCATGCTCCAGCTCCAGAATGGCATCCTGATGGTTGATGTTGGGATAGCGGTTTCGAATCTCGTAACAGATTCTGGGCGGCGGTGGTGTCTTCAGCTTGTAAAAGGTCAGATTGGTATTGGAACGCATGGCTTCCCGGATCACGGACATGGGGGCGATGCCCCACAGATTGCCGTGGATATAGCGCTGTAGAAGAGACCCGGTGTTTACGCTCAATGCGGGATGGGCAGCCGGACTGAAATGGCTGTCGTGCCAGCTTTGAAAATCCAGGCCCCAATTCAAATGGATCTCATTTTCTGAAGACAATTCTGCCGTTTCGATATCGTCATGGTAGGGGGCGGATTTCTCGCAGATGAGATACATGAGTTCCCGGTAGATTGGCTTGCTGATGACATCCGGATAGTTGATGCGGGAGAACACGAAGCCAATGTCGGCTACCCGACTTTCCACGAGGGAGTAGATTTCATTGGAATGGTGGGTTCGGATATTCAGCCGTATATGCGGGCTTTCTGTCAGATACTTTAAAAAGAAGGATGAAAAGGTGGAGCTGCTGACGGCATCCACGCAGGCGATGGTTAAGGTCTGTATGTTGTCCATGCTTTTCAAATGCCTGGTATCCTTCCAGAGTGCGGCCCACTGACTGGCAATGGGGATGAAGGCATGGCCGTAGTTGGTCAGTTCGATGCTGCGGTGTCCCTTCTGACGGATCAGCAGCTGCACGTCAAGTTCTGTTTCCAGCTGCTGTATTCTTGAGGAAATGGTGGACTGCGAAACGTATAAATGTTTTGCGGCGGCGGAAATGCTGCCGTAGGTGATGGCGGTTAAAAAGGTTTCAATCTGTTCATAGGTCATAAGAAGGTACTCTCTTTTGGGTACTGAGTAAATATCGAAGCTACCGATATTTTATATCAAATATATTTGTTTCACAAGATATATTATCCGTGCTATATTGAGACCACAGAAAAAATTGTTCTGAAATCAGTACTGAAATCGAGAAACAAGAAGACATTACGTTATTTATGAAAGGAATTTTAATATGGAAAAGAAGGAACTGATCGCTGCGATTAAGAAGATGGATACAGCAAGCATCTCTGATGCGATGGATAAGCTGGGCGTTCCCTGCGGACTGCTGGGCATTCAGGCTGTGGTAGAGGGAAGAAAGATCTGCGGAGACGCTTTCACTGTGCACTACATTCCCTGTGGTATGGAGAAGGGTAATGTAGGCGATTTTATCGATGATGTAGAGCCGGGTCAGGTTGTTGTGATTGACAATGGCGGCAGACTGTACTGCACAGTATGGGGAGACATCATGACCTATACCGCGAAGGCCAAGGGAATCGAAGGAACTCTGATCGACGGCGTTTGCCGTGATGTGAACGGAATCAAGGAGCTTGGTTACGGCATCTACACAAAGGGAAAGTACATGGTAACAGGAAAAGAGCGCGTCACTGTTGATGCCGTGAATGTGCCGGTTGCTGTTTCCGGCGTACAGGTTCGTCCTGGCGATATCATTCTGGGAGATGATTCCGGTGCCCTTGTGATTCCTATCGAAAAGGCAGAAGAGGTTCTGAAGATGGCACAGCATATCGAGGAAGTGGAGCAGAAGATCATCGCTGAGGTTACTGCAGGAAGCTCACTGAAGGGAGCAAGAGAGAAGCTCGGATACCATAAGCTTCAGTCAAAGGAAGCGTAATGGGTGCTGCTATGGGAAATCACTACGGTAAGAAGTTCGCGGCGATTTTTTCACTCTCTGCCATTATGTACAGCGCTTATGTAGGTCCGGGATTTGCCTCGGGTACACAGACGGTGTCCTATTTCAACAACAAGGGCTTCGCCGGCATTTTTCTGGGACCCCTTGTGGCGGGAATTCTGTGCTTCGTGTTCAATCTCCTGCTTTTTGAGATCAACCGGATTTACAAGCCGAATTCCTATCGGGAGGCATACAATACAATTTATCGGCCGAAGGGCTTGCAGCTGTTTTTCGGTACATTCAAGGAACTGCAGGTCATCGTGGTGGTGCTGATTGCATTGTCGGCGCAGATTTCCACAACCGCAGTACTGCTGAACCAGATCTTTGGTTTGCCGAAGATGGTGGGGACGATAGGCTTCTGCCTGCTGGTGCTGCTGTTTGCGCTCTGGGGCGCGGATGTGCTTAGAAAGGTAGGCACAACGCTGGGCCTGGCCATCCTCATCATCTGCGGTTACGTGGCGGCGGTTTGCCTAAAAGATGCGGTGCCGCTTTCCATGGCCTATCTTGAGCAGCATGTTTCCTATACGGAATATGGATTTTCGGGATTGCAGGCGTGGTTTTCCATGCTTATGGTGGTCGTATTCTTTATGAACGGCTATGAAGCCTGTGTGCCCGCTTCGAAGGGAATTATTGAAACCAGAAAAGACGTACTGGTGGAGTCCATCCTGACCGCTGTGCTGTGTGCCGGCTCCACAATGATCTTTACCTTCATATTTGCTGCCGGTATGCCGGGCATTATGGAGGAAGAGATTCCGACATTGTGGGCCATCAGTAACCTGTCGGGTTCGGGATGGATTTCCAAGATCCTGTATGTGGTGTTTGCCATTGCGGCCATGCTTTCAAGTTCTGTGGCATTTATCTTTACGGTCTGCGGACGCTTTGAACCCATTGTGGCAAATAAGTGGACATCCAGTACATCCTTCATGAGAAAATTTGCCATTGCCATTGTCTTTATCTTGATCTGTACTTTCGGATCTCAGTTTGGCCTTCTGAACATCATCAAGTACGGATACGGTACATTCACGCTTGTTGTGGGTCCTGTTATGTTGGTGCCGCTGGTGATCAGTGTGCCTTACAGACTGTGGAAGGACAAAAAGGACGGCATTATTGATGAAAATTATACGCTGAGAGAAGCAGCATTGGAGAAATAATAGTATGAATCTTACAGAAGAGCGGAAGCTGGAATTGATCAAGTTGCCGACAGGCAACATCGCAGATAACAACAACGATGCCCCGAATCAGGGTGTTATGGATACCGCCATCAAGCCGGTGGATTCCAAAATGAAGATGATTGGCAGAGCCTTCACGGCCCAGTGCTATCCCGGAGATAACCTGGCGCTGCATCAGGCGATCTATGCGGCGCAGCCGGGCGATGTGCTGATCCTGGACGTGCATGGTTATTCCAATGCCGGTCACTTCGGAGATATCATGGCGACCGCATGCCAGCGCTACGGTCTTGCCGGTGTGGTGATTGACGGAAGCTGCCGTGATGCAGAGGATATTCGGGAGCTCGGCTTCCCTGTATTTGTCCGGGCCTACAATCCCTCCGGTACGGTGAAGGAGAGTCTGGCCAAGCTGAATGTGCCGGTGCATTGCGGCGGCATTCAGGTAAATCCGGGCGACATCGTTTTCGGCGACTGCGATGGTGTGGTTGTGATTCCGAAGGAGCATGAGGATGCTGTCTTTGAGAAGGCTCTTGCGAAGTTCGAGCACGAGCAGGAGATCGTCGTGCAGCTGAACGCCGGAAAGACCACTCTGGAAATTTATGGCTTTGATAAGCTGATCGAGAAAAAACAGCCCTGAGAATGATTGGATGCTGTGCATCATGTATAGAGTAGGCAGCACCGGCCAATGGCCGGTGCTGCTTTTCGCGTATATCGCCTTGACTGCTATGCTGGTGTGCCGTCCTTTATCTGGAATTTGTGAAGCAGCGGTGAGCCGCCAAATCCTATAACAGTTCAATACAGCGGTTCAGCCACGCGATCGTCATTTCTTCGCGCATGACCGCGCCCATCAATACGAGATAATCACCGAATTCATCGGCGCTGCTGTCCGGCACTCCGGTGAATTTTTTTTGGTTGTCTTTCAGGTGTTTCATGCGGGTACGGTGCTTGTGCAGCTGATCCTCCAGCATGAATTTGCGGTCTTTCGGGTCCAGGCAGTTGCAGAAAAAAATCTTCAGGCGGGAGATATCCTTCGGTGTCGGCTGTGCTTTCGTCTCTGTGGCGAGCCAGTCGAGAAAGTCCTCCCGACCGGCATCGGTGATGTGATAAATCTTCTTTTCGGCGCTGGTTTCCGATTTCTCGACCTGATAGGTCACGCGGCCTTCTTCCGTCAGTTTTTTGAGCTCCGGATAGATCTGGCTGTGCTTTGCCGTCCAGAATTCGCATAAGGTGGATTCAAACTGTTTCATCAGATCGTATCCGCTCATTTCTTTTTGATTCAAAAGGCCGAGAATGGCATATTTTAAAGTTCGCATTTTCTTCATTCCTTGGGTTTTCGCGCATCAGGAGTTAATCATAGCATATCGGAAGAATATTCCAAGCTGTTTTGACGATTTTAAGTGGCGTACTTTTGCACAAAAAGCCACGAAATTTTTTGATTCATAGGAAAGTGCATCCTATGAATCAAAAAACGCTCCGCGCGGATCGCACTGCGGCGGCAAAGAAACATGTCGCTTTCGCGACCCGCCGCAGGCGGAGAATGTGCCAAGGCACATTCTTTTTTATAAGATGCGACATCTAAAACTTAACATGTCAATATTTACATATACGGCAACGCGTGATACAATGGCCTGGCATTGATAAGTTTTTAACAACATCCGAAAATAAGGGGAGTCATCAGGAGAGAAGGAGAGGATTTGTACCATGGAGAGAAAGTATCCGCATTTGTGTCAGCCGATCACACTGGGAAACGTAACGTTCCGGAACCGCATGTTTGCATCGCCGATCGGCGCGACCGACATTGACAAGGACTGTGTTCCGGGGGAGAGAACGCGCGCCTTTTACGAGCTTCGTGCCAAGGGCGGTGCCGCCGCAGTCACGATGAGTGAGCTTGTGGTGCACCCGGAGACAGACGGATCCCATATGCTGCATCTGGATCTGGCAACGGTCGGATCCTTGGCGGCCTTCACCTTCACCGCGGATGCGATCAAACGGCATGGTGCTGTACCGAGTGTGGAGTTCTCTCATTCCGGACAGTATGCCGGAACCTATATGGCCGATAAGAACAAAAAGCAGGGACTGACACAGTACGGACCGTCGGACGGCGTGCGTCCGGACGGGATGAAGGTGACGGCATTGACAGTGGAGCAGATCGCGGACATCGTGGCACGTTACGGAGAGACGGCAAAGCTTGCCAAGCGTGCGGGATTTGAGATGATCATGATCCATGGCGGCCACACATGGCTGCTGAACCAGTTTATGTCCCCGTACTTCAATCACAGAACCGATGCCTATGGCGGAAGCTTCGAGAACCGTATGCGGTTGACCATTGAGGTATTGAAGATCGTGAGAGAAGCGGTGGGGCCGATGTTCCCGATTGAGTTTCGCATGAGTGGCTCAGAGCTGTTTGACGGAGGCTATGATCTGAACGAAGGCGTCAGAATCGCACAGGCCGTGGAAGAATACGTGGACCTCATTCATGTATCCGCAGGCTCCTATCAGTTTGGCTTCTTCAAAACGCACCCGTCCATGTTCTCAGAGCATGGCATGAATGTTTATCTTGCGGAAGAGATCAAGAAGCACGTGAAGAAGCCGGTGGCAACCATTGGCGGACTCAACGATCCGGAACAGATGGAGGAAATCATCGCTTCTGGCAAGGCGGATGTTGTATACATGGGGCGGGCGCTTCTGGCGGACCCGTATCTGCCCCAGAAGGTCGTTACCGGAAATGACGATAAAATTGTGAAATGTCTTCGATGCTTCACCTGCATGGCGGAGCGCCCGACAACGCAGACCAGAAGATGTACGGTCAATCCGTTGATCGGTCGTGAGATCGAGGGAACCGATATCGTTCCGGCGGCAGTCAAGAAGAATGTGCTGGTTGTCGGCGGTGGTGTTGCCGGTCTGAAGGCGGCCGTTACCGCAGCATTGCGCGGTCACAAGGTGGTGCTTTGCGAGAAGAGCGACCAGGTTGGCGGTATTCTGAAGTGTGAGCAGGCGATTGACTTCAAGCAGGAGATGTACCAGCTCGGCTTGTCCCTCGCGGCTCAGGCCATCGAAGCGGGCGTAGAGATTCGTTGCAACACGGAGGTGACGCCAGAATATGCAGAGGCACAGCAGGCGGACGTTATGATTCTTGCTGTCGGATCTCGTCCGATTGTTCCGCCCCTCAAGGGTATGGATGGGGATAATGTCGTCATCGTCAACAACTATTACCTCGAAAAGGAAAAAGTTGGCGACAGTGTTGTTGTGCTTGGCGGCGGCCTTGCGGGCTGTGAGGCGGCCATCCATCTGGCGCAGGAAGGTAAAAAGGTGCATCTTGTGGAAATGCGGCCGGCGCTGGCAATAGATGCCAATATCCGTCATCGTCCGATTCTCATGCAGATGATCGAAAAGCATGTCGAGGCGCATACGCAGTACCAGGGCATGGAAGTGACAAAGGATGGCGTGATCTGCAGGGATGCGGATGGCAACGAAGTACTCGTGCCGGGGAAATCCGTGGTATGCGCGGTGGGACAGCGTGCCAACAGAGACTGCGTGAATGCGCTCAGAGACAGCGCCCCGATCGTGCGTGAAATCGGCGACTGCGTCCGTCCGGGCAACATCACCAATGCGATTTACATGGGATACCATGCCGCGTTGGATATCTAATCATTATCACTTCTTTCTGCTATTGTAGGCGAGTCTTATTTAAGACCCGCCTGCTTTACCCCATCCTATATATATTCGAAAATTCCCTGTATCGCATCGGTGATGTTCATCAGATCCTGCATCGAAATACTGTCGATTTTGTTGAATCTTCTGGCATTAAGATCTAGCAGTGCTAGTTTTTCGCAATGTACATATCCTTCTGTTTTTGAAGCTGAAATGTGGATATGCAATGGGCCATCACTACCAATGGTATAGACAGGGCACCCAATGATTTCGCCTGTCTCGTTGAAAAAATCCTTGCTAACCACAAGAACGGGAAGCTTGATTTTTTCGATTTGCAAAACATCTCCCTGATGTATATTTTCCAACATCACCAGATCTCCCTTCCTGTTGGTTCTCCCCAGTCGAACTCTCCGTCAAGACCCAATTTTCCTCCGAACTTTGCAGCTCGCTCTTCAAGCGTCTGGTGGCGGAATTTCTTTGTGAGCGTTATTTGCCCGTGGCTTACTTCAACGTTTAAAATATCATCCACGAAAATATTGGCTTCTTTTAAAATGTCTTTTGCGATGCGAATTCCCTGACTGTTGCCCCATGTTTTTACTTGTGCTTGCATATACAGCCTCCTTTCGAGGTATATACCTAGTTTATACGTTGGCGAACTTTTCGTCAATCCGGTATCCGAATAGGTTACATTTCTTCCTAGAAAGTTTAGAAAGGGCGCCCCGGTTTGGGGCGCCCTTTCTGCATGGCTATTCTGTGTTTACTGAATACTGAGTCTCTAATGAATCAAATCTGTGAGATAGGCGGCGGTGCCGTCGATGCCGAGAAAAGCGCTGTTGATCATAATGTCGTTATGATTGAAGTCGCTCGGCAGGTATTTTGCAAAATGCATATGGTAGGCATCTCTTGCCTTGTCAACATCGGCAATCATTTTCCGCGCCTGCTCCGGTGTCATATGTAGATTGTCGATGCAGTTTTTGTAGCGGGCCTCGATCGGCGCGTAGATAAATACGCGGATGATGGCCGGATGATTGCGGAGAATGTAATCGGAGCAGCGACCTACGATGATGCAGCTCTCTCGATCTGCCAGCTGTGCAATGATACGACGCTGGGCTTCGAAAATCCGATTCTGAGTATCTGTGGTGCCGGTTCCGAGAGGAAACTTCATAAGTGAAAAAGGATTCCGCGTGAAGCTTGACCTTTTCTATCCGCGGATGTAAAATTCTCTAAAATGTTGATACACAATGCATTTTAATCTTCCAGAATGTTGATAAGACGCGTTAATAGAATGAAAAAATGTTGAATAGAGGCGATTTATGTTGAAACGAAAAGCCATGACTGCACTTGCTGACTGGGTAAAAACGAAGAGAAGAAAATGTCTTGTGGTTCAGGGGGGCCGCCAAACAGGTAAAACTTATCTTGTTGAGCGATTTGCGGAAGAAAATTATGAGGAACTGCTTGAGATCAACTTTAAGCAAATGCCATCGGCGGCTGAAATTTTCTCGGGGGATTTGGTTGTTGACAATATGGTGATGGCTATACGTTTTCGATTTCCGGATAAGAAAATATTGCCGAAAAAGACATTGATTTTTCTGGATGAAATACAGGAGTGCCAGGAGGCGATCACATCGCTGAAGTTTTGGGCCTTGGATGACAGATTCGATGTTATTGCATCAGGCTCGCTACTGGGGATAGACTATAAGAGAGCATCTTCTTATCCGGTCGGCTATGTTGATTATCTGAAAATGTATGGTATCGATTTTGAAGAGTTTCTTTGGGGAATGAACATTTCCAGGGATATGACAGATCGTATTGCGGTTTATCTGGAAGAAAAAACAGCGATGCCAGATGCCGTTCATACACAGATGATGCGTTACTACCGACAGTATATCGCTACCGGCGGGATGCCGGAAGCTGTGCAGAAATATATAGATTGCAAGGATTTTAGAGAGGTGGATCGGGTACAGCGAAATCTGCTGCAGGGATATCTGTATGACATCGCTCATTATGCAACCGCGGAAGAAAAGGTCAAGGCGGAAAAATGTTATTTATCTTTGGGCAAGCAGTTGCTGGATAAGGAAAATCATAAGTTTCAATACAAGGAGGTTGAAAAGGGCGGAAGAGCACAGAAGTACTATTCCAGTATAGAATGGCTGCTTCGGGCAGATATGATTCACCTGTGCAAAAGAGTGACAGAGGTGCGTTTTGATTTGGATGATTATGCGGAAGATACATTCTTCAGAGCTTATACCACGGACCTTTCACTACTTATGGCAATGAAGGATTTTTCTCTGAAGCAGCATATTGTGGAAAATACGTTAACTGGAAATTCCAAGGGCGGTATTTTTGAATGTGCGGTGGCAGATGCCTTGCATAAGAAGGGATACCGGCTTTACTTCTATAAAAATGAAACAAGTAAAAAAGAAATTGATTTCATTATTCAGAGAGAGGGGACGGTCCTGCCGGTGGAAGTGAAAGGTGGAAATGGACGTGCAAATTCATTGAAAGCATTGCTTCGGGACAACAAGAATATTCCCTGTGCATTTAAATTTGCGGATGCCAACATTGGCATGGATGAGGATGAAATTTTAACTTTGCCGCTGTATATGGCAGCGTTTATTCGCTGAAGTGGAGAATGCTAGGTTGGGGCGCTGTCTTGTACCCGGAATTTGTGCAGCAGCCGTGAGTCGGTCATTCGTCCATCCTTCATTGAAACCGTCATCGGAAAAGTGTATGATGAAAGCAAAATACACAGTGCGGAGGTAAGATATGATCAATGCAGTAGGACGGGAGATTGATGATGTGCTCCTGGAAAAAATGCATCTGTCCGTTTTTGAAGGGCAATACGCCAGAGACGGATACTGCTATCAGAAGGCGGCGCCGAAGGCCGTGGCACAAAATCGACCGGCGGAGAGTAAGGTGCTGCCGAGTATTGTGGAAGCATTGCGGAAATGCGGCATTCGGGACGGCATGACCCTTTCCTTCCACCATCATTTCCGTGACGGAGACTATGTGATCAACATGGTCATGGAGGCGGTGGCCTCATTGGGGGTCAAAGACATTAGCATCTGTTGCAGTTCGCTGGGAACGGCCCAGGCGCCGATTGTGCCCTATATCGAGGACGGCACCATCACCGGCATCTCCACCAGCGGCATACGGGCGGAGATTGGTGAGGCCATTTCCCGTGGTAAGCTGAAGAATCCGGCATTTATCCGAAGCCACGGCGGAAGAGTGCGGGCCATTGAATGCGGGGATGTGAAGATCGACATTGCCTTTATCGGTGCGCCTACGTCGGACTGCTACGGCAATGCCAGAGGAAAGGGCGGAAAATCGGACTGCGGTGTGCTGTCCTATTCCGTGGTGGATGCGCGGTATGCGGCGCGTACGGTGGTGATCACGGATACGTTGGTGGAGGCACCGAATATGCCGGCCAGCATTCAGGGCATCGATGTGGATTATGTTGTGGTGGTGGACCAGATCGGCAATCCCAACAAGATTGCCAATGAGCTGCTGCGTTTTACGGAGGATCCGCGGGAGCTGATCATTGCACAGTATACGGCAGAGGCTATGGCGGCGACACCGTATTTCCGGGATGGTTTCAACTTCCAGACCGGCGGAGGCGGACCTTCTCTGGCGGCAACCCGGTTTTTAAAGCCCTATATGGACGAGAAAAATGTCAAGATGGGCTTCTGCATGGGCGGCGTGACGCGACCGGAGCTGGAGCTTCTGAAGGAGGGCTATATCCGCACCATACTGGATGCCCAGGACTTCGATCTGGCTTCCGTACGCTCTGTCAACGAGACGCCGGGACATTATGAGATTTCTACCTCACAGTATGCCAATCCGCTGAACAAAGGCGCTTTTGTGAACCAGCTGGATTTTGTGATCCTGGGAGCATTGGAAATCGATGTGCATTTTAATGTGAATGTGGTCACCGGTTCGGACGGTATCCTGCGGGGTGCGCCAGGCGGACATCCGGACACAGCCGCTGGTGCGAAGTGCACCATCATCGTGGCGCCGTTGCTCCGGACGCGAAACGTCACGGTCTGCGATGAAGTATTGACGGTGACGACACCGGGAGAGAGCGTGGACATGCTGGTGACAGAGTACGGCATTGCGGTGAATCCGCGTCGCCCGGAGCTTCTGGAGGCTTTGAAGAAGACAAAGCTTCCGCTGATGACGATAGAGGAGCTTCGGGACATTGCCTATTCCATCACCGGAAAGCCGGAACCCGTAAAGTTCGGTGATCGCATCGTGGCATTGATCGAATACCGGGACGGCACCATCATCGATACCGTGCGCCGGATGGATTGACATTGACATCAAAGCGATAAATCTTTATACTCTCCTTCGTAGCAGTTGGCTGCTGACAGTTCGTTTGTACCATCCTGTCATTAAACAAAACCAGGACTGTATAAGGGGATTGGACTATCTACAGCTCTGCGTTTTTGCGCAGAGCTTCTTTTATTTCTGGGAGAAAAATATGTATTACATCAAATCAGAGGACAGCTTTGATGCTGCGCATTTCCTGAAGGATTATGAGGGGAAATGCAGAAATGTGCATGGCCATCGCTGGAGAGTGGTGGCGGAGATCCAGGGCGAAACGCTGAGCGAAGCGCGGCAGACGCGAGGAATGCTCTTCGACTTTTCGGAGCTGAAGGCGCTCTTAAAGGCGCTTTGCGATGCCCTGGACCACAGCCTGATCTATGAGACGGGATCCCTGCGGGAGAAGACCGTGGCGGCGCTGACAGAGGAAGACTTCAAGATGGTGGAAGTGCCCTTCCGACCGACGGCAGAAAATTTCGCCGCTTATTTTTATCGGAAAATCGAAGAGAAAGGATACTGCGTGCATCGCGTGGAGGTTTACGAAACGCCGAACAACTGCGCAGCATATGAAAGATAATGCAGGTTGTAGAGAAGTTTATCAGTATCAACGGAGAAGGCCCCCGGGCCGGTGAACTGGCGGTGTTCATCCGCTTTAAGGGCTGTAACCTGCGCTGCAGCTACTGCGATACCATGTGGGCCAATGAAGCAGATTGCGCATATACGGAAGAAAGCCCGGTGGAAATCGCTGCCTACATTCGGAAAAGCGGGATAAAGAACGTCACGCTGACGGGCGGTGAACCGCTTTTGCAGAGGGAAATGCAGGCGCTCCTCACACTGCTTCTGGTGGAGACAGAGGAGGACGCGCTGCGGGTGGAGATTGAAACGAACGGCGCTGTTTCCCTCGCGCCCTTCTGCGGTGTGCGGCGTCCGGTATTCACCATGGATTACAAAACGCCCTCCAGCGGCTGTGAGAAGGGCATGAAAACGGAGAATTTTGCGTTTCTCCTACCAGAGGACAGCGTGAAATTTGTCTGCGGCAGCCGGGAGGATTTGGAGAGAGCAGGCGAAATCATCCGGGAACAAGGGCTGCTCGGCAGATGTCATGTGTATTTCAGTCCGGTTTTCGGCAGAATTGAACCGGTGGATATCGTGAACTACATGATAGAAAACCGGCTGAACGATGCAAGAATACAGATCCAGATGCATAAGGTGATCTGGGATCCGGAAAAGAGAGGTGTCTGAGCATGATCGATACAAAGGCGATTGAAGCGCATATCCGAGGCATCCTCATTGCCCTGGGAGATGACCCGGAAAGAGAAGGGCTGAAGGAGACACCGAAACGTGTGGCGAAGATGTACGAAGAGGTCTTTGCGGGGATGAATTACAGCAATCATGAGATTGCCGAGATGTTCAACAAAACCTTTTCTGAAGGCATGGAGGATAATGAAGAAGTGCATATCGAACCTGGTCGCGTGGTGGTCATGAAGGACATCGATCTGTTTTCCTATTGTGAGCACCACATGGCTCTTATGTACGACATGAAAGCGACGGTGGCCTACATTCCCCATGGTCATGTTATCGGGCTTTCCAAAATCGCCCGGGTCTGCGATATGGTCGGCAGAAGACTGCAGCTGCAGGAAAAAATCGGCAGGGATATCGCCGACATTATCACAGAAATCACCGGCAGCGAGGATGTGGCGGTTACGTTGGAGGGCTGTCACAGCTGTGTTTCGGCAAGAGGCATTAAGAAAAACAACACGAAGACCTTTACGGCGGAGCTGAGAGGAGCCTTTCGGGACGATGCGAGCCTGCAGCTATATCTGAAGTGAAAAAGGAGAAAAATATGAGAGTACTTGTTCTTTCCAGCGGCGGTGTGGATTCCAGCACGGCTTTGGGACTGGCCGTCAGCAAATACGGCGCAGACAATGTGACGGCGCTGTCCATTTCCTACGGACAGAAACATGATAAGGAGATTGAGGCGGCGAAGAAGGTGGCAGCCTTTTATGGTGTGGAGCAGCTTTTCCTGGATCTGAGCCTGATTTTTCAGTACTCAGACTGTTCCCTTCTCAAGCAGTCAACTGAGGAGATTCCGGAGGAGAGTTATGAAGTGCAGATTCAGAAGACCAAGGGAGAGAAGCCGGTCAGCACCTATGTGCCCTTCCGAAATGGTCTGTTCCTTTCCTCGGCGGCAAGCATTGCCCTGAGCAAAAACTGCAGTGTGATTTATTATGGCGCCCATGCCGATGATGCCGCAGGCTTTGCCTATCCGGACTGCTCCGAGGTCTTCAATGACGCCATGAACAAGGCGATTTATGAAGGTTCCGGGCATCAGCTGAAGATCGAGGCGCCCTTTGTCAGAATGAACAAGGCAGAGGTGGTGAAACTTGGCCTGGAATTGGGCGTGCCTTATGAGCTGACCTGGTCCTGCTACGAGGGCGATGACAAGCCCTGCGGAAAGTGCGGCACCTGTATTGACAGAACCCGCGCCTTCGCGGCCAATGGTGTAGAAGATCCGGCATTATCATAAGAAGAAAGAGGTAGAATATGAGAGAAAAAGAAGGACTCAGCCTGTTGGGCAATCAGCACGTGAAATACAGCGCTGACTACGATCCGGGGGTATTGGAGACATTTTTGAATAAGCATCCAGACAACGATTATTTCGTAAAATTCAACTGTCCGGAATTCACCAGCCTCTGTCCGATCACCGGGCAGCCGGATTTCGCGACCATCACGATTTCCTATGTACCGGGAGAGAAGATGGTGGAGAGCAAGAGCCTGAAGCTGTATCTTTTTTCCTTTCGCAACCACGGTGATTTCCATGAGGACTGCGTGAACATCATCATGAAGGATCTGATCCGCCTGATGGATCCGAAGTATATCGAGGTATGGGGGAAGTTCCTTCCCCGGGGCGGCATTTCCATTGATCCCTACTGCAATTACGGCAAGCCGGGGACGAAATGGGAGCAGGTGGCCTGGGAACGGATGACAAAGCATGACATGTATCCGGAGACTGTAACAAACCGCTGATGCGTTGCGCATGAAAATCTCTTGACGGCGGTGCTTGCCGGGGATAGAATCGTCCGGAATACTGAAAGAGGAGAAAAATGCATGGAAACGAATCCCAATAAGATGGACATGCTGCACGGCGGGCTGTTCTGGAAGCTGGTAATCTTTGCACTGCCGCTGGCGGCCACCAGCATTCTGCAGCATCTCTTTAACTCTGCGGATGTGGCGGTGGTGGGCCGCTTTGCCGGTGGTGATGCGTTGGCGGCGGTGGGCGCCAATGTGGCCAATGTGGGCGTCTTTGTGAACTTTATCGTGGGCGCTTCCGTCGGGCCTAATGTTGTCGTGGCCACCATGCTGGGCAGCGGCAGAACGAAAGAGGTATCCGCGGCAATCCATACGATTGTGGCGGCGGCTGTGGCGCTCGGACTGCTCATGATGCTGACCGGGCTTGTGATTGCACGGCCTTTGATCGAAGCCATCGGCACACCAGAAGAGGTACTGGACATGGCGGTGCTCTACTTCCGCCTGTATATGCTGGGCATTCCCTTCATCACTCTCTACAACTTCGGTGCGGCGATCCTGCGCTCCATCGGCGACACGAAACGGCCGCTTTTCTACATGCTGTGCGCCGGCGCGCTGAATGTGGTGCTGAATCTGATCTTTGTGATTGGCTTCCATCTCAGCGTGGCCGGTGTGGCGCTGGCGACCTCCATTGCCAATCTGTTCTCTGCCGCGATGGTGATGCGGACACTGATGCATGAGGAGGGACCACTGAAGCTGCATCTTCGGGACATCCGTATTCATCGGCGCTATCTGAAACGGATTCTGCAGGTGGGTATACCGGCGGGAATTCAGGATTCCGTCTTTTCGGTTTCCAATATCTTCGTGCAGGCCGGTGTGAACAGTTTCGGTGCCCAGGCCATTGCGGGAGCGGCTGCCGGTTTGAATTATGAGTATTTTACCTATGATATCTGCGAGGCTTTTGCTCAGGCAGCGGTGACCTTTTACAGCCAGAATCTCGGCGCAGGGCAGCAGAAGCGCTGCGACCGGGTGTTCCGGCTCACCATGCTGCAGGCCGTTTTGTTCACGCAGCTGCTGGCGCTCCCCTTTACCATTTGGGCCAATGCCTTTGCGGGCCTGTATACGACGGATCCCACGGCCATCGATTTCGCCGTGAGACGCATGTACCGCGTCATGGCCATTGAAGGGCTTTGCAGTATTTTTGTGGTGCCCTCCGGTGTATTGCGGAGTCTCGGTCACACCATCAGCCCTTCTGTCTTTACCATTCTGGGCACAGTGGTGTTCCGCATCCTCTGGATCATGACGGTGTTCCGGAAGATTCCCACCTACGACATGCTGATGAATGTGTATCCCATATCCTGGATACTGACCGGCGTCGCGCTCCTGGCACTGTATTTCAGTGCCAAGCGGAAACGAATTGCATAGAATTTTGTGGGCATAGAAGAGGCCGCCGGTGCAAAGCACCGGCGGCCTCTGACTGTCCGAAGGCATTATCCTCTGTTTACTTATGGAAGGGATTTTCTCCCGGGTAGCGGTCTCCGGCAGCGCGGTTGAAACCGATTTCTTCATTAGAGAGGCCGAGATACTGCAGCACACGGTACAGGGTCTCACCGTAGTGACCGAACATGACCGCGCCGTGGTGCGGGAAGTTTTTCTCAATCAGCACGTGCCGATAGAAGCGGCCCATTTCTGGAATGGCGAAGACGCCGATGGAACCGAAGCTGCGGCTCGGTACCGGCAGAACCTCGCCCTCGGCCACATAAGCCCGGAGCAGATTGTCGGAGGTGGACTGCAGGCGGTAGAAGGTAATGTCGCCGGGCCGGATGTCGCCCTCGATGGTGCCGTCGGTGAATTCCCGCGGCAGGTTGCGGGCCATGATCCGCTGGAAGTCAAGGTGCGGGGAAACGAGCTTGGAGGAGCAGGTATTGCCGCAGTGGAAGCCCATGAAGGTGTCGGTGAGCTTGTAATCAAACTTGCCTTCTATGCTCTCGTGATACATGTCCTTCGGCACGGAATTGTTGATGTCCAGCAGCGTTACCGCATCCTGGGAAATGCAGGTGCCGATGTACTCGGACAGGGCGCCGTAGATATCCACCTCGCAGGAAACCGGAATGCCGCGGCCGGTGAGACGGGAGTTTACATAGCAGGGCACAAAGTGGAACTGGGTCTGGAAGGCGGGCCAGCATTTTCCGGCAATGGCAAGATTTTTCCGGTATCCCTTGTGGGCCTCAATCCAATCCAGCAGGGTGATCTCGTACTGCGCAAGCTTCGGCAGCATGGCGCTGTTCTTGCCGACACCGGCACCGAGCTCTGCCGCCATCTCTGCGGCCACGGCCTCGATGCGCTTGTCGCCGTCATGCTTCTGGTAGCTTTCGAAGAGGTCCAGCTCGGAATTTTCTTCGATCTCCACGCCCAGGTTGTAGAGCTGCTTGATGGGTGCGTTGCAGGCGAAGAAATTGGAGGGACGGGGGCCGAAGCTGATGAGCTTCAGCTCGGAAAGGCTGATGACGGTCCGGGCAATGGGAACGAATTCGTGGATCATGTCCGCACAGTCCTCGGCATCGCCCACGGGATAATCCGGAATGTAGGCCTTTGTGTTCCGGAGCGCCAGATTGTAGCTTGCGTTCAGCATGCCGCAGTAGGCATCGCCGCGCCCGTCGATGAGATCCTTTTCGGATTCCTCGGCAGCGGCACAGAACATTTTCGGGCCGTCAAAGTGTTTGGCCAGCAGAGTCTCAGAGATTTCCGGGCCGAAATTGCCGAGATAGACGCAGAGCGCGTTGCAAGCGTTGGCTTTGATATCATTCAGCGCGTTGATCATATCCATCTCAGATTCGATGATCGTAACCGGACATTCGTAAATGTCTTCGACGCCATATTTCCGGGTATAGGCCTCGACCAGGGCCTTTCTGCGGTTGACCGCCAGCGAGGCCGGGAAGCAGTCACGGCTTACGGCAACAATTCCGATCTTTACGGGACTTACATTCAACATAGTGGTTCCTCCTGAAATAAGTGTGTATTACATTTCCCGGAAGCAGTCCCGCAGCGCAGGATAGAGCTTTCGGAAAAGCTGATAACGTTCATCATAGCGTTCCATGAGCACCGGATCCGGTTCCTCTGTGGACTGGATCTTCACAATGGCCTCTGCCGCGGCTTCTGTACTGGGATAAACACCACAGGCTACCATGGCCAGCATGGCAGCACCCATCCCCGGTCCCTCCTCGCAGACCGGCACATGCACCCGGAGCTTGAGGACATTGGCGATGATCTTCCGCCAGAGAGGGCTTTTGGCGCCGCCGCCGCAGATCGTGGTCTCCCGGAGATCAATGCCCTGGGACCGGGCGATTTCACAGCAGTCCCGCAGGGCAAAGGCCACGCCTTCGAGTACTGCCTGGGTGAGGTCTGTGCGGCTTGTGTCCATCCGCATGCCGAGAAAGGCACCCCGGGCACTGGGATCGTTCAACGGCGAACGTTCGCCCATCAGATAGGGAAGGAAGAAGACGGCGTTTTTCCCCAGTTTTTCCGGTCTAATGTCGGTCTGCTCTGCGGAAAAGTCCTGCGTCCGGAGGATTTCTTCCATCCACCATTTGTTGCAGGAGGCCGCGCTCAATATGCAGCCCATCAGGTGGTAGTGACCGTCGGCGTGACAGAAGGCGTGGAGCGCGTTCTGCGGATCCACGGTGAAATCCTTTGCGGAAATGAAGATGGTGCCGGAGGTGCCCAGGGAAATGTTGCAGTGTCCGTCACCCACGGTGCCGGTGCCTACGGCGGCAGAGGCATTGTCACCGGCGCCGGCGGCCACGATGGTGTCCGGAGAAAGCCCCAGTTCTGTCGCCATTTCCGGACGGACCGTTCCCACGGCTTCATAGCTTTCATGCAGAATCGGCAGCATTTCCGCGGTGATACCGCAGATGGACAGCATTTCGGCGGACCACTGCCGTTTCTCAACGTCCAGAAGCAGCATGCCGGAGGCATCCGAGAAATCGGTGGAGAAGCTGCCGCTCAGCATGTAGCAGAGATAGTCCTTGGGCAGCATGATCTTCCGGATGCGGCGGAAATTTTCCGCTTCGTGCTTCCTGAGCCAGAGAAGCTTGGGGGCAGTGAAGCCCGCAAAGGCAATGTTGGCGGTGCAGGCGGAGAGCTTTTCCTTGCCGACCGTCTCGTTCAGATAGTCGGTTTCCTCCTGGGTGCGGCCATCGTTCCAGAGAATGGCGGGACGGATCACCCGGTCTTCGCCGTCCAGAATCACAAGACCATGCATCTGACCGCCGAAGCTGAGTCCCTTGATCTCTTCCTTTGGAATGTCGGCGCAGAGCCGGGGGATGCCCCGGCGGAGGGCGGAGAGCCAGTCTTCCGGATTCTGCTCGGACCAACCCGGCTGCGGGAAGGAGACGGGATAAATCTCAGAGACCACATTCTGAATTCTGCCGCTTTCTTCCATTAAAAGAAGCTTCAGGGCAGAGGTTCCCAAATCAATACCGATAAAGTACATAGGCATACCTCGCTATATTTTATTTGTTCACGATCTATAAACGCAGACTGCGTCATTACCTGCCTCCATCGTAGCACCTGTTGCCGTGCTGTCAATAAACGGGGGTTAGGAAAGAGAAAAATTTTTTAAAAAACCGCTTGACGAAAGTGACCCTATACTGTATAGTACATCAAGTCGCCGCGAGTGAGACACAAGCGGCGATAAAAAATGAAAAAGTGCTTGACAAATAAATGGAAGTTCGATATCATATACGGGCTGTCAAAAAAGACAAGCACAAAGAACCTTGAAAATCAAAGATCGAATAATACACAGACCCTGAAGAT
>CAVKVA010000013.1:0-64096 GCA_963659875.1 Parolsenella sp.
CTGTGTGTTTTGGTGGTACTTAACACTTTACAGGAAATCGGTTCCTTTTTCTATAGCTGAGGAACTATCGTTTACACAACATATTTTACACTATCGCACAGGGAAGAATCGTTCATGAGCAGTGCACCTACTTTCTGGTATTCCTGATCGAGGAAATTTTTTTTAGAAACTCCATTTCCTGTTCAAGATAATCAACCTTTGCCTGTAAGACCTTCAGCTGCTCCTGCTCAGTGGGCGGCTGTGCATTGCCTTCGAGTCGGTTTCCGGCAGACCGGCGCGCATGGTAACCTTCATGGAATTCGCCGTACTTTTTGTATTCATCTCGGATGTGCTGTGAAATACTCCAGATCCGATGGGTTCCGAGAGCATTGAGGTCGAAACCGTGCTGCTCAAGGATGTTACGTGGCAGAATGCCGCTCTGGTACTCTGCATAGAAGATTTCCTTGAATTCCTTTGTCAGTGCCAGAGTGCCTTGCGTTACGCTGTACACATAAGGGTTCTGGCGAAGGGAAGCCATTTGCTCTTCGGTGAAAAATGTTCGTTGCTTGCTCATGATAAATCCTCCTGGATGTGATCTGAGAATACCATGTGTAAAATGTCATTGACAAGCTTTTTTCTTTGTACTACAATTCATAAAAATGAACTCATACATTTTCTGCCTCCAACATTGTCCGGGGAATATTATTTATCATGACGATCAGCGAACGTATTTTTAACAGGCTGGAAGAACTTTCCATGTCCCAGAAGGAATTTTCAGAGAAAACTGGAATATTGCAGAGCACGATCAGCGAGTGGAAGAAAAAGGGCACGAATCCCACATCGGAAAAGATTATGATCATCTGCAAGGTTCTGGATGTGAGTCCGGAATGGCTTCTTTCCGGGGCGGACAGTAAAGGCAGGCGTGGGAATAGGCCGGAATGGTTTGTTGTGGGGAGAGACAGCGAAATCGGTCAGATTATCGTAGAGTATAATGACATGGACGCGAAAACCCGGGCGAGGCTGTTGGGATATCTGGAGGCCATAAGGGGATTGAGATAGTTTCTTATGGCGTATATTTTGTCCTTGAATTCATAAAAATGGAATACTTGTAAGTCGTGAATATAAACTGGGAGCAAATTTTATGAGCAGACCGAAAAGAATATGGTACCCCGGGGCGACGTATCATGTTATGAGCAGAGGGAATCGAAGGACGGTCCTTTTTAAGGACAGATATGATTACCTTTCTTTTTTTAGATACCTGGCGAAGGCACGCAGTATTTATTCGTTCAGGATACATTCGCTTTGCCTTATGACGAATCATTTTCATATGATCGTGGAGACGGAGAATACAGAGTTGTACAAGATTATGCAGAAAATCCTGCATCTCTACAGCATGGATTTTAACCGTAGATATCAGTTTACGGGGCATCTTTTTGAAAGCAGGTATACCGCATGCCTTATAGAAGATGAAAGTTATTTTCTTGAAGCCAGCAGGTACATTCATTTGAACCCAGTCAAGGCGATGATGGTGAGGCATCCGCTGGATTATGAGTACAGCAGCTACAGACTGTTTGTTGGCAAGCCGGAGGATGACGGGGATGGCCTTGTCACATCTCTTATCGACACAGATCGCGTGCTTTCCTGCTTTCATAACAACAGCCGAGAGCAGTACAGAATGTTTGTAGAAGGAAAAATCTCTCATGCCGAACAGGAAATGCTGATACAGAAGGAAATGAAGGAAGACGATATGTGGCTTCCTTGGTAGAGATAAAAGATCCCGGATGTGACAAATGGCAACTAACGAAGAGAGGTGTAATGATGGCAACGGTGGTAAAGAGTATGGCGACGACGGGGGTCGAAGGCTTCATGGTGGAAATAGAGGCATCCACGATACGGGGGCAGCAGCAGATGATGTCAATCATAGGTCTTCCTGATCAGGCGATAAAGGAGGCCGGAGAGAGAATTCAGGCTGCGATTGAGTCCTGCGGCTATGATATACCGAAGGATAAGGTGATCCTTTCGTTGGCACCGGGAGACAAAAAGAAAAGGGGCTCACATTTTGACCTTGGCATGATCATAGCGCTTCTGTTTCAGACAGATCAGATCTCGCCTGGAAATCTTGCGGAATACGCTTTTATCGGCGAGCTTTCTCTGGATGGTCGTATCCGGCCATGCAATGGCGTGCTGTCTATGGTTACGGAGGCGAGAAAGTGTGGTGTGGGTTCTGTTGTGGTGCCCTATGAAAATCGGAAAGAAGCGTCATCTGTTTCCGGTATCCGGGTGTGCCCTGTGAAAAATTTGCAGGATACCGTAAAATTCCTGGAAGGCAGGCTTACGCTGAAAGCCCTGGAAGCAGCAGATGAGGACGGTACGACGACAAGGAAGCGTACAGAGGCAAATATTTCTGATGCATCCCTGGATGATGACAATTCTGAAACTCTGATTAGTCGGGAACTTGATTTTGCGGACGTGAAGGGACAGGACGAGCTGATCGACGCGATTGTTCTTGGGGCGGCCGGAGGGCACAACGTTCTCATGATAGGGGAACCCGGCTGCGGCAAGACGATGATTGCGCAGAGAATACCGACGATACTTCCTCGGATGTCAGAGAAAGAATCGCTGGAGGTCACCAAGATACACAGCATTTCTGGACTTCTTGACGCCGGTACGGGACTTGTGGAAAGGCGGCCCTTCCGGGCACCGCATCATAATGTTTCGCTGAATGCATTGATTGGCGGCGGGAGTTACGCACAGCCGGGGGGAGGTGTCTCTTGCTCACAATGGTGTCCTCTTTCTGGATGAGATAGCGGAATTTTCGAAGAGCACGCTTGATGCGCTGCGACAGCCAATGGAGGACAAGCGGGTGACGATCTCCAGGGTAAACGGCACGAATTCCTATCCGGCGAATTTTATGTTTGTTGCTGCGATGAATCCGTGCCCCTGTGGATATTATCCGTCAAAAAAATGCCGTTGCACGGATTATGAGATCATACATTACAGGGGAAAGATCTCGGGGCCGATACTGGAACGAATAGATATTCAGAAAAGTGTGGCGCATGTGGATTATTTCGAATTGAACGAGAGAAAAAGCGGGCGCACATCTGCTCAGCTGCGTGAAATCGTGGAACGGGCCAGATCCATACAGCAAGAAAGGTTTAAGGACGTCGTTGGCGTGAATTGCAACGCACAGATGACTACATCTATGATCCAGAGATACTGTAAACTGGATGACGAGTGTACGAAGATGCTGAAAACTGCCAGTGAGAAGTATGGTTACAGCGCAAGGGTTATCCACAAGCTTCTTCGGCTCGCAAGAACCTGTGCCGATATGGATGGTAGCGAAGAAATTCGACCGCAGGATGTCGCCAGAACGCTTTCGTGCAGGGATCTTGATGTTTCGAGCAGTCAGCTGTATACAATCTGATGACGGATATGAAGTGTGAAGAAAATGCAATGGATTATTTGAGGCTTACGCTTATGGCAGGCTTTGGTCCTGTCAGCGTAAATCATCTGATGGCGCTGTGCGGGGACGTCAACGCATGCTTTGCTATCGATGCAGATTCCCTGCTTAAAGCCGAAAGTCGATTCATTTTGAAAAACGGACACGGCGAAATTGGAGAAAAAAGGCTTAGGCGTTTTGCTGCGCAACGAGATTCTGCTGAGATTATGGAAGAGGCGGAGAAAATCATCCGGAAGTGTGATCAGGCAGGGATCTCTGTGATCACAAAGCGGGATATTCGCTATCCCGGTCGCCTCGCGGGACTGAAGGATGCGCCCATTTTACTTTACGCAAAGGGAAGTCTCGAAATAAACGAATATTCCGAAAGCATAGGGATAGTTGGCGCCCGAAGATGCAGTCAACAAGGCAAGGAGAAGGCCATTGCTGTCGCCGGGACAGCAGTAGAAAATGGCAACGCAGTTATCAGCGGCATGGCCAAGGGAATAGATGCTTACGCACACACGGCTGCATTGAAAAGCGGAGGATATACAATCGCTGTGTTGGGATGTGGCGCAGATATCTGCTATCCCGCCGAACATCAGGAACTATATGAAAAAATTTCCCAAAATGGATGCATCATATCCGAATATCCGCCCGGGATAAAGCCGCGACAATATATGTTTCCGCAGCGGAATCGTCTCATAGCAGCGCTTTCGGATGCGTTGTATGTCGTGGATGCAGGGACAAAAAGCGGGACAGAGACTACGATTACTGCTTGCAGGAAATATGGAGGACGGGAGATACATCAAATATAGATCTCAAAATCCGGGCTTTTCGACTTGATCCCAACATCATATAATAGAATCATATTCAAGATAAGGGAGCAACAATCATGCAAAGATTCAACTGGGACAGATTTGATTTTCGGGATATTCGGCCGGAGGAGGGCGCGGAAGCGGCACTGATTGAGGCGATTTGCTTTCCGCCGAATGAAGCCTGCAGTCCGGAGGCTATGCAGGCCAGGGCGGAACAGTCGGCAGAGACCTTTCTGGTGGCCTATGATCGGGTGAACGGCAAAATTGCCGGCTTTTTGAACGGGATTCCCACAGAGGAGACGATGTTCCGGGATGCGTTCTTCACCGACATTAACACGAGGAATCCGGCGGGAAAAAATGTTATGCTGCTGGGATTGGATGTGCGGCCGGAGTATCGACACAGAGGACTGGCCACCACGCTGATGGATTGCTACATGGACCGGGAGGCGAAAAAGGGACGGGAGCAGCTGATTCTGACCTGCCTGCCGCATCTGGTGGATTTTTATCGGGGATTGGGTTTTTCTGAACGTGGCGTCTCGGCATCTGTCTGGGGCGGCGAGCAGTGGATGGAAATGTCAGCGGAGCTGTAAAACGGGAAGGTGAGCCGGAAACGGAGGCAAGCGGTCATGAAGTTTTTGCATTTGTCGGACCTGCATCTCGGCAAGCGGGTAAACGAATACTCGATGCTGGAGGATCAGGCGTATATATTGAAGGAAATTCTTGGGATCGTGGCGGAGGAAAATCCGGACGGCATTCTCATTGCCGGAGACATTTATGACAAGCCGATTCCGCCGGCGGAGGCTGTACAGCTTTTTGACGATTTTCTGGTGCAGCTGGCGAAGCAGAAAAGGGAAGTTTTCGTCATCAGCGGCAATCACGATTCGCCGGAACGGCTTGCCTTCGGTGGTCGGATTATGGATGCCGAGGGCATTCACATTTCCCCGGTATACAACGGGGAGGTGAGGCCTTTTTCCATGACGGATGACTATGGCACGGTGGATATTTATCTGCTGCCTTTTATTAAGCCTGCCCATGTGCGCCGATTCACGGAGGAAGAAATCGGGAGCTATACCGAGGCCGTGGCCTACGCGATTTCCGGGATGCCGCTGCAGGATAAGCATCGGAATCTGCTGGTGACGCACCAGTTTGTGACGGGCGCTTCCCGTTCAGAGTCGGAAGAGCTTTCTGTGGGTGGCGCGGATAACGTGGATGCCAATGCCTTCGCTCCCTTTGATTATGTTGCACTCGGACACATTCACTCCCCTCAAAACTGTGGCAACAGGATTCGCTACTGCGGCACACCATTGAAGTATTCCTTTTCGGAGGCCGGGGATAAGAAATCGGTTACGGTGGTGGAACTGAAGGAAAAGGGGAATGTGTCTTGCAGAACCATTGATTTGGTGCCGCAGCATGATCTGGTGGAGCTGAAGGGAAGTTATGCGGAACTGACATTAAAGTCCTTTTATAAAAATACGAGTTGGCAGGAGGATTATACCCATATCACACTGACGGACGAGGAGGACATTCCGGATGTGGTGGGAAAGCTGCGGACGATTTATCATCGGCTCATGAAGCTGGATTATGACAACAAGCGCACCCGTTCCCAGGCAGAAATTGAAGGAGCGGGAGATGCGGAGACGAAGACACCGCTGGAGTTGTTTTCGGATTTTTATGCTCTGCAGAACAACCAGCCCATGGGGACGGAACAGAACGCCTTTATGCGGGAATTGATTGAGAAGATCTGGGAGGGAGAGCAATGAGACCGATCAAGCTGATGATTTCTGCCTTTGGACCCTATGCGGGACGGACCGTACTGGAGCTGGATCAGCTGGGAACGAGAGGACTGTATCTCGTTACAGGAGACACGGGCGCCGGGAAAACAACGATTTTTGATGCGATTACCTATGCTCTGTACGGTGAGGCCAGCGGAGACAATCGTGAGCCCTCCATGTTCCGGTCGAAATATGCGGTTCCCGACATGCCCACAGAGGTGGAACTGACATTCGACTATGGCGGCAAGCGCTATACGGTGAAGCGGAATCCGGAGTATGAACGTCGGAAAACCCGGGGCGACGGCTTCACCACGCAGAAAGCGGAGGCAACATTAACGTACCCGGATGGCCGTGTGGTGACGCGACAGCGGGATGTGGACAGTGCCATAAAGGAGATCATGGGCATCAACCGCGGTCAATTCCTGCAGATCGCAATGATTGCGCAGGGGGATTTTCTGAAGCTTCTGCTGGCGTCTACGGAGGAGCGGAAGAAAATATTCCGACAGATCTTTAAGACCCAGCGCTATCAGGAGCTTCAGGATAAGCTGAAGCAAATGTCGGCGGCGCTGCAGAACCAGTGCGATGCGGCCCGGGGCAATATCCGGCAGTATATCGACGGGATTCTCTGCGATGAAAATGATGTCCTGATCCTGGAGGTGCAGAAGGCCCGGGAGGGGATGCTGCCGGTGGCGGAAGTGATGCTGCTGCTCGAAAAGCTGCTGGAAAAGGATGAGAAGGCGCTGGCGGAAGTGCAGAATGCTATCAAAGAGGCAGAGCAGCAGCTGGAGGAAAGCAACAGAAAGCTTGGTATCCTGGAGAATCGGGAGAAAACGAAGCAGGCCCTGGAAAAAGCGCAGCAGGGACTCGCGGAAGAGACAGAAAAAAACAAGTCGCTGCAGCGTGGTTTTGCGGAAGCTGCAGCGAGATTGCCGGAAAAGGAGGAGCTTTCCGCGGAGAAGGCGAAGACAGAAGCGGAGTGTCCCCGTTATGAAGCGCTGGCGGCATTGACGCAGCAGATCCGAAAGGAAACGGGAGAGATTGCGGCAGCAGAGAAGCAGCGAGAGGCAGATCGCCTGAAATGGGAAGCAGAGAAAACAGCCTTGGATTCGCGGCAGAAGGAGTATGCTTCGCTGGAAAATGTCGGCGAGGGAAGAGAAAAAACGGAGCGTCAGAGAGACAGTGAAAAGGAGCGTTTGACAAAGCTGCAGAATCTTGAGGCTTCCTTCTCGGATCTCCATAAGCTGGAGGAAAATCTGGCGACACGGCAGACGGAGTATCTTCAGGCGGTGGAAATATCGAAAAAGGCCGGCGATAGCTATGAGGCCCAAAATCGAGCATTTCTGGATGCGCAGGCGGGAATCATGGCGGCACTGCTGACGGAGGGAACGCCCTGTCCTGTGTGCGGCTCGCTGACACACCCAAGCCCTGCCCATAAGCCGGAAAAGGCACCGACAGAGGCGCAGCTTAAAAAGGCGAAGGATCAGGCGGAGAGGGCCCGGCATGCAGCGGAAGAGGCAAGCGCCCTGTGT
The DNA here is from genome assembly GCA_963659875.1 of Parolsenella sp. Lineage (GTDB taxonomy): Bacteria > Bacillota > Clostridia > Lachnospirales > Lachnospiraceae > Oribacterium. The sequence goes on from CAVKVA010000013.1 coordinate 7,535, forward strand.
CGGGAAGTGAAGGTGAAGTGCGAGGGGCAGAAGGAGGAAATCAAAAAGCAGCTTGCGGCACTGGGGCTGACAATTTCTTTATTTGGATCCGGATCCGCCGCTGAAGCTAAATCTGAATCAGAAGCTGCGGCATGGCTGTCGGTGGAGCAGCGGAAACTGAAGAGTAGTTTGCAGGCTCTGGAGGCGTCGCTTGCGTCGCTGGAAAAGCAGCTGAAGTGGAGAAAACAGCTGGCGGAGCAGTTGCCGAAGCAGGAGACGGCGCTGAAGCAGGAGGAAATGCGTATTTCAGAGTCCGCTACAGCGTTGGAAGCACATAAGGCGGCCCTGCAGGAGAAAATAAAGCAGCAGGAAGAAGAGAAAAAACGGCTTCGCTATGCGGACAAAGCGGAGGCGGAGAAGCAACTTGCTGCGTTGGAGAAGCGCATTGCGGATTTGCAGCGAGAATATGATCTGGCGCAGAAGGCATTGGCATCATCCAATGAGAAAATGGCAGGCTTTGCCGCTTCGATAGAAGAGCTTTCGGCGCAGCTGCAGGAGGACTGCGGTCTGAAGCGGGAAGAAGAAGTCGGGAAAAAGACGCTTCTTATGGAAAAGAAGGAGAAAGACGACCGGCTTGCAAAGGGACTTCATGCCCGAATCACGAGCAATCAGAGTGTGCGGAAAGGAATTTGTGACAAGGCAGAGGCGCTGGAGGCGCTGGAGAAGCGTTATGCCTGGCTGAAGGCCCTGTCCAATACGGCGAACGGCAACATTTCCGGCAAGGAGAAGGTGATGCTGGAGACCTATATCCAGATGACCTTTTTCGACCGCATCATCGCCCGGGCCAACACGCGCTTTATGGTGATGTCCGGCGGGCAGTATGAGCTGAAGCGCCGGAGGGAAGCGGCAAACAATCGAAGTCAGAGCGGACTGGAGCTGGATGTGATCGACCATTACAACGGCACCGAGCGGAGTGTGAAGACTCTGTCCGGCGGCGAATCCTTTAAAGCATCACTTTCGCTGGCCTTGGGACTTTCTGATGAAATTCAGGCCTCTGCCGGCGGTGTGCGGCTGGACACCATGTTTGTGGACGAGGGCTTCGGTTCTCTGGACGAGGAGTCGCTGGATCAGGCTATGCGGGCTCTGTCGGGGCTTGCGGAGGGCAATCGTCTGGTGGGCATCATCTCCCATGTGGCGGATCTCAAGAACCGGATTGATCGACAGATCGTAGTCACAAAAGAGAAGAGTGGCGGCAGCCGGGCACGGATTGTGGTCTGAGCGATATCCGCAAATGGCATTGACTTTGCGGGTACGGAATTGTATAGTTTTCACGATCCTTAAAATGAGGGGATGCTATACAATAGGAGAATTTAGAATGAAAATGAAGCATGCTTTTCTTGTGGTATTACTGACACTTTCTGTATTGTCCATGACGGCCTGTAAGCCGCGCTACCAGACGAGACTGGAGGATCCGACCCAGACCATCGCGGCCAATGCGGTGATTAATCTGGATTTTGACCAGCTGCACAATGACGTGATTGAAAACTATCAGGGTGACGAGATGTTTTCCTTTATTAAGGATCTCGACATCAGCGGCAGCAATGATCCGAAGGAGATCAACATTTCCCTGACTGTGGTGGAGGATACCTCGGACGTGGCCATCGAGATCTTCATGTCGGATCTTCTGAAGCAGCTTTCTGCGGCTGCAACGGTGCAGGATGATCGCTACACATCGCCGTCATCCGAGAGCTTCGGCTCCCTGTACGACAGCTATTCGGTACACTACAGCATTGTTCGGGGCGAGGAAACAGTGGAGGATGCTACGGTTTCTGCCGGTGAGAGCTTCACCTATTCCCCCGCTGTGGATATCAGTATGATTGAGTGAGAGAGGCATTTATGAAGGTTGCAATTCTTGCGGGCGGCTTCGGCACCCGGATTTCTGAGGAATCCCATTTGAAGCCGAAGCCCATGATCGAAATCGGCGAAATGCCGATTCTCTGGCATATCATGAAGTACTACTCTTCTTACGGCTTCAAGGACTTCATTATCCTGGCGGGCTATAAGCAGTATGTCATCAAAGAATTTTTTGCCAATTATTTTTTGCACAATGCGGACATCACCTTTGACATGTCCAACAATCAGATGGAGGTGCACAACAATGCCTCCGAGGACTGGAAGGTGACGGTGGTGGATACGGGGCTCAACACTATGACCGGCGGCCGGATCAAGCGTATCCAGCGCTACATCGGTGATGAACCCTTCATGCTGACCTACGGAGACGGGGTGGCGGATGTGGATCTGGACGGTCTGTTGCGTTTCCATCAGCAGCATGGCCGCATCGCGACGCTGACCACCGTGAGTCTGGTGCAGCAGAAGGGCGTTCTGGATGTGGCGGCAGACGGTCAGGTGCGTGCCTTCCGGGAGAAGGATGAGTCAGAGGGGGCCATCATCAACGGTGGATTCATGGTGCTGAATCCCGAGATTTTCCGTTATCTCAAGGACGATACCACGGTACTGGAACGGGATCCCATGCATCAGCTGGCAGCAGACGGCGAGCTGATGAGCTTCTATCATCCCGGCTTCTGGCAGTGCATGGATACCCAGCGGGAAAAGAAACTGCTGGAGGAACTCTGGGCCAGCGGAAAGGCGCCCTGGAAGCGCTGGTAGGCTAATGTCGGCTGCACCAAACGGCTGATGCAGCGGAAGGATGTGTCGAATCAAATGAATTTTCAGGAATTGAAACAATACTATGCCGGGAAGCGGGTGCTGGTGACCGGCCATACGGGCTTTAAGGGAAGCTGGCTTTCGCTGATGCTGAAAATGCTGGGGGCGGAGGTCTACGGCTATGCCTTAGAGGCCCCTACGGAGCCGAATCTCTTTTCGCTTCTGCAGCTTTCCGGGGACATGCGGTCGGAAATCGGCGATATTCGGGATTTTGACCATCTGCAGCGTTTTTATCGGGAGGCAGCGCCGGAACTGGTGCTGCATCTGGCGGCGCAGCCCATTGTGCGGGAAAGCTATGTGCATCCCCGGGAGACCTATGAGAGCAATGTCATGGGAACGGTGAACCTTCTCGAGTGCGTGCGACAGGACTATCTGTCCGGCGGGAAGGTGAAGTCTGTGCTGAATGTCACCACCGACAAGGTGTATGAGAATCAGGATCTCACGGATCATCCCTTCAGGGAGGACGAGAAGCTGGACGGCTTTGATCCCTATTCAAATTCCAAGTCCTGCTCCGAACTGGTGACCCACAGCTACAAAAAATCATTCTTTTCCGCGCCGGATGCACCGCGGATTTCCACTGCCCGGGCGGGTAATGTTATCGGCGGCGGTGATTTCGCGGCAGACCGGATCATTCCGGACTGCGTGAGAGATACTATGGCGGGACGGGAGATCCGGGTACGGAATCCTTACAGCACACGGCCTTACCAGCATGTCTTGGAGCCGCTTCTAGTGTATCTGGAGCTTGCAGCGAAGCAGGCGGGCTACGAGGAAACAGACGGAACATGTCAGTTCGAGAGAGGTGCCCGCTATGAGGATTATTATAATGTCGGTCCTGCGAGAACCGATGCCATCACCACAGGTGCGCTTTGCGACCTCTTTGTGAAGAACTGGGGCGCGGGTGCTGCCTGGAAGAACATGGCAGAGGAAAATGCGCCCCATGAGGCAGCCTTCCTGCAGCTGGACTGTGGGAAGCTGCGGCAGAAGCTGTCCTGGCAGCCGCGCTGGACGGTGGCCGAGGCAGTGGCTGAAACGGTGCAGTGGTATCGCACGTATGCGGAGCAGGCCGGAATGCGGGAATATACGGAGCAGCAGATCCGGGTATTTCTGGAGCAGAAGTAAACGGCAGAGCGCCACTCGATAGATAAAAACAGGAGACAGAAGATGACAGAAAAGACAGAGGCAGAGGCACGGCAGGAGATACTGGAGCTTGTGGCGGAATATGCCAGGCAGTACAAGAACACAGCCCGGCAGGCGCCGTATCGGGAGGGGGACCGGATTCCCTATGCTTCCCGGGTGTATGATGAGAAGGAAATGGTGAACCTGGTGGATTCTGCCCTTGAGTTTTGGCTCACCGCCGGACGATATACAGCTGAATTTGAGAAGAAGTTCGGTGCGTATTTGGGCGTGAAGTATGTGAGCCTCGTGAACTCCGGATCCAGCGCGAATTTGCTGGCCTTTGCAACATTAACCTCTCCGCTGCTCGGCGAGCGTCGGATTCGGCGGGGCGATGAGGTCATCACCGTGGCGGCCGGTTTCCCCACCACCGTGACACCGGCCATTCAGTTCGGCGCGGTGCCGGTATTCCTGGATGTGACACTGCCGGGTTACGGCATCGATGTGTCGAAGCTGGAGGAAGCCCTGTCACCGAAAACCAAGGCGGTTATGATTGCGCATACGCTGGGTAATCCCTTCAATCTGCAGGCCGTGAAGGAATTCTGCGATCGACATTCTCTCTGGCTGGTGGAGGACAACTGTGATGCCCTGGGCAGCACCTATACCATCAACGGCGAGACCCGCTTTACCGGCTCCATCGGAGACATCGGTACCAGCTCCTTCTATCCGCCCCATCATATGACCATGGGAGAGGGCGGTGCGACCTATACGAACAATCCGCAGCTCCACCGGATCATGCGGTCCTTCCGGGACTGGGGACGTGACTGCTGGTGTGCACCGGGACGGGATGACACCTGCGGTCATCGTTTTGACGGGCAGTATGGCGAGCTGCCGAAGGGCTATGACCATAAGTACGTCTACTCCCACTTTGGCTACAATCTGAAGGCCACCGATATGCAGGCGGCGGTAGGCGTGGCGCAGCTGGAGAAATTCCCCTCCTTTGCGGCTCGGAGACGCCATAATTTCCGGTATCTGAAGGAAAAGCTGCTGGCGGGCGGTGCGGAGAAATACCTGATTCTGCCGGAGGCGGAACCGCAGTCGGATCCCAGCTGGTTCGGTTTCCTGATGACCTGTCGGGAAGGCGTGGACCGGGAGAAGCTGGTGCCCTTTATTGAGAAGCATGGGGTTCAGACCCGGATGCTCTTCGCCGGAAATCTGATCAAGCATCCTTGCTTTGACGAGATGCGGGCGAGCGGAGAGGGATACCGTGTGGTGGGCAGCCTGGAGAACACAGACCGCATCATGCGGGATACCTTCTGGGTGGGCGTCTACCCCGGCATGACCGATGAAAAATTGGATTATATGGCGAAAATTATCCTCTCTGGGCTGAGCGCAAGCTAGGCTTGCGGGCGCCCAGAGAGGATGCCTTAGCGGTGAGCGTGTCAATGGCTTTGCGAAGGCAAAGCCTACTTTCTTTCCTGGGCTGAGCGCAAGCTAGGCTTTGTAAAAAGGGTTAAAAATGAGACAAGAGCAAAATCAAGCCTTTGACCTGAAGAAGGTGCACGAGGCGAATCTCGATATTCTGCGGGCAGTGGATGAGATCTGCCGGAGACATCACATTACCTACCGGATCGATTCCGGCACCCTGCTGGGCGCGGTCCGGCACAAGGGCTTCATTCCCTGGGACGACGATGTGGATCTTTTGTTCCGGCGGGAGGAGTTTGAGGCCTTCTGCAAGGTGGCGTCAGAGCTTCCGGAGAAACTTGAACTGGTGCTGCCGAATGAGTACCAGAATGGCCGGGCCTTTTATGACTTTGTGCCTCGAGTGATCTACAAAAATTCCCGCCGCCATGCTGCGGATGATGCAGAGCAGGCTTTTTACGAAGGGAAGCTCAACCACCTGTGGGTGGATATCTTCATTCTGGACAGGCTGCCGGATGCGAAGCTTCTGAGTCGTCTTTGCCGGCTGCGGCAGCAGATTGCCTTCGGTCTGGGCATGGGCCATCGTCGGCGCTTGGATTTCAACAAATACAAGGGCCTGCAGCGCCTGGAGGTGCAGGTGCTTTCCGCGGTAGGAAAATGTCTGCCGATGCCCTGGATCTTCAAACTCCAGGAGCGCTGGGCGAGGCAGTATACGGACCGGGTGAACCGGACCGGAAAGCTGACAAAACAGTCCTATTTTTCCAACTACCAGCCGGATTTTCAGTACTGCGTGGTGGACAATGCCTGGGAGGAACCGGTTGTCGAGTTCCCCTTTGAGGGCGAAAGTTTCCTGGGACCTCGTGACTGGGATCGGATTCTGCGGATGCTGTACGGAGATTATATGAAGCTGCCGCCGGAGGAGAAGCGGGTACCCTCCCACAGCGGCCGGGAAATTGAGGTTCTGGATAAGTGAAAGAGAAGCGACTGAGCATAGTGGTTTCGGCCTACAACGAAGAGGCCGGACTTTCGGAATTCTACAGGGTCACAAAGGGCTGCTGCGAGGCACTTGGCGACCTGGGATGGGAGTATCGTTTTCTGTTTGTGGATGACGGTTCCCGGGACGGCACGCTGGAGATTCTGCGGCAGCTGGCTGCGGCGGATCCTGTGCATGTTACTTTCCTCAGCTTCTCCCGGAACTTCGGTCATGAAGCGGCCATGACGGCCGGTCTGGACCATGCGGACGGAGATGCACTGGTATTTATGGATGCGGATCTGCAGCATCCGCCTACCTGTCTTGCTGAAATTGTACAGAAGCTGGACGAAGGGTATGAAGTCATCTCCATGGTGCGGACCCAGAACCGCTCTGCGGGCTGGATCAAGAACCTGACTTCCGGCGGCTTCTACTGGCTCATCAATCGACTTTCTGAGGTGCACTTTGAGCCGAATGCCTCGGATTTCTTTGTGATCTCCGACAGGGTACAGCAGGTGCTGAAAACCAGCTATCGGGAAAAGGTGCGTTTTCTGCGGGGCTATGTACAGAATGTCGGCTTCCGGAAAACCCGCCTGTTTTATGAGGCAGCGCCCCGGGTGGCGGGAGAGAGCCACTATTCACTTCGGAAGCTGCTGACCTTCTCTGTCAACACCATCATGTGCTTTTCCAACATGCCGCTGAAGCTCGGCATCGGCGCCGGCCTTCTCAGCAGTCTGATGGGGCTTCTGGTGTTGATCTATACCCTGTGTACAAGACAGGGTGCCCCCAGCGGCTATGCCACCGTGGTGGTGCTGCTCTGCTTCATGTTCTCGACGCTCTTTTTTCTGGTGGGCATCATCGGGGAATACATCGCGGTGCTCTTCGAAGAACTGAAGGACAGACCAATCTATATCATTGAAGAAACCAGTCCCTAGCGCTTCCGTGCGCTAGGGTTTTCTATAGCATATTCCACATAGAATTCTTTTCTGCTATCGCAGAAAGTACAACCCAAACCACAAAATCGAACAATACAATCTTGAATATACTCTCTTTTGCTGTGAAAAAACGCTAAGAAAAAGAAGGATTTTCTAGAATTAGAGAAGGATAATCTATTTTTTTTCGTTTGCGACTCCCCTATAATAAGGTCATCATAAGGAAGCGGGCAGCGGGCCCTCTTCGCACAGAATCGATAGGAGGATATCGTATTATGAAAAAGTTACTCAGTGTTCTGACAGCATCAGCAATGGCAGCATCTCTTCTGGCAGGCTGCGGCGGATCATCCACTGCAACAACCACAGCAGCAGCGACAGAGGCTGCAGCAGAGACCACAGCGGCAGCAGCTGAGGCTACAGGCGAGACAGAGGCAGCGGCTGAGGCTACAGCCAATGCAGATCTTGCAGACAAGAAGGTCGGCGTTTGTATTTATCAGTTCTCCGACAACTTCATGACACTGTTCAGAACAGAGCTTCAGAATTATCTGGTATCTCTTGGATTTAAGGCTGAAAACATTTCCATCGTAGACGGTGCAAATGATCAGGCTACACAGACCAACCAGATTCAGAACTTCATCACCAGCGGTGTAGACGTTCTGATCATCAACCCGGTAAACTCTTCTTCTGCAGCAACCATCACAGATATGGTTCACGATGCAGGTATCCCTCTCGTATACATCAACAGAGAGCCGGATGCAGACGAGGAGAAGAGATGGGAAGACAACAGCTGGGATGTTACCTATGTTGGCTGTGACGCACGTCAGTCCGGAACCTTCCAGGGCGAGATCATTTCCGATATCGGCATCGACAAGCTGGATATGAACGGCAACGGCAAGGTTGACTACATCATGATCGAGGGCGACCCGGAGAACATCGATGCACAGTACAGAACAGAGTATTCTGTAAAGGCACTTGAGGATGCAGGCCTTGAGGTGAATGAGCTGGATGATCAGGTTGGTAACTGGGATCAGGCACAGGCACAGTCTCTGGTTGCTAACGCACTGGCTAAGAGCGGCAGCGATATCGAGGTCGTTTTCTGTAACAACGATGCTATGGCACTCGGCGCACTGCAGGCCATTCAGGCAGCCGGCAGAACCGTTAACGAGGATATCTACCTGGTTGGTGTAGATGCACTTGAGGAGGCTCTGAACGATGTTAAGGACGGCACCATGACCGGTACTGTATTTAACGATCACTTCACACAGTCTCACACAGCTGCTGATGCTGCTGTGAACTACATCACAGGCAAGGGCAACGATCACTACATCGGATGCGACTACGTAAAGGTAACCGCTGACAATGCACAGGATATCCTGGATCTGCTGAAGTAATCAAGCATTCACGGAGTGCGGGTGCAGGCTTCTGCACCCGCCCTCTTTTTAGAGAATGTGTTATCGTTTTTCACGGAAGCGCTGTCCGGAGGGAGTACCGAGCGTCGCTTTCGTGAAAAACGGAGGGGGATATACATATAGGAGGACAAGATGGCGGAATATCAACTGGAACTTAGAAATGTATCTAAGTCCTTTCCGGGTGTCAAGGCGCTGGATCATGTACAGTTGGCCGTTCGTCCGGGTACCGTCCATGCACTCATGGGCGAGAACGGCGCCGGTAAGAGTACGCTGATGAAGTGTCTGTTCGGCATTTACAGAATGGACGAGGGCGAGATTTATCTGAACGGTGAGAAGGTTGACATTAAGAATCCGGACGATGCGATGGCGAAAGGCGTAGCCATGGTGCATCAGGAGCTGCAGCCGGTGCTGGCCAGATCTGTGGCCGAGAACATGTACCTGGGACGTTTCCCGGTGCATAAGTACGGACCGTTGCAGGTGATCGATCACAAGGTTATGTATGCAGAGACAGAGAAGTGGCTGAAGGAGCTTGGGCTGGACTACAATGTGAAGGCACCGCTGGGTTCTCTCTCCATTGGTCAGATGCAGATGATTGAGATTGCCAAGGCCGTGTCTCATGAGGCCAAGGTCATCATCTTCGACGAGCCGACATCTTCCCTTTCCGATAGAGAGGTAGACTTCCTCTTCAAGGTTATGAATGACCTCCGGGATCGTGGTGTGGCCATGATCTACATCTCTCACAAGATGGATGAAATCAAGAAGATTTCGGATGATATCACAGTCATGCGAGATGGTACCTACGTAGGAACCTGGCAGACGGCAGAGCTCTCCAACGAGCAGATCATTGCGAAGATGGTAGGCCGTGAACTCACGAATATCTATCCGGAGCATAAGCATGAGATCGGTGAAGTGGTCATGGAAGTAGAGGGCCTCACCTCTATCCATGAGAAGTCCTTCCATGATGTGAGCTTCAAGATCCGCAAGGGCGAGATTCTGGGCTTCGGCGGACTGGTTGGCGCCCAGAGAACAGAGTTGATGGAAGGTATCTTCGGTATCCGTCATATCGCGAAGGGCACGATCAAGATCCACGGCAAGGAAGTGAAGATCAAGCGCCCGAAGGATGCCATGGATGCCGGTGTGGGCATGATCACCGAGGACAGACGAGGCAATGGTATTTTCGGCTGCCTGTCCATTAAGGATAATGTAGGCATTTCCATTTACAACAAGTACATGAAGGCGGGCGTTGCCCTGGACCATCCGGCCATCAACAAGGTGGTAGATGACAGCATTAAGAAGCTTTCCATCAAGACACCGAACATGCAGGAGCATATCGCAAACCTGTCCGGCGGTAACCAGCAGAAGGTTATCGTGGCCCGCTGGCTGGCAAACGATCCGGATATCCTGATCATGGACGAGCCGACCCGTGGTATCGATATCGGTGCAAAGCATGAAATTTACGAGATCATGGAGGAGCTGGCCGAGCAGGGCAAATCCATTATCATGATTTCATCAGAGATGCCGGAGCTTCTCGGTATGGCAGACCGTCTCTACGTGATGTGTAACGGAAAGCTGACCGGAGAGATCAATGCGAAGGAAGACATGACCCAGGAGAAGGTTATGAGCTTCGCAACAATGTTCTGATAGAGGGGGACGAAAATGCAAAAGACACAGAAACAGAAAGCAATAGACTTTCTTATCAACAACGGTGTAATCATCGTTATGATCATCCTGGTATTGTATACCGGCTTGACCTCCAGCAACTTCTTTACTGCCAACAACTTCCTGAACCTGCTGGGCAACATGTCCTATCGTCTGGTCATTGCCCTGGGTATCTCCGGCTGTGTAATCACCGCAGGATGTGACCTGTCTGCCGGACGTATGATCGGATTTGCGGCCTGCTTGGCCGGTACACTGCTGCAGAAGGCAGATTACTCCGGAAGATTCTTCACCGAGGGCTTCTGGGCAAGCATTACCCCGCTGAATCCCTTCCTGGTACTGATTCTCGTAATGCTGGTAACTGCATTCTTCGGATCCATCACAGGCTGGTTTATCGCCTACCTGAACGTTCCGCCCTTCATTTCCACACTGGCAATGATGGAGATTATCTACGGACTTGGCCTGATCTACACCGGTGCAACTCCTCTCGGAGGCTATGTAACTGGCTATACAATGTTCTCTACCGGTAAGTTCCTGGGTCTCTCCTACCTCATCTGGATGGCACTCATCATGGCAGCCATCACCTGGTTCATCTACAACATGATGCGTCATGGCAAGTATATGTATGCCATCGGCGGCAACCCGCAGGCAGCTGAGGTAGCCGGTGTTCCGGTGAAGCTGACCATGCTTCTTATCTATGCAAAGGCAGCCGCTTTCTATGGTATGGCAGGTTTCATGCTTGGTGCAAAGGCCGGCGGTGCATCCGTAAATACCGGTCTTGGATATGAGATGGAGGCTATCGCAGCCTGCGCCCTGGGCGGTGTATCCGTAACTGGCGGACGTGGTAAGGTTTCTTCCGCATTCATCGGTGTAGCCGTTCTGGAGCTCCTGAAGGCAGCACTTCAGTTCCTGGGTGTGGATGCCAATGCACAGTATATCGCCATCGGTATCGTTATCTTCGTGGCAATCTCACTGGATATCAGAAAGTACGTTGCGAAGAAGTAAAGCTTTCGCGTATAATGGGGGTCGCGGTTTGTACCGCGGCTCCCTTATTATATTAACAATATCGATACGTGCATTGGAGGAATCATGTCATTATCTGAACAAATACTTGGGCAGCTGGCCATTCCGGCGCTGCTGGCGATACTACTGATCTACTATGCGGTGAAGCTGCTGGTGTTTAAGGACGTGGCGGCGGTGCGTCCGGCGGGAAAGAAGCCCCTGAAGGACAAGGACGGCTACGCCCGGGAGGCGGGCATTCTGGTACTGATTTTCGGCATTTGCTCTGCGATCATGGCCGGCATTATGCTGGTGAGTGCGGAAATCGGACTGCTGTTCATCGTGGCGGTGGCAGCCGTTGTTTTCCTGCGTTTTAAGAAGCTGGAAGAAAAGTATACGTAAATGACAGGTGGTGAAGGTGAACAAATATCAGGTCATGCTGGTGGACGATGAAGAGGATGTGATTCAGGTCATCATCCGAAAGATCAACTGGGAGGCGCTGGGCTATGAGGTGATGGGCTATGCCCACAACGGTCTCGAGGCGCTGGAGCTTTGCGAGGAGCGGCAGCCGGATGTGGTGATGACCGACATTAAAATGCCCTACATGGACGGCCTGACCCTTTCCCGGAAGCTGAAGGAACAGTATCCGGCGGTGAAGATCATCATTTTCTCCGGCTTCGATGAATTTGAGTATGCGAAGGAAGCCATCCGGCTGGAAGCGGAGGAGTATATCCTGAAGCCCATCGATGCGGATGAGCTGTCCCAGGTCTTCCGGCGGATCCATGAGAGTCTGGATAAAGAGTTCGACGAGAAGCAGAACATCAATATGCTGAAGAACTACTATCTGGAAAGTCTGCCGATCCTGCAGGAGAACTTCTACAGCTCCCTCATCGAAGGGCGGATCCCCGAGCAGTCTCTGCAGAAGGAAATGCTGGATTACCAAGTGGAGCTGACCGGGCCCTACTATGCGGTGCTGGTCTTGCACAACAGCCTGTCTCTGGCGCCGGAGGGCATCAATCCATTGCTCCTTACGGTATCCATCCGAAAGGTGGCGGAGGAGCGTATGCCGGAGGAATGGCAGGGGCGCTTCTTCTCTTATCTTGGGAATATTGTATGCATTGTGCAGCTTTCGGCGGCCTCGGAGGTGACACGATTGACGGATGCCTGCGAGACCCTCTGCCGTCTGGTGCGGCATCTCACCAATGCCACCGTCACCATCGGCATCGGCAGCGTGGTGTCTTCCATTTCCGCGCTGCATCAGTCCTACAGCGGTGCCCGGGATGCGGTGAGCTATCGTGTGATCTACGGCCGCGGCAAGGCCATCAACATCGGTGAGATCGCGCCGGAGCGCCACGATGAGGGAGACAAGCACAATCTGCAGAGCTTGTATAATGATGACGCGCTCCACGAGCTTTTTAAGGCGGTACGGATGGATTCCCGGGAGAAGCTGGATGCGGCGGTGGAGGATTACCTGAAGGCGCATACGCCGGAGAATCCCTCTATCCAGGCCTATCACTTCTTCGTTATGGAGCTGGTGACGGAAATCCATAAATTTCTGCTGGCCAATCAGATCGATCCGGAACGGATTTTTCCGCAGGAAGACATTTACCGGCGTGTGCAGCAGATGGCATTGTCTGAAATGGGCGGCTGGCTGAAGGAAACCCTGGAGAAGCTCCAGGACATCATCCGGGAGAACCGGAATGACAGCACGCGCTCCTTTGTGAGCCGGGCGCTTGATTATGTGCGGGACCACTATGAGGACAAGGAGCTGTCCATCGAGTCCATCTGCGACTACCTGAATGTCAGCGCGGCCTATTTCTCTACGGTGTTCAAGCGGGAGACCGGCAAGACCTTCATTAACTACCTGACGGACTTCCGGATGGAGAAGGCGGTACGGATGCTGCTGGAGAAGAATGAGAAGACCTATGTGATTGCCCAGGCGGTGGGGTATTCGGATCCGAATTACTTCAGCTATGCCTTTAAGAAAAAATACGGGATGTCGCCGTCGAAGTACCGGGCGGCGCAGCTTGGCGGAAGGAATGTATGAGACTGTATCAGTGGTTCAGGAAACTTTGGGAGAAGGGCGGCTATACCCGGACCATACACGGAATGATTCTCATCAGTTTCACCGGGGTTTCCGTTGTGCTGACGCTCTTTCTGTCGGTGACCCTGTACCAGCAGTATGCCAGCCGGATGCAGAAGAATGCGGTGCAGAGCACGGAGCAGATTCTCGGGCGCACGACAGCGAACATTGAAAGCAAGCTGATCAGCATACGGCGGCTTTCCGATGCCATGTACTACGATGTGATTAAGGACAAGGACTTCACCGAGGACAGCATCGACAGGGAAGTGAACCTCATGTATGAGGCCAACAAGGACAGCCTGGTGAGCATAGCTCTCTTTGCGTCCGACGGACGGCTTCTGTCGGCGGCACCGGTGTCCAACCGGAAATCCGGCAGGGATGTGCGGCAGCAGGACTGGTTCCGGCAGGCCATGTCCCAGGTGGAAAACTTCCATTATTCCCGGCCTCATGTGGAGAATATTTTCGAGGACGGCACCAATCGCTACCACTGGGTGATCTCGCTGAGCCGTATGGTGGAGCTGAACCGGCGGGGCAGCACGGATGCCGGGGTTCTGCTGGTGGATATGAACTACGCCGGCGTGGATCAGGAGCTCAGCAGTCTCAATGAGAACAGTGCGGAAACCTATTACTATCTCACGGACCAGAATGGGACGCTGATCTATCATCCCCGACAGATGCAGATTTTGAACGGCATCGATACGGAGAACAACCAGTTCATTGTGAACTATGAGGATGGCGCCCATACGGAGCGCTTTCAGGGACAGAAACGTACAGTGATCGTGGACACCGTGGGCTATACGGGCTGGAAGCTTGTGGCGGTGCTGCCGGCCAGCGATCCCTTCTTCGGCAACGGCAGCATGCGTTATTTTGTGGTCATGCTGGTGGCCATCACCATATTGATCATGCTGGTGATGAACCAGTTGATTTCCCTGCAGATTTCCTATCCCCTCATGCGCCTCTCCGAGTCCATCCGTCGTCTGGATACGGCGGGCATTCTGAACCCGGCGGCGGCCTCCGTGCTGGAGGAAAGCAAGGAAGCGCCTCGGAAGATACCGACAGAGGATATTTATATCGGTGGCACGGCGGAGGTGGAGCATCTGGGCAGGACATTGCGCACAGCACTGGAGCAGGTGAACATCCTTATGGATGACATCGTGGTGGAGCAGGAGGAGAAGCGTCGCTCGGAGATGGATGCCCTGCAGTCCCAGATCAATCCCCATTTCCTCTACAATACGTTGGATTCCATCGTCTGGATGATCGAAGGCGAGCACAATAAGGAAGCGGTCTTCATGGTGACGCAGCTGGCCAGCTTCTTCCGCATCAGTCTGAGCCGGGGGCGCAGCATCATTTCTCTGGAGCAGGAGCTGAAGCATGCCGAAAACTATATGAACATCCAGAAAGTACGCTATAAAAATGCCTTCGGCGTGTCCTTCGAGGTGGACCCGGAACTGAAGCATTACCTCACGGTGAAGCTGGTGATTCAGCCCATCCTGGAGAATGCCATTTACTACGGCATGGAGGGCATGGATGACGAGGGTGAGATCCGGATCATCGGAGAAATGGGAAGAAATGAAGACGGAACAGAGGAAATCTTTATCCGGGTAAGGGACAATGGCTTCGGCATGCCGCCGGAGACGGTTGCCCGGCTTCTGTCCTCCGAGGAGGAACGGGAGAAGGTACCGAAGCACGGCTCCGGTGTGGGACTCATGAATGTGCATAAGCGGATCCAGCTCCGTTTCGGCAGACGTTACGGGCTGCGCATTGAAAGCGAACCGGATGAAGGCACTACAGTGACCATCCATTTGCCGGCCATTCCGGATACGGAGGAAAACCGAAAGCTTTTGGAGAATGGCAATCTGAGCAGTCTGAAAATGAGAGACCGGGAATCTGACACAGGCAGCGAGAGCGGAAAGGCGGCAATGTGAAGGAAAACAGAATCTATACCGCCATGGTGGCCTTTGTGGTGACGATTATCCTGCTGATGTCCCTCGCAATGTTCCTGAACGGCAACGGACAGCGCAAGTATGCGGTTTCTGTGGTGGCGGAAAACAGCGGAGACACCCGCTGGACGGCCTTCCGGGCCGGTCTGCAGCAGGCAGCCCGGGACCAGAATATCGCCGTAAACTTTGTCAGTACGGATCAGCTGGTGTCCATTCAGCAGGAGTGGAAGCTGATCAACCGGGAGATTTCCAACGGGGCGGACGGCATCATCACGGAACTCCGGGTTTCCGACGGCACAGCAGAGACGCTGTCCCAGCTGAGTCGGAAGGCCTCCATTATGCTCTTGAACACGACCGTGGAAAGTGACGGTGATGTGGAGGGAAGTCTTGCCTATACCGGTATGGACAATACCGCGGTGGGGCAGGCCTTGGCCGAAGCGATTTTACAGGACCGGGACAGCGAAACGGCGCGGTGCCAGGTGGGTATTGTTGCGGGAAACCAGCAGCAGTATGCCCTACGGGAGCGGCTGCAGGCGGTGGAGACGGCATTGGCGGAAAAAGCGGATGTGGTCTGGGTGGTTTCCGGCGAGAGTCAGTTGGAAGAGATGCGGCAGCAGAACGGCAGCAAGCGGGCGGATGTGATCCTTGCCCTGGATGACAGCAGTCTCTGCGATGCCGTGGACTATGTGCAGGTGACCGGTCGCCGTTACATTTCGCTTTACGGCGTGGGGGTTTCGGAGAAGGCGGTGAAGGCTTTGGATACGGGACTGGTCCGCTGCATGCTGGTGCCGGAGGCCTTCAATATGGGCTACCAGGCATTGACCAGTCTCAGCGAGCACCTGAACCATCAGGACAGTCGACTGAGAGACCAGCTGGTGGGCTTCCGGCTGGTGACGCGGGACACCATGTACGATGAGGTGAACCAGAAGCTGCTGTTTCCTTCGGTGGAGTGAGAGAGGAGCGAGGTATGCGGAAAACAGTATACAGGGTGGCGATGCTTACTGTGCTGCCGCTGGCTTTTTTGAGCGGCTGCGGGAAGAATGCGGTCGCGGTACGGAAGAACCAGATCAAGATCGGCGTTTCGCTTTATGACCGTTACGATACCTATCTGCAGGAATACATGGACGCCTTTGAGACGGCACTTGCGGCCCGGAAGGCAGAGGGCAGGGAAGAGATCACGGTGGACATCTATGATGCGGCGCGCAGTCAGCTGACCCAGAATGAGCAGGTGGAGGAAATGCTGCAGAACGGCTGTGATGTGCTCTGCATTAATTTAGTGGACCGTACGGCGCCTCTGCAGGTCATTGATGCCGCGAAGCGCAGTGAGGTGCCGGTGATCTTTTTCAACCGGGAGCTGGTGGAAGAAGACCTCATGCAGTGGAACCAGCTGTACTACGTGGGGGCCAATGCGGAGGAATCCGGTCGCATGGAGGGGGAGCTGGCTGCGGCAGACATCCTTTCTGATACGGATACGGTCACCATTTCGGACCCGGACACCGGAGCGGAGGCGGTGTATTCCCGGGCGGACCGGAACCACGACGGCGTCATCCAGTATGTGGTGTTGGAGGGAGAGGCCGGACATCAGGATACCATCATTCGCACGGAGGCCTCGGTGAAGGCGCTGACGGATGCCGATGTGCCGCTGGAGAAGTTGGGATACGGCCTCGGCAACTGGAACCGGGCGGAGGCGCAGAATCGAATGAAGCAGCTCTATGGCAGCTATGGTGATGAAATCGAGCTGGTGCTCTGTAACAACGATGACATGGCACTGGGGGCGATCGATGCCTATGCGGACGCTGCGGTGAGCGGAGAAAACCGGCCGCTGATTTATGGCATTGACGGTACGCTGCCGGGTCTGGAGGCGGTGCAACACGGCAGTTTGACGGCCACGGTATACAATGATAAGGAGGGGCAGGCCCAGGCGGTCTGCGAGCTCGCCCTGCGGCTCTGCCGGGGAGAAAGCTTGGAGGACTTACCATTGGAGAATGAAAAATATATCCGCCTTCCGTATCAGAAGATCACCCGTGACAACGTGAAGGACTTTCTGGGTTGACTTTTCGAGTAAAGCATGCTAGATTGTTCAAAATATTTATCGGAGGATAAAAAATGAACAAGAATGCTGCGAATAAGAGACAGGGAGACAAAAAGCGGATTGATTGGCTGATCACTTTGCTGCCTTTTGCCCTCATCCTGCTGCTTTCTCTGCTGTTCTTTCTGCTGCCCCAGCAGTCCAACGGCATTCTGACAGAAATCAGAGGCTTTCTCTGCTCCGCGTTCAGCGTGTACTATCTTGTCATCGGGCTCGGAATCTTTCTTTTGTCCTTCTACATTGCTTTTTCGCCGCTGGGCAGCATCGTGCTGGGAGAACCGGATGAAAAGCCGAAGTACAGCTTCTTTGCTTGGGGCTCCATGATGTTCACAGCGGGGCTTGCGGCGGACATTCTGTTCTATTCCTTCTGCGAGTGGATGTTCTATGCGGAGGATCCGCATGTCCTGTCCCTGGGCAGTGCCCAGGACTGGGCGGGTACCTATTCGCTTTTCCACTGGGGGCCCATTCCCTGGGGCTTTTATCTGGTGCTGGCGGTTGCCTTCGGCTTCATGCAGCATGTGCGGCAGCGTTCCCGGCAGCGTTATTCCGAGGCCTGTCGGTCCCTTCTGGGAAAGCACACGGACGGACTGCCCGGCCGCGGCATTGACCTTCTGGCGGTGTTTGCCCTTCTGGCCGGAACGGCTACGACCTTTTCCGTGGCGACGCCGCTGCTTTCGGAGGCTATCCGGGCGTTGCTGCCCATTTCGCTTTCCGAGCGCAGTCTGACCCTTCTGATTCTCCTTGTGACCTGCGGGATCTACAGCATTTCCGTCATGCGGGGTATGCAGGGTGTGTCGCTTCTTGCGAAGGCCTGCACTTATCTTTTTTACGGCCTTCTGCTCTATGTGCTGTTCTTCGGCGGCGAGTGCCGGTATATTCTGGAGACCGGATTCTCGTCCCTGGGACGTCTTGTACAGAACTTCTTTACCATGGCCACCTATACGGATCCGCAGCGGGAAACCGGCTTTGTGCAAAGCTGGACCGTGTTTTACTGGGCCTACTGGATGGTATGGTGTGTGGCGGCACCCTTCTTCATCGGTACGATTTCCCGGGGCCGGACCATCCGACAGACTATATTGGGCGGCTATGTCTTTGGCCTCGGCAGCACGCTGGTGAGCTTCATTGTCCTTGGCAATTATTCCATGGGGCTGCAGATGCTGGGGAAACTGGATGTCCTGTCCCTGTATCACGAGGCGGGAAATCTCTATGTGACCATTGTGAAGATTCTGGAGACACTGCCCTTGTCCGGGCTGGTGCTGGTGGTGCTGATTCTTGCCATGATTGCCTTTTATGCCACCTCTTTCGATTCCATCGCACTGGTGGCGGCCCAGTACAGCTACCGGGAGCTTCAGGAGGACGAGGAACCTCATGCCTTTATGAAGGGATTCTGGTCAGTGCTTCTGATCCTGCTGCCCATGGCACTGGTGTTTTCCGACAGCTCCATGGCGAATCTCCAGTCTGTTTCTATCATTGCGGCCTTTCCCATCGGACTCGTCATGCTTCTCATTACGGGCAGTTTCCTGAAGGATGCGCGGCGGTATGTGAATGGGGATGTGCATCCCGTGGACACCCCATCGAGCGAGGCCCACGGGATAAAGGACTTCACAGATGAGGAAATTGACGCTATTATATGCCAGTGGGAAAAGAATTATGGTGAATAAAGTATACAGGAGTATGGATGGAAAAGGAAAAAAACAATAAACACCGCTGGCTGGCGCTATTGCTGATTCTCGCAGCGGTGCTGTGTCTTTTGATTGGCTGGTATGTGAGTTTTTGGGAGAAGGAAACGGGACCTTTCGCCACGGGCAGTATTCTGGCGGCGATTCTACTGCTGCCGGGCTTTTATCTTCTGGGCGGCGGACAGGCCGATTTCTTCGGACGGCAGGTGTTCTTCCGGATTCACTTGGATGAGGCGGATGCGGAGGGAAACCGGGTGCCCCAGATTCTGGACGGCCGGAGCGGCACGGTGGATGCCACGGTGCTGGGCGTCAGCCGGAGCCTTCGATTCGGAGCGGACACGGGCATGAGCTATTTTCTCATCTGCCGCTACACGGATCCCCAGACCGGTAAGACCCAGGACCTTACCAGCGATGAGTTGGATGAATATCCCGGCCGGGAAGTGGTGGGACAGACGGTACACGTGCGTCTCAACCCCCGGGATCCCGAGGGCTATCAGGTGGACGTGGAGGAGCTTCTGGAGCGGCTCTATTCCTGAGCAGACATGTATTTCTGCCAGTAGTAGCCGCCGTTTTCAATGCGCTGCTCGAAGCTGCGGATCACAACAGCCCGGAAGTCGGCGCATTCTGCCTCGTAACCGAACTTCGCGGGGATGAGGCGGGTGGCTTCGTCGATTTCTGCGGCGATCTTTCCGGCGAGCCGGTCGTCCTTCAGATGGAACATGCCGAAGGCGGTGGAGGTATAGGTACGATCCTTGACGCAGGTCTCGATCCAGAGGGTGGCGAAGCTTTCCCATTCCCGGGCGAGTAGTGCCGGATCTGTACTGCAGTTGAGAATTCCGAGGACATTGAGCTGTGTCTCAATGTCTTTTTTTAATTTCTTCCGGTTCAGAAAATTCACGCCGCTGCGGCCGACGATCAGCAGCATCATCCAGGCGGCAATGAAGCCGTCCCGTTCCGGCTGCTTTCCGTTTTTAAGTTCCGGGAAGCGCCGGAGGAGAATTTCCCGGCGTCGCTGTTCCTCCGGATTGTCCGGATCCGCCCGGAGGCGGGCTTCCAGGGCGGCGAGCCTGGCCTGGGGATCTTTACTCTCATAAAAGCGGATGGGCCAGTTCTCCTGTAAATCGATATTCTTCTGGGAATGGGAAAGTAGCATGGGGCTTCTCCTTTATCAAATGAGTTTTGCAATGCGTTTATTATAGCCCGTTCTATACGAAATGGACAGAACAAATTTGCGAATATGGACTTCCTTTGGTAAGTATGGTATGCTTTCCCGAAAATGTATAAAAAGGAGGCGGCTATGGAACTGAAATTGAGACCGGCAGAGGAATGCCGATACGATGCGGTATCTCTGGGAGAGGTGATGCTGCGGCTGGATCCCGGTGAAGACCGGATCCGTACGGCACGGCAGTTTCGTGTCTGGGAAGGGGGCGGTGAGTACAATGTGATCCGCTCTCTGCGGAAGTGCTTCGGCCTTCGGACGGCGGTGCTGACGGCACTGGCAGACAATGAGGTGGGACACCTGGTGGAGGATTTCATACTGCAGGGCGGTGTGGACAGCAGCCACATCCGCTGGATGGAAACCGACGGCATCGGCAGAAGCTGCCGGAATGGTCTCAATTTCACGGAGCGGGGCTTCGGTATCCGGGGCAGCAAGGGCTGCTCGGACCGCTTCAATACCGCCATTTCCAAGGCAAAGCCGGAGGACTTCGATTTCGACTATCTCTTCGGTACGCTGGGGGTGCGCTGGTTCCATACCGGCGGGGTGTATGCGGGGCTTTCCGCCCAGTCCTCGGAAACCGTGGTGGAGGCCATTAAAACGGCGAAAAAATATGGCACTATTGTTTCCTACGACCTGAATTACCGCCCTTCCCTCTGGTCTGCCAACGGGGGCAATGCCCATGCCCGGGAGGTAAACCGGGAAATCGCCAAATATGTGGACGTGATGCTGGGCAATGAGCATGATTTCACGGACTGCCTGGGACTCAAAATCGAAGGGCAGGAGAAGGACCGGGAGGTGCTGCCGCTGGAGGGCTACCGGAAGATGATCCAGGAGGCGGTGAAGGAATTTCCGAACTTCAAGGTGGTGGGCACCAGCCTTCGCACGGTGCACTCCGCTTCCTGCAACGACTGGTCTGCTCTCTGCTGGGCTGACGGAAAGATCTATTCGGCCAAGGAATATCCGCAGTTGGAGGTCTGGGATCGGGTCGGCGGCGGGGACTGCTTTGCCTCGGGTCTCATTTACGGGCTGATGACGGACGGTGATCCGCAGCATGCCGTGGAGCTCGGCGCCGCCCACGGTGCTCTCGTGATGACCACCCCGGGCGATAATTCCATGGCCACGAAGGAAGAAGTGGAAGCGCTGGCCGCCGGTGGCAGCGCAAGAGTGGTGCGATAACGGATAACGATGCACGATCCGCGCGGAGCGTTTTTTGATTCATAGGATGCACTTTCCTATGAATCAAAAAAGGGACATCCCGTCGTGGGAAGTCCCTTTTGTTTGCGCTCTTTACGTTTTCACTTTACCTTACAGCGTCTCGCCGGTCAGCATGGTATATGCTTCCTTGTAGAGTGCAATGGTCTTGTCTACGATTTCCTGAGGAAGGGTGTCGTTGTTATCCGGGTTTGCCTTCAGCCAGTTCCGCACGAACTGCTTGTCGAAGGAAGCCTGTCCCTTGCCGGCCTCATAGCCCTCCAGTCGCCAGAAACGGCTGGAATCCGGGGTCAGTACTTCATCCGCGAGAACGACATTGCCCTGCTCGTCCAGGCCGAACTCAAACTTGGTGTCGGCGATGATGATGCCCCGGCTCAGTGCATAGTCGGCACACTTCTTGTATACCGCGATGGTGGCATCCTTGATCTTTGTGGCGATTTCCTCACCGTGACCCGGGAAGGCCTTCTCCAGCACCTCGATGGACTGCTCGAAGTTGATGTTCTCGTCATGGTCGCCGAGATCCGCCTTGGTGGAAGGGGTGTACAGCGGCTCAGGCAGCTTCTCGCACTCCTTCAGGCCCTCCGGCAGCTTCAGGCCGCAGATGGTGCCGTCCTTTTTGTAATTTTCCCAGCCGGAGCCGGTGATGTATCCCCGCACGATGCACTCAATGGGGATCATGGTGAGCTTCTTGCAGAGGGTAGATCTGCCCTCAAACTGCTCGTTCCGGAAGAATTCCGGCATGTCCTTGGTATCTACGGACACCAGATCGTTCGGGATCACATCCTTGGTGAGATCGAACCAGAACTTGGACATCTGTGTCAGGATCTTGCCCTTGTCGGTGATCTGGTTGTTGAGAATCACGTCAAAAGCAGAAATTCTGTCTGTTGCTACCATCAGCAGGTTCTCGCCGAGATCGTAGATCTCACGAACCTTGCCTTCCTTTACAGGCTTAAATTCGGTCATTGGTATACATCCTCCCTATTTTCCTCAGTAAACACACCTACTATAAATCATTTCACCGACTTTACAATAGGGAAACTGCCGAAGTTCGCGAAAAAAGACCATTGTATGGAATTTTGTTCTTGAGCGGTATCAACTTATCATGGTAACATTGACCAAAAGAAATGAAGCTTGCGCCGAAAATTTGTGCAGCTTTCTTGCTGTTGGGGATAATGTCTTCGGCCTTCGGATCGGAGTGAAGCGAAGGCATACAGAGATGCGCGGATCATAGGGGATTTATATGGAGAAAACAGAAAACAAGGGGAGCACAGTGACTGCAGCGGCGGAGCTGCCGAAGAAGATCGTCAAAAAGGTGGAGTATATCGAGCTTTTTTTTGACTTGATTTTTGTATACAGTTTTCGTTCCATCAACTCTCTCTTTCATCATGTGGAGGAGGGCTTTCCCTCTGTGGCGTTGATGGGATCCTTCTTCTTTCTCATGATGGTGGCGGTGCAGGTCTGGTTTTTCTCGACCATGTTTTTTAACCGCTACGGCCGGAAATCTTTGCGCGACTACATTAGCATACTCATCAATATGTACTTCCTGTACTATATGGCGTCGGATTCCATGCTGGACTGGACCACCCACTATGTGCGCTATCACGTGGCTTGGGCCTGCATCATGCTGAACCTGAGTTATCGGAGTCTCGATAAGCTCCGGCACGGCAGCCACATTGACGATGTGGACCGGCATATCCTGCAGAGCAACTGCTCGGCGGAGTTTTTCCAGGCAGGGCTGGCTTTTTTGACCATTCCGGTGTATCAGATGACGGGGGTTATGATTTCGCCGCTGGTGTTGCTGTTCGGTTTTGCCGCCAAGTGGTTTGAGTACCGCTACTACAAGCTGCGGCCGGTGGACTTTCCGCATCTTTCGGAGCGTGTGCTGCTGCTGGTGATCCTCACCTTCGGCGAAATGATCATCGGAATCTCAGCCTACTTCGATGCGGGGGATCATGTGTTCCTGAATGTCAGCGCCTTCCTGGTGGTGGTGCTCATGTTCCTGTCCTACGGCTTTTTCTATGACAATGCCTTGTACCACCAGCAGAAGACCAGCGGCCTCGGCTACCTCACCCGCCATGTTTTTCTGATCTGTGCCATCAACACCACCACCATCGCCCTGGAGCTCGGTGCCCGGGAGGGAATCAACCAGAATTACCGTCTGATCTTTCTGATCCTCTGCATGTTCGCGTACTACGGATTTATGCTGACGCTGGTGCGCTACCGGAAGTGGGAGCTTGCGGACACCCGGTTTTTCGTGGGCCTTACGGTACTGATGATGGGCGTGTACGGTATTTGTATGCTGTATGCAGGCGGCGCACCCCATATCGCCTTTCTGGTGACGGTGATCTACTGTCTTTTAAATCTGCTGCTTCGCTTCCGGGACTACCACAGACAGACCGGCAAGAAGCTGCACTTCGGTTCGTATCTGGAGTAATATCCTGCCCGGGCAGGATGCCTTAGCGGCGAGCGTATAAAAGGCTCTGCGTCAGCAGAGCCTTCTTTGATATCCTGTCCGGGCTTTATTTCTTCGCCGCTTCTTCCTCGTCCTCGAGATTCCGGGAAACGGTCATTTCCTGGTTGTCGATGTGCTCCTTCATGAGGGCCTTGGCACGGATGATGTCCCGCACGCGGATGGCTTCCAGGATCTTCTCATGTTCGCTGATCAGGACGCCGCGCTGGGCCTCGTCCTTGATGTATTCGAGGCGGTAGCGGTACATCTGCTCCCGGAGATTGTTGATCATCTGCACGAGACGCTTGTTGTTGGAAGCGTTGTAGATGATGTCGTGGTAGGCCTCGTCGGCTTCGGCAATCTGCATTTCTGTGCCGGACTCCACGGCCTTTTTGAAATTCTCCTGGGCCTTGCGCAGTTCCTCCAGCTCCTCGTCGGTGATGCGCTGACAGGCGAGATCTGTGGCCAGAGCCTCCAGCGCGCCCCGGACCTCCAGTACGTCTTGGAGAGACTTGTGGGAGATCTTGGCCACCTCAGCACCGCGGCGGGGGATCATCAGCACCAGACCCTCCAGCTCCAGCTTCCGGATGGCCTCACGGATGGGGGTACGGGATACCCCGAGCTTCTCTGCCAGCTGAATTTCCATGAGCCGCTCACCGGGCTTCAGCTCTCCCTTCAGGATGGCCTGCCGCAGGGTATTGAAGACGAGGTCCCGCAGCGGCAGATACTCATTCATGTTTACAGTAAATTCACTCATAGCATTCTTCTCCCTTTAGACTTTTGGATTATACGGTTCTGTCAGATAGACCTGCCGGGCAATGGATTTGCCCCGGCCGTAGCGCAGCAGTTTGTAGCAGCTTTCGGCTTTTTCCGAATCCCGGAAGATGCCGAAGACGGTGGGGCCGGAGCCGGACATCATGGCATTCATGGCGCCGTTGTCCCGCATCAGCTTCTTCAGTGCCTCGATTTCGGGATAGGCGGTACAGGTCACGCATTCCAGGATGTTTCCGAGGCTGCCGGACAGGGCCGTGAGGTCCTGCTGCTGCAGGGCAGCAATGGCGGCATCCACATCGGGATGGGCTTCCTTTGGCCGCTCCGCAACGTGCAGATTGGTATAGACGTATTTGGTGGATACCGAAATGGCCGGTTTCGCCAGTACGATGCGGCAGCGGGGCATGGGCGGCAGTGCCGTCAGCATTTCACCGATGCCTTCGGAAAGCATGGTGCCGCGTCGGAGACAGAAGGGAATGTCGGCACCCAACTTTACACCCCGTTCCTCCAGTTCCCGAGGCTTAAGGCCCAGACGGAAGATGCGATTCATGCCGTAGAGCACCGAGGCGGCATCCGAAGAGCCGCCGGCCATACCGGCCGCCACGGGGATTACCTTCCGGAGGGAAAGCTCCACGCCGTCCGTGATGCCGCATTCCTCCATCAGGAGCTGTGCGGCGCGATACATCAGATTGTTTTCGTTTACCGGCAGAAAGGGAAGATTTGTTTTCAGACGGATGCCCGGCTGTCGGCTCCGGCGTATGCTGATGCTGTCGTGCAGCCGCACGGACTGCATGATCATGCGGACATCGTGATAGCCGTCGTCCCGAAGACGGAGCACATCCAGTGACAGGTTGATCTTCCCGTAGGCCTGCAGTTTTAAGCTGTCCATGCAACCTCCCTGCGTCAAGCAAGCTGTCATTGAGTTTTGTATACAATTCTTTTTCTGGTATTTTACCCAGTTTTATGTTTTTTCGCAAGTACATTTCGCAGTCTTGACAAAAGTGACAGGTTGTCACTATACTATGGCCAGTTCTAAAAAGTGACAAATTGTCACCATCAACAAAAAGGCGATACAGGAAAGGAGAAGACATGCCAAGTGAGCGTTTTCTGAAGCTCAGTGAGGAGAAGCAGAAGCGGATCGTAGAGGCAGCGGTGAATGAGTTTGCCCGGGTGCCCTTCGAAAATGTTTCCATCAACCAGATCATTCGGGAAGCCGACATTTCCCGGGGAAGCTTTTATACCTATTTTGAAGATAAACGGGATCTTCTGGGCTATGTGTTCCAGTGCAACTGGAAACTGATGTTTGATTCCCTGAAGGAAAATCTGCTGCAGGCAAATGGAGACCTCTGGCTTGCCATGGACAGATGGTTTGCCATGATCCTGGCCCATCGTCACGATGAGATCGTGGAGAAGAATATCCAGATCATGGCCAACACGGGCATCAATCACGAGTCGGAGATTTTCCGGAGCAAACGTGTCTGTGAGGCAGAACAGCAGCATAAGACCCATTCAGAGGAGCAGATCCGCTGGCTCATTGCCCATGTGGATCCGGAGTGTCTGGATGTGACGAAGCCCTTTCCCGAGCTGAAGACCCTGTTTCAGCTCCTCATCGGCATCACCATGATGTCTCTGATCGGTACCATGGTGTGGGGCGATGACGAAGAGAAGATACTGAGAAAATACAGAACCATGCTGGACTACTTCCGCTATGGTGCCTGTCCGAGAGAGAGGAGAGCAGAATGAAAAAAGGAATCAAGATTGCCGCCGGTGCGGTGGTTGTCATCGGTGTGCTGGCGCTGGTACTGCAGCGTATGATGCAGCCGGCGGAGGCTGTACAGACCAAGTCCCTGCCGACGGTGACGCTGACCCGCATGAGCCAGGGCAGCATCGCCAACAACATTTCCCTGATGGGCACCGTCGAGCCCTCGGACACCTATGTGGTGATGCCGAAGGTGGCTGGTGAGGTGCTGGAGTGCTATGTGGAGAACGGCCAGTTTGTGCATAAGGGGGATCCCATCGTGAAGTTGGACAACCAGAAGCAGATCGATGCCGCGAAGTATACGCTGGAGCAGGCCAATGTCAGCGCCACCACAGCAAGGGATGCGCTGAACCGTATGACCCCCCTCTACGAAGCCGGCGACATTTCCGCCCAGGATTATGAGTCCACCAAGGCTCAGGCCGATGCGGCAGAGGCCCAGGCGGCCAGCGCGAAGCTGAATTACGACACCCAGGTGGAGTATGCCACGGTGACAGCACCGGCAGACGGCACCATTGAAAACAAGAACATCACCATCAACGCCATGGTTTCCCAGCAGTCGCAGCTTTGCATCCTGACCGGCAGCGGTGCGAAAACCCTTCATTTTAATGTGACCGAGGATGTCATGGAGAATCTGGAGCTGGGCGAGACAGTGACGGTGGAAAAGAACGGCGGCACCTACGATGGCACGGTGACGGAGATCGGTCATGTGGTGAATGCCCAGACCGGCCTGTTCCCGGTGCAGGCAGAGCTTTCCGCGGCGGATACGCTGGCAGACGGCAGCTCTGCGAAGCTCACCGTGGTGAACGAGCATGCGGAGAACGTGAGCCTGCTGCCCCTGGACTGCCTCTACTACTCCAACGGTAATCCCTATGTCTATGTTTACGAGGATGGTCTCGTGCATAAGAAGGAACTGACCCTGGGCATCCAGAATGAGGAAAATGCGCAGATCCTCAGCGGCATCAATGCCGGGGACCAGGTGGTGCAGAGCTGGACGAATGAATTGTATGACGGGGCGTCTGTTAATATTGCAAGTGAAGCGGAAACGGCAGCATAAAAGGAAGGACACAGCATGGAAAAAATAACGAAATTTGTCCTGCGGAGGCCGGTGACCACCTTCCTCTGTGTGCTCTGTCTGGTCTTCTTCGGCGGCATGGCCCTGATGAACTCGAAGCTGGAGCTCATGAGTGACATGGACTTCCCCATGATGATCGTCACCACCACCTATCCCGGTGCCTCACCGGAGGACGTGAAGGAGTTGGTGACAAAGCCCATCGAAGATGGCGTGTCAGTATTGTCCAATGTGGACACCATTCAGTCCTCCTCCAGTGAGAACTATTCCCTGGTGATGATCCGTTACAACTACGGAACGGACATGGACGAGGCTTATGATGAGCTGAAGAAAAAGGTGGACACCCTGAAGTCCTCCCTGCCGGACGATGCCAACGATCCCTCCTTTATGGAGATGAACATCAATGAGCAGGCTTCTATGACGCTGGCGATCAACAACCCGTCACAGGAGAACATGTACAATTATGTAGAAAATGACATCAAACCGGAGTTTGAGAAGCTGTCCACAGTGGCATCCATCAGTTCCAGCGGCGGCCAGGAGCAGTACGTCAAGGTGCAGCTCCGGGCGGATAAGCTGGATCAGTATCATCTCACCATGAATTCCGTGGTTTCTGCCATGAGCAGCGCGGATTTCAGTTATCCGGCAGGCACCACCGGCGTGGGCACCCAGGATCTCTCGGTCACCACCGGCGTGAGCTACGATGACGTGGAGAGTCTTCGGAACCTGCCCATCGTCACCGGAAACGGCAACACCATTTACTTAAAGGACATTGCGGATGTGGGCACGGCCCTGCAGGAGCAGACCGCCATCGGCCGCTACAACGGCAGTGACACCATTACCCTGGGCATCACGAAGGTTCAGGAGGATTCGGCGGTGACCCTGTCCAAGCAGGTGCAGGCGGAGATTGACCGACTCCAGGCAGATGACCCTGAGCTGGAGATCGTCATCATTGACGACAGCGCGGACACCATCCAGTCCTCCCTGTCCAGCGTGTTCCAGACCATGATTATGGCGGTCATCATTTCCATGGCCATCATTTTCTTCTTCTTCGGTGACTGGAAGGCATCCCTTATTGTCGGAACCTCCATCCCCATTGCCATTCTGGGGGCGCTGGTGTTTATGTGGGCCATGGGCTATTCCATGAATATGATCACCATGTCGGCACTGGTACTGGGCGTCGGCATGATGGTGGACAACTCCACCGTGGTACTGGAGGCCTGCTTCCGGGCCATGGACCGCTATACGGATGCCAACGGCAGAACCCGGCGGGAGGCAGCCGTCGATTCCATCAAGACCGTCGGCGGCTCTGTCTTCGGCTCCACCGTGACCACCTGCGTGGTATTCCTGCCGCTGGGCTTCATGAACGGTCTTTCTGGACAGTTCTTTGCCCCCCTCGGCTTCACCATCGTGTTCTGTATGGTGGCGTCACTGATTTCGGCCATTACCATTGTGCCGCTGTGCTACGTTTACTATAAGCCCAATGAGAACACCAAGGCACCGGCCTATAAGGCGGTGCGGAGCATGCAGGACGCCTACCGCAGCATCATGGAGAAGCTGTTGCGGCGAAAGAAAATGGTCATGTTGACCACCATTCTTCTGCTGGTGCTGTCCTTCGTGCTGGCAGGTCAGCTCAAGATGGAGCTGATGCCCCAGACGGATGAAGGCACCATCAGCATTTCCGTGGAAACCCGTCCGGATCTGAAGATCGAGGAAGTGGACAAGATACTGACCAAAATCGAAAGCATGGTGGCGGAGGACAGCGATACCGACCGGTACATGGTACAGAGCGGCGGTTCCGGCATTACCGCCATCTACAGTGGCGGCGGTTCCACCGTGACGGCGTACCTGAAGAGCGACCGCTCCATGAAGACGAAGGAGAAGGCAGATCTCTGGCGGAAGGCACTGGACGGCATGCCGGATGCGGTGATCACCGTGGAGTCCTCCAGTATGATGTCTTCTATGTCCAGCAACAGCACGAGCTTTGAGAGCATCCTGCAGGCAGCAGATTATGACAAGCTGAAGGCGGCCAGTGACGCCATCGTTTCGGATCTGCAGGCCCGGGAGGATGTGACGGCTGTGCACTCCAGTCTGGAAAATGCGGCACCGCTGGTAAAGATCAAGGTGGATCCCATCAAGGCAGCCGCCGAGGGTCTGGCACCGGTGCAGGTGGGACAGACTGTGAACATGCTCTTGTCCGGTAAAGAGGCCATGACCATGGATGTGGATGGCCAGAATGTTTCCGTGATGGTGGAATACCCGGAGGGAGACTATGACAGCCTCGAGAAGGTAAAGAACATCATGTTGACCACGGCAGCGGGCACCAGTGTGAAGCTCGACAATGTGGCGGACGTGGTCTTTGAAGATTCGCCCGCCAGCATTACCCGGGTGGACCGGAAGTATCAGGCCACCATCACGGCGGACTATACAGACGCGGCTTCCGCCAAGGCACAGCAGGAAATCGACAGCGCCGTTATTGCGAAGTATCTGAATGACGACGTGGAGAAGGCAGACAGTTCCGTGACCACGCGAATGAATGAGGAGTTCAGCTCTCTGGGTATGGCCATTTCCATCGCCATCTTCCTGGTGTTCGTGGTGATGGCGGCGCAGTTTGAGTCCATGCGCTACAGCTTCATGGTGATGACCACGATCCCCTTCTCCCTCATCGGTTCCTTCGGACTGCTGTGGCTCTGCAACTCCAGCATTTCCATGGTATCTCTCCTGGGCTTCCTGATGCTGGTGGGAACCGTGGTAAATAACGGTATTCTCTATGTGGATACGGTGAACCAGTTTAAGGAAGAGATGCCGCTGAAGAAGGCCCTCATCGAGGCCGGTGCGACCCGTCTTCGACCGATTCTTCTGACCACATTGACCACTGTGGTGTCCATGGTGCCGATGGCCATCGGTTTCGGCGACAACGGCGAAATGATGAGCGGTCTAGCCCTCGTAGATGTGGGCGGTTTGACGGCTTCCACCATCCTTGCACTTCTGATGCTGCCGGTTTACTATGAACTCATGAGCCGGAAGAAGCAGAATCTCCGGAAGGACATCCCTGCGGCCGGGTATATGGCCGATAAGGACGGCGCAGCGGAGTACAAGCGGCGTCTCGGCGAGGAAAGAGCGTTCCGGGAGGAATGGTATTACTCAGAGGGAGAGAGCTATGATTGATCTCAGAAAAACAACGGCGCTGGCAGCTTTGCTGCTGGCGGCCGGAAATATGGAGGCGCTGGCGGCCATCGGCGCCAATGTCTCCGTCACGCCGCATCAGGCTTCCTTCGACAGAGAACGGAGTGCCGAGGAGTGGGCGAGGCTCCGGGACAACAAAATTGAATGGGACGAGCTCCAGGCGCTGGTGCATGAGTACAATCCCACGGTCAGCAATGCCTGGATCACATTCCGGCAGCAGGACCATAACGGGGCCTACAACATTGACTATGAGGCGGCTTTGAGCGCCATTGACGACAATTATGACGAAGCGGTGGCGAAGGCGGACGGCAATGCCCTGCAGGAGGCGCTGGCGGCCATGCAGCAGCAGGTGAGCAGCGCCCAGACCACCGTGGACAGCTCGGCCCAGTCCACGGATCGGGAAGCGGCGAAGCTCACCATCAGTAAGACGGAGCTTACCAGCACAGAAACCATCCGGAAGTCCATCATCAATTACTATTCTGCCGGTCTGCAGCAGGAGATGGACGAGTTGACGGAAAAGCACCTGATGTCCCAGTATGAGACGGCGACACGCAGGCAGGCGGTGGGATCGGCCACGAGTCTCGATACCCTGGCAGCGAAGGAAAGCGCCGAACAGGCGAAGCTCACGGTGCAGGCGGATGAGACGGCCCGGAACAAGACCCTGCAGCTCATCCGGGTGAACCTGGGATGGAAGTACAACGACAGCCCGGAGCTTTGTGCCGTGCCGCTTCCCACGGAGACGCAGCTTTCCGCGATGGATCTGGAAGCGGACACAAAGACGGCGCTGGCCAACAATTACAGCATCGCCATCAATGAGCGGAAGCTGGCGGTTTCTGAGGCGGACACCAACAGGAGCAGCTTGAACACGACGATTGAGAACGAGAAGCAGGCGGTGCGTTCCGACATGATTTCCCGTTCCCAGACGGTGCGGCAGGCGCAGAATGCCCTGGCCCAGGCGCAGCTTTCCCAGTCCAATGCGGAGAACACGCTGCAGAAGGTGCAGCGGAATTACAATGTGGGTTCTGCCAGTGCCCGGGATCTGGAAAATGCCCAGTATGCAGCAGATACAGCAGCGCTGTCCACGAAAATTTCAGAATACAGTCTGGCATCGGCCTATTATGACTATGTGGCGGCGGTCAACGGTCTGGCGACGGCTGACCAGAGCTGAGCGTGAGGTGAGGAAGCAGAGATGAAGACATTACACAAAAATCGCCTTCGGCAGGCCACCTTTGCAGCCCTTTCGGCCCTGGTCCTTTCGGCCAATGTCTTCGGCGCGACCATGCCGGTCTATGCGGAAGAAAACTGGAACCTCCAGGACAATGTCATTGATTTCGACGAGGTGGGGGCGCTGGTGGAAAACTACAGCATGCTGGCCACGCTGCAGAAGGATATGACGGAGAATATGACTTCGTCCTTTGATGATGTCTATTCTGCCCTGCAGGACAATTATCAGGAGGCGAAGGACAGCTTTGACGACGGCATCGAGGAGCTCACGGCCCTGCGGGATGAGACCACGGACAGTGAGAGTCGGAAGCAGCTGAATCAGCAGATCAGCGCACTGCGAAAGCAGAAGAAGCTGACGCTGAACCAGATTTCGGCTTACTGGAAGGAGAATACGGCAGGCGGCAGCGGCACGAACCTGGCGAAGACGAAGCAGCAGATCGTGTCCTCCATCGCCTCCGGCTATTATCCGGCGAAAAAGCAGATGACCTACGGCTATCAGTCGGCGATTTATACCTATAAGGGACTGGAGCTGAACCAGAAGCTGGTGACGCAGCAGCTGGCGATGTATCAGGCTTCCTATGAGAAGGCGCAGAAGCAGCAGCTGAGTGGTGCGGCGACGGCGGCAGATGTGCAGAGTGCATTGCTCAACGTGAATGCGGCGAAGCTGAGCCTGGAGCAGCTGGACAATGCATTGGATACGGTGAAGCGGACCATCGGCACGGGTCTTGGTTGGAACACAACAAGCTACAAAAATATCAGTTTTGGTGCGGTACCGGACTATCCCCTGGACTTTGCGGCGGGACGGAATCTGGAGAGTGATATCCAGTCGGCCATGCAGCAGAACAGCCAGTATGGCACGGCTTCCCGGATTCAGGACAAGGATTTCACCACCTGGGACAACCGGGAGATCAGCATTGCCGCTACGGAGCAGGAAATCCGCATTGCCATGACCTCGCTTCTCGAGAATGTGAAGCAGAAGCAGGCGGAGTATACGGCGGCGGAGACCTCGGCGGAGCTTGCTAAGGCGAAGAAGGAACGGGCAGACCGGATGGATGCGGTGGGTCTCGTGGGCCGCGCCGAGTACGACGGCCTGCAGCTGGATTATCTCAGCAAGGCCAATGCGGTGGAAACGGCGAAGATGAACTACAGCCAGGCGGTCTTTGACTACAAGATGGCGGTGGAAAAGGGTGTCATGACGCTGGGAGCTTAAGGGATGAATTTCCGGGACATTGGGCACATTTTGCTGAAATGTTGAGCAAATACTGCGATGCGTGTTGAATAAACGGCGGCTATCATATCCGAATATAGAGTACTAGGAAAAAAAGAGGGGTTATGCTATGATGGGAATATCAAAGGCAGACGCCTCTTTTTTCTTTTATTCTAAGCATTGTTTTTTTCTACATGTGGATTCGCTTCGAACTTGAAGTTCTCAGCGAACCTGCTGCGCAGGCATGTCCCCTACGGGCACATGTCAGCTCGCTCCGAAGTTTGCTTGATGCAAACTTCTCCGCTCTTGACATAACATATGTTTGTGATAAGATAAATACCAGTGAAACGTATGTTTAATCAAGCATGTTCCCATCCGCTTATTTATATCATAGAACAGGAGAAACAAAATGGCAGCAAAGGCAGCATCAAAGGCACCCGTCAATCCGAACCAGGACCATGAAGAGAAAATGAAGGCTCTGGATGTGGCACTGACCAAGATCGAGAAGGATTTCGGCAAGGGCTCCATCATGAAGCTTGGCGAGTCGAAGTTAAACATGAACATTGAAACCGTGACCACGGGCTCTCTTTCTCTCGATATCGCGCTGGGTGCCGGCGGTTTTCCGAAGGGACGTATCATCGAGATCTACGGACCCGAGTCCTCCGGTAAGACCACACTGGCCCTTCATGCTGTGGCAGAGGTGCAGAAGCGGGGCGGTATTGCGGGCTTTATCGATGCGGAGCATGCGCTGGATCCCAAGTATGCGGAGAACATCGGCGTAGACATTGACAATCTCTACATTTCTCAGCCGGATTCCGGAGAACAGGCTCTGGAGATCGCGGAGACCATGGTGCGCTCCGGCGCCATCGACATTCTGGTCATCGACTCCGTGGCAGCGCTGGTGCCGAAGGCGGAGATTGATGGCGACATGGGGGATTCCCATGTGGGCCTTCAGGCGAGACTCATGTCCCAGGCCCTGCGGAAGCTGACCTCCATCATTTCGAAATCCAACTGTATCCTGATTTTCATCAACCAGCTCCGTGAGAAGGTGGGCGTCATGTTCGGAAATCCCGAGACCACCACCGGCGGCCGGGCACTGAAGTTCTATGCTTCCGTGCGTCTGGATATCCGCCGCATTGAGACGCTGAAGACCAACGGCGATGCTTCCGGCAATCGTGTCCGGGTGAAGGTGGTGAAGAACAAGATCGCGCCGCCCTTCAAGCAGTGCGAATTTGACATCACCTTCGGCAGCGGTATTTCGAAGGAAGGCGATGTGCTGGATCTGGCCGTAAATGAGAACATCGTGGAGAAGAGCGGTGCCTGGTTTGCTTACAACGGCAGCAAGATCGGTCAGGGCCGGGAGAATGCGAAGGAGTATCTGAAGCAGAATCCGGCATTGCTGACGGAGATTGAAAACAAGGTGCGGGAGAAGTACGGACTGGCGGCGGATGATCTGATGCTGGACCAGACAGTGACCCTGGCGGATGGCGTTGCGGATGCGCTTTCAGCGGATGCGGAAGATGCGGAGTCAGAGACTGAGGGACTGTTCTAAAGTATGAAGAGCATGGAGGATTTCTGCCGGGATTTCGACATTCCAGCGGATGAGGATGCGTTTGGCACGTCTGCGGCGCACGATACTGCTGCGTCTGGTGCGGGGGTCGGAAAGCGGCAGAAGGACCCGGCGTCAGAGCGGGAACGGTTGCTGCGCCGCTGCCGGGAGCGCTGTCTCTATCTCATCACAGATGCGGAAAAAACGGAGGCCCGGCTTCGGGAGAAGCTGCGGGCCTCCGGCCGTTATCCGGAGGATATCATTGATGAGGCCATGGACTTCCTGCGAAGCTATGACTTCCTCAATGACCGGCGTTTTGCGGAGCGCCTGATTCAGCGGTATGCCGGGAGCAAGTCCCTGCGGGAGATTGAGCAGAAGCTGTACCAGCGAGGCGTCAGCCGGGCAGATGCGCAGGCGGCGCTTTCCGCGTACCGGGAAGCGGGAGAGACGGCGGAGGAACAGGAGCTTCTGGCGGTGCAGAAGCTGATTCAGAAGAAGTGTCGTTCAACAGCGGAGATTGGTCGGGAGGAACGGCAGAAGCTGCTGCAGTCTATCCTGCGGCGAGGCTTTTCCTATTCACTGGCGAGCAAGGCACTGGCGCTCAGTCTGGAAGAGGCCTGAATCCTGTGTCGATCCCGGGGATCTGCCCGGGTGCGTTGCATTTGCTGATTTGCGGTTGACAATGACGCGGCGATCTCTGTAGAATGCGCTTAGACAGCAGTTGTGTGACGCAAAGTCATCAAGTGGGCACCCCGATAGCCAAGCTATCGCTGAGCCCACTTGAATATCGCAATAAATCACGAAAACATCAAAAATAGGAGGCAGGAAAATGGCAGCAGAAAAGGTAACAAAGGCGGATTTTGAGGAAAAGGTTCTGAAGGCATCGGTACCGGTGCTGGTGGATTTCTGGGCAGACTGGTGCGGCCCCTGCAAGATGCTGGCACCGATCATTGCGGAGATTGCCAAGGAGAATGAGGACATCAAGGTATATTCTGTGAATGCCGATGAGGAGACGGAGTTGCTGCTTCGTTACGGCATCCGGGCCATCCCCACATTAATCGTGTTCCGGAACGGTCAGGTCAGCAAGCAGTCCACCGGATTCATTCCGAAGGAGCAGGTACTCGCCCTGCTGCAGGAAGATTGAGACAGGCGGGAAATATGTATGACATTGTTGTGGTCGGCGCAGGCACCGCCGGCATGACGGCAGCGATCTATGCACTGCGGGCCGGAAAGTCTGTGCTACTGCTGGAAAAGGGAAGCTGCGGGGGACAGATCATCAATACCCCGACCATCGACAACTATCCCGGCCTTCCCGGCATCTCCGGCTATGAATATGCGGAGAAGCTGCACCGGCAGGTGCTTTCTCTGGGGGCGGCGCTTCGCTTTGAAGAGGTGAAGGCCATCCATGAAACGGAAGAGGGAAAGCAGGTAGAGACGTCGAAGGACGTATATCTCTGCCGTGCGGTGATCCTGGCCACCGGTGCGAAGAATCGGCACCTGGGGCTTCCGCAGGAGGAGACACTCGTGGGACGGGGCTTGTCCTACTGTGCTACCTGTGACGGTATGTTCTTCCGGAAGCAGACCGTTGCAGTGGTCGGCGGCGGCAATACGGCGCTGGAGGACACCCTGTATCTCGCAAATCTCTGTGAGAAGGTCTATCTCATCCACCGCCGAGAGGGTTTCCGGGGCGAGCATAGACTGCTGGAACAGGTGCAGAAGCGGGAAAACGTAGAGCTGATCCTCAATACGGTGGTGAGCGGACTGGAAAGTGATGCGCAGGGGCTGACGGGGCTTCGACTGCAGAGTACGAAGGAGGAAGCAGAGCGCAGCCTCCCGGTGCAGGGACTTTTTGTGGCCATCGGTCAGGAGCCGGATAATGCGGCCTTTGCCGGACTGGTGGAACTGGATGCCCAGGGATACATTGCGGCATCCGAGGACTGCCGTACCCGGACAGCGGGGATTTTTGCGGCAGGGGACTGCCGGACCAAGACGGTGCGCCAGCTTACAACAGCGGCAGCGGACGGCGCTGTGGCGGCACTGGAGGCGATCAAGTGAAAGGCGTAAAGCATCTGCCTGAAAGCCTGTTTACGGCGCTACCTCTTTGTTGACATGACTGTTGATTTTTTATAAAATGAGATGGTTGAGTTAATGTATATCCGTCAGGATGTATGGTTATAAATATGGTCGTCTGTCCGGGGGAAACGGGACAGCGGCAAGAGGATATCATGAGAGGGCGCTGTGCCCTGACATGCTTCACATATTTGTACATTAACAAGTCAATAGTGAAGGAGGTACCGGAGTGATAGTAGTGGCCATTATTTTGGCTGCCGTTATTGCTGGTGCCATCATGTTCTTCGTCGGACGCAACAAGGAGAAGGCCGATTATGCCAAAAAGATCGGTACAGCCGAGGCCAAGTCCAGGGAGATTATTGATGATGCCATCAGAACGGCTGAAAGCAAGAAGAGAGAAACTCTCTTAGAGACTAAGGAAGAGGTCGTAAAGGCAAAGAATGACCTGGATCGTGAGATCAAGGACAGACGGCGCGAGGTCAGTGACATCGAGAAGCGCATGCTGAAGCGGGATGAGCAGTCCGAGAAGCGGGCCCAGTCCCTGGAGAAAAAGGAAGCAGAGCTGGGCAAGACCGAGGAACGACTGAAGAATCGGGAAACGGAAATTGATGCACTGCAGCAGCAGAAGATGACCGAGCTGGAGCGTGTATCGGGACTGACCCGGGATCAGGCGAAGTCGGAGCTTCTCAAGTCTGTGGAAGAGGACATCAAGCATGATACGGCGAAGATGATCCATGAGTACGACAATCGTGCCAAGGAAGAGGCCGAGAAGATCGGTCGTCAGTATATCGTAGAAGCCATTCAGCGCTGTGCGGCAGATCAGGTGACAGAATCCACGGTTTCCGTGGTGCAGCTGCCCAACGATGAGATGAAGGGCCGTATCATCGGCCGCGAGGGACGGAATATCCGTACCCTGGAGCAGCTGACGGGTGTCGAGCTGATCATTGATGATACGCCGGAGGCAGTGGTGCTGTCCGGTTTTGATCCCATCCGTCGTGAGGTGGCAAGGATCGCCCTGGAGAAGCTGATCGTAGACGGACGTATCCATCCCGCCAGAATTGAAGAGGTGGTAGAGAAGAGCCGCAAGGAAGTCGAGGATACCATCAAGGAAGAAGGTGAGGCGGCTGTCCTGGAGGTCGGCATGCACGGCATTCATCCGGAGCTGCAGAAGCTGCTGGGCCGTATGAAGTTCAGAACCTCCTTCGGACAGAATGCGCTGCGGCATTCCGTAGAGGTGGCCCAGATTTCCGGTCTCCTGGCAGAGGAGCTGGGACTGGATGTGCGTATGGCCAAGCGTGCAGGTCTTCTGCATGACATCGGCAAGGCCATCGACCATGAGATGGAAGGTACTCATGTGCAGCTGGGCGTGGATCTTTGTAAGAAATACCATGAGCCGGATGTCGTGATCAATGCGGTGGCTTCTCACCACGGCGGTACAGAGCCGACTTCCCTGATTTCCTGCCTGGTGGCGGCAGCGGATGCCATTTCTGCGGCTCGTCCCGGTGCCCGGAGAAAGTCTCTGGAGACCTATACCAATCGTCTGAAGGAGCTGGAAGACATTGCCAATTCCTATAAGGGCGTGGAGAAGACCTTTGCTGTACAGGCAGGCCGTGAGGTGCGTATCATGGTGATCCCGGAGCAGGTATCCGAGGATGAGATGACCATTATGGCCCATGACATTGCCCGGCAGATCCAGGAGCAGATGCAGTATCCCGGTGTGATCAAGGTGAATGTGATTCGTGAATCGAGAGCAGTGGATTATGCAAAATAAGCTGGCCTTCGGCAAGAAAATCGAGATGCATTAAAGACAGCGGTGCAGGAACCGAGAGGTTTCTGCACCGCTTATCGTATAAACAGGCTTCGCGACAGCAAAGCCTTCCTTGTTTGAAAGGAGAAACTATGGAAAATCCGAGACCTGAGGGCGGCGCCCGGGAAGAGCGGCGCAGAAAACGCCATAGAAGAGGACATTCCTTCTGGCGGATTCTGCGGCGTATCTTTTTGACCCTGCTGCTGCTTTTTCTGATCGCAGGTGCAGGGCTCTATGTCCTGGTGGTGAAGCCGGAATATGACAAGCTGAAGAGCACTGCCTATGACAAGCTGGCCTCTGTGGATGTGAAGGAGCTGACGAAGCTGTCGGACACGAAGATCTACGACACGAACGGCGAGTTGCTGGGCATCGTGAATGCGGGACATTTCGTTTATGATGAGATCAACGACATTTCCATGAATCTGCAGAACGCCTACATTGCCCAGGAGGACCGGAACTTCAAGGTACACCACGGCGTGGATTACAAGGCCACGCTGCGGGCAGTGCTGGAGCTGGTGCGGAATAAGGGCCAGATTACCCAGGGCGGTTCCACCATCACCCAGCAGGTGGTGAAGAATACCTACCTCAGCTCTGAACGGACCTTCACCCGGAAGTTCGTGGAGATGATGCTGGCCCAGGAAATCGAAAAAATGTACACCAAGGCCGAGATCATGGAGCTGTACTGCAACACCAATTTCTACGGCAACAACTGTTACGGCGTGGAAGCGGCCAGCCAGTACTACTTCAACAAATCCGCCAAGGACCTGACGGTGCCGGAGGCAGCTGCACTGGCTGGGATTTCCAATGCGCCCTCCCGCTATGAGCCGGTGCGACACAAGGATGCCTGTCTGGAGAAGCGGAACCAGGTGCTGAAATCCATGCTGGATTGCGGCTATATCACAGAGGACGAATACAAGACCTACTGTGCCACAGAGCTGAATGTTTCGGAAAATACCCAGGAGGGAACGGATGAGGATTACCTCAGCTCCTATGCCCTTCATTGTGCCGCCATCACCCTGATGGAAGTCAATCACTTTGATTTCCAGTACATTTGGACGGATAAGGAAGCCGAGGCAAGCTATGATGAGACCTATGACGAGTCCTACAATTACTATATGAATCTGCTGCGGGGTGGCGGCTACAGCATTTACACCACCCTGGATCCGGCGGTGCAGGAGAAGGTGCAGACGCAGCTGGATGAAACGCTGCAGAAGTTCACGGATACGCAGGAGAACGGCAAGCTTGCGCTGCAGGGCGCAGCGGCGGTGATCGACAACAAGACCGACTATGTGGTGGCGGTTGTGGGAGGAAGAGGCACGGAAGATAAGTACAATCGTGCCTATCTCAGCGTGCGGCAGCCCGGTTCGGCCATCAAGCCGTTGCTGGACTATGCTCCCGCGCTGGACAGCGGTGAGTATACACCGGCCACCCGGATCGACGATCACAAATTTGACGGTGGTCCCAGCAATTCCGGCGGCAATTATCATGGATTGGTGACTTTGCGGGAGGCGGTGAACCGTTCTCTCAATACGGTGGCCTGGCAGGTGCTGGCGGATCTCGGCACGAAGTACGGGCTGCAGTATCTTGCCAATATGCATTTCCAGGGGCTGAACTGGGTGGATACCACCACCGAGGCGGTTTCCATCGGTGGCTTCACCAACGGCGTCCGTGTGGTGGATATGGCCCGGGGCTATGCGACATTGGCCAACAGCGGCCATTACAGCGGCAAAACCTGTGTTACGAAGATTGTGCAGGAGAAGGACGGCGAACTGACGACGAACTGGCAGCCTGCCGGTTCCCAGGTTTACCGGGAGGATACGGCTTTCATGATGACGGACATCCTGAAGGGAACGCTGACGGAAGGCTACGGTACGGGCTACGGCCTCGCCCTGGACAACGGCATGCCCTGTGCGGGAAAGACCGGCACCACCAACGAATCCAAGGATACCTGGTTCTGCGGTTACAGCAAATACTATACCATGGCGGTATGGGTGGGCTATGACCAGCCGACACCCATGCCCGGGGTCTACGGTTCCACCTATGCGGGAAAGATCTGGCAGAAGGCCATGAACCAGCTGCATGAGGGACTGGAGCCGGAGGACTGGACGCAGCCGGATACGGTGGAAATGCGGACGGACCCGGAGACGGGCATCACGGACTATGCGTCAACCACGGCTGAAGCCCGTGCCGAGGCCTCCCTGCAGGAGAAGGAAGAGCAGAAGAACGAAAGTCGTGCGCAGGAGCTGCTGACGAGCTATGAAGCGCTGGAAATCAGCAATGTGGAGGATGTTTATAAGGAAAGAGAAATCTATGCGGAGCTGAAACCGCTGACCGATACCCTCAGCGATGCGGATCTCCGGACGGACATTTTGACACGGCTTCTGGAGCGGAAGTCCTATTTCGACAACATTGAAGCGCAGATGACGGATACCATCCAAAAGTATGAGGCGCTGAAGGAGAAGGAGTCCAGGGAACAGCAGTCCATTGATGCGTCTAAGGCAGAGGAAGCCAGAGTGGAGAATGAGAAGGAGGTCAACAAGCAGTCCTTTGAGGATGCGCTGAAGACCCTGAAGGAGCTGAAGTATCAGGACAGCGATCTGGAGACGCTCATCAACGATGCCATCGACAAGCTGCAGTACTGCGGAGACCTGACTACGGTGCAGGACTACGTGACGGAGCTGAACCAGGCGATTCAGAGGGCCCGGAGCCTTCCCACGAAGAGTGCCTATGAGGCCAGACAGGCGGAAAGCGAGGCGTCAGCCAGCATGGAGTCTGAGAATGAGAGCCGCGCCATCCAGGCGATACAGGAATCTCTGGCGGCGGAGTAAAGTCAGCGCCACAGCGTTTTGCGATGCGTGACATTTCCTTAACAATAAGTTTACTTGCCATTCATAATTTGTTCATATTTGCTAATTACTATATAAACATAGACGGAAGCGATGAACAAAAAGACGAAAACAAACGCTTCCTATAAAATTCGACAAACACACTATATAGATTTTTCATAATTACCCCGGCAGGATGAGAGTCTTGTCGGGGTCTCCTCTATTGTCCTTTTTTCCATTCACTGTTGCAGTCCCCAAATCCTGCTGATACAATTGTCGTTGCTATCCGGCCTGTGCCGGATTTGGCTGAAGAAGCCATGAATGGAAAGGGACAGTATATGACGACAAAAAAGATTCCACATAACACTGAACGAAAGGTACTGGTGACAGGACACCGGAATCCGGACACGGACTCCATCTGCGCTGCCATTACCTATGCACAATTAAAGAATGTAACCACCAACAGCACACGCTATGTGCCTTGCCGCGCCGGCAGCCTGAATGCGGAGACCAGCTTTGTGCTGAAGTACTTCAAGGCCGCAGAGCCGCAGCTCATCAATTCCGTACGGACCCAGGTTTCGGATATTGAATACCGGAAGACCCCGGGCGTGAAGAAGAACCTCTCCCTGAAGGAAGCCTGGATGCGTATGAACGAGGGCAATGTTGTCACCATCCCGGCGGTGACCGACAATGGCAAGCTGGAGGGACTTATCACTGTGGGAGACATTGCGAAATCCTACATGAATGTCTATGATTCCAGCATTATCTCCAAGGCCCACACCCAGTTTAAGAACATTTTGGAGACCCTTGAGGCCACCATGGTCTGCGGTGACGAGAACCGCTACTGCACAGAGGGCAAGGTGGTGATTGCGGCAGCCAATCCGGAGATGATGAGCTACTACATTCAGGAGCATGACATTGTCATCCTCGGAAACCGGGCGGAGAACCAGCTGTCCGCACTGGACAACGGCGCCGACTGTATCATCGTCTGCGAGGGCGCGAACGTTTCGCCGACCATCAAAAATCTGGCGGAGCAGAGCGGCAGAATCATCATGGTGACGAGCTATGATGCCTATACGGCAGCCCGTCTCATCAACCAGTCCATGCCCATCAGCTACTTCATGAAGACGGAGGATCTGCTGACCTTCGAGGAGGATGATTTCGTGGAGGATATCCGTGAGGTCATGGCCAACAAGCGACACCGGGATTTCCCCATCCTCTCGAAGGATGGACGGTATCTGGGACTGGTTTCCCGTCGAAACCTGCTGGGCAATCACGGCAAGCAGGTGATTCTGGTGGACCACAATGAGCCGGCACAGGCAGTGGACGGCATTGAGTGCGCGGAAATTCTGGAGATCATCGACCACCATCGTCTGGGTACCGTGCAGACACTGGGCCCGGTTTATTTCCGGAACCAGCCTTTGGGCTGCACCAGCACCATCATTTACCAGATGTATCAGGAAAACGGCATTGAGATCGATCCCCAGACAGCAGGCCTTCTGATGTCTGCCATCATTTCCGATACCCTGCTGTTCCGTTCCCCCACCTGCACACCGCTGGATGAGGAAGTGGGCCGGAAGCTGGCAGAGATCGCCGGTGTGGACATCGAAAAGTATGCAGTGGAGATGTTCTCCGCCGGTTCCAATCTGAAGGGTAAGAGCGATGCCGAGATCTTCTATCAGGATTTCAAGCATTTCTCCGCCGGAAAGATCAATTTCGGTGTGAGTCAGGTGACTTCCCTGAATGCGAAGGAGCTGGAGGAACTGGTGCCGCGGCTTCTGACTTTTGCGGAAAATGCACTGGAGACGGAGAAGCTGGACATGAGCTTCGTGATGCTGACCAATATCCTGAACCAGGATACGAAGCTGCTCTGTGTGGGTAGCCGTTCTGATGAGCTGGTGAACAATGCCTTTTCTGTACAGTGCGAAAAGGCCGGTGAGAGAGATAGTTTCACCGTTCTGCTGCCGGGTGTGGTGTCCAGAAAGAAGCAGATGATTCCGCCGCTTTCCCTTTTTGCTGAGCAGCTGTAAAGGAGCAGACAGATGAGAAACATTACCATGATCGGCATGCCCTCCAGCGGCAAATCCACCGTAGGGGTGCTGCTGGCCAAGCGGCTGGGGATGAGCTTTATCGATGTGGACATTGTGATTCAGGAGCGGACCGGTCGGCTCCTGAAGGAGATCATTGCGGCAGAAGGCCATGAGGGTTTTCTCCAGGTGGAGGGAGATGTGGCCGCTTCCCTCAATCCGGAAAATGCGGTGATCGCACCGGGCGGTTCCATCTGCTATGAAGATTGGGCGATGGTGCATCTGAAGGAGATTTCCAGTATCGTCTATCTGAAGATTTCCTATGAGGAAATGCTGAAGCGCATCGGCAATGTGGTGGACCGTGGCGTTGCGATTCCGGAGGGGTATACCTTGCTGGATCTCTATAACGAGCGCTGTGCCCTCTATGAGAAATACGCGGACATCGTCATCGATGAGGAAGGCAAAACCTGTGGCATGGTGGTGGATGAATTGCGGGCCATGATGGAGTCCTAAAACAAAAAGACTCGAAGAGATACGTCTCTTCGGGTCTTTTGCTTTGCTTATCGCTCTTTTTACAGCTCCTTAGCGGCTTTTTTGATACCGGCCAGAAGCTCGTCGTAGCGGGTATAGGCGGGGAGCTCCGGATGGTCCTGGATGATCTGTTCCGTGCTGCGGAACAGGAAACCGGCGGCACTGGCCTGAATCATACCCAGGTCGTTGTAGGAATCGCCGCTGGCAATGGTGTCGAAGCCGATGGACTGCAGTGCCTTCACGGTGGTCAGTTTGGAATTTTCGCAGCGCATCTTGAAGCCTGTGATGGTGCCGTCTGCAGCGACCTCCAGGGAATTGCAGAAGATGG
Organism: Parolsenella sp.; assembly: GCA_963659875.1. Taxonomy (GTDB): domain Bacteria; phylum Bacillota; class Clostridia; order Lachnospirales; family Lachnospiraceae; genus Oribacterium. Next base: position 51,760 of record CAVKVA010000013.1, read on the forward strand.
TGGGATTTCCAAGCTTCTTCATGAGGGGGGCGGCGAACTGAGAGAAGGTATCGGAAATGATGATCACCTGGGAGAAGCTCCGCAGTTCATCCAGGAATTCCTTTGCTCCCGGCAGCGGGTCAATGAAGGCGATGGTATCCTGAATTTCGTGAAGCCCCAGGCCGTGCTCCTTCAGGATTCCCAGACGCCAGCGCATCAGCTTATCGTAATCCGGCTCGTCACGGGTGGTCCGCTTCAGCTCGGGGATGCCGCTGGCTTCCGCAAAGGCAATCCAGATCTCCGGTACCAACACACCTTCCAGATCGAGGCAAGTAATATACATAAGAGTCCTCCTTTGTCAACTTACTTTCGTTCAGAACATCATATCACATCTGACGGATTATCTGGTATACTTTTCGATACATACGATCGTAACTGGAGGAATAAATAGAAATGAAGCAGCTTGTTATCGGCATTCTGGCCCACGTGGATGCGGGAAAAACGACCCTGACGGAGAGTCTGCTCTATCGCAGCGGAAAGCTCCGCAGCATGGGAAGAGTGGATCACGGCGATGCCTATCTGGATACCGCGGATATGGAAAAGGAAAGAGGCATCACCATTTTTTCCAAGCAGGCCCGGTTTTCTGTGGGAGACCTGGACGTGTGCCTGCTGGATACACCGGGGCATGTGGATTTTTCTGCGGAAATGGAGCGGACCCTTTCGGTGTTGGACTATGCCATTCTGGTGATCAGCGGGGCGTCCATGGTGCAGAGCCATACGGAAACCCTGTGGCGACTTCTCGCTCATTATCAGGTGCCGGTATTTCTTTTCGTGAACAAGATGGACCAGCCCGGGACGGAGGCAGAAGCAGTGCTGCATTGCCTTCAGGAAAAGCTGGACAATGGCTGCACAGATTTCCGGGGCTTTCAGGTATCCGCGTTCGGGGAAGCTGTGTTTTCGGCGTCGCTCTGCGAGAATCTTGCGTTGACCAGTGAGTCCTGCATGGAGCAGTATCTCGAGACCGGCAGCATTACCCCGGAAACGGTAAGGGAAATGATCCATCGGCGCGCACTTTTTCCGGTGTTCTACGGGGCGGCGCTGAAGGCGGAGGGCGTGGACCTGCTGCTGCAGGGCCTGCAGTGCCTCACCACGCAGCCGCAGTATCCGGAAGCCCTCTCCGGTCGTGTCTTTAAGATCGCGCGGGACGAAAACGGACAGAGACTTAGTTATCTGAAGTTAACCGGCGGCATGCTTCGAAACCGGATGGAACTTCTCCCGGGAGAAAAGATCACAGAAATCCGTCTCTACAGCGGCAATAAATACGAAGCAGTGGAGTCAGCGGAGGCAGGAATGGTCTGCGCCATTACGGGCATCAGCAGTCTGCAGGCCGGGGACGGCGTCGGCGAAAGCGGCCGGGGAGAGGGACTCAGCCTGAAGCCGGTGCTGGATTATGAGATTTTTTCCGCGGATACGGATACGCTTTTGCTGTACCAGACGCTGCGGGGACTTTCTGATGAGTTTCCGGAGCTGCATCTCCGCTATGACGGGGAACTGAAGGAAATCCACGTCCAGCTTATGGGAGAGGTACAGACGGAGATCCTGGCCCGGCTGGTGCAGGAGCGCTTCGGCCTGACGGTACAATTCGGCAGCGGCAGCATTCTGTACCAGGAGAGCATTGCAGAGCCGGTGGAGGGCGTGGGACATTTCGAGCCGCTGCGGCACTATGCAGAGGTGCATCTTCTGCTGGAGCCGCTTCCCCGGGGCAGCGGGCTGCAGTTTGCGGCCGATTGTCGGGAGGAAATGCTGGCGGGCAACTGGCAGCGGCTGGTGCTGCAGCACCTTCGTGAGCGTGAGCATGTGGGTGTTCTGACGGGATCTCCCATCACGGACATGCGGATCACGCTGATTGCCGGAAAGGCGCATCTTAAGCACACGGAGGGCGGTGACTTCCGGGAGGCCACCTGGCGGGCGGTGCGGCAGGGCCTTCGAAAGGCTGTGAATGTGCTGCTGGAGCCCTTTTATGCGTTTCAGCTCCGGCTGCCCCAGGAGTATGTGGGACGGGCCATGACGGACATCAGCAACATGCAGGGAAGCTTCGAGACGCCGGAGACAGAAAACGGCATGAGCGTCCTCTCCGGCCGGGCGCCGGTGGTGGCCCTGCGGGATTACCAGAAAGAGGTCATGATCTATACCAAGGGTCGTGGGCAGCTGTTCCTGCGGCTGGATGGCTATGAGAAGTGCCACAATGCGGAAGAGGTGATTCTGAAGAAGCGCTATGATCCGGATGCAGATTTGTTGAATCCCAGTTCTTCGGTGTTTTGTTCTCATGGCAGCGGCTTCATTGTGCCCTTCGACGAGGTGGAAAAGTATATGCAGGTGCCGTCGCCGCTGACGGAAAAGCCGGAGCAGCCGGTCGTGTCGGATGCTGAGGCCATGCGGAAAGCCCGGCGCAGTGCGGCAGAGTCCTACCGGAAAGCCGGGCACTATATCGGCGATGCGGAGCTCGAAGACATTTTCATCGGCACCTATGGACAGATCCGGAACCGGGCAAAGGAGGTCAATGAAGCCGATGCCCGCACGATCCGGGCGAAGGCGAAGGAGGAAAACCTGAAAAAGGCCCAGGAAAACCGGCAGAACCGCGGGCAGACCCGAAAGGAAAAGGTGAAGCAGTATCTTCTGGTGGATGGCTACAACATCGTGTTCTCCTGGCCGGAGCTGAAGGCCCTGGCAGCGGACAATCTGGATGGAGCCCGGGAACGTCTGCTGGAAATCCTGTCCAATTTCCAGGGGTATACGGAGCAGCAGGTCATCGCGGTGTTCGATGCCTACCGGGTGCAGGGGCATGCGGTGGAGCAGTTCCGCTACCATAATATTGAAGTGGTGTTCACGAAGGAAGCCCAGACGGCGGACGAGTATATCGAACAGCTTTCGCATAAGCTGTCGGAGAAGCATCAGGTGACCATTGCCACCAGTGACCAGGTGGTGCAGGTCATTACCTGGTCCGGCACCGGGGTGCGGATCCTGTCGGCGGAGAGCTTCCTGTCCGAGGTGGAGTATGTGAATCGGGAGATCCGCGGATTCTGCCTTGAGAAATAGTAGACGCAATGCTATAATGCATGGGTTATCAAGATAAAGTGTGTTCGAGACCTTCCACACGTAAAACAAAACTAAAGGAGAAACAACAATGAATAAAACAACGACTATGCTTGCGCAGGCAGCGGTCATCGCCGCCATTTATGTGGCCTTGACCCTGGCTTTCGCACCCATCAGCTTCGGTGCTATCCAGTTCCGGATTTCCGAGGCGCTCTGCATTCTGCCCTACTTCACCTTTGCGGGTGTACCGGGTGTGGCCATCGGCTGCTTCCTCGGCAATGTCATGGGCGGCGCAGCGCTGCCGGACATCATCTTCGGTACGCTGGCAACGCTGATCGGGGCCATCGGAAGCTATCAGCTTCGCAAGGTAAACAAGTGGCTGGTGTGCGTACCGCCCATCGTGGCCAACGCCGTCATTATCCCCTTCGTACTGCGCTTTGCATACGGTACGACGGATATGATCCCCTACCTGATGCTGACCGTGGGCTTCGGTGAGGTACTGGCCATCGGTGTACTGGGCAACGTGCTTCTCACAGCACTGGAGCCTGCAAGACAGCATATTTTCCGCAAGGCATAAGCGCGTTTGATAAAGGAAAGGCAGCAATTATGTATCAGATAAAATTTGATCAGCCCGTACATGTTCACTTCATCGGCATCGGCGGTATCTCCATGAGCGGTCTCGCCGAGATCCTGCTGGATCGCGGCTTCAGGGTGTCCGGTTCCGATATGAAGGAGAGCGGTCTGACGGATCATCTGCAGGAGCTGGGCGCGAAGATCCATTTCCCCCAGAGCGCGGACAACATTGAAGGTGACATCGATGTGGTGGTGTACACTGCGGCGATTCATCCGGACAATCCGGAGCTTCGGGCAGCGGAGGCCGCCAACATTCCCCTTCTGACCCGGGCAGAGCTGCTGGGAGAGATCATGCGGAACTATCGTCAGGCCATCAACATCTCCGGCACCCACGGCAAGACCACAACCACCTCCATGATCACAGAGATTCTGCTGGAGGCGCATCGGGATCCGACCGTGACGGTGGGCGGCATGCTGAAGGACATCGGCGGCAACATCCGTGTGGGTCAGTCGGAGCTCTTCGTGGCAGAGGCCTGTGAGTACACCAATTCCTTCCTTTCCTTCTTTCCGACCATCGAGGTGATCCTGAATGTCGAAGCGGACCATCTGGATTTCTTTAAAGATCTGGACGATATCCGGCATTCCTTCCGGCGCTTTGCGGAGCGTCTGCCACAGGATGGTCTGCTGGTGATCAACAAGGACATTGCCCATTTCGAGTATTTCACAGAGGGACTTTCCTGCAAGGTGGTGACCTTCGGCCACGACCGGACAGCGGATTATACCGCGAACTTCATCAGCTATGACCGTTTCGCCCGGCCCACCTATACCCTCTTTGAAAAGGGCGAGGAGATCTGTCAGGTCACGCTGGGGGTCACCGGCGAGCACAATATCTACAATTCCCTTTCCGCCATTGCGGTGGCACGGGAGCTGGGCGTGGATATGAAGGCCATTCTGGCGGCCCTGAAGCACTTTACCGGCACCGATCGTCGCTTCCAGAAGAAGGGCACTGTGAACGGCTTCACCATCATCGACGATTATGCGCATCATCCCCAGGAGATCGCGGCAACCATTGAGGCAGCGAAGAAGTATCCCCACAGAAAGCTCTGGGTGGCCTTCCAGCCCCATACCTATTCCCGTACGGCGGCCCTGATGGATGACTTTGCCGGAGCACTGGCCACGGCGGACGAGATCGTTCTGGCGGACATTTATGCGGCCCGGGAAAAGAACACCATCGGCATCAGCTCTGCGGATCTCCGGCAGCACATGCTGGAGCAGAATACCAATGTTTACTATATTCCCAGCTTCGAGGAAATCGAGAAATTCCTGGAGGAGCGGCTGCAGCCCGGCGATCTGCTGATCACCATGGGCGCCGGCGACATTTACAAAGTCGGCGATGCGTTGCTGACACTGCCTGGAGCGGAACTCGAAAACTGAATACAGAATTTTGACCCTTGTCCCCGACAGTGGAAGACGTGCTTGCGCCTTCCTTCTGCCGGGGATTTCTGTACGTTCGGGATGATCCCTCCAAAAACTTTTTTCTCCACAAATGTGGATGGAAATCCACCGAAAAATGTGGATAAGTCACAGCCTTCTATATCGAAAATACATAGCATTCATCTGTTCTCAAAATCAAAAAGCACGTATTTACGTGCTTTTTTGAAAGGAAAATAAAAAATAGGAATGACACATTTCTTGACTTTCCGGTAGTCCACTTTATCCACATAGATGTGGATAAGTTATGTGGATAAAGTTGTGGAGCACTGCCGTTGAAGTGGGAAATAAAACATGCTATCATCACTTTCGCATTAAATATGAACGAGAACTGGGGTGAATTTGAGCGATGGGAACAAATATTGACGACAGACTGGCAGTGCATGCCACCTGCATTTCCAACGATTTTCTGGATCGGTATATGGCAGCAGCCAACGGCGATTATATTAAGGTATATCTCTTCATGCTGCGGCATCGGGGCGAGAAATTCTCCGTGAAGGATGCGGCAGATGCCCTGAATCTGACGGACAATGACATAGAGCGGGCGGTACGTTACTGGGAGAAGCAGGGCGTATTCTCCGGCGGCGCCGGACAGCGGGTAGAGGAAGAGATTCAGACCGAGGCAGAAATGACCGCTTCCGAGGAGGCCCTGGAGAGAGCCGCGGTACAGAATACCGAGACAGCCCAGAAGCGCGCAAAGGATGCCGTTCCGGCACCGGGCAAAAGCAATCTGGAGCAGATCCAGGATGACGAGGAATTCGCCGGCATTCTCTTCGTGGCGAAGCATGTACTGCCCAGCCTTCCCACGGGACAGCAGATTGATACCCTGGCGTACATGTACCAGGATCTGAAGATGAATGCGGAGCTCATCGAGTTCCTGCTGGAGTACTGCGCCGGTATCGAAAAAACCTCTTCCAAGTATCTCACCAAGGTGGCCATCGACTGGCACGAGAACGGCATTCATACCGTGAAGCAGGCCCAGAAGAAGATTCGGGATTTCGAGGAGAAGAAGGCCCGCGGCAATAGAAAGTCCTCCAAGCCCAACCGGTTTATCAATTTCCAGCAGAACGATGTGGATTATGACCGCATCGCCCAGAAGAAGGTAATGGAGCGGATTCAGCATGGCGTTGAGTAATGCACAATACAATGAAATTATGAAGGTTTACGGAGATCGTCAGCTCCGGAGCTATCGGGAGCAGCAGGAACGCATACGGAAAGCGTATGGGCAGGTTCCTGCTCTTTCGCAATTGGACGAGCAGATTGCCGGGGAGTCCGTGGCGGCAGCAGAGGCCCTGATGGCGGGAGACCGCAGCCTGAAGGCGGGACTGCGGGAGCGAATTCGTGTGCTCAGCGCGGAGAAGCAGCGGCTTCTCCGGGAGGCAGGCTTTGCGGAGAATTATCTGGAGCGCTGGTACACCTGCAGCGATTGTCAGGATACCGGCTTTGTGGACGGAAAGAAATGCCATTGCTTCCAGGCCATGCAGAGCCGTCTTCTGTACCGTCAGTCCAATGTGGAGAAGCTGGTGCAGGTGCAGAATTTCGAACACTTTGACCTTTCCATCTTTGACAACCGTGACCCCATTTCCATGGCCAACGGCAAGACCAACCGGGAATACATGCGCTATCTGCGGGATGCCCTGCAAAAGTGGTGCCGGGAATTCGATGCGAAGCACGGCAGCATTATCCTCATGGGCGGCACGGGAACCGGCAAGACCTTCCTCATCAACTGTGTGACGAAGGCGCTGCTGGACAGCTACCATAGCGTGATCTACTTCACCAGTACGGACCTCATCGAGAGCTTTGGCAGGATGATGAAGGACGAGGGCGAGCAGGAGCTCAGTGAGGCGCTGCTGCAGGCGGACCTCCTTGTGATCGACGACCTCGGAACAGAGCTTGTGAACAGCTTCACCACCTCGAAGCTTTTCTATGTGCTGAATCAGCGCATGATTCTGGGGAAATCCGTCATTATCTCCACCAATCTCAGCTTCAAGAGCATGCGGGACATCTATTCGGACCGTATCGTTTCCCGGATCATGTCGGAGTACGAGATCGTTCCGCTCTACGGCCGGGATCAGCGGCTCTGAGACATTGGCATAATAATCAGCAGAACTGCTTCGATTTACCCGGAAATTATCCCTTTTTTACATAGACTTTTCATGTAAAATCGAGTATGGTTTCAATGGCTATTAATCTGTTTTTTTTGAGAGGAGAAAAAATGTCAGATTCCAGAACATCAGAATTCATTGAGAGAATTCCCGTTGGACCGCTTGCGCTGGTTCCGCTGAAGTCCATTGAGCCCCTGGGAATCCGCGTCAACAATTATCTTGCGGAGTGGAGAAGTGACCGGGAGAGCGAGCATAAGCACACCATCGCCTTTGAAGGCTACCAGAAGGACAGCTACATTGTACCGGCAAAGATTTCCCGTTTCGGTACCGGTGAGGCCAAGGGTGCGATTCAGGAGACCGTCCGCGGTAAAGACATCTACTTCCTGGTGGATGTGATGAATTACTCTCTGACCTATTCCCTGTTCGGACAGGTGAACCACATGTCGCCGGATGATCACTATGCTGACCTCAAGCGTCTGATCGCTGCCACCACCGGAAAGGGCAAGCGTATCAATGTGATCATGCCCTTCATGTACGAGTCCCGTCAGCACAAGCGTGCCACCCGTGAGTCTCTGGACTGTGCACTGATGCTGCAGGAGCTGCACCAGATGGGCGTGGAGAACTTCGTGACCTTCGATGCCCATGATCCCCGCGTTATGAACGCGATTCCGGCAGATTCCTTCGACAATGTGTCCTGCACCTACCAGTTCATCAAGGCACTTCTGCAGAACGTGGATGATCTGACCATCGACAAGGATCACATGATGATCATTTCCCCGGACGAGGGCGGTATGAACCGTGCGATCTACTATGCCAATGTCTTGGGCCTGGATATGGGTATGTTCTACAAGCGTCGTGACTACACACAGGTGGTCAATGGCCGTAACCCCATCGTGGCCCACGAGTTCCTGGGCTCCTCTGTAGAGGGCAAGGACGTGATCATCATCGATGACATGATTTCCTCCGGCGAGTCCCTCATCGATACCGCGAAGGAGCTGAAGCAGAGAAAGGCACGCCGTGTGTACGCATGCTGCACCTTCGGCCTCTTCACCAACGGCCTGGAGAAGTTCGATCAGGCCTATGCCAACGGCACACTGGCGGGTATCCTGACCACCAATCTGATTTATCAGACCCAGGAGCTTCTGGAGAGACCGTGGTACATCAATGTCGACATGGCGAAATACATCGCTCTCCTCATCGACCACATGAACCACGATATGTCCATCTCCACCATCCTGGATCCCATCGATCGGATCAACAAGCGGGTGGCAGAGTACAAGCAGCTTCACGAGCAGGACAATGCACAGCTCAGTCTGGATTTATGAATCGATTTTCAAAACAGATAAGCTTTTATAGTTTCTTTCTTTCGGTGCTTGTGGTGTTGCTGCACGGGGTCAACCTGGCAGTAGACGACAATGCCCTGGCGGAACTGGTGCGTCTCGGCGGTGCGGGCTTTCCGGCCTGTTTCCAGAACTTTTTCTCGAATGTTCTGGGGCAGGCGGCGGTGCCCGGGTTTTTTCTGCTGAGCGCCTATCTGTTTTATCGGACGCTGCCGTCCTTTTCCGGGATACCGGAGAAGTGGCGACGGCGTTTTTTTTCGCTGTTGCTCCCGTATCTCCTCTGGAATTTTCTGTACTATATCCTGTATCTTCTGGGCGGACGGGCAGAGGCGGATCTGCCGACCCTGGCAGCGGCTGTGCTGCAGTACCGATTCAATCCCGTTTTCTGGTATCTCTGGCAGCTGATTCTGCTGACCCTGCTGGCACCGCTGTTCTATGTTCTGACTGCCAACCGCCGGAGCAGCGCGCTGAGCCTCGGCCTGGTGCTTCTGCTTGTGTATTTTCAGATCGATCTTCCGCGCATCAACGAGGATGCCCTTTTCTACTATCTTCTCGGGACCTGTTGGGCGCGGCACGGAAAAAAGTGCTTCGAAGGCATACTGTATACAGAGGACAATGCCTTCGGGCCGGAAAGCTGGGTGCGACCTGCTGGACGGAAGCCGCTGTTTTTTTCTTTGGCGTTCCTGGCATTGGCAATTTTTTGCACTGTTTGGCGGTCCCGGAGTCTGGCGACAGCAGCAGTAGCCCCTCTCGTGCTGAGTACGGTGCTTTATCGCAGTGCCATGGCGCAGTTTTTCTGGTTTTTCCTCGCTGCTTTTTCGCTGCCGACGCCCCGACAGTGGATGACGGAAAGCTTTCTGCTTTATGCCCTGCATTATCCGCTTGTGCGGGTGCTGCGGCATGTCCTGACGGCGCTGCTGGCGCGAGGTGTTGCGGCAGCGCATCCGGAAGTGCTCAGTATGCTGTTTTATCTGTTGGCACCTCTCCTTTCCGTACTGCTTTGCCACGGGCTGAGCACTTTTCTTGGGCGCTTTTGTCCGTTCGGCTATCGTGTGCTCAGCGGCGGCCGCGAATCTCATGTTTCCTAAGGGGCGGAAGATGTGATATGATAGAAAGGTTAGAAATCGACACGGGGCAGCGCGCCCTACAGCATTATATATAGGAAAGAAAAAATATGTTTATTGCAGATCATTGGAAGGACTATGAGGTTCTGGATACCTCGGGCGGAGATAAGCTGGAGCGCTGGGGGAAGTATCTCCTGCGGCGGCCGGACCCCCAGGTTATCTGGAACACGGGATTTCAGCATCCGGGCTGGAAGAAGCTGAACGGACATTACCATCGTTCCCAGAAGGGCGGCGGCGAGTGGGAGTTTTTTGATCTCCCGAAGCAGTGGACCATCTCCTATACCCTGGGCGGGAACGGAGAGAGTCAGTTCAACGAGGCGAAGGCGCAGACCTATCGACCTGTGGCTCCGTCCTATCCCATGCTGGCGCCGCTTCCTGCTGCAGAGCGGACGCTGACCTTCCACCTCAAGCCCTTTGCCTTCAAGCATACCGGTCTTTTCCCGGAGCAGGCAGCCAACTGGGACTGGTTTTCCGATAAGATCCTCGCGGAACGGGCCCGGCGCAAGGCGGCCGGAGACGATCGTCCCGTGAAGGTGCTGAATCTTTTCGCTTACACCGGCGGTGCTACCCTGGCGGCAGCGAAGGCCGGCGCCCAGGTGACCCATGTGGATGCCTCCAAGGGCATGGTGCAGTGGGCCAAGGAAAACGCTCAGAGCTCCGGTCTGGGAGAGGCGCCGATTCGCTGGCTGGTGGATGACTGCACGAAATTTGTGGAACGGGAGCTCCGCCGGGGTAATGTCTACGACGCGGTCATCATGGACCCGCCTTCCTACGGCAGAGGCCCCAAGGGCGAGATCTGGAAGATTGAGGACGCGGTATATCCCCTGATTCAGCTGGCGGGAAAGCTGCTCACGAAGGATTCTCTCTTTTTCCTGCTGAATTCCTATACCACCGGTCTGCAGCCGGCCGTGATGAGCTACATGCTGGAGACGGCCATCGGTGCGCGTCTCGGCGGTGTGGTGGAGTCCCAGGAGGTGGGGCTTCCGGTGACGGAGAGTGGTCTGGTGCTGCCCTGCGGTGCCAGCAGCCGCCTTTCACTTCGCTGAGGAAGTTGAAGAGGCTGCGCTTGCCGGTAAGAAAATCGTAATTGATTTTCTTCTATTCAGTAAGGGAAAAGCGCTTGTTTTTAAAAGTGCAAGCATTTATATTTATAGGCAGAAAATGAAGCAGCGCCGAAGGGCGCCCGGAGGATTTTACATGAGAAGAAAGCTTAGAACCTGTCTGCTGGCAGCAGCCGCCATGGCTGTGCTCGGCGCAGTTCCTGCTCTGGCAGCAGGCTGGACCACCAACAGTGCAGGAAATTCCGTATATCAGAACGACAACGGCACGGTGGTGACCAATTCCTGGATTAAGGCCAATGTCAACGGCAATACCAACTGGTATTACGCCACCAATGACGGCTCCATCAAGACCGATGGCTGGATGAAGATCAATGAGAAGTACTATTACTTTGACGGCAGCGGTGTGATGCAGACCGGTTGGGTCGATGGGGACAATTACTACTGTGATCCTGCAAACGGCGACATGAAGACCGGCTGGAAGCAGCTGGCTCTACCGTCAGACCTGACACCGAGCGGAAAGTCCAGTGCGGATACCTACTGGTTTTACTTCAACCAGCGTACCGGTGAAAAGTTCCATTCCGACGGAAACTATGTGACCACGAAGACCATCGACGGCATTGTATACGGCTTTGATGAGAACGGCTGCATGGCCACCGGTTGGGCCGAGACCGAGAGCGGCAGCCCGGAGATCGCCGGCTATATGTATTTTGCAGAGTCCAATGTGGGCAGCTTCAAGATGGGACAGCGTCTTTCCAACACCTGGTACAGCACCGTGGGACCGGAGGATGACGATAACAACAGCGATCTGGCCACTGGAGATGTGGAGTGGTTCTACTTCAAGTCCAACGGTCATCCCGCAGCAGGCGGCAGTGATGTTTTCGATGTGGAGAAGATCAACGGCAAGCGTTATCTCTTCAATGATAAGGGTAATCCGGTGTACGGTATTCAGATCGGTACCACCAGCGAGAGCTCTGAGTCGGCTTACTACTACTGCGGTACTTCCAAGACGGACTGCTCCGTGCGTACCGGCAAGATTACACTGACCCAGGAGGACGGCGACAAGATCAGCTGTTACTTCAGCACCAACGGCAAGGGTTATACCGGCATCAAGAACAACTTCATGTACTACAACGGAAAACTTCAGAAGGCGGATTCCGATATGAAGTATCAGACCATTGCCTATAACGGCAAGACCTATGTGGTGAATGCTTCCGGCAGCATCATGAAGAGCAAGAAGAACGTGAAGGACGGAGACGGCAACAAGTTCTCCACCGACGCCAGCGGCGTGCTGACATCCGGTTCCATCACCAGCCTCGAGGTAACTTCTCCGCAGACAACGGATGTAGAATAATATCGCATGGCTTGGCCATCGGGGCGCTCGTGCGATGGGGGGGCCAAAGCGTGCCACCAGAATATTTAAAAGAGTCTCCATACGGGGGCTCTTTTTTAAATTCATAGGAAAGAGCATCCTATGAATTAAAAACGCTCTGCGAAAAACCACTTGCAATCCGCAGAAGGATGGGGTAGAATAAGCGACGGTGATGCGACACACACGGCTGGGTGGAAAAGAA
>CAVKVA010000014.1:0-59977 GCA_963659875.1 Parolsenella sp.
CTTCAGGGTCTGTGTATTATTCGATCTTTGATTTTCAAGGTTCTTTGTGCTTGTCTTTTTTGACAGCCCGTATATGATATCGAACTTCCATTTATTTGTCAAGCACTTTTTCATTTTTTATCGCCGCTTGTGTCTCACTCGCGGCGACTTGATGTACTATACAGTATAGATGCACATTCGTCAAGCTATTTTTTCAAAAAAATTCCAACTTCAAATGGGCCTTATTTTTATAGTATAAGTCGCTTTCGGAAATGCAGTATACACTGGATCGGCGTATAATGATTCCTGCAATTGTACAGTAGCTGCACAATCATCAATCGGAAAGGATACTACTTATTATATGAAGAAAGCCTCAAGTCCCGTTCTTAATATGACCAGCGGAAAGCCGCTGTCTCTTCTGCTTCGTTTTGCCGTGCCGCTTTTTGCCGGGAACCTTCTGCAACAGCTCTATAATCTGGCGGATACCGCCATCGCCGGTCATCTCCTGGGTGACACCGCCCTCGCACAGATCGGTGCGAGCTCCGCGCTTTGCAGTCTGATCACCAATTTTGCCTTCGGCATGAACAATGGCCTCGCGCTCTCCGTCAGCAGCGCCTTTGGGGCCGGAGATGAGAAGCGCATGCGTTCCTCCGTCGCCTGGATGACGGTGCTTTCCTTATCTGCCGCATTCCTCATGCTCTTTCTCTTTCTTCTGTTTGAACGCCCGCTGTTGACAGCCATGCAGATACAGGACAACATTCTCGGCGGCGCCATGGCTTACCTTACAGTCATCCTGCTGGCCATTCCCTTCACCATGTGCTACAACCTGGAATCCGGCCTGCTGCAGTCTGTGGGGAACAGCATTACTCCGCTTCTGTTTCTCCTATTCAGCAGCATTCTGAACGTTTTTCTGGACCTTCTTTGTATGGGCCCCCTGGGCATGGGTGTTCGCGGCGCTGCCATCGCCACGGCAATGTCCCAGGCCATCAGCGCGGTTCTCGGGCTCACCTACATTATCCTGAAATATCCGATCCTGCGATTTAAGAGGGCGGATTTCAGGATTTCCCTTCATTATGTGCAGGGGATGCTTTGGGCAGGCATCAGCATGGGACTGATGAGTGCGCTGTATAACATCGGTAGTGTTCTTTTGCAGAGCGCCATCAATGCTTTGGGTAATGTCTACATCGCCGCACAGGTAGCTTCCCGACGTCTCGCGGAGCTCTTTTATACGCCGGGCGTGGCGCTGGGCACCGGAGTCGCAACCTATGCCAGCCAGAATTACGGTGCCGGCAAACGGAGCCGCATTTTCTCCGGCATCAAGAGCGCACTGCTGATTTACTTTGCCTGGTGGCTTCTGGCACTCGTCTTTGTGATTTTCTTTGTGCCGGCAGCGGTTCGTTTTGTCACCGGCACAACGGAAGCAGAAATCATCCGCAGCTCTGTCCTGTACCTGCGGATCAGCATTCCCATGGTTCCGCCCATGGCAGTTCTCACCATTGTACGAAACGCCCTGCAGGGCATGCGTCACTCTGTGGCCCCGCTGATCTCCAGTGGAATCGAACTGATCGGAAAGGCACTTTTTGCCGCCTTCCTGGTGCCGGTATACGGATACCTCGCCGTTTGCCTCTGTGAACCCGTCATCTGGGTAGTCTGCTTCATCTTTATAGTGATGGCGGCATTCATGTTCCGACGGGATTTCCGAGATGCAAGCACTTGATTCTATTCATTTTGTTCCATAATTTAATTGTTTTAATTGCCTTGATTGATTTGATTGTTTTAAACGCCTTATGTGTGCAATACGCATAGGGCGTTTATCTTTATCTGCGTCGGTTCCTTCATTGCATATTAGGATAGCACGAGATATTGCATGTATTATATGTGTTAATTGCATTAATTGTTTAATGTATTTATGATATATAGATGCATCAAAAGAATTTGCACAATCATTGCAATTTATGCAAACAACGTCTATACTAGCTACATTAGCCAAGCTAGCCATTGTATGTTTTATATACAGCTTGCAAGTTATGTATACACTAGAATTCCTACAATCAAAGGAGTTATTCGAATGAAAGTTATTGCAATCTCCAACCAGAAAGGCGGCGTGGGAAAAACCACCTCCTGTGTGGATTTGGCCGCCAGCCTCTGCTACTTAAAGAAAAAAATTCTCCTGATCGACTTTGATCTGCAAACCAACCTCAGCAAATACGTGGGTGCGGATCTCAGTCTGCCCTCCATGTATGAGGTATTGCACGGCACAGCTCCTGTGGATGCCGCGATACAGCACCTGGAAAAGATCGATTTTATCGCCGCTTCAAAATCGATGTCTATGGTCGATCGTCAGTTTGTTGACAGTGACGATGTTTTTCTGCTCGCCGACATTATCGATATCATTCGTGAGAATGGCAATTATGACTATGTGCTGATCGACAGCGGCCCTTCGAAAAACATTCTCCTGCAGATGATGTACATCGCATCCGACTATGTCATCATTCCTTCGGATTGTGACGAAGGATCCCTGGATGGCGTTGCAGATGTCAACGAGGACATCGTGAAGCTGCGGGACGGAAAGCGGAAATACTCTCATGCGGAGGTTCTGGGATTTATTCTGACAAAGTATGAGAAAACCAACATGCACCAGTCCACTCTGGCAAACCTGAAGGAAATCGCGGAAAATCTCCCGCAGAAGCTTCATCCCTTTGTGCTGACAGTACGAAAATCCATTGCCGTTTCTGAGACAAAGAAGCTGAATATGAGCCTGCAGGAATACAGCCGCTACTCAAAGCCGGCGGAGGATTATCGAAAGATAGCCAAGGCAATGATTGAAAAGACGGAGGTGGAGTATGCCCAGTAAGAGAGAACTGCTGCGGCTTGCCAATGAGAAAAATCAGGCCAAGCGGCTGCAGGCCATCGGATCCGCTGAGCACAGCGATACCGTCACCGATGCCATTGTGGAAGGGCTTCCGGTAGAAAAGGAAAGCAATGACGAAAACACAGGTATTGTGTCATCGGATACATTACCGGAAGCAACGGGTATTGTGACGCCTTCTGACATGCCGAAATCTGCTGTGGAAAAAACGACGGTTAAGGAAACCCAGATGACCACAACAAAGTTATCCGATATTCATGAACGTTTTTTAAAGATTCGGGCAACACAACAGCATTATTCACAGCTTAAATATGTCGAAAAGCTGATCCTGGATTT
This sequence comes from Parolsenella sp., assembly GCA_963659875.1. GTDB lineage: Bacteria > Bacillota > Clostridia > Lachnospirales > Lachnospiraceae > Oribacterium. Next base: position 3,185 of record CAVKVA010000014.1, read on the forward strand.
TAAGGATGCTGTGGAAAATGGCCGGGTCAGGATTGATCCTTTCGGCTTTCAGCTGCCCTACATGGGTAGGTATGTGATGCAAAAGTCATTGATCATGCAGAAAAGCTCATATCTCTGGCTCTGTGAATACAGCGCCAGCATTGGATTGAAGAAAACGGACTTTATCAATTATCTGATCGAACTGGATATGCAACAGTATCAAAAGAAACAGGAAAACGGAATGTGAGAATTTCTTGATTTCCTAAAACAAGAAACACACTTACATTTAAAATTAAGAAGAAACAAAACAATTTAAAATTCAAATTAGAATTAGAAGCCTGAAAAGCCCGCAAATACGTGCCTTTCAGGCTTTAGTTATGGATGGAAACAGCGTAAGTAACGAAAAAAACGCAGAAAGAAAAGAAAGAATCTGCAGAAAGAAAAGAAAGAATAGTGAGCCCAAAAAGGTGAGAAAAAAGGAGCTTGTGGAAGAAAAGCGAGAAAGAAAGGAACGAAAATGAGGAAAGAAAAGGAAGAGAAGTGAAAGGAAGTTTGGATTAAAATGATAAAAAAGTGAGAAAGTTATCGATAAAAAGTGAGTGCAATTTCAAAAAAAGTGGATAATGTGGATAAATTCAATACGGGAAGGTGTCGGAAATAGGAAAAACGAAGGAATGGGAGATGAAGAGAAGAAGAGAGCTGCGGAAAGGAAAGGGAGAGATGGGTAAAGATATGGAACAAAAGTGAGGATAATTTGGAAAATTAGGTCCCGGAGACAGGAATTAGGGATGAAAAGCCACAGATTTGAGCAAAGATATGGAAGAAAAATGAGGAAAATTCGAAAAAGCAATGCAGAGGCAGTCAAAGCTGGGATTATTAGGCTGAAAAAGAGAGGCGAAAGCAGATAGAAATCACAAAATTGGGTAAAGATATGGAAGAAAAATGAGGCGAATTTAGAAAAACGATGAAAATTGAAATTTTAAAGGAGAAAACGAACGAAAAGTCCGTGACAAACGAACAAAAAAAAGAAAGAAATGGAAGAAAAATGAGCCTCAAAAAAATTTGAAAAAAATTTATGCCCGTAAAAACAGGGGATACGATATAACTTATGGAAGAAAAGTGAGAAATGCAGAAAGGGGAAAAAGAAGGAAAATGTCCGCTCCAAAAAGACAAAATTATGGAAGAAAAATGAGTAATTTGGCAAAGAAAACGAAACTCATGGAAAAAAAATGAGTTTGTACGGAAAAAGCAGAAAGATAGAAATGGGGAAATGAGCAAAGTTATGGAAGAAAAGCGAGTTTAGATTTTCGAAAGAACCGTAAATTTGCAATATTTCACAATTTTGCTATAATTTCAGAGGGTAATTTGATGCCGTGAAGGTCATAATCGAGTAAGATAAGCATTAGGAAATGAGGAAGCCATGGCCGGGAAGAAAAGCAAGCAGATTGATGTGTCAGAGAATCTGATTCTGCCGGATAAATTTCGAAAATCGAACGTTTTTATAGATGCAAGATACGGAAACTGGAGCCTGATGGCCAATAAACTGTTTAATATCAGCTTGTATAAGAGCATTGAAAAGTTTGATCCGGAGACCAATGCAGTACGAACCATTGCGGAGATTCAGCTGTCCGATATCCCGAATCTGAACATGGCCAACAGCAATATTTATAAAATCGCGAAGGAAACCAGTGATTCTCTGGGAACCGCCTTCATGATGGTGGAGGACCGGGAGAAGGGACACTATTCGCATATCAATATTTTCAGTCGTACCACGTATGAGAACGGTAAGTTCACCCTGGTGTTCACGGAAGAGGTGACACAGCGGGGACTCATTGCGCCGAAGAGCAATTATACCAATGTCTTCAAGGGGGAGTATGTCTGGTCCAACGCTGCGGTATGGAAGCTCTATGAGAAGCTTAGAGAGCAGTGCTTCGGCAATTCCAGCAACGGTGTTTACACCTATGAGGTGGGCTTCAATGATTTGCGAACCATTATGGGTCTGGTGGACATGGATGATCCGGCGTTCCGCACGGCGGAGAAACGGGATGGTCTGCATCTCAGCTTCGATGACACGGTGGATATCATTCAGGAGAAGGATGAGCGGGAACGTAACAAAGCCCGTAAGGCGGCAGAGGATAAGGCCAGAAAAATGGGCGCTTCCAAGGTGCCCAGGGTCAATTACCAGGCCAAGGCCCAGTATCCGAATTTTGGTGATTTCAATAAGGTGATTCTGAAGCCGGCCGTGGAGGAGATCAACCGGGTACAGGATATCCGTGTGCGTTACGACACCAGTGCACGGCGGGGCAGAGGCGGTAAGATCAGTAAGATCACCTTCAGCGTGGAGCTTCTGAATGGCGGCGGTTATTCGGAAGAGGAGACCAATTCCATGCTACGGGCCATGAATGACATTTTCACCCTGGATGTCTGGTCTGTGAACGAACGTGAAGAGCTCCTGAAGGCGTCAGAGTATCGCCTGGATGTGATACGCGAAAAATATGAACTTTTGCTGGCACAGCCGGAGAACACGGTACAGCATCGCTTGCAGTGGCTTCTCGCGGCCATCCGGGAGGATTACCAGCAAAACGGAAATCCCAATGTTGTGGATACGGAGATGAAGGACCTCGTCGAAGAGGAAACAGAGTTTGACCGGATCTGGCGGCTCTATCCGGTGCGCAGCCGGACAGATCTACTCTCCAAGCGCTGCAAACGGGAAGCCGAGCGAATCGGTTATGAGAAAATGAAGGAGGCCATAGAGCGCTATACGGCGCCGGGAGGTGCCCGCATCGAGGATAAAAGTGCCAACGGCAAGTTTATTGCCGGCGGAATCTTTTTCCATGACAAGCTGTATTTGCATTATATGGAGGCGCTGAATCGGAATCGTGAGCTCAGCGACATTGAAATCCGCGTATAAAAGCGGGAATTTGCATCATATTTTATGCGATTTGGTGAATTGACACACCATACTGATTGAGTATAATCATGGAAGAAACGCGGGAGAAACACTGAACAAACAGAAAGTGGTCAGAATGAACAATCAAACAAAGGAAATACATGAGGAGTGTGGAGTCTTTGGTATTTGGTCTCCGAGGAATCAGAATCTTGCAAAGCTGGAGTATTACGGACTGACAGCCTTGCAGCATAGAGGACAGGAGGCTGCCGGTATTGCGGTGAATCACGACCGTGTGATTCAGTGCTACAAGAACCGCGGCCTTGTGCATGAGGTTTTTACAGCGGAGAAGCTGGAAGCCCTGGGTGAGGGAAAGATTTCTGTCGGCCATGTCCGTTACTCCACCAGCGGCGGTGATACCCGGGAAAATGCCCAGCCCATGCTGGTGCAGCACGTCAAGGGTCAGCTGGCCATCTGTCATAACGGCAACCTGGTGAACTCCTATGAGCTTCGCCGCAAGTTGGAGCTGGAAGGATGCATTTTCCACACCACCAGCGACACTGAGGTTATTTCCTATATCATTACCCGGGAGCGCCTGCATTCCGGCTCCATTGAGAAGGCCGTGAATCAGGCCATGGAGAAGATCGACGGCGCTTATTCCCTTCTGGTGATGTCCCCCACAAAGCTCATTGCCTGCAGAGATCCGCATGGCTTTAAGCCGCTCTGCTATGGTGTCATGGATGACGGAAGTTACGTATTTGCTTCCGAGAGCTGTGCTTTGGATGCGGTGGGCGCGAAGTTTGTCCGGGACATTGAACCGGGCGAGATTGTTATGGTCAATGAGGACGGCTTCCGTGTCATTGATAAGCATGCCGCAGATAAGCGGAATCTCTGTATTTTCGAGTACATCTACTTTGCTCGTCCGGACTCTGTGATTGACGGCAAGTCTGTGCATGCCTTCCGTATCGGTGCGGGAGAGGAGCTGGCCAAGGAGCATCCCGCAGATGCCGATCTGGTCATCGGTGTACCGGATTCCGGTCTGGATGCGGCAGTGGGCTATTCCAGAGCCTCCGGTATTCCCTATGCCATGGGGCTGATCAAGAATAAGTATATTGGCAGAACCTTCATTGCACCGGATCAGACGGAAAGAGAGCACCTGGTGCGGCTCAAGCTGAATGCCATTTCCGAGGTCATTAAGGATAAGCGGGTCATTCTGATCGATGACTCCATTGTTCGTGGTACCACCAGTGCCCGTATTGTCAAGTTGGTGCGCGATGCAGGCGCAAGAGAGGTCCATATGCGGATTTCTTCCCCGACCTTCTTGAATCCCTGCTATTACGGCACGGATATCGACTCTCGCGAGCATCTGATTGCCTGCCACCACAGTATTCCGGAGATCGCACAGATCATCGGTGCAGATTCCCTGGGCTTCCTGTCGGTGGATGCGGCCAGAAAACTGGCCAGAGTGGATTCCCGCGGCGCTGCCGGAGATGGCTTCTGTTGTGCTTGCTTCAACGGAGAATATCCCACAGTGGTGCCTGAGGAAGGCGATAAGAACCGCTTTGATGTGAAGCATTGAGAAGATAATAAAGACGATTGTCCCGACCGAGCGCAAGCGCGGTCGGGATTTTTGATTCTGTTAAATAAAATGATTCGGTTAATTGTACTCATTGTATTAATTGAAGTGATTCAGTTGATTGATTTCGTTGGATTGGATGTATTATATGTATTGATTGTATAATCGAAAAAACGCAAATAAAAGTAGCTGATCCATTACGGATCAGCTACCTATTTAGGGAGTATAGGTTAACGGCATAAATGCCGGTCACCACATGTATACGGCGGAAGACCGCCTCGATTATTTGCCGGAGTCTCCGTAGTTGGAGAGAACTCTGGCGGAAGGATCATTAACGTTGCAGCCGGGCCATGTCTTGTTGGGCATCCAGAAATCCAGAACCATCTGGGACTGACCGGGATAGTACTTTTCAAAGAGCTCACGGTAGAGCAGTGACTCCTTGGTAAAGGGCTGCGCATGGGTGTATTTCTGACGCTTCTCCTCGAACTCTGCATCGGTATAGTGGGCCTCAGCAAATTCTGCGAGATCATCCTTCAGGGAATGACCGACGGCATCGGAGAAAGCAGCCTTCTCACGCATCAGAATACTTTCCGGAAGGATATGATCCTCCTCGAAAGCATGACGGAGAAGATATTTACCCTTGTTGTAGGTATTCATCTTGCGGGCCGGATCGATGTGCATGACATAGTCCGCAAAGTCCAGATCACCGAAGGGCACCCGGGCCTCCAAGCTGTTGACGCTGATGCAGCGGTCGGCACGGAGCACATCATACATATGAAGCTCACGGATACGCTTCTCAGCCTCCTTCTGGAATTCCTCCTTATTAGGAGCGAAATCGGTATACTTATAGCCGAAGAGCTCATCAGAAATCTCACCGGTCAGAAGAACACGCAGTTCACTGTTCTCATGGATGTACTTACATACCAGGTACATACCGATGGAAGCACGAATGGTGGTAATGTCGTAGGTGCCCAGAGTCTTCACCACGGGCTCGAGAGCATTCACCACATCTTCCTTTGTGATGATGACCTCGTGATGGTTGGAGCCGATGAAATCAGCCACCTCACGGGCATACTTGAGATCGATGGCATCTGTATCCATACCAATGGCATAGGTCTCAATGGGCTTATCGGAAAGCTTCGCTGCCACAGCACAAACCAGAGAGGAATCCAGACCGCCGGAGAGAAGGAAGCCAACGGGTGCATCTGCATCCAGACGCTTCTCAATGCCCTTCACCAGAAGATCATGAATGTTCTTGGCAATGCCTTCGAGGCCGTCATCGGTGTAGGAATCTACAGCGGTGAGATCCCGGTAGCAGTGGAATTCGCCATCCTTATAGTAGTGTCCCGGCGGGAAAGGAAGAATTTCTCCGCAAAGTCCCACCAGATTTTTAGGCTCAGAGGCAAAAGCCAGTGTACCCTTCTTGTGGGTCTCGTCAGCATTATCCACATATCCATAGTAGAGCGGACGGATGCCGATGGGATCACGGGCTGCGATATAGGAATCGGTCTTTGCGTCGTAGATGATCATGGCAAACTCGGCATCCAGTGTCTTGAACATCTCTGTGCCAAGCTCTTCATATAAAGGAAGAAGAATCTCACAATCGGAATCACTCTGGAAAGTGTATCCCTTTGCCTCCAGCTCCTTTTTCCGGGGCCGGAAGTTGTAGATCTCGCCGTTGCATACCACGTAAGAACCCAGATGCCCGAAGGGCTGCATGCCACTGGCGGTGAGACCCATGATGGCCAGACGGTTGAAGCCGAGATAACCGTTTCCGGTATCCACAATTCTGGAATCGTCCGGACCCCGGGACTTCGTAATGGCCAGTGCTTTCTTGACTACCTCTTCTGCGACGCGGGCGTCACAAAAACCAATAATTGAACACATTTTATATACTCCCCTTAAAACAAAAAGAACGGCAGAGACTCTGCGAAACTTCGCGACGCCTTTGCCGTTCATGATGGTGTGAATTATCGCGCGCCGATAAAATTTTGTCAAGGCCTTTTTCGAAAACCGCTCCGGATTTCCTGAAGCGATCGACTTTCTTCTTATGGTAATGTCTTCGTTTCAACTTGCCGGGTGAGGCGGTGACAGTATAGCTTGCATGAAAGATTGTTATGGTTTTTCGGAAAATGTTTCTTGACAAGCGAACGGGAATGCTTATACTTTTGGCATAGGGCAAGGGCGTCCCGGAAAGCAGACACAGTTAGGTGATCTGGTTCTGTGGTGCCGCCAAAAATACTATAAATGAGAGGGGACAAGGGTGTTCCGGCAAAGCCGAAAGTACCCCTGTCCTCTTTTTTTATAGCAGATGATTTCAAAAATGGAGGGAGCATATGAAAAAGAAATCAATTCCTGAAATGTATGGCAGCCTGGTCTTCAACGACAAGATCATGCGCGAGCGTCTTCCGAAGGATGTCTATAAGGCCATCCATAAGACCATTCAGAATGGTACTCACCTGGAGCTGGATGTAGCGAATACCGTTGCAGCCGCAATGAAGGAATGGGCAATGGAGCATGGTGCCACACACTTCACGCATTGGTTCCAGCCGATGACAGGACTGACAGCCGAGAAGCATGACAGCTTCATTTCCCCGAGCTTCGACGGACAGGCTGTTATGGAGTTCTCCGGCAAGGAGCTGGTAAAGGGCGAGCCGGATGCTTCCTCCTTCCCGTCAGGTGGTTTGAGAGCAACCTTTGAGGCCAGAGGCTATACCGCATGGGATCCCAGTTCACCGGCTTTCATTAAGGACGGCACACTGTATATCCCGACTGCATTCTGCAGCTACGGCGGCGAGGCACTGGACAAGAAGACTCCGTTGCTTCGTTCCATGGAGGCACTGAACAAGGAAGCCGTTCGTCTCCTGCAGCTGATGGGCTACAAGGATGTGACACATGTGGACACCACAGTGGGATCTGAGCAGGAGTACTTCCTTATTGATAAGGATATGTACACCGCCAGAAAGGACCTTCTCCTTTGCGGAAGAACCCTGATCGGTGCACCGGCTCCCAAGGGACAGGAGATGGAGGATCACTACTTCGGTGTTCTGAAGCCGAAGGTATCCGCTTACATGCATGATCTGGACGAGGAGCTTTGGAAGCTGGGCGTTCCGGCAAAGACCAAGCACAACGAGGTAGCGCCGTCACAGCATGAGCTGGCTCCGGTTTTTGAGACCGCCAACATTGCCGTAGACCACAACCAGCTGACCATGGAGATGATGAAGAAGGTCGCTGATCAGCACCACTACGCATGTCTCCTGCATGAGAAGCCCTTCGAGGGTGTCAATGGTTCCGGTAAGCACAACAACTGGTCCATGGTAACCAACACCGGCATGAACCTGCTGGATCCGGGTAAGGCACCGATGGAGAATCTTCCGTTCCTGACCTTCCTGGTGGCTACCATCGCTGCTGTGGATGATTATGCGGATCTTATGAGAATCTCCGTAGCAAGTGCCGGCAACGATCACCGTCTGGGCGCTAACGAGGCACCTCCCGCCATCGTATCCATCTTCGTTGGTGACGAGCTGAAGCGTGTACTGGCTGCTCTGGAGACCGGTGAGGACTTCCACAGCTCTGAGAAGAAGGAGCTGCAGATCGGTGCACACGTGCTGCCGCACTTCACACAGGACAACACAGATCGTAACAGAACTTCACCCTTCGCTTTCACAGGAAACAAGTTCGAGTTCCGTATGCCCGGTTCTTCCCAGTCTGTGGCAGATCCCAACGTTATCCTGAACACTGCTGTGGCAGATAAGCTGGAGGATATCTACAAGGCGCTGAAGGATGTTCCGGAAGAGGAGCTTTCCGATGCACTGATGAAGCTGCTGCGCGAGACCTTCGTGGCACATAAGAGAATTCTCTTCAACGGCAACGGTTATACCGATGCATGGGTAGAGGAAGCAGAGAAGAGAGGTCTCTTCAACCTGAAGTCTCTCCCGGATGCAATGCCGCAGCTCCTGGCTGAGAAGAACATCTCTCTCTTCGAGAAGCATCATATCTTCACAGAGACAGAGATCCGTTCCAGATATGAGATCCTGCTTGAGAACTATTCCAAGACCATCCATATCGAGTCCCTGGCTATGCAGGAGATGGTGAAGAAGGACTTCACTTCTGCACTTGTGAAGTACCAGGGTGCGCTGACCAAGGAAGCGCTGGACAAGAAGGCTCTGCTTTCTGCAGCAGACACCAGCTTCGAGGAAGGCATCATCAGCAAGCTGTCCGAGTGCGGTGCGAAGATCTCTACCGCTATGGCAGATCTGGTGAAGGATACCGCTGAGGCCGAGAAGAAGACCGATGCACTGGAGTGTGCAGAGTTCTACTACAAGACCATCCTCACAGATATGGATGCACTTCGCGCACCGGTGGATGAGGCAGAGGCTCTGATTCCGGAAGAGTACCTTCCGTACCCGACCTATGATGATCTGCTCTTCTCACTGAGATAAGCAAGAAAGGCAAACAAACAGCGCCGTTTGATACGGAATTTTCTGCTCAGCACAGCACGATTTTCACAATTTCGTGATGTGCTGGGCAATTGCATATAGTTAATCAACACTTAGGGAGTGAAAAATGAATTCTAAAGCATTATCTGAAAAGGAATACCAGGATTATCTGCAGCACCTGCCAGAGGATCATGATGCCTGCGGTATCGGTGCAGTGGTAAACATTGACGGACATCAGGACAATCGCGTGCTGGATGATGCACTGACGATTGTGGAGAAGCTGGAGCATCGTGCAGGTAAGGATGCCACCGGTAAGGTAGGAGATGGTGTTGGTATTCTTGTTCAGCTGTCTGACACATTCTATCAGAGCGTATTTCAGGAGATGGGCATTCAGGAGAGCCTGAAGGCCGGTGATTACGGCGTCGGCATGTTCTTCCTGCCCACAGATCACCTGAAGAACATTCTGGCAAAGCGTATGTTCGATGTGATTGCCGAGAAGAGCGGCTTCACGGTGCTGGGCTGGAGAAAGGTGCCGGTGCATCCGGAGATCCTCGGCGATCTGGCCAGAGACTGCATGCCGGAAATCGAGCAGGTGCTTCTGAAGCGGCCGGAGAATCTGCAGCCGGGCTTTGAGTTTGACCGGGCACTTTTTGTTCTGCGGAGAGAGTTTGAGCAGTCCTCCGAGGATACGTATATCTGTTCCCTGTCTTCCAGAACCATCGTGTACAAGGGTATGTTCCTGGTGAAGCAGCTGCGCCAGTTCTTTGATGACCTCCGCAGCCCGCTGTATAAGACGGCCATTGCCATTGTGCATTCCCGTTTCTCCACCAATACCACACCCAGCTGGGAACGTGCGCATCCTTATCGCATGATCGCCCACAATGGTGAGATCAACACCATCCGCGGAAATATCGATAGAATGCTGGCTCGTGAGGAGACCATGTCCAGCCCGCTTCTGAAGAAGAACATCGACAAGATCTTCCCGGTGATCCCGAAGCCGGCTTCCGATTCCGCTATGCTGGACAACACCCTGGAGTTCCTGTACATGAACGGCATGGAGCTTCCGCTGGCCATGATGGCGATCATTCCGGAGCCCTGGAAGCATAACCGCTTTATGAAGGAGAACCGGAAGGATTTCTATCATTACTATGCAACTATGATGGAGCCGTGGGATGGACCGGCGGCAATCCTTTTCAGTGACGGTGAGCTGGTGGGTGCAACCCTGGATCGAAACGGTCTGCGTCCTTCCCGTTACTATATTACAGATGATCAGCGTCTGATCCTCTCTTCTGAGGTAGGTGTTCTGGACATTCCGGCAGAGCATATCGTGGAGAAGAGCCGTCTGACACCGGGCAAGATGCTTCTGGTGGATACCAAGCAGAAGCGCATCATTTCCGATGAGGAATGTAAGGAGTACTATGCGAACCGTCAGCCCTATGGTGAGTGGCTTGACCGGAAGCTGCTGCACCTGGATGAGCTGAGCATCCCCAACAAGAAGATTCCGGAGCATCCGCAGGCTGTGCGGGATCGTCTTTACAAGGTTTTCGGCTATACCTATGATGATGTGACCAGTTCCATCCGTTCCATGGCCATGAACGGTGTGGAGAACACGGCCTCCATGGGCCATGATATCCCGCTGGCTGTGCTTTCCAAGCAGCATCAGCCCCTGTTCTATTACTTTAAGCAGCTCTTTGCGCAGGTAACCAACCCGCCCATCGATTCTCTGCGTGAGAAGATTGTGACGGATACCACGGTCTATATCGGTTCCGATGGAAATCTGCTGGAGGAGAAGAGTGACAACTGTACCATGCTTGAGGTGGATAATCCTATCCTTACTGGTGTGGAGCTGATGAAGATTAAGCAGCTGGATCAGCCGGGCTTCCGTACACAGGTGATTTCGCTTCTTTACTATAAGAACACTTCTCTGGAGAAGGCACTGGAGCAGCTGAATATCTCTGTGGACCGCGCATATGCCAACGGCTACAACATTATCATCCTCTCCGATCGCGGCGTGGATGAGAACCATGTGCCGATTCCGTCTCTGCTGGCAGTTTCTTCTGTGGAGCAGCATCTGGTGCGCACCAAGAAGCGTACCCAGGTGTCACTGATCCTGGAATCCGGCGAGCCGAGAGATGTACATCAGTTTGCAACGATCCTTGGCTTCGGTGCCCGGGCCATCAACCCTTACCTGGCGCACGAGTGCATTTCCGAGATGGTCAACATTGGCCTTCTGGACAAGGACTACCATACTGCCATCAAGGACTACAACAAGGCTATCCTCAACGGCATCGTCAAGATTTCTGCGAAGATGGGTATTTCCACCATCCAGTCCTATCAGTCTGCCAAAATCTTTGAGGCCATCGGTCTCAGCAAGGAGCTGGTGGATCGCTACTTCACCGGTACAGTGAGCCGTGTGGGCGGTATCGGCCTCAAGGAGATCGCCGAGGCGGTGAACTTCCGGCACGACCATGCCTTCGATCCCATGGGTCTCGGTGTGGACACCACGCTGGATTCCACCGGTTTCCATGATCTTCGTTCCGGCAAGGGCACAGAGGATCATCTGTACAATCCGGAGACCATTGTGGCGCTGCAGCAGTCGGTATGGAACAGTGACTACCAGAGATTTAAGCAGTATACCGCCATGGTGGATGACGAAACCCGTCCGCATACGCTTCGGAGTCTCGTGGAGTTTGCACCGGTTAATGAGCCGATTCCCATTTCTGAGGTAGAGCCGGTGGAGTCTATCGTGAAGCGTTTCAAGACCGGTGCCATGTCCTATGGTTCCATTTCCGAGGAAGCGCATGAGTGCATGGCCATCGCCATGAACCGTCTGGGCGCCAAGTCCAACACCGGTGAGGGTGGTGAGAACAAGTCCCGTTTCGGCACAGAGAAGAACTCTGCCATCAAGCAGGTGGCTTCCGGCCGTTTCGGTGTGACCTCCGAGTATCTGAATTCCGCAAAGGAGATCCAGATCAAGATGGCCCAGGGCGCGAAGCCCGGTGAGGGCGGACATCTGCCCGGCAAGAAGGTATACCCGTGGGTTGCGAAGATTCGTTTCTCCACACCGGGTGTGTCTCTGATCTCCCCGCCGCCGCACCACGACATTTATTCCATCGAGGATCTGGCACAGCTGATCTTCGACTTGAAGAATGCCAACCGCGGTGCGAGAATTTCCGTGAAGCTGGTTTCTGAGGCTGGCGTCGGCACCATCGCTTCCGGCGTTGCCAAGGCCGGTGCGCAGGTCATCCTGGTTTCCGGTTATGACGGCGGAACCGGTGCGGCACCGCTCAGCTCCATTCACCATGCAGGTCTTCCCTGGGAGCTGGGTCTCGCAGAGGCACATAAGGCCCTCTGTGAAAACGGCCTTCGTAACCGCGTGATCCTGGAGACAGACGGAAAGCTGATGAGCGGCCGTGATGTGGCCATCGCAGCACTGCTGGGTGCCGAGGAGTATGGCTTTGCCACAGCGGTTCTCGTGACCATGGGCTGTATGATGATGCGTGTCTGCAGCAAGGACACCTGTCCCTTCGGTGTGGCAACCCAGAACGAGAAGCTGCGGAAGCGCTTCATGGGTAAGCCGGAGTACATTGAGAACTTCATGCGCTATATCGCAGAGGAGCTCCGTGAGTACATGGCAAAGCTTGGCTTCCGTACCGTCAACGAGATGGTGGGCCGGACAGACTGCCTGAAGATGAAGGATCACCAGGCCTCCAAGCGGGCGGAACTTGTGGATCTTTCCGGTATTCTGGATACCAGCTTCGCCCATGCACCGGAAGAGACCCGTCACTTCGATGAGAAGGCGGTTTACAACTTCCATCTGGAGAAGTCTCTGGATGAGGCTGTGCTGCTTCCGGCATTTGAGAAGGCCTTCAAGACAAAGACAAAGCACGAGGAGACTGTACAGGTTTCCAGCATCAACCGCAGCTTCGGCACCATCATGGGGTCTGAGGTCAGCAAGCGCTTCTCTGACACCCTGCCGGAGGATCTCTATACCATTCAGGCCTATGGCGGCGGCGGACAGAGCTTCGGCGCCTTCATCCCGAAGGGTATGACCATCAAGCTGCACGGCGATGCCAATGACGGCTTCGGCAAGGGACTGAGCGGCGGCAAGCTGATTGTTACCCCGCCGGAGAAGGCTGCCTTTGAGGCCGACAAGAATATCATCATCGGAAACGTGGCGCTTTACGGTGCTACCTCCGGTAAGTGCTATGTGGACGGCATTGCCGGTGAGCGTTTCTGTGTCCGGAACTCCGGTGCCATTGCGGTGGCAGAGGGCTGCGGCGACCATGGTCTGGAGTATATGACCGGCGGTAAGGCCGTGATCCTGGGCATGACCGGAAAGAACTTTGCGGCAGGTATGTCCGGCGGTATTGCTTATGTGCTGGATATGGACCATACCCTCTATCTGCGGATGAACAAGGATATGGTGACGCTGCAGGAGCTCAATGATAAGTATGACATCAAGGAGCTTCGGGATATCCTGAAGGATTTCGTACGGGAAACCGATTCAAAGAAGGGCAAGGAGATTCTGTCCGACTTTGACCATTATGTTCCTTATTTCAAGAAGATCGTACCGACAGACTATCAGAAGGTACTGGTTGCCATCAGCCGCTTTGAGGAGAATGGTGTCTCCCATGAGAATGCTGAGCTGGAAGCCTTCAAGTCTATGTTTGCGTGAGATCGGGAGAAAGGAGTAACAAATGGGTAAGGTAACAGGTTTTCTTGAGTATGATCGTGTTGACAATAAAGTGATTCCGGTAGCAGAGCGCATCAAAAACTTCCGGGAATTTCATGTACAGATGAGTGAAGAGGAGCGGAAATGTCAGGGTGCGCGCTGCATGAGCTGTGGCGTACCGCTCTGCCAGTCCGGTATGAAGCTGAACGGCATGTACACCGGATGTCCGCTGCACAATCTCATTCCGGAGTGGAACGACTCCGTTTATCAGGGACAGGTGGGTCATGGACTCGCCCGTCTTCTGAAGCACAACAATTTCCCGGAGTTCACGGGCAGAGTTTGCCCGGCACTCTGTGAAAAGGCTTGTATTGAGGGGCTTCATGACCAGCCGGTTTCCACACATGAGAATGAGCTGTATCTTATTGAGGAGGCCTACAAGCGTGGTCTCATGACCCCGCGCATTCCGGAGATCCGTTCCGGAAAGAAGGTGGCTGTTGTGGGTGCTGGTCCTGCCGGCCTTGCGGCGGCGGATCAGCTGAACCACAGAGGCCACAGTGTGACGGTGTTCGAGCGGGATGAGGAGATCGGCGGTCTTCTCATGTTCGGTATTCCGAATATGAAGCTGGACAAGGATGTGGTGTTGCGTCGTCGTGCGCTGATGGAGCAGGAAGGCGTGGAATTCCGCTGCGGTGTGAATGTCGGCGTGGATATTTCTGCGGCGGAGCTGGAGAAGAATTTTGACGCGGTGATCCTGTGCTGCGGCGCGAAGGCCGCTCGGCCGCTGGCGGCGGACGGCCTGGACAAGGCGAAGTCCGTGTACTTTGCTGTGGATTTCCTGTCACAGCAGACAAGGGCGCTGCGGAGCCATTCAGAGGTCTCTCCGGCCTACTCGGCGAAGGGCAAGAATGTGGTGATCATCGGCGGCGGCGACACGGGTAATGACTGTGTGGGTACGTCGATCCGGCAGGGTTGCAAGTCGGTGACGCAGGTGGAGATGATGCCGGAGCCGCCGGTGGAGAGAGCGGCTTCGAACCCGTGGCCGGAGTGGCCGAAGGTGCTGAAGGTGGACTACGGTCAGCAGGAGTCCATCGAGGTCTTCGGACATGATCCCCGGGTCTATGAGTCTACGGTGAAGTCCGTGGAGTGTGACAAGAAGGGCAACCTGAAGTCCGTGACTCTGGTGAAGGTGAAGTTCGAGAATCGTCAGCTGAGCTTCGTAGAGGGCAGTGAGAAGACCATTCCCTGCGAGCTTCTGCTCATCGCGGCCGGTTTCCTGGGCGCAGAGAAGTATGTGCCGGAGGCCTTCGGCGCAGCGCTTTCCCAGCGCAGCACTGTGGTGACGGCAGACGAGAATCACTATCAGACCCAGGCAAAGAGCGGCAAGGTCTTCGTTGCCGGTGACATGCACAGAGGCCAGTCTCTGGTGGTATGGGCCATCCAGGAGGGCCGTGCCTGCGCGGCAGAGGTGGACAGCTTCCTCATGGGATATAGTTCACTGGACTAAAACATATCCACTGCGAGATAAGATGAAAGAAGAGGCGGGTGAAGAATGCGTTCATTCGCCTCTTTTTGTTGTTCATCAGCAGCATAGTTGTTCCTCCTGCGATCATTCGGTATAATAAAGTTATCACATCATACTATCAGGCAGTTTAGCCTTTTCAGTATGCGACACTGAATTCGCAGAAAGGCGGTACACCATGAAGAAAATGATCGTTGTTCCGTTCCTGCTGGCGGCGTTCCTGCTGACGGCATGCAATAACGGAAAATCCGAAAGCGCAGTCGCGAATTATGCGGCGGACGGTGGCTGGGACAGAAGCGTAAGCACCGCAGCCATGGCGGAAAATGCCGTAGCCATGGCGAACATTGACGGAGACAGCTGGTCCGATGGGGATGCGGCCAATGTCGGCAGTGGGCTGGATAAGATTCCCAGCGAAAGAAAATTGATTCGCACCGTAAACATTAGCCTGAGTATACCGAGCAGCGACGCTCTGCAGGAGAATGTCGCTAAGCTGACGCAGGCAGTGACGGACAACGGCGGCTATGTCAGCAGCAACAACTCGGAGTATGGCGATTATGCCAACGCCAGTCTGACGGCAATGCTGCCCAAGGACAAGGCGGATGCGTTCATTGAGACGCTGAAGGGCAGCGGCATGCGGCTGAAGAACATGAATGATTCTTCGTCGGATGTGACGCTGGAGTACGTGGATGTGGCGTCCCGTCTTCGCGTGAAGCAGGAAACCCGGGATAAGTATGAGGGTTATCTGAAGGATTCCACCAGTATCGAGGACACCATGCGGATCGAGGAGCAGCTGCTGGCGGTGACGGAGGATATTGAGTCCTACCAGTCCCGGATCAATACGCTGAACAGTCAGATCGACTACACCACGGTGACGATTTACATCAGCTGTGAGACATCCGTGGAGAAGGAATCCTTCGGTGCGAAGCTGTCGGAAGCGCTGCAGGGGCTGGTGGATGAGGCCGGAGAAACCTTCATCAATATGTTGTCCTGGTTTGTCAATGCGCTGGTATCGCTGATCTTCATCCTGCCGGTTGCGGTACTGGTGATTCGGGTATTCCTTTTTGCCATCGGAAAACGGGTGAAGGGGAAGGATATTCTGGGCAGATTCCGGAAGAAAGAGAAGTAAAGAAAATCATGATGACCTTTACACAATTAAACTACTTTTGTACGGCATGTCAGATGAATAGTATTACGAGGGCGGCGGAACATTTCTATGTAACACAGCCTGCCATAACCTCTGCGATCCGCGAAATGGAAAAAGAATATCATGTTGTATTGTTGGAACGGAAAGGACGTGGTCTTCAGCTTACAGAAGAGGGAAGGATTTTTCTGAAAAGCGCAGAGGCACTGCTTAAGCATGCAAATGATATTGACAGACAGCTGCGGGATCTTGCGCAGCAAAAAGCTTATGTTCGGCTGGGAATCACAAAATCGGTTGGATCTAACACATATACGCAATACCTTCCCTATGGCATACATCTGCATCCGGAAATTGATATAGCCACGCATTCAGGTTCTTCCATTGAACTTTTGTCAGAGCTTCGCAGTCATCGATTGGATGTGATTCTCATTCCGTCCCAATCTGTAGAAAAGCTGGATGATCTTTGTTGCATACCACTGAAGAAAACGCAGATGCTGTACTGTATGTCTGAAAAGCATCCCTTGGCAGATGTCCCTGTGTTGACGGTTCCGATGATTGTTGATGAAAAAATGATATCTACCTGTAGGGATGAGAATAAGGTGCATGCCCTCGGTAAACTTTTTCGGAAGTCCGGATACTCAGAGGGCCCCATTGTGATACAGCGATTTGAGCAGTTGAATACTGCGCTCGCTATGATACGTCAGAATATGGGAACAGGCTATTTTCCTGAAGAAGGTATTCAGGGATTTACCGGTATTGTCGGTAAACCTATTGAGGGAGATGAACCGATATGTGTCTATGCCGTTACGGAAAAGGGGGCAAATGATCGAGAAGATATTCGTAGATTTTTGTCGGGAATGCTTGGCTTTTTTCGGGGAAATGCCAACTTATAAATTTTAGTTATGCATTAAAAAATGACTAATTTTACAAAATATTCGTTACGCGGTACCATGTCCTTATGAAAAGTGCACAAATTATGTGGAAAAGGAGGCATGTGTATGAAAACGAACGTGAAGGAACTGAAAATCCAGGATGTGTCGGCAATCCCATTCCTGGTCATGGCTGCAATCATTCTTGTGGCAATGTATACTGAAAAATTGGGCACGGATGTCCTGTCTACCATTGCCATGTTGTTGGCTCTAGGAGGATTGTTGTTTGAAATTGGCAACCGAATTCCTGTTTTCAACAAGTGGGTAGGTGGCGGCAGTATGCTGGCTATGATGGTGCCATCTTGGATGGTTTATAAAAATTTGATTCCTGAGGCATATGTAGAAGCCACTACGGCATTTTACGATGGCATCAGTTTTCAGACGCTGTTTATTTGTTTTCTAATGGCAGGAAGTCTTCTGGTGATCGATCGGGATACATTGCTGAAGAGTATTGTTCGTTATATTCCGACAATTCTTGCCGGCATTGTTGGCGCCATAATCTGTGGCCTTCTGGGAGGCATGCTGATGGGTTACAACCCGGCTGATATTATCTGTAATTATGTTTTGCCTATAATGGGTGGCGGAAATGGTGCTGGGGCCGTGCCGATGAGTCAGATTTTTGAGGAGGTAACAGGTCTTGGTAAGGACGCATTTTATGCAAAAGCCATAGCTATTCTTACGTTTGCGAACATTCTCTGCATTATTGTTGGAGCGCTTTTGAATGGCCTTGGAAAACAGTTCCCTATGCTTACAGGAGATGGGGCAACGTTGATGCGAAACAGCAGCAAAGATGTAACGACGGATAAAACGATAAAATTGCCTGATCCGACGATTTCTGATTGTGCAAATGGATTTCTCTGGGTTGGTGCGATCTTTGCAGCTGCATCATTGATCAAAGCGATTGCACCTAAGGTTTGTGGTGCCAAAATTCATGAATATGCTTGGTTTGTTCTTTTGCTGGCTGTTCTCAATGTTGCAAATCTGGTGCCGCTTTCTATTCGTGCGGGTATTAAAAAGGTAACCACTATGCTTACACGCCACTGGTCCGGTGTGGTATTTGCCGGAATTGGTATTGCCTTGACAGATTTTTCGGAATTTGTCAGTGTGATCAATATGGATACACTTGTTATCAGTCTTGCAGTTGTGATTGGAGCGGTGATCGGAACAGCAGTTGTTGGCTTTATCCTTGGTTTTTATCCGATTGATGCAGCGGTTACTGCGGGACTTTGTATGGCAAACCGCGGAGGCGGCGGAGATGTGGTCGTTCTTGGCGCAGCAGAGCGTATGGAACTTATGAGTTATGCTGCAATTTCATCAAGAATTGGCGGAGCTATTGTGCTTGTGATTGCCAGCATTATTTTCGGAATATTATATTGATTGAATCAGGAGGAAACGGTCATGGACTTAGAAAAAAAGGATTTAACGCTTGATAATGTACGGAATCTGGCTGTTGGTAAAAATCTTCCTGATGAAGAATTGAATCGGTTTCACGCGGGACATGAAGAGGAACGGATGATTCCTACGCGTCATGGAGAAACCCGTGTATATATCTATGTTCCGGATGGGGAATGCCAGCATTATCCTGTTATGATCAATTTGCATGGTGGCGGGTTTGTTAAAGGACATCGGGATCAGGATGTGGTTTTCGGACGAAATATGGCTCAAAATGGTAGATATGTTGTGGTGGATGTAGACTATCATACAGCACCGGAATACCGTTATCCGTATGCGTTGGAGGAGTCCTATGATGTGACGAAATATGTGATCGAACATCCGGATGAGTTCTGGGCTGATCCGGAGACGTTGGTACTTATTGGTCACAGCGCAGGCGGCAATTTAGTATGTGGTGTTGAATTTATGGCACTTGCCAGTGGCGATTTTCAGCCTTCATGTTTGATTTTGGACTATCCGCCAACAAGTTTTGTCAATCGTCCGGAGGATTGCCGTTATGCTTATGCACCATATTCACGTATTTCTCCGGATAGAAGCCGCAAATACCGTGAATGGTATATTGATAAATCTCAAATTCGAGAGATAACAGCTTCACCGGTATTGGCAATGCAGGAAGAACTTGAAGGATTTCCACCGGTTCTTATGATTCTTGCGGAAGAGGATTCCTTGAGTGCAGAAGGTGTTGAATTAGCGACGAAGCTGATTGACGCGGGAGTGACTGTGACGGCCAAGCGGGTAAAAGGAAGTAGCCACGGATTCACTGTTCGCAGAACAGCTGGCTATGAAGTTGCAGAAGAAATGATATTTGAAGCTCTTGCAAAAGCAGTAAAGAGAAAAAAGACAGAAATATAAGACCAGTTATCCCCTTCCCCATAACAAAAAGGCGGACAGCATGTATACAGTGGCTGCCCGCCTTTTTTGTTATGGTTTTTTTTCGAAGCTTTGTGACGGACATATCAGTTGTGAAAGCTTTATCGCAGATTCTAGTGGAATGTGGTAGAATGCAGAGCAAAACCTGCATAGAAAGGACGGCGAAGAATGATAATTGAAGGAAATTCGAAGGAACTGGATGCAATGGCAGAATTCCATAAGGGAAATCGTGCCGAGGGATTGCGGCTGCAGGAGGAATTTGCGGCAGAATTCCGTGAGGAATACAAGGACAAGGATCATTGCTCGTGTTTGAAAGCCTGCCGCTACCATGGAAACTGTAAGGAGTGCGTGGCAATCCACAGGGCACATCAGGAGCATGTTCCGAATTGTATGCGGCCGTTGATTAACAAAAAGCTGAAATTGATGTCTGAGTTAACGGAGCATACCCTGGCAAATGAAATAGAAGCTCCGCATGAGATTTTAAGAAAATAAGATGCTTGCGTTTTTGAAATCGATTTTACAAATGACGGCCTGGCCCATGACGCCGCCGACGCCCTACTCGGCTTTTCATATTCTGCTGACAATACTGGGTGTCGGTCTTGCCGTCATTGGCGCGACTGTCTGTGGGAAGAGCATGCAGAGGAAGCCGGAACCTGTGCGCTTTTTCCGGCGGGTGCTTTTTATGCTTGGCGTAGTGCTCGCGTTCATGGAACTCTATAAGCAGGCGTTCTTGTATCTGGTCGAGTTTGACGGGCATTTCGACTGGTGGTATTTTCCCTTCCAGCTCTGCAGCGTGCCCATGTATCTCTGTCTGCTGGTGCCGTTGCTGCGGAAGGAAAGGCACCTGAAAATCATCGCCACCTTCCTGCAGGACTTCGGACTCCTGGGCGGCGTGATGGCTCTCGCAGTGCCGCCGGGGCTGATGCATCCCTACTGGACCATGACCATGCATGGCTTTATCTGGCATTTTCTTCTGCTGTTTCTGGGGCTTTTCTGCAGCATGAGCGGGATGGCCGGACGGAAAAAGACCGATTATATCCGGCTGTTGCCGCTCTTTTTCGTCTGCTGTGCCGTGGCCTTCGGCATCAATGTGCTGGCCGGGCCGGCAGGGAATGCAGATATGTTCTATCTCTCGCCCTATCACCTTTCCAACCAGCCGATTTTTCACGAAATTTCCGCGGCAGCGGGCATCCTTCCGGCCAATCTTCTGTATATCGCCGCGATGGCACTGGGCGGCTTTTTCGTACATATGCTCTGCGGCGTGCTCAGTCCTTCTTCCAGTGCAGAAGCAGCGCGGAGTTGATGATCACCAGGACGCTTCCCGCATTGTGCACCAGTGCGCCAATTACCGGTCCCAGGAGTCCTGTGATGGCCAGCACGATGGCCAGAAAATTCAGGGACATGGAGAAGGCGAGGTTCAGCTTGATGGTGCGCATCATGCGCTTCGAAAGGGCGAAGAGGTGAGGGATTTCTCGGATCTCATCGTTGACGAGGGCAATGTCGGCGGCGTCCACAGCGATGTCGCTGCCAATACCACCCATGGCAATTCCCACATCTGCCTTCTTTAATGCCGGCGCGTCGTTGATGCCGTCGCCAATCATGCAAACCAGGTCGTCGCGGTGCTGTAGGTCTTCAATGGCGCGGAGCTTGTCTTCCGGCAGACAGTCGGCCTTCACTTCCTGAATGCCCAGCTGCCCGGCAATGAAGGCGGCAGCATTGGCATGGTCACCGGTGAGCAGCACGGGAGAGACGTGGAGCGCGGTTAGGTTTCGGATGACCTGCGGGGCTTCTCGGCGCAGCGTATCGGAGAGCACGATGTATCCGGCCAATGTCTGATCGATGGCGACATAAATCACAGTGCTGCCGGTCGCGGCTGCTTCTTCGGAAACAGCGGAAATCGAGAGGCCCTGTTTCTGCAGAAGCTTTTCATTGCCGGCATAGATCGTCTTGCCCTGTAATACGGCGGAGACGCCTTCGCCCGGCGCCATGCGAAAGTCCGAAACCGTCGGTAGTTCCTTTTCGTAGCATTTCACAATAGCCTTCCCAAGGGGATGCTCAGAAAGCTTTTCGGCTGCCGCCGCATAGCGATAGATTTCTTCATCGGCATAGTCGGAAACGGATTTGACGGCGGTGACCACCGGGGTGCCGTTGGTGAGGGTTCCCGTCTTATCAAAGGTGATCTTGCTGACCGTAGACAGCCGCTCCAGTGCGTCTCCCTCCCGGACGAGGAAGCCGTGCTTAGTGGCATTTCCGATCGCGGCCATGATCGCTGTGGGTGTGGCCAATACCAGGGCACAGGGGCAAAATACCACGAGAATCGTCACGGAGCGAATGATTTCATGGGTGAAAAGCCAGGTTAGAACAGCAGCCGAGAGGGCGATCACCACGATCCAGGTGGCCCATCTGTCGGCAAGCCCCACGATCTTGGCTTTATCGGCATTGGCGGACTGCACCAGACGGATCATCCTCTGAATGGCACTGTCTTCGCCTACCTTTGTGGCGCGCATCTCAAAGGCGCCGAATTGATTCACGGTGCCACTGGAGACCTCGTCGCCGACGCTTTTGTCCACCGGCAGCGATTCGCCGGTCATGACGGCCTGGTTAATGGATGTCTGACCGGAGAGGATGACACCGTCCACCGGGATGGTTTCACCGGGCAGTACCCGGAGCGTATCATTCACCAGAACCTTCTCGGCGGGGATGATGCTTTCCTTTCCATTGAGAATCCGTCTTGCGGTCTGGGGCGTCAGATGCACCAGCTTTTCAATGCCGGCTCTCGCTCTGGCGACGGTCAGGTCCTCCAGGAGACCGCCCAACTGCATGATGAAGGCCACTTCTCCGGCAGCAAAATCCTCGTGGATGCATACGGAGGCGATCAGTGCCAGAGAAACCAGAACATCGGCCTTGATATCAAATGCGGTCACCAGGCCAATGATGGCTTCCAGAACAATGGGGATACCGCATAAAAGAATGGAAATCCAGGCGATATCAAAGGGTAGAGACAGAAAGCCGAGACGGCTGTTCAGCAGACTTAAGATCAGGGAAATGCCGCCCAGAACGAGAAAAAGGATGTCCTTCTTCGCGCCGCCGCATTCCATCAATTCTTCCAGCTTGTACATAAGCTTTTTCATTTTTTTCTCCTCTCTATACCCATACGGGTATGGCTTTATGATACCCATGGGGGTATATCCTTGTCAAGAGAGGAATGTCATTCAATAAGAAAAAGGGCAACAAAAAAACCGGACATGCATAACGTGTGCACATCCGGGGTTTCGTCGATTTTTACTGCATATTGGCAAAGCGTTCAATCGCCTTGGTGAAGCTTTTGATTTTTTCCATATCGCCTTCTTCCACCGCATCCTTGATGCAGTGATTGATATGGCCCTCCAGCACCACCTGTCCTGCCTTGTTCAGCGCGGATTTTGCGGCGCTGATCTGGGAGAGTACATCTTCACAGGGGACATCCTCGTCGATCATTCTGTCGATGGCCTTGAGCTGTCCCATGATCTTGGCCAGTCTGCGATGCAGATTATCGGAATCCATACATTGTTTCATCATCTTGCCTCCATACCGTAAGGGGTATGTGCATTGTAGCCTAAGACGCGGAAATCTGTCAATGCTCCTGAATTTGGAATTCCAGTGTGACGGCGTCGTATTTGTAGATATTGGGCGACATACAGGAAACGATCACCGCGGCAGTTTCGCGCGCCTTCAGTAGCTCCGGGAAAATGTCTTCGGGCGCGGAATGCATTTCTCTGGGCTCCTGGAAGCAGAGATAGCTGCTTTCGGGAAGCATTTCGATCTGTTCCGCATCGCAGGGCAGGACCTCCAGAAACATGCGGGATCGGGTCCATTCCCCGTAATGATAGTCTGAAATGATGCCGTGGGGAAAGGAGGCCTGCAGGGACAGGCTGTCCGCCATATGAAAGAGCTTGCTGAGCTTTTTCTCATAGACTTCGCCGGGCATTTTCGGTGCACAGGAAAGTGTGAGGCAGTAACGCTTCTGGATGGGACGGGAATAATAACCCGTTTGGCCGAGAAATTTCTTCTGGGCGTTGATCTGCTGCAGGGTGGTGTCGATGGAGGCAAGCCCGGTTTCGATTTTTCGGATCTTTTCTGTGGCCAGTTCCCGGCCGTATGTTAGAAGCCGCTCAAATTCAAGTTCCCCTTCAGCATTGACGTAATTTTTCAGTTCCTTCAGGGGAATGCCGAGATGGATGCAGAGAATGATGGTGTCCAACACCATGATCTGCTCCGGGGCGTAATAGCGGTAGCCGGTTTCCGGATTGATATAGACCGGAAGCAGAATGCCCAGCTTCTCATAATAACGAAGAGACTGCACGTTTACGTTTCTGCTTTTTGCCATCTCTCCGATGGACAGTAGGTTCTTCTCCATTTTCGCGTTCCTCCCAGCGCAGCGGCGCTGCCTACATTATATTCTGCTGCAAAAAAAGCGTCAATTTTTCTCTTGACTCTATGACAATCATATAGTTTAAGCTTCCTCCTGATTTGAAAAGTTTTAACAGGAGGTGACTTTTAATGGATAAAGAAGAAAAAAATCCGTTAGCCACGGCGCCGATCGGGAGTCTCATGCTGAAATACGCGGTTCCGAGCGTGGTTGCTCTCGTGGTGAATGCACTATACAACATCGTGGACCAGATTTTCATCGGCTGGGGTGTGGGAACCCTGGGCAACAGTGCCACCAATGTCATTTTCCCCTTGAACATGGTGGTGACGGCGCTGGCCCTGCTGTTTGGTGATGGTGGTGCGGCATGTCTCAGTCTCGAGCTGGGACGAAACAAGCAGAAGGATGCAGAGGAGGGCGCAAACAATACCTTTTTCTGGCTGATCGCAGTGGGCATTCTCATGCTGATCATCTGTGCGATTTGGCTGGAGCCGCTGACATCCATTTTGGGTGCTACGACGGATAACCGGAGTTATGCTCTGGCCTATGGAAAAATCGTCATTCTGGGCTTCCCCTTTGTGATCATCGGCTGCGGCATGTGCTCGGTGATTCGTGCGGACGGAACCCCGCAGCTCACCATGATCGGCATGATCGCCGGCTGTGTGGCCAACGTGATATTGGATGCGTTGTTTGTGCTGGGCTTCCATTGGGGCATGGAGGGTGCTGCATGGGCGACGGTGATCGGTCAGATTTTGAACTTTGCCATCAGTATGTGGTATGTGCCCCGCTTTAAGACGGTTCGCATTTCCCTTAAGAAAATGAAGCCGAAATTGGGGCTCCTGAAAAAAATCGCCAGCCTGGGCATCTCCAGCTTTATTTCTCAGTTCGCCATTGCCGTGATCATGGCGGTGATCAACTACTATCTCGTTCGCTATGGAACGGCGTCCAAGTATGGTCCGGACATTCCGCTGGCGGCCTTCGGCATTGTCATGAAGTTCAATACCATCATGGTTTCCATCGTGACGGGTATCGGCACCGGTGCGCAGCCCATCATTGGCTACAACTACGGACGCAATGATACGAAACGTGTGAAGGCGACATTTGCCACATCTGCCGGAACCGCAACCGTGGTGGCCGTGATCTGCTTTGCGGCCTTCCAGCTTTTGCCGGTGCAGTTGACGGCGCTGTTCGGAGAGCAGGGAGACCTTTACAAGGAATTCTCAGTCATGTCCTTCCGGATTTTCACACTGTTCAGCTTCTGCAACGGTTTCCAGGTGGTGTCGGCCATTTTCTTCCAGTCCATCGGTAAGCCGGTGATCTCCGGCATCATTTCCTTTAGCCGACAGATCATCTTCCTGATTCCGGCCACCATGATTCTTTGCAGCCGGATTGGATTGAGTGGCGTTTTGTGGGCCGGACCGGTGGCGGATGGTCTTGCATTTGTTCTGGCGCTGGCTCTGGTGATTCGGGAAATGTCGTCGACGTTTATGAATAAATCCGCGGAGACGGCTGCGGTCGCAAGCTGTTGATGGGGATAAAACACAATCTTATAGAAAGGAAAAAATCATTATGACAAAGGAACAGAAATATGCACTTTTGGAGGATCGTCTCAACAAGCTGGTGAACCGTATTGGCAAGGAAAACCACGGCGTATGCCGCAGAATTCGCCGGGAAATGCGGAACCTGAAGCCGGCGGAGAGAACTGAAGAATAATCGTGTAGTGATAGGCCAGGGGCCCTGCGGAAACGCAGGGCCCCTGTTTTGGCTTTAATTTATGAATAGGATATGTTATAATTTCCGACACCGAGTTAGGTTAAACTAACCGTAAAACAAACGAAAGGAATACAGCATATGTTGAAGAGTACAATGTTGGGGCTTCTCATTCCGTTTCTGGGAACGAGTTTGGGAGCGGCCTGCGTTTTCTTTATGAAGAAGGCCCTGGGGGATCTGGTGCAGCGTTCCCTGACGGGATTTGCGGCGGGTGTGATGGTGGCGGCATCGGTCTGGAGTCTGTTGATGCCTGCCATGGAACAAGTCAGTGACTGGGGAAAATGGTCCTTTCTTCCGGCGTTTGTGGGATTCTGGATCGGCATCCTTTTTCTCTTTGCGCTGGATCATTTGATCCCGCATCTCCATGCGGGAAGTGCGGAGGCAGAGGGGCCGAAAACCAGTCTGGCGCGCACCACCATGATGGTGCTGGCGGTGACCTTGCACAATATCCCGGAGGGGATGGCTGTGGGCGTTATGTACGCAGGCTATCTTGCCGGAAATACCCAGATCACGGCCGCCGGTGCACTGGCGCTGTCCCTGGGTATCGCCATACAGAATTTTCCGGAGGGAGCCATCATTTCCATGCCGCTGCGGGCAGAGGGAGAGAGTAAGGGAAAGGCCTTTTTGAGCGGCGTACTGTCCGGGATTGTGGAACCCATCGGGGCTGCACTGACCATCCTGGGGGCACAGCTGGTGGTGCCGCTGCTCCCGTATCTTTTGAGCTTTGCGGCCGGGGCCATGCTGTATGTGGTGGTGGAGGAATTGATTCCGGAAATGTCCCAGGGACGCCACTCAGATATTGGAACCATCTTTTTTGCCGTGGGCTTCAGTGTGATGATGGCCATGGATGTGGCTCTGGGATAAGAGATGTCAAAAAGAATAATGGCCTGGTGGATTGCGCCGGAGGATACGATCAGATGTAGTAGTCGTATTCCTCCGGTGCATTGTGCATGAGGTCGGCCAGGGTGATATTTTCAAAATAATCATTGATGAGCTTGTCCAGGCCCTTCCACATGGGAAGGGTCCGGCATTCGGCTGATCGGGGGCAGGTTTCGGTGCCGGGCTCCAGACAGGAGACCGGGGCCATGGATTCCTCGGTAATCCGCAGGATGCTGCCCACAGTATATTGCTCCGGGGCCTTGGTCAGCTGGTAGCCGCCGCCCTTTCCGCGGACACCGTTCAAAAGCTTCGCCTTTACCAGAAGCTTGATGATGTTCTCCAGGTATTTTTCGGAGATGTTCTGCCGCTGCGCAATCAGCTTTAAGGGGATGAGTCCGTCCTTCTGATGCTCCGCCAGGTCGATCATAACCCGAAGTGCATAACGGCCTTTGGTTGAAATCAGCATGCTTGTCCTCCTGATCGTCACAATGGTAATTCTTTGACATCGAATTGCTGTCCTACGGGACGATGCCAAAAATGAATTATATAGCAGTTTGGTGGGTTAATCAATGTTTATCCGTTCTTGACAATACATGCCATAGATAGAACGTTATAATCCGCATGCAAAACCATATATTTTTCGGATGTTGCTTATGGCACTATACTGGATACATAGGTATTGGCAAACACGGCAGAGAGAAAGGGGGATGGCATGGATTTCAAGCATTACCAGTATGTGCTGAAGGTGGCAGAGCTGCAGAATATGACGAAGGCGGCAAATGAGCTGTATGTTTCCCAGCCGGCGCTCAGCCATTATATTGCGAAAGTGGAGGATGAACTGGGGGCAGTGCTGTTTGATCGGAATACCACACCGCTTTCTTTGACCCCGGCGGGGGAACGGTATGTGGAGACGGCCCGGATGGTTCTCGCCCTTAACGATCGCCTGCGGCAGGACATTTCGGACATCAATGAGCAGAAGAAGGGACGGATCATTCTGGGCATATCCCACGCCCGAGCGGCTTTCTTTCTGCCTTATGTATTGCCGGAATTTCAAAGGCAGTATCCGGGAATTGAAGTCAAGACGGTGGAGATTCGTTCAGATAAAATTGAGGAATATGTCTCGAAGGGAAAGTGCGACATCGGCATTCTGCCGCTTCCTTTGTCGGGAGCCTATACACTGGAGCAGGAGATCATCTGCCGGGAAGAGCTTTTGTTGGTGTCCGGAGAACCATTGCCCCATGAAGTACGGGAGGATGGTCAGGCCTTTGTGAATCTGGAAAGTTGCGGCGGCAGACCCTACCTTCTTCTGCGCAAGGGACACGGTATTCGTTCGGCTGTGGATGTGCTGTTTCTGGAGCATGGCATCAGTCCATCCCATATCTTTGAAACCACCAGCAATGAGACGGCCTACCGGCTGTCTTCCGTGGGAATGGGCATCAGCATTGTGCCGGAATCGACCATTTTGTTGTCTCAGGCGCTTTCCGCACCCTGCTGTTACCACATAGGGGAAAGTGATTTTTATTGGAAAATCGGAGCCGTGTATAGACAGCAGGAATGTCTGACCAAGGCCCAGCGGGCGTTTATCGGCATTTTGCAGAACTGCTTTGACCACAAATGTTTGCCGGAAATGAACACAGAGAAAGGATGAAAAATATGACAAAAATTGCAATGGTAAGTGTGACTCTGAATGCGGTGAATCCCATGACGAAATATTTTCGGGCGAAGGATTCGAAGCTTGAGATTCGGAATTATCTGGACAGCTATCTGCTGGAGAAGGTAAAGAAGGAGGGTGGCATCAATGACAGCTCTATGCGCAGGATGTTTGATATGCTGGCCACGGCATGCCAGGACGGCGCGGATGCGGTACTTCTGACCTGCACGATCTTTTCACCCTATGCAGAGATTTTCTCAAAGCTTCTGTCGAAGCCTGTGGTATGTCCGGACAAGGCAATGCTGGCGGAGGTGGCGGCATTGTCCGGAAAGACGGCGATTCTGTGTACCTTTACGGGCACGGTGGATACCACCAGAAATCTCTATTATTCCTGCCGCCGGAGTCTGGGACGGTCGGAAGAGGTGGATATGATTGTGCTGTCTGAGGCTTATGACGCGGCGAATAAGGGGGATTTTACTACCCATGATGCGATCATTAAGGCCAAGGCAGAGGAGTTGGATGCGCAGTACGACCAGATTGTTCTGGCGCAGATTTCCATGGCTCATGTGAAGGACCAGATCCAGGCGAAGCATGCCAGTATCTACACCAGCCCGGACAGCGCCTACGGGGCAATTCAGAAAAGTCTGGCGGCGCCGACATTGGCATAAACACGCCGAAAGAGGGCCATGCAAAAAAGCTTATCTCCTTAATGCCAAAGCAAGCATTTCCGCAAATTCTGCGGATGCGCTAAAGTGAATGCATCAAAAGCGAGTCCGCAGAGGGCGGAAGGAAAGGAGAAAAGATTATGGTTTACAAGATCGGATTACTTTACGGAGATGGCATCGGACCGGAGATCACAAAGGCAACAGAGGTGATCATGAAGGAGGCCGTAAAGAAGGCTGGCGTTGAGGCAGAGTTCCCGGTGTTCCCCATGGGCTGGGAAGGCATTGAGAAGTACGGCGACCCGGTGCCGGAGATCACCAAAGAGGGATTGAAGACCGTGCATGGCTGGATCTTCGCACCGCATGATTCTGCGGCATACCCGGAGGAGCATTTCCGAAAGACCAACCCCAGCGGCACCATGAGACATTATTTTGATCTCTACTCCAACATGCGTCCGGCACGTTCCTACCCGGGTGTGAAGAGCAGAGTGGGCGAGGCAGATGTGATCGTTTTCCGCGAGAACAGCGAGGGCTCTTTGCCGGATCGTAACATGTACAGAGGCCTCGGCGAGTTCATGCCGACACCGGATATGGCTATGTCCATCAATGTCTGCACGAGACAGGCCACAGAGCGTCTGGCACATGAGGCCTTCAAGCAGGCCATGAAGCGCCGGAAGAAGCTGACCATCGTGCATAAGGCCAATGTCATCAAGCTGCCGGGTGAGCTGTTCCGTTCCACCATCAAGGAAATCGGTGCAAAGTATTATCCCGAGGTGCAGATCGATGATTATCATATCGATGCCATGACGGCCCACATGGTACGGCGGCTTAAGGACTTCGATGTGATCATCACCACAAACCTTTTCGGTGACATCATCTCCGATCTTGCGGGAGAGTTGACCGGAAGCCTGGGTCTGGGACCGGCCATCAACACCAATGATCATCAGTGTATGGCACAGGCTGCGCATGGTTCTGCACCGGACATTGCCGGCAGAAACATCGCAAACCCGGTGGGCATCATGCTTTCTGCGGTTATGATGTTCGAGTGGCTGGCCGATCGTTATCAGGACGAGAAGCTGCAGAAGGTAGCGGATCTGATGCAGGATGGTGTGCTGAAGACCATGGAAGAGGGTTATGTGACACCGGATCTCGGCGGTTCAGCTTCCACTTCCAGATTTGCAGAAGCCATTGCAGAGAAGATCAAGAACGCATAATGCGGAATATACGCTGAATAGAGGCAGGAGGAGGGAGACTTGGTGAAGAGTCTCCCTCTTTCCGCATTCAGAGAAAGAGGATACAGAAATGAACAGTTTGAAGCAGGAAATCATAGAAACAGGAAAATGGATCATGGCGAAAAATCTGACCTGGGGCACCTCGGGAAACATCAGCGCCAGTGACGGAGAGCATGTGTATATCACAGCCAGCGGCACCGTGATGGGAAATCTTCGGGAAGAAGACATTATCCTCTGCGATCTGGAGGGAAACATTCTGGAGGGCGACAAAAAGCCGTCCAAGGAGACCCGGATGCATCTGGAAGTGTACCGGAAGTGCCCGGAGGTGCGGGCTGTGGTGCATACATCGCCGTTTTATTCCACCTTTTGCGCCTGCATGCAGCGGCCGGTGAAGACAAATCTCTTTATTGAGTCCATGTATTATGGGGAAAATATGCAGCGCATTCCCTATTTCCATGCGGGAAGCCAGGCGCTGGCCGAGGCGGTGCAGGCGGTCTGTGACAAGTCGCACGTGATCCTTATGGAACATCATGGGGTGCTGGTGTATGACACGAAGCTGTCCGAGTGCCGCACAGGTCTTGAGGTGACAGAGAATATCTGTAAAATGAACATTCTGGCGGGCTGCGGAAACCTTCCGCTGGAAGAGGTGGATGCAGCGACCGTGAAGGATTTTCTGGAGGGCGGTTATTTCAAGGCGAGGAGGAAGTGAAATGGAAAAGATCCACTTTGGCGTTGTGGCAGATGACTTTACCGGTGCATCGGATGCGGCATCTTTTCTGGTGAAGGCGGGGGTCCCCACAGTGCTGTTTAACGGGATTCCCGAAGGGCTTCCTGCGCTTTCCGGGGAAATCCGGGCCGTGGTGATCGCCTTAAAAACCCGGACCATGGAAAGGGAAGCGGCGGTGACGGAAAGCCTCGCGGCCTTCCGGAAGCTGAAGGAAATGGGGGCAAAGCAGCTGTACCTGAAGTATTGTTCCACCTTCGATTCCACCAGTGAGGGAAATATCGGTCCGGTGGCGGATGCTGTACTGAAGACATGGGACATCCCCTATACGGTGCTCTGTCCGTCGCTGCCGGTGAATGGCCGTACGGTGAAGGATGGCATCCTGTATGTGAATGGTGTGCCGCTGTCGGAAAGTCCCATGCGGAATCATCCCCTTACGCCCATGCGGGAGTCGAGTCTTGTGAAGCTGATGGAAATGCAGTCGGCCTATCCTGCCCGGTTGGTGGGAAAAGATGGACCGGCAGAGATAGAAACGGATGCCATGAAAGCACCCTGTTATCTGATCCCGGATTATGAAACGGATGAGGACGGAGATCGGATTGCAGAGCAGTTCGGGAACCTGGCGTTCCTGACGGGAGGTTCCGGGCTGATCGGCGCACTGGGACGCCGGTATGTGAAATGGCAGAAGGAAAATGCTGACGAAAATGCCGATAAGGCTCTGGTTCTGGCCGGCAGCTGTTCGGCCATGACGCTGCGGCAGATTGAGGACTATGTAGGACGGGGCGTTGCAGCGTATCGTTTGCGGCCCGCGGCACTGCTGGACGGCAGTCAGAATGTGGAAGACGTATTTGCATGGGTTCGGGAGCAGGAAAGTGGCTGTCTTGTCTTCAGTTCGGCAGCGCCGGAGGATCTGGAAAAGAGTCAGAAGCTCGGCAAGGAACGGGTAGCGGCAAAGATCGAAGAGACCCTGGCAGGACTTGCCCGGATGGCGGCAGCCCAGGGCTACCGGCGCATCATTGTGGCAGGCGGCGAGACCTCCGGTGCGGTGACCCAGGCACTGGGCTATCAGTCCTTCCGGATCGGAGAAAGCGTGGCACCCGGCGTGCCGATCATGACGCCTCTGGAGAATCCTTCACTGCGCCTCGTGCTGAAGTCCGGCAATTTCGGCAAGGAAGACTTCTTCACCCGGGCCATGGAGATGACGGGAAAAACAAAGAAATAAGTATTGGTCCGTATCTCGGCCCGCATCAGAAATGATGCGGGTCTTTTTTTGATACCTATTGACAAAATGGGCGGACGTGCCTATAATCCGTATAAACCTACAAGAAAAGTTGGTAATTCGTTCATCCCTTAGGAGGTAGCCGCTATGAGTAAGATCTATACATCCGCAGACCAGTTGATTGGAAAGACACCGCTCCTGGAGCTGGTTCATATTGAGAAGGCAGAGAATCTGGAGGCCAAGGTTCTCGGTAAGCTGGAATATTTCAATCCGGCCGGCAGCGTCAAGGATCGTATCGCCAAGGCAATGATTGACGATGCAGAGCAGAAGGGACTTTTGAAGGAGGGTTCTGTGATCATCGAGCCCACTTCCGGAAATACCGGTATCGGACTGGCTTCCGTGGCGGCTGCCAGAGGCTACCGCATCATCATCGTAATGCCGGAGACCATGAGCGTAGAGCGTCGTCAGCTGATGAAGGCCTATGGCGCAGAACTGGTGCTGACCGAGGGTGCCAAGGGCATGAAGGGCGCCATTGCCAAGGCCGACGAGCTGGCAAAGGAAATTCCCAACAGCTTCATTCCCGGCCAGTTCGTGAATCCGGCAAACCCGGCGGTGCATAAGGCCACCACAGGACCGGAGATCTGGGAGGATACAGCGGGTAAGGTAGATATCTTCGTAGCTGGTGTTGGTACCGGCGGAACCGTAACCGGTGTGGGTACTTACCTGAAGGCGCAGAACCCTAACGTGAAGGTAGTGGCTGTGGAGCCGGCAACCTCTCCGGTGCTCAGCAAGGGCACAGCCGGAAACCATAAGATCCAGGGTATCGGTGCCGGATTCGTGCCGGATGTACTGGACACCAAAGTGTATGACGAGATCATCGCTGTAGAGAACGAGGATGCCTTCGCGACGGGCAAGCTGATCGGCAAGAAGGAAGGCGTTCTGGTGGGCATTTCCTCCGGTGCTGCCGTATGGGCTGCTATCCAGCTGGCAAAGCGGCCGGAGAACAAGGGTAAGACCATTGTGGCACTTCTTCCGGATACCGGAGATCGTTATCTTTCCACACCGCTGTTTGCAGACTGAGTGAAAAACGGTTATACTGTGGGAAGCTAAAAAACCGGACAACATGGGAGGATGAGGAATGAGCATAGACAAGCAGACACTGCAGGACCTGATCGGGGATAAGGATCGCCTGTTGTTTGACGAGGAAATCCCGAAGGAATACCTGAGCGACGCGTTGGGCAGACGGAAAGGAACAGCGGAGGCGCTGATATTTCCGCTCTCCGCGCAGGAGGTCAGCGGTGTACTGCAGTATGCACATGCCCATCGGATCCCGGTGACCCCCAGAGGCGCGGGCACAAATCTGGTGGGGTCCACCGTGCCCGTGCAGGGCGGCATCATCCTGGATCTCTCCCGCATGAACCGGGTGCTGGAGCTGGATGAGGACACCATGACCCTCACCGTGGAACCGGGCATTCTTCTGCAGGATGTACAGGCCTATGTGGAGGCCCGGAGCTTCTTCTATCCGCCCGATCCGGGAGAGAAGGCATCCAGCATCGGCGGCAATATCAGCACCAATGCCGGCGGCATGCGGGCTGTGAAATATGGTGTCACCCGAGACTATGTCCGGGGACTGGAGGTCGTTCTGGCAGACGGAAGGATTCTGCAGGTGGGCGGCAAGCAGGTGAAGGACGCCAGCGGTCTGTCTCTTAAGCATCTCATGATCGGTTCAGAGGGAACCCTTGCGGTCATCACGAAGTGCACACTGCGGCTTCTGCCGAAGCCGGAGAGCTCCGTCAGCGTTCTGGTGCCTTATCCGGATCTTCATACCGGCATCAAGAGCGTTCTGACCATCCTTCGTGCCGATGCCAATCCCACGGCGGTGGAGTTCATGGAGCGGAAGGTGGTGGCACTGGGCGAGAATTTCTCCGGTGTCAAGTATCCGTGCCCGGAGGCGGGCTCCTACATTCTCCTGACCTTTGACGGTCATGAGACGGAGGTTAATGCTAACGCCGCCAGAGTGCGTGAACTGGCGTTGCAGAATGGTGCGCTGGATTATATTGTGCTGACAGATTCGGCCCGGGCTGCCGAGATCTGGCGGGTGCGTGGCGCTCTGGTGAAGGCGGTGGAAGCGGTTTCCGAACAGGAGCCGGTGGACATCGTGGTACCCATCAGTCATACCGTGGATTTCATAGCCTTTATCAATGCGCTGGAGGAGAAGACCGGCAT
This sequence comes from Parolsenella sp., assembly GCA_963659875.1. Lineage (GTDB taxonomy): Bacteria > Bacillota > Clostridia > Lachnospirales > Lachnospiraceae > Oribacterium. Next base: position 37,420 of record CAVKVA010000014.1, read on the forward strand.
GCAGATGGTCAGCTTCGGTCATGCCGGAGACGGCAATGTGCATCTCTGCGTTGTGCGTGGTGATCGCGATGAGGAAACCTGGCAGCGGGAATTGCATGAAAACATGGACAAGGCCTACGGAGAAGCCTATCGTCTGGGCGGCGTGGCTTCCGGTGAGCATGGCATCGGCCTCGGCAAGCGGCGGTATTTCCTCCGGGAAACGGCGGCTGAGAATCTGGCGGTCATGAACAGCATCAAGGATGCGTTGGATCCCTTGCATATTCTGAATGACGGGAAGTCCTATATTCATGCGGCGAATCAGGACAAAAGCTGATTGTCCCTTGAAAATATTATACGGATCAACAGTGTTGCGTCATAGGGCGGATAAACCTATGGCGCTTTTTTCGTACCATTTTTTCGTATATAATAAAAGCATGTAGTGCGGCGCAATCCGGTATCGGAGCGCCCCAGGTGATAGATCCCGACATGAAGATGAGGTATACGAATGCCCAGACGAAAATGGAACTTAAACGCAATATACATATCAGAGCGACTTCAGGAATGCCTGCGCCCGATTTCGCACTGTGCATTGACTACGGTTGTCGCCCCTATGGGATATGGAAAGACAACGGCAGTAAACTGGTATCTGGAGGATCGTGCAAAAACAGAGAAGGTATGCATTGTCCGCATCAGTGCCTATTCGGATAACCTCACCATTTTCTGGCGAAGTGTGCAGGAGGCTTTTGCGCATGCCGGGCTGGATTTTCTGCAGGATTACCCCTGCCCTGTCGATACGGCCGGCGGCAGTATGCTGACGGATGATTTATGTCATGAATTGGCGGGAAAGAGGCCTTGCTATATTTTCATCGATGATTTTCACCTGCTGACAGATGGACGGATTGGAGATTTTCTTTGTACCCTGGCCAATCGTCTTCCGGAAAATGTGCATCTGATTGTTGCCAGTCGGGATCGTTTCCTGTCGGCCGCGCAGAGCATCCGACTGGGCGGAAAAGTCTATCGGATCGGCACAGAGAAGCTGCGGCTGAATCATACGGAGCTTTCCGTTTATGCGCATCGCTGCGGCGTGACGCTGACCGAGGAACAGCTCGAAAGCCTGCTCTATTCCAGTGAAGGATGGGTTTCTGCCATATATCTGAATTTACGGACGATCTCTGAACAGGGCATACTGCCGAATCGACATTCCGATATCTATACCATGTTTACGGAGGCAATGATAGATCCGCTTTCTCCTGTACAGCGGGAGTTCCTGGCGACCATGGGACTTGCGGACGAATTCACCGTGGAGATGGCGTGTGCTGTGACAGAGGATGCCAATGTGGAAGAAATCCTGACGACCTTGACAGAACAAAACGCCTTTGTGAAGCGCCTGCCGGGTACGGAAACCTTCCGCTTTCATCATATGATGAAGGAGTGTGCAGAGCGGACATTTCAGACTTTGCCCCGGGAAAAGCAGACGGCTTATCTTGATCGGTTCGGCCTGTGGTACGAAAAGCAGGGACAGTATCTTCATGCCATGTCCGCCTACCGAAGAAGCGAAAACTATGCTGCGCTATTGCGGGTGATGCAAAAGGATGCCGGCATTCTGCTGTCTTCCCTTCATCCATCGGAGGTGCTGACTGTGCTGGATGCGTGTCCGGTTTCTGTGCTGAAGGAGCACCCGCTGGCGATACTGGTGCTGATGCGGAGTATGTTTAACTGGCGGCAGATTCCGAAGATGATGGAAATGAAGGCGCTCCTGATGACTGCCATTGCGGAACATCCGGAAATGCTGCAGCGTGAACGTGGCGACCTGCTGGGAGAATGCGACCTCATCATGAGCTTCCTTTGCTACAATGACATCAGCGCCATGAGTCGTCTGCATAGAAGCGCCAGTGCACAGATGTCACGTCCGGCCATCAGCATTCAGAAAAGCGGCGGCTGGACCTTCGGTTCACCGTCTGTGCTGATGATGTTCTATCGTGAGCCGGGAGCACTGAGCAAGGAACTGGCCGAAATGGATGAATGTATGCCGCATTACTACAAAATCACAGACGGCCATGGACAGGGCGCGGAAAAAATCATGCGGGCGGAAGCGTCTTTTATGCAGGGGCGTTTTGCGGATGCGCACATCGAACTAGAAAGCGCTTATGCACAGATTCAGGATAACGGACAGGAGAATATGGCGCTGTGCTGTGATTTCCTTTCATGGCGGCTTTCCCTCTGCACGGATATCGAACAGAGATACACCTTTGAACAGCGCTATCAGTCGATACTGCGGCATCACAATGCGGCATGGGTCAATATCTGGAATGCCACCTGTGCCTACTATTACGCGCTGCAAAGAGTAGAAAAAAGGATACCGGAAATTTTTCGGGAGCATCAGCTGTCCACTGTCAATATTCTGGCACCCGGCAAGCCGATGATGGAAATGATTGAAAACCAGGTCTATCTGGCCCAGGGGGCTTATGCAAAGGTGATCGGACGCAGTGAGGGACTGCTGGCCATGTGCGAGGGGCTGCATTACGCCTTGGTCGCACTTCATCTGCGTATTCAAACCGCAGCGGCCTATGAAATGCTGGGGAAGACTGCGGAAGCACGGTCCTTACTGGAACGTGCGCTGCAGGATGCGCAGCCGGATGATTTTCTCATGCCCTTCGTGGAGAATTATCATTATCTGAAAAAGCTGCTCACAAACAGTGCCTGGCAGGACATAAGCTTTATTCGGCGTATCGTAGAGCTGGGGGAGGATTATGATTCGCGCCAAAGACATTGGCATGAGCAGGCGTCCCGTCCGACTGTTTTTGCGGCGCTGACCGCGCGCGAATGTGAAATTGTTGCGCTGATGGCAGGACACTTCAGCAACCGTGAAATTGCGGAAAAACTGTTCCTGTCCGAGGGAAGTGTCAAGCAGTATATCAATCAGATTTATCAGAAGCTTCATATTGATGGAGACACACGGACGAAGCGGAAACAGCTCTTGGGGCTTCTGCCGGAAAATTCCTAACCTTTGGTTAATATTTATTTCTTTTGGTCCACCGTACAATGCTTGTACGGTGGATTTTCTATAAGAAAAATCCAGACAGAGTATGCATAAGGGGAGGGAAATATGAAGAAAAAAAGTATGGCGGTGATGGTGCCGACGATGGTTCTGCTGCTGACAGCCTGCGGCGGAGAGAGCGTGGAGACCACGGAAACGACAAACATGGAAGAAGTGGTGGGCACGATTGCACCGCAGGATGATCCCAATGAGGGGCTTGGCGGGGACCTCACGGAGGACACGGTAAATGATTTCAGCGGTTATGCGGGCATCTGGCTGGGAGAAGCGAACAACGAGTACGATTCTATCGAACTGGATGCGGAGGGCAACTGGACGCTCTATCGCGGCGGCGAGGTGGTTGCGGATGGTTATCTTCTGTACGAGCCGGAGTGGGAGAGTATTTACGCCTATAACTACCAGGATGGTTCCGGCGGCCGATTCGCAGTGGAAGACGACGGACGGCTTTATATCACCACCTACGGCTATTTTACCTATGGCGACGGGATGGAGACGATCTGGTATAACGATGACGGAAATGAGTACTATAGCTGGAATGCGGATCTCTATCAGCGGGATGTTTCGGAATTTGCGGGCGTTTGGTACTACGATGGAGACCTCGCGGCGGATACCTATATTGTGATTGACGGCAGCGGCAACTGGAGCTACTACCAGCGCGCTTCCGGGGATGCCGAGGGAACAGAAATGGACTACGGCATCTTTACGTATTCTACAGATGAAGCAAGTACCTATTATGCAGATTCCACGATGTACGACGGTGTTTCCATCCGGGTATTTGAATTTGATACCGATGAGCTGATTTGGGGAGATGAAGGCGCTTATTACCGGATGGAGTGATTGGAAGAATGGGAGGGTGACGGTTATGACAAGATTCAAAAATGATGGCGTTTTTCTGTTGGCAGCGGTTTTGTGCCTGAGTCTTTCTGCCTGCGGCAATGCAGAAAGCAGCATAGAAAGTAGTACAGAAGAAGAGGCCGGCGCTGACTGGCGCACCAGCGGCGTGGTGGTTGACAGCGGTACGATTACGCATACCGATGAGGGAAGTGTGGATGTCCTGGTCACCGTCACGCACGAAAGTGCAGCCTTCTATCGTGACTTGGACGAACAGATTCTGTTTGACAGCGTTTTATTTCCCATGGATATTCCCGATGCAGAGGAGGCGTTTAACTACATTTCCTTCGAGGATATTGATGGCGATGAAGAAAGCGATGTGGTGGTCAGCTTCGTTCACGAAAACGGAGATATCACCGAACTGGTCTGGCTCTGGGATCCGGAGGAGCGATATATTTATCGGGAAGACCTCTCGTTCTTTTCAACGGATGAAGAGGAGTTGACGGAATATGTGGCGGAAAGTGAAACGGATGCGGAGACAAGCATACCCTGTTTTTCGCAGAACGGCCTTGAAATCAATGCCGCGATGGATCTGGGCACTTTTCTTCTGGAGGATGGTGTTTGCAACTACTCCGGTCTCGGAGATGGTTACCGTACAGATGACTGTTACTGGGAACTGATCAAGAATGCGGATTATACCCATGACGGCATCCGGGAAATCCAGTTTGATGCGGTGTGTTATATCCCGGAGGATTCGATTCCGTATTTTGACCAGCAATATTTCACCATCACCAGCAGCGAGCTGTACGACTACAATACCGGCATGTGGCTGACGGCAGCTTCCTCCTACGACAAGAGTGACCGCGGGGACAATCATTATATCCATACCGTCGAATGGAATGGGAACAGCTATTTCATAGAGTTTTCCTATTCCATTGACTGGCAGTACAACGTGTCGGATTGGGCAATGGTGCTGACGAAGAGCTATATGGTCTATCTGCCCGAAGGTTATGACAGCCTCGTCTTTGCCGCAGAAGCCCAGCCGGACAATTATAAGGACAGTGCCAAGCGGATGCAGCTGGACAGCATTGCACCCGAAGCAAGCATTATGGATATCGATACCGTTGACCCGTACAGCGCGTTGTATTTCAGTGTTTGCTATTAAAGTGGATCGAATGAGAGAGGAGTGGAGGTATGGTTGGCTTTATTCTGATTCTGATTTTCATTCTTCTGATCGTCTTCTGGTGCATCAGTACAGTCAATGGGTTCAGGAAAAAGGAAATTCGTGTGCAGGAAGGACTCTCTGGCGTGGAGGTAGCCCTTGCCAAGCGATACGATATGCTTACGAAAATGCTGGATACCGCCAGGGGATATATGAAACACGAAAATGAGCTGTTTACCAAGCTTGTTACACTGCGACGCGGCATGAGCGTGGAGGAATTGAATGTGCTGAAACAGCAGCTGGATGGTATGAGTGGCAGATTGTTCGCTGTGGCGGAGGGGTATCCCGAACTTCGTTCCAGTGAAAGTTTTGTTGAACTGCAGCGAGGTATCCGGGATGCAGAAGAGCATCTGCAGGCGGCGCGGCGTCTCTATAATGCCAATGTTGCCGATTACAATACCGCCATTGTCATGTTCCCGGCCAGATTGCTGGCCGGTGGCCGCAAAGCAAAAGTGTTTTTCGCCGCCGATGAAAGCAAGCGAGAAGATGTGAAGATGACGTTCTGACAGAAGGAGAATGTATATGGAAGAAAAACAGAAGATGACGGAGGCGCAGCTGGAGGCAACGCTCAGCAGGTACCGTAGCGGCAGCCGGGGCTTTAAGATCCTGACCTATACCTTCGGCTTGTTGTCCATTCTGCTGTTTGGTACGTCGCTGATTCCGCTTGCCGCGGTTTGTCTTGTGCTTACGTTCGTGTTCGGCTATCAGCTGTCAAAGCAGAGTGAAGCACTGAAAAAAACCCTTGGCAGTAATGTGATCCAAGAGATTCTGGAAGAGGTATTTGATACAGTCGAATGCAACCCGCTTGGCAGGATTTCCTCCATCAGCGGTGCAGAAATGGTTTTCCCCTTCCGGTATGACAAGATACGGGGCAGTGATCATATCAAAGCCATTTACCGGGGACTACAGGTGGAAATGAGTGATATTGAACTCATCAATGCGGAGGAAATTATCGATGACCAAGGCAATGTGCACAGGGATGAAAGCACCGTTTTTGTGGGGCAATGGCTGATCTGTGATTTTGGAAAAGAGCTTTCCGGTGAAGTGCATATTTCCGGGAAAGCGAAAAAGTCCTACGGCATATCGATCAAGGGAAACGTCAAAATGGAAAATGAAGGCTTCAACAAGCGATTTTATGTCAATGCCCAAAATCCGCAGGAGGCATATTACATCCTTACGCCGCACATGATGGAGTACATACTCACGATGTCGGAAAGGAGTGGCGGAACGGTTTATATGAGCTTCCTGCGAAACGGCAAATTGCATATCGCGGTTCAGACGGGACGTGACTTCCTCGAACTGGGCGGCGGCAAGGTGAATATTGAATCGTTGCGGAACAAGTTCCTGGGAGAATTGCATTGGTTTACCGATATTATCGATGAGCTCCGGCTGGTGGACACCCTTTACAAGAAGGAGGATTCCCGATGACCCTGGGGACCGCCGTGCTGCTGTTACTGATCGTGTTTGCTGGTATGCCCGGCGTGTCCATCTTCTTTCGTGAAAAAAGATTGCTGCGGCTTTTCTGCATCATAGGCTTAGTCCTGCTTGCCCTGGCACTCGCCGGCTACATTGCATTGACGATTATTTTCGTCAATGCGGTGGAAAACAGTGTCCCTTTTTTGTGAATCCTGCCATGTGTAAGCGCTTTCATTTATCCGCGTCTTGTGCTATACTTCAATAAACATTGTTGTGTCGGCGCAGTTGAAGGCTGGCAGAAAAGGAGGATTTTGATATGGCAGATATGGCGAAGGAGCATCCGGATTGCGCGTATTGCGCAAAGGGAGAGCTGGTGGCGAAGTTCGGATATGAAATCTGTGAGCTTCCGGCATCCACAGTTTATCTTTTTAAGGAGCAGAGCCATCCGGGAAGATGCATCGTGGCTTCCAAGCATCACGTATCCGAGATGCTGGTGCTGAGTGAGGAAGATCGGGCAGCCTTCATGGCCGATGTGGTGACAGTGGCCAATGCGATTCATGCGGTGCATCATCCGGACAAGCTGAATTATGGCATGTACGGAGATACCGGCTGCCATCTGCATATGCATCTGGTGCCGAAGTACAAGGATGCGTTTGAGTGGGGCGGAACCTTTGCCATGGATCCGAATCAGAACAAGATCACAGATGAGGAAGAGCTGGAGAAGATTGCAGCGCCGCTGCGTGAAGCGATTCTGAAAAAGTAAATCGTGTGTAATAAAAAAGGAAGTACCTATCATCCGACAGGTGCTTCCTTTTTTTCTGTTCTGTGTTTTCGCACGTAGTGTGCCAAAGACTCATGCAATTTTTGCATACAGTTTCTGGCGATAGATAAAGTAATAGCCGTACTCGAAGAGGATCATGACGGTCCATCCGATGGCACAGGCATAGGCCTCGCCGGTGATGCCGATTCGGGGCACCAGGATATAGACAAAAATGGTTCGCACCGCGATCTGCAGGATGGTAGAAATCAGTGTGATGCTCATGTTTCCCATGCCGCGCATAAAGCCCTGCATGGCGTTGGTGAGACAGGGAAAGACGATGGTGAAGGCCTTCACGGAGAGGTAGCTGACGCCGAGTCGGATCATTTCCTCACCGCCGGTGTCGGGGGCGAAAAGCTGAATCAGCGGACGGCGGAAGAGAAGGATCAGGATGCAGATCAGGGGGTAATAGATGAGGCCGATGAGGATACCCTTCCAGAGGGTTTCCCTGACGCGGCGGCGATCTCCGGCACCCCGGTTCTGGGCGGCGCAGGTCATCATGCCGTGGCTGATGGTCTGTGCCGGGATGCGTCCGTAGTCCTCGATCTTGCAGCCGGCATTGAAGGCGGCAATGACGTCGATGCCCTGGACATTGATGACGCTCTGTACCAGGAGTTTGCCGACGGGCTGACAGGATTGCTGCAATGCCGTGATGAGGCCGCTGGACAGGATTTTCCGGAGCAGCTCGTGATCCAGAATCATCTCGTCCCGGCGAAGCTGCAGAGCCGGGATATGTTGGTAGACATAGACGAAGCACAGGACGGCCGACAGAGCTTCGGCAATGATGGTGGCCAGCGCCGCACCGAACACGCCCCAGTGAAAACCGAAGATAAAGAGGCAGTCCAGAACGGCATTCAGCACCGAGGAGATGCCGACGAAGGTGACCGGTGTTTTGGAATCACCGACGGCGCGGAGGGCACTGGACATGATATTGTATTGAAAGGTGAAGAAGTTACCGATGAAGAGCAGCCGGAGATAGGTGAGGGAATCTGCCATGATGGCGGATGGTGTATTCATCAGCCGTAGGATGGGATGCGACAGCATTACCCCGAGGAGCATGACCAGAAAAGCGGCGATGGTGCCGAAGATCAGGGTGGTGGAGAGAGAACGCTTCAGTTTTTCGCCTTCACCTGCGCCGTAATATTTGCTCATGTAAACAGAGGCGCCGATGCCGATGCCGGAGACGCTCTGAATCAGCAGCACCGAAACCGGATTGGAGACAGAAACGGCGCTCAGGGCCGCGACACCGGCGCCCTTGCTGACCACGATGGAGTCAACGGCATTGTAGGTGAGCTGCAGAAAGTTGCCGAAGATCAGTGGAATGGCATAGGCCAGGAGATGGCGGTAAATACTGCCGCTGGTCATATTTCTCATGGGAATCTCCTTATCTATCTTGATTGTATTAACTGCATTGATTGCACTAATTGTGCTAATTACATTAATTGTTTAACAAGCGCGCCGAACAATTTCTGTAAACTTCAGTCTAGCACAGGATAGAAAACAGTTCAAGAAAGCGCTTACACTTGGACAGGAAAGCGCTGCTGTCTTATAATAGAAGAAAACGGAAGGAGATATTTCCATGAAGGTTGTGAATTTGCAGAACGAAAACCGGAAGTACGTGAAGTCCATCGAGAATTTCCATGTCCTCGAGTACATCCAGGATGCCAGCGTGGCACCCATGAATGCAGAGCTGCAGTATTTCATGAGCAAGATGCGGGTGCGTCGGCGGCAGGTGGTGATTGAGCTGGATCAGAATCATTCTGCCATCACCCAGGCCGGGGCCATGCAGTGGACCTGCGGCAATGTGCGCGCCACCACGGGGCTGAAGGGGGTAGGCGATCTCATCGGCAAGGCCTTCAAGGGGGCCGTCACCAAGGAAAGTGCCGTGAAGCCGGAGTATGTGGGCACCGGAATTCTTTGCCTGGAGCCTACCTATAAGTACATCATCCTCACGGACATCGGCCGCTGGGGAACGGCCGGCATGACCATTGAAGACGGCATGTTCCTGGCCTGCGACGGCAATGTGAAGAACCGGATCGTGGGGCGGCGGAATCTCTCCTCTGCCATGTTGGGTAATGAAGGCTTCTTCAACTTGAGTCTCTACGGCAACGGCGTGGCAGCCCTGGAGTCCAATGTGCCGGAGGAGGAGCTCATCGAGGTGGTGCTGGAGAATGATGAGCTGAAGATTGACGGCAGCCTTGCGGTCTGCTGGTCCTCAAATCTGGACTTCACCGTGGAGCGGAGCGGCAGCACTCTGGTGGGTTCCGCCGTCAGCGGCGAGGGACTAGTGAATGTTTACCGGGGCACCGGACGGGTGCTGATGAGTCCTGTGGCCGCCAGCAGCACATTGTATCTGGCCACCCACGGCATGAGTGCCAACACGGCAAAGACCGGAAATTAAATGTAGGAAATCACTGAAAGTGCCTTCAGTTCCTGGTAGAGTCGGGCAACGGGGAGACCCACGATGGTGTTGTAGTCTCCCTGAATGCCCCGGACAAATTTGCCGAAGCTTCCCTGGATACCGTAAGCCCCGGCCTTGTCCATAGGCTCTTCACTTTCTGCGTAGCTGCGTAACTCCTCCGGACTCAGCGGATAGACGGAGACAGCGGCCATTTCCGCAAAGCGCCGGCTTTCCTTTGGGGTAATGATGGCGACGCCGGTGTATACCTGGTGGGTGCGGCCGGAAAGGGAGGCAATCATTTCTGCAGCCTCTTCGTGGGTCTTCGGCTTTCCGAGGATACGATTGTCAATGGACACCACGGTATCTGCACCGATCACCACCGTGGAATCGCCGACATTATCCTCAGACAAAAGACGGGTGTAAACGTCCTCTGCCTTCTGCATGGCCAGCGCCTGTACCACCTCCTCCGGATTTTCGGAGGAGATTTTTTCTTCTGTATGGCTGGGCATCACCTCTGCCGTCAAACCGATCTGCTGCAAAAGCTGAATGCGTCGGGGGGATGCGGATGCCAGAATAAGTCTCATAGTGTTCCCTTTCTGAATTTATTTGTGCGATAAAACGTTTGGTGATTCTTGCTTAAAAGAAACGTTTGTGTTAAAATAATCTGAGCTGAACTATAGCATAATGCGTCGATGGATGCAATGCTGTCGGCATGATCAATCGGAAGGAATGCAGGAGGAACGGAATGAAATATTACGAGCAGGAAAAGCAGCGCTGCATAGAGCAGCTGAACGAGACCGCCGCCAAGCTGCCGTCTTTTTTTAAACCCTATCTCAACAGCATTCTGGCGGTAAAGGACGGTTCCTTCCGTACTGCCCGGGCCTATGCCTATGATTTACTGGTGTTTTACCGCTATCTTCTGTCGGAACGGCAGCTTGCGCCAGAAGACATTACCCCGAAATATCTGGAGGATCTGCAGCCCATGGAACTGGAGGCCTATCTGGCGTCGCTGCTTTCCTATGAGACGGAGGAGGACCGGCAGTACAACGAAGAGCTGCAGCGGATGAAGCGGGAGAATCCCAAAAATCTGGCGCTGCAGAACAGACCGCAGAAGATGCACCACATGGCGGCGTCGGCCCGGGCGCGGAATCTTGCGGCGATACGGGGACTGTACAAGCATCTTCATAAGAACAATCTCATCGAAAAAAATCCGGCCATGCTGGTGACGACACCGAAAACTCCGAAAAAAGAGGTCATCGCCATGAATGATACTGAGGTGGGACGGGTATTTTCGAATCTGGTGAACACCAATATTTCCCGGACGCGGAAGCAGTTTGCGGAGCGTCAGCAGCTCCGGGACATCGCCATCATTACCCTGTTGCTGTTCACGGGCATCCGTGTTTCCGAGTGTGCGGGCATCGATGTGGGGGATATCAATTTCGAGGAAAACAGCATCGTGATCTACCGAAAGGGCGGAAAATCCCAGACCATTTACTTTAATAAGCAGACCCGGGAGGCGCTGCTGGACTACATTCACAATGAGCGGGAGACGCCGGAATATGACAAGGACGCGCTGCTGGTGAGTCGGCGGGGAGAGCGTATGTCAGTGGATTCGATTGAGCGGGTGGTCAAGAAATACACGGGTCTTGCCACGGTGAAAAAAATTTCTGCCCATAAGCTGCGGAGTACTTATGCCACGGCGCTTTACAACATCACGGGAGATGCCATGAAGGTGAAGGATGCCCTGGGGCATTCCAGTCTGTCGGTGGTGCAGAAGTATGTGGACCAGAGCAAGCGGAACCGCAGCGAGGCTGCCCGCCAGATTGAGTACGGCGAGGAAATGGAAAGTGAAGCGGTTAACTTTGTAAACCTGGAAGGTTGACAATTCTGCGTGTATACTTTATACTCTGCCTGAGTCGAAAAAGGAAGCAGGAGGGTATTGCAGATATGGATATACGGGAGCTGACGGAGCAGATCCTGGCCGGAAGACGGCTGAAAAAAGAGGATCCGTTGATGGAGCTGGTGACGGCAGATCTGACAGAGCTGAAGGCAGGTGCAGATCGGCTGCGGGAGTATTTCTGCGGCAGCAAAGTGGATCTTTGCACGATCATCAGCGGACGTTCCGGCAGATGCGGAGAAAATTGTCGCTTTTGTGCGCAGTCGGCCTGTCATCACACGGACTGTGAGGAGTATGCGCTGCTGGATGCAGACACCATCGTGGCCCAGGGAAGAGCCAACCAGGAGGAGGGTGTTGATCGTTACGCCATTGTGACCTCCGGTAAGAGTCCGTCCAAGGAAGATTTTGAGCAGATCATTGCCACCTTTGAACGAATGCGCGAGGAGCTGGAGATTGAGCTTTGCTGTTCGTTGGGATTTCTGACCAGTGAGCAGTTCCATCGTCTGCATAAGGCGGGCGTCACCAGCATCCACAACAATATTGAGACCTCGCGGCGTTTCTTCCCGGAAATCTGTACCAGTCATACCTTCGAGGATAAGCTGGAAAATATCCGCCGTGCCCAGGCAGAGGGACTTTGTGTCTGCTCCGGCGGTATCATCGGCATGGGTGAGACCTGGGAGGATCGTATCGATATGGCCTTGACTCTGCAGGAGTTGGGGATCGAGTCCATTCCCATCAACAGTCTGATGCCCATCAAGGGAACGCCGCTGGAGAATCTGCCCCGACTTACAGAGGACGAGATTCTGCGGACCATCGCCATCTTCCGTTTCATCAATCCCACTGCCAACATTCGACTGGCAGGCGGCCGTGCCCTGATGCAGGGTAATGGACGGGAAACCTTCCGGGCAGGCGCCAGCGCCAGCATTACCGGAAACATGCTGACCACTTCCGGCTCCACCATCCAGGGTGACAAGAACATGCTGCTGGAACTGGGAAGAGACATCACACCGGACTGGACATTGCCGGAGAAGGAGCGGGCGGACTATCCGTATCGCTACAGAGCGTAAGGGAGAAATAAAACCATGAAAATGAACATTCAGACAATGACACTTGTGGCGGTAATGACGGCGGTGATGTGTGTATTGGGACCCATGTCCATTCCCATCGGCCCGGTGCCGGTTTCACTGACGGTGCTGACCGTTTATCTGGCGGTCTACATTCTGGGCATGCGCTATGGCACCCTGGCCTACCTCATTTATCTGCTCATCGGTCTCGTGGGTGCACCTGTACTGTCCGGCTACTCCGGTGGCCCGGCCAAGGTCTTCGGTCCCACCGGCGGCTATCTCATCAGCTTCATTCTGATGGCGCTGATTTCCGGCTGGTTCATCGACCATTATTATAAGAAGATACCCCTGCAGGTTGTGGGCATGGTGCTGGGACTCATCGTCTGCTATGCCTTCGGAACTACCTGGCTTGCCATCCTGGCTCACATGGATGCCAAGGCAGCACTTGCAGCCGGTGTGATTCCCTTCGTTCCCTTTGACCTCATCAAGATCGCCATTTCTGTTGTTGTGGGACGGGCAGTACGAAATCGCCTCGCGCTGATGCTTCCCGCGCATAGCGTAGCGGCTTAACAGATCGCCCGGGTACCCCGATAGCCAAGCTATCGCTGAACCCGGGCAAAACACGCGTCACCAAGACGTCTCATGATAAAACCCCGCCGGTACCAATGCTTGACATGGTACCGGCGGGGTTTTAGTATTTATCCGTTGGGCGCACTGGGATGCCCAATGAATGATGGTATTCAAGAGGCTCGGCGAAAGCAAAGTCTACCTATTTATATGGAGGAACAAATATGGCTTGTACAACGATTCTTGTCGGAAAAAAGGCATCCTATGACGGATCCACGATGATTGCACGAAATGATGATTCCGGTGCCGGAAATTTCACGCCGAAGAAGTTTGTTGTGGTGCAGCCGGAGGTGCAGCCCCGACTTTACCGCTCTGTGCTTTCTCATGTGGAGATTCCGTTACCGGAAAATCCCCTGCGTTATACGGCGGTACCCAATGCCGTGAAGGGCGAGGGCATCTGGGCCGGCAGCGGTGTGAATGCAGAAAATGTGGCCATGACCGCAACAGAGACCATTACCTCCAATCCGCGGGTACTGGGGGCGGATCCGCTGGTGGTGTACCAGGCGGCAGAAGACGGGAAGCCGGAAGTGCCCGGCGGCATCGGAGAGGAGGATCTGCCGACATTGGTACTTCCCTACATTCGCAGTGCCCGAGAAGGCGTGATGCGGTTGGGCTCCCTGCTGGAGCAGTACGGCACCTATGAAATGAACGGCATTGCCTTCCAGGATCTGGATGAGATCTGGTGGCTGGAAACCATCGGCGGTCATCACTGGATCGCTCGGCGCGTACCGGATGAGGCTTATGTGGTGATGCCCAACCAGCTGGGCATCGACAGCTTCGATCTGGCGGATGCCTTCGGTGCACAGAAGGACTTCATGTGTTCTGTGGATATGCGGGAATTTATCGCCGAGAATCATCTGGATCTGTCACTGGACGGTCGGCTGAATCCCCGGGATGCCTTCGGCAGTCACGATGACGCGGACCATGTATACAATACACCGCGCGCCTGGTATATGCTGCGCTACTTTAATCCACGCACTCTGGTCTGGGACGGCAACGGTGCGGACTTCACGCCGCGCTCCGATGATCTGCCCTGGTGCATGGTGCCGGAGCGGAAGATTACACCGGAGGATGTGAAGTATGTGCTGTCCTCTCATTATCAGGGAACGCCCTATGATCCCTATGCCGCTTATGGTGACGGCAGCATGAAGGGGGCCTATCGTTCCATCGGCATTAACCGGAATGATTTCATGGCGCTGATCCAGCTCCGTCCCTATGCAGCACCCGCTTACCGGGCCATTGAGTGGTTGGCCTTTGCCTCCAATGCCTTCAACACCATGGCGCCCTTCTATGCCAATGTCGGCGACACGCCGGTATATCTGAAGAACACGACAGCGGATGCCTCTACTGACAATTTTTACTGGAGCAGCCGGATGTTGGCGGCCATGACCGATGCCTCTTACGGAAAATCCCTGTTCCACATCGAGCGGTATCAAGAAACCGTCGGCGGCAAGTCCCATGCGCTGCTCCGGGAATATGACCGGAAGCTGGCTGCGGAGGATAATGCTGAGAAATCCATCGCCCTCTGCGAAGCGGCCAACGCGGCGATTGCCGATATGCTGCAGAAGGAGACCCAGAAAACATTAAACAAGGTGCTCTTTGAGCTCTCCGGTATGATGAAGAACTGCTACGCCCGGTCGGACGCATAAGGTTTAGATGTAGTGCGCAGCATCGTTGCGGTACATCCCCATCAATTTGTTGCATTCAACCAGGTACTGATCTGCTGCGCATCCCGATGCCCCTTTGTATACAGTGTTTTGATGACCTGCTGATCCTTTGTCAAGGTCTCCAGGCCGTCAATGCTGTCGGGGGCCAGGAGCAGGACGCGGCCTTCTTTTTCGTATTCCTTACAGAGATCCAGTTCCCGGTTGTAGCGCTCGGCCCGCATCATCATGGCTTCGGCGGCCTTCGGATAGTGATGCTTTAGTAGGCCGGCCAGCTTCACATCCTTTTCCGGGTTCCGGTAGAAGTCCCGGGGCCGGGTGAGGATCACCACCACCCGGTCACAGCCGTCCTCTATCGCCCGGGCAACGGGAATGGGATCACTGATGCCGCCGTCATAATACAGCTTTCCCTTGTAGGGGTAGGGTTTGTTCAGAACCGGGACACAGCAGGAAGCCTTGATGATGTCATATTCGTCAAGGCGGATATCTTCTGCGGCATCAAAATATTCCGCTTCACCGGTCTCCGCATTGGTAGCAATAATCAAGAAACGGGCGGGATTCTTCCGCATAGCCTCATAATCCAGCGCCAGCTCACCGTCATGATTTCCCAGCGTGGAGTAGATGTAGTCCAGGTCGATATAGTTGCCGTGACTCTTCAGGAAATTCCCGACGCCCATATATCCCGTTTTAAACATGTATTCTGTATACGAACGATAGCAGCGACCGATCTGTCCGGCGAGGAAGGAGCTAATGTTGGCGGAACCGGCTGAGATGCCGATGCAATAGTCAAAGTTCAGCTTCTTCTCCATACAATAGTCAAAAATTCCTGCACCATAGGCGCCGCGAACGCCGCCACCCACATCAATAATTCCAAGCATATTCTGTCTCCTCCGTGATGCTTATAAATTAGGAAGTCTTTTTTTAGACTATCCCTTGTTATACTCCCTTATTGCGAAAAAAATCAATGCCTAAGTTTCGGCAGCAATTCATACTTTGTTTACAGACTGTTCATGGATTCCTTACAAGCGACCGGTATAGTAGGACATGTAATCGGGAGAATGGAGGTTTCGCTTATGGTACTGTTTATATTGAAGATTATGTTTTTTCTTTCGGTTTTCTTCGTAGCTGGTGTATACATGGAAAGCAATTTTGATGATTGCCCATACAATAAAAAGAAGCGTTCGACGGATTCCCTGAAGGAAAGCACAGAGACAGAGCAGGAGCAGAGTCCTGTGGTGGCGGCGATGCAGTCCTAGGGTAATGTTGGCGGACCCGGCTGCCGGGTTAGGCAAAAGAAGATGATTTCAGCTCTCAGAATTGTTCTGGGAGCTTTTCTTATACTAGCGACTCTCGCAACAATATGAGACGATGCATTGAATCAAAAGCATATAACTACCTCCGGCAAGGATAAGATTCTCCTTGGTTTGTGTTTTAGTGGAATATGTAGTTAAAGAAGAGGGTTATGGTGTTTTATTTCTTATACATTCTCATATCGTTCTGAGAGGAAAAACTTGAAAATCTTCGTGCATAGTGTGAGAAAATATTTTATAATGAAAGAAGTCAAATTCATTCGCCGATTTCCGGCGCTTTTCAAAATATAGAGGAATTTCATATGCAGCATACCGGCTTCTATTGCATTCTGTTTCTGCTGACCATCGCAGCTTTCTTTCTCGGTTACACCAATTTTTCAAGCCACAAAAATCCTGCTGACTGGCTTCGTATCGAAGCACATCTGACAGACATTGTCCGTCTGCCGGTGGAGCATGCCTACGACAGCATCTGTTATCAGGGTATATACCAGGGAGGTACGGATACCTGGAGCTATCAATTTTATTCATCGCCGGTGACGGACTTCGCTTCCCTAAAAAAAGAAGAGATATTCTGCGTAAATCCGGAGAATCCGGATGAATATCAGCCGGAATATAGCTATTTCGATCAAGGGAAGGGTTTCCTGCTTTTGTGTGTGCCTGCCCTGGGTTTCTGCACCCTGCATTCCGCAGGAGATAAGATTGCATAGCTAGGCACGAGGACAGCGTTTATGACAGAAAACGAGAAAAATACGGTACAGGAATCTTCGGAGGACCGCAAAAACCGGCTGCAGCTCCGCGAACGGCTGAAGAAGGTAGCGGCAGATCAGAAGGAGAAGAACGGTCTGTATACCGTGATCGTAAAGGATGCGGAGATCAATGACGAGACCCTGCAGGCCTTTCGCAATGATTTTGAACCCTTCGGTTTAACGATTAAGCAGACAAAAAAAGAGAATGGAAGATATGATCTTCAGTTCATTTACAATCCCAGTCAGCTGAAGGCCATGCTGCAGAAGAGCGGAGGACGACGACAGGAATACTTTGAAACCGGCTTTACGGTGGGCGAGATCTTTGATTTAATGGCCGCCGGGGTGCCCCGGGAAGAGCTTTATCAGGCCACCCGCATGAGCCGTGCCACCTTTCATCGAAGAGTGGCTTTTTATCGGGAACACGGCAATCTGAACCAAGCGTTTCATTGAGCGAGTACACTTTGTATTTTAGTTAGGAGAGAATTATGGGAAGAGCAGGAAGCGGAAGCCATTCCGGTGGGGGTGGCAGCTTTGGCGGCGGACATCGATCCGGCGGCAGTGTCAGCGGCGGGCACCGTGTCGGTGGCGGCGGAGGCGGCCACCGAGCAGGAAGCGGGGGAAGTTTTCGTCCCAGCGGCGGAAGCGGACTCGGTGGTGGTTTTCGTCCAAGTGGTGGTTTTGGGGGCGGTATGAGAGGACCCGGTTTTGGAGGACCGCCCGGCGGCGGTTTCCACCCGCACCCGGGCCCAGGCTTTGGCGGATCCGGACCTGGATTTCCGCCTCCCGGCCCCAGGCCGCCGCGGCGAAACAATGGCTGTGGCACTGGTTGCGCCGGCGGCTGTTTCACCTCTGTGGTGACTGTCATTCTGGTGCTTTTTGTGGTTAGCTTTGTCCTCGGTATCCTCAGCGGCGGCTGCGGCAGAAGTGACTACAGCTCCGGGGGAACGGTGGCAAGCACTATTGTCCGCACGAAGCTGACGGATTCCCACAGCTACGACAGCAATAATGTGGCGGATGATCTGGGTTGGTTCGACTCCGTATCCGATACAGAGGACAGGCTGAAGGATTTCTATGACGCCACCGGCGTGCAGCCCTATGTCTATCTCCGGGCTTACGACAGCACGCTGACAAGCGACACAGAGAAGGAATCCTGGGCCAAGGATTTCTACGATACCACACTGCAGGATGAAGACGGCTTCCTTTTTGTTTACTTTGCAGAAGAGGACCAGGACGAGGATATTGGCTATATGGCTTACGTGGCCGGCAGCCGTGCCCAGTCCGTCATGGATTCCGAAGCCGTAGATATCTTCTGGAGCTACATTGATCGCTACTGGCCGACAGATATGTCCACTGATGATGTAATTTTCGAAAGCTTCACCGATACCGCAGATGCCATCATGCATGTAAGCACCACCCAGGCCGACCTCTCGAAGTACCGGCTTCTGGCCATCATCGTGATTGGCGGCGGCGCCGTCATTATCCTGCTCATCCGGGAGCGGAATCGACGTGCCCATGAGAAGGCAGCGGAAACGGAAAGTATACTGAATACACCACTGGAGCAGGCGGCCAGCAGCGCTGCCGAAAAGAAGCAGGAGAGCAGCACAGAAAAAAGCACGGTAGATGATCTCATCGATCATTACAACAATAGCTGAGAATCAGCACAGGGAGTCAATCCAGAAAGGAAACAAAATGGGCGTATTTGGAAGAATCAATCAGATTTTAAAGGCGAATGTCAATGAGCTTCTTGATAAGGCGGAAGATCCCGCCAAGATGATCGACCAGACGCTGCGGGATCTGCGGACAGATCTTGCGGAAGTGAAGAAGGAAACCGCCGGTGTGATTGCCGACGAAAAGGCGGCCGAGCGGAAATGCAGTGAATGCAGAGAAGGTATTGCCAAGGCCGAGACCGCTGCCAAGAACGCGCTTCTTGAGGGTAATGAAGGCGACGCGAAGAAGATTCTGGTGCGCAAGAACGAGCTCAGCAGCGCGCTGGAGGGTCTGGAGACTGCTTACCGGCAGGCCCATGAGAATGCCGAGAAGATGCGCAAGGCCCATGACAAGCTGGTAGCTGACATTGAAGCGCTGGAAAACCGCAAGGACAGCATCAAAGCGAAAATGGCGGTGGCAAAGACCCAGGAGCGCATCAACCAGATGACCGCGTCAGACCGGGCCGCCGGATCTCTGGAAGCCTTTGATCGCTGGGAAGCCAAAGCCAACAAGCGTCTGGACAGTGCCCAGGCTGCGGAAGAATTGAACCAGGGCAGCGATACCGAATCACTGGTTGACAAGTATGCCAAGGGAAACAACGCCGCCGTTGAGGACGAACTGAGCAAAATGAAGGCGGAACTTGGTTTGAATTAAAATCCGGCAGTATGCGGTTAAATCAACATTTAACCGCATACTAAACAGGGAAGGTATAAGGGCTCTTCTACCTGAACATATCACCAAAAAAGCAGACCCACAGCAATATTTGCTTGTCATGGGTCTGCTTTTATTTTTATCCCTTAATCATCCCTCCGGCGGCCGCCAAAGAGAATCACGAGTCGCAGGAGCTGCAGGATGGAGCTTGCTGCGGCTGCCACATAGGTAAGGGCCGCTGCCTGCAGGACTTTTCGCGTGCCGCTGACCTCATCTCCGGCCAGAATGCCTTCGGCATCCAAAAGCCGCACGGCCCGGGCCGAAGCATCCAGTTCCACCGGCAGCGTCACCAGTTGGAACAAAACTGCCAGGGAAAACATGACAATGCCGATCTCCACCAAGGGGGAACCCAGGCCACTGATGAGCAGTCCGATCAGGATCAAGGGCCAGGAAAGCCGGGAGCCGATGTTCGCCACCGGCACGAGGTTGCTGCGGATCCGCAGCGGCGCGTAGCCTACATTATCCTGAATGGCATGCCCGCACTCATGGGCGGCTACACCGATGGCCGCCACAGAGCTTACGTGAAACACATCATCGGACAGATTCACCGTTTTGGTGCGGGGATCGTAGTGGTCCGTCAGGGAACCTCTAACCCGCTGCACCCGCACATCATAAATGCCCTGGGAATGCAGCAGCTGCTCTGCCGCCTCTGCCCCCGTCAGGCCGGTCCTGCTCCGTATCCTGGAATACTTTGAAAAAGCAGAATTCACCCGCCACTGGGCCCACAGTGTGATCACAACACCGATCAATACCAGTATCATCGTGGGATCCAGGCCATACCCGTAACCATAGCCATACATTCCGTACATAAGATCTCCTTCCTTTGCCGCCGGGATCAGCGCAAGCTTGGCTAGCAAACCGCCGCGACGTCTAGATATGCATCAACTCTATACAGAAGTATCTTAGCAATAAAGTGTGTTCTTTTGATGTACGAAAACCCCAGGGAAACCCTGGGGTTGATTTGATTCATAGGAAAGTGCATCCTATGAATCAAATAACGCTCCGCGCGGATCGCACTGCGGCGGCAAAGAAACATGTCGCTTTCGCGACCCGCCGCAGGCGGAGAATGTGCCAAGGCACATTCTTTTTACTGGGTATTGGACGCATTCGCAGAAGCTTCCGCATTGTCCGGCTTCTCACCGGGCTGTCCGTCTGGCTTTCCATCGGGTTTGTCGCCGGGCTTATGGTTGTCATCACCCTCCGGCTTTTCCGGTGCATCTGCAGGCTTCTGATCATCGCTTCCCTCCGGTTTCTCCGGTGCATCTGCAGGTTTTCCGTTCTCATCCGGCTGGCCCTGGGGACCCTTGCCGTCCTTTGCCGGACCACCCTTGCCCTCGCCATCCTGCGGCGGCATCTCAGGCTGTCCATTCTGGTGGCTCTCATAGACCACAGTTTCAATGGCTTCACCGGTGGATTCTGTGCCCTCCTGGTATTCTGTGCCGTTCACTGTCAGCTTATAGCCATTCAGATTGATGGCATTCTTACCACAGCTCAGGCTGCTGATCTCTGTGTCGCCGGTCAGTGTCCAAGTGGCATCATCGCTTAAGGAAACGAAAGCCTTACCTGCGTTGTCAATCTTTCCGCTGAAGGAAGAATTTCCGGTCAGGTAGAGGTTCAGGTTCGAATTGGCATCCACGGTGATCGTACCTTCGAGAGACTGGTCCTCGGCATTCATGGTCACCTGGCCGCCGTTTTCGCCTTCATTACCCCAGCCCTCTGACTGAATCCGCAGCAGATCGTCGGTGGCGTAATTCATTTCTACGTTCTTCAGGTTGATCTCCGCCACAGTATTGGTGACGAAAAACATACCTGCATTCTTCGAGGTCAGACTTCCACCGTTCATAGTGAAGCTGCTCTTGCCGGACTCTGCATCACCGGACATGGACTGATAGAGCATGACGGCCTGCAGAAGATCTGTCTTATCGCTGTTCTGCACCGTGTTGTCGCCGGTCACCTCACAATCGTTGAGGGTTACGGAATTCTTACCTTCCACCACCACGGCCTGGGCCACATTGGCAGTCAACTTCGCATTGTTTGCGGTAATGTCGGCGGTGGAATAGATCGCAGGGGAGCCGGAGCCATTGGTTTCGTAAGTACCGCCGTTTACCGTCAGGGTGCCGCCGCCCCGATCACTGCGGATGGCCGCGCTGGAACCGCCCTGGGTGGTCACCGTCAGGTTGTCGGCGTTCAATGTACCGCCGCCGGTCACCATGACGCCGCCGGAATTGTGCTCGGATGTTGTTATGGTAGAATCGCTGATGTTTACGGTACTGCCTTCACCATAGGAGAAAACGGCGTTGCCGTAAGCTGCCTGGGTATCAATTTTAGAATTTTTGATGGTCAAGGTGCCGCCGTTCTGCGCGATCACCGCTGCATTGGTGCCGTAGAAATCCGCTTCATCGCCATCATCGCTGTCACCGGTTTTGGAAACAGAAATATTGTCATAGGATGCTTCCGTGCCGTCTGCGTCAATGGCATGCTTGCCCGCCTCTTCTGCTGTATAGCTGTCTCCGGTGCCGCGCTCTGTGTCAGCGCTGCTTTCTTCTGTCGCTGCCGTGGTTTCCACCGCTGTTGTCGTGGTCGTTGTACTGTTGCCGCTTCCGCAGGCGGTCAGGGAAAGGGATAATGCAGCCAACATCGCTGCGGTCATATGCTTTCTCATAAAGAAAACCTCCTCTGTTGTGAACTGTATTGATGCGCATAGCATACCGGGAGGCTGTGAAAAAATTGTGGCAGGATTGTGAAGAAAGCGTGAAAGTGGAGGCGTTTGCATCAAGCAAACGCCGAAGCGATCTGACATGTGCCCCGAAGGGGGACATGCTTTCCGAAGGAAAGTTCGTTGAGAGCTACAAGCTCGAAACAAATCCTTTAAAATGAAGAGGATAGGTGTAGCGAACAAAAAAACGGGACCCCCGCGAGTCAAGCTCGCCACAAAAAAAGCTAGGGACTCCGCAAGCCAAGCTTGCGGGGTCCCCAGCTAAATCCTTGAAAACAACATATCTGCAAAAGAATTATTCTGATATTTCAAACATCATGTCCATAAATCACTACCAGCTAACCAAACCTTATTGGATAAGCCCTCGACCGATTAGTAACCATCACCTCAATGCT
>CAVKVA010000015.1:0-54510 GCA_963659875.1 Parolsenella sp.
ATCAAGTGAACATATGTTATGTATTTTACAGATGTAAATGCACTTTCCTATAAAGCAAAAAAGCCCGGATGGGAATCTCATCCGGGCAGCCTGTTCTGCAGCTTAGTTGCAGGATAATCCCTGCATATATTTGTCCATATCGTCCGCGATCCGCTTGGAGCACTCCACGGCCTCTACCACGGTCTTCGCACCGGTCACCACGTCGCCGGAAGCGAAAACACCCGGCATGGTGGTCTCGCCATGCTCGTCGGTCTGCAAGGTACCCTTGTCGCTGAGCTTCAGCTCCTTGTCCCGGGAAACCAGACGATCCTTCGGCACCTGGGAGATGGAGATGATGACGAAGCCGCAAGGAACCTCCTCTAGCTGGCTCTCATCCTTCACCATATGTCCCTCTTCATCCCAGCTCACGGGGCAGGTCACCAGGGACTCGTCCTTGATCTCCACCGCTGTCTTCAGGCACTCGAAGTGCACGCCGTCCAGCTTGGCATACTCCACTTCCTTGGGAGACGCTGCCGGTACCTCGGTCACGGAATACACCGTCACATCCTGAGCCCCATGACGAATGGCGGTCCGTGCTACGTCCATGGCCGCATTGCCGGCACCGATGATGCATACCCGCTTTCCCGCGATATCATAAACATCCGGGTTCGTCAGGTAATTGATGGCATAGGCAACATTACCGAAGGTCTCACCGGGGATCAGAAGACGCCGGGGACGCCATGCGCCGGTACCGACGAACACCGAACGATAGCCATCCTTGAACAGATCATGGATGCTGACAGAACCGCCGATATTAAAGTTGGGCCGGAACAGGATGCCCAGCTCCTGCAGCTTCTTTCCGTAGCGGTCCAGGATGGACTTCGGCAGACGGAACTCGGGAATGCCGTAGCGCATAACGCCGCCCAGCTTGTCACGGCCCTCGAAGATGGTCACCTTGTAGCCACGCTGTGCCAGAATCACCGCGATGGTAATGCCGGCAGGTCCGGCACCGATGACGCCCACCTTCATACCGTTGGCGGGCTGCATTTCCAGCTTGATCCGCTCGAAGCAGGCGTTGGAAATGTACTGCTCAATGGCGGAAATGTGTACCGGCGCACCCTTGATGCCGCGAACACAGTGGCCCTCGCACTGCTTCTCATGATCACAAACCAGTGAGCAAACAATGGAAAGGGGATTGTTCAGGAAGAGCATTTCTGCGGCATCCATCATTCTCTCGTCCAGCAGCCGCTGGATCATCTCCGGAATATTGGTATGAATCGGGCAACCCTCCCGACATCTCGGTTTCTTACAATGCAGGCATCTCTGCGCCTCGTCCAAAACATGTACAGCCATAATTTTATCTCCTCCTGATCTCCTTCGTCTTGTATACAGTAGACATCCTAATTCTTCACATAAAATCCGTCAAGAAAAGTTAAAAACTTGTCATCTTTGTCAAAAAATCATACAAACTCGCCTTGTCCCGGCAGCCGAACTCCCTCTCTTGTTTCCCCGGTACAAATATGATAGAATGATAGAATTCATGCATCGTTTTACAAGCATTCACACAGGAGGATTCCTTTTATGGCAGATAAAACCGCAGCAAAAAATGAGCGCTTCGAAGCCGCTATCCAGGCATTGAAGACAGAAAATACCCAGGCCGCCCAGGAGCAGTTCATCGATCTCCTGATCCATGAGGCCGAATTCTACAGCCCCATGAAGATCGCCGGTGAAGGTGAAGCATCCAAGCCCGCCTTTGCCATCGTTTCCGACAAGGAGAAACATCACTATTATGCCCTCTTCACCAGCAAGGAGAAGGTAAAGCTCTGGAGTGAGGAAGAGGTACGTCTGGCAGTGCTGTCCTTCCGTCAGCTGGCCGGTATGTGCATGAACGATCCCCGTATCTCCGGTGTGGTCATCAACATCAACTCCGACAGCCTGATCCTAGGCAGAAAGCTGCTGTCTGACGCAGTTCGTGTTGCTGCCTCCGAGGAAATGGAAATGACTCCGGTGGAAATGGAAGGGGAGCCGGAGTTCCGCGAGCCCACCGGTGATTTCGGTGAGCTGGTGGACGCCATCCACGAGTACGTGAAGCAGGATCCCAATGTCTCCGCTGCCTACCTCAGAGAGACCACCGTCAACGGAGAAGACTGCTACGCCGTGATCGTCAGCCACATCCACGGCATTCAGCCCACCTTCGCCAACATCTCCACCGTGGCCCAGGACTTCGGCAACGGCCGTCCCGTGGCTGTGGTATCCGCCCGCAGCAAGGTCGCAGAGAAAGCCATCGCCGACGTGATGCCCTTCTACCGGAAGCCCTTTGCGGTGAGCAAGTAATCCCGCATGAAACAGCTTCGTTAAAAAGTCTTTACTCAATAGAACACCCGTCAGAAACGATCCAAACCATTTCTGACGGGTGTTTTTATATTCTCCATTTAAGCGGCGTCAAAGCGCAATGATTCCCAGAACGATGCCGAAAAGCAGCATCACGAGACTCACCAGATAATAGGGCGGGATACTGAACTTCATATGGTCCTTCAGTTCCGTGCCGGTGAGGCCGATGGCGAGATAGGTGGCCGGTACCAGCGGGCTCACCATCAGGGCGAGGTTCTTGCCGATGAGCATGGTCAGCGCGGTATTCAGGGAGGCCACGCCGTAGGTCTCACCCACCTTCATGACGAGGGGCATAATGCCGTAGAAGTAAGCATCTGTGCCGACGCAGAGGCCAAGCGGCAGCGCCAGGATACCGAAGATGATATGAATGTACTGTCCCATAGCCGCCGGAATAAAAGACATGATGGCATTGGCCATGGCCTCCAGCATGCCTGTGCCGTCAAAGACGCCCACCATGGCACCTGCCGCAAAGAGGGTCGCGGAAATGCTCAGCGCTGCCGGTGCATGCTTCTTCACCAGCTTGTTCTGCAGCTTCTGGTCCGGATAGTTCACCGCCAGCAGGATGCAGAGACCCAAAAGGAAAATGACATAGGACTTGCCGACACCGATGGACAGCAGCACAATCACCGCAATGGTCAGCAGCAGGTTGAAGATCAGGTAAGGTGCCGGTTTCCGCAAGGCCTCCGCTTCCTTCTTCTCCTTAACATCCTCCTCAACTTCAACACCCTTGCCCTGTCCGGCGCCATGCTTCGCCGCGAAAATGCCCAGCACAACCGCCAGCGCAATGTTCATGCAGAAGCCCACAACCTGCAGGGGAATCAGCATGTGCCAGAGCTCTGTGGCATCCATTTCCAGGACAGTCGCCGCCCGGGCTGTGGGACCGCCCCAGGGAAGCAAGTTCATAACGCCCATGCAGGCACCGGTCAGACAGAGCAGAATCCGGACATCAATGTTCATCTTCTTGTATACGGGATACATGGCTGGAATGGTGATGAGTACCGTCACCGCTGTGGTGCCGTCCAGATGGGCAATGGTGGCGATAAGCGCCGTTACCACTGTGACCGCCACGACATTGCTGCCAGCCTTCTTCACCAGCCAGCCCACGATCACATCGAAGAGACCGGAATCCGCCAGCACGCCGAAGTAGATCACCGAGAAGATGAAGAGCACGCCGTTGCTGGTGGTGGTCTTAATGCCTTCGGCGATATAGTCCAGCACCTCCGTGGGATTGTGTCCCAAAATCAGTGCCGCAATGGTCGGCACCGCCGCCAGAACCACAATCGGTGACATCTTGCCCTTCAGCAGCAACGCCACGATCACAACAATCATCAAAAAGCCTACAAGTGCCGTCATTTACAAATCCCCCATTTGTTCCCATGTATCCCCAAGTACAGTTTCTTTTTTTCTAATGCCTTATGCCGCGCATTCCTGCAGCTTTGCCACTTCCCGGATGACCGCATCCGTATAGCTTGTGGTGGTGCCGCTGCCGCCAATATCCCTTGTGGTCTCGACGCCTGCATCCATCACCCGCTTGATGGCCTCCCGGATGGTGTCTCCGTAGCTGCCCAGACCGATGTGGTCCAGCATCATGCAGGCGGACCAGAGGAAAGCTGTGGGATTGGCCAGATTCTTTCCCGCAATGTCCGGTGCAGAGCCGTGTACCGCCTCAAACATCGCCATGTCGGTGCCGGTATTGGCGCTGGGCATGAGGCCCACACCGCCGATGAGGCCGGATGTCAGATCCGTCACGATGTCGCCGTACAGATTCTCGGTCACCAGCACATCGAACTTTGTGGGATCCAGCACCAGGTTCATACAGCAAGCGTCCACGATCATGTCGCAGGCCTCGATGCTCGGATAATCCTTGGCCACATCCCGGAAAACCTGGAGGAAAAGACCGTCCGACAGCTTCATGATGTTAGCCTTGTGGATGCAGGTCACCTTTTTCCGACCGTTCTGCACCGCATAGTCAAAGGCCGCCCGGCAGATCCGCTCCGACTTGTCCCGGGTAATGATCTTGATGCTGTGCATCTCGTCATCGCTGATCTTTTCTTCTACCCCGGCATACAGGTCCTCCGTGTTCTCCCGGAAGGTGACAATGTCGGTATTGGGGAAGGGTGTGGGCACCGCGCTGTTGGACTTGGCCGGCCGGAAGTTGGCATACAGATCGTACTTCTTCCGCATGGTCACATTCAGTGAGCGGAAGCCCTTGCCGATGGGGGTGGTAATGGGACTCTTCAGCAGCACATGGGTCTTCTCGAAGGAAGCGAAGGCCGCGTCCGGAATCAGCTTTCCGTTTCGCTCATATTCCGCCTCACCAACGTCATAAATGTCGAATTTCACCGGAACCTGTGCCGCTTTGAAGATCGAAAATACAGACGCAGAAATTTCCGGTCCGATACCATCACCGCGAAAAAATGTTACGGTCTTCACTGCCATATCCTTGCTTACTGTCTTCATGCGGGGTTCCTCCTCTTTCTATTCCGCGGCAATCGCCGCTAGCATTCTCTTAAAGCGCTTTCAAAAGAGACATGTGTGTATGTGTCTCTTTCTCCGTTGTCGCCTATCCTATACCGCCTTTAGAGACATGTCAATCAAGTCTTTATTCATTTTTGTTATGAATTGCATAACCGTTATGGCAATAAACGTTTTCCGCAAAACAAGGAAGGCTTTGCATTACGCAAAGCCCCCTTCGACATGATTTCATTTAGTTGTGTACAGCTGCCGCCATCTCCTTCACATACGCCCCCACAGACGCCGGTGCTTCCTTACCGTCCCTGGCCACGATCTTCATGACCGCAGAACCCACGATGGCACCGTCACTGAGGTCTGCCATCTTCTTCGCCTGGGCCGGGTCGGAAATGCCGAAGCCCACGGCACAGGGCACAGAGGTAACGGACTTCACCAGCTTCACCATCGCGCCGATGTCCGTGGTGATCTCCGAACGCACGCCGGTCACGCCCAGCGAGGACACCACATAAATGAAGCCTCTGGCATCCTTCGCGATTTCTGCGATTCTGTCCTCAGAGGTCGGTGCGATCATGGAAATGAGGTCGATGCCGTACTTCTCTGCCGGTCCCTGGAACTCCTCCTTCTCCTCGAAGGGAACGTCTGGCAGGATCAGCCCGTCAATCCCGGCCGCGGCAGCCCTTTCCATGAACCGGTCCGTGCCGTAGGAATAGACGACATTGGCATAGGTCATATAGACAAAGGGAATGTCGAGCTCCGTCCGCAGCTCCTTTGTCATCTCAAAAACCGTATCCGTGGTGGTGCCGGACTGCAATGCCCGCAGATCCGCCTCCATGATCACCGGTCCCTCTGCTGTAGGGTCTGAGAAGGGAATACCCAGCTCGATGAGATCCGCCCCGTTCTTCGCCATGGCGCGGACAATCTCCTTTGTGGTCTCCAGATCCGGATCACCACAGGTTACAAACGGAATAAATGCTTTATGCCCCTGAAAGGCCTTCTGAATGCGGCTCATTCTACCAGCTCCTCTCCTCTGAAACGTGCTACAGATACACAGTCCTTATCTCCTCTGCCGGAGATGTTCACAACGATGATTTTGTCCTTCCCCATGGTGGGTGCCAGCTTCATGGCATAGGCCACGGCATGAGCCGACTCGATGGCCGGAATGATGCCCTCGATCTTCGACAGATACTCAAAGGCTTCTACCGCCTCGCCGTCGGTCACCGGCACGTACTGCGCCCGGCCAATGTCGTGGAGATAGGCATGCTCCGGTCCGATGCCCGGATAATCCAGTCCGGCGGAGATGGAGTACACCGGCGCAATCTGGCCGTACTCATTCTGGCAGAAATAGGATTTCATGCCGTGGAAGATACCCAGACGTCCCGTATTGACCGTTGCCGCGGTCTCGAAGGTGTCGATGCCCCGGCCCGCTGCCTCACAGCCAATGAGCTGCACAGTGGGATCGTCAATGAAATGATAGAAGGCACCGATGGCATTGGAACCGCCGCCCACACAGGCCAGTACCGCATCCGGCAGACGTCCCTCCTTCTCATAGAGCTGAGCCTTGATCTCCCGGGAAATCACCGCCTGGAAGTCCCGCACGAGGGTCGGGAAGGGATGCGGACCCATGACAGAGCCGAGGCAGTAGTGGGTATCCGCAATCCGGCTGGTCCACTCCCGCATGGCCTGGGAAACCGCGTCCTTCAGAGTGCCAGTACCGCTCGTCACGGAAACCACCTCCGCGCCCAGGAGGCGCATCTTGTAGACGTTCAGGGCCTGTCGTTTAATGTCTTCTTCTCCCATGAAGACCACACACTCCATACCGAAGAGCGCCGCTGCAGTGGCAGTGGCCACGCCATGCTGTCCGGCACCGGTCTCGGCAATGAGCCGGGTCTTGCCCATCTTTTTCGCCAGCAGCGCCTGTCCCAACACATTGTTGATCTTGTGGGCGCCGGTGTGGTTCAAATCCTCCCGCTTCAGGTAGATCTTGGCACCGCCCAGATCCTCCGTCATACGCCGGGCAAAATAGAGCCGTGAGGGCCGGTTGGCGTATTCATTAAAGAGCTCTGTCAATTCCCGGTTAAACTCCGGGTCATCCTTGTACTTCTTGTAAGCGGCATCCAGTTCGATCACCGCATTCATCAGCGTCTCGGGGATATACTGTCCGCCGTGTACGCCGAATCTTCCTTCCTGATTTGTCATATCTTCTCCTCTCCTTCCGTCTGGCGCACCGCCTGCACAAAGGCCGCCATCTTCCGAAAATCCTTCACCCCGTCCGTCTCAATGGCGGAGCTCACATCCACCCCGTAAGGCCGAATGGTCTCCACCGCGCGGCCTACATTATCCGCCGTGAGACCGCCCGCCAGAAAATAGGGACGGGAAAAATCCCTGAGCCAGCCCCAGTCGAAACTGCCGCCTTCGCCCCGGCCCGCGTCCAGCAGCAAAAAATCCGCGCTGCTTGCCGCCGCTGCCCGCAGCTGCTCCCGGGAGTGAAGCACAAAGGCCTGCCAGATTTCGCCTTCCCGGGCGCCATTCCGCCGGAGCTGTTCCCGCAGCGCGCGGATGTCCTTCTCCGTTTCATGCCCATGGAGCTGCGCAACGGAAATGATGCCCTTCTGTATCCATGCCGCGATTTTTTCCGGGGCCTCATCCACAAACACCCCCACGGTACGAATTTCCGGCGACAGCATTTTCCGTATACGGGCTGCCTCCTCCGGCGTCACCGCCCGCTTGCTCTTCGGCCAGAACACAAAGCCAACATAGTCCGGACGCAGGCGATTCACCATCACCGCGTCCTCCGGTCTGCGAATGCCGCAGAGCTTGATCCTTGTCATAACGCTGCTTTCTCAGGCATTGGACGCCTGGATGTACTGCGCCAGCACCGCTGCTGCCTTGCCGCTGTCGATAAGCTCTGCGGCCAGCTTCACGCCCTCGCCGATGCTTTCCGCCTTGCCGCCCACATAGAGGGCAGCGCCCGCATTCAGAAGCACCGCCGTCCGCTTGCTGCCCTGCAGCTTACCGGCAAGAATCTGCCGGGTGATCTCCGCATTTTCCGCCGGGGTACCGCCCACCAGTTCTTCCTTTTTGCCTCTCTCGAGGCCGAAGTCCTCCGGTGCGATCTCCGTGGTGCGGTAATAGCCATCCTTCAGCTCACAGACCGTAGTCTTCGCCGAAACCGAAATCTCGTCCAGCCGGTCCTGGCCATAAACCACCAGGGCACGCTTTACGCCCAGCTTGTCCAGCACCTTCGCCACCGGCTCCACCAGATACTCGTCATAGACACCCAGGAGATAGTACTCCGGGCAGGCCGGGTTCGTCAGCGGACCGAGGATGTTAAACACGGTGCGGAAACCGAGTTCCTTACGAATCGCACCCACATACTTCATGGCCGCATGATACTTCTGGGCGAAGAAGAAGCAGACACCCACATCCTGCAGAAGCTGCAGTGCCTTCTCGGGATCCTGCTGAATATTTACCCCCAACGCCTCCTGGCAATCTGCCGTGCCGGAAAGGGATGAGGCCGCCCGGTTTCCGTGCTTGGCCACCTTGACGCCACCGGCCGCCACCACCATGGCGCTGGTGGTGGAGATATTAAAAGTATGGGCCCCATCTCCGCCGGTACCGACAATTTCCAGCACCTCCATGCCCGGGTGCGGTACGGGTGTGGCATGTTCCCGCATGGCCGCCGCACAGCCGGAGATTTCCTCAATGGTCTCCGCCTTCGTGGACTTGGTGGACAGTGCCGCGAGAAAGGCCGCGTTCTGAGTGGGTGTGGTTTCCCCGCTCATGATCTCGTTCATGACACCGTAGGCCTCCTCGTAACTGAGATCGCCTTTTCCGACAATTTTCTGTATGGCTTCCTTAATCATCTTTCTGCCTCCCCTTTTCTATCTCCTGCCAGTGGCCTGAGGGCCGCCAGCATTTCTCTCTTATTCTCTGCCCGCATCAGGGTCTCCCCGATGAGAACGCCGTTGATCTGATGCTGCAGCAGCGTCTCCACATCCGCCCGGGTCTGTATGCCGCTTTCCGCGATGAAAGAAATGCTGTCGGGCACCAGATGCCGAAGCCGGATGCTGTTCTGTATATCTACCGTAAAGTCCTTTAAATTCCGGTTGTTGACCCCGATGATCCGGGCCCCGGCCGCCGCTGCGCGATGGATTTCTTCTTCATCATGGGCCTCCACGATGGCAGAAAGCCCGAGACTGTCGGCGATCTGTATGTATTCCCGAAGCTCTGCCTCCGACAGCAGTGCCGCGATGAGAAGCACGATGCTCGCCCCCAGGCACTTGGCCTCGTAGATCATGTAAGGATCGATAGTGAAATCCTTCCGCAGCACCGGAATCTGCACCGCCGCTGCGATTTCCGCGAGATACTGATCCTGACCCAGGAACCACTTCGGCTCCGTGAGGCAGGAAATGGCCGCGGCCCCGGCAAGTTCATACTCCTTCGCAATGGAAAGATAGGGGAAGTCCGCTGCGATGAGTCCCTTGGAGGGGGACGCCTTCTTGCATTCGCAGATAAAGCTGATTTCCGGCTTCTTCAGTGCCGCCTCAAAGGGAAATCCCGTTTCCGATGGCAATGCCTCTGCCTGCCGCCGCAGTTCTTCAAGCGGCAGCGTCTTCTTTTTTTCGGCCACCCGCAAGCGGGCATATGCTGCAATTTCATCCAGTATGTTCTGCATCTCCGCCTCCCTGCTTCGTCAGTGCCACGAAATTCCGAAGGATCTGTCCGCCCTCCGGTGTCATGATGGATTCCGGATGGAACTGGACACCGAAGACATTTCTCTCCCGGTCCTCCACCGCCATCACTTCACCCGCCGCGGTCTCCGCCGTCACCAGAAGTCCCGTACCGGGAAGACTGTCCGCCTCCGCCGCGAGGGAATGGTAGCGCGCCACCAGAATTTCCTCCGGCAGTCCCCGGAACAGCGGACTCTCGAGATCCAGCTTCGCCAGGGATTGCTTGCCGTGCATGAGCCGGGTCGCGTAGCCCACCTTGCCGCCGTAAACCGTGCAGATGGCCTGCTCGCCGAGACAGACGCCCAGCATGGGATACTTGCCGCGAAGCTCCCGGATCACTTCCGGGCAGATGCCCGCATCCTCCGGCCGCCCGGGACCCGGGGACAGGATAATGCCTTCAGGCCGCAGTGCGTCGATTTCTGCCACGGTCATGGCATCATTACGAATCACCTTCAGCTCCGGTGTGATTTCTCCCAGCATCTGGTAGAGGTTGTAGGTAAAGCTGTCATAATTGTCGATGAGAAGAATCATAAGTCTGCCTCCTCTGCCTTCTTCAGAGCGGTTACCACAGCCGCTGCCTTATTGATGCACTCCTGGTATTCCTTCTCGGGAACGGAGTCCGCCACGATACCGGCGCCGGAACGGATGAATACCCGTCCGTTCTTCTTGTAGGCCAGTCGGATGGCGATGCAGAGATCCAGGTTTCCGCTGAAGTCGATATAGCCGACGCCGCCGCCGTAAATGCCGCGCTTGTTGTTTTCCAGGTCGTTGATCAACTGGCAGGCCCGAATCTTCGGTGCACCGGACAGAGTGCCCGCCGGCAGGATGGAACCCACCGCATCCAGTGCATCACAGTCCTCCCGAAGCTCGCCCCGCACAGTAGAGCCGATGTGCATCACATGCGAGTAACGCTCGATCTCATGGTACTTTTCCACCTTCACGGAGCCGAAGCGGCTGATCCGTCCGATGTCGTTTCGGCCGAGATCCACCAGCATATTGTGCTCCGCCAGCTCCTTCTCGTCCGCCAGCAGCTCTGCCTCCAGCGCCTTGTCCTCCGCCTCGGTTTTTCCCCGGGGACGGGTACCCGCCAGCGGGAAGGTATGAAGCACACCGTTTTCCAGCTTCACCAGGGTTTCCGGGCTGGCCCCGGCCACCTCCAGGTCGCTGCTGGCGAAATAGAACATATAGGGAGAAGGGTTCAGAGTCCGCAGCACCCGGTAGGTGTTCAGCAGCGTGCCTTCATATTCCGCCTCCAGACGGTTGGACAGCACAATCTGGAAAATGTCGCCTTCGTGAATGTAATGCTTCGCCTTCTCGATCATGCTGCAGTACTGGGCTTCCTTAAAGAAGGGGGTCACCTCGCTCAGCAGTCTGCCCGGCACATCCTTTTTCTTCTCACCGCTGCGAAGCAGCTCCTCCAGATGTCGAAGCTTCAGCTCTGCCCGGCGGTAACCGGCCTCTCCCTCCGACAGCTTCATGTTTTCGATAAGGATGATCTTCTGCTGCAAATTGTCGAAGGCAATGACCTCGTCGAAGAGCATGAGGTCCACATCCTTGAAGCTCTCCGTGTCCTCCGCATCCAGCCGCAGGGACGGCTCGTAATACTTCAGATAATCATAGGAGAAGTAGCCCACCAGTCCTCCGGTAAAAGAAGGCAGTCCCGGAATCTGAGGGCTTCGGTATTCCCGAAGGATCTGCCGGATATAGTCATCCGGGTGCGCGGTTTCGATGGTCAGTGCCCCGGCCTTCAGCTGTCCGTTCTGGCAAGTGATCTCCAGCTTGGGATCAAAGCCCAGGAATGTATAGCGACCCCAGCGCTCCCGATCCTCCACAGACTCCAGCAGAAACACATGGTCCGATACATTTTTCAGAACCTGCAGCACCGCAATCGGTGTGGTGAAATCCGAGAGAAAGCTTCTCGTCACCGGCAGGATCTGATACTCCCCGGTTTCTGCATATTTCATTGCCTCTTCAAAGGCGGGATAGCTCATGGTTTGCTCCTTTCATGATAGCAATTAAAAAGTCCCCGGCAGAATACAACTGTACTCTGCCAGGGACGAAATTTTTCGCGGTGCCACCCTGCTTCACGCTGTGCGTGCTACTCTGCGAGATACCAACATATCTCCGGAAACTGACGTATCCCCACACGTCGCAGAATACTCGGAGACCCGCTCCTTTCCCTGCGCCCTCAGCGGTCCATTTGACAAGCTGTAATTCTGCCCGGCTCGCACCTGCCCGGGCTCTCTGTGAGAGCATACCTGCCGTTATCTCCGCCTCAACGGTTTCTTTTTTCTGTTGTTTACACTTTTACCACTTTAAAGCATCCCCGTCAAGCCCTCCCGGATTCTGTCTCCATAACGATTCCGCATGCCTGCTATGATGTCACAGTGATTGCTTGAAACGCAAAAAGAGGCACCAGATTTCTCTGGCACCTCTTTTTCATCTTTTATCGTTTAGCTGTTTATCACTTTCTCGGATTCTTGATCTGGGCCTGTGCAGCAGCCAGTCTTGCCACCGGTACACGGAACGGTGAGCAGGACACATAATCCAGTCCGATGTCGTGGCAGAACTCTACGGAAGAAGGATCTCCGCCGTGCTCGCCGCAGATACCGCAGTGGAGAGACGGATTTACCGGCTTGCCGAGGTCGATGGACATCTTCATCAGCTTGCCTACGCCGTTCTGATCCAGCTTAGCGAACGGATCCTGCTCGTAGATCTTTGCATCATAGTAAGCATTCAGGAACTTACCGGCATCGTCACGAGAGAAACCGAAGGTCATCTGTGTCAGATCGTTGGTACCGAAGCAGAAGAAGTCAGCTTCCTTGGCGATCTCGTCAGCCGTCAATGCTGCTCTCGGGATCTCGATCATGGTACCTACTTCGTACTTCATGTCCACACCGGCTGCAGCGATCTCTGCATCAGCAGTCTCTACAACGGTCTTCTTAACGTACTTCAGCTCCTTCACCTCGCCAACCAGCGGGATCATAATCTCCGGAACCACATTGAACTCCGGATGCTTCTTGTTTACGTTGATGGCAGCACGGATCACTGCCTTGGTCTGCATCTCAGCAATCTCCGGATAGGTAACGGTGAGACGGCAACCTCTGTGACCCATCATCGGGTTGAACTCATGGAGGGAGTTGATGATGGCCTTGATGTCCTCAACGGTCTTGCCCTTGGCATCAGCCAGCTTCTTGATCTCCTCCTCTGTGGTCGGAACGAACTCGTGAAGAGGCGGATCCAGGAAACGGATGGTCACGGGATCACCCTCCATAGCCTCGAAGAGTGCCTCGAAATCTCCCTGCTGATACGGCAGAATCTTGTCCAGAGCTTCCTTTCTCTCCTCAACAGTGTCAGAGCAGATCATCTCACGGAAAGCTTCGATTCTCTCCGGATCAAAGAACATATGCTCTGTACGGCAGAGACCGATACCCTGTGCGCCCAGCTCTCTTGCCTTCTTGGCATCTGTCGGTGTATCTGCGTTGGTTCTAACCTCCAGCTTTCTGTACTTGTCAGCCCAGCCCATGATACGTCCGAACTCGCCGGCGATCTGTGCATCTACAGTAGCGATCACGCCCTCATAGATGTTACCGGTAGTGCCGTCGATGGAAATGAAGTCGCCCTCGTGGAAGGTCTTCCCTGCCAAAGTGAACTTCTTGTTCTCCTCATCCATGTTAATGTCGCCGCAGCCGGATACGCAGCACTCACCCATACCACGGGCAACCACAGCTGCATGGCTGGTCATACCGCCGCGAACGGTCAGGATACCCTCTGCAGACTTCATACCGGTGATATCCTCCGGGGATGTCTCCAGACGAACCAGGATAACCTTCTCACCTCTCTCATGCCACTCTACGGCATCATCAGCGGTGAAGACAACCTTACCGCAGGCAGCACCCGGAGAAGCACCCAGGCCCTTTCCAAGCGGTGTAGCAGCCTTCAGCGCCTTCTGGTCGAACTGCGGATGGAGAAGTGTATCGAGGTTACGAGGATCGATCATAGCAACTGCCTCTTCCTCGGTTCTCATGCCCTCATCCACCAGGTCGCAGGCAATCTTCAGAGCAGCCTGTGCGGTTCTCTTACCATTTCTGGTCTGCAGCATGTACAGCTTGCCGTGCTCAACGGTAAACTCCATATCCTGCATATCTCTGTAATGTGCTTCCAGTGTCTGGCAAACCTTCTTGAAGTCCTCGAAAGCCTCCGGGAACTTGTTTGCCATCTCGGAAATCTTCATCGGTGTACGAACACCGGCTACTACGTCCTCGCCCTGTGCATTGGTCAGGAACTCACCGAACAGACCCTTGCTGCCGGTTGCCGGATCTCTTGTGAAGGCAACACCGGTACCACAGTCATCACCCATGTTACCGAAAGCCATGGACTGTACGTTTACGGCAGTTCCCCAGGAATACGGGATATCGTTGTCACGACGGTAAACATTGGCACGAGGGTTGTCCCAGGAACGGAACACAGCCTTGATGGCGCCGTACAGCTGCTCCTTCGGATCATCCGGGAAGTCGCTGCCGATCTTTGCCTTGTACTCAGCCTTGAACTGCTCAGCCAGCTCGTGAAGATCCTCAGCGGTCAGCTCTACATCCAGCTTAACGCCTCTCTCTTCCTTCATCTTGTCGATAAGCTGCTCGAAATACTTCTTGCCCACCTCCATTACGACATCGGAGTACATCTGGATGAATCTTCTGTAGCAGTCCCATGCCCAACGGGGATTGCCGGACTTCTCGGCAATAACCTTAACTACATCTTCATTAAGACCCAGGTTCAGGATGGTATCCATCATGCCCGGCATGGAAGCCCGTGCACCGGAACGAACAGAAACGAGAAGAGGATTCTCCTTGTCACCAAACTTCTTGCCGGTGATCTCTTCCATCTTGGCGATGTGCTCGTTGATCTGACCCATGATCTCATCGTTGATCTCACGACCGTCCTCATAGTACTGTGTGCAGGCCTCTGTTGTGATGGTAAAGCCCTGCGGTACCGGAAGACCGATGTTGGTCATCTCTGCCAGGTTTGCACCCTTTCCTCCGAGAAGCTCACGCATGTTGGCGTTGCCCTCTGTGAATAAGTAAACCCATTTCTTGCCCATTGTGCTAATCCTCCTCAATTCTCTCGTTGTCGCCATCCTGCCATAGGCATCTATGTCAAAAGCACGCTGCTGAACAGGTACGCTGATGGTGAATTCAGATTGTATGTGATTTAGAAATTCACCATAGATGATTATATATGATGAAGTTTTTTTAGTAAAGAGCAACAATGGAAGAAAGTGCAGTTTCTTTCCTGTTTTTTGCAGTTTACTGCGTTTTTACGAAAATTATTTTCATTTTTGCAGCTATGTATACAAAGTCCATAAAATGCAGTGCTACACGATTCATCATCTCAGAGTTTAAAACGATAGCCGACGCCCCAAATGGTTTCGATGTACTGGGGCTTTCCCACACCGGCCTCGATCTTCTCCCGGAGTTTCTTGATGTGCACCGTGACGGTGGCAATGTCTCCCACGGAATCCATCTTCCAGATCTCCTTAAACAGCTCCTCCTTGGTGAACACCCGATTGGGATGTGACGCCAGGAACAGAAGAAGCTCATACTCCTTTGTGGTGAAGCTGACCTCCTCCCCGTTTACAAAGACCCGGCGGGCCGTGCTGTCGATGCGGATGCCCCGGATTTCGATAATGTTGTTCTCCTCCCGGCCGGTGCCGAGCAGACGCTCATAACGGCTGAGATGCGCCTTGACCCGGGCCACCATCTCCGACGCCGAGAAGGGCTTCGTCATATAATCATCCGCCCCCAGGCCCAGGCCGCGGATTTTGTCCATGTCATCCCGCAGTGCGGAAACCATCAGAATCGGAATGTTCTTCTTCTCCCGCACCTTGCGGCAGACCTCGAAGCCATCCTCTCCCGGCAGCATGAGGTCCAGCACCAGAAGATCATAGTCCTTCTCCAGCGCCCGCTGCAGCCCCCGGCTGCCGTCGGTTTCGATGTCCACCTCGAAGTCGGAGAGTTCCAGATAGTCCCGCTCCAGCTCCGCAATGGACAACTCGTCCTCAATGATCAATATTTTCTTTTTCGTTGTTTTTTCCTTTTCCGCCATAGCTTCAGCTCCCTTCTGTTTTCTGGGGCATTACATACTTCCGCAGTACAAAATGAATCGTGGTGCCTTCTCCCTCGGTGCTGCTGGCCCAGATGCGGCCGCCGCTGTCCTCGATGATCTTTTTCACGATGGAAAGGCCGATGCCGGAACCGCCGGCCCGGGAATTCCGGGAGGCATCCGCCCGGTAAAAGCGCTCAAAGATGAGGGGGATATCCTTTTTCGCGATCCCCTTTCCGTTGTCCGAAAGGTCCGCCTGCACGAAATCTCCCGCATCCCGAATATGAATCTCCACCCGGGGGTCCTTTTTGTCCATGTATTTCACAGAGTTAGAGACGATGTTGCTGATCACCTTCCGGAGCTGCTCCGGATCCGCGATCATCTCCACACCCGGCTCGACAGCATTATCATAAGAAAACCGGAAGCCCCGGGATTCCAGATCCAGGCCGATTTCGTCCACGCAGTCCGAGAAATACTCCTGCACGTCGATGTGGGCGAAGTTGTAGGGGATCTTGTTGGTCTCGATCTTCGCGTAGTAGTTCAGTTCGTCAATGAGACGGTTCATCTCATTGGCCTTGTTGTAAATGGTCTGGATGTAGCGCAGCTGCTTCTCGGGACTGGCCGCAATGCCGTCCAGTATGCCCTCGGAATAGCCCTTGATGGTGGTGAGGGGGGTCTTCAGGTCATGGGCAATGTTGGAGATCAGCTCCTTGTTTTCCCGGTCGTTCCGCACCTTTTCCTCCTGGGATGCCTTCAGGCGGATCCGCATTTGCTCAAAGGCCTGCATCAGCTCTCCGAACTCGTCGTTGGTTTCTGCCTCCAAAGTGAAGTCCAGGTCCCCGGACTCGATGCGCTTTGCGGCGGCCTTCAGCTCGTCTACCGGCCGCACAATGCCGATATAGATCCAGCCCACCAGGAAAATGCCGGCCCAGAAGAGGATCACGATATTGGTCTGGATGCTGGTCTTCCCCAGCACCGAAAGATACAAAAGTACGATGGGCAGCACCGTACTGATGATGAAGCTCATCACCACCCGGCCCATCAGCCCGATATGTCGCATAGGGGCCTCCTTATCCTGCAATCAAAATAGGAAGGCTTTGCTGTCGCAAAGCCCTTTATACGCTCGCCGCTAAGGCATCATGCGGGCACCCGCCAGCCAAGCTGTCGCGAAGCCCGCATGATAAAATAGGAGGCAACAGGATCTCCTCCTGCTGCCTCCTTGTTCTCCGGATTAGAAGCTCAGCTTCTCCTCGAAATATGCCTTCAGCTCAGAAATCGGCATCCGCACCTGCTCCATGCTGTCTCTTTCCCGGACAGTGACGCAGTGGTCATTCTCGGAATCGAAATCATAGGTCACGCAGTACGGCGTACCGATCTCATCCTGTCTTCTGTAACGCTTTCCGATATTTCCTCTGTCATCGTACTCACAGTACCAGTACTTGGACAGCTCGTCATGAATCTCCGTTGCCGGTCCTGCCAGCTTCTTGGACAGCGGCAGAATGCCGATCTTCACCGGTGCGATGGCCGGATGGAAGTGCAGCACGGTTCTCTCATCGCCGCCCTCCAGGGTCTCCACGTCATAGGCCGCGCAGAGGAAGGCCAGGGTCACACGATCCGCACCCAGAGACGGTTCAATGACGTAGGGCAGATAGTGCTCGTTGGTCTCGTCATCGAAGTAGGTCATATCCTGACCGGAAACCTCCTGGTGACGGGAAAGATCGTAGTTGGTACGATCCGCAATGCCCCAGAGCTCGCCCCAGCCGAAGGGGAAGAGGAACTCCAGATCCGTTGTGGCCTTGGAATAGAAGGACAGCTCCTCCTGCTCGTGGTCTCTTGCCCGCAGCATATCCTGCGGAATGCCCAGATTCAGCAGCCAGTCCTGACAGAACTGCTTCCAGTAGGCGAACCACTCAAGATCCGTATCCGGCTTGCAGAAGAACTCCAGCTCCATCTGCTCGAACTCTCTGGTACGGAAGGTGAAGTTGCCCGGTGTGATCTCGTTACGGAAGGACTTTCCGATCTGACCGATACCGAAGGGCAGCTTCTTCCGGGAGGTTCTCTGCACGTTCTTGAAGTTCACAAAGATACCCTGGGCAGTCTCGGGACGAAGATATACCGCATCCTTAGCATCCTCGGTCACACCCTGGAATGTCTTGAACATCAGGTTGAACTGACGAATACCGGTGAAATTGTGCTTGCCGCAGTCCGGGCAGACCACCTGATGGTCCTCGATGAACTTCTCCATCTCCTCATGGGACCAGGCATCCACGGAACCATTCAGCTCCATGGCATTCTCTGCCGCGAAGTCCTCGATGAGCTTGTCGGCACGGAAACGGGAATGGCACTCCTTACAATCCATGAGCGGATCGGAGAAGGAAGCCAGATGTCCGGAGGCGACCCAGGTCTGCGGGTTCATCAGGATCGCACAGTCGATGCCGACATTATACTTCGATTCCTGAATGAACTTCTTCCACCAGGCCTTCTTCACATTGTTCTTCAGCTCTACGCCCAGATTTCCGTAATCCCAGGTGTTGGCCAGACCGCCGTAGATCTCAGAGCCCGGATATACGAAGCCTCTGGTCTTCGCCAGAGAAACGATAGTGTCCATAGTGTAGTTTTTAGCCATTGCATTATCCTCTTTTATAAAACTCCCGTGCCTGCATATTTGCAAGCACCACATTCTCTATACCATACCGCGCTTCTTCGGAAAAATCCAGAAGAAACTACGGGACCGGCCTCAGGACAGACTTTCCAGCAGCCGCAGACTGCGGAGCTGCACCGGCACCGTCTCCCGGAGGAGCAGGTCAATGTTGCTGCCCAGCTCCGCCAGCACCGCCTCCGTCAATGTGAAGGTATAGAGCTTCGGCAGCGGCGCCGTCAGAATGTAGCGCCAGGCATAGCAGCAGGCTTCGCTGGCCTCCCGGGGCGGATTCTCCGTATATTCCCCGTTCAGAAGCAGCATGCGAAGCTCAAAAATCCGCCGCACCAGCGCATCACTGATGTTGGGATTCAGAATTGCCTTCAGTGAAAGGTACAGAAGATTCACCGCCTCCTTTGCCGGCAGCTTCTCCTGGCTCACAAAGTCCGCCAGCTCCAGGAGATAGGCCCCGCAGCAGGCATGCGTGAGATCCAGCGCGATCTCCTCGAAATAATTGATCACCTTCACGCTGTGCAGGTTGTAGCCGCTGCGGCCGCTGCCCACCTGAAAGGTGCCGAAAACGAAGCTGCGGCAGGCGGCCATATAGGGACTTCCCGGCTTCTTCGCGCCGGCGGCCCATACCGTGGTCTTGCCCTCCTCCATGGTGAGCAAGGTGAGACGCTTGTCATAGTCCCGCACCGGTGCCCCGGACAGCACCAGTCCGTGCAGCAGGATATCCTCCTTCATGCCGCCTCAGCGCTCCTCCTGGTAGCCGTATTCCTTAAGATAGGCGGTATTTTCCCGCCAGTCCTTCCGGACCTTCACGAAGAGGCTCAGATTCACCTTGTCCTGCACCAGATCCTCGATCTGGATCCGGGCACCGGTGCCGATGCGCTTCAGCATGCTGCCGCCCTTGCCGATGATGATACCCTTGTGGGCATCCCGCTCGCAGACAATGGTGGCCTTGATGTCCCAGAGTCCGCTGGGGCGCTGCTTCATTTCATCCACCAGCACCGCGATGCCGTGGGGCACCTCCTCGTTGAGCTTGTACAGGGCCTGCTCCCGGATCAGCTCCGCTGCGATTTCCCGCATGGGCATATCCGTCACGGTTTCCTCATCATAATAGCGAGGGCCTTCCGGAAGGTACCGGAAGATGGCCTCCTTCAGCTCCTCAATGCCCTGCTTCCGGTACGCGGACACCGTGATGACCTCCTCGAAGTTCACCAGCTCCCGATAGCGGGCGATGATTTCCGGCAGCTTCTCCGGCTCCTTCAGAGTGTCGATCTTGTTCAGCACCAGCATCTTCCGCTTCCGGGTATGGTTCAGCAGCTCTGCGATATGCTGCTCACCGGCGCCGATGTAGTCGGTGGGCTCCACCAGCCAGAGACAGAGATCCACATCGCCCACGGACTTCTCTGCCACATGATCCATGTACTCGCCCAGCTTGTTGGCTGCCTTATGAATGCCGGGAGTATCGTGGAACACGATCTGTCCCCGCGCGTCATCGTAAACCGCCATGATCTGGTTTCGGGTGGTCTGGGGCTTTTTCGAGGTGATGGCGATCTTTTGTCCGACAATCGCATTCATCAATGTCGATTTTCCGACATTCGGTCGTCCCAGCAATGCCACAAAGCCTGATTTTGTTTCTGCCATGTATCCGCTCCTTTTAAAACAGTGATTCTGTGCTGCCGAAGAGGTCAGACGCACCTTCTACCGCACTGCTGCCGCCGATGGTGCAGCCCGCATCACTGTGCAGCACCGCTTCCACATAGTCCGCCAGACGTCGGATCGAAGCCACATCTGCCGACAGTACCTCGTCCCTTTCCCGCTGCAGAACATCATTCGTCACATGGGAATAGTAGGCGCTGAGGGACAGCAGCGACTGGGTGCAGCAGGTTTTCGGCGTATCCAGCTCGGAGATGGCGCCGATGATGTACTTCGTCATGTCCCGGTCGGAAACCTGGAAATTCCGAAGATATTCCGGCAGTGCCTCGTAAACCGCCATGGTCTCCCGCAGATGCGGATCCCGGTAGGAGCAGAAATAGCCCTCGCCGGAGCG
Organism: Parolsenella sp.; assembly: GCA_963659875.1. Lineage (GTDB taxonomy): Bacteria > Bacillota > Clostridia > Lachnospirales > Lachnospiraceae > Oribacterium. The sequence goes on from CAVKVA010000015.1 coordinate 20,369, forward strand.
TCCGAAGCCCGCCATACAGCCGTAGGCACCGCCCTTTACCCGGAGCCGCTGCCAGAGGTATTCGTAGCAGAGTATCTTCTTCAGCACCTTAAGCGCACCGGTATAAGGAAGCTTTTCGGTATCAAAGCGTCCCACCCGGGCCACATAGTTCACCTGAGAGGGTGTACGGAAGCCCTCATTCCGGTTGCCGGAAAGGCGCAGCTGCGCACCGTCATAGCTCTGCACCTGTACCGGATAGGTCCCGAAATCCGCCGTCCAGGCGGGAAGTGCCGCCTCCAGTGCCCGGAAGCCCTCGGCTTCCGCACCGACGGACAGCAGGAGATTGTCCAGACGGAACAGCTTCTCCGCCACCGCCGTAAGCTTTTCGGTCAGCTTCTCCGGCGCCGCTGCATAGGCCTGGGCCTGCTGCTCCACAAAGCGGTAGTAGCTGATGCCGCCGCAGAGGTCCTGGTACCGGCCTGTACCGGAGAAATAGGAGGTGCCCCGGTTGATGGCATAGGTATGGGCAGCGCCCTCGATGCGCATTCTCTCCCGGGAACGGGCCTCATTCAGGATCTCCGTCATTCGCTTGACATCGCCGAAGCGGGTGGTCTTCAGGATCTCCGTCAGCAGAGAAAGTCCCGTGGGGATCTGGTTGTACAGTAGCTTCAGGTCCACGCTGAAGACACCGGTATAATGGTTGTACTTCTCGAGGTCCGGATAGGCCGTCATGTCGAAATTGATGCCGCCGGTCTCCAGATAAATCTCCGAGGACAGATCCTGGAAGCTGTGCTTCTCCGTATCCATATAGGCCAGCACGGTTTTCAGTAGTCCCGCATAGGGGATTTCCTCTTCCGTGAGGCAGGCCGTATTGAAGTTCAGCCGCAGATAGAGAATGCCCCGGCTGGCAAGTTCTGTATACAGTGTACGAACGCCGTTTTTCTCCCCTTCGGTGAAGTGATAGCCAGACGCCTTTTTGCCAATGTCTTCGAGCGCCAGCAAGGGCAGGGTCTGCAGCTGGGCCTCCGTCGAAGGCTCATCCTGGTATGCCTTCAGCGCCGCCGTGTTCTCGATCATCGCCCGCTTCTCGGCCGAAGACATTGCCCCGAGAATACCGGCCAGACGGTCCGCCAGTGCCTGGGCCTTCTTCTCCGTCAGTCCCCGCGCCGGCTTCACCACCAGCATGGCCGCATGGGGATTGTCCAGAAGAGAACGGCGGATCAGGTTCTCGAAATAGCCCTTGTCCAGTTCCTCCCGAAGCTCCCGGTAAATGGCCTCGCAGAGCAGATTCTCCCAGGGCTCGCCGTCGTAGAGCCAGCTGTCAAGGGCCGTCAGGGCGTAAACCAAACCCTTCGGGGTCCGGCCATAGTCTGCCTCCCGGTACTGGAATTCGTCATGGTTGATGGCGGAGAGCAGGGTCCGGCGATCCAGGCCCTCCTCGGAAAGCTTAAACAGGGTGTCATGGATCAGCTGACGGAATCGCTTCTCGTCCTTCTTGTCTGCGCCCTTCGCCACGATGGAGAAATAAGGCTGCCGGATGCCTTCCTCAAAGCCGCCGTAAACGTCCTCACCGATACCGGCCTCCAGAATCGCCTGCTTCAGAGGTGCGCCCGGTGCAGAAAGCAGGGCATAGTCCAGCACAGAAAAGGCCATGCCCTCCTTCGCGCTGAGACGATCGCCCAGCACCATGCTGCAGGAAAGGTAGGTATTCTTCCGCAGCGGCTCATTGTCGCCCACCGCAAAGCTGATTTCCTCGCGCTTCGGCTTCCGGAAAGGCTTCTGTACCTGGATCTCGGAATCCGGATCGATGCTGTCGAAGTCCTTGAGGTACTCCCGGTCCAGCCAGGCCAGCTTCTCCTCCATGTCCAGATCGCCGTAGAGGATGATGTAAGAATTGGAAGGATGGTAATAGCGCTTATGGAAAGCACAGAAGGCCTCGTAGCTCAGGTTCGGAATTTCCTCCGGGTCGCCGCCGGATTCATTGCCGTAGGTGGTGTCCGGGAAGAGTGCGTGCATGGTGTAGCGCTCCAGCACCGACTCCGGATTGGAGAAGGCGCCCTTCATCTCGTTGTATACCACACCGTTCAATGTCAGCGGCCCCTGCTCCTCGGTGAGCTCGTAATGCCAGCCCTCCTGCAGGAAGGTGCGCTCGTCACGAATGCAATTGGGATACAGCACCGCATCCATGTATACATTCATGAGGTTCTCGAAGTCCTTCTCATTGGTGGAGGCGATGGGATATACCGTCTTGTCCGGATAGGTCATGGCGTTCAGGAAGGTATTGAGGGAACCCTTCACGAGCTCCACAAAGGGGTCCTTCAGCGGAAAGCGCTTCGATCCGCAGAGCACGGAATGCTCCGTGATATGTGCCACACCGGTGGAATCCGCCGCCGGTGTCCGGAAGGCGATGCAGAAAACCCGATTCGGGTCCGCATTCTTCATGGTCAGCACTCGGGCACCGGATTTCCGATGGCGGTACAGCACCGCATCCGTTCCCAGCTCCTCGATTCTTCTGCTGTCCTTCACTTCATATTTATCCATGTATTTTCTCCTTTGCTTCTGCCCTTTCAATGCCCGCTGTTCTTTTTATTTTCTTCTTGGGCTGTACACAGGCACCGTCAGCAGTTTCCCATCAGTCGATCCTTGAATATCGCCAGAGCCTCCCGCACTGCGAGGTGGGGAAGCAGCAGATCATCCGTCGGCACCGTCAGCGCCGCCGGATCCTGCAGACCGAAATGCCGCGCCATAGCGACCGCCCGGTAGACATTGATCTCCGAGGTCAGAATGCCGATCCGCAGGGGTCGGTTCTCACCATACACCAGCATACCTTCCGCCCCGGGCGGCAGCTCCGGGTAAAGCACCCGGTTTTCCTCCAGATCCTCCGCGATGGTGCGCAATGAATAGCCAATCTTCTCCAGCGTGGAATCCGAATAGAATTCCATCAGCAGGCGGCCGGCCGGTATGCCGTGCTCCACCATGTAATAATACATCACCGTGGCCTCGGTACTGGTGTCATGATCTCCCCTGCCGCCGGACAACACCAGAACCGTCCGGGGATTGAGCTGCGCATACTGCAGGGCCCGGTCCAGTCGCTTCTTCAGGGACGTTGATACCCGGTTATGATCCAGATCCGTTCCCATCACAATCAGATAGTCCAGATTCTCCGCCTCCGTGCTGTGGGCATGGGAGAAGATCGTCAGCAGCAGTGCCGCCATACAAATGAGCCCCAGGGCAAAGCTCGTGAAGCAGAACACATAGGCCCGCAGACAGATCGGCTGCCGCTTCTTATACCTTCGCCGCAACCGGCGCAGCAAAAAGAGCAGCAGGAAATTCATGGCCGCAAAGCAGGGCCAGAGCCATAAGAGCGCAGTGATGCCGTTGTAAATGAAAATCATGACGAAATAGGCCAGGGACGCCACGCCCAGCACCGTAAAAAGCAGCTCCATGTTTTTTCTTACCGTTCCTCTGACAGCTTCGCAGCCTCTTCCTTCGGCAGAGAACGCCGAAGCAGATCACCCTCTGCCGGACACACGCTGAGTCTTACCCGCAGACGCTGCTTCGAATGCGGACAGCTGTCCTGCGCTTCACCGCTTTCCCGGTCCCGGATCTCCAGCACCTTCGCATCGATGTCGCTGCCGTCCGGCTTCATGATGGTCAATGTTTCTCCCACAGAGAATTTATTCTTCTGGGTCAGGAAGCAGTCCTCGCCCTCCGTACCTTCCACCGTGCCCAGATAAACAGAGCCGGTGACATAGGTATTCGAATCATAGATCTGATCCGCCGTCTGGGGCTTTCCGAAGTAGAAGCCGGTGGTGAATTCCCGATAGGTACACTGGGCAATCTCGTTTTTATACCATTCCATGTTGGCGCGGTATTTTTCCGGACTTTCCAGATAATCGTCGATGGCCTTCCGATAGGTGCGGGCCACTGTGGCGACATAGAGCGCCGTCTTCATTCGCCCCTCGATTTTCAGGGAGTCAATGCCGGCTTCCAGCATCTCCGGGATGTGCTCGATCATGCAGAGATCCTTGGAATTGAAGATAAAGGTGCCCCGCTCGTTCTCGTACACCGGGAAATACTCTCCCGGCCGGGTCTCCTCCACCACCGAATACTTCCAGCGGCAGGGATGGGTGCAGGCGCCCTGGTTGGCGTCTCTTCCGGTAAAGAAATTGGACAGGAGGCAGCGTCCCGAATAAGAAATGCACATGGCGCCGTGCACGAAGGCCTCAATGTCCATCTCCTCCGGAATGTGCGCCCGCAGCTCCCGGATTTCCTGAAGGCTGAGCTCCCGAGCACAGACCACCCGCTTCGCGCCCAGTGACCACCAGAAACGGAAGGTTTCATAATTGGTGTTGTTGGCCTGGGTGGAAATGTGCAGTTCTACCTCCGGCATCACTTCCTTCGCGATCATAAATACACCGGGATCCGCGATCAGCACCGCATCAATTCCCGTGTCCTTAAGCTCTGCAAAGTATTCCCGCACGCCCGCAAGATCCTGATTGTGGGCCAGAATATTGGCAGTGACATAGATTTTCACATTTCTGGCATGGGCATATTCCACCGCCTCCCGGATCTCCTGGATTGTGAAATTTTTAGCATTTGCCCGCAGACCGAAGGCCTCGCCGCCGAGATAGACCGCATCCGCCCCGTAGTTCACTGCTGTTTTCAAAACCTCCAGCGAACCCGCCGGAATCAAAAGCTCTGTTGCTCTCATGTATCTCCTTCCTACGCCTCGCCGGGCTCTGTCGTTGCTGTTTCCACCGTCAGCGTGCCTTCCTTCCGGACACTTAGGGAAATGCCGTCGCCCACCGGCAATATGGAGGTGGTCAGCAGCGGATGATGCTTCAGTGTAAAAAGATATTCCCGCATCCGGCTGTGAATGGTCCGCTCCCGCCGGTCAATCAGGAAACGGCTCTCCGCGAGGCTTCCCTCCTGCAGGATGTTGTCGGACACCAGCATGCCGCCGGGCGTCAAAAGACGCAGAAGCTGCGGCAGCCAGACCGGATACTGGCCCTTGGCCGCATCCAGAAAGATAAAATCGAACTGACGTCCGGCGGCGAGCAGCTGCTCCAGTGCCTCGCCCGCATCCATGTCCATGATCCGGATCCGGCTGCCGTAGGGGGAATTCCACAGGTTTTCCCTCGCCTGCATGACCCGGGGCGCGTAGCTCTCAATGGTCACAAGCTCCGCTTCCTCCGGCATGGCTTCCGCCATCAGATACGCGGAATAGCCCACGGCAGTCCCCACCTCCAGGATCGCCTTGGGCTTCATTGCCGCAATCAAACACTTAAGAAGCGCCGCAGTCTCATCCCGGATAATCGGGACTGCCGCTGTCAGCGCTTCTCTCCGTATTGCCTCCAGAGCCGGATCCCGTTCCGGCTCCAGAGAATGTATAAAATTGATCAGTCGTTCATTGGTAATCAAGCCAATCACTCCTCGCTGCCGCCGCCTACGATTTCCACACCGTCCTCTTCTGTGGCCGCTGTGCTCTCCTCGCCGGCAGTGCCTGCTTCATCCAACAGATTCTTATCCTTCAGCTCAGAGTTCTTCGCGCCCTCTTCTGTCAGATACTTGATGATCTCTTCTCCGGTCATGGAGGTATTCAGACTGTACTCGCCGGGCTCATAGTCCGCGTCATACAGCCGGGACTGCAGCAGAAAGGCCTGCTGGTTGTCGATGAGTCCGTCCCTTTCCAGATTCTCTGCAATGTCCTTCCGGGTATCCCCCGTGGAAATCACAAACTCCACATCGGTACCGGGCTCTGCCTCCATGGCATGCTCATAGAGCAGACCGTGGCCGTAGCTGTAGGCCCGGGTAACGCCCTGCAGCAGCAGAAACACGATGGCCGCCGCCAGCAGCACCCGCCAGGCCAGGCCTATGATGAAATCGGAAATACTTCTTACCGAATCTCTGTCCGACATGCGCCGTCCTCCATCAGACCTCCATGATCACCGGCAGGATCACCGGATTCCGCTTGATCCGCTTCCAGAGGAAGTCTGCCAGGCTGTCCTTAATGATGTTCTTGATCTTGCCCCAGTCATTGACATGACGCACCAGACAGTCGTCCACCGCATCCTGCACCTGCACTCTGGCCTCTTCCATCAGATCCTCTGACTCCCGGACATAGACAAAGCCCCGGGAAATGAGATCCGGTCCTGCCAGCAGGTGTCCGGAGTACTTCTCCAGCGTCAGCACCACAACGATAATGCCGTTCTGCGCCAGATTCTGACGATCCCGCAGCACGATGTTGCCCACATCGCCGACACCGAGACCATCCACGAAGATGCCGCCGGCGGACACATGATCCTTGAGCTCCGCCTTCATTTCCCCGTCCTTCGCCGCGAACTCCCAGACCTCGCCATTCTCCAGCATGAGGCAGTTGTCCTTGGCAACGCCCACTGACTCTGCCAGCTTCGCCGCTGCCCGCCGCATGTGATACTCACCGTGTACCGGGATGGCATACTTAGGCTTCACCAGGGAATACAGCAGCTTCAGATCCTCGGCACAGGCGTGACCCGATACATGGGTATCCTGCATGATGACCTCGGCATGCTGCTTGTACAGCTCGTTGATGACCTTATCCACCGCCAGCTCGTTGCCGGGAATCGGGTGGGAAGACATGACGATGACATCGTTGGGCGTAATGCGCACCTTCCGGTGCATACCGCTGGCCATACGGGACAGCGCCGCCATGGACTCGCCCTGGGAACCGGTGGTGATGAGCACCGTCTGCTCGTCCGGGTAATTCTTCAGGTTTTCGATGTCAATGAGGGTGCCCTCCGGGATGTTGATGTACTGCAGCTCCGAAGCCACCTTGATGACGTTCACCATGGAGCGACCCTCGACCACCACCTTCCGGCCGTACTTGGCGGCGGTGTTGATGATCTGCTGCACACGATCCACATTGGAGGCAAAGGTCGCCACCAGAATACGGTTGTGCTTATGCTCTCCGAAAATCATATCGAAGGTCCGGCCTACGGTGCGCTCCGACATGGTGAAGCCGGGCTTTGTGGCATTGGTGGAATCCGACATCATGGCCAGCACGCCGTTCTTTCCCAGCTCCGCAAAACGCTGCAGATCGATGGGATCGCCGAAAACCGGGGTATAGTCCACCTTGAAGTCGCCGGTGTGCACGATGACACCCGCCGGTGTATGAATGGCCAGTGCCGCCGCATCCTGAATGGAGTGATTGGTCTTGACGAACTCCACCTTCAGGTCGCCGAAGTTCACCATGGAGCCGAACTTCATTTCCTTCATGCGCACCATCTTGTCGATGCCCTTCTCCACCAGCTTGCCGCGGATCAGAGCCAGGGTCAGACGCGTACCGTATACCGGCACATTGATCTGCTGCAGCACGTAAGGCAGTGCGCCGATGTGATCCTCGTGTCCGTGGGTAATGACGAAGCCTTTGACCTTCGTGATGTGCTCCTTCAGATAGCTGATGTCCGGAATCACCAGGTCGATGCCCAGCATATCGTCAGAGGGGAAAGCAAGACCGCAGTCCACCACAACGATGCTGTCATCGGTCTCGATAGCCGTGATATTCATGCCGACCTGATCCAGTCCGCCCAGCGGAATGATTCTGACACTGCCCTTCTGCTTCATTTTGTCTGCTCTGCTCCTATGCTGTCTCGTTTTTGCCGGCTCTCTGCTTTCTGCCGTGTTCTCTGCTGCAGAGGCCAATGTCGGCTGCTCCGACACTGCGACTGCTGCCTGCTCTGTGCGGGGTGCTCTGTGTTCTGTCGGCGCTCCCCCGTGCTCCGGACGTCTTCTCCGGGAACTTCCGTTTCTCTGCCGTCCTCTGCTGTGCATTTCCCCGTTCTCACGGTTCTCCCGCTGAGGGTGTCTCTCCGCTCTCTCCCGGCTGTTCTCTCTCACGTGCTCCTGTGCGGCTTCTCTGGCCGCCTCTCTGGCATTCCCTGCCGGGTTCCGATAATGATGACTATTATTTCTCAATCGTGATACCTTCTCCTTCCAGAAGTTTGGAGAAAACATCCATGATGGTGTCGGACTCTTCCTCGCCGGCGAACTCATAATCGGCTTCCTCATCGTAGGGGCCCGATACGTCCTTCATGACATAGCACTCACCGTCTTCGCCCTCCGGGGCATCCGTCACCAGAATGTAATGTACGCCTGCCACTGTGGTTTCCTCCAGGATCTCCAGCTCCAGGCTTCCGTCCTCTGATACCATTCTGATTCTGTTGTTCTCTGTCATATTTTCTCCGTTCTTCATACCTGTATCTTTTGTCAACTGTTCCGCTGTGATTCCTCGCGAGACCTTCTCTGCATATACTCCTCCAGGATCAGCTGGGCCGCCACCTGGTCGATCATCTGCTTCTGCATAGACCGCGGCACGCCGCTTTCGTCCAGAATCTCCTGCGCCGCCATCGTGGTCAGACGTTCATCCACAAATTCGATGGGCACGGAAACCCGCTGTGCCAGTTTCTCCCGGAACGCCCGGGTTTTCTCCGCCCGTTCTCCCTCAGAATCATCCATATTAAAAGGAAGTCCCAGAACGATCATTTCGACCTGATATTCCGAAACCATGTTTTCGATCTCCTGCAGCGTTTTCCGGAGCTTCGCCTCCCGATCCCGCGTCAGGGTACAGTGGGGCTGTGCAATCAGCCCGGTGGGATCCGTCAGGGCAACACCCACCGTTCTGGATCCGTAGTCCAATCCCATAATACGCATAATTTATATGTCTCCCGCAAAGTCCTCGACCCGATTCATTTCGAGCCCGTAGCTCTCAATGAACTTGCCGTTGGCAAGCATGCATCTTCGATGCATGTCAGATTGTTACGAAGTTTGCCTGATGCAAACTTCTTCACTCCCGCAAGCCAAGCTTGCGCTATGCCCATTCGATAACAAAAAGGTCCATCTGGACTTTCGTCCGGACAGACCCGCATTGATATCATTTACTCAGCTTGGATTCCACATAGGTGCTCATCAGCTCCTCGAGGATCTCATCCCGTTCCACCTTCATAATGAGGCTCCGTGCCCCCTTATGGCTGGTAATGTAGGTGGGATCACCTGACATGATGTAGCCCACGATCTGGTTGATCGGGTTGTAGCCCTTCTCGGTCAGCGCCTCGTATACACGCCGCAGAACCTCTGTCACATTGAGGCTCGTATCCTGCATCGGTCTGATGATCTGCGTATTGGTAAAATCACTGTTCATGCCGTCACGTCCTTTTAATAACTCATCCTAGTTTATAACATTTCAGGGGTCTCCGCAAGTACATAAGTATCACAGATTTTCACACCCCGCACCGGAATAATTTCGCCGATTTTACCGAGAGCCGCCTCCCGGCTGCGGAAGGGAATCAGGTACTTCACATAGGCCTTGCTGAAGCCCGTCAGATAGCTTTCGCCCTCATATTCCACGATCTCTTCCAGCAGCACCGATTCCGTGCGATGCAGAAAACGCCGCCGGAAGTCTGCCGACTTCTCCCGATCCAGCCGGATCAGTGCCTCCGAGCGAGCGCTCTTCTCCTTATCCGTCAGCTGTCCGGGCATGCGGTCCGCCACCGTGCCTTGCCGCCGGGAATACTTGAAAACATGGAGCTCGTAGAAGCCGATTTCGGAAATGAAGTCGAAGGACGCCTGAAAATCCGCCTCTGTCTCTCCCGGGAAGCCCACGATCACATCCGTGGTGATGGCCGCATCTGGAAACGCTGCCCGCAGCAACCGCACGCTCTCCCGGAAAGCCGCCGTGTCGTAATGCCGATTCATGGCCTTCAGGGTCCGGTCACAGCCGCTCTGCAACGACAGATGGAAATGCGGACAGATCTCCGGCACCGCCGCCAACCGCTCCGTAAAAGCCGCCGTGATGATGCGGGGTTCCAGACTGCCGAGCCGCACCCGTTCGATCCCCGGTACCGCCGCGACACTTTCGATGAGCGTCAGCAGATGCTCCGACGGAATCTCATGATTCATGGCGTATTCATAGTTCTGGTTCTCGAAATCCAGTCCGTAGGAAGAGAGGTGGATACCCGTCAGTACGACCTCGTGGAAGCCTTTGGCCGCCAACATTTGCACCTCCTGCAGGGTGTCCGTCAGGCTCCGGCTCCGGATTCTTCCCCGCACATAGGGGATAATGCAGTAGCTGCAAAACTGATTGCAACCGTCCTGCACCTTCAGGAAGGCCCGCTGATGCTCCGTGCTTTCTCCCGCCTGCAGGGTCTCGTAGCCCGTCTCCGAGCGGATGTCCGGTACGTAATGGAGGGCGTCATTTTCCTCCTTCGCCCGGAGATACTCCCGGATCACCTCCACGATGCTGCCCTTCCGGTTGTTGCCCACCAGGATATCCACGGCGCTGTCCTTCTCAAGCTCTGCCGCCCGGGCCTGCACGTAGCAGCCGGCGCCGATGACGATGCCGTCCGGGTTCTTGAGCTTCGCCTTATGGAGCATCTGCCGGGATTTCCGGTCCGCAATATTGGTCACCGAACAGGTATTGATGATGTAAATGTCGGCGAAATCTTCCCAGGGGACAATCGCTGCACCGGCCGTCCGCAGCTCCTGCACCATGGCCTCCGCCTCATAGGAGTTCACCTTGCATCCCAGATTGTGCATGGCCACTCTCAGATTTTTAAATTCCATCCTTCTCTCCTGTTCCGTAAATCCTTCGTCAACTGTTCGACGGCTCTTGACTTTGATTTTGGATGTTGCTAAATTGTAAGTAATCGGCGCGAGACGGCAAGTCTGCACCAGATTTCACATTACACACAAACAAAACCTAAAGGAGGTTTCACCGTGAAAACAGTTCGTATCTCACTGAATTCTATCGATAAAGTAAAGTCTTTCGTCAATGAGCTGGTAAAGTTCGCCGATGTTGACTTCGACCTTGTGTCCGGCCGTTATGTGATCGACGCCAAGTCCATCATGGGCATCTTCTCTCTGGATCTGTCCAAGCCCATCGACCTGAACATTCATGCCGATGCCAACCGTATGGACGAGATCATGACCGCTCTGAAGCCCTACGTTATCGCTGAATAAGCATTGTACCCCAAATAAGGGTTGGAAGCAATATCAAAGGCTTTGCGATGAGCAAAGCCTTTGATATTTTGTTGTCATTTATAAGGAGTTTTATGCAGTATCAAAGCTTTCTGATCAAATATTCCGAGATCGGCACCAAGGGCAAGAACCGCTACGTCTTCGAGGATGCGCTGGTGCACGATATCCGCATGAAGCTGAAGCATGTGGATGGAGAATTCAGCGTGACCCGGGAGCGGGGACGCATCTATGTGAACGTGAAGTCCGAAAACTACGATTATGACGAGACCGTAGAGGCTCTGCAGCATGTTTTCGGCATCGTCGGCATTTGCCCCATGGTGCAGCTGCCCAATGACTACGACTTCGAAACCCTGGCCAAGGCCGTTCTGGACTACTGGACCGCACTGTACAGCGGCCGGAAGTGCAGCTTCAAGGTGCAGACCCGCCGGGCGGACAAGAACTTCCCCATGAATTCCACGGAAATCGATGCGGAGCTGGGCTACCGGATCCTGACTGCTTTCCCGGAGACCACCGTAGATGTGCACACACCAGACATCCGTCTCACCGTAGAGATTCGTCAGTATATCAACATTTTCTCAGAGACCATCCCCGGCGCCGGCGGCATGCCTCTGGGCACCAACGGCAAGGCCATGCTGCTGCTTTCCGGCGGCATTGACTCCCCGGTGGCAGGCTACATGATCGCGAAGCGCGGCGCCCTCATTGAGGCCACCTACTTCCATGCACCGCCCTATACCTCAGAGCGGGCCAAGCAGAAGGTTGTGGATCTGGCCAAAGCCGTTTCCAAGTATTCCGGACCCGTGGCACTCCATGTGGTGAACTTCACGGAAATCCAGCTGGCCATTTATGAGAAGTGCCCCCACGAGGAGTTGACCATCATCATGCGCCGCTATATGATGCGGATCGCCGAGGCCATCGCGAAGAAGCGGGGCTGCATCGGTCTCATCACCGGCGAATCCATCGGTCAGGTGGCCAGCCAGACCATGCAGAGTCTGGTCTGCACCAACGAAGTCTGCACCCTGCCGGTTTATCGTCCGGTGATTGCCTTCGACAAGCAGGAGATCGTCAACATTTCCCAGAAGATCGGCACCTACGAGACTTCCATCGAGCCCTTCGAGGACTGCTGCACCATCTTCGTGGCGAAGCATCCTGTCACGAAGCCCCTGCCGGAGCCCATTCGGGAGCACGAGAAGAATCTGCTGCCGGAGATCGACGAAATGGTGGCCCGGGCCGTGGATACCGCGGAGCTGATTCAGGTCCAGTAAAATAGGCAAAGTAAAAACAAGCCCGGGGCTTAGCCCCGGGCTTGTTTTTACTTTATCACTCTGATCCAGCCTTCCGGCGCGGTGATCTTGCCGTTCTGGATACCGGTCAGTGTGTTGTACAGCTCTCCGATGACTTCACCGGCATGCTCCATACCGCTCGGGAAGCTGATGGTCTGGTCGTGGTTCACGATCTTGCCCACCGGAGAAATTACGGCTGCAGTACCGCAGAGACCGCACTCCTTGAAGCTCGGCAGCTCCTCATACTTCACCGGACGCTCATCCACAGTCAGGTGGAGATAATGCTCAGCCACATAAACGATGGAACGTCTCGTGATGGACGGAAGGATGGAGTTGGACTTCGGCACCACCAGTGTGCCCTTCTCGTCTACGAAGATGGTGTTGGATCCGCCGGTCTCCTCCACATAGCTTCTGGTTGCCGCATCCAGATACAGGTTCTCGGCATAGCCCTGGGAATGCGCCAGTACGGAAGCATGCAGGCTCATAGCATAGTTCAGTCCGGCCTTCACTGCACCGGTACCATGGGGTGCCGCACGATCAAAGTCCGATACCTGCAGTGCCACGGGTGTTGCGCCGCCCTTGTAGTAGGGGCCAACGGGTGTGGCAAAGACACGGAACTGGTACTCGTCTGAGGGCTTCACACCGATAACCGGGCCGGTAGCGAACTCATAGGGACGAAGATAAAGGCTGGCGCCGGAGCCATAGGGTGGAACCCAATCCTCATTGGCCAGAACGGTTGCATCGATAGCCTCCAGGAACTGCTCCTTCGGGAAAGGCGGCATCTCCAGTCTCTGCGCAGACTCATACATACGCTCTGCGTTGAGATCCGGGCGGAAGCAAACGATGCTGCCGTCCTCCCAGGTATAGGCCTTCATGCCCTCGAATACCTGCTGGCAGTACTGCAGAATACCTGCAGACTCATTCAGCACCACGTTGGCGTCATCGGTCAGCGCGCCCTCATCCCACTTTCCATCCTTATAGTTGGAAATGTATCTCTTGTCTGTCACATGATAATTGAATCCGATATTGGACCAGTCCAGATTCTTCTTTGCCATAACTTTACAGCCTCTTTTCTTATAAGTTTAGAACTTCACTTAGTATATTCCCATGATATTCCGAATTCAAGGAGATTTGGAAAGTTTTTATTCATGGGAGTTATAACTCTTTTTATCTTTATTCCTCGTCCAGCTTTAGCACGCTCATGAAAGCGCTCTGGGGGATTTCTACATTACCGAACTGACGCATCCGGCGCTTTCCTTCTTTCTGCTTCTCCAAAAGCTTCTTCTTTCGGGAAACGTCACCGCCGTAGCACTTCGCCAGCACATCCTTCCGCAGGGCCTTGATGGTCTCCCGGGCCATGATATGTCCGCCGATGGCCGCCTGAATGGGGATCTCGAAGAGCTGTCTGGGAATTTCCTTCTTCAGCTTCTCGCACATCTTCTTGCCCCGCTCGTAGGCAGAGTCCGCATGGACAATGAAGGACAGGGCATCGATCTGCTGCTTGTTCACCAGAATGTCCAGCTTCACCATCTTACTGGTCTGGTAGCCCTTCAGATCATAATCGAAGCTGGCGTAGCCGCGGCTCCGGGACTTCAGGGCATCGAAGAAGTCGTAGATGATCTCGTTCAGCGGAAGGTCATACTTCAGAATGGCTCGGGTGGCCTCAATGTACTCGGTACTCTTATAGACGCCGCGCCGCTCCTGACAGAGGGTCATGATGGAACCGAGGTATTCGGAGGTCACCATGATCTCCGCCTCCACGATGGGCTCCTCGATATGATCGATTTCCGCCGGATCCGGCAGGTTTGAAGGATTGGTGAGCTCCAGCATGGTCCCGTCTGTCTTGTATACATGGTACACAACAGAGGGTGCCGTGGTCACCAGATCCAGGTCATACTCCCGCTCCAGACGCTCCTGCACCACATCGAGATGCAGAAGTCCCAGGAAGCCGCAGCGGAAACCGAAGCCCAGGGCCGCCGAGGTCTCCGGCTCATAATGAAGTGCTGCATCATTCAATTGCAGCTTCTCCAACGCGTCTCTGAGATCTGGATACTTGGTAGAATCCGCCGGATAGATACCGCAGAACACCATGCTCTGCACCTTCTTGTAGCCCGGCAGCGGCGCCGCGGCGGGATTCTCCGCCGAGGTCACGGTATCACCCACCCGAGTATCCCGGATGTTCTTGATGGAGGCTGTGATGTAGCCCACCATACCGGCAGAAAGCTCCTCGCAGGGAATGAACTGTCCCGGTGCAAAATAGCCCACCTCCGTCACGGTAAACTCCGCGCCGGTGGCCATCAGGCGGATGGGTGTACCCTTTCGAACGCTGCCCTCCTGTACCCGGCAGAAGATGATGACGCCGCGGTAGGAGTCGTACAGAGAGTCAAAAATCAGGGCCTGCAGCGGATTCTCTTTGGAACCGCCCGGCGCCGGGAGACGCTCCACAATGGCCTCCAGCACCTCTTCCACATTGAGGCCGGTCTTCGCCGAAATACGGGGCGCGTCCATGGCCTCAATGCCGATAACGTCCTCAATTTCCTGCGCCGTTCCCTCCGGGTTCGCTGACGGCAGATCAATCTTGTTGATCACCGGCAGGATCTCAAGATCATGGTCCAGCGCCAGATAGGTATTCGCCAGGGTCTGGGCCTGGATACCCTGGGTGCAGTCCACCACCAGGATGGCACCGTCACAGGCTGCCAGGGCCCGGGATACTTCATAGTTAAAGTCCACATGGCCCGGGGTATCGATAAGGTTGAAAATATACTCCTCGCCATCCTTCGCCTTGTAGACGATACGGGTGGTCTGAGACTTGATGGTGATGCCCCGCTCCCGCTCAATATCCATATTGTCCAGCACCTGAGACTGCATTTCCCGCTCCGTCAGGGTGCCGGTCAGCTCAATGATCCGGTCCGCCAACGTGGACTTGCCGTGGTCAATGTGCGCAATGATGCAAAAATTTCTGATTCTGCTCTGATCGATTTCTGTTTTTTCCATTTGCACTCCCAAATTCCGTCATTTTTATCAATGCCTAATCATAACATGGCTTTCCGCATTTTTCCACCATCAGCCCCGCCGCTCCGATGAATTTCCGGGCTTTTGCTGCGATTTTTGTGCGTTTTTTCGGGCTTTTTTCCTTGACAAGGGGCCAGTCCTTTATATATTATAGGGAAGCATGTTTTCAAACTGTCCGTGTCCAGGTTTTTGAAAACACCTGAGAAAAATACATTTCATATTTGAAGAAAGGTGATCACTATGGCAAACATCAAGTCCGCAAAGAAGAGAATTTTGGTAGCACAGGACAGAAATGCCCGCAACAAGGCTATCCGTTCCGAGGTTAAGACCTACATCAAGAAGGTTTACGCAGCTGTTGAGGCTGGTGACAAGGAAGCTGCTCAGGCTGCTCTCCAGACCGCTCAGAAGAAGATCTGCATGGCACACAGCAAGGGCATCTACAAGGCAAACAATGCTTCCCGTAAGGTTGCTCACATCTCCAAGGCTGTAGCTTCCATGAACTAATACATTCCATTTCTGTTTTCGCCTGACAGAAATGTTGGTCCGCATGAAAATCATGCGGACTTTTTTTGTGCCCGGAATGCGTCAGCGCGCAGCAATCCGTACTTTTATTATGCAGAAAAAGAACGTATTTTTGCTTTAAGTATTGCGCATCACTCACAATTGTGCTATGCTTCTTTTAAGTTTTATTCCAATGTCTTCGGCACGGGATCGTTTCATCGCCGTGCTTTCCATTCACCGTCGCTCCAGCGGCTGATTCCCGTTCTTTCAAGAATCACAATCCGGCTCTCCGCAATGGGTCCGTTGCGTCCATTTCTTCCATCCCGGTATCAAACAATTCCTCATTTCGCAAAAAGGAGTCACCATGAACTACCGCCGTCCTCTCTTCTGGCTGGCCCTGCTCTGCCTGTTGGCGGAGCTTATCGCCGCGAAACTGGATTTCCGGCTTCGCCTCACTGCCGCCGCACTGCTGCTGAGCTTTTTTGCGCTGAGCCTATGGCAGAAGCGCCTGCATTATCCTGCGCTGCTCCTCCTGCTGGCCCTGTCGTCCGGCTTCGCCCTGCATTTCTGCCACACCCGAACTGTGCTGCTCCGCAACCGGGAACGAATCGCCGCCTTCGGCGAGTTGAACGTGGCTTTGCGCGGCACGGTTTCGGAATATCATGACACCGAAGAGCAGAGCCGCATTCGCCTGAAAAATGCAGAACTCTCCAGTGCTTACGGTTCTCTCGAGACGCTGCCGGCGGATGCACCGGAAACGCTCCGCAGCCGCTACCGGCAGCCCGTAGGGGACATCCTCGTCTATCTGTCTCCGCCCGGCGTCGTCTATCCCGGTCAGGAGGTGACCGTCTACGGACAAATGGCGGCCCTGTCCCCGCCCCGGAACGAAGGCAGCTTCGATTATTCACTCTATGCCGCGGGTCTCGGCCTCAGCGGCTCCATGTACGGAGAACGACTGGAAATCAGCGGCGGCGAAGCCATCCCTTACCAGGTTCTGCTGCAGAAGATCCGCTGCCGGGTGCAGGAAATCCTCTTCCGGCTGGCTCCCGAAGAAGACGCCGGGGTGCTCCAGGCCCTGCTGCTGGGTGACAAGTCCAATCTGGATGATGAACTTCTCTCCCTGTATCAGGAAAACGGCATCGCCCACATCCTTGCCGTATCCGGCCTGCATCTCTCCATTCTCGGCATGGGCTTTTACCAACTGCTCCGGCGTCTGCAGCTTGCGCATAACCCGGCCGCCCTTGTCAGCACTTTGCTGATCCTGAGCTACGGCATCCTCACCGGCTGCTCCGGCTCTGCACTGCGAGCCGTGATCATGCTGCTCCTGCAATTTCTGGCCCGCTCCCTGGGCCGCACCTATGACATGCTCTCGGCCCTGTCCGCCGCCTTTCTCCTTCTGCTGCTCTCCCAGCCCTATCTCCTCTTCAGTGCCGGCTTTCAGCTGAGCTTCGGCGCTGTCTTCTCCCTGGCGCTCGCGTCCGATCTGCCACTGCCCGCCCATCCCCTCCTGTCCGGGCTCAGTCAGTCTCTACTCCTGCAGCTCTTCACGCTCCCCATCCTCCTCTATCACTATTTTCAGCTTCCTGTATACAGCATACTTCTAAACCTTCTGGTACTGCCGCTCCTCAGCTTCCTGGTCTATGCCGCTCTGCTGGCCATCCTCAGCAGCTTCTTTTCCATCCCCATCGCCCTGATCTGCATCGGCAGCGCCCACGGTATCCTCCGACTCTATGCACTGCTCTGCGATCTGACCGCCACGCTCCCCGGCGCCCGCTTCCTGCCGGGACGTCCCCACTTATTTGGCATTTTCTGCTATTATGCCTGCTTTTTCCTCTTCTGTGCCTGCCTCAAGCATCGGCAAGTATCTGCCGCAAAGCAGAAGCAAGTTCCGGCACATTCACAATCCAGAAGGAACAATACTGCAGCATGCAGTCCACTTTCTCTCCCCCTCGTCCTGCTGCCTCTCCTGCTCGGCCTCTTTGTCCTGTTGCCCCGCCCCTCCCGGGATCTCACCATCACCGCACTAGACGTAGGCCAGGGAGACGGCTTTGTGCTGCGTCGGGACAAATCCGTCATCACCATCGACATGGGCTCCACCTCCTCCGGCAGCCTCGGCAAAAATGTCTGTCTGCCCTATCTCAAATCCCAGGGCATCGCCGACATTGACCTCGCCATCCTGTCCCACAGTGACCAGGATCATATCAGCGGTCTCCTCTATCTCCTGACCGAAACCGACGCCATTGAGGTGCACCGCCTGCTCCTGCCCGCCGCCGGAGAACAGGATACTCGCTATGACGAACTCCGGGCCGCAGCCGAAGCCCGGCAAATCCCCGTGTCCTACCTCCAGGCCGGGGACATGTTGACACTGCAGGACCTTTCCCTGCTCTGCCTCTATCCCGCCGACAACGGCTATATCGAGGACGCCAACAGCCATTCCGATGCGCTGCTGCTGCGCTTCGGCGACTTCCGCATGCTCTTCACCGGGGATCTGCCACTGGAGCAGGAGCCGCTGCTGCTGGAGAATCTCGTCCGCTATACCGGCAGCTATCTGAAGCTGGACATCCTGAAGGCCGGGCACCACGGCAGCCACACCAGCAGTTCCGCGGAAATGCTTTCGGCCCTGCAGCCGGACTACGCTCTCCTGTCCTATGGTGCCGGCAACCGCTACGGGCATCCCCACCAGGAAACACTGGACAGGCTGGCGGAACAGCAGGTGGAAACACTGGAAACCGCAGTGCAGGGAGAAATCCGGATCCGGGCAAACGAAAAGAGCTATGAGATACAGTATCCCATGGCGGATACCGTCTTCCCATAGCTCCGAAAGATTCGTTCTACTTGTAATTGCCTAACAGCATTAGCGATGTCATGCTAAATTCGCGGTTTCAATCCTGCAGCTCCTTCGGCCGCTCAATGACCGCAGCGCCCAGGCCGTTCTGCCCGACATGGCAGGAAATCAGAAGAGACAGCGGATCCACCACAATCTCCGGATTCAGACGGTTGGGGAATTCTGCTGCCAGCTCCTCGGCAAATTTCTGCGCCTGCTCCGGATTGTCCGTATAGGCAATGGCCACATAACAGTTCTTTCCCTCCGGATCCTGCAGCTTTCCTGCCAGATCCGCCTTCAGACCGGTCACAATGGCTTCTTTCACCTGCTTGGTGGTGCGCACCTTGGTGTAGGAATCCAGCTTGCCGCCCTTCACAATGGAAAGCACCGGCTTAATGTGCAGGAGGGTTCCGATGGCCGCTGCCACCGGTGTGATTCTGCCGCCCTTTTTCAGGTACTTCAGGGTATCCACTCCGATGTAAATGCTGTTGCAGGCCGCATCCCGGTTCAGAATGTCCCGAATTTCTTCTGCACCGAAGCCCTTCTCCGCCAACTCCTTAGCAAAAATGCACTGCTGCCGCTGTACCACGGAAACACCACGGCTGTCCGCCACAAAAACCTTTCCCTCATACTTGTCATCCTGGGACAGCATGATGGCGGTCTGGGTACTGCCAGAAAGTCCGGATGTCAGAGGCACATGCACCACCGCATCATTTTCCTCCAGCAGCGCGTCCCAGGTCTTCATCACATCCTCCGGAGAGGGCTGGGATGTGGCTATGTCACAATCCGTCTTCAGCTTTTCGAAGAACTCCTCCCGGCTCAGATTGATGCCCTCGAAGTACTCTTCGCCGTCAATCCGGAAGGGCATGGGCACCACGCGAATGCCCAGCGCCCGGCTCTCCTCCTGGGAGATGCCGGAACCGGAATCAGTTGAAACGCCTATTCTCATTCTCAATCCTCCACCAGCAGAGACTTGCCGGTCATTTCTGCAGGCTGCGGTACCTCCAGCAGCTGCAGCAGGGTCGGTGCCACATCAGCAAGGCAGCCGCCCTCACGAAGCTTGTACTTCGGATCCGCATTCACCAGAATGAAGGGCACCGGATTTGTGGTATGCGCAGTGAAGGGCTCACCGGTCTCCGGATCGATCATCTGGTCCGCATTGCCGTGGTCTGCCAGAATGAACAGCTGTCCGCCGACTTCCTTCACAGCTTCCACAACCTTGCCTACAGCCTCATCCACCACCTCTATGGCCTTGATGGCAGCCGGAATCACGCCGGTATGTCCCACCATGTCCGGGTTCGCGAAGTTGGTGATCACCAGCTCATACTTGCCGGAACGGATGGCCTCACAGAGCTTCTCGCAAACCTCGGGGCAGCTCATCTGGGGCTTCAGATCATAGGTCGGCACATCCTTAGGTGACGGCACCAGAATTCTGTCCTCATTCTCATTGGGCTCCTCTACACCGCCGTTGAAGAAGAAGGTAACGTGCGCATACTTCTCAGTCTCGGCGATACGTACCTGATGCAGGCCAAGAGAAGCTGCATACTCGCCCAGTGTGTTGGTGAGCTTCTGGTCCTTGAAAGCCACAAGCTTGTTGGGGATGGTGCTGTCATAATCGGTGAATACCACGAAGGTGGTATCCAGTCTTGCGCCTCTCTCGAAGAAGCTGAATTCGTCATCGCAGAAGCAATGGGTCATTTCCCGGGCACGGTCCGGCCGGAAATTGAAGAAGACGCAGGAATCGCCATCCTGAATGGTGGCTGTGGGCTTGCCGTCCTTTGTGATGACGCAGGGCACCACGAACTCATCATAGACTTCCTGGACATAGGATGCCGCGATGGCTTCCTTAGCAGAAGCAGCTGTCACGCCGCTTCCCTTGGTCATGGCATCATAGGCCTTCACCACACGGTCGTAGTTCTTGTCCCGGTCCATGGCATAGTAACGACCGGAAATGGTGGCAATGCTGCCGACGCCCAACTCTGCCATCTTCTGCTCAACCTCCTCCAGGAAGGCCTTGCCGGAATCGGGCGGTGTATCACGACCATCCAGGAAGGCGTGGAGATATACCTTTGTGAGACCGTTCCGCTTTGCCAGCTCCAGAAGTCCGTAGATATGCTCGATATGGGAATGCACACCGCCGCTGGACACCAGGCCCATAAGATGCAGGGCGGAATCCTTCTCCTTGCAGTTCTTCACTGCCTTCAGCAGCTCTTCATTAGAATAGAAATCCCCGTCCGCAATGGACTTGGAAATGCGGGTCAGGTTCTGGTAAACGATGCGTCCGGCGCCCATGTTCATATGGCCGACCTCGGAGTTGCCCATCTGTCCGTCCGGCAAACCTACCGCGAGACCGGAAGCATAGCCCTTCACAAAGGGATACTCTGCCTCGAGCTTGTCCATCACCGGCGTATTCGCCATAGCGACAGCATTGCCCTCCTGATGAGTATTCAGGCCATAGCCGTCAAGAATCAAAAGCACCACTGGTTTTTTTTCTGTCATAATGACCACCTTTTATGTATGTGTCACATTCGTGACTGTTTCTTAAGAGACATTGTCTAGTTTATAACAAAGTACTGTGGGCGTCAATGAATCTTCAATCTGCATTTTTTGTTCGCCCGATGCCACGATTTTAAGTATAATGCATAATATGAAAGGATGGGCCACGCTATGAATCTGAAAGAACAACTCTATGTCTGTACGCTGGCACGGTACCAAACGATTTCCAGGGCAGCAGAGGCGCTCTACATATCCCCGCCGGCGCTCAGCAGCTACATCAGCAACATGGAACGTGCACTGGGCATTCCTCTTTTTGACCGGAGCGGCAAATCCTTCACGTTGACGCCGCTCGGAGAAGAGTATGTTCGTCGGGCAGAAAAAATGCTGGAAATGAAGGCTGAATTCGACAGTCTGGTGGAACGCAGCAAAACAGACGGCCATGAGATCATCCGGATCGGTGTGCAGCAGCGGCGTGCAATTGCGCTGGTTCCTCAGGTCTTAAAGCGCTTTCATCATGAATATCCGAAGCAGGAAGTGATCTTTCGTGACGGCATTTGCGCAGAGCTGGAGCATCTGTATCATACCGGCATGGTGGATTATATTCTGTCCAGCTTTGAAGAGCCCATTACAGACGCTGCCTGCCGGGTACTGGCGGAGGAACAGGTACTGCTGGTCCTTCCCAAGGGACATCCCGCGGAAATGCAGGCGTTTCAGGTACCCGGTGATGACTATCCGCATCTTGAGCTCAGTCAGCTTGACGGAGAAACCTTCATTATCCCGACAGAGGGGCAAAGCATGGGACAAACCGCGCGGAAAATCATTGCCGCATCCGGTATTCGGCCTTCCAGAACCATCGAAATCAGCCATTTTGATATTATACTCAGCATGATTGAACAGGAAATGGGCGTAGGCTTCAATCGAATCGGCTATGTACGAGAGATGCGGGCAAATTATCCGGGTGTATCCTACTATCATATCGGAAAAAAGGGCTGGAGTTCCAAAATTTATCTGATGTGGCGAAAGGGACGGCAGCCGACGGAGGCAGAGGAACGTCTGCTGCAGATTATCGGAAAATGCCTGCAGAAGGATGTATCCGGTGCGGCGGAGTAAGATTTTCTTAATCTCCGATTAAGTTTTTAATAATGGGACGCTGAATAAATATGCTCTATTATACTCGTAAATGCATAATTATAATGCATTTGGGCCTGTTTCGTATCGGGAAGGAGAGTAAAATGAGCGAAAAGAAAAAGGAGTTTCCCCATAGTTTTGTGATCGTGTTTGCGATCATTTTGTTTGCCGTACTGCTGACGTGGATCATCCCGGCAGGAGAATATGTACGCCTGGAAAACGCGGACGGCATCAAGGTTGTGGATCCCAACCAGTTTCAGTATGTCGGAAGAGCACCGGTAAATCCGCTGTTGATTCCCACATACATCGTGAAGGGCTTCACGAAGCGTATTGATATCATGCTGGTCATTCTGTTTTCCGGCGGTGCCTTTCATATGCTGACGGAAGCCGGTGCCCTGCAGTCACTGATTGCCAAAATCGCGAAGAAAACGGCAGGAAATCTGTACATATTTATACCGATTCTGACGCTGATTTTCGCCTTCATCTGCATCACGCAGGCGGTGAATACCTTTATTGCCTTCGCACCGGTCATGGTGATGCTGAGCTTTGCCATCGGACTGGATTCCATTACCGGCGCAGCCATCATTCTGTTGGGCGGTGCCGTCGGATTTTCAACGGGAACATTGAATCCCAGCACCACTTTGGTGGCGCAGAAAATTGCCGAGCTGCCGATCTATTCCGGCATTGAATATCGCTGGGTATGCTTTGCCGTATATTATGTCGTCACCAACATTTTCCTGATCCGCTACGCGAAAAAAATCCAGAAAAATCCGGCGCTGAGTCCCATGTATGATCTGGACCAGAAAAATGAACTGAACAGCACCGATCTGGATTCCTTCGGAGACCTCTCTCCGCGGAAGGCATTGTGCATACTGGCACTGTTTGTTTCACTGGTCATCGTGATCTATGGTTCCGTTAAACTGGATTGGGATATGCCGGAAATGGCAGCTATGTTTATCTGGCTCGGCATCATCACCGGAATCTGTGCGGGCTTCTCATTGAATAAAATTGCAAGAACCTTTTCGGTCGGATGTCAAAAAATGATGGGCGCCATGATCATCATCGGTCTCGCGCAGTCCATCAGTCTGATTATGTCAGACGGAAAAATCATCGACACTGTTGTCCATTCATTGGCAGGCGGCCTCGGTGCTGTACCGACACTGCTGCAGGCACCGGCCATGCTGCTGGCCAATACCGTCATTAATGTCTTCATCACATCCGGTTCCGGTCAGGCGGCCGCTGTGATGCCGATCATGACACCGTTGGCTGATCTTATCGGAATCACCCGGCAGACGGCCATTCTCGCGTTCAACTTCGGTGACGGCTTCTGCAACTATATTTTGCCGACCTCTACCGCATTGATGGGCATTATCAGCGCCTGCAACATTCCTTATGACCGTTGGATGCGTTTTATGTGGAAGATGTTTGCGATCTGGTTTGTGACCGGCATTGTGCTGCTCATCATTGCGCAGCTGATAAACTACGGCCCGATGTAAAAGGAGAAAATGACGAAATGAACGATAAAGAAGCACTCTTCCATGCTGTGGATACACAGAAAGAAGAACTCTGGTCTATGAACGATCAGATTCACGACAATCCGGAATATGAGGGAAATGAAGTTTTTGCAGCAGGACTGCTCACCGGCTACCTGAAGACCCATGGCTTTTCTGTGGAAATGGGTGTGGGCGGATACAAAACCGCCTTCCGCGCAACATTTCAGCATGGTGAAGGCGGTCCTGTCATCGGTATTCTCACAGAATATGATGCCCTGCGGGGACTGGGCCATGGCTGCGGTCATAACCTGCAGGGCCCCGGCTGTCTCGGTGCTGCAGTTGCCCTCAGTCAGCTGGATATTCCGGAAAGCTTTCAGCTGGTGGTCTATGGAACACCGGCTGAGGAAACCCTGGGTGCAAAGGCCGACATGATCAAAAATGGCTGTTTTCATGAGCTGGATGTGGCATTGATGATGCATGGCGGTCCCAATACCTGCACGGATGTGAAGTGCCTGGCGCAGAAGAGCTATGTGGTGTATTTCCACGGAAAGGGAGCCCATGCGGCACTGGCGCCGGAGAAGGGAAGAAGCGCCTTTGATGCCATGCTGGCGGCTTTTAACGGCGTAGAATTTCTGCGGGAGCATGTGCCGGATGATGTACGTCTGCATTACACGATGAAGGAACTGCCGGGTCCCAGTAATGTGGTGCCTGCCCGGGCCGTCGGTGAATTTTCTGCCCGTTCTTTCTCTCGTGTCACGCTGGAATCCGTGTGCGATCGCCTTCTGGACATTTTCAAAGGCGCAGCCCTGATTGCCGGTGTGGATTATCAGGCAGAAGAAGGAACATTCTTCTATAATAAAATACCGGTCCTGAAGCTCAACAGCCTGTTGATGGAGAATGCAGAACTTGCCGGAGCACCGCAGCTGGCGCCTCCCAGAGAAAAGACCGGCTCTACAGATTTCGGCAATGTCATGTACGAAATTCCCGGGTGCTGTATCCGCGTGGCCTTTGTGCCGGAGGGTACACCGTCCCACTCCCAGGCATTTGTTGATGCAGGAAAGACAGAAGCCGGCCATAATGCCATCCTTTATGGTGCCAAAGCAATCGCCGGGGCTTCCTATGATCTTATCCGGAGTCCGGCGCTTCTGCAGGCCGTGAAGGATGAATTCGCAGAGAACAAAAAGAAGTTCAGCTAATCGATGGCTGAACAACGCAAAAGCCCTTGACATTCACTCCTTTTCAAGGTATGATTCTCTCGAAATCAAAAATAGTAACAATTCTTGTTTTTGATTTCGACAGCAAATCAAGGCAGGAAAGGACAGGGAAATGAATTACTCCAGACAACGCCAGGAGATTCTCGAGCAGCTGAAGCAGCACAGGGATCATCCGACAGCCGACGTGATTTTCGCGGAGCTTAGGAACCAGAACAGCAGCATCAGTCTTGCCACCGTATACCGGAATCTGAATCTTCTCTCGGAGGTGGGGGAAATCCAGCGGCTTTCTTTTGAGTCGGGAGCCGATCACTTCGATCCCAATGTCCAGCCCCATTACCACTTCGCCTGTGAAAAATGCGGTCGGGTACTGGATGTCCCGATGGAGACCGCCGATCATCTGGACGAAGTGGCCGGCAAGGTCTTGCCGGGATGCCGGGTCACCGGTCATGAACTGGTTTTCCGGGGGCTCTGCGAAAGTTGCTATAGCGAAGAAGTCTAATGTTTCAGGAGAAGGGCAGGCCTCGCCTGCAGAAAAGGAGAAAACAATGAAAACTTGGGTATGTTCTGTATGCGGTTATGTTCACGAGGGCGATGAGGCACCGGAGAAGTGCCCCGTATGTAAGGCACCGGCAGAGAAGTTCATCGAGCAGACTGAGGGTGAGCTGACCTGGGCCGCTGAGCATGTGGTTGGTGTTGCTGCCGATGTTCCGGAGGACATCAAGGCTGACCTTCGTGCCAACTTCGAAGGTGAGTGCTCTGAGGTAGGTATGTACCTGGCAATGGCAAGAGCCGCTTTCCGTGAGGGCTATCCGGAGGTAGGCGAGTACTACAAGACCGCTGCCTGGGAAGAGGCTGAGCACGCTGCCAAGTTTGCCGAGCTTCTGGGCGAGTGCGTATCCGCTTCCACCAAAGAGAACCTGACCGTTCGCGTAAAGGCTGAGAACGGTGCTACTGCAGGCAAGATGGATCTGGCAAAGCGCGCGAAGGCACTGGATCTCGATGCCATCCACGATACCGTGCACGAGATGGCCAAGGATGAGGCCCGCCACGGCAAGGCTTTCCTCGGACTCCTGAACCGGTATTTCGGAAAGTAAAAATACAGTCACGAAAAAGCGGTGCATCCACATGGACGCACCGCTTTTTTTATATACATTACCGGATATGGTTGACCACGTCTGCCCACTGCTTTGTCCGCGTATACAGAGATTCCAGAATCGCATACTCCTTGGTCGTATGGTTCCACTCGCCCTGGATGCCGCAGCTGCACAAGGAAGGCACGCCGGCAATCACGGCATAGGCCGCATCCGAGGAGCCGCCGATGTGCTTCAGCGGGAAGTCTCCGAAGCCATCCGCCACACAAATGTCATGCACCATATGATAGAGATCCATAACGCCCTCGGTACACTCAAACGGCAGCATCTCCATCTGATACTCCATGGTTGTGGTTGTTCCTTCTATATAAGTTCTCGCCGCAATCTCTTCAATCTTCTGCTTTACCTTCTGCATTTCTTCCACGGAAGTGGCCCGCACATCAAAGGTCGCCTCTGCATGTGCCGGGAAAGCACCGAAGTTCGTACCGCCATGGATAACGTCCACGCAGACCGTTGTGCCAAGCTCTGTGTTGGTCAATGCTTGGATATCGCTGACCTTTCGGCAAAGCTCCGCAATGGCATTTCTTCCTCTGGCAAAATCATTTCCCGCATGGGCAGAGACGCCTTCTACCGACAGCGCCACCTCGGTTTTTCCCTTCCGGGAAACGCAGAGATCGCCGCCCGGAAGACCGGTCTCCATGTTGAGCATAAATTCGCCGCCCTTGCAGAAGGCCTTGAACTGCTCCGCCGTATTGCCGTGCTTATGCAGCTTTTCCTCATCCGGTGCAAAACAGATTTTGATGGGACGTCCCTGGTAGCCGATCTCGTTCAGCGCCTTGCAGACATAAAGCGCAATCACGATGCCGCCCTTCATGTCCAGGACACCGGGACCGTGTACCTTTCCCTCCTCATCCACTTCAAACTGACAGGGGAATGAGCCGAGCTTATGCACCGTATCCATATGTCCGCCGAAGATGATCGGTTTGCCGGGACGATCCTCACCGAGAATGCCGGTCAGCATATCACCGCTCTCCTCTGTTCCCACATCCGTCAAGGTACAGCGGAAACCGACTTCCTCGAACAGTGCCTTAAACATCTTTCCCATGGCACGCACTTCCTCCGGCGCACTGTGGTAGCTTTCCTGCAGGATTACCTTGCGGTAGGTCTCCAGCATTTCCTCTCTGTGGGCTTCAACATACGCATTTATTCTCTCAAGATCAGTCATTGGTAGCTTCCTCCTTTTTCCTTACAGTATCTTTGCAATAAAGTTTGCCAGCACAACCGACAGCAGCGTAACATTCGTAAATCCGGCGATGACATAGGCCGTTCCGAGCTTTTCCGAAACACGGTCTCTCTCGGCATCTGTTCTGCCGACAGCAATGGCGACCTCATCGGAAATCAGCTGGGTACCGGGATAGCCGATCATCTGACACATGGCAATACCCAGTGCAAGGCTCTTCGAACCACAGATTTTCCACAGCGGTGTGACCTGAAATGCCACGACAATCACCAACATGGCAAAGACAAAAATCACTAGCGCATGGAAGCCAATGATCGGAATTTCCGAAAGATCAATCTTCGCCAGCGAAGGTATCATGGTGATCATGGTCAGGAAACTGAAGAAGCCGACGGATTTCGATGTATCTCTCAAAAAATGACTGGGAACAAGACCCAGATTTCTTGCCAGGATGCCGAGAATCATGCTCCACATGGTCTGACCAATCCAGCCATGCGTCGCCTCTCCCAGAAGATAGGCCAGAAAAACAATGGCACCGGCAATGGCGAGACAGACGAAGTTGCTGTAGAAGCGCTTGTTTTTCTGCCAGAAGAGCTCCTTTTCTTCGGTTTTTTTCGTTTCAACGTCTGCATCCGCGGTATGATCCTGCCGGCGATACTCCTCCAGAATCCGATTGGCATACTTGAGACCGCCGTTGGAAGCCGGCAGTGTGGCAATGAGTTTCTGTGTCGCATAGATAAATGTCGCCAGTGCCGCACAGGTCAGAAGGCCGACATTTTCCGATGCCGTCACCATGGTATTGGCAGCCACCACGCCGCCGGCAATGACCGGCATGCTGACCAGCGCCGCTTCCCTTCCGATGATCGGAATCGCAATCGCACAACCGATCACCGCCAGGATCAGGGAGATGGTTGCCGTGGCAACGGTACGCCACTCCTTTCTCAGCTGCGAAAGCCCGACGCTGCTGCCCATGTCCACCAGAAGAAACTGCAGTCCGATGCTGGTCACATAGGTCAGGTTGGCCGTCGTGCAGATATCCGCCGGAATTGCGTGACTCATAAACAAAACCATAAAGGTCGCCATGATCACAAACATCGTGGATATTCTCGCCTTCGACACCACGCCGACAAAATCACCAAAAGCAAACACCAAAAGAATGATAAACAGGGCTCCAAACAAGGTAAGATTCGTCATATTTTTCTCCTCCAAAAACAGCCGCACCATGTGTTGTCGTCTTCGTCCTGTAAAAGCCGGACCACCGGCAAACCGCCTTACATCAAGCCCATCAGTGTAAGAATGAGCCGCATCAGCAGCATGCCCACGATAGAATCAAAAATCGGAACCAGGAGCATCAGCGGCTGCCGTCTGGATTCCACACCGCAGACCAGCACAATTCTGGAAAAGTGTCCGATCAGCGTGCCCATCAGCATGCAGGGAATAATCAGAATCGTACACTGGGCGGCACTCAATACGCCCTCACCGAACAGAGAGGCGGCTGCTGCCGCACCGGCTGCCTTCGAAAAGAATGCCGAGAGCAAAACCGCCGACGCCTCACCGGGAAGACCGAAAATCCGCATGATCGGTCCGCAGACAAGGGCCAGGACATCCATCAGTCCGGTCAATGTCAGAAGCTGCATGACCACATAACCAAGGATCATGGACGGAAGAACCGTCTCCACGCCAATGTAGAATCCTCTCTTGGCGCCGCCGAGAAAAATGTCAATGATGGGTTTCTTTTTCTTCATAGTCGCTTCAGCCATGGTATCAAGCCTCCTTCTTTTTCTTCTCTTCCAGTGTCAGAACCAGTCTCACAAGGTTGGCGCCCAGTATCTTGCAGACGAACAGAACGACAATCACCGGACCGGCCGCAAAGACGATAATCGGAAGCAGCGCCGCCTGCGTGTTCATGGTGTTCAGCACCACGGCCGAACCGGCATATTGATATGCTGTAAAAATGGCCCGTTCCTTTTCGGTCAGTTTTCCTTCCTTATACAAGTCACCGGTCATGACCGAACCCACATCGGAGCTGGTAAAGGAGGATACGAAAGCGATGCCGCACTCACCAGGAATGCCGAGCAGCGGTCTCAAGAGCGGAGTGAAAAGCTTGACACCCGCATCAATGGCGCCCAATTCTGTGACCACATCAATCACAGCCACGGCAAAGGAAATGGCAGGAATCAGACTCAACGCCTGCATCATACCTTCTCTGGCGCCGGCGCCACCTTTGCCGATGAAATTCTGTCCGCTTTCGCCGATGGTGCCCCAGGCGCCAACCAGATTGGAAAAATCCAGCGCCTTCAGGGGACCGTCAACATTTTTCAGAACGCCCGAGAACATAAGACAAAGGACAAACAAAGCAAGCCATCCCTTGATTCCGACCTTGTTTTCTTTCTTTTCCATAATTTTTTCTCCTCATGCAATCACAGATGAATTTCTCCGCTATAAGCCCGGTCATGGGCATAGGCGTCCAGTGCCTCAAACGGGCTGTGCACCATACTGGCCACATTCACATCCGTATAAAATGCGGTATGCGGGCTGACGATGACATTCGGATAGCTGCGCAGCAGGCTCAATTCCCTGTTGGAAAGAGGCTCTCCGACGCGGCTGTAGTAACAAATTCCTGACTCATCCTCAATCACATCCAGTCCTGCACCGCCGACCTTGCCGCTTTCCAGTCCCCGGCACAGCGCTTCAGCGTCAATGAGGGCGCCGCGTGCGGTATTGACAATCAGCACACCATCCTTCATTGCGGCGATGCTGTCATCGTTGATCAAATGATGATTCTCCGCCGTCGCATTCGTATGTAAGGTAATGATGTCACTCTTTGCATACAGCTCTTCCAATGTGACGTATTCCGCATACTGCTTCACGTCATCATTCCGGTAAAGATCGTAAGCCAGAATTTTGCAGCCGAAGCCGCTCAGATGCCGGATCACAGTCTGCCCGATCTTGCCGGTACCGATAACGCCCACCGTGCAGGCAGAAATATCGCAGCCCATCTTTCCGGGGAGAGAATAGTCCTGCACATTGGCACGCTGCATAATCTGCTTCATCTTGCGACTGCACATCAGCATCAGCATGATGGTATAGTTGGCCACACCATCCGGCGGATAATTGCTGTGGCTGACCCGCATTCCCAGCTCCGCTGCCTTTTCCAGCGGAATATGGTCATAACCGATACTGCGGCAGGGCAGGTATTTCACGCCCATCTTCGCCCAGGCTTCCAGATATTCCGGCAGGACGTCACAGGGATTTGTGCTGACCGCATCGCAGCCCCGGGCCAGATGCAGATTCTCCGGATTCGGCGCTTCGGGTGTGCCAATGTAGTCAATGCCGTAGCGTGTCTTGTACTGCTCACAATACTGCTGCTCGTCAAAGGGACGCAGCGTATAAAACATTATCTTCATGCTCTTTCTCCTCTATCGACAACTGCATAGCTCAGCGAAAATCCGCCGCCGCAACGCCTTCCTCCGCAACAATTCGCCGCAAGTGCTCCATCTCCCCCGGAGAGGGTCGGTAAAATGCCTCTTCCTGATACGGTCGGCCGATCGCCTCATACTTAATCATGCCGAACTTATGGTAGGGCAGAAGCTCCATCCTGGCCTTTGGAACATTGGCATGCACAAAAGCCGCGGAACGACGAATGTTGTCTTCATCATTGTTGACCCCGCCGATGACCGGGATGCGAATGACCACTTCACCGGGCAACTGCTGCAATCTTTTCATGTTCTCCAGTATCTTCCGATTGGCAACACCCGTGTATTTTTCATGAATGTCACTGTCGATGTGCTTGAGATCCATAAAAATCATGTCCATTCGTTCCAGCGATGCCTTCACTTCGTCAAAATTGAAATAGCCGCTGGTTTCAATCGACATGTTGTAGCCCATATCGTAAATTTTTTCCGTGAGATAATTCAGGAATGCCGGCTGTCCGGCGGCTTCACCTCCCGAAAAGGTAATGCCGCCGCCGCTCATGGCATAGAACAAACGATGTTTTTGAATAGATGCGAGAATTTCATCGGCTTCGACTTCATGTACCATCACGCACCGCGCATTTGTCGGACAAGCCTCCACGCATTTTCCGCAGGCAATGCACTGCTCCCTCTCTGCATTCATGTCGATGCCGATGCCTTGCGGACATACCGCGGTGCATTTGCCACAGCCGATGCACTTGCGCTTATGCCAGCCAATCAAGGTCTGCCGCGAAAAGCCTTCCGGGTTGGAACACCACTTGCACCGGAGCGGGCATCCGGCCAGGAATATGGTGGTTCGGATGCCGTCGCCGTCATTAACCGAAAAAGGCTGCAGCTGCATCACATAGCCTTTTACACTCATCAGAAGGCCTCATGTGCATTTCTGGCCATGATGGAATCCTGCATTTCCTTGGACAGGTTTGTGAACTGTGCAGAATAACCGGCCACACGTACCAGAAGACTTCTGTATTTCTCCGGATTCTTCTGTGCATCCGCCAATACCTCGTTGGAGATACAGTTGAACTGCACGTGGAATCCGCCGATGGCAAAGTAGGACTGTAACATGGCACCCAGGTTGGCACGGCCGCGCTTGGTGGCCACCAGATCATGATTGAGACGCAGGTTCAACAGTGTGCCACCGCTGTGGATATCGTGCTCCATCTTTGCCGCACTGCGAAGCGCCGCCAGACAGGTGGAAGTATCCGAGCCGGTATAGGGTGAAACGCCCTCATTGATGGGATCTTTGGCATGACGACCATCCGGTGTTGCGCCCAGTACCTTGCCGGTGGGCAGGTAGTTGGAAATACCCATGAATGCCGTCACAAAATGATTGCCGTACAGGTCCTTGTAAGCGGTAACCTCCGCATAGTAGAACTCCTCCAGCATTTTCGCAATGGAGTCCACATAGTCATCATCGTTGCCGTACTTGGGACAGGCGAGAGCCTCCTGTCGAAGCAGCTCATAGCCCTCCCAGTTTGCGTTGATGGCGTTGATGATATCGGAGAGACTGTACTTCTTTTCCTCGAAGACAAGCTTTTTGATCACCGCCAGGGAATTGGCCGTCACGGAGAGACCCACGCCCGTGAATACCGGTCCGATATTGTACTTTGCACCGCCGTCCACGAGATCCTTGCCGTTCTTCATGCAATACTCGTTGCAGACAGACATGAACGGCCGATGTCCGATCTCCTTGTGGATCTCCTGGGCGGTTACCAGGGAAATAACGCCCTGCTTTACCAGATATCTGAACTGCTTCTTCCAGGCTTCGATGATTTCTTCAATTGAAGTAAAGCTTTCCGGGGATTTTTCAGGAACAGAAACCTGTTCACCGGAAAGACGGCTCTTTCCTTCATTCAGTGCAAACTCCAGCGCCGCTGCGAAGCTAATGCTGGCTGCCGAAGTCCACTGGAAGGTCTTTCTGGAATGGGGAACCACACAGCCGCAGTTGTTCCAGTCCTTGGCATCCTTTGGCTCATAGCCCAGGTTGGCAAGCATCTGGTAGCCGGTGCGGTCACCATGAATGGCAGGGAATCCGCAGCCGGTGGATACCAGCTCGGTCACTGCTTCCATGAATTCCGGCGGACAATCCGGATGGATGCGGCAGCTCAGGGTAGGCTGGTGTGTCATGCACTCCTTGGTTGCCTGAATGGCCATGTATGAGATGGTATTGGTGGCATCTGTTCCGTCCACCTTGGTGCCGCCGATGGTCAGATTTTCGAAATTGGTGTATCCGGCAAAGAAGCCTGCCGTATTCTTGGAAATGGTCCATGCCCACTCCGAATACTTCAGCCACAGGCACTCCACATATTCCAATGCTGTATCATAGTCGATTTTGCCGGCCTTCAGGTCTGCCTCGTAATAAGGATACATATACTGGTCAAAACGGCCCGGATTCCATGCCAGCGGATTTTCAGAAATGATGCCGCCCAGCTGGACAAACCACACAAACTGGATGGCTTCACGGAAGCTCTTCGGCGGATTGGCAGGCACTGCGGTACAGATCTGTGCGATTTCCTCCAATTCAGCTTTTCTCTTGGGCTCCGTCTCCACAGCGGCCATCTCTGCAGCTTTTTCCGCATAGCGGCGTCCCAGTGTCATCATACCGTCGGCGATCAGAATCGCGGATTTGTAGAAATCCATCTTCTTTTTCTCTTCCGGAATGGCTTCATTCAGCTGCTGCAGATACGCTTCCGCTTCCTTCTTGATGCCGGCATAGCCCTTCGGCAGAAGAACATCGATGTAGTCCGCAGAGATCTCGCCGATACCGTTTCTCCACTTGGAATCGGTATCCAGGAAACCGGTATCCACACCGATCTTCTTGGTTGCTTCAGAGGTACGGGCCAGGAATGCTTCCTCCACGGACTTGCCCTTCCAGTACGGGAAGATGTTCTCCCGAATGAACTTTGTCTGCTCGGGGGTCACCTCATAGGGATCCTGTCCGCGCTCCGGAAAGGTATCGATCTCATCGTTGATCCAGAGCCAGCCGAATTCCGGTGTCATGATGGCACATTTACGATACTCACCGCTGGTGCCGACCACCAGCTCGCCTTCCCAGATATTGACTGACAGCTCCTCGCAGGTGTCCTTAAACGCCTGTGCCACACGAATAATATGCGGAAGTCCTTCCGTCCGCTGAAAGGACTTTGTCCAACTCCACGCTCTTTCGTAAGAAATATGCGGCTTCGTATTGACATAGTTTTGTCGAATTTTTTCCACTCTTTCCGTGATAGCCATTTTCTTTCTCCCTTTCCTCATCTCTGCAAAGTGTGCAGAATGTAAGCGCTTACATTCTGCATCAAAACAAAACGGGCACTGTGTAGGTTCATCCTGCACTGTACCCGTCCAACAAGAAAATGCCCTTTGAAAAGCAAGGGCATCTTCAAACTCCCCTAACCCCTCAA
>CAVKVA010000016.1:0-29685 GCA_963659875.1 Parolsenella sp.
TGCGCGAGTAGTAGAGTGGTACTACGTCTCCTTGCCAAGGAGAAGGTCGCGGGTCCGATTCCCGTCTCGCGCTCTCAACGAAAAGGGCACTGCAGTCGCAGTGCTCTTTTTCGTTGAGAGCGCTGGGATTCATCTCGAGCTGGAGGCTCTCGATGAACCTGCTGCGCAGGCATGTCCCCTGCGGGCACATGTCAGATCGTTCCGAAGTTTGCCTGATGCAAACTTCTCCACTCGCGCTTTGCCGTTCCTAGCAAAGCTAGGGACGGCTTTTCTTGCCCGGCGGGGGATGGGCTCAGCGATGGCTTGGCCAGCGGGGCGCCCATCCCGCCGGACCACTTTTTCGTTGAGAGCGCGGAGATTCATTTCGAGCTTGTAGCTTTCGTTTTCATTTTTTAAGGAGACTTTACCTGTGTTATTCTTTGATTCCAGAAAAAAAACTATAATATTGGATAAAATGACGATGAACGCAAATGAGGAGGCATCTATGGAAGCAAAAAAAGCAATTTTTTCCAGATATAATCCGGAGCTTTACATCAATGTATACAAAGGACACTTCGCATCGGATCGTTTTCATACCAATTATTACCTGGATATGAACCCCATGAAGATCCGGCAGAAGACGGCAAAGCTGGCGGCGGATACCATGGCTGCCCGTTATATTCAGAAGGTGAATGTCAGCACCACCAATTTCCTGGGGGAGAATTATGCGGGTCTGGCCAACAGTCTTTCTCAGACCAAGCCTATTGATACGATTCTCTGTCTGGACGGCTGTGAGCTGATGGGGGCCTATGTGGCGGATACCCTGTCGAAGAGCGGTATCTCCACCAACAACTTCCACCATTCCTTCAATATACTGACACCGGAGTTCGATGCTTCCGGCACACTGGTGGTGCGGGACGCCGTTAAGGATAAGTTCAAAGGAAAGAATGTCCTGGTGATTCTGGCCACTGCTATGCATGGTCTGACCATCAAGCGGGTGCTGAAGACCGTGGAGGAGTACGGCGGCAACATTCTGGGTATCTCCGTGATCTTCTCTCTTGTGGATGAGATTGAGGGTCATCCGGTGAACAGCCTCTTTACCGGCGAGGACCTGCCGGACTTCCGTCTGGTGGAGGAACCGTCCTGCCAGCAGTGTGCAGAGCACGAAGCGCTAGATGGCATCATCAATCACTATGGATTGAACATGCTGTAAGTATGATCTGAAGTATGAGTGAAAAAGCAAAAGCGTGTCGGCTTGCCGACACGCTTTTTTGATTATAAATCGAACCTATAACCAAATCAAAAACTCTGGTATTAGACGGTATGCTGTATACATGATAGGCTTTAGCAATCACAAGGAGGTGAAAAAAGCACCGCAATAAGGAGAATTGCGGTGCGGTAGAGTACTACGATTCAGTATTTGATATCCAGTTCACGGCTGATGATCCGGAGCAGCTGCGTCCGATCCTTCAGGAAGGTGCGATGCCCCTCCTTTTCGATGATGCCCTGTTTCTTCAGGGTACTCATGATCCGGGCCACTGTGACATCGTGGACACCGAGATACTTGGACAGCTCGCTGTAGCTGAAGCAGGAATCCAGCAGCAGACGTCCGTCGGCATCCGGGAAGGACTGTTCGTCCAGCAGATAGCAGAGACGGATCACGGCGGAATCATCCTGATTCAGCGCATAGTGATCCAGCACATTTCTGTAGTTGTCCATCAGCTCATGGAGTATCAGGTCCTTCACATCCGGGCGCTCAAAGAGCTGATCAAACTGGGCCTTGGGGATGCGGTAAACGGTGCAGCCGGTCTTGGCAGTGATCATGAAAAAGAAATGATGGTGGGTGAAACGCAGCTGACTTTCATCATCATGATGGTGCTTGGAGAAGAAGGGAGCGAAGCAGATGCAGTGGGGGCCGTGAAAGTACATGTAAATGAATTCATTGCCGTTGCTGCTCAATGTACTGAGGGCCGCCGTGCCCTTTGCCAGGATGTAAATGGCATCCGTGTCGTTGTCAATCAGACTTCCGCCGATGACATTTCCCTTCTCAATCTGTATCTTGCGCCCGTAGGGATAGAGATCCTCGAGACGGGTCATATTCTGAAAAATATCCTTGGACATAAATTTATATAGTAGAAACTCCCTCTTATGATGCCTGTTAAGTATATCACAGATTTGTTTGATAAGAAATGTTAAAAAAATAACGGAATAACTAACCTGTGTTATAAAGGCTTTATCTATTTTGGATTTATGATACTTTGCACACACATAGTTGAATAGTCAGGAGGTTTTTTATGTCAAATGCACAAAAAAAGCTGCCTGTGGCGATGATCCATTCCGTCATAGGCGTTGTTTTGATGTTCGTGATCAGCAGATTGCCGGCTCCGACGCCCATCACGGCCACCGGAATGGAGGTGGTCGGTATTTTCCTGGGCACGCTCTATTTATGGACCACGGTAGACATTATCTGGTCCAGCCTGCTGTGCATTGTGCTCATCGGTATGTCCAGCTACGCCACGCTTGCACAGGTCTTCCAGACTGCCTTCGGAAATCCGGTGGTGGTGCAGATGCTTTTCCTCATGATCTTCGCCGGTGCGCTGGTGTATGAGCGGATCACGATCTACATCGGCCGCTGGTTCCTGACCCGGAAGTTTACGGAAGGAAAGCCCTGGCTGTTCACAGCGGTGATCTGCTACGGTGCCTTCTTCATGTCCATTTTCCTGGGCTGCTTCTGTCCGATCTTCCTGCTGTGGCCTGTTTTCTACGGTATTTTCCAACAGCTGGGTTACACGAGAGATGATAAGTATGCCAAACTGGCCATCATTCTCATCGTGCTGTCTGCCCTCTGCGGCTTCCCGGTACCGCCCTATCAGTCCAACGGACTCGCCCTGCTGACCAACTATCGTACCATTGCCGAAAATCCGACCATGATCAACGATGGTATGTATTTCATCTGTACCATGATCATCGGTCTCGTGGTGATCACGGTGGTGATTCTGTTCTGTAAGTTCGTGCTGCGCCCGGACGTGGAGAAACTGAAGGCCATCAAGGCGTCGGATTTTGATCAGAATCCGCTGCCGCCGCTCTCTCTCCGTCAGAAGCTGCTGTCCATTGGTTTCATCATTTTCGTGCTGTCCATGCTGCTTCCCAGCTGGTTCCCGAGCCTGCCGGGTATGGCCTTCCTGAAGGCAAACAGCACCGGTCTTGCGGTGCTCTTCGTGGCAGTGCTCTGCGGTATCCAGATCAATGGTGAGCCGGTCATCAAGTTCGGTAAGGTTTTGGAAAAGAACGTGGCCTGGGGTACCTACTACCTTTGTACGGCAGCCATTCTCATCGGCTCTGTCCTCACAGCGGAGAACACCGGCATTACCGCCTTTCTGAATCAGGTACTTTCACCGATCTTCTCCAACATGAGCACCATGACCTTCGTGATCGTGCTTCTGGTGGTGATGCTGGTGCTGACCAACCTCTGTAACTCTCTGGTCATCGGTATGATCATGCAGCCGGTTATTCTGACCTACTGCACAATGAGCGGTGTCAATGCAGCACCCATCGTGACCCTGTCCATTTTCTTCGTACTGGGCAGCGCCATGGTGACCCCGTCCGCTTCACCATTCGCAGCGATGATGTTCTCCAACAAGGAGTGGCTGGATGCCGGTGATATTTATAAGTACGGTGGCATCTTTGCGCTTCTCATGCTGGCGGTAGTCCTGGTGGTAGGCGTGCCTCTTGCCAATCTGATGATCGTTTAAAAGGAAACTACGTCTAAAAATTTATAGCATTGCAGAAATTTTTTCTGCAATGCTAACATAAGTTATGGGAATTTGTTAAGCTTTTGACGAAAATAGAGGGACGAAGAAGAGGAGGCATAGGCAAAATGACAGATTACGATTTGATCATTATCGGTGCCGGACCGGCAGGTATGACGGCGGCGGTGTATGCGGCGAGAGCAGATCTGCATGTACTGCTGCTGGACAAGCTGGCGCCCGGCGGACAGATCATCAACACCAACGAGATCAACAACTACACGGGCATTCAGTCCGTCAACGGCGCGGAGCTGGCGATGCAGATGTTCGAGCATACCCAGGCATTGAACGTGGAATTTGATTACCGCACCGTAACGGAGATCCGGGATGTCAGCGAGGGCGTGAAGGAAGTGGTATGTCTGGAGGACGAGAAGGTATATACCACAAAGACGGTAATCATCGCCACCGGCACACGGCACAGAACCCTGGGACTTCCCTCCGAGGAGCGCTGGAAGGGCAACGGCATCAGCTGGTGCGCGGTTTGCGATGGCGAGCAGTACAGAGATAAGGACGTTGTGGTCATCGGCGGCGGCAATTCTGCGGTAGAGGAATCCATCTACCTGGCAGGTATCGTGAAGAGCCTCACCATCGTGACCATGTTCGACCTGACAGCGGACCCCATGGTCTGCGACAAGCTGAGAGCCATGGATAAGGTAACGATTTATCCTTATCAGGATGTGCTGGAGTTCACGGGCGAGGAAAAGCTCAGCGGTGTCCGCTTCCGTTCCACGAAGACGGGAGAGGAGCGCAGCGTTTCCTGCGACGGCGTTTTCGAGTTCATCGGCCTGGAGCCCACCACGGAGTTTGCGGAGAAGCTGGGCGTTCTGGACCGGGGCTATGTGACAACGGACCGGAACATGCATACCGCTGTGCCGGGTGTTTTCGCAGCAGGAGACTGCACGGTGAAGACCCTGCGTCAGGTCATCACGGCCTGCGGAGACGGTGCCATTGCCGCAGAGGAAGCCGCACATTATGTACAGAAGCTGGCGTAAGCCTGTAGCGTATAGGGAGGAAGAAGACAATGATTAAGGAAGTCAATGCAGAAGAATTCAAGGCAGAGGACATGGGCGGATTGGTACTGGCCGATTTCTATTCCAGCACCTGCGGTCCCTGCAAGATGATGGCCTTCGTGCTCCGGGATGTGGACAAGGAGCTGGGGGATCAGGTCAAGATCCTGAAGGTGAATTTCGATGAGAACAGGGACTTCGTGGCAGAGAAGGGCGTTACCGGCTACCCGACACTGGTTCTTTACAAGGACGGTGAAGAGGTGCAGCGTCTCGGCGGTCTGCAGCAGAAGCCGGTGGTTCTGAACATGATTAAGAAGAACTTATAAATTAGGGAGAAAAGGAGAAAAAACATGGCTGTAAAGTATAGTTTTGATGAGCATCTGATTGAGAAGCAGTACAAGGCTGAGCAGGCAATGCTGGAAGAGTTCCATGCCGGAAACTACACCCTGGAGAATCCGCTGGTGAAGTACAATCTCTATCTGATCAACCCGCTGTCCGCAGTGGTTTGCTTCAAGACAGAGGAGACTGTGGCCGTTACCGTTCGTGTTTACGGTAAAGAGAGACCGCAGGGTGATATGTATCATACCTTTAAGCCGGCCAAGGAGCATGTGCTCCCCATCGTAGGTCTGTATTCCAACTATGAGAACCAGGTGGAAATCGAGCTCTATCGCGGTGATAAGAATGTCATCACCATCAAGACCCCGGATGTTTTCGCTGATGAAGAGGGCGATCCGATGATCGCGATGCATACCACACCGGAATACCTGCAGGATCAGGTGATCATGGTTTCTCCGGCAGGTGAGGATCTGACCTCTGCCTTCGACTACAGAGGCGACTGTCGTTTCCACATGAATACACCTTGCGTATTCGATGTTAAGAGACTGAAGAACGGCAACCTGATCATGGGCACCAACCGTCTGCTTCGTCTTCCTTACTACATGAGCGGTCTCTATGAGATTTCTCCGGTAGGTAAGATCTACAAGGAGTATCGTCTGCCGGGCGGCTATCATCATGACGAGTTCGAGCTGCCGGATGGCAACCTTCTGGTGAACACCGACGATCTGCAGTCCGATACCGTAGAGGATAAGCTGGCACTGATCGACAGAAAGACCGGTAAGGTGCTGAAGACCTATGATTACCGGAAGATCCTTCCGGAAGGCTACGGCAAGTCCGGCAGCTGGTCCGATGAAGACTGGTTCCACAACAATGCCTGCTGGTATGATGAGAACACCAACTCCATTACCCTTTCCGGACGGCATATGGATGCCATGATCAACATTGACTTCGAGACCGGCGAGCTGAACTGGGTAATCGGTGATCCGGAGGGATGGCCCGAGGACTTCGTCAAGAAGTATTTCTTCACTCCCATCGGCAGCAACTTCGGCTGGCAGTATGAGCAGCATGCCAATGTCATCACCCCGAACGGTGATGTGATGTGCTTTGATAACCATCACTGGGGCTGCAAGGATCCGGAGAAGTATCTGAAGGCAAAGGACAACTATTCCAGAGGCGTAAGATACCATCTCAACATGAAGAACCGTACCATCGAGCAGGTTTGGGAGTATGGTAAGGATCTGGGCGCCAAGTTCTTCTCCCCGTATATCTGTAACGTGGAGTATTACAACGAGGGACACTACATGGTGCACTCCGGCGGCATCGGCTTCCTGAACAACGGCGAGCCCAGTGAGGTGCTTCCGGCAAGACTTCGTGACGGCTCCGGCAAGATGTACTCCACCACCATCGAGGTTTGCAACGATGTGAAGCTGCTGGAGATGCAGGTTCACGGCAACTTCTATCGCGCTGAGAAGCTCAGACTTTACAGCGATGGCATCAATCTTGAGCTCGGAAAGGGTCAGCTTCTGGGCGAGCTTGCGCCGACAAAGGAATTTGATATCGAGGTACCGGCAGAGAAGACAGGAGAGCTTCTGCCGGAGAGCTGTCAGGGAGAGGTCATTGAAGAGGCAGATCGCTTCACATTCAATGCCACTTTCGAAAAGGGTCAGATGGTACAGCTCCTCGTTGAACAGGGTGAGGAGGTACACCGTTACTTTATCTCCACTACCGCACTGCAGTTGAAGGCTATGTGTTGTGCTACATTCATGACTGCCGATGCCCGTCAGACAAGAACTTTTGTCAACAAGGCCGGCCTGAAGGGCACATACGATCTCCGCGTCATCGTAGACGACAAGGAATACGAGACCGGTGTTCAGGTGACTTGCTGAAACTGAAACAGCTCCATGGAGGATATGTAAGATATGGGATACAAATTGAACAAGG
Source organism: Parolsenella sp. (assembly GCA_963659875.1). Lineage (GTDB taxonomy): Bacteria > Bacillota > Clostridia > Lachnospirales > Lachnospiraceae > Oribacterium. Next base: position 7,070 of record CAVKVA010000016.1, read on the forward strand.
AGCAGGCTGCGAAATTTTTCGCAGACCTGCAGGAAACCTATGATATCTATGCGCCCAAGCGTTTCCCGAAGCAGGGCAGGTATTCGGATACGGATGTGGTGAAGTATGCGAAGGTGACAGCACCGGAGGAAATCGAGTATGAGGCGAAGTCTCTCTACCCGATGAAGGAGGTGCTGAACCCCATTCACCAGACCCTGTTTTATTTCAATGATGAGGACTATCATGAGGCCGTGAAGAAGCTGCGCCCGATGCTGGTATTCGGCAGAGCCTGCGACATCAATGCCCAGAAGATCCAGGAGAGAATTTTCCTAGGCAACGGCGGCTTCAGCGATGTTTATTATCAGCGCCGTCATGAGATGGCGAAGTTTGTGCTGATGGAGTGCAACGGCGGTACCGATACCTGCTTCTGCGTTTCCATGAACGCCAACAAGACCGATGACTATGTTTTTGCTGTGAAGTTCAGTGCAGAGGGACTGGAGATCGAGCTGAAGGACGGAGACTTTGAGAAGTATCTGTCTGCAGCGGAGAAGAACGACTATACCGTGAAGTTCGTTGAGAAGAACGAGCTGGAGGTGAAGCCGCCGGTGATCCCCAATAAGGCAGTGCTTCAGGCACTGAAGAAGCATCCCATGTGGGAGGAGTACAACAAGCGCTGTATTTCCTGCGGTGCCTGTACCATGGCTTGCAGCACCTGTACCTGCTTCACCACCTCTGATCTTGTATACACCGAGAATGCGGAGAACGGCGAGCGTCGCAGAGTTTCTGCTTCCTGCCAGATCGCAGGCTTCGACCAGATGGCCGGACAGAGAGAGTTCCGTTCCACAGCCGGAGACCGCATGCGCTTCAAGGTGCTGCATAAGTTCCATGACTATGATGCCCGCTTCCATGAGGGACATATGTGCGTAGGCTGCGGCAGATGTACCGATCATTGCCCGCAGTTCATCTCACTGTCCGCTACCGTGGAGAAGATGTCCGCTGCAGTTGCCGAGATTGTAGCCGAGCAGGGAAAGGAGGGCTGAGACCATGAGAAACGAATTACAGCCGCAGGCTTGCAGAATCCTGAGCGTGAAGCACGAGTCCGTGCATGAGTGGACGTTCCGGGTAGAGACAGAGGCAAAGGTACAGCATGGTCAGTTCATGCAGCTTTCCATTCCGAGAGTGGGTGAGGCACCTATTTCCGTTTCCGCTCAGGGCGATGGCTGGCTGGAGTTTACCCTTCGTCCGGTAGGAAAGGTGACCAGCGAGATTTTTGAGAAGCAGGCAGGAGACACCCTCTTCCTGAGAGGACCCTATGGCCATGGCTGGCCGAAGGCAGAGCTGGACGGTAAGCATCTGGTGGTGATCACCGGCGGTACCGGACTGGCTCCCGTGAGAAGCCTTCTGAACCACTATGCCGATCATATGGATGAGGTCAAGGATGTCCATGTGATTTCCGGCTTCAAGAACGATGAGAGCATCGTATTTACAGAGAATCTGGACCAGTGGAAGGATAAGTTCAGCACCATCTATGCACTGGACAATGATGAGAAGGTCGGCTTCCGTACCGGCATGGTAACTGCCTTTGTGAAGGAAATCCCCTGGCAGGACTTCGGCGATGACTATGCAGTGATCGTTGTGGGCCCTCCTGTTATGATGAAATTCACCGGCCTCGAGCTGCTGAAGAACGGTGTGAAGGAAGATCACATCTGGATGAGCTTCGAGAGAAAGATGTCCTGCGCCATCGGTAAGTGCGGACACTGCCGTATTGACGAGACCTATGTTTGTCTCGACGGCCCGGTGTTCAACTATACAGTAGCCAAAGAGCTCGTGGACTGATGGAGGCAGAATATGAATAAAGATATTAATGTAAAAAAATGTCAGACGAACTGCTACCGGCAGTCCAAGGTGCCGGGAGAGTTTATGCTGCAGCTGCGTGTGCCGGGCGCTGAAATTCCGGTAAAGTTCCTGTCGATGGCCGCACACATTGCGGAGACCTGGGGTGACGGCAACTTCCATATCGGAACCAGACTGACCCTGGATTTCCCCGGTATCAAGTACGAGAACATCCCGGCGGTGAATGAGTACCTGAAGGGATATATTGAGGGCGTTGAGGAAGATCTCTGCGGTGTAAATATGGACACCGTGGCGCATGAGCCTCAGGAGTGGGACCGCGAGGGCGGTTATCCCACCATTGGTGCCAGAAATATTCCGGCATGTATCGGAAACAAGCACTGTATCTGTGCCAACATCAACACCCAGGATATGGCGAGAAAGGTGGAGAGCATTGTCTTCCCGTCCAACTACCATATCAAGGTGAATGTTGCCGGATGTCCCAATGACTGTATCAAGGCCAACATGTGTGACTTCGGTATCATTGGCGTGGCAAAGATCGACTTCCATCCGGATCGCTGCATCGGCTGCGGTGCCTGCGTGAAGGCCTGCAAGAAGGGCGCTACCCGCGTGCTTTCCATGGGCCCCAACAATATGCCGCTGAAGGATCCCTGCTGCTGCGTAGGCTGCGGTGAGTGTGCAAGAGTCTGCCCGGCCAGTGCATGGACCAGAAAGCCCCAAAAGTTCTACAGAGTTATTCTGGGCGGCCGTACCGGAAGACAGACGCCGAGAGCCGGCAAGATGTTCCTGAACTGGGCATCCGAGGATGTGGTTCTGGGCATGCTGAACAACTGGCAGAAGTTCTCCGCATGGGCACTGGACTACAAGCCGGTTTACCTTCATGGCGGACACCTGATCGACCGTGCCGGTTATCATAAGTTCAAGGAGATCATTCTGGACGGCGTGAAGCTGAATCCGGAGTGTCAGGTTGCTGAGCAGATCTTCTGGCATGAGACCGAGTGGAGATCCAACTTCAACGTAAAGTTCCCGGAGGACCACCAGACGGCGGGACCCGGCAGCCAGGGCTGAAGACATTAGCATGAGAAGAGGGGAGCGTCTCACGGCGCTTCCCTTTTTTACTTAATTGGGTATAATAAAAACAGTATACAAAAACCGGACGAAGGGCCCGGCGACAGGAGGAAGTATGGAACGAAGCTTACAAATGAACAAAACGATGACACTGGTGACCTGCGGTCTCTTTACTGCACTGATGGCGGTGGGGGCCTTCATCAAGATCATGATCCCCCTGGGCGTCTGGCAGGTGACCTTTTCGCTGCAGTTTTTCTTTGCGCTCCTGGCAGGCATGGTGCTGGGTTCGAAAAATGGTTTCCTCAGCGTTCTCGCGTATCTGCTGGTGGGACTCTGCGGCGTGCCGGTATTTGCCCACGGCGGCGGACTGGGTTACCTTCTGAAGCCCACATTTGGGTTCCTGATCGGCTTTGCGGCGGCAGCCTTCATTACCGGATGGATTCTGGAGAGAAGCAGCAGTCGGAGCTTCGGCACACTGCTTTTTGCGGCATTCTGGGGTGAGATGGCTTACTATCTCTGTGGTCTGATCTACTACTATCTGACCTTTAACTTCCTGCTGATGAACGGCGAGACCATCGGGCTCGTGAAGCTCATCGAGGTGTGGTTCCTGAGCACTGTGGTGCCGGATTTCTGCCTCTGTGTACTGGCGACCATCACCATGCGGCGGCTTCTGCCGGCCCTGTCCCGGTAAAAACAGGGACTTGCGGGAAAGACCCGGGATTCAGGCGGAGAAACGAGAAGGACAACGAAGGTAATGCAGGATATGAATAAGAGAACGATTCGGCTGGCAACCCGGGGCAGTGCCCTGGCGCTTCGGCAGGCGGAAATTGTGGCCGGACTGCTGAAGGCAGAGGGCTATGAAATAGAAATTCAGAAATATACGACGGCGGGAGACCGGGACCGGATTCACGCTTTGGTGCGGATCGGCGGACGGGGCATTTTCGTCCGGGAGATCGAGAAGGCGCTCCTTTCCGGTGAAGCGGATATTGCGGTGCATTCCGGGAAGGATCTGCCCTATGAGCTGCTGGAGGGCCTGGTGATCGCGGGAAATCCGCCGGCGGGAGACTGTCGGGACTGTCTCATCACCATGAAGGGACGGAAGCTCACGGACGACGCCAGGATCGGCACGGGCAGTCCCCGGCGGCAGGCGGAGTACCGGCGACTTTTTCCGGCGGCCCGGTTCCGGGACATCCGGGGCAACATTACCACCCGGCTCCGGAAGCTGGAAAGCGGGGAATACGATGCCATCATCATGGCGCTGACGGGCATGGAGCGCATCGGCACGGATTTTTCGAAATACGACATTCGCACCTTTTCTCCGACGGAGTTTATTCCGGCGGGCTGCCAGGGCATCATTGCCGTGGAGTGCCGGGGGGATGACAGGGAAATGCTTTCGCTTCTGGAAAAGGTTTCGGATCCGGAGACTCGACTGCGCTTTCAGATCGAGCGGGAGCTGTTCTGCAGCATGAAAGTGGACTGTAGCATGCCTGTGGGCATTCATGCGGAAGTGAAAGACGGACAGGTGGAGATTTTCGCCATGCTCCGGAACAGCAAGGCCGTGCGGAAGGGTCCGGTCAGCGCGTACCGCACATTGTGTGCAGAAATCCGGGAGGAACTGCTTTCGGCGGAGAAGCCGGAAGAGAACAGAAGAACTGAGGAAGAGCATGAGTAAAGGACAAGTGATTCTGGTGGGAGCCGGCTGCGGCAGGGATTTGTGTACCCTGGCGGGGCTCCGGGCCATCCGGGAGGCAGATGTGCTGGTGTATGATGATCTGCTGGACCCGGCGCTTTTACGAGAGGCGACTGAGGCCCGCTGTCTTTATGTGGGAAAGCGAAGCGGAAAGCACAGCATGCGGCAGGAGGAAATCAATGCCTTGCTGGTGCAGGAGGCGGAAAAGGGACAGCGTGTCGTGCGCTTAAAGGGCGGCGACAGCTTCGTCTTCGGTCGGGGCGGGGAAGAAATCCAGGCCCTGCAGGCGGCCGGGATTCCCTATGCGCTGATTCCCGGAGTCAGCAGTGCAGTGGCCGTTCCGGAGCATCTGGGACTGCCGGTGACCCATCGGGGCCTTGCCAGATCCTTCACCGTGGTGACGGGGCATACCAAGGATGACAGCAGTGAGAACTGGGAAGCCTTGGCGAAGCTGCAGGGCACACTGGTGTTCCTGATGGGCGTACACCGACTTACGGAAATCTGTCAGACGCTGCTGCGTCACGGCAAGGCGAAGGACACACCGGCGTCCATTCTGTTTCGGGGCTACGGGATAGATGAGGAGCGGGTGGACGGCACCCTGGAGACATTGCCGACGGTATCCGCCGGAAAGCTGCGGACGCCCGGCATCATCGTGGTGGGCGAAACCGCCGGACTGCATTTCGAACGGACGTTGCGAAAGCCCCTGGAGGGAAAGCGGATTCGGGTGGTGGGCTCGGAAAGCTTCACGGCCCTGTGCCGACAGCGGCTGCAGCGTGAGGGGGCAGAAGTGGACACGGCGGAAGCGATCCGCATCCTGCCCACACCGGAGAACATACCCGGCGCGGCGGAGCTGGCAAGCTTTGACTGGCTTCTCTTCACCAGCCGGAACGGCATCCGGATCTTCTTTGCAGAGCTTGCCCGGCGGCGGCAGGACCTGCGCTGTCTTTCGGGGCTTCGCATTGCCTGCATCGGCAGCGGTACGGCGGAAGAGCTGGCAGGGCATGGCATCTTTGCGGACTTTGTCCCCGCGGAATTTACAGCCCTGGCGTTGGGAAGAGAGCTTCCTGTGAAGCTGCAGGGCGGAGAGCATTTGCTGATCCTTCGGGCAGAGAATGGCAGCCGGATGCTGAACCGGGCCCTGACGGAGGCGGGTGTTGCCTTCGAAGACCGGGCCATTTACCGGACGGCGGAAGCGTTGCCGGAATCTGTGCCGTTTGCGGCAGCCGGGGACAATGCCTTCGGGCCGGAAAGCCCGGCGAATGGCGGGGAAACGGCAGAGCGCGGAGAGACGCCAGCGGATTACCTGGTTTTTGCCAGTGCCGGCGGCGTGGAAGCTTATCTGAAAGGGCGCAGCATTCCGGCGGAAACCCTGCCGGTCTGCATCGGGGAGTATACGGCGGAGCGGCTGGCAGAGCACGGGTATCACCGGTATCTCACGGCCCGGCCCCACAGCGCAGAAGGTATAGCAGACTGTATTCTGAAACATGCCTGCGGAAAGGAATGAAAGTATGGCCTATTTTCCCATGATGGTGGAACTGCAGGATGCGAAGGTGCTGATCATCGGCGGCGGGGTGACGGCGCTTCGGAAAGCGGAGCAGATGTTGTCCTTCGGGGCCGCCTGTCATGTGATCGCGCCGACATTAGACGAGGGATTTGCGGCGCTGCCCTGCAGCATAGAGAAGAGAAGGTATCGGGACGGCGACATCACGGCACAGCAAGGGCTTGCCATGGTGATTGCGGCCACAGATGACCGGGCTGTGAACCGGGCGGTGAGCGAATGCTGTCAAGCTCTGCATATCCCGGTGAACGTGGTGGATGATCTGGAGCTCTGCAGCTTCATTTTTCCGTCCATCGTGCGGGAGCAGGAGGTGGTCTGCGGCATTTCCAGCGGCGGCAGAAGTCCCCTGGTGACCCAGCACATCAAGAAGCTGCTGCAGGAGATCTGGCCGACGGGCATCGGTGCGATCAATGAGGAAATGGGACGCTACCGTCTGGCGCTGCAGCAGAGTGAACCGGACATCACCAAACGTCGGGCGCGGCTCAAGGAACGGCTGCAGGCGCTGCTGGCGAAGCGGCCTGAATCATTATAAGAATTGCGCGAAGATTCCGGCGGTGAGCAGCGCGGGCAGAAGATTGCCTACCCGGAAGCGCTTGCCGAAGCAGAGGTTCACGCCCACACAGAAGATCAGGGAAGAACCCACAAAGGAAAGCTGGGCGATGACATAATCCGAGAGAATCGGTGCGAGCAGCCGGGCGCAGAAGGTCAGGCTTCCCTGCCACAGGGCAATGGGAAGACAGGAGAAGATGGCGCCCTTTCCGTAGGAGGAGGCGAAGACCAGAACAATGAAGCCGTCCAGCACGGCCTTGGCATAGAGCATGGAGGGATCCCCGGCGAGTCCGTCCTGGATGGCACCGACAATGGCCATGGCGCCGACGCAGATCACCAGAGAGGTGGAAACGAAGCCGTCCACAAACTTCGGGTCATTTTCACTGTGGACCTTTTTCTTGAGGAAGATGCCGAACTGCTCCATCCAGTATTCCACATTGATCCATTCGCCCAGGAGGGCACCGCTGACCATGGCACCGATGAGGAGCATGGTGCCCCGGGTTTCCAGGCTGCCGTCAGCACCGGCCTTGAGCATGCCGCTGAGGGTGCCGGCGGCGCCGATGAAGATGACGGTGAGTCCCAGGGCCTGATCCAGAATTTCCTGAAAGCGCTTCTGCATGCCGCTTTTGAAAAAGAGTCCGGCGAGTCCGCCGATGATGACTGCCAGAACATTGGCAAGGGTACCGATACCTCTGAACATGAAAAAATCCTCCCGAAAAATAATCTTTTAAATCATAAGACAGCATGGAAATTTTTAACATATTCTATTGAAATTTGTACTGAAAAGAGTACAATATGTGGCGTATGAAAGACGTGGATACGGGGGCAGATGCACAGGCCATGCCGTCTGTCGGGATCCTGTCTTCAGGGGGATTTTATGATTAGTTTCTTTTTATGTTTCATCGCACTGATCGCGGGTTACTTCACCTATGGAAAGCTTGTGGAGAACACCTTCGGGCCGGATGATCGTGAGACACCTGCGGTACGCATCAACGATGGTGTTGACTATGTGGTTATGCCCGAGTGGAAGCTTTTTCTGGTGCAGCTTCTGAACATCGCAGGTCTGGGTCCCATTTTCGGCGCCCTGCAGGGTGCCCTTTGGGGACCGGCAGTGTTCCTCTGGATCACCTGCGGCACGATCTTTGCCGGCGGCGTCCATGACTACTTCTCCGGTATGCTGAGTGAGCGTATTGACGGTGCTTCCATTTCCGAGGTAACCGGCAAGTATCTCGGCCAGGGCATGAAGAATGTCATGCGTGTGTTCTCTGTGGTACTGCTGATCATGGTAGGTACCGTATTCGCAAAGGGACCGGCAGGCCTGCTGGTGACCATGCTGAAGAGCGCGGGTGTCAGCGGCATCCTGATCAATGCCACCTTCTGGCTCGTTGTGATCCTGGCCTACTACTTCATTGCTACATTCATTTCCATTGATGCCATCATCGGACGGATTTATCCTTTGTTCGGTTTCTGTCTCATCGTCATGGCGGTTGGCGTGGCCTTCGGTATTATGACCAACCCGAACTACACCATTCCGGAGATCTGGAACAGCCTTTACAACATGCATCCGAGCGGAACCCCGATCTGGTCCTTCATGTTCATCACAGTGGCCTGCGGTGCCATTTCCGGATTCCATTCCACACAGTCACCGCTGATGGCAAGATGTATGAAGAGCGAGAAGCAGGGACACTTCGTATTCTACGGTGCCATGGTCGGCGAGGGTATCATCGCCCTGATCTGGGCAGCAGCAGGCTGTGCCATTTACGAGAAGACCGGCGGACTGTCCACAGGACTCAGCGCCATCATCGCAGATGGTCAGTCAGCAGCTGTATATGATGTCTGCATCAAGACCATGGGCAGCGTGGGCGTGATCTTGGCGATGCTGGGTGTTATTGCCTGCCCCATCACCTCCGGTGATACGGCATTCCGTTCTGCCCGTCTGACACTGGCTGACTGGTTCGGCATTGATATGAAGAGCTGGCAGAAGCGTCTGATGCTGACCATCCCGGTACTCGGTGCCGGCGCCATCATTTCTCAGCTGGACTACACCGTTGTATGGAGATACTTCAGCTGGACCAATCAGACACTGGCTATGATCGTACTCTGGTCCGCCTCCATGTTCCTCTTCAGAGAGAAGAAGAACTTCTGGATCACAGCGGTTCCGGCTACCTTCATGAGTGCCGTCAGCGCAACCTATTTCATCCTGGCACCGGAGTGTCTCGGCAGTATCTTGAACAGCAAGACCGCTGAGGGTGCTACGATCTACAACACTGCACTTGCTTATCCCATCGGCATCATCGTGGCCATTCTGTTCCTGGGTCTTTTCATCCGGGCAACCAAGAAGCCGGCACCTGAAGCTTGAGAATAGAGCAGGTATAACTTCCGGAAGCGGATATGGCATGGCATAAAGGTGCATTCCTCTCCGGTTATTGCCCCGAATGGGCTTCGCGATGGCTTGGCTGTCCGGTGCCTGTTCGGGGTTTTTCGTTTCCCGGGCATCGCGATAGCTTGGCTATCGGGGCGCCCTGGAAACGAATATCTGTGGGTTCCCATAGATGACAGCGCTTGGCTATCGGGGCGCCCTGGAAATGAATGCTATAGGAGTAATTATGAGTATATTTTGTTCGGCAGTGGCCACAAACCTGAGTGCGGAGGCGCTGTCAAAGGAAAAGAAAAATCTGCAGAAAATCGGCAGGATGGGAATCGGCGAGAAGGCCGTTTTTCTGTCCACGGCCATGTTGGATCGGAGCCGCTATATTTGCTTCACGGACATCCGCCGGATCTTTAAGCGGGTGGCCATGTCCAAAGGCGGCTTCAGCGGCAAGGGCATTTTCGGCAGCATGGCCTATATTGTGGTGGAGCTGAAGGATGGCCGTACCGTGACCTGTACGGTGCCGCTGGAGGCCGATGCGGATACCTTGCTGAAGGCATTCGGGAGGAAGTGCCCGACGGTGCCCCTGCAGAGCGAGGAGGCGGCCCGGAAGCTGCGGGAAGCCGAGCAGGAGGAAGCGGCGCGTTATGTGAAGACCCTGAGCCCGGCAGCAGAGGAATGCGTGCAGCGTCTGGAGAAGAACAGAGAACAGCTTGAGCGGGAGCCGAAGAAGTACCAGCGGCTTTCTGACGGGGCGCAGCGTCTCCGGATGGTGCAGCGGACGAAGCCCAGCTACAAATGGGTGGCGCTGGTGGTTTTTGTATTTGCCATCATTGCCGCGGCCTTCGGTGTCCTTCGTTTCCTGCAGGGAAGAGAGGACGGTATGTATATCGTGCTCATCGGGCTCGCCGTCATTTTCCTGATCTCGGCTTCCCGGGTGCTGCCCAGTGCTTCCAACAACCTGCGCACGGTCACGAAGGAATATGAGGATGCGGTGCAGGATATGGAAATGTCGCTTGCCGGAGAAAGCTTTCCGGTGCCCGCGCGGTATGCGCATCCCATTGTGCTGACCCGTATGATCCGGGTGATTCGGGAGGGACGGACGGAAACGGCAGAAGGCGCGCTGCAGCTGGTGAAGCGGGATCTGCAGGCCTTGAATGCGCAGGTCAGCGTCTCCAAAAAGGAGTATGACGAGGTCGTGGAAATCAAGCCTATGTTTCTGGTGGCGGCGTATCAATAAGGACAGCAGTGAAGCGGGAGGTGCAGGACAATGGAGGCAGAGGCACTTTTTTCGGCCCTTCGGGGAGACGGTGTGGATGAAAATTTGCTGCAGCAGGTAAAGCAGCTGCGGGAGAAGAATTCTGTGGACGAAGGGCTTGCGGCCCGGATTCCCCGGCCAGACTGTCCCTATTACGGCGCGGAGGTCTGGAATGCAGCCCTGGCGGCGCTGCTCGCCGGGAAGAATCTTCTGCTGTCCGGTCCCAAGGCCACGGGAAAGAATGTGCTTTGCGAGAACCTGGCGGCGCTTTTCGGACGGCCCGCCTGGGATGTGTCCTTTCATGTGGGAATGGACGCCGCTTATCTCATCGGGGCGGACAGCTTTGACGGCAGCCGGGTAGTGTTTAAGCCGGGGCCGGTGTGGCTTGCGGCCCGGGATGGTGGCTTTGCGGTGCTGGACGAGATCAATATGGCGAAGAACGAGGCCCTGGCGGTGCTCCACAGCGTGCTGGATTTCCGGCGTGTCATTGATGTACCGGGTTATGAGCGGCTGCCGGTGCATCCCATGGCGCGTTTTATCGGCACCATGAATTATGGCTATGCCGGCACCCGGGAACTGAATGAGGCCCTGTGCTCCCGCTTCCTGGTCATCGGCATGCCCATCATTTCCGAGGACAATCTCCGGCGTATTCTCCTCAGTCAGTTTCCGCATTTGGAAAAGCGGGCCCTTTCCCAGTTTGTGCGGCTCTTCTATGAGCTCAATGAGAAGGCGGAGCATGCGGAGATTTCGGAACGTGCTGTGGATCTCCGGGGGCTTCTGGATGCACTTCGCATGATGGAACTGGGCATTCCGGCGGGAACGGCGCTCCGTATGGGCATCGTGAACAAATGCTTTGATCCCTACGAGCAGAAGCTCATCGCGGATGTGCTGTTTGCGCGGATATCGGAAAAGTCAGGACCGGAATTGTTTCAATAAAGAAGGAAAAAGATGCGGCAGAAAAATTCGGAGGCGGAGAGAAAACGGGCGGAAAATCTGATCTGGACGGCAGCGGGGGACTATGCCTTCGCGCCGTCCTTTTGTTCTTTCCGGGAGGATGGGACGGCAGAACCCTATATGAATCTGGTCATCGGCCTGCAGCGGAAGTGGCTGCCGGAGGCGGAAGCGCTGCTGACAGATGCGGCCAACAGCCGTCGGGCGGCACAGCTTCTGGACGTCCTCTGGCTGGGCATTGAGGCCTATGTCTATGCCCGGGAGCTGCCGGAACGGCCGGTGCTGACAGAGCTGCGGGAGCAGTATGCCCGGGATTTCTTTATGCGTCTTCAGAATCTGAACCGGCAGCAGTGGATGGCGGAAAATAAGCGGCTGCTGGACCAGCAGCGTCTGCGCTGGGGCGCTGTTTTGCACCGGCGGGTGGGGATGGTGTCGCCGGATCGCCGGGCCTTGGCTGCGGCCCTCAATCTCTCCGGCGAACTGTCCTCACAGGAGGCAGTGACGACATTGACAGAGATATTGCAGCGTTTTTTCCGTTTTCAGGGCGCAAAGGAAGAAAAGCCCTTCCGGCTTTCTGTGAGCGGTGCCGAGGCCTGGCTGCTGCGGAAGCTGGTGAAGACAGAATACGAGCACACGGACATTGTGATGATGCGGAACCTGGCTGCCCGAAACGGGCAGTCGACAACACAGAATTCTGCCCTTCGGGAGGACGGAAAGCATAGCAGCAAAAGAGAGGCGGCGGACCGGGACTACATTGAAGCCTGCTTCGGTGCTTCGGCCTATCCCCCGGCCCTGCTTTCGCAGATGGACGCACAGCTTTGCCGGGACAATCACAGGGGCTGTCACTGCTGGGTGACGGACGGGAAGCTGCCGGAGAACGGCCGACTGCCCCGGGATTCACTGAAAACCCGGGAGGACAGTGAACGGCAGATGCTGGAAAATCTTCGCTACAAAAAGGCCGCCGGGGAGCTGCCGGATTCTGTGGTGCGGCGTCTCAGTGCTTCTCTCGCGCAGTGTCTGGCCGAGCTGCGGGATCCGGTGATGATCAAGGCAAGGGACGGCCGGTTGCAGACGGGGAAATGTTGGCGACTCCCGCTACTGCAGGATCCGGCGGTTTTCGAAAAGCCTCGCCCGGAACGAGAACTGCCGCTGACGGTGACACTGCTGCTGGATGCCAGTGCGTCCCGGATGCAGGTACAGGAGCAGCTCTGCCTCGAGGCCTGGATTCTGGCGGAGAGCCTGCGACATTGTCAGGTGGATTTTTCTGTGTTGAGCTTTCGGTCTCTGCGGGGGTATACGGTACTGCAGAGAATGAAGCGCTTCCGGGACAGGGACACCCGGCAGCTCTTTCATTTCTATACGGCCGGCTGGAACCGGGACGGACTGGGCTTGCGGCTTGCCGGGGAGGAGATTCTTCGGGAGGGACGCCCGGGAAAGCATATTCTGCTTGTGCTGACGGATGCCAGTCCGGATGATTCCGTGCGGATCGCGGCATCGGCGGAGTATCCCCTGGGTACGGCCTATGAGGGTGCTCCGGCGGTAAAGGATACCCGGGATGCGGTGCAGGCGCTTCGACAGAAGGGTTTTCTGGTGTACGGTCTCTTTCTGGGGCGGACGGAAAACATGGATGCGTTGCAGCAGATTTACGGAAAGGATCGGGTACGGATCCATCGGGTGGAGCAGCTCGCGGAGGCCTGCGGCAGGATCTTTGAAGGGATCATTCGGGATATATAAATTTTTCTGATTTTTTTGCTCCACTGTGTCTCATCTGTGTCTCTTGCTATGTTACAGTATGGCCATAACAAAGAGGTAAACAAAAGAAAGCACAAAACCAATTCAAATCACAGATAACACAATTGTTAAGGAGGAAAACAAAATGCCTAGAGTAAACAACAATAATGGTCTTCGGTCACAGTACAATTTTATCAAGAAGATTGCGGACAACGGAACGTTTAGGGGTCTGGTCGCGGATTTCGAGCAGTATTACGGTGATCTTCAGAAAGACGGCGACAGGAAGAGCTCATATATCCCGTATTCGCATGAGTTCCTGGAGCGTTTCGTAGAAGACTTGATGTTCAAGAATGATGAAAAAAAGAGCGGCAAACTGAACGATGAGGATGCACAGGACTTTGAGGAACTGCTGAATACCATCCAGCAGGGAGAGGTGTCATTCCTGAAGAAGCTGATGCGTACCATGCTGCTGGATATGTACGACAGCATGGCCGGTGATCTGGACCGCGACAATACCAGAGAAAAAACAAAGTATCTGAATCAGATCATTTCCTTGACTGACCTGTATGACCGGGTCCTGAATGAAAAGGACAAAAAGGAATTGAGGAATGCGTTCAGTAATGGCGAGGCAGGAGATTTCCTGACAAACACGGACCATGGGATGGACGGCAATTTCTCCAAGACGCTGAAGGCCCTGTACGAAGAGTACCGGAAGCCGGAGCAGACAGAGGCGGAAAAGGCGAAATGGAAGAAGCTCTGCAACTCTTATGCAGTTCGTCCCTATATGCATGTAGTCAGCGAGAAGGTGAAGACGGAAGAGAAGAAGAGAGCTTCAGAGTCGCTGCCGGAGGAGGAGAAGCAGAGAATTAAGGCACTGAAGGAGGAGTCCAAGGCGCTGAAGCAGGATGCGAACAAGTTTGTGAATATGTCTCCGGATGAGAGAAATAAGATTCGTCAGGCTGCGGCAGCTAAGCAGGTGGAAGAAATGCGGCAGCCTAGGTATCAGCAGGAGATCGCAGCGCTGAATAAGGAGCTGCAGGCAAAATCGGAGAATAATAGCTGGACGCATAGATATTTGGTGAACGAGCCGGAACGCTTGGCCAGAAAGACTGCTGCCTTTCAGCCGTCAGACAAGGATTCAGAGCAATTCAAAAGAATGTTCAACTCTCTGATCACGCTTCGCAGGACAGATGGCTATCGGAATATGGCTAAGCTGCTGGCTGAGGGCAAGGAGCAGGAGCTCGTTGAGAATCTGAATCAGGCCATCCAGCATACACAGGAATACATTGCGTATGCCGATCAGAAATCTATTATGAAGATGGGTATCACCGGACATAAGCGCCTGAAGGCAGCAAGAGCCACATTGAGGGAGCTGACAGAGATCAGCAATACGATCCGGCAGGAAGCGGGAAATCTGCGGGATGCCCAGGAGAAGAAGGAGAAGGTGGAAGATCTGAAGCTGCAGGAGAAGCTGGAGAACGAGAGTAAGCCGGAGACAAATTCGAAGAGTGTTCAAGAAATCCTTTCACAGATTGATCCGGAATACGGCAGACGCAAGCTGAATGTGGAAGAGTTGAGCATCAAGATCAATGGAAAGCAGCGAGAGTGGCTTAATGTTGAATTTGCAGATAAGCAGAATGCAAACGTGCAGAAGAAGGCAGACAAGGGAATGATTAAGTAAAAATAGGAATAGAACTAGAAAAAGAAGGCTCTGCTGATGCAGAGCCTTCTTTTATCGTGTCGGGGTCAGCGATAGCTTGGCAATCGGGGGCCCCGACACGATGCCTTAGCGGCGAGCGTATAAAAGACTCTGCGTTAGCAGAGTCTTCCTTATTGACAGACTTCCAGCCTGGTGGTACGCTAAGCAACAAATGTTAGCACTCAATTATGCGGACTGCTAATAAAGAGGAGGTAAAACATGACCGTAATACCCATTTACAATGTGATGGCATTGCCGCATGCCTATATATATTTCCAGACCGAGACCTTCCGCACCCTGGCGGGACCGGATGTGCAGCAGGATGATGCGGTGCTGCTGATGACCCTGAAAGAAGAGACAGAGCGGGACAAGATCACGGAAGAGAGCTTCTATCCCATCGCCCTGGAGGGCGAGGTGGCAGAGATCAACCCGGAGGGCTATGTGGTGATCCATACCGCAAACCGCGCCTATGTGGAGGAAATCCGCATCGCGGAGGACAAGAGCGGCATTGATGTACGCACCTCTGAGCTCTACGACATTGAGGACCAGGATCCGGAGGATGCCCACATCCGTCTGCAGAAGCTGAAGGGCGAACTGAAGGAGCTGGCAGGACGCTTCCGGGGCGGTTCCTTCATGCGTACCATGATCGACCAGTACAGCTCCATCCAGGAGGTGGCCTCCATTCTGTCACCCTGGCTCACGATCTCCAATGAGGAAAGATATGCGGTACTGAAGGAAAACCGAATGTCTGTCCGGACGGATATGCTGGAGCACATTCTCTATGAGTACATCGAGGTGACAAAGGTGACCGGCGATGCCCGGAACCGGCAGCAGGAGGATTACCAACGGATGGTGCGGGAGCAGGCGCTCCAGAAGCAGATCAGCTATATGCAGCAGGAGCTGGACGAGATGCATCCGGAGAAGCAGTCGGACATCCAGCGCTTCGAGCAGAAGATTCAGGAAGCCGGTATGAATGCCCTGGCGGAGGCCGAGGCCACCAAGCTTCTGAACCGGCTGAAGCAGGAGGGCATGAGCGGTCAGGAAGCCGGCATGCTCTACGACTATCTGGAGTTTGTGACGAAGCTGAACTGGAAGAAGGCCGCGCCGAAGGAAATTGACCTGGACGAAGCAGAGAAGATTCTGGATGAGGATCACTTTGCGCTGCGGAAGGTAAAAGACCGGATCATACAGCAGATCGCCGTCATGAATCTGAAGAAGGCCCAGGCCGGGTCCATCCTGCTCTTTGTGGGTGCGCCCGGTACCGGCAAGACCAGCATTGGCAAATCCATCGCGAGAGCTTTGGGCCGGGAGTATGTCCGGGTGAGCCTGGGCGGCGTGCGGGATGAGGCGGACATCCGCGGCCACCGGAGAACCTACTTGGGCGCTATGCCGGGACGTATCCTGGATGGCATTCAGAAGTCCGGCGTATCCAATCCGGTGATGGTACTGGATGAGGTGGACAAGCTTTCCAGCTCCTACAACGGAGATCCGGGAGCTGCTCTTTTGGAGGTGCTGGATCCGGAGCAGAACAAGACCTTCACGGACCACTACATGAATGTGCCCTACGACCTTTCGGATGTGATGTTCATCTGTACGGCGAACAGCACGGAGACCATTCCGGGGCCGCTGCTGAACCGTATGGAGGTGATCCAGTTCCAGGGCTATACCCCCACGGAGAAGCTGGAGATCGCGAAGCGGCATCTCATGCCGAAGGCCCTGTCCGCGGTCGGGCTGACAGAGGATAATGTGCGCGTCTCCGATGCGGCGTTGGAAAGCATTATCTCGGATTACACCCGGGAGGGCGGTGTCCGGGGCCTGAAGAAGCGGCTTGACACCCTCTGTCGTATTGCCGCCGTGCAGTCGGTGCGGGGCAAGGGCGCGGAGATCCAGGTGGAGAAGGCGCAGCTGCGGGAATATCTCGACATGTCGCCGCTGCCCCATCGGGAGGTGAAGGACAGTGCGCGTCCCGGTGTGGTGACCGGATTGGCTTGGACTGCTGTGGGCGGTGAGATCCTCTATATCGAGACCTTGTTCACCAAGGGAGACGGCAAGCTCACCATCACGGGACGTCTCGGCGATGTCATGAAAGAGTCGGTGCAGATTGCGGTGAGTCTGGTGAAGTCCATCTTCCCGGAGAAGGCGGAGCTGTTCAAAAAGAATGATCTGCATATTCATGTGCCGGATGGCGCCACACCCAAGGATGGCCCTTCTGCGGGCATTACCCTGACCACGGCGCTGGCTTCTTTGGTCACCGGCATTCCGGTGACACCCCGCATCGCCATGACCGGCGAGGTTTCTCTGGAAGGTGCCGTGAATCCCATCGGCGGACTGCCGGAGAAGCTCATGGCCGCTGAGCGGGCCGGTGTACGGAAGGCTTTTATCCCGAAGGATAATGTAGACGACCTCCGGGATGTGGCGGCCGAGGTCCGGGAAAAACTGGAAATCATCCCCGTGGAAAGCGTGGAGGAAGTACTGAAGGAATGTGGTCTAGCATGACGGGCTCAAAGTGCCCGTTATGTCGGGGCTTGCGCAAGCGAGCCCTTTTTTCTTACCCTATACATAGTTTTTAAAACTACTTGACAAAGAAAAGAGAAACGAATATGATGGTAAACATAAAAAGGATAAAAAAATTGAACTAATTGGAGGCCTTTGGGCATGGAGAGAGAAGCGGTATTGCAAATTCACGGGCGGGAACTGCGCATTCCCCTGATTCAGGGAGGCATGGGCGTGGGGGTATCCCTGGAAAGACTCGCCGGTGCGGTGGCCCGGACGGGCGCCATGGGCTGTATCAGTACAGCGGACTGCGGCTACCGGGAGCTGGACTTTGACCGGGCACCGGAGGCGGCCAATCTCCGTGCCTTGAAAGAAGAAATCCGGAAAGCCCGGCAGCTGTCCGAAGGCCATGGCCTTCTGGCCGTGAATGCCATGGTGGCCACCCGGCAATATGCGGATGCGGTCCGGACAGCGGTGGCAGCCGGCATTGACGCTGTGATCTCCGGAGCGGGACTTCCGCTGGCGCTGCCGGAATATGTTCCCGCCGGTGCGGCACTGATTGCACCCATCGTTTCCAGCGGCCGTGCAGCGGCGCTCATCGCCCGGGTATGGCAGCAGAAGTATGAACGGCAGCCGGATTTTGTGGTGATCGAGGGCGCGGAGGCCGGCGGACATCTGGGCTTCAAGGAGAAGCAGCTTCTGGAGGGCAGCTGTCAGCGCCTTTCGGAGATTCTGCCGGAGGTGCGGAAGGCACTGCAGCCCTATGAAGAGAAGAGCGGCAGACACATTCCCGTCTTCTGCGCCGGCGGCATCTGGGATCGTGACGACATTGAAAGCATCATGGCAGCAGGGGCCGACGGGGTACAGATGGCCACTCGCTTCATTGCCACAGAGGAGTGCGATGCCTCCCAGGGCTATAAGGATGTGCTGCTGGAGGCGACGGCGGAGGATGTGGAAATCATTCACAGTCCTGTGGGCATGCCGGGCCGGGCGGTGCGGACAGATCTCATCCGGCGGCTTGCGGAGGACGGACGGATTCCGCCGCGGCATTGCAGTCGCTGCATCACCAGCTGTGTTCCGACAGAGGTGCCCTACTGCATTACCCATGCCTTGATTGAGGCGGTGAAGGGCAATCGGGAAGAGGGACTCTTCTTTACCGGCGCCAAGGTCGGCCGCCTTCGGGAAATGACCACCGTGCCGGCGCTGATCAGAGAGCTTGGTTTCGTTTGATGGGATGAGGTGCCATTGCGCGGTTGCCCCGATAGACAAGCAATCGTCGAATTTGTTCGATATATGATGCCATGGCGGCACAGAAAGGAGTAGATCTATGACCATTCGCATAAAGGATCCGGGAAGTTTTTTGACACACTATATCGGGATGCTGCTGTCCATGCTGGCGCTGGTGCCCCTGCTTTGCCGTGTAATGCGGAATCCCTCGGGACTGCGCTTCGGTGCCTTCCTCTGCTTCGGTATCAGCTTCATTCTGCTGTACGGTGCCAGTGCCAGCTATCATTTCTTTGACATTTCGCCCCGGGTGAACCGGATATTACGGAAAATTGATCACATGATGATTTTTGTCATGATCATGGGAAGCTATACACCGGTGTGCCTCGTGGCGCTGGGCAACCGGCAGGGGCAGATGCTGCTCCTCGCGGTGTACGCGATTTCTGTGTTGGGTATGCTTATGAATCTCCTCTGGATCAATTGCCCCAAGTGGCTCTCATCCGTGATTTATATCGCTCTGGGCTGGGTCTGCCTCTTCTCCATCAGCCAGCTGCACAGTGCCCTGAGTGCCGCGGAGTTTGCACTTCTCGTGGCGGGCGGCGTGATCTATACCGTGGGCGGCGTCATCTATGCACTGAAGCTGCCGCTGCTGCGCCGTACCCATCGTTATTTCGGCAATCATGAGATTTTTCACCTCTTTGTCATGGCGGGATCGGCCTGCCATTACGGGATGATGCTGCTGATGGCCTGAGGCTCGCGGTGCGCCGGGAACGTATTTTGGCAGGGAAATTGTCCTGTCTTAAGAAAATCTTTCGTTTTATGTAAGGCGAATCGGGAGAAATTTAGAATAAATTCCCATTTTGATCACAGTTTTTCCTGTATACTATAGGAGTTGATAGAAAGAACAGGAGAAGATTGTATTAAAATGAATTTATTGAGACGAAATCCCCGAAACCTTCGAAAAATACTGCTGGCCCTTACCCTGCTGAGCCTGAGCTTCAGCACCTGTGCACTGGCAGCCCCGGAGAGCAGTGATGGGGAGACGCTGGTTTTCGAAGCCCAGGAGCAGACCATTGACTATTCTGCACCGGAGGAGAGCACGGAGACTGTGGCGGCAACAGCATCAGCCACAAGCAGCGCAAGTGCAGCGACAGCAACGACCAAGACCAGCGCAAGCAGCGCGGCTTCATCCGCTTCCTCTGTGGTGGAAGCGACTGTGGATCTCGACTTTGACAACAATATCCTTGAAGTGGAAAATGAGCTGAAGCAGATCACCACGGCAGCAGCCAAGTCCGGAGACAGCTCCCTGGGTGAGCAGGTGGTGAGCTTTGCACAGCAGTACATCGGCAACAGCTATCGCTACGGCGGCAGCAGCCTGACCTCCGGCACCGATTGTTCCGGCTTCGTGATGTCGATCTTCCAGCATTTCGGCATTTCACTGCCCCATTCTTCCCAGGCCCTGAACAGCGTGGGTACAGCGGTGAGCAGCCTTTCCGAGGCGAAGCTGGGCGACATTCTGGTCTATCCCGGACACTGCGGCATTTATATCGGAAACGGCAAGCTGCTGAGCGCGCTGAATTCCAGAAAGGGCATCACCATTTGCTCCGCAACCTACAATAAGATCACAGCGATTCGGAGAGTGCTGTGATGAATATCATGCCTTAGCGGCGAGCGTATAAGGAAGGCTCTGCATTAGCAGAGCCTTCCTTATTTCTCTGGGACTGTGCTATAATAGTCGGAAATATAAAGCCCGTGGGCAAAGGAAAAAAATCATGAAATCTATCAGTCTGTATCAAAACAACAACAGCTGGCTTTGTCAGCTGCATCCCTTCAGCAAGCTGTTCTACCTGCTGGCGGCGATTCTTTCACCGCTGATCCTGGGGAAGCTGACGGCCTTTCTGCTGTGCATTTTCATCAGCTTCCTGCTGCTCCGTTCCGCGCGTCTTGTGAAGCGGACTCTGCCGTTGATCGCCTTTTCCTTCACCATCATTCTGACGGTGGTGATCATTCAGGGCATTTTCAATCAACACAACAGCAGCGTGCTCTTTTCGCTGGGACCGGTGTATTTTTATCGGGAGGGTCTCTTGTATGCGGCCCGGATCGGTCTCAACATCCTCAATATGCTGCTGGCCTTCGCCGTGCTGGTGCTGACCACCAAGCCCTCGGAGCTGGTGGAGGAGCTGGAGAAAAAGGGCTTTTCGCCCCGCTTCGGGTACATCATCAATTCCGTCTTTCAGATCATCCCCGAGATGGTGGGCACCATGCACACCATTTCCGATGCCCAGCGAAGCCGCGGCATGGAGACAGAGGGAAAACTTTCTGTCCGCATCCGGGCCTTTCTGCCCCTCATCAGTCCGGTGGTCATGAGTGCATTGACCTCCACCCGGGAACGGGCGGTGGCGCTGGAGGTGCGGGGCTTCGGCTCCGGCTGCCGCAAGACCTATCTCTACACGCATCCCTATTCCAAACAGGATAAGCTTGTGAAAACCCTGTCACTGTTGGCGCTGCTGCTCAGCATTCTCGGAAGGATCGGATTCTTATGGCTTTCATCGAAGTAGAACATCTCAAATACCGTTATCCGGGGGCGAAGCGTCTGGCCCTGGATGACATTTCCTTTACGGCGGAAAAGGGCGAATTCATCGGTCTCGTGGGCGAAAACGGCGCCGGCAAAAGCTCGCTTTCCCAGGCGCTGCTCGGGCTGATTCCCCAGTTCTATAAGGGCGCCTATGGCGGCACCGTGCGGATCGATGGCCGGGAGGCGGCCAAAACACCGGTGGGTACGCTCTGTCAGAAAATCGGACTGGTCTTCCAGAATCCCTTTAACCAGCTGTCCGGCGCCAAGGACACCGTCTTTGACGAGGTGGGCTACGGTCTGCAGAATCTGGGCATCGCACCGGAGGAGATCCGTCAGCGTGTAGAGACGGTGCTGCGTCAGCTGGGCATCTGGGAATTCCGGGACCGGAATCCCTTCGACCTTTCCGGCGGACAGCTGCAGCGCGTGGCCATTGCATCGGTGCTGTCCATGCAGCCGGAGCTTCTGATCCTCGACGAGCCCACCTCCCAGCTGGATCCCGCCGGTTCCGAAGAGGTTTTCCGCATCGTGGAGGAGCTGGCGAAAACCGGCATTACCATCCTGATGATTGAACAGAAGCCGGAGAAGCTGGCTGCCTACTGCGACCGTCTGCTGCTGATGCAGAACGGAAAAATTCTCGCCATCGGCACGCCCGAGGAGATCTTCTCCCGGGACGATCTGGAGAGCTGCCATGTGGAGCCGCCGGTCTACACGCGCTTCGCCCGGACGCATGAACTGAAGCTGGACAACGGCTGCTATCCCGTTACCCTCGAGGCGCTGCTTGGGACAATGTCTTCGGCGCGAAAAGCGGAGCTTCGCGATGCGTTGACGGCGGCGCTGGAAAAGGCAGCGGAAAGCCCACAGGAAGCATCTCTGGCGGAAAGCTTCCGGACAGAAAATCTGAAGTTCTCCTACATTCCGGGGAAGCCGGTGCTGCCGGGCCTCAGCCTGACGCTGGATCACCGGCCCACGGCCATCATCGGACAGAACGGCGCCGGAAAAACCACGCTGGTGCGAATACTGAAGGGACTTCTGAAGCCCGAGAGCGGCAGCGTGTACTTTGGCGGTGAAGACATTACCACCCATACGGTGGCAGAGCTCAGCGGCCGTGTCGGTTACGTGTTCCAGAATCCGGATGATCAGATTTTTAAGTACAAGGTGTTGGATGAGGTGATGTTCGGGCCGCTCAATATCGGCATGTCGAAGGAAACGGCGGAGAAACAGGCCAGGGAGGCCCTGGTGCAGGTGGGGCTGTCCGAACAGGCGGAAAGCAACCCCTACGATCTGGAGCTTTCGGAGCGGAAGCTGGTGGCCATCGCCTCTGTGCTGGCCATGGACACCGAGGTGGTGATTCTGGACGAGCCCACCATTGCCCAGGATATGCTGGGCAAGGCGAAGCTTCGGGAGATCATCGGAAGCTTGCAGGCCCGGGGAAAGCTGGTGCTGGCCATCCTGCACGACATGGATTTTGTGGCTGACTGTTTCGAGCGGGTACTGGTGATGGCGCACGGCGAGATCCTGGCCGACGGTACTCCGGCAGAAGTCTTCCGGGAGAGCGAGGCGCTGAAGGAGGCCGCCGTCACACCGCCGCAGCTGTATAGATTGCGGGACGCCTTATCGTGCTG
>CAVKVA010000016.1:30213-49699 GCA_963659875.1 Parolsenella sp.
CATTGCTGCTTTTCTTCTCATCTACCTCACGATCACTGGTCCGGAATCGATCTACAGCACCCCGAAAGATATTGTTAAACCTGTAGTCAAATAAATCTCTGACCTTATCCATGGATTTGAATTTATCATCAACAACTTCATAGAAGTGATCGTAGGACTCAACTACTTTGCGCCTCTGTTCCTCTAATGCCTGCAGTCGTTCATTATAGGCTGCTTTCTTTTCCTCGCTCATGCAGGCAATTATGTCCTTCGTGCGATTTTCAGGTTCAATTCCTTCGTAGGAAGAAAGAGCACTCCTCAGCGTTTTCACGGCGTTATACGTATCCCAGAAATTGTCGTTATAAGATGCCGCATCCAGATCAAATTCAGGAATTTCATTTTTCATGACTGCCTCAAGCTGCGGATTATCTTTAATTTTTTTGGCAGCCTCTTGAAGACTATTTGAAAACTGGTCCAGTAGGTCTTCCAATGCTGCCTCAGCATCAGCTTCCATAGCACTGTATTTTTCCTGCGTATCCTGATGGACCACTTCATAGAGGTCTATGTTCTGTTTGTATTTCTCACGCAAAGCCTGCAGCTGCTCCGTGTAGTCTGCCTTTTTTTCATCGTCTGATGCACTGATCAGTTTTTCCGCTTCTTCGAACATTGTATCGTGTTCATCATAAGCGAGATTATTACAGTCATATAGGAATTTAAATCTGTCTTCAAAGTCGTTGTTTTCTTTCAGAATTTCATCAGGAAAGTCAGTTTCCAGAATTCCTTTCCATTCCGAAAAGGTATTAGCCTCATCTTCCAAAGATGCGGTCAGTTCCTGCAGTAATTTCTCAATCTCTTCGTTCATGTCATGTTCCTTCCTGTCACGCTATTTACAGTGCTTATTTCTGTGTTTTTTTGTTATGGCTGCACTATAGCATGCCAGGAGACACAAATCCGACACATAAATTCTTGTATGAGGATAGAGAAAAGGGCGTGTGGGTTACGTGTTCCAGAATCCGGATGATCAGATTTTTAAGTACAAGGTGTTGGATGAGGTGATGTTCGGGCCGCTCAATATCGGCATGTCGAAGGAAACGGCGGAGAAACAGGCCGCCGTCACACCGCCGCAGCTGTATAGATTGCGGGACGCCTTATCGTGCTGAGCGCAGCACGATCCGCATACCGGGAAATGGGTACAAGCCAAAGAAGCACCGCGGGCGCTTGCGAACCCGCGGTGCTTCTTTGGTGCGGCTTTTTTCATAAGCCTTTCTTTACAGTCCATTTGCTTTTTTTATTTTCTTGGCTATCTTTTTGATTGCCTTTACCTGCTTCATGTGAATCTTTTCTTCACGATCCCGGTATTTTGTTGACAGTTCCTTGAAGTTTGTTTTTATCTTTTGTGCTTTCTCTTGTTCTTTCTTGGCATCGACCTTCTTGGTTTTCGACTTAGACTTTTCGAATTCCGGATACAACGCTGTTATTGCCGTCATCATATCCTTTGCTGCGTCCAATCGTCTGGAACCGTTGTGGGATATCTTTGAAAGCTTACTGCTTTTCACTGCAACATATCTGCTGCATGCATCATATGCATCCTTATATAACTGCTTCTGCGCATTCGGATCGTCAAGCTTCTTGGCATCTCCGTCTTCTCCCACCAGTGCATTGATGGCTGTCCGCATTGCCTTATACTCATTGCTGCTTTTCTTCTCATCTACCTCACGATCACTGGTCCGGAATCGATCTACTGCACCCCGAAAGATATTGTTAAACCTGTAGTCAAATAAATCTCTGACCTCATCCATGGATTTGAATTTATTATCAATAACTTCATAGAAGTGCTTGTAGGACTCACGTACTTTGCGCTTCTGTTCTTCTAATGCCTGCAGTCGTTCATTATAGGCCGCTTTCTTTTCTTCACTCATGCAGGAAATGACGTCCTTCGTGATATCATTAGGTTCCGTTGTTTGGTAGGAAGAAAAAGTACTCCTCAGCGTTTTCACGGCGTTATACGTATCCCAGAAATTGTCGTTATAAGATGCCGCATCCAGATCAAATTCAGGAATTTCATTTTTCATGACTGCCTCAAGCTGCGGATTATCTTCAAATTTTTTGGCAACATCTTGAATACTATTTGAAAACTCGCCCAGTAGTTTTTCCAATTCTACCTCAGCATCAGCTTCCATAGCATTGTACTTTTTCTGCGTATCTTGATGGGCCAATTCAAAGAGGTCTATATTTTCTCTATTTTTTTCACGCAAATCCTGCAGCTGCTCCGTGTATGCTGCCTTTTTTTCATCGTCTGATGCATTGATCAGCTTTTCCGCTTCTTCGAACATTGTACCGTGGTCATCACAAACGAGATCCTTAGTTCCATATAGGAACTTGAATACTTCTCCAAAGTCAGGATCTGTTGGCGAAATTTCATTAGAATAAGTGTATTCCAAAGCCTTCTTCCAATCCGTAACGAGATTCGTCTCGTTATCCACAATCTTGGTCAGTTCCTGCAGTAATTTCTCAAGCTCTTCGTTCATATCATGTTCCTCCTGTCACTCTATTTACAGTGCTTTTTCTGTGCTTCTTTTGTTATGGCTGCACTATAGCATGCCACGAGACACAAATCCGACACATAACTTCTTGTATGAGGATAGAGAAAAGGGCGTGTAAAAATGAGTTCTCATTTTTACACGCCCTTTTGCCGACGGTGGATTCTATTGCTTATGCCTTTACCCGTCTGAGCACACCGGCTTCATATACCTTTTTCATGATATACGGCACAAGGATCATGACGTAGGCCATGATTCCCGCTGACCATAAAAATTTGCCGGCGGACTTGCTTCCCAGAGAAGCACAGAGACCGATAATATGATTGTCCCACCAGATGTACGGAACCAGTGCGATGACGCCGATAAAGAAGCGCTCCTTCCAGTCCATCAGCTCGTCAAAGGCAAATCCTTTTCTTTCAAAGATTCTGCAGATGACATAGGAAGCGATGAAGCCAAGTCCCTCGAAGGAATCCGGCATCATTTTCCGGTAATCCACCAGCAGGCTTCCGTCTGCCTGGTAATCCATCGGATAGGATTTCAGTCTGTAGTAGAAGAATGCTGCCACAACCAGGATGAGGCCCGCCGCAAGGATGATGCGGTCTCTTTTCTCGCTGTCCTGGTCACTCCAGCTTTCGAGCTTATTTCCGATAAAAAGCATAAGGGCAGTGGAGGCAAAGCCAACCACGACATCCTGCGGTGTGTGTACGCCCAGGTAATTGCGGGAAAACATCGTCAGCGCGATCATGACAAACATAATGGCCGTGATCAGCTTGTTGTATTTCCGGAACCACATGCCGATGCTGCCGTATTTCATGGTCGCCGCTGAGCTGTGCCCGCTGGGGAAGGAATAACCGGTGGCAGCCACCTTGGAGTCGCCGTAGGGGAGGATCCGGCTGTCCCGGATCCAGGGTCTGTAGACACAGAAGGTCAGCTTCAGAAAGCCGTTCATGAAAAATCCGAGGGACATGCCGGCAAACATTTTTCTGCCGGCCTTTCTGTCAAAGGCCCAGTAAATCAGGAAGATAATCGTCATCGGCCAGTAGCTGACGGCCATCTTGGTGATCCAGTCCATGATCGGCGCTAGGTAGTTCTCGGTGTACTGCCGTAGATTTTGTAAAAACAATAGATATTGAATGTCCATAGTTCTCCTTTAACTTTGTGTCCTTCTGTTTGTACCATTTAGAGATTTCTCAAATGCAGATATACCGTATTCACGGAGATACCCAGCTGCTCGGCCACCTTGCCGACGGCACCCTTGAGGGTGAAGATTTCTTTTTCCTTGAGCAACGCAATGATTTCCTTGTTTTTGCCGGCGGCGGAGATCTCCGGGTTGCTGAGGGTCTGGGTCCGGGCGGTCTCCACGGCCTTCCGGATCACCTCGTCCGTGTTGCTGACAAAGGTTTCCGCAATGGAGGTGCTGCCGTCTGCAGCGGGCGTCAGGCTCTCCAGAATGGTGCTGTAGGGCACCTCCAGATGCAGATTCATACACAGAAAGCCGATGATGCGGCCGTTTTCTCCCAGGACGGGAACGGTGGCGGACTTCATGGGCTGACCATTGTGGTTTTTGTTGAAGTAGACCAGGCTGCCGTGCTTGTCTTTGCTTGTGCTGATCTCTTCTAGCATGCGGATCGCCAGATCCGTGATGGGAGCCCCTTCCGTGCGGCCGGTGAAATGGCCGTTGATGACCTTGATGGCGGCGTGTTCCGGATCCTCCAGACTGTGGAGGACGATCTCATAGGCCGGACCGAGGTAGGCAGACAGGCCGTCCAGCATGATTTTGTAGGATTCCAGAATCTGCCGATCCACCGGCGTAAGCGTTATCTTTTCCAAGTTACAGTACCTTCATACCTTAATCGAGACTTTCGATTTCTGCATTGGCATCATAGAGGGAGGTGAGCTTCTTCGGCAGTCCCTTAATGATGAAGTAAACAATGATCAGGGTCACCAGCTTGTCCGGTACGTCCACCAGCAGCTCGTCCAGGAGGGAACCAAACATGACGGACATGCCCCGGCTCTGGGTCCAGGCGAAGAGCGCATCGCCCCAGATGTTTCCGGTGGTGCCACCCCAGAACTGCACATTCAGGGGAGTGGAAACCAGAACAGCGGCCAGACCGCCGACCACTGCCGTCAGCAGCGCCTTGGGCAGGCTTTTCATGAAGCCGAGGCGTGCCATGATGCCGACCGCGAGGCCGATGAAGAGACTGGTCAGGGCATAGACCAGAGTGATGTTGTCACCGGTGGTGAAGCCGTACACCAGGTTGTTGACGGCACCGCAGATGGCACCGATGACCGGTCCGCCGAGAACCGCACCGATGCAGGTGCCGATGGAATCCAGCCAGAGGGGAAGCTTCAGCGCGCTGGCGAAGAGCTTACCCAGGTAATTGATGCCGATACATGCCGGAATCAGCACAATGACGGCAGTGGAAAAGTTGGTTTTAAAAAGCTTGTTCATAATGGATCCTCCCTTGCATAAACAAAAAGCATACTCCCTGCCAGTATAGCACAGATTACGGTGAAGGACGAAAGAATTACAATTTAATTAAAGCTTTTCCGGAAGGCTTGTCTATGAAAAACTTTGCTGTTAAGCTATGGGAGCGTAAACGGTTACCATAAATTTGTGAAAGTAAATTGAGAAAATAGGGGTTTACATGAAGATTAGAAAATGGATGACGGCAGCCATGACAGTCTGCCTGCTCAGCAACTGGGCGCCGACAGCATTGGCCGCAGGGCCCGGCGATGCGCTGGAGGTGACGACGGATGCCAGCGCCGCAAGCAGCACGAGTACGAGCAGCACCAGTGATTACTGGAGCGGCTACAAGAATGCGGACGGCACGGACTTTACCTATCTGGAAAAAGGAACAGAAGTTTCGAAATTCCAGAATCAGAACGGCGCCATTGACTGGAAGGCGGCCAAGGCGGATGGTCTGGATTTCGTGATGGTGCGCATCGCCTATGGTCTGACTGAGGACGCCTATTTCGACGAGAATGTGCAAGGCGCGCAGGCGGCCGGCATCAAGGTGGGGGCGTATCTCTGTTCCACTGCGAAGAACATGGATCAGGTGATTGCCGAAGCCAATCTGACCGTGGAGAAGATCAAGAAGTACCAGCTGGCTTATCCGGTGGCCTTCGACATCGAGGTGAATTCCATTCTCTCCGAGGGCGCAACCCCGGCACAGCTGACGGCCATGTCCAATAAGTATTGTGAAATTGTGAAGAATGCGGGCTATACCCCCATTGTCTACGCCAACAAGACCTGGCTCACCAAGTACATGAATGTGGCGGACATTCCGTATGATGTCTGGTTTGCTTCCTATGCCGAGGACAAGGTGTACCGTCCGGTGGCGGGCACCAATACCACCATCTGGCAGTCCAGTGAGAAGGGTACCATCAACGGCATCATCGGAAAGATCACCACGGAGTTCTCCAAGGTGGCCTACGGCGGCAGCACAAGCACAGCAGGTACAACCGGCACAACGACCGCAGGCAGCCAGACAGTGACGGCAAGCACCGGCCCCATCGCCAGCAGCAATGCGGCAGTGATCTCCACCGGCGGCCCCACCGCGGTGAGCGACGGCTGGAACCAGAAGGCGGACGGCAGCTGGAACTACTATGAGGGCGGCAGTCCGGTGACGGGCTGGAAGCAGGTGAACGGTTATTGGTATTACCTGAAGGAAGACGGCAGCATGGCCACCAACTGGTGCAATGTCGGCGGCACCTGGTACTGGCTCAGCAGCGATGGTGCGATGCGGACCGGCTGGAAGCAGATCAACGGCGTCTGGTATTATCTGGACGCAAACGGCGCCATGCTGCATGACTGCACCAGCAACATTGACGGCACGGACTACCGTTTTGATGCAAACGGTGCCTGGATTTCACAGTAAGGACCGGGAGGAATGACATGAATCGATTTTGTACGGGCACACTGGCCTGCCTTATTGCGGCGCTTCTGACGGCGCAGCCGGTATTGGCAGCCAATGTGACGGAGGTGGCGTCTGCACCGGGACAGAGTACGGTGAGCACCACCTCGGACAGTGCCAGCTACGGCGGGGACGGCATCCAGAGCATCGGGGAAACCGCAGAAAACACGAAGGAGCAGGCGCTGCAGGCCGGCAGTACGGCGGTACAGATTTCCAATGTTGCCCAGCCCAGTAATGCGGGCATCAGCGGCTATACGGTCATCGGCAGCTCGGAACAGAGCAATGTGGATACCACCATCGGACTGGGCGGCGCCAGCATTACCCTGATCAAGGGGAAGGAGACCGGACAGCAGCTCTGCCTCGTGGTGAAGAGTAGCGACGGACATCTGCTGGTGGTGGACGGCGGTCTGAAGACCAATGCGCCTTATCTTGCGCAGTATATCCGGGCCAACGGCGGCAGGGTGGATGCCTGGCTGCTGACGCATCCCCACGTGGATCACTGCGGTGCCCTGGCGGTTATGCTGGAGCAGCGGAAAAACGGCGGCAGCGAGTACAGTGATCTTTCCCTCGGTGACATTTATTACGGATTCGCTTCCGAAGATTACTACCGGGCCCATGAGCAGTCCTACAGGATTCCCTTTATTGAGGAGATTGACGGGGCGCTGGCAAGCTATGACGCATCGAAGCTCCATTACAATTCGCCGGCCGGCACCACGATTCAGGTGGGCAATGTCACGGTGCAGATCATGAACCAGGTGTTCCTGTCGGAGGTGGATACCGGCAACAATTCCTCCATTGTATACATGATCACCGTGGGCGGAAAGAAGCTGCTGGTGCTGGGCGACACGCCCTATGAGCTGGCCCAGGAGCTTATGAAAAACTACAGTGCCGATGCGCTGAAGGCAGATATCGTGCAGATCGCGCACCACGGACAGCACGGCGGCTCCCTGGATTTCTACCGGATGATCAGCCCCCGCTATGCGCTCTGGCCCTCTTCCGAGGAACTCTGGGACAAGGTGAGCGACAGCTACGATGAGAACCAGACCACATACACGGTGGCGCTGACAAAGCACTGGATGGACCTCATCGGCGTAGAGAAAAATTACATTATGAAGGACGGCAACTGGACCTTGAAGTAAGGCGGCTGCCTTCGTAGACAAACCATGAAAAAGCGAGTATACTTTGGACAAAGTATGCTCGCCTTTTGGTTATTGTCCAACGGGGCGACGAAGGAGTGAAAATATGAAAAAGACGGCATTGGTAGTGATGGCGGCAGGCATCGGCTCCCGCTTCGGCGGCGGCATCAAGCAGCTGGCCAAGCTGGGTCCCCATGGCGAGATCATCATGGATTATTCGGTGCATGATGCGCTGGATGCGGGCTTTGACCGTATCATTTTCATTATCCGGAAGGATATTGAGAAGGATTTCAGAGAGATCATCGGCAACCGCATTGAGCAGGTAGCGGACTGTGACTATGCCTTCCAGGAGATTTCCATGCTGCCGGAAGGATTTTCCGTACCGGAGGGGAGAAGGAAGCCCTGGGGAACGGCGCATGCCCTGCTGCAGGTACGGGACCTGGTGGATTGTCCCTTTGCGGTGATCAACGCGGACGACTTCTACGGTAAGGAAGGCTTCCGGCTGCTGCATGAGTACATGGTCAATGAGATGGACGAGACGAAGCCCTATTTTGACATGTGCATGGCCGGTTACATCGTCGGCAACACACTGTCCGACAACGGCAGCGTCAGCCGCGGTGTCTGCAAGATGGGTGCGGAAGGCTATCTTTCTGCCATTCATGAGACCTATGACATTTCGCGGCGTGAGAATGGCGAGATCTGGGGACAGGATATCCAGGGCAATCCGGTGCAGGTGGACGGAGACGCCATTGTTTCCATGAACATGTTCGGGTTGTCGCGACGCTTCCTGGATGTGCTGGAGGAGAATTTCCCGGCCTGGCTGGAGGCCCATGGACAGGAGCTGAAGTCCGAGTACCTTCTGCCGGCGGAAATTGACAAGCTGATGCAGAAGGATGCGGCCCGGGTGCGGGTACTGAAGGATCATGACCGCTGGTTCGGCGTGACCTATCAGGAGGACCGGGAAGCGGTGGAGAAGTCTCTGCGGGCACTGCACGAGGCAGGTGTTTACCCGGAGAAGCTTTTCTGAGATCTGAGAGACGATAAAACAATAAGACAGGAATACGGGACCGAAGACAGGGAATGGCAGTACAGAACAGAGAAACGAGAAAACAGGCGCTGAGAGAGCGGGTGCTGGATGCGGAGACGCTGGAGCAGCAGAGCAGAAGGAGACGGCAGCCGCCGGATAAGCGGCTGAAGCGGTGGCTTCTGCTTCTGCTGTTTGTTCTTCTGCTGCTGATTGCCGGCGGCGCCTGGTTTCTGAACCGGCAGTACGGGAGCTACAGCCGCAGCTGGCTTGTGGACTATACCCAGAACGGCGCGACAGACACGAGTAATGAAAGCTACGAGATTTATGCGGACGGCTTCATGAAGGTGACCCGGGACGGTGCCAGCTACATCAATGCAGCCGGCAAAACCGTGTGGAACCAGTCCTATGAGATCGAAAATCCGACCGTTTCCGTGAATGGCGAGTTTGCTGCCATTGCGGAGCAGGGAGGCACCCACATCTACATCATGGGACCCAGCGGCACCACGGGCGAGGCGGAAACCAGCCTCCCCATCACCAAGGTGGCGGTATCGGCGAAGGGTGTGGTCTATGCGCTGCTGGAGGATTCGGATGCCAGCTATATCGCGGTTTTCTCGAAGGAAGGCAGTGCACTGGATATCTCCATCAAGGCTGTGCTGGGCGGTGACGGCTATCCGGTGGATATGGCGGTTTCGCCGGACGGCACGGAACTGATGGCGTCCTTTGCCTATCTGGAAAACGGTGCGCTCCGGAACAAGGTGGTGTTCTATAACCTTTCGGAGGTGGGACAGAGTGCCGGAGGAAACCGCGTGGTGGGCGGTTTCAAGGATGATTTCCAGGGGTATCTTGCGGGCCGGGTGCATTTTTCTGATGATACCCATGCCCAGGCCTTCTATGACGGAGGTGTGGCCTTCTTCTCCACGAAGGTGCTGACCAGCCCGGAACTTACGGCCAATGTGAAGGTCAGCAATACCATCCTCTCCATCGCCTATGATGAGGATTATGTGGCCCTGGTGACCGACAATGCCCAGGAAAGCAATGCCAGCGCTTCGGATGCCGCGAAAGCGGAGTCGGATCCCTATCGCCTCCTGGTGTACCGCACAGACGGGCATCTGGTTTTTGACCGGAGCTTTGCCTTCAATTACAGCGGCCTCCGGATGGATCGGAAGCATGTGCTGCTGTATCATGACAAGCAGCTTCGGGTCTATGACATCAAAGGGAAAATACGTTATGACGGCGAGGTGGATGTGCCGATCACCACGGCGCGGATCGGCAGGACGTCCTATGGTTCATTCCGGACCAGTGTGATGATCGGCAGCGCCGGCAAGCTGGAAGGTCTGCTGCTCAAGTGAGGAAAAGCAAAGAAAGGATTGGCAAGGATATGAAGAAATACTGCGCAGGAATTGATGTGGGCGGAACCACGGTGAAATGCGGGCTTTTCACCATTGCGGGAGAGCTTCTGGACAAATGGGAGGTGCCGACACGCCGGGAAGAGGGCGGTCGCTACATTCTGGAGGATGTGGCCCTTGCGCTGCGGACGCGTCTGCAGGAAAAAGGCATTGCCCTGACAGAGCTGAGCGGTGCCGGTATCGGTGTGCCGGGACCGGTGGAGCCGAACGGTTATGTACATGTCTGCGTGAATCTGGGCTGGACGAACCGCTATCCCGCAAAGGAGCTTTCCGCGCTTCTGGACGGTCTGCATTGCGAGGTGGGAAATGATGCCAATGTTGCCGCGCTCGGAGAGATGTGGCAGGGCGGCGGCCGTGGCACTCGGGACATGATGATGGTGACGCTCGGCACCGGTGTCGGCGGCGGTCTCATAATGAATGAGAAGATCGTGACCGGCGTGCACGGTGCAGGAGCAGAGATCGGCCACATCCATGTGCGTGCCCATGAGAAGGAGGCCTGCAACTGCGGCGGTCACGGCTGTCTCGAGCAGGTGGCCAGTGCCACCGGTATCGTGCGGGAGGCGCGGCGGAACCTGGCCGCTTCTGCGGAAGCCTCTGCCATGCGTGACTTCGGCGAGAATCTGCAGGCGAAGGACGTCTGTGACTGTGCTAAGGCCGGGGATGCCCTGGCGGTGAAGACACTGGATACCAGCTGCCGCTACCTGGGACAGGTACTGGCATCCGTGTCCATGATCGCGGATCCGGCACTCTATGTCATCGGCGGCGGTGTTTCCAAGGCCGGACAGTATCTCATTGACCGGATTGAGAAATATTACGACGAATATACCCCGCTTCTGGAGGACAACAAGAAGGCCGGCATTACCCTGGCTACCCTCGGCAATGATGCGGGCATCTATGGCTGTGCAAGACTGGTTTTGGAGAATGAATAAAAAAGTATATAAGACACTGGAGTTTGATAAGATCCTGGACAGGCTTGCGGAGCATGCCCATTCCCAGGAGGGAAAGCGTCTCTGCCGCGAGCTGGAGCCCTCGACAGACCGCAGTGAAATTGAGAGAATGCAGGATGAGACGGAGGCGGCTGAAAACCGCATCCGTCTTTGCGGCAATATCAGCTTTTCCGGGGTGCGGAACGTGCATGCTGCGCTGAAGCGGCTGGAGCTTTCGGCATCCCTTTCCATTCAGGAACTGCTGCAGGTTTCCGGCGTGCTGACCGTGGCCGCCAGAGCAAAGGCCTACAGCCGGGACGGCGAGAAGGAAGACGAGGCCGGGGATGCGCTGAGCGAGTATTTCCGGGAGCTGGAGCCCCTGTCCCAGGTGAACCGGGAGATCACCCGCTGTATCCTGTCCGAGGATGAGATCGCGGATGATGCCAGTGCCGGACTGCATGCCGTGCGGAAGAAGATGCATGTGCTGGAGGAGCGGATTCACGGACAGTTGAGTGCTGTTCTGAACGGCTCTCGCCAGATGCTGCAGGAAGCCGTCATTACCATGCGGGACGGGCGCTACTGTCTGCCGGTCAAGGCGGAGTACAAGTCGCAGTTTCCGGGCATGGTGCATGACCAGAGCTCCACAGGCTCCACCCTGTTCATCGAGCCCATCAGCATTGTGCGGCTGAACAACGAGATCCGGGAGCTGGAGGCGGATGAGAAACGGGAAATCGAGAAGGTGCTGGAGACCCTGTCTGCAGCGATTTTCCCCTATTCCCGTGAAATCGAGCGGAACACGGAGCTGCTGGCGCAGTTGGACTTCATCTTTGCCAGAGCCAAGCTGGCAGGCAGCATGCATGCCGTGAAGCCGAGCTTTAACGATCGGTATTACATTCACATCAAGGACGGCCGCCATCCCCTCATTGACCCGAAGACAGTGGTGCCCATCACGGTATATCTGGGCGATGCCTTTTCGCTTCTGGTCATCACGGGACCGAATACCGGCGGTAAGACGGTTTGTCTGAAGACCGTGGGACTCTTCCAGCTGATGGGACAGTCTGGCCTCTTCATTCCGGCGTTCCAGGGCTCGGAGCTGGCGGTTTTCGAGGAGATTTTTGCGGATATCGGCGACGAGCAGAGTATCGAGCAGAGCCTGTCTACCTTTTCTGCTCATATGACCAATACGGTGCGGATTCTGCAGCAGGCGGATGCCCACAGCCTCTGTCTTTTCGATGAGCTGGGCGCGGGAACGGACCCCACCGAGGGCGCGGCGCTGGCCATGGCGGTGCTGAATTTCCTGCACAACATGAAGACCAGAACCATTGCCACCACCCACTATGCGGAGATCAAGGTGTATGCTTTGTCCACGGAGGGTGTGGAGAATGCCAGCTGCGAGTTCAATGTGGAGACCTTGAGTCCTACCTACCGGCTGCTGATCGGTGTGCCGGGCAAGTCGAATGCCTTTGCCATTTCCAAGAAGCTGGGACTGCCGGACTACATCATTGAGGATGCGAAGTCCCGCATCGAAAAGGAAGATGTGAAGTTCGAGGATGTGATCGCCAGCCTGGAGGAAAGCCGCATCACCGTAGAACGGGAGCGAGAGGAAATTCAGCGCTACCGGGCGGAGATCGAAGAGTACAAGCGGCGGGCGAAGGAGTCTTCCCGCGGCGTGGAAAAGGGCAGAGACAAGATTCTGCAGAAGGCCCGGGAGGAGGCGGCACAGATCCTCCAGGAGGCCAAGGAAACCGCGGATTCCGTGGTGAAGGAACTGCGTCGGCAGGAGCAGAGCGGCGGCAAGGTGCTGAAGGCGGAGCAGACCCGTACAGCCCTGAACCAGAAGCTGCGGGCTGCCCAGTCGGCCATGGTGAAAGAGCATGTCAAGGGACCGGCACAGCCGCTCTCTGCGAAGAAAATCAAGGTCGGCGATACGGTGAAGGTGCTGTCCATGAATCTGGAGGCCACGGTGTCTACCCTGCCGGATCGGGATGAGATGCTCTATGTCACCGCCGGTATCATCCGGACCAAGGTGAGCATCAAGGATCTGGAACTGGTGCAGTCTGCTCCGCCTTTGGAGAAGTCCGGCGGCAAGGGAAATGCCAGAGGTGCCGGAAAGATCGGTATGTCCAAGGCCATGGGCATGTCGCCGGAGATCAACCTGATCGGCGAGACCACATCGGAGGCACTGCCGGAGCTGACCAAGTATCTGGACGATGCCTATCTGGCCCGGCTTCCCCAGGTGCGGATCGTGCACGGCCGGGGTACCGGTGCGCTGAAGAAAATGGTGCATCAGGTGCTGAAAAAGAACAAGTATATCGAAGAATTCCGGCTGGGTGAGTACGGCGAAGGCTCAGACGGCGTCACCATTGCGAAATTCAAACGATGAGAGGAGGCGGCAGATGGTGGAAAAGCAGAGAATCCTGATTGTGGACGATGATAGCTCCATTGCGGAGCTGATTGCATTGTATCTGGAAAAGGAATGCTATGATACCCGTATTGCGGCGGACGGTGAGGAAGCCTTGCAGCTGTTCCCGGAATACAAGCCGAACCTCATTATCCTGGACCTCATGCTGCCGGGCATCGACGGCTATGAGGTCTGCCGTCGTCTGCGGACCAGCTCCCAGGTGCCGGTGATCATGCTGTCGGCCAAGGGCGAAACCTTCGACAAGGTGCTGGGACTGGAGCTGGGTGCCGATGACTACATGCAGAAGCCCTTCGATTCCAAGGAGCTGGTGGCCCGGGTGAAGGCGGTGCTGCGGCGTTTCCAGAACGCGGAGAACAGCCGACCCAGGGAGGAAATTCGGGCCCAGGGCACCGGTATGGAAGTGCCGGAGCTTTCCCGCAGCGGAAAATATATCGAATATCCGGAGCTTCTCATCAACCAGAGCAACTATGCGGTGATCTACCGGGGAAAGCCGGTGGATATGCCGCCGAAGGAGCTGGAACTTTTGTATTTCCTGGCCAGTTCCCCCAACCAGGTTTTTACCCGGGAACAGCTGCTGGATCATATCTGGGGCTATGAATTTGCGGGAGATTCCCGTACCGTGGACGTGCACATCAAGCGCCTTCGGGAGAAGCTCTCCGGCAGCAAGGACTGGGAAATCGCAACGGTCTGGGGCATCGGCTATAAGTTCAGAGTGGGATAATGAAGAAGTCACTGTTCAGCAAATTGATATTGTCCTATATCGTCTTCGGTGTGCTGGGCTTCGCGGTCATTGCGGTGCTGTCCTCCCACCTCACCTATGAGTACCTTCTGCGGGAGCAGGCCAACAACCTGTATTCGGAGGCCACGCTGATCGCCACAACCTATTCGGATTCCGCCAATGCGACGCTCTCCGAGGAGATGATCAATGAGCAAATGAAGGCGGTCTCTGCTTTCCTGCAGGTGGACATCTGGCTGGTGGACCGGGACGGAAACATCATTTCAGATTCAGACCAGGAATGCCGCCGGGAGCAGAACATCGAAGATTTCGATCCCACGAAGTTCGGCAGTCAGCGCTATCTGACGGGGAATTTCCACAACATGTTCAGCGAACCGATGCTGACGGTGGCGGCGCCCATCACCCGGAAATACAGCACCAGCGGCTATGTGCTGATCCATATGCCGGTGGAGAATATTCTGGAGTCCCAGGACGAAATTCTGAACATTGTATACATTACGGGACTCATCATTTTCTGCCTATCCCTGCTCATTCTCCTGGTCTTCTATCACATTGTCTACAAGCCGCTGCGGCAGATCACCGAAGGTGCCACGAAGTATGCGGCGGGTGAGTACAACTACAAGATTGAAACGCACGCCAGGGATGAGATGGGATATCTTGCCGAGACATTGAACTTCATGTCCGACGAGATCGCCAAGGCAGATGATTACCAGAAGCAGTTTATCGCCAATGTGAGCCACGACTTCCGTTCGCCTCTGACCTCCATCAAAGGATACCTGGAGGCCATTCTGGACGGCACCATTCCGCCGGAACTTATGGAGAAGTATCTTCTCCGGCTGATCGCGGAAACGGACCGGCTCACCAAACTGACGCGCTCCATGCTGCAGCTCAATACCATGGACCAGAAGGGATTTCTGACCCGCACCAACTTTGATGTGAATCGCATGGTGAAAGACGTCTGCGAAAGCTTCGAGATGAGCTGCCGGAAGAAAAACATTACCTTTGAGCTGGTGTTTGACCAGAAGAAGGAAATGGTCTATGCAGATTATCCCAAGATACAGCAGGTACTCTACAATCTGGTGGACAATGCGATGAAGTTCAGCACGGGAGATGCCAGCATTGTGATCCGGACGGGGCTTCGGGGCAGCAAGGCCTTCATTTCTGTGAAGGACAGCGGCATCGGCATTCCCAAGAAGGACCTCAACAAGATCTGGGATCGTTTCTACAAAACAGACCAGTCCCGGGGAAAAGACAAGCAGGGCACCGGTCTGGGACTGTCCATTGTTAAATCGATTGTGAATGCGCATGGTGAAAACATAGACTGTGTGTCCACGGAGGGCGCGGGAACGGAATTTACCTTTACCCTTCCTGTGGCGCAGGCAGACATAGGATAAAGAGATGTCAGAGAAGAAATACATCAAAGAAAAGATTGTGGGACGGGAAGAGACACCGCGCCGCCGGATCCGGCATTATCTGCGGGTGGCGCTGTCGGCCGCCCTTTTCGGCTGTGTCAGTGCCGGGGTCTTTGCGGCATCGGAGCCTTTTTTGGAGGGTGTGCTGCGGAAGGAGGAGGCGGAGTCCATCGAATTTGAGACTGAGCCGGCTCTGGAAAGCACCGAGGCAGTGACCGAGGCTGCGCCGGAAGCGGAAACCGAAGCGCTGGCGGAGGTGGTGCAGTCCGAGATTGAGAATTACAACTTTTCCGTTTCTTCCTATGAAACGCTCATGAACAGCCTGAAGCAGCTGGTGAGCGAAGCGGAGAAGTCCCTGGTGGAGGTGACGAAAAAGGTCAGCAGCCGGGATTTTCTGGGTGAAGAATATGCCTCCGAGGACAGCTACTCCGGCATGGTGCTGGCGGTCAGTGGCAGTGAGGTTCTGATCCTGACGCCGCTGGAAGCGGCGGACAATCCGGATTCTCTGGAAGTCACGATACAGCGGGAAAAGAGCTACCCGGCCACCGTGAAGGCCAAGGATAGCAGAGATCGGCTGGCGGTGATCTCTGTGCCCCTTTCTTTCCTTTCCGAGAAGGAGAAGAAGAGTCTGAAGGAAATTCCGCTGGGCAATTCCCGTCTTCTGCAGCGGGGAGATACGGTGGCCGTCATCGGGGCACCGTCGGGAAAGGTGAATTCCTCCGTCTTTTCTTCCGTGGCGTATCTCAGCTACAATGAGACCGCAACGGATCGTACCGTCGAAGACATTACCCTGACAGGA
This sequence comes from Parolsenella sp., assembly GCA_963659875.1. Classification (GTDB taxonomy): domain Bacteria; phylum Bacillota; class Clostridia; order Lachnospirales; family Lachnospiraceae; genus Oribacterium. The sequence goes on from CAVKVA010000016.1 coordinate 46,514, forward strand.
CAATGGGCGGCCGGGCATGGCAGCTTCGTGCTGAACACCCGGGGTGAGCTGGTGGGCTGGGCAGACAGCAGTGCAACAGAGAGTACGAGCGGATTCTGCCGGATCGCGGGGATTTCGGATTATCTGAAGGACATCGAAAGCCTCAGCAACGGCCGGGAAATCAGCTTCCTGGGTCTGCAGGTGCAGGAGGTAAACGGTGAGCTGGAGCAGCAGGGCATCCCGGCGGGCGTTTATGTGCACGGTACCGAGGAGAATTCGCCGGCGTATATGGCGGGCATCCAGAGCGGCGATGTGCTGGTGCGCATCAATGAACAGGAAGTGAAGACCGTCATTGACTACGAAAATGCATTGGAAAATACGGCAGTCAATGATACAATAACGGTTACTGTGCTCCGGCAGCGGGGACAGGAATACACCGAGCTTCCGTTTACGGTGACGGTGAGTGCGAGGTAGGAGATGGAGTTTAAGGAGTTTTTTCAACAAAGGAAACAGGAAATGAAATATATCGAGAATTTTCACGACGGTCTCCGGGTTGCCGGGGTGTATCTCGTGAAAACGAAGAATCTGGCGCTGACGAAGAACGGCAAGGAATACATGAATGTGACACTGCAGGACCGGACCGGCTCTGTGGATGCGAAGGTCTGGGAGCCCAACTCTCCGGGCATCAACGAGTTTGATGTGCTGGATTACGTGTATGTGGAGGGTAATGTCACCGTTTACAACGGAACGAACCAGCTCAGCATTCAGCGGCTCTCCGTGGCAGAGGAGGGTTCCTATGACCCTAAGGACTATCTGCCGGTTTCCGGGCGGCCGCTAGAGGAGATGGCGCAGGAGCTGGAAAAGGATATCCAGTCGGTACAGAATCCCTACCTGCATCGTTTGCTGGAGATTCTGTTCGTGGAGAATGCAGCTTTCCGAAAGGAATTCATGGCGCATTCCGCGGCGAAGTCAGTGCATCATGGCTATGTGGGCGGCTTGATGGAGCATACCCTTTCCGTGACGGCGATCTGTGATTATTTTGCAAAGCATTACCCGGATCTGCACCGGGATCTGCTGGTGACGGCGGCGCTCTGCCATGATATCGGAAAGGTGCGGGAGCTGACCAATTTCCCGCGGAATGACTATTCCGATGAGGGACAGCTGATCGGTCATATTGTGATCGGCTATGAGATGATCATGAATGCGGTTCGGGAGATCCCGGATTTCCCGTCTGTGCTGGCGGCAGAGCTGGGACACTGCATTTTGGCACATCACGGAGAGCTGGAGTATGGCTCCCCGAAGAAGCCGGCGCTGATGGAGGCGATGGCCCTGTCCTTTGCGGACAATGTGGACGCGAAGCTGGAAACCATGCGGGAGGCCCTGGGCGCAGCGGATCGTTCCGGTAAGTCCAAGGAAAACAACGGCTGGATCGGCTTCAATCGTCTGATCGATTCCAATTTGCGAAGAACAAACGGATAATTGTATAGGAAAAAGGGCGCGGCTTGTCCGGGCCCGTTTTTAATATAGGGGCATAGTGCATGAAGAAGAATGAGACATTTGAACTGGAGATCACGGATTATTCCGGCGAGGGACTGGGCATCGGCCGCCAAGACGGCTTCGTCTGGTTTGTGAAGGATACCGTGATCGGAGACCGGATTTTGGCCAGCGCCACAAAGGTGAAAAAGAATTATGGCTTTGCCCGGCTGGTAAAAATCCTGACGCCCTCCGGGGACCGGGTACCGGCAGAGTGTGCCCTGGCACGACGCTGCGGCGGCTGTCAGCTGCAGGAAATGTCTTATGAGGCGCAGCTTAAGTTCAAATCCGAAAAGGTATACAACAATCTTCTGCGCATCGGTGAGATAGAGAAAGACGTTCTGGACCGGGCTTTTGAGCCTATTGTGGGGATGGCAATGCCTTATCGCTACAGAAACAAGGCCCAGTTCCCAATTTCCAGGGATAAATCCGGCAAGCTGATCGCCGGATTCTATGCGGGCCGCACGCATGACGTAATCCCCTGTGAGGACTGCCTTCTCGGCATTCCGGAGAACCGGGAGATTCTCCGGCGTGTCCTGTCCTGGATGGAGCGGTATCACATTGAACCCTATGACGAAAAAATCGGCCGCGGTGTGGTGCGGCACGTGTTGATCCGAAAGGGCTTCGCTTCCGGGCAGATCATGGTCTGCCTTGTGGTGAATGCCTGCCAGCTGCCGGAGCAGGAGGCATTGATTCGGGATTTGTGCATGAATACAGAGTCGAATGTGGATAAGTCCTTTGGCGCCGAAGACATTACCCAAAGGGACAGTGGGGAAATGTCGGGATTCCGCGGGGTTCTGCATGTGGACAGTCTGAGCTTCAGCATCAACACGGAGCGCAGCAATGTGATCATGGGGCGGGAGATCGTGCATCTCTATGGGCCGGGGTATATCGAGGACGCCATCGGCAGCGTGCGGTTCCGGATCTCGCCGCTCTCCTTCTATCAGGTGAACCCGGTGCAGACGGAGCAGATGTACGGTGCGGCGCTGGAATTTGCGGATCTCAAGGGCACGGAGACGGTCTGGGACCTCTACTGCGGTATCGGCACTATTTCGCTTTTCCTTTCTCAGAAGGCCAGAAAGGTATATGGCGTGGAGATCATCCCGGCGGCCATTGAGGATGCGCGGCAGAACGCGGCGTTGAACGGCATTGAGAATGCGGAATTTTATGTGGGGGCGGCGGAGGACGTGTTGCCGGAGTGGTATGCCTTGCACCCGGAAGAGAAGATCGATGTGGTATCGGTTGATCCGCCCCGGAAGGGCTGTGATGAACGCTGCCTCGAGACCATTGTGTCCATGGCCCCGGAGAAGATCGTTTATGTGAGCTGCGATTCGGCCACCCTGGCCCGGGATCTGAAGTACCTCTGCGGCCACGGCTATGCGCTGGAGCGCGTGCGGCCCGTGGATAACTTCTGCCAGACCGTGCATGTGGAGACGGTTGTTTTGATGTCGCGTATATCTGGTAGTGATAAATGAAATTAAACACAATATGTTGTGAAAAGCTTGCTTTGACAGTATAAAATTAGACTAACTATCATTGCGAACAGCAGCAAAGATGAGTAGCCTAAAACACAAAAAAGGAGGTCTGCATACAAGATGAAAACAGAAGATCGTCAGTGCGGCAGCAGAGAATTAGAATTCGCTATTTTCTGCATTGAAAATGTAGCATCCAGAT
>CAVKVA010000017.1:0-36014 GCA_963659875.1 Parolsenella sp.
TCGCCGGTCTGAACAGCCTTTCTTGTCGCGCCCAGGACCTGTCCCACGGGGCTCTCGGCCACGGCGTCAATGAGCTCGCCCACGGGGCCGCGGCTTGCGCCGAGAACCTCACCGGTGCTTTCTGTGCCGCCGTTCGGTGTTACGCTGTGCCAGTTGTTGGAACCGCCGCCACCGCCACCACCGCCGCCGCTGGTGCTGCTCTTCGTGTTCTCAAAGTTAATGCTGTCAAGCTTCTCGGTGCTGTCGTTCTTCGACACCCACATGGCCTCGAGCCGAAGCCCGGTGCGGTCATCCGTGTTGTAGACCTTCACGTAGATGTGATAGGTGGTGCTGTCATAGCTCATCCGGCTGGTGCTGCCGGCGTTCTGGGTCAGGGTATACTGGTATACGCCCGGCGCCTCATAGATGATGGAGCCGAATGCAATGGTTTCGCTCCGCTTGTTACTGTTCAGCGCACCCGTGCTGTATGTCTTCACCCCGTTTTCGGCGCCTGAAGGCATTGGCGCGTTATCGACGCTTTTCAGTACGAGGCCGAAGGATTCGTCCGTGAAGCTGGATCCCGTCACGGTGACGGTCGCTTTCAACTGATTGAAATCCAGCTGGTAATCCCCTGTTGCTGCCACTGCGCTGAAAACCATCATTATGCTCATCAGGACAACTGCCATGACGCCCATTAATCTTTTCTGGATTTTCACTTTGCTTCCTCCTTAATGGCGCCTGTCAACAGGCCCTAGGCGCTTCCGACACTCATTCTCGAGAAGCAGCAGCGCTGCCCCCGCCAGGGCGATCACCAGTGCCGCCATATACGGCCGGATGCCCTTCCGCACACCCGTCGGCACCGGCATGGTTTTGTTGTTTGTGAAGGCGACTGTTGTGTCTGTTCCGTTGAAGGTCTGATCACTGTTGAATGCTTGGATCCAACCATCCTCTCCAGCCGTTCGCTTATTGCTTTCCTGCACATCACCAACGTAGGTCACATATCCGGTTTCCGCTTCTTCATACAGCTGATATTTTGTACCGTTCAGCAGCTTGATGCCGTCAATTGATTTGGCCGTGGCAAGCTCTTCCGGCGTAATCTCAAACGCAACAACTCCTGTGACTCTACCTTCAACGGTTTCCCAAGTCAAATCTGTTCGCGTATTGTTCAACTCTTTTATAGCAGCTATCTGTTGCGGTCTATTTTTGCTCAGATCCAACTTGAATTTGAATGATTTGTTGATCTCCGCCGCATCTCCGGTGACGGTTTTGCTGACTGTCAATTTCTTGGTTTGCTTCCATGTATTGGTGACTCCGATGGTGGTTGTTCCATCCATTGATATTCTTGTTGCATTACCTTCAGTCTCTTTTTCATCGCTACCTATAACTTTATAGCTTGCCTCATACAGCTCCTGCTGATCCTCGGTCATGACCTCCTCTACCCGATATTCACTATCCAGATCCAAATTTAGGAACATAGCCGACTGCGAATGCTTCAACTTAAACGTGCCATCTCTTTCTGTTGTGCCTACTCCTGTTTCATATTTGCTGCTATTCAGAACAGAATATTCCTTTCCGCGCACAGCTTCATATACTCCGTCACTGTTTTTCTTTTCAAGCTTCATGGTGAACTCTTGCGCCGTGTTGTAGTCTACCTCTTCTCCAACTACTGTTTTATTGACAATCAGCGCTCCCTTCGGCACAGAAGGTGTATTAAACTTTATTTTCAGATTAGAAAGAACCGCACCACGCTCCAGATAAAAAATCTTCATTGTGTGCTTTGTACCATCAGCAAAGGTTGTTCCGGTATTATCCAGTCTCACCCCATCTTTATTGTTCATCAGAGCCCCAATGGTGGTTGTCTTTTTATCTCTATCCGTAACTTTTCCGGTAGCAAAATTTATGGAACCACTTTGTGCTGCATGAATACCGCCAAGATCCAGAACAAGCCGTCCATCAATGAATACCCACAGGTCATCATCCCCTGCGAATTCAAAAATCATATCCTCTCCATTTAATCGGCCAGCCACCGGCTGATAAAATGTGGTTTCGATCTTCAAGCCAAAATGCACATTCCCTGTTTTGCTTTCATTTCCCTCTTTATCTGCAAGCTTGTAGATTGTTCTGCCTTTAGAATCTGTTACATCCGTCTCTTCTCCAATTCTATTGAATGGAAAGAAATTTCCTTTCTTTCCCCCTGCTATGTTTTTTCTCGAATCATCCGGTCCGGCTATCTGTTCATAAACCTTAAAATCTCTCACTCCATCTTGGGTGGTTGTATCCATAACCGTTGCAAAATTTTCTGCAGAATCATATTCAAACCAACCACCAGCGTTGTATCTCGATGCCAGGAATAGATGATTCACCTCCATAGTGGTCTCCGGGCTCTCCATCGGACCGTCAGCAACATATGAATCACTAAACATACTTTTAAGATCAATCCAATTTTTAACAACATCTGTTTTCAACACCGGATACCCGTCTGCATTCAAATCATTTTCCAAAATTCCTGTCTGTTGTTTTTCGTCTTTACAAACAAACATCCCCTCTCCAGTCCATACTGTTCCTTCGTAATCATAGAGATGCATTGTCACTCCGGCACTCTTACTGTCCACAGTGTCTACGCTGGTGAAAGCACTACTTACTTCATTCGCTATTGCAATTGCCGAAAAACGCTTCACCTCAAAGCTGGTCTTCAGCTTTGCGACTTCCTCGCTGAAGGTTTTCACTTCCACGGTGCTTGCTGTATTCTCTGTTTCCTCCTCTGTCTCAGACACTGCTGCGACGGCTTCTGTGTTCTCCACGGTTGTGGTCACGACTGCCGCGTCCTTGGCGATGGTCTCGCCCTGGGCGTTGAGGGCCTCGGTCTTGCTGCTGTCGGCTACCTGCACGACATTGGTGATCTTTCCGTCCTCTTCTTCCAAGTGATAGAAGGTGAGGTCTGTGCTGTCGGCCTCATCGTAGAGGCTGCGGTCCATTTCGATTTCGACGCGAACGGTGCCGTTCGGCTCAACTTCCTTGCCGTCCTTATCGACGAGTTTAATGTCGAGGGAGCGGGAGTTGTCGTAGATACCGGCGTCCTGAAGTGCCTGCTTGGTTGCCTCGGACATCTGGGTGCTGTTCTCCTCGGCGTTGTCGGCCTTGGCTTCCTGATCGTCCCGGAGGAGCTCCTTCACTTCGAGCTTCCAATCGGCTTCGATGGCGTCCTCGGTCACCGGGTACACCTTCACGAGGTAGGCGCCCAGGTCGGCGGACTTGAAGTCGCTGGTGATGTCGCCAAGGCTATACTGCACGAGCTTCGCGCTGGTGATCTCTGCGGCGATTTCCTTCGCAGTCACAGTCTGCAGGGTTGCCTTGCGTTCCTCGGCGAGGCTCTCGTCCATTGCCGTAATGGCCTTGGTGGTTTCTGCTTCGGTGGTTTCTTCTGCAGTGGTCTCTACTGCGGTTGTGCTTTCTTCTGTCTTGTCGGCTTCTGTTGTGGACGCTGCTGCGGTGGTCTCCTCCTCTGCAGCGGTGGTATCGTCCTGGCTTGCCTCTGTTGTTCCTTCTTCCGCGGGAGCTTCTGTTGTATCTTCTTTATTAGAACTGTCTTCTACTGTCTTATCTTCGTCTGCTGTATTCTCAGCTTCTACGGCCTTCTCCTCGGTCTTTACGGCCTCGGTCTCCGCCTCATCAAAGAATTTGTCGAGTGTGAAGGCACCGATTCTTGTCACGGTATTTTCACCGCTGAGCTGCTTCACCTCTTCGATGGCGGCTTCAGCGATAGCCTCTTTCTTGCTGACCTTCTGGGATGCAGTCGTGGTCTCCGTACTCTCGGCCGTGGTGGCTGCGTCGGAAGCGCCTGCATTATCCTGAGAAGCTGTGGTGCTTTCTTCTGTCTCGGCTGCGGTCTCGGTCGTGAGGCTCTCGGCCTCGGTGGTGTCGGTGAGGTCCTCCTTCGCGGTCTTCTTCAGCTTGCTGAGGATGTCCTTTGCGAGGCTCTCGGTGCCGCTGACCTTAATGCCGGTGCTATAGGTCTTGCCGTCGACGAGGAGCTTGAATGTGTGGGCTTCCTTGTCGGTATTCATATACAGGATGGTGAGGGTCTCGTCACCGGTGAGCTCGTAGGCGCTGTTGTCCACGCTCTCCTCGGCCTCGGCGGTCTCGTGATAGAGCTTGTCCGCCTGGAAATCGGTGAGAAGGTTGCCAAGGAGGCTGCCGGGCTGGTAAAAGGCGAGCTCTTCGCCGCTCTTCGCGTCACGGGCGTCGTACATGAAGGAGACGTTGCTCTTCTTGAGCTGGCTCTTCGTGGCGGGCGCGTCGGCGTCTTCCTGCTCTTCCTTCACGATCTTGCTGTCGCGCTGCACGAGGAGCTTCACGTCCACGCCGTTCTCGGCCATCTGCGCTTCTTCCTCGCTGCTCCAGAGCTGCAGCTCATAGAAGGGGTTTTCCTCGTTCATGAGATTCTCGAAGGCAGCGTCGGTGGCAGTATCGGTGCTCAGGTAGTTACCTACGCTGTAGACATTGCTCTCCTGGATGGCTGCGAGGGCCGCGGTCTTCAGGGCGTCGCTGTCCAGATTGATCTCCACCTTCTTATTGATGAGGCCGCTGATGTCAATGCGGGTCTGGTCCTGCTCTGAACCCACGGCGATCTGGATGCCGTTCATGGGATTGAGCACCATGCTGGATGCAAGCAGCACAGAAACGGTGCTCTTCAGCCGGTTTGTCAGTCTCCTGTTTGTTTTTTTATGTCTTTTCATGGCTCTCTTCCTTTTCTCCGTCTGCTTGTCCATGATTGCCTCTTCTGTCGATATTGCGAGGTTTTGAGGGATATGCTACGATGTTTGAATGAAATACCGGATACTATACCTTTTGCTTCGTTCGTTATGGCCCTAGATTAGCACTTTTTTTTATTTATCGCAATTAAAAGTTCGGGGAAAATTGTTAAATCTATGAAATTTTGGCGAGTATTTATTGATTTTAAGATCTGTTTTTGTTTGCCACATACTATACTATAGGAAATTTAAAATCCTATGTAAAAAACAGAGGGATTCGCCTAAGTTTAGTCACTTAAGCGAGTCCCTCTGTTTTTTTGTGCTTGCCGCCATTAAGTCTGATAAGCCCGGCTTGCATTTGTAGTCAAATCAAGAGATAATATGATTACAACAAAAGGAGGGTATGCCATGACTGGTGCAATTTTAATGCCAAAAAAGATTACATGCGCGTGATGAAGAATTTCATCTAATGTCCGGAAAAACCTCGCTATGGTGAACAAGAGAGGAAAAAAATCAAAATGAAGAACAACTTGCCAGAACGGCTTACGAATGAAATTACCAGATTTGCACAGAAAGCCGGTGTTTCAAAAATCGTATTGTTTGGATCTCGGGCCCGAGGGGACCACACAGAGCGAAGTGATGTCGATATCGCAGTCTATGGCGGCGACTTTAATGCCTTTTATTGGGATGTGAAAGAAAATGCATGGTCACTTCTGATGTTTGACATCATCGATGGGGATCATATGTTTTCTCCGGAATTAAAAGCAGAAATAGAAAGGGACGGTGTTGTCATCTATGAAAAAGCTTGAGAACTTTTCAAATTGCCTGGCTGTATTGAAAACGGCAGACTTTGCACTGGCGGACAACAACGAAATCTACAGGACTGGTATCATCGGCCAGTTCAATCTGACATTTGAACTGGCATGGAAAGCGCTGCAGGCAGTGTTGCGAATTCACGGCGCAACGGAAGCGAACAGTGGCTCACCGAGAGACATCTTACAGCTTGGCTATAAATACGGTTTTGTCAATGATGCACCTGTATGGCTGCTGATGCTGAAAAAACGAAATCTTTCAGTCCATGTCTATAATGAAGAAGATGCATCAGAAATGCTTCTACTTATCCGCGATAGCTTTATCCCTGCCTTTGCGGAATTGGAACAGACCCTGTTGAAGAAGATGGATGGCATTGAGGAGGAATCGTAAACTTCCCCTTTAAATACACCTTCGCCTCCCGTTTCAGTCCCGCCTGGCCGGGTTCGCCGTCGGCATCGTAGACGCCGACGGTACGGAAACCCGCGGCTTTTGCTGTACGAAGGGCATAGAGGGAATCCTCGAACACCGGAATCTTTTGATGCCTGTCACCGTATCTCGCTGCACAGCATTAACGTTCTCCCTCTGTGTCTCATCTGTGTCCCTTTCCGTGCTAATATACAATTACGAACGAAAAACCACCGATTATTCGTTGCATTCGGCGCAGCAGCCGCCCAAAATGCCCCATCACAGAGAGGAGAACGAACATGCCCAAGAAGTTAGTTGAATATATTTTTCGGTACGATGAGGAAGATTACAAAACCCTGAAGCAATATGCAGACCCCCTGTTTGACGACATTGAGCGGGAAATGCAGTCACGGACGGAAGACGCACAGATGGATTTCTTAATGGATCTTTCGTTTTTCCAGGAAGCACTGCCGGATGAAGATCACAATAGGAAGGTGATCAGCGATTATATCGTGAACTATCTCATTCCGCTTGATACAGATGGTAATCTGAAAAAAGACGAGTTCGAAAAACGTATGATGAAGCTGGAGGAGCGGAAGCTGCATCGCATCTACATTCCGGAAGGAGAATTTTCCCTTGCGCACAAAGGAGAGCATAGCGATGCATGGATCGCGCAGACCATTGGTGCAAGCAAGGCAGGTCTCGTGGAACTTGCGTTCAAGAATGTACAATCCGTCATTCCGCGGATAGACAATGTAATTGCAGCAGCCTACGATGGAATATCGTGCGGAACCGTTATCCGAAACCTTTCCGGAGACAATCTGAAAAAGCTGCTGGATTCCATGTCCGAAGAGGAAAGAAAAATCGCCGATGAAGGCTTGTGCTATATCCGTACGCTGAATGGGCACGAGTACACACCAGAGGAAAAGGAAGCCCAAAAGGCATTGCAGGCAAAAGAAGAAGCCGCAGGAGAATTGCCGGAGCTGGAGCATAATGAGGCGAATCGAATTGAATACACAAAAGGTTGTGCGGTTGTTCGATATGAGTTCTGCCAGGACATGAACTTGAATTTTATCACCAATCCCCGGGTCTATGAAAATATCCAGCATGGCGTACTGACTGAGACAAAGCGCTTCCTTGGAGAGGATTGGACCTCCGAGAGACATCAGGACCGTATCATGAATACACTGTCGAACCAACTGGCGGATTTCAGTTTCCAAATTTTCAGCGATAGGGTGAACGGATACCGCATCTTTGATTCGAAGGAATTCAATACGATTAAGGATGACTTAAAGCTTTTACAGAACGATCTCAAAAAGGGAAATAATCTGCATAACCTGAAGAGAATCAACGCGTCCCTCGAAACCTTCAGCAAACACTGTCAGGATTACCTTGACAAAAACCCGGGCACGCGATTCCATGAGCGCGGAAATCTGCGAAAGACGATTGTACAGAATCTTAAGGAAGTCCTTGACGAGCAGCGCCAGGCACTCAACAAGCACTTAGGGCAGGAAATAAAAGAGAAAGACAGCGAGTGGATCAACGTAACCAAGACCGAAGATCTGGATAAGGTAAAAATCAGGCTTTCCTACGCTGATCTGGAGGGCAATAAGAAGGATTTGAAAAATAATTTCCCGAAGAATCCGAATCCCGAGAAAGAGAACGTCAAGAAAGGTCCGGAGATGTAACGCATCCATTCCGGTATCCGAATACGATATTCCTACTAAGGAAGTTGGCTCCCTAGACAATTGATCGTAAAACACAGAAAAATTCCGCAGTCTCCCTATATGGAGACCGCGGGATTTTTGATGTCACAGTCTGCTTGCGACGTTCACTTTTTCTTTCATCGGAAATTTTCTTGAATTTCGTCAGATCCTCGTCTGATAATTCCGGACAATCCTCATCAAAACAAATTGGCCGCTTCGCAGCTTCCTCCAACATCTTGACTTGTTTCTTAGTAGGAGCTTTTTTTACATCAATATTGGTTGCAATCATAATATGCCTCCGCCTCCCGTTTCAGTCCCGCCTGGTCGGGTTCGCCGTCGGCATCGTAGACGCCGACGGTACGGAAACCCGCGGCTTTTGCGGTACGGAGGGCATAGAGGGAATCCTCGAATACGAGGGTTTCGGCGGGCGCTGTCCCGAGGCTTTCGGCCGCGACAAGGTAAATCTCCGGCGTATGCTTGCTCGTCCCCAACTCCCCGGTAGTGAAAATCCGCCCTTCGAAATACGAAAGGACGCCATTCCGCTGCAGCGCCGCTTCGACATGTGCCCGGGGACTCGACGTCGCCAGCGCCAGGGGAATCTTCTCTTCCGAAAGAGAGCGCAGCAGCGCTGCCGCCCCGTCCTTGAGCCCGACTTCATTATCATAAAAATCCCGGAGCATAACCTGTAATGCCGCCCGAATCTCCACTTCGCTTTCCGGCAGCTGATATTCTTTGCGGAGACATTCTGCCCCCTGCTCAAGGCTCATGGAAAAAAGCCGGGCATCGAGATCCGGCGCCGCCGTGAATCCCCGCTGCCGAAGGTAACGGCTGCCCAGCGTCTTCCACACAGAAAGCGAATCCAGCAGCACACCGTCCGCATCAAAAATCGCGCCCCGCATCTCCCGCATAGTCATGACCGCACCACAAGCCCGGCTGCCGTCTTCAGCTCCTCTGCCGCCAACCGGATATTCTGCTGCCCATAAATGGCGCTGACCACCGCAATGCCATGCACGCCGCGGCCCCGCAAAAGCGGTGCATTTTCCCGGGTAATGCCGCCGATGGCCACCACGGGAATGGAAACCGCCGCGCAGATTTCCTGCAGAGTCTCGTGACGGATGACGCTGGTGTCGCTTTTCGTGCCGGTGGGGAACACAGCCCCCACGCCGAGATAATTCGCGCCCCGCTGCTCGGCCAGCCGCGCCTGCTCGACGGTCTTCGCCGTGACACCGATGATCTTGTCGGGTCCCAACTTCGCCCGCACGTCCCCGGCCTCCATGTCGCTCTGCCCCACATGCACGCCGTCCGCACCGACGGCGAGGCAAATGTCTACGCGGTCGTTGATGAGGAAGGGCACCCGGTATTCCCGGCAGAGCTGCTGCAGCGCTCTTGCCTCCGCGAGAAAAGCCGCGTCATCCAGACGCTTCTCCCGGAGCTGCACCATAGTGACGCCGCCCGCGAGACTTTCCCGAACCACCTCCCGCAGTGTCCGGCCATTGAGCCAATGCCGGTCCGTCACCCCATATAATAGAAGATTCTTTTCATCGAAGTTCATACCTTGCTCCCTTGTCCAGCGTTTCGCCGTCCATATTGTAGATCGCGTCAATGATGCGGTTCCGGTACGTCATGTTGCCGTCCCCGGGCAGCATCCTTTCCCAGGCCTGCTCTCCCGCAAGTCCCATGGCACAGACCGCAGCCGCAGCCGCCTCTAGATGCTTGTCCGGATTTGCCGCCGCAAAGGCCGTGAGCAGACCGGACAGCTGACAGCCGGTGCCGGTGATGCGGCCCATTTCCGGCCGTCCGTTCCGGATCACATAACAGCGGCCGCCGTCGCTGACCAGATCCACCGCCCCGGTGAGCACCGCGATCAGTCTGTGCTGCGCGGCGAAGTTCTTCACAAAGGAAAGGCAGGCCGCGAGGTTTTCCGGCGTCACCGCATCGGCTGCTGCCGCGTCCACCCCGTGACTGCCGCCCCGTCCCCGGGCCAATGTCCTCAGCTCGGAAACATTACCCCGTACCAGCGTAAAGGGCAGCGCTGCAATCAGTTCCTGTGCGGCCTTCTGCCGGAATGCAGAAGCCCCGACACCCACGGGATCCAGCAGGAGCACATGCTGCCGTGCCGCCGCTGCCCTTCCTGCCGTCAGCATTGCCTCGATGCGCCGGGGATTCGGCGTGCCCAGATTGAGGCAGAGCGCATCGGTGCGGGCCGTGACCTCGCCGACCTCCTCCGGCGCGTCCGCCATGATGGGACTCGCGCCGCAGGCCAGCAGCACATTGGCCACGTCATTGGCCGTCACATAGTTCGTGATGCAGTGGACCAGCGGCCCCGCCTTCCGCAGATTTTCAAGACAGTTTCCCAGCATACGCGCCTCCGTACCGATCACCCAAAGATTCTCTCATTATAGCGCATTTCATTCTATGAATCAAAAAAGCATGTCCCACTTTCGTAGGGCATGCTCTTTGTTACAAACTTCTCCACTCCCATTGGATCATTTATACAGTGCCTTCGAATCCTCAATGTTCCGGCGGATGCCGTCACAGCACTGGTGGAAGCGCGCCTTTTCCTCCGGGGTGAGGGGCAGCTCGATGACCTCCTCCGCGCCGTTCCGTCCGATACGGGCGGGCACACCGGCAAAGAGTCCTGTCTCACCGTACTCGCCGTTCAGTTCCACGCTGGCGGGCACCACGGCCTTTTCGTCAAAGCGGATCAGCTTCACCAGCTTCGCCGCCGTCATGGCGATGGCATACTCGGTGCAGTACTTGCCGTTGTAGGTGGTCCAGCCGCCCTCCCGGGCACTGTCCTCCAGCGCCTGCGGATCAAAGCCCAGGTCGCCCGTCGGCCGGTAACCGCCCAGACTGTAGCAGGACCAGGGGCTCATCTGCTCATTGCCGTGCTCGCCGATCATATAGGCCGTGATGGATTTCGCATCCACCCCCGTCACCTCCTGGAGGCGGTACTTCAGCCGCGCCGTGTCCAGTCCCGTGCCGGTGCCCAGCACATGTCCCTTGGGCAGACCCAGAATGTCATTCAGCCACTTCGTGATGACATCGCAGGGATTCGAAATGTTCACCAGAATACCCTGGAAGCCGCTGGCCTTCAGCCGCCCCGCATAGCCGTGAATGGCATGCATGTTAAAGGTCATCTCCGTGAGTCGCGTATGGGTGTCCTTCAGCGCGATGATGTCACCCACGCAGTTCACGATCACATCCCGGTCGCCCAGGTCCTCGATCTCTCCCAGCTCGATCTTCACCCGATGGGGCAGAAATTCCGTGCAGTCCAGCACGTCCTGTCGTTCGGAGGCTGCTTTTGTTCGTTTCTCCGGCAGATCCACCAGGATAATGTCTTCGGCCAGACCCTGCGCGGCAACCGCATGGAGCACATGGGCGCCCACATGTCCGAGACCAATGATACCAAGCTTGAAATCACGCATTTTCATTTCCTCCTCTTTTTTCTCCGGCATAGCCCTCCGTCAGCCACCAGTAGGCATAGGCCGCATAGGCTGCGCTGCCGATGGGAATGGCAGCCTCATCTACATTAAAATGACTGGTATGATAGGCATTTTCTGTTCCCGGCACCGCCGGATTTCCGGTGCCGAGGTAGACATAGACCCCGGGGATTTCCGCCTGATAGTCGGAAAAATCATCCCCGGAAAGATAGAGCTCCCGGTCGGTGCAGATATTCTCTGCGCCCATCAAAGCGCCCAGCACCTGCTGCACCTCCCGGGTCGTCGCCGGGGGATTCACCAGGGGAAGCGCGAAGTCCTCCCAGGAAAGCTCTGCTGTACCGCCGTACAGGGCCGCGATGCTCTCTGCCGTCCGGGTCACCAGATCGTTGATCCGTCGGCGGTTCTCCGCCGAGACATTCCGGGTGGTACCCTCCAGAACAGCTTCCTCGGCGACGATGTTGTAGCCGTCTCCCGCCGTGAACTTGCCGATGCCGATAATCACCGGCTCCACCGGGGAGCTCATGCGGGTCACGAGGGCCTGCACCGCCACCACGATCTGACTGCCGATGTAGAGAGCATCGATGCCCTCATTGGGCTTGCAGACATGGGCAGCCTTGCCCCGGATCCGGATGGTGAAGTGATCGACGCTGGCATTGTTGATGCCGGGCTTCACGCCCAGAACCCCGGTATGAAGGTCCGGTGCCGTATGGATACCAAAAACCCGCTGGGCCTTCCCCAGGGTTTTCTCCTTATGCCGACAGAAAAGCTTTGCTCCGGCGCCGATTTCCTCCGCCGGCTGGAAGAGGAAGCGCACAGTGCCGGAAAATTCCGCCCGCCGGTCATGCAGGAGCTTCGCCGCACCCAGCAGCGCCGCCGTGTGCACATCGTGGCCGCAGGCATGCATCCGGCCCTTTTCCGTAGAGCAGTACTCGACAACATTATCCTCCGCCATCGGAAGCGCGTCAATATCCGCCCGCAGTGCGATTTCCCCTTCCCCCGGCTTTTCGCCACGGAGAATGCCGATCACGCCGGTCTCGGAAACCCGGAAATGTTCGATCTTAAGCTTCTCCAGCGCCTCTTCAATGCGCTCCGAGGTGCGGTATTCCTGAAAGGCGATTTCAGGATGCTGATGGAAGTCCCGCCGCAGGGAACGCAGAGAATCCAGGTCCTGCTCGGCAGCGACCCGGATTTCGTTCAATTTCTCTCTGTTCATTTCGTCATCTTCTTTCGGATGTCCTGGAGGCGATCCAGTGCCGCCTGCAAGGTCTCGTCCTTCTTCGCAAAGTGGAAGCGGATCAGGTGGTTTACATCCTCATGGAAGAAGCTGGAACCGGGCACAGCACCCACGCCCACTTTCTCTGCCAGCTGGTAGCAGAAGTCAAGATCGCTCTCATAGCCCCACTCGGAGATGTCCATCAAGACATAATAGGCGCCCTGGGGCTTCGTGAACTGCAGTCCTGCCGCCGCGAGGCCGTCGCAGAAGAGGTCCCGCTTATGGGTGTACTTCTGCAGAAGATCGTCATAGTAGTCCTGTCCGAAGCGAAGGCCCGTCACCACCGCCTCCTGGAGAGGCGCTGCAGCACCGACGGTCAGGAAGTCATGGACCTTGCGGATCCGGTCGGTGATCTCCGGCGGTGCAATGGTGTAGCCGAGACGCCAGCCGGTGATGGAATAGGTTTTCGACAGGGAGCCGGTGGCGATGGTCCGCTCCCGCATGCCCGGAAGAGAAGCCATGTAGACCATCTTGTTGGGGGCATAAATGATGTGCTCATAGACCTCGTCCGTCACCACGTAAGCGTCGTAGCGAATGGCGATGTCAGCGATGAGCTTCATCTCTTCTAATGTGAAGACCTTGCCGCTCGGGTTCGATGGATTGCACAGCACCAGCGCCTTCGCGCCGTCCTTGAAGGCCTGCTCCAGCACCTCGGGATCAAAGTGGAAGTCGGGCGGCACCAGAGGCACGTAAATGGGCTCTGCACCGGAGAGGATGGTGTCCGCGCCGTAGTTCTCATAGAAGGGAGAGAAGATCGCCACCTTATCGCCGGGATTCACCACCGTCATCATGGCCGCCATCATGGCCTCGGTGCCGCCGCAGGTGATGACCACCTCGGTGTTCGGGTCAATATCGATGCCCATGAGCTTCGACTGCTTCGCTGCCAGGGCCTCCCGGGTGTTCTGGGCGCCCCAGGTGATGGAATACTGGTGGTAGTCCTCATGGGCCACCTGCTGCAGGCGGTCCAGAATGGGCTGGGGCGGTGCGAAGTCCGGGAAGCCCTGGGACAGGTTAATGGCGTCATATTTGGCGGACACCCGGGTCATTCTCCGGATGACGGAATCTGTGAAATTAGCGGTTCTGTGCGAAAGCTCTCTCATTTTTATGTCCTCGTCTTAATGTAGAAAGTGTTCAACAGACCGAAGGCTTTGCAAACTGCAAAGCCTCCTCTGTCATCATTATACGCATTTGTTGATTACTCGTAATCTGCCAGAAGGTCCTCATCCCAGCCTACGGAGATGAAGTAGCCGCCGAAGTCCTCATCGAAGACCTTCTGGGTCTCGTCGGTGTGGAAGGCATCTACCACTGCCTTATAAGCTGCCACCAGCTTCGGATCGGAGAGATCCTCGGTTCTTGCGGCGATCAGGTTCCAGTACTTGCTCTCGTCCAGAACGGAATCCTGGTATACGGCCTCCTCGGTCTTGAGACCGAAGTCCAGGGCATAGTTTCCGTTGATGACAGCGGCGGTCACATCCGGGAGAACAGAGGGGATGGTGTTGGCTGCCAGCTCCTCGATGGTCACGTCCACGGTGTAGCTCTCGATGTCGTCCAGTGTCGGGTTGAAGCTGTCATTCTCCTTCAGAGTGATGACACCGGCGTTGGCCAGTACCTTCAGGGCTCTGCCTTCATTGGTCAGGTCGTTCGGCACTGCGATGGTGTCGCCGTCCTTCAGCTCATCCAGAGAAGAAATCTTCTGGGAATACACATTCAGCGGGATAATGAAGGTGTTGCCGATGTTCTGGATCTTGTAGCCGTAGTTCTCGATCTCGGAATCCAGATAAATCTGATGCTGGAAGGCATCCAGGTCAATCTCGCCGTTGTTCAGCGCATTGTTGGGGGTCACATAATCGGAGAACTGCACGATCTCGAGATCAATGCCCTGCTCCTTCAGCTTGTCCGCTGCGGGCTGCCAGAGATCCTCGTAGATAGAACCCACCACACCGAGCTTCACGGTGATGGGATCCTTGGTGAAGTCATAGGCAGCTGCCTCTCCTTCTGTATCTGCAGCTTCCGTTCCCTCTGCTGCCGCTGTGGTGGCTGCCTCGGTCTCTGCTGCTGCCGTTGTTGTGCTTGTGCTGCTGCCGCAGGCGCTCAGTACATTTGCTGCCAGTGCTGCGCCGATTCCCAGTGTTACGATCTGCTTTTTCATAATTCTCTCTCCTCTATGCTTAAATATAAGCTTTTTTCATATTTGTTTAATGGCTATGCTTCTTTGCGATGCTGTCGCCCACTACCTGTACCAGGCTCACGGCGATGATCAGGACAATGACGGTGACCCAGGTGATGTCGGTCATGTTCCGGTCATGTCCGTAACGGATGGCGAAATCACCCAAACCGCCGGCACCTACGGCTCCCGCCATGGCGGTGAGTCCCAGCAGGCTGATGGCTGTGATGGTGGTGGCTCTCGCCAGCGGACCGATGCTTTCTCTCAGGTAGACTCTTCGGATAATGTCGGCGGGGCTGAGCCCCATGGCTTCCGCCGCCTCGATGAGGCCGTCATCCGTCTGTGCCAGTGCCGACTGCACCTGTCGGGTGAAGAAAGGCACCGAGCCGAACACCAACGGGACAATGGCGCCCCGCACATAGATGGCCGTGCCCATGATCATTCGGGACAAAGGCATTAGCGCCGTCAGCAGGATGATGAAGGGGATGGAGCGGAACAGGTTCGTGAGAAGATCCAGTGTCTTGAACACGGGCTTGTTCTCCAGAATGCCGCCCGGCCGTGTGACCGTCAGGATGATGCCGAAGCCCAGTCCCAGGACGAAGGCGATGGCCCCGGCCCAAACCTCCATCAGCAGTGTATCCCGTATGGCCTCCAGGAAGTCCGGCCATCTACTGACCAGATTCGGCAGCAGCTTACTTATGAGTTCTTGCATCTCGGATCACCTCCACTCCTACCTGATTGTCCTTCATGAACTGCAGTGTCTCGTCAATTCGTTTCGATTCGCCCCGGATGTTCACGACAGTGCCGCCGATGGTGGCGTCTCCCACCCGGTCAATGCTGGCCAGCAGGATGTTGAGCTCCACATCGAACTGCTTCGATGCGCTTGCGATCAGCGGCTTCGTCAGGGTCTTCGCGTTGTAGGAGAAGCGAACCAGCACCTCGTCCTCCGCCGGATCCAGTCCCAGCAGCTGCTCGGACAGCATATCCTCGATGCGGTAGAGATTCGACGTGGTCTTGATGAAGTCCCGGGTCAGCTGGTGCTTCGGGTTGGCGAAGATATCAAAGGTATCGCCCACCTCCACCACATGACCGTGCTCCATAACCGCCACCCGGCTGCAGATCTGCTTGATGACCTCCATCTCATGGGTGATCACCACGATGGTGATGCCCAGCTCCCGGTTCAGCTTCCGGAGAAGCTTGAGGATCGCATTGGTGGTCTGGGGATCCAGCGCGCTGGTGGCCTCATCGGAAAGCAGCAGCTTCGGTTCATTGGCCAGGGCCCGGGCAATGGCCACTCTCTGCTTCTGTCCGCCGGAAAGCTCCGAGGGATAGGCGTCCGCCTTGTCGGAAAGCTCCACCAGTGCCAGCAGCTTCTTCACTCTTTCGGCGATTTCCGTCTTGCTGAGACCGCTCTTATCCAGCGGGAAGGCAACATTGGCGAAAACCGTCCGGGAGGGCATCAGGTTGAAGTGCTGGAAGATCATGCCGATCTTCTTTCGCTCTGCCCGCAGGCCCTTCGCATCCAGTGCCGTCAGCTCCGTGCCGTCAATGGTGACGGTACCGGAATTGGGGCGCTCCAGAAGGTTGATGCAGCGTACCAGGGTGGACTTTCCCGCGCCGGAGAAACCGATGATGCCGAAGATCTCCCCATCGTTGATGGTGAGGGAAACATCCTTGACGGCATGCACCTCCTGCCCATCCTTTCCGACGCCGAAGCTTTTCACTATGTTTTTCAGTTCGACCATGTACTCTGCCTCCCATGTAAGACTTACTGTGATGGTGCATATTGTAATGGCAGATATTCCTCGCGTCTAATCCCAAAAAATAATAGCCTGTTATAGACCAGGTCTATAACAGGCTATGTTTACTCGTATCCTTATGATATCGTCTCTGTCTCCACTTCATCGGCCAGGAACTTCTCCAGCACCAGCGTCTGGATCGCTTCCCGGGTACTCGACTTGATGGGATGGGCTATGTCTCTGTATTCTCCGTCCGTGGTTCTTCTGGAGGGCATCGCAATGAACAGCCCCTTTTCGCCTTCAATGATCTTGATGTCATGGACGACAAACTCGTTGTCCAGCGTGATGGAAACCACGGCCTTCATCTTGCCTTCCTTCTCCATCCTCCGGATCCGAACGTCCGTAATCTGCATATGTCTCCCTTCCGCGCTTACATCACATATCTCTCGTTCTTCTCGTTGACAATCTTGATATTGTCAGGGCTTCCGATGTATGTGGTATTGGCACGGATGGTATCACGGCTCTCTACAACGCAGTTCTCGATAACGGTATTGTCACCGATATAAACATCATTCAGAATGATGGAATTCTTGATGACACAGTTGTTGCCGACATAAACCTTCCGGAAGAGCACGGAGTTCTCCACTGTTCCGTTCAGGATGCAGCCGCTGGCCACGATGGAATTCCGCACGGAGCAGTCCGGATTGTACTTTGCGGGCGGGTTGTCCGCAAGCTTCGTGTAGATGCCGGGTGCGCTCTTGAAGAAGTAATCCCGCACCTCACGGTTCAGGAAATCCATATTGGTCTTGTAATAGGACTCCACGGAAGCGATGTTGCTCCAGTAGGTGTCCATCTTGTAGCCGTAGATACGCTTGATGTTCTTGTAGCGTACCAGAATGTCCTTAACGAAGTCGTAGCGATCCTCGTCGTTGGCCTTCTCCAGAAGCTCAATCAGCAGTCTTCTTCGGATAATGTAGATACCGCAGGAGATGGTGGTGGCATCCGTAGCTACCGGTTTCTCCTCAAACTCGATGATTCTGCCGTCCTCATTCTGCTTCACGCAGCCGAAACGGGAAACGTCATCCTCTGCGCCCATGTCCTTGCAGACCACGGTGACATCGGCCTTCTTTTCAATGTGGTACTCCAGCACCTTGCCGTAGTCCATCTTGTAAACGCCGTCTCCGGCAGCGATGATGACATAGGGCTCATGGGAGGACTTCAGGAACACCAGGTTCTGGTAGAGCGCATCTGCGGTGCCCCGGAACCAGTCGCTGTGCTCTGCGGTAATGGTCGGTGTGTAAACATAGAGACCGCCCTGCTTACGGCCGAAATCCCACCACTTGGAGGAATTCAGATGCTGGTTCAGGGAGCGGGAATTGTACTGGGTCAGTACGGCTACCTTCTGCACCTTGGAATTCGACATATTGGAAAGTGCGAAATCGATCGCACGGAAGCTGCCGCCTACGGGCATGGCGGAGATAGCTCTCTTGTTGCTGAGCTCCCGCATACGCTTGTTGTTACCGCCTGCTAAAATGATACCGATTGCTCTCATATTCTGTCACCCTCCTTGATGATTGCTCCGCCGCTGGGAAGTAATCCTTCAGGATAATCCTCTGCTGTCGTTGCTCCGGAAATCGCTGTGTTTCTGCCGATCTTCACATTATCAGGAATCACGGAATACTCGCCGATAACGGCCAGATCCGCGTTGTATACACGCTGGTCATAAACGGAAGGTGCGAACTCACCGCAGCCTACGGTACAGTTCTTGCCCACTTTAACGTGCTCCGCAATCACCGCATTGTTCACATGGGTGCCTGCCTCGATCACCGTATCCGCCATGATGATGGAATTCTCCACCACGGCACCGGCCTCGATGGTGACATTCACGCCGATGACGGAATTATGCACGCTGCCGTGAATCTCACAGCCCTCGGAAACCAGGGAGCGTTCCACTGTGGACTCCGCAGAGATATACTGGGGTGCCGCAGAATCGGTCTTGGTGTAGATCTTCCAGTACTCCTCATAGAGGTTAAACTCCGGGATGATGGCCACCAGCTCCATATTGGCCTGCCAGTAGGACTGGAGCGTTCCTACGTCCTTCCAGTAGCCGTTGAACTCGTAAGCGTAGATCGGCGCATTGCCCTCGAAAAGGTAGGGAATGATGTGCTTTCCGAAATCGCACTCCGGTACGTCCTTGTTCTTGATCAGGGCATCTCTCAGTACCTTCCAGGTGAAAATGTAGATACCCATGGAAGCCAGGTTGCTCTTCGGCTCCTTCGGCTTCTCCTGGAAATCGATGATGCGGTTCTTCTCGTCGGTTACGGTAATGCCGAAACGGCTTGCCTCCTCCCAGGGAACCGGCATAGACGCGATGGTGAGATCCGCATTCATGGCCTTGTGGTACTCGAGCATCACCTCGTAATCCATCTTGTAAATATGGTCACCTGACAGGATCAGCACATAGTCCGGGTCATAGGAATCGATATACTCAATATTCTGATAGATCGCATTCGCTGTGCCGGAGTACCAGTCTGAACCGCTCTGGGACTCGTAGGGCTGCAGGACAGTTACACCGCCTCTGTTGCGGTCCAGATCCCAGGGAATACCGATTCCGATGTGTGCATTCAGTCGGAGGGGCTGGTACTGGGTCAGTACACCAACTGTATCAATGCCTGAATTGATGCAGTTGGACAGCGGGAAGTCGATGATGGAGTACTTTCCGCCGAAGGAGACTGCCGGCTTTGCAACATTTTTTGTGAGAACACCAAGGCGTGAGCCCTGGCCGCCTGCCAACAGCATAGCGATCATTTCTTTCTTAATCACGTCGTCACCTCTCTAGTCTTTCGGTAAAGTTTTCTAGCTGATTTAAAGTATAGCACTTTGTGAATGAATTGTGAACAAAAAGAATGTAAAAACTTGATGTTTTTCACCACGAAATCGTGAAAATTCTATAGGCTTTTGTTCACTTTTTACAAAGCCCGTTTTTCATTGAAAAGCGGCCTGTTTTCAAGTATAATACTGCTGTTTATCTACTTAACATCGGGGGTTAAAATATGCAGGTTACTACCTTAAGAGAAATCTTCAAAAACCAGGAGGCATTCTACGGAAAGGAGGTCACCGTAGGCGGCTGGGTCCGCAGCAACCGTGACTCCAAGTCCTTCGGCTTCCTCGTCATTTCTGACGGCACCTTCTTCACACCGCTGCAGGTGGTGTATCATGACACCATGGCAAACTTCCAGCAGGCAGCGAAGCTCGGCGTGGGTGCAGCCGTTATCGTCAAGGGTCAGATCGTGGCCACACCGGAGGCCAAGCAGCCCTTCGAGCTCCAGGCCACAGAGCTGAGTCTGGAAGGAGACACCACACCGGATTATCCGCTGCAGAAGAAGCGTCATACCCTGGAGTATCTCCGGACCATGACGCACCTTCGCCCCCGCACCAATACCTTCCAGGCTGTGTTCCGGGTACGTTCTCTCATCGCCTATGCCATCCACGTGTTCTTCCAGGAGCGGGGCTTCGTTTATGCCCATACACCCCTGATCACCGCTTCTGATGCCGAGGGCGCCGGTGAGATGTTCCAGGTCAGCACACTGGATCCCGACAACATTCCCCGGAATCCGGACGGCAGCGTAGACTACAGCCAGGACTTCTTCGGCAAGAAGACCTCCCTCACGGTTTCCGGTCAGCTGAACGGCGAGACCTTCGCCCAGGCCTTCCGGAACATCTACACCTTCGGTCCCACCTTCCGCGCAGAGAACTCCAACACCCAGCGTCATGCCGCTGAGTTCTGGATGATCGAACCGGAGATCGCCTTTGCCGATCTCGAGGACGTGATGAAGTTGGCTGAGGACATGCTGAAGTTCGTGATCCAGTACGTACTGGACAACGCACCGGAGGAGATGGCCTTCTTCAACCAGTTCGTGGACAAGGGTCTTCTGGAGCGTCTGCAGCACATCGTCAGCTCCGACTTCGGCCGTGTGACCTACACCGAGGCCGTGAAACTTCTGGAGGAGCACAACGACGAATTCGACTACAAGGTTTCCTGGGGCGTGGATCTGCAGACCGAGCATGAGCGTTATCTCACCGAGAAGCTCTTCCAGCGGCCTGTATTCGTCACCGACTACCCGAAGGAGATCAAAGCCTTCTATATGAAGCAGAATCCGGACGGCAAGACCGTGGCGGCAGTGGACTGCCTGGTACCGGGCATCGGCGAGATCATCGGCGGCTCCCAGCGTGAGGAAGACTACGACAAGCTGGTGGCACGTATGGAGGAACTCGGCATGGAGATGGATGCCTACAAGTTCTATCTGGATCTCCGGAAGTACGGCACCACACGTCACGCCGGCTTCGGTCTGGGCTTCGAAAGAGCCGTGATGTACATCACCGGCATGCAGAACATCCGTGATGTCCTGCCCTTCCCGAGAACCGTCGGAAACTGCGACATTTAAGGCCGCCGCGGAGGCTGAAGAGACCATGCCCCGGCATGGTCTTTTTATTATCGAGCGGGCTCAGCGATAGCTTCGCTATCGGGGCGCCCGCTCGATGGGACGCCTGCTCGATGGGGCGCCCGCTCGATGGAGCGCCCGCTCAACGGGGCAGTTCAGCATTAACACTAAAGGAGCAGCATGAAATTCATCCATACAGCCGATATTCACTGGGGTATGATCCCCGAATCCGACTGTGCCTTCGGAAAGCAGCGGGCACAGGACATCCGCGATTCCTTCCGGCGGATCATTGAGAAGGCCCGGGAAATCAGCGCCGACTGCCTCTTCATTTCCGGCGACCTCTTCCACCGGCAGCCCCTGACGAAGGATCTGACCGAGCTGAACTATCTCTTCAGCTCCATCCCCTCCACCCATGTGGTGATCATCGCGGGCGACAATGACTATATCGAGAAGAGCTCCGTGCTCCTCAGCTTCCGCTGGGCCGACAACGTGCACTGGCTCCTCTCCGGCGAAGCGGAAAGCATTTACTTCGATGACATCAACACCGAGGTCTACGGCCTTTCCTACCGGAGCCGGGAACAGCGCGCGCCGAAGCTGGAAAGCATGCAGCCGAAGGACAACGACCACATCCACATTCTGCTCTGGCACGGCGGAGATGAAAGCCATCTCCCCTACGACCGGGAAACGCTGCGGAAGCTGCCCTTTGATTACGTCGCCCTCGGACACCTGCACCAGCCGGAGGAGCTGGTGGAGGGCCGGGTGGTGAATGCGGGCTCCCCGGAACCCCTGACGGTGCTGGACACCGGCGCCCACGGCATTTTCATCGGCGACATCAGCCCCCTCAACCACCGGGTGCAGAAGCTCAGCTTCGAGGAGATTTCGGAGATCCGCTGTCTGCCCCTCTGCTTCGAGGTCAGCGAGAAGACAAAGAACGAGACCCTGCTGAAGGGCATCCGCCGGGAGCTGGAGCGCCAGGGAAAGAAGAACATCTACCAGATCCGCATCGAGGGAAAGCGCAACGCCGACCTTGAATTTAATCTGGACAACCTGAAAGAGGAATTCCGGATCACAGACATCCTGGACGAGTCGGAGCCGGTTTATGACTTCTCGGCCCTCTACCGGGAGCACCCCACAGACATGATCGGCTACTACATCCGCACCCTCTACCGGGAGGATGAATCCGAAATGAGCGAGGTGGAGAAGCAGGCCCTCTATTACGGCATTCATGCGCTGCTGAAGACATCACGGGAGGAACACTGATGGAATTTATCTCACTGAAAATTGACGGCTTCGGCAAATTCCAGGATCTCCGCATGGACTTCTCCCAGGGCCTGAACGTGATCTACGGTCACAACGAGGCGGGAAAAAGCACCCTCCACAGCTTCCTCCGTAGCATGCTCTTCGGCATCGACCGGAAGCCCGGCATCGCGGCCCGGAACGACCTGCGGGATCGCTACACCCCCTGGGAAGCGGAGGCCTTCGGCGGTGAGCTGCATTTCTCCTTCCAGGGAAAACGGTACATCCTGCGGCGGAATTTCAGTGAAATGCCTTCGCGTCCGACCATTCTGGAGGAGGAAACAGAAACATCCGTCGCCGATCCCGAGGCCTTCCTGCAGCAGGCCCTGAACGGCATCACCGAGACCGCCTACATTAACACGGTATCCATCGGCCAGCTGAAATGTGCCACGGGGCGGGAAATGGTGCGGGAGCTCCGAGGCTATCTCGAGAGCATCCAGACCACGGGCGATGCCAGTCTGAACGCGGTGGACGCTCTCCGCTACCTGGATGCCCAGAAGGCGAAACTCAATGCGAAGCGCGTGCCGGACGCCGCCAGAAGCTACGCGGCGCTGACGGGCGAAATCAAGAATCTGGAGCGAGAAATCGCGGCGCCGGAATACGAAAACCAGCTGAACCACTTCGCGGCGCTGAAGGACAGTGCCCGGGGCGAGCTGAAGAACCGGCAAACCCGAAAGGAGGAGCTGCTGCAGAAGACGGCCCAGCAGGAAACGGTGCTGCGGCAGGCGGGCTTCCCGGCGGGCACGGCGATTTCCGAGGAAAAGGAACGGGCGGAGCAGCTCTATACAGAAGTGCAGAACGGCGAACAGAGCGAGAAAAATGCCCGCAAATATCTGCCCCTGGCGGCCTTCGCGGGAGGCGTCATCTTCCTGATCCTGATGATCCTGTCGGCCGTTTCCGGCTCCCGGAACTTTGCGGCTATGCTGGGCATTGAGAATTTCTACCAGAACAGCGGCTTCGCGGCGGGTCTTCGGGCTTTTCCGCTGCCCGCTTCTTTGCTGGTATTTCTGAGCCTCGTGCTTTCCGTGCTTCTCTTCGTGGAGGGCGGCATGCTGCTGTCCCATAACCGGGCAGACGCCGCGGAAAAGCAGAAAAAGAAGGAAGCGTTGGCACAGATCCTGCGGAAGCAGCTGGCCAGCGACACGATTTCCGCGGAAGCCATGACAGCCCTCCGGGCACGCTTCGCGGAGCTTGAGAACATCAGCCGGGAGCTTTCGGAAAACCAAACGGCACTGTCTGCTCTCTGTGACGAGCTGAATTCCCTCACGGAGGAAGAGAAGCGCTGTGACGATGCCCTGCAGGAGCAGCAGAACCGGCAGCGGGATCTCGAGGAGAAGCTGCAGCATCTCGGCAACATCAAGAACCGGGCCGAACAGCTGAAGCGGGCCCTCCGGGAAAATGACCGGATTTCGGAAAAGCTGGATGCCCTTGAGCTGGCGGAGGAAACCCTGACAGAGCTTTCCCGGGAAATTCGCCTGAGCTTCGGCCACTACCTCAATGAGGAGGCTGCCGGACTCATCAGCATCATCACCAACGGCGCTTATGATTCCATCTGGATCGACAATGATCTGAATGTGTCCCTGAACCTGAAGGACCAGCTGGTGCCCATCGATCAGGTTTCCAGCGGCACCATGGACCAGATCTATCTCGCACTCCGTCTCTCCGCCGCGCGGCTCCTGCAGGCGGACAAAGACGAGAAGCTGCCCCTCGTGCTGGACGACAGCTTCGTGATGTACGATGAGGACCGCCTCCGGGCCGCCCTCCACTTCATCGAAAGCCAGTATCCCGGCCAGGTGCTTCTCTTCACCTGCCACCGCCGTGAGGAAAAGCTCCTTGAGGCGGACAAGATTCCGTTCCACAGGGTGGAGCTGGCGTAAAGTGCAGCGTCAAAGGAAGGGCTTGTGAAAATCACTTTCCACAAGCCCTTCCTTTTTTGTTGTTATCGCTGCTTTTGCTTTATTCAAATTCTGAACGATTTCTTTTTACTTCCTGTTTTCGCGCTTCCTGTATTCTTCACAGCGCTTTTCTTGTTGTTATTCACCAGCTCAAGGCTTGTCCATGTACCCACCTCAGTTTCCTTGACCTTGTCATCAGAATCCTTCTCCACCTTCTCTGCCAGCTCCTTGGCCGTCAGCTTGACAGGTGCCTTCGCCTTGGCCGCATTCTTCACCTTTGCCTCTTCCAGGAGGGTATTGATGTACTCCGGCACATTAAAATTATGGCAGTTTTCAATCGCAGTACCACTATAGTCGATCATAGGCATCAGATACTTCGACATGTCCTCTGCCACAGCGACACGGTTTCTTTCTCTCTGCGGATGCTTCTTCATCAGACGATCGGATTCCTTCAGATACTCCTTTCTGGCCATTTCCAGGTCAACCAGCTTCTCCTGAACCTTCTGCGGTGTCTCCTTCCGCAGGGCGGTAAAAAAGTCCTTCTCATCTCCCTTCATGCTCCGCAGCGTGTTATATAGTTTTTTGTAGCTCTCAGAACTCTTTTTCCACTGGGCTGCCGTGTTGGTTTCCACCAGCACATCCATATATTTCTGCATCTGATTTGTAATTTTGACCAACTCCTGGGCATACCGTTCTGTAACCTCTCTGGCCCTGATCTCCCTGTTGCTCAAGCGCTTGCTGCTCTGCTTTTCCTGCGGCTTGCTGCTGGTGCTAATGTCTTCAGCCTCAGTTGCTTCTGCAGTCTTAGGCACTTCTACAGCCTTAGGTGCTTCTGTAACCTTCGGCGCTTCCGCGGCCTTAGGTACTACTGTAGCCTCAGACACTTCTGCGGCCTTCGCCTTGGTCTGCTCAACTACATTCTGCGCAACCGCCTTCTGCTGCACGGCATCCTGTCCCTTATCTGCAACTACCTCAGGTGCCTTTCTTTCCGCTTCAGCCTGCTGTGCCTTCTCCCGCTCTGCCTTCCGCAGGGAATAGCTCTTCTTCGGAAGATAAATATGCACACTATTCTGCATATTCGGCACCAGCTTTTCGCCGAAAATCGCCTGCACCTTATCGCTGCCGATTCCCACGTTATCATTCGTGCACTTCAGCGCACCATTCTCATAAGAAATGCCCATGTTCTGGAACTCGCCGCCCAGCTCTCCCTTTTCATTCATGTGAAGATCCTGCAGCCATGTGGCACTGAACTGGTAGGCAAATTGGTAATCCGGATCTGTCTGATAATCCTCATTTCTTTTTTTCAGATTCCTATCACAAAGATCCACAAATTCCTGCACCGTTGCGCGGCACGGATTCTCAATCGTGGGACTGGGATCATGGAAAACCAGGACATCCTTACTTGCGTCCCCGCCGGGATCCTTCTCAATACCGATAATGGTCCGGTAATGTCCGTTGAAAACGATGGAAAGGGGTGCATTGTCCTCCACCAACGCCCGCTGCACACAGGCCCGCAGACACTTCTCCGCATCATCCGCCTTGTTCATCGGCTCGCAGGTAACGTTGTTGAGCGCAGTATCCGGCAGGACATCCTGCACCAGTGCCGCATAATTTTCAAGGTAATTTGCTGTATCCTTGTTGGCGTAAGCAACATCCTTTCCGTCCGCCATCTCTGTATCCGGCCGGTAGGCTCGGATGGTTTTCTGGTCCAGATCCGCACCTCTGTACTGCAGCTGTGTCGCCAGAGAAACAGACCAGCATCCGTACGAACTGTTCTGCGGTTCACGCTGAACGGCCGGCAGCACAATGCTTCCGTTTTCCGTAGGCTGTACCTGAGGCGCCTTGCCGGGCACAGACACAGCCTCCAGCGCATTCACCTTCTGCAGCTCTGTCATACGATGTGCCAGGTAGTCCTTTCCGGCAGCATCCATGGCATTGCTGTTGTACAGCTCATGCAGTTCCTTTATGTTATTGGAGTTGATCTTCTTTCTTGCGGCTTCGCCATACTTCTGGATAAAGTTCTCATATCCTTCATAGAACTCTTTTCCGGAGGTCGGCGGGATGACCAGATTTTCTTCCGGCTGTACCTGAGGCTTCTCCTGCTCCGGCTTCTTTTCCGGCTCCTGCTCAGGCACCTTCTCTTTCTCCTGCTCTTTCTCCTGCTCTTTCTCCTGCTCTTTCTCCTGCTCTTTCTCTTGTTCCTTCGCCTGCTCTTCCTCTTTCTCTTGCTCCTTCTTCGACTCTTTTTCCTCTGCCAGATCGGATCTTCTCTCCATCTTTTCATCATGCCATCTGTCCAGACGATCCTGATAGAACTTGTCCGGCAGCGACTCCTCGCTAGTACTGCCAATCTTCATCAGTCGATAATCCGGCAGCCACTTATTTGTGACGGTAAAATCCCTCAGATCAATGTCATGATCCAAAAGCTCACTGAGATAATCCTGGATATCTACCATAGTTTCCCGCAACTTCTCTGCTGTATTAAAACGCTTCTTTTCCTTGCCATAAAGGTGCGGTACCTTGCCGTCGCTTTTTTCTCTCCATCTGTAATACAGCGAATGTGTAGCATCGTCCAAACAGTTGAACACAGTTTCCAGATCGAAGTTTTCTTTATTCATGAAAACGCGATTCAACGAAAATCCATCCGCATCATTTTTCATGTTCAGGGTTTCTCGAACATCTTCAATCAGTGCATTCAGTTTGGCATCCTTCGGATTCTTGCTCTGCAATGCCGTAAAGGCCTTCATGTTTTCCTGGAATTCCGCATCCATCTCATGGATTTTCGTCAAAGCATCCTTGACCCACAGGTATTTCGCCTCCGTGTTCTTTTTCACTCTGCGATTTCCGTTTTCCTTTTCGAAAGCATTCACCGCACGCGTAATATTCACGATATCCGGTCCGCTATAGCCCAGTATCCACCCTGCCTTTTCAAAATCAGAAATCAGTTTTTCCTCTGTCGCACGCACAAGGTCCTGCGGAACACTGTCCAGGTTCGGTGCACCATGAATTCTGCTGTAGTTGTCCAGCACAGCGGTGACACTCTCCTTGGTGCTGGTTCGCTCGACATGATCGGCGATGTCCTTATAGGCTGCCAGAAACGCAAGCTCTGTGGCCTCGTTGCTGCAGCGCTGCAGCTGATCGTTCATATAACGATACAGGGCATGCGTTCTCTGGAATTCCAGCTCCTTCTCAAGCGCATCCAGCACATTGTCCCGGTCCGATGCCGCAGATACATGTATCGGCTGATGCTGCAGCCCGGCATCCCGCTGTACAGCCGCATCATACTCTTCCTGGTTCTCGTGGATCTCCAACGGCAGCACCTCCAGCATATCCGCCAGTGTCTGCAGGCTTTCGATCCAGTTTTCATCGTTTTCCATCGCAGTCAGCAAAGCATCCGCCTGCTCCAGTTCTGTCTTTGTCAGACGGAAGGGATTGTGATACTGCCCCAGAATCCACATAATCTTATTTTTATAATTTTTCCTCGGCATAGTCTTTTACCTCTCTTTTGAATCGGAAAATCATTTCGAACGCATTCATTATATGCTCATATTTTAGCACAACGAAAGACACAAAAGAGACACAGCGCAGCAAGAAATTGTTCTTTTTTGATTTCAGCAAACATTTATTATGGATTATATGCTATACTAAAGCCGATTTTACCCAAATGAACGAATATACCAGGCAGGAAAAAGGAAGTACAGCAGAGTATGCAAAGGGATGACACGCGCCGCCGGACCGGGAGAAGCGGAAACCGAAGCGGACGAACCGACAACAGAATAGAGAAAAGACGGTCGTCGGGACGCAGTGCAAGTGCATCCACAAAAGACAGGCAGCGACGCGCTGAGCCGCAAAACGACAGACGCCGCAATAAACGTGCCGGAAGCCAACAGCGCAGCAGCGAGCGGTCGGCAGCCACCAGACGCCCGCAGAACGTCCGCAGGAGCGGACCTTCCGCCACCCGCACGAGAAGCGGTTCCCGGCAGCAGAGCAGTCGTCCGCGCAATGGCGGCAGACGCCGCTACACGGAGGAGGAGCTTCGTTATCTTCGACGGAAGCAGCAGGCGCGCCGGAAAAAGCGGCGAAAGCAGCTGCAACAGCGCCGCATGGCCGCACTGCTGGTGCTGGTGTTCTTCTGCTACCTCGGCTTCCGGCTGGTGAGCGGCACCCTGAACTTCATTGAAAACAGCCGGGCGGCCCAGCGGGGCGAGATCGAAACCGTGCAGGAAACCAGCGGACTGGATGTGGCAGCTGCCGCCGAGGCAGGTGAAAGCGTCCTGGAAAGCCAGGCCGACACCACAACGGATATTTCCGATCCCACCCATGTTCTCTCCAATGGCCGTTATCTGGATCTCACGAAGCCCATGGTGGCCCTGACCTTCGATGACGGACCCAAGTCCGATGTGGGCAATGCCCTGATGGACGAACTGGAGGCCGTGGACGGCCGCGGCACCTTCTTTGTTGTGGGCGAACGTCTCGAGGAGCACCAGGAGGAGCTGCAGCGCATGGTGGACAACGGCCACGAGATCGCGAACCACTCCTGGGATCACGACCTCTCCCTCACCAACAAGGGCGTGGACTATATCCGCTCCGAGTTCTCGAAGACCGATGACAAGCTCCGGGAGCTGGTGGGCATCGAGACCACGCTGGTGCGTCTCCCGGGCGGCAAAATCACCGATGATGTGAAATCGGCCATCACGAAGCCCATGATCTACTGGTCTCTGGACACCGAGGACTGGAAGTCCAGAAACGCGCAGTCCGTAGAAGCCAAGGTGGACGGAAATGTAAAGGACGGCGACATTATCCTGATGCACGAGCTCTACAGCTCTACCGAGGAGGCCTGCCGGGAAATCATTCCCCGGCTCCATGACGAAGGCTTCCAGCTGGTGACCGTTTCCGAGCTGATCCAATTCCGGAACGCTGAGGTAGCGGGCAGCAATGGCATACAGTACCAGAGCTTCCCGCCCACGGAAACCAGCGCAGCCGAAACCGAGGCCGAAAGCACGGAAGCGGAAAGCAGTGCCGCAGATGACAGTGCAAGCGAAAGCGGTGCTGCAGATGGCACGGAAACAGCCGGCAGCGAAAGCGCAGCCTGACAGAAGGCGCGGACAATTGCTGCTGCAGCATCCGATAACGGAGGTGAAACCATGAACATTGCAGAAATTCTGGAACAGCTGAAAAAACTGGCGGAAAAGGATCCCGCCATTCGCCGACAGCTTCTGGACACAGAAGCCTCCGCCACACCGCTGGGGGATTTCTGTGTTCTCAGCACGAAGCTGGGCTATCCCCTCTATGAGATGGACATTCTCACCTACGGGGAGGAAATGTACGGCAACATGAAGCGCAGCACCAATGGCGGCGGGGAGAATTCCCCCAAGCTGGAGGGTCAGGATGACTTCTATGCCATGTTCCTGGCGGAGCTTCGGGCCATGCCGGAGGAAAATGCATGCGATTAGACAAATTTCTATCGGATATGGGTGTGGGCAGCCGCAGCGAACTGAAGCGCAGCATCCGAAAGGGCCTGGTAATGGTCAACGGACAGGTCGAGAAAGATCCCGGCGCGGATGTGGACGCTTCCGCGGAGATTTCCTTTGACGGCAGTCCCGTCCTCTACCGGAGCTTTGAATATTACATGATGAACAAGCCCGCCGGGGTCATCTCCGCCAGCGAGGACAGACGGCAGAAAACCGTACTGGATCTCATGGACAGTCGGAAGCGGAAGGACCTCTTTCCCGCCGGACGTCTGGACCGGGACACCGAGGGACTTCTGCTCATCACCAATGACGGCCAGCTGGCGCACCGCCTCCTGTCCCCGAAGCACCACGTGGACAAATGCTATTTCGCCCGGGTGACCGGCTCCCTCGGCGAAGAAGACGTACAGCGCTTTGCCGACGGCATTCAGTATGATGAAACCCTGACTGCCCTTCCTGCGAAGCTCCGGATTCTGGAAAGCGGCAGCGATTTTTCCACCGCTGAAACCACGATTCAGGAGGGAAAGTTCCATCAAATCAAGAAAATGTTTGCAGCCCTCGGAAACGGCCGTGAGGTGATCTATCTCAAGCGCCTCAGCATGGGACCGCTGACCCTTGATCCAGATCTCGCACCGGGAGAATATCGTGCCTTAACAGAAAAAGAGCTTGCAGAGCTGAGATCCATCTGATCTCAAGCTGTGCAAGCTCTTCTATTATCATGCCCGGGGGCAGTAAAGGCTTCCTTACTGTTCATCCTTCATCTTGTTCCGAATCCGGATGCCGTTCAATTCCAGATTGTCCGACACGGGGATCAGGATATATTCCCGGCCGTCAATGATCCGGGTCTCCACAATCTCACTGACCTCCGCCTTCACACTGAGCCGCAGGTTATCCGACTTGATCACAAGATTCCGGGTGTCAGCAACATTTTCCGCCGGGATCGGCGCATCATCCTCTCCCACGGCCTCGTCATAGACCTCCTCGAACTTCCGCATCTGGTCCTCCGAAGCGCCGCTGTCCTCCAGCAATACTCGCATGTCCCGCTTCGTGAGGCAGACCTCTGTCTCCGCATCCTCTCCCTGCTTCAGAAGCTGGTTCACGGAATCGGAAATGTTTTTCACTGCCTCAAAGTCGCAGTCCCTGCCCAGGGTTTCCTCGATGACCGAGCGGAAGACATTCTGCTGCTCCTTCTCCGCCCGGGGAAGCTCAACGCCCAGCACCTCTGTCGCCAGTTCCTCATGCCGCTCTACACCGTCTCTTGTGAAATACAGAAGCTCATGGAGATCCGTGTTCCGGTCATTAAAGGCCGGGAAGAGGAAGGCCGTGTCCGGCTTCTGCACGCCCCAGTCATCGCTGCGGGACAGGAAGGTCCGGGCCGCCGCATCGTAGCAGAGTCCCTCCTTGAGAAGGGTCACCGGACAGATGCTGCAGAGAATGAAGGAATACACATAGTCCGACGCATCGTCCAAAAGGATGCCGTCCTTCGTCTTCGCCGGGATGTCATAGACGCCGTGGGACAGAAGGATCAGGTACTTGCCGGGGAAGTTATAGTTCGCGATCACCCGATCAAAGAAGTCCTCCACCAGCGTGTCATCCTTCAGCGCCGACTGCTGCAGGGCATAGAGCATGGCCTGGTGTCCCCCGGGCTGTTCCTCCGCCAGCGGAAAAGCGGCATTGAACAGATTCCGTCCGAAGCGTCCCGTCATGGACTTCTTGAAGAGCTCGCAATACTTGGACATCTCCTCGTCCTGCAGCGCCAGAAAGGTGTCATGCAGCGTATTGATCTTTTCCTTGTTCTCATCCACATAACAGCCCCGCATCCGGTCGATGCGGCAGTCCGTCTTCCGGAAGCACTTTTTGATTTCCGTTACTGCTTTTTTGTCCATTTTCTCTCCTTTATCCCCACGGGCTCAATGAGGTGTCCGTCATCACGTGGGCACCTCATCGAGCGGGTCCCGTGATAGCCAAGCTATCGCGAATCCCGCTCGATATCAGCCAAGCTGTCGCGAAGCCCACGTGATAGTTCTCTCGTACCGTCAACCCTGAATTTTCCGCCATTCAGGGAGACCACCGCCGCGCCGCAGTTGGGCAGCAATGTGCCGTGCCAGAAATCTTCATCCGGCAAGCCCTCGATCACATCCAGAATGGCCCGGATGATGCCGCCGTGGGCCGTCACCAGGACACATTCACAGCTTCCCTCCAACGACCGCAAAACGTCCAGAAAGGCCAAGGCACGTGCCTTGACCTCTGTGATGGATTCTGCGCCCGCCACGGGCTCGTAATGTCCCGGATCCCGGAAAAAGCGAAGCACGGCAAGCCGCACTTTCTCTTCCTCCGGATCCGCCGGTGCCTGGGAAGCGCCTGCATTATCCTGCGATGCCTGGGAAGGCGAATCTCCGCCGCCCAGGGCCACGGTATGCAGACAGATGCCCTCGCCGATGCCGAAGGAAACCTCTGTCAGCAGGGGCTCCGCCGTAATGGGAATCTCCCGGTTGCCCCGGATGGTCTCCGCTGTTTTCCGGGCCCGCTGCAGGGGACTGGTGAAGATGCGGTCAAATGCCACATCCTGCAGAGATTTCGCGGCCCTGCGCGCCTCTGCCAGCCCCGTATCATTCAGGGGAATGTCTGTGCGCCCCTGCAGACGCCGCTGCCGGTTCCACGCCGTTTCCCCGTGCCGCACCAGAAATATTTCCATAATTTTATTCTACGACTCCTGCTTCAACAACCATGGAATCCGGGTTGGTGTCCTCGCCGTAGACAGCCTTCAGGGTTGCCTCGTAGTCCTTGTGGAAGAACTGCTCCTCGCCCAGGGTTGCGATCTCGTCATTCAGGAAATCCAGCAGAGTGCTGTTGCCCTTCGCCACAGCAGCCGCGATGGTGTCATAGTCGCCCAGGGTCTCGATGCCCACGGTAAAGCCGGGGTTTGCCTTGGCCCATGCAATCACCTCGGTGTTGTCGGTGGAGAAAGCGTCTCCTCTGCCGTCCAGAAGGGCGTTGTAAGCATCTGCATAAGCATCATACTTCTGGAGCTTCACATCCGGGTAGTTCTTCTCGAAATAGGTCTCGGCTGTGGTTCCCTTAGCCACGATCAGCGTCTTACCCGCAAGCTCCTCCACGGAGTTGATCACAGCGCCGTCCGGGGATACCACGCCCAGAGCCACCTTCATATAAGGAAGGGCGAAGTCCACCTGCTCGGCTCTCTCCGGGGTCACCGTGAAGTTAGCCAGTACGATGTCCACCTTGCCGGTTGCCACATACTCCACGCGGGAAGCAGGATCCAGGGAAGTGAATTCCACATCTACGCCGAGATCCTCACCGATTCTGTGGGCATAGTACACATCATAGCCCTGGTACTCACCCTGGTCATCCACATAGCCAAAGGGTGCCTTATCAGAGAACACACCGATCTTCACGGTGCCGGATGCCTTGATCTCGTCAAGGGTGCGGAAGGTGCCGTCTGCGGCAGTGCTTTCCTCAGCAGCCTCTGTAGCGGCCTCAGTGGCTGTATCTGCAGCTTCTTCTGCGGCAGCTGTGGTCGCTGCATCAGCAGCAGCGGCTGTGGTGCTTGTGGTGTTGGATGATCCGCAGGCGGTCAGTGCTGCGGCTGCGGCAAAAACAGTGAGTGCTGCGAAAATGTTCTTTTTCATAATTTTTCTCCTCTTTTGTAACATTTGTAACACTTTGTATCTCTTGATCTGCGGCTGCTTTCCGGACAGCAGCGGCAGGATCAGGCCTCGTTATCGCTGCCCTTCCGTTTACGGGCAACGAATTCGAAGTTCTCCAGGAACTCCTTCGCCCGGTCGCTCTTCGGATGCTCAAAAAAGTCCTCGGGAGCGGCCTCCTCTACGATATGACCCTCATCCAGGAAGATGATGCGGTCGGCAATGGCCCTGGCAAAGGCCATCTCATGGGTAACAATCAGCATGGTCAGGCCCTGCTCCGCCAGCTCCAGCATGACGTCCAGCACCTCCCGGACCATTTCCGGGTCCAGCGCGGCAGTGACCTCATCGAAGAGCATCATTTCCGGGTGCATTTCCAGTGCCCGGACAATGGCCACTCTCTGCTTCTGTCCGCCGGACAGCATGCGGGGAAAGGCCTTCTCCTTGTCCAGAAGTCCCACCCGGGCCAGAAGGTCCCGGGCTTCCTTCTCGGCATCCGCTTTGGGACGCTTCTGCACCTTCTGGGGCGCCATGGTGATGTTGTCGATAATGTTTTTATGCGGAAAAAGGTCATAGCTTTGGAAAACCATGCCGATTTTCTGACGATATTGAGACATTTCCCCGCTGCGCTTTCCGGAGATCACCTCGCCGTCCAGGGCAATCCTGCCGCTGTTGATGGCCTCCAGTCCGTTGATGCAGCGAAGCAAGGTGGATTTACCGCAGCCGGAGGGCCCCAGCAGCACCACAACCTCGCCCTTCTTCACCTCCAGGCTAATGCCCTTCAGAATATCCAGGTCTCCGTAGGATTTATGTAAATCTTTGATTGAAAGCTGTACCTCAGCCATAATGCCTCCCAAACTCTGTAAGTGTTCTGTATTTTCTGCCCGCCGCCTCAGTTCTTCCACCGCTTCTCCAGATATTTCGCCACGAGGGAAATGGGCCAGCAGGAGAAGAAGTACAGGAAAAAGACGACGCCGTAGATCGGCAGTGCTGCCGTCGGATATTCGAAGCGGTTCGCGTCTATGATCTGCTGTCCGGTCTTCAGCACCTCCACCACGCCGATCAGCACAATGAGGGATGTGGTCTTGATCATACGGGTAATGAGGTTGATGGCCAGCGGAATCAGCCGCCGCAGGGTCTGGGGGATGACCACGTAAATGCTGGTCTGCAGGGGTGTCATGCCCAGGGCTGCCGCGCTTTCATACTGGTGCTTCGGAATGCTGATGAGGGCACCTCTGACCAGGTCGCCCATCTCCGCCGTTCCCCAGAGCACGAAGACGATCACGGCACTGAGTTCGCCGGACAGGTTGATGCCGAAGGCCCGGGTGGTGCCGAAGTAAACGATAAAGAGCAGTACCAACTGTGGCATAATGCGGATGAAATCCAGATACACCCGGCTCACCGCCTTGATCAGGGGGGTCTTCCGGGTCATGAGCATACCGAAGAGGATGCCCAGGGGAATGGAGATGGCCACCGCGATGAGGGAAATGCGGATGGTGACCCACAGTCCGCCCAGAAGCCGGATGAAGTTGTTTCCTTTAAATAGGATGGAAATGGCCGGGGCCTTTTCCTGGCTTGCCGCAGCCTGGGCGGCAGCGATGGCCTCCGGTGTGGCGGCTGCCAGTACATCTGCAGCGAGTCCGCGGCAGCTGGCTGCAAAGCCAGCGAAGACATTAAGCACCGAATCCGGCATGGCGGAGCCTCCTTTCCAGCAGGGTTCCGATGATGGAAATCGGAAGCAGGATGATGAGATAAGCGACCACCAGCATGCCAAGGGCCTCCGGTGTCTTGTAGTAGAGGCCGATGAGGTCCTTCGCCACGTACATGAGGTCCGCCAGGGCAATGCCGCTGAAAACGGAGGTCTCTTTCAGGAGGAAGATGACATTGGCCACCAGGGACGGCACGGAAACCGCCAGGGCCTGGGGCAGGATCACATTCCACATGGTCTGCAGGGGTGTCATGCCGAGGCTCAGTGCAGACTCCTTCTGAATGGGTTCCACGGTTTCCAGTCCTGCCCGGAAGGTTTCGGTCATATAGGAACCGCCCAGGAAGGCCAAACCGATGACACCGCAGAGCTCTGAGGACCAGCGGATGCCCAGCTTCGGCAGGCCGAAGTAAAGGAAGAAGAGCTGCACCAGCAGCGGCGTGTTGCGACTCAACTCCACATAGACGGAAACGATGTGCCGGAGCACGGGGATGCGGGAGTACTCGATGGCGCTGCAGATGATGCCCACCGCCAGGGAAAGCACGATGCCCAGGACACCGATGAGCAGTGTCAGCCGGGCGGCTTCCGCATACATGGGAATGTATTGTTGTATAAACGCAAAATCCAAGGTTATGGCTCCTTTGCTTAATAAATGTATTGCTCGTCAACTAGGAAGGCTTTGCTTGCAGCAAAGCCCTTTATACGCTCGCCGCTAAGGCATCACAGGGAACCCTGCCCCTGCGGGGCTTCCCTCTGATAAGCAAAAAGGACCCGCGATGTGCGAGTCCTCTACGTTCTGCTTTCTATGCTCCCGGAGATTGTCAATCACACATCAAAAACGCCCTATGGTTACCCATACAGCAACAGCAACACTCTGCATTTCTGATGCCTGTGAACGTCATGTGTATTCCTCCGAAACTTTAATTCCTACTTCCCTAGTAGAATTTGCCTTACTTTACCACCATTTTCCTACCGCGTCAATGGTTTTTCTGCTTTATTGTTCATGCTATCACCAGAGACTCTGACAGCCATTCCTCGACTTGCTGCATACCTTGTTCCATGCCCTGTGCAATTCCTTTTTCTTCCGCCGGAATTTCGTTCACCTTCTTTGCTGCAGCTTTGTAGAGACAAGCATAGCCCATGGTCTTGAAGAATGTGTCGATGCTGAGTTTGTCGCCTTAATGCTACCTATCCCCCATATGGTATCTTTTGACAAGCAAGCCAAAAGATGTTATCATCCAATTACAAACAGGTGCTACCGATAGACGGCTGGCCC
>CAVKVA010000018.1:0-26063 GCA_963659875.1 Parolsenella sp.
TTGAGGGGTTAGGGGAGTTTGAAGATGCCCTTGCTTTTCAAAGGGCATTTTCTTGGTGCTTCAGCTTCTCAAAATCCCGGATCAGGCGTCTGGCGGCGGTGCTGAGGGGACGGTTCTGGTCGGTGACAAGGCAGAAGAGCCGCTCCGGCAGCTCCTCCCGGATGGGGATGCGCACCACCTCCTGCCGGTTGATGGCGGTCTGGGCCAGCGCCTCCGGGTAGAAGCCGATGCCCAGATTGTAGCTCACCATGGGCAGAATCTGGTCGGTGGAGGCCGCCTCCAGCTGGGGCTGGAAGGTGAGGTGGTGGTTCATGAAGTATTGCACATAGAGCTCCCGGGTACCGGTGTCCCGGCCCACGGAGATGATGGGCTGGGTCATGAAGTCGGAAAGGGAATGGGTCTCCTTCGCGTAGTCAAAGTAGCGGTGGCCGCCGATGGGAATCTCCCGGAAGGCAAAAAGGGGCTGGGACACCAGCGGCTTCGGGATGTTCAGCGGCGTGGTCACCAGGGCGAAGTCCGCGAGACCGCTCTGCAGGGTTTTGATGGCCTGGGGCGAGGAGTGATTGAAGATTCGGATGGTGATGCCGGGGAAGTTCGATTTGAAAATGGTCAGCTCCGGCAGCAGCAGTACCCGGAGGGCCGCCTCCGATGCGGCAATGCTGACCTGGCCGCTTTGCAGGTTGACCTCCCGGAGCAGTTCCTCCTCACCGGTCTTCAGCTGCTCATAGGCCACCGCCACGTGCTCGTAGAGCTTCTGTCCGTTGGGCGTCAGACGGATGCCCCGGTTTCCCCGGATCATCAGCTTGCAGCCCAGCTCCGACTCCAGGTTGTTCATGCAGCGGGTGATATTGGGCTGGTTGTTGTTCAGCATCTTCGCGGCCTTGGTGAAGCTCCGGTAGGAAGCCACGTAATAAAAAATTCGATAGTAATCAAAAGTAACCATAAATTGTCCTCATTTCCATACAATTATCCATAGAATAGCACAAATCATATGAAAATGACATAGCTATCATATCAAAAATACCGCTTGAATATTGCTGGCTTCGTCCTATAATCTATTTCGGTGGGATTTTGTGAAATATCTCACAATCATTTGAAAAGGAGGAAATAGCATGGACAAGCTCGCTTCGGAATTGCTGGAAGAGCTGAACGTCAAAACGGCCTTTACCATTCCGGTGCTTGGCGGCATCGAAGTGGCTGAGTCGGTGGTGATCACCTGGCTCATCATGGCGGTGCTGACGGCGCTTTCGGTGTATCTGGGCTCAAACCTGAAGGTGCGGAATCCCGGCAAACGGCAGCAATGTGCCGAGCTCATTGTGAAATGGCTGGACGGCTTCGCGGAAGGCATGCTGGGAGAGGAAGCAAAGGAGTACAGTACCTACATTTCCACGGTGCTGCTTTTTATCGGCTTCTCCAATGTCATCGGCCTGTTCGGCATTAAGCCGCCGACCAAGGACATGAACGTAACAGTAGCCCTCTCGGTGATGAGCATTCTCTTGATTGAGTATGCCGGCATCAGAAAGAGAGGTGTGGGAGGCTGGCTGAAGAGCTTCGCCCAGCCCGTGGCCATCGTGGCCCCCATCAATGTGCTGGAGATCTTTATCCGTCCCCTGTCGCTCTGTATGCGACTTTTCGGTAATGTCTTGGGCGCATTTGTGATTATGGAGCTCATCAAGCTCGTGGTTCCGGTAGGTATACCGGCTATTTTCAGCTTATATTTTGATATCTTTGACGGTCTGATCCAGGCGTATGTATTCGTGTTCCTGACCAGTCTCTTTATCAAAGAGGCCGTTGAAGACTAAGGGTTTGGCCGCAAAGCGGCAGAGAGGAGAATTACTATGACATTAACAGCATTGGGAGCAGGTATCGCAGCATTGGCATGTCTCGGCGCCGGTATCGGTATCGGTGTTGCCACAGGTAAGGCCACAGAGGCCGTGGCAAGACAGCCGGAGGCAGACGGCAAGATCATGCGTATGCTGCTGCTGGGCTGCGCTCTGGCCGAGGCAACCGCTATTTACGGCTTCGTTCTGGGTATCCTGATCATCTTCTTCCTGAAGTAAGACGGTTGCGTTGGTTCAGCAGGAAAGGAAACTGACATGTTACGATTGGATATCAATACCGTTTTCACGGTGATCAACCTCTTGATCCTCTTTGTTCTGATCAAGCGCTTTCTCTTCAAGCCCGTGCGTGCCGTTCTGGCCAAGCGGGATGCGGAGATCCAGGCAATTTATCAGC
This sequence comes from Parolsenella sp., assembly GCA_963659875.1. GTDB lineage: Bacteria > Bacillota > Clostridia > Lachnospirales > Lachnospiraceae > Oribacterium. The sequence goes on from CAVKVA010000018.1 coordinate 2,236, forward strand.
AGGCGGAGGAGAGCAATCAGGCAGCGGAGGCATTGAAGGCCCAGTACAAGGAAAGTCTTGCCTCCATCGAAGCGGAGCGTCAGGAGACCCTGGCCAAGTCCAAGATGGAAGCCTCCAAGGAGTACGACGAGATCATTCAGAATGCGCACCGGAAGGCCGACAAGCTTCTGAAGGATGCCGAGGAAGAGGCTGCCCGGGAGGCCAGCGTCAAGCAGCATGAGATGCAGGAACAGATGGCTGTGCTGGTGGCACAGGCTGCCTACAAGATTGCGGCTGCCAAGGACTCCAGTGAGAACGACAAGCAGCTTTTTGACAAGTTCCTGAACGATCAGGGAAGCCATAAAGCGGAATAAACAGAACCGAGGAGATACATGATTCATAAAGTAGAAGATTACGCCGAGCAGCTGGTGCGTATGCAGACACCGAAGAATGTCATCGATGAAACCACACGTATCTTCGATGTGCTTCCGGAGACCTCGTCTCAGCTTTCGGACCTCTCTGTGCCGCTGGAGCAGCGACATGAGATCATCAACCGCATATTCCCCAATGAGGTAAGGGATATTCTGAAGGTGCTTTGCGATGACAATGCACTTTCCCTCTGGAAGGAAATTGCGGAGCAATATTACAAGACCACGGATGAAAAGAACCGCGAGCTCTTTGTGCGGCTTCGGTATGTGACGAAGCCCTCCGAGGAGCAGCTGATCAAGATCCGTAAATTCATTTCCGACCGTTACCAGGCAGATCATTACAGCTTTGAGATGCAGCAGGACAACGGCCTGGGCGGCGGCTTCATCCTGGAGGTGGGTAACGATCAGTACGACTGGTCCACCAAGGGGAGAAGAGAGCAGTTTATTCAGCAGATTGCGAATACGAAGTCCTCGCTCACCAGCGATGCCGACATTATCACCATTCTGCGGAATTCCATTTCCAACTTCGATCTGAAGGCGGAGAAACGGGAAATCGGCTTTGTCATCTCCGTGGGAGACGGCATTGTCCAGATGAACGGACTGGATCATGCCATGTATGGAGAGGTGATCCTGTTTGACAACGGCGTAAAGGGCATGGTGCAGAACATCGCCCGGGATCGCGTGGGCGTTATCCTTTTCGATAATGAAGGCGATATCGTAGAAGGCAGCCGGGGCGTGAGAACCGGTAAGCGCGCCGGTGTTCCGGTGGGTGACGGCTTCCTGGGCCGTGTGATCAATGCCCTAGGCGAGCCCATCGATGGCAACGGCAGCATTGTCGCAGACGACTATCGTGCCATTGAGCAGCCGGCTCCCGGCATCATTGACCGGAAGCCCGTCAGCGAGCCCATGCAGACCGGTATTCTGGCCATCGATTCCATGTTCCCCATCGGTCGCGGACAGCGTGAGCTCATCATCGGCGACCGACAGACGGGAAAAACCTCTATTGCCGTGGACACCATCATTAACCAGAAGGACAAGGACTGCATCTGTATCTATGTGGCCATCGGCCAGAAGCAGTCCACCGTGGCGTCTCTCGTGGAGAATTTGAAGAAGCACGGTGCCATGGAATACACCACCGTCATGGCGGCCACCGCCAGTGAAGCGGCGCCCATTCAGTACATTGCGCCCTATGCGGCGACTTCTCTGGCCGAGTACTTCATGTACAAAGGAAAGGATGTTCTGATTGTTTATGACGATCTGTCCAAGCACGCCGTGGCTTATCGGTCTCTGTCTCTTCTGCTGGGACGTTCACCCGGACGTGAGGCTTACCCCGGCGATGTCTTTTATTTGCATTCCCGGCTGCTGGAGCGTTCCTGCCGCCTGAACGATGCACTGGGCGGCGGTTCCATTACTGCGCTTCCCATCATTGAAACCCAGGACGGCGACGTGTCGGCCTATATACCCACCAACGTGATTTCCATCACCGACGGACAGATCTTCCTGGAGTCCAGCCTCTTCTTCGAGGGACAGCGGCCTGCCGTGAATGTCGGCATTTCCGTATCCCGTGTGGGCGGTGCCGCCCAGGCCAAGGCCATGAAGAAGGCTTCCGGCTCTCTGCGTATCGATCTGGCCCAGTATCGTGAGATGGCAGTCTTTACCCAGTTCTCTTCCGATCTGGACGAGAACACGAAGACCCTTCTGAAGCAGGGCAAGGTGTTGATGGAACTTCTGAAGCAGCCGCTGGGGCGTCCCCTGTCGCTGTCTGAGCAGGTCATCACCCTGGTGGCAGCGCTCAACAAGAAGCTTATCGATGTGAACCCCGCCGAGGTGAAGGACTTCCAGCTGGCGATGCTCCGCTACTTTAGTGAGCGGCATCCGGAAATCGGCCGGAATATCGAGATCTCCCGCATGCTGACGGATGATTCCAAGAAGGAAATCCTGGATGTGGTGGAGGAGTTCAAGCCGATCTATAAGAAGGAGGTAAGTCTTGTCAACAATCAGGGAGCTCAGGGATAGAATCAACAGCATCGACAACACGATGAAGATCACCAACGCCATGTACCTGATCTCCTCCACGAAACTTCGCAAGGCCCGGCAGGATCTGCAGCAGACGGAACCTTATTTCTACATGCTGCAGGCCATGATTCAGCGAATCAACCGGCATCTGCCGAAGGAGTTCACGCATCCCTATCTGGACAGACGACGGGATATAAAGGCAACGGATTGTCGAACCGCCATCATTTGCATCACGGCGGATAAGGGACTGGCCGGTGCCTACAACCATAACGTCCTGAAGCAGACGGAGGAAATGCTGAAGACACACCCGCAGACGAAGCTTTTCGTGGTTGGCGAGATGGGGCGTGTGTATTTTCGTGCCCGGAACATTCCAATCGAGGAGCAGTTCCACTATACGGCACAGAATCCCACGCTGCACCGTGCCCGGGTGATCACCGGACGTATGCTGGACCTGTATACCGCCCGGGAAATCGATGAGGTATATATTGTATACACGCGAATGAAGAATTCGCTGGAGATGGAGACCGAGATGCAGCAGCTTCTGCCGCTGGACAAGGTGCAGGGCAGTGCTTTTACGGAGGTGCCCCTGTCCGCCAACATGGAGGATTTCACCATGTTCCCGTCTCCCAAGGCAGTTATTGAAAATGTGGTTCCGGACTATCTGAACGGCTTTATTTACAGTGCGCTGGTAGAGGCCTTCTGTTCGGAGCAGAATGCCCGTATGACCGCCATGGACGCAGCCAATCGAAACGGCAATGAGCTGAAGCAATCGCTGAAGACGCTCTACAACCGGGAACGGCAGGCCCAGATCACCCAGGAGATCACCGAGGTGGCTGCGGGTGCCCGGGCCCAGCAGGGGGCGATTTAATCTATCGCATGGGCTTCGCGACAGCTTCGCTGGCGGGTGCCCATGCGATATGGAGGACGATAGATGAAGAACGGAAAAATCGTACAGGTCATGGGACCTGTTGTAGATGTAGAATTTCCGGAGGAGCCGCTTCCCATTCTGAAGACGGCCCTCGAGGTAGATAATCACGGTGTGCACAGCGTGATGGAGGTGTCTCAGCACCTGGGAAACAATACTGTGCGCTGCATCATGCTGACCGCCAGCGAAGGTCTGTCGAGAGGCATGGAGGTGGTGTCCCAGGGACACGGCATCAGCGTACCGGTGGGCGAGAAGACTCTGGGTCGTCTGTTCAATGTGCTCGGCGAGGCCATCGACGGCAAGGAACAGCCGGAAACTGAGGAGAGCTGGGAAATTCACCGGAAGCCGCCCGCCTTCACGGAGCAGAATCCGGTGCAGGAGGTACTGGAAACCGGCATCAAGGTCATTGACCTGTTGGCCCCCTATGCGAAGGGCGGTAAGATCGGTCTCTTCGGCGGTGCCGGTGTCGGAAAAACCGTCCTCATTCAGGAGTTGATCCGGAATATCGCCACAGAGCACGGCGGTTATTCGATTTTCACCGGTGTCGGCGAGCGTTCCCGGGAGGGTAATGATCTCTATTCCGAGATGACGGAATCCGGCGTTATCAAGAATACGGCGCTGGTGTTCGGACAGATGAATGAGTCGCCGGGTGCCAGAATGCGTGTGGCGGAGACCGGACTCACCATGGCGGAGTACTTCCGTGATGTGGAGAAGAAGGATGTGCTGCTCTTTATCGACAACATCTTCCGTTTCGTGCAGGCCGGTTCCGAGGTTTCTTCCCTGCTGGGACGTATGCCCTCTGCGGTGGGCTACCAGCCCACGCTGGCCACAGAGATGGGTCAGCTTCAGGAGAGAATCGCCAGCACGAAGAAGGGAAGTGTCACCTCCGTCCAGGCCGTCTATGTACCGGCGGACGATCTGACCGACCCGGCTCCGGCGACGGTTTTCGCCCACCTGGATGCCACCACGGTGCTTTCCCGAAAGATTGTGGAGCAGGGTATTTACCCGGCGGTGGATCCGCTGGAGTCTTCTTCCCGTATTCTGGAGGAGTCCATTGTGGGTAAGGAGCACTATGAGACCGCCCAGCAGGTGCTGCAGATTCTCCAGAAGTATAAGGAACTGCAGGACATCATCGCCATTCTCGGTATGGAGGAGCTGTCTGAGGAAGACAAGCAGACCGTGTACCGTGCCCGTAAGATTCGTAACTTCCTGTCTCAGCCCTTCTTTGTGGGTGAGCAGTTCACCGGTATTCCCGGCGTGTATGTGCCGCTGAAGGATACCATCCGGGGATTCCGCGCCATTATCGACGGCGAAATGGACGCTTATCCCGAGAGCGCCTTCTTCAATGCCGGCACCATTGAGGATGTGAAGAAGAAGGCGGACAGCAATGGCTGAAACCGCACTCTTCAGTCTGAAGGTCATTGCCTCCAATAAGCCCTTCTATGACGGGAAGGCGCAGTACCTCCGGGTACAGACGCTGGACGGCCAGATCGGCTTTATGGCCCATCATGCACCAATCGTGGTAGCCGTCGAGATTGGTGAGTTGGACATCCGGAAGGCGGACGGAGAGATGATCTCCGTGGAAGTGGGTAAGGGCATTCTGCAGTTTGCCAACAACCGACTGACCCTTCTGGTGGATACGCTGGAGACGGCGGAGGAAATCGATGTCCGCCGTGCCGAGGAGGCCAAGGAACGTGCCCAGGAGCAGCTTAGGCAGAAGCAGAGTGTCGCCGAGTACAAGATGTCCGAGGCGTCGCTGGCCAGAGCGCTGTCGAGGTTGGAGTTTCAGAAAAAGCACTTTATATAATCCAAGGGAATCAAAGCGAAAATAGCCCCGCAAGCTTGCTTGCAGGGGCTTTTTTTGCCTTGAGGCCCGCTCAAAATATGAGCAAGTAGCCATTTTTCGAAGAAAAATGAGCGAATTGCGAATGTTTTGAAGGATTGTGAGAGTGGAGAAGTTCATCGAGAGCTATGGGCTCGAGATGAAACGAAGCACGGAGCAATCCGGTGGATTATGATACCTGGATTTATATGGTGCTAACCATTCACTATGGATTAGCACTCACTCCTTGACAGTGCTAACAATCGTGCTATAATGAACATCGACAGGTGAAAAAGCCTGATGCTATAGAGGAAACCATAGTGGATGTGCTTGAGAATCAGGAGGTTCGTTATGAATATCAATAAATTTACACAGAAATCAGTGGAAGCCATCAACAATTGTCAGAAGCTGGCCATGGATCGGGGAAACCAGTCGATTGAGCAGCTGCATCTTCTCTACAGTCTCATGACCGTGGAGGACAGTCTCATCGAGAAGCTGCTGACCAAGATGGGCGTGCCGAAGGAGGAATTCCTGAGCGACCTGGAGAAGGAACTGGACAAGCTGCCGAAGGTATCCGGCAACGGGCAGCAGTATTTCTCTCAGGGGGCCAACCGCGCTGTCATGAATGCGGAAGACCATGCGAAGTCCATGGGTGACGAGTATGTGTCCGTCGAACACATTTTCCTGTCCATCCTGAAGGAAGCCGATCCGGCGGTGAAGGAGCTGTTCCGCCGCTGGAACATCACGAAGGAGGGTTTCCTGAAGGTACTGTCCGAGGTTCGCGGCAACCAGCGGGTGGTATCCGACAATCCGGAAAGCACCTACGATACCTTAAATAAGTATGGCTATGAAATGGTGGAGCGGGCCAAGGCCCAGAAATTTGATCCCATCATCGGCCGTGACGAGGAAATCCGGAATGTGGTGCGGATCCTCTCCCGAAAAACCAAGAACAATCCCTGCCTCATCGGTGAGCCGGGTGTCGGCAAGACCGCAGCTGTAGAAGGACTGGCCCAGCGAATCGCCAAGGGAGACGTACCGGATTCGCTGAAGAATAAGAAGATTTTCGCCCTGGATATGGGCGCACTGATTGCTGGTGCCAAGTACAGAGGTGAGTTTGAGGAACGTCTGAAGGCCGTACTGGACGAGGTGAAGAAGTCCGACGGTGAGATCATCATGTTCATTGATGAGATCCACAACATCGTAGGCGCGGGCAAGACCGAAGGCTCCATGGATGCCGGCAACCTGCTGAAACCGCTGCTGGCCCGGGGCGAGCTCCACTGCATCGGTGCTACTACGCTGGAGGAGTATCATAAGTATATCGAAAAGGATGCGGCATTGGAGCGGCGTTTCCAGCCGGTGATGGTGGATGAACCTTCTGTGGAAGACACCATTTCCATCCTTCGAGGCATCAAGGAGCGCTACGAGGTCTACCATGGCGTGAAGATCACGGATACCGCACTGGTGGCCGCCGCGACCCTTTCTGACCGCTACATTTCCGATCGTTACCTGCCGGACAAGGCCATTGACCTCGTGGATGAGGCCTGTGCCCTGATCAAGACCGAGATGGATTCCATGCCGGAGGAGATGGATGAGCTGAACCGCCGGATCATGCAGCTGCAGATCGAGGAGCTGGCGCTGAAGAAGGAGGACGATACCCTGTCGAAGGAGCGGCTGCAGGAGCTTTCCAAGGAGCTGTCTGAGCTTAGAGATCGCTTCAATGTCCAGAAGGCTCAGTGGGAGAATGAAAAGAATTCCGTCGGAAAGCTCCAGTCACTGCGAGAGCAGAAGGACAAGATCAATTCGGAGATCAACATTGCAAAGCAGAGCTTTGACTACGAGAAGGCCGCTAAGCTGCAGTACCAGGATCTCCCGGCCGTGACGAAGGAACTGGAGGAGGCCGAGCAGCAGGCCCAGAAGGAAGACGGCGCGAAGCTTGTGCATGATCGGGTGACCGAGGATGAAATCGCCCGGATCGTCAGCCGCTGGACCGGCATCCCGGTGACGAAGCTCAACGAATCCGAGCGATCCAAGGTATTGCATCTTGGTGACGCCATCCATGAGCGGCTCATCGGTCAGGACGAGGCCGTGGAGAGAGTGACAGAGGCCATTCTCCGGTCCAAGGCCGGTATCAAGGATCCCACCAAGCCCATCGGCTCCTTCCTTTTCATGGGCCCCACGGGTGTCGGTAAGACGGAGCTGGCGAAGTCCCTGGCCCAGAACCTCTTCGACGATGAAAACGCCATGGTACGTATCGATATGTCCGAGTACATGGAGAAGTATTCTGTTTCCCGACTGATCGGTGCAGCTCCCGGCTATGTGGGCTATGAGGAGGGCGGCCAGCTGACAGAGGCTGTGCGCAGAAAGCCCTATTCCGTGGTGCTCTTCGACGAGATTGAAAAGGCCCATCCGGATGTCTTCAACATTTTGCTGCAGGTACTGGATGACGGTCGGATCACCGATTCCCAGGGCAAGACCGTGGATTTCAAGAACACCATCATTATCCTGACCTCCAATATCGGCGCGCAGGATCTGCTGGAGGGCATCGACGAGAACGGCAACATCTCCGATGCGGCCCGGGAGTCCGCGATGCAGCAATTGCATGCAAGTTTCCGGCCGGAGTTCCTGAACCGTCTGGATGAGATCATTCTCTTTAAGCCGCTGGTGAAGGGAGACATCGCGAGAATCACGGCATTAACGCTGGCAGACATTAACCGCAGACTTTCCGACAAGCGGCTCACGGTGACACTGAGCCCCGAGGCAGAGAGCTACATCGAGGACAATGGCTTCGATCCGACGCTGGGCGCCCGTCCGCTGAAGCGGTACATGCAGAAGCACGTGGAGACATTGGCCGCCCGGGTGATCCTGGAAGACCGCGTCAAGGAAGGCGATACCATCCGCATTGTGCTGAAGGACGGCGCATTGGCGGCAGAGGTGGAGACTGCCTGATTGCACAAAATTCCGTGCAGTTTGATAAATCTAACTTTTTCTGTTCCTTTTCTCTTTGTATTCTGTATAATGTAGACTGTTAAAAAGATATCAAGCATCTACATCAAATCAACAGAACAGGAGACAGCAAAGATGTCAGAACAGCATTTCAATACCCCGGCGGAGGTGATTTCCGCTACTCTGGAGGGCGGCAAGCGGAAGTCCCAGCTGCCCATCGGCAAAATGGTCCTTCTCGGGATCATGGCGGGCGCCTTCATTGCCCTGGGCGGCGCTACCAGCAGCACGGCGGTGCACAATTTGTCTAATGTCGGCGTTTCCCGTGCCCTGGCCGGGTGCATCTTTCCCGTGGGCCTCATGATGATCGTCTTCGTGGGCGGCGAGCTGTTCACCGGCGACTGTCTCATGGTGATGGATGTCATGTGCAGCAAGGTCAGCTGGCGACGCTGTATCCGCAGCCTCTGCATTGTCTATCTCAGCAATCTTCTGGGGGCATTGCTCATTGATGTGCTGCTGTTCTATTCTGGAAATCTCGATTATTCCGATGGTCTGCTGGGCGCCTATACCATCAAGGTGGCGCTGGGAAAGGTTTCCATTGCACCGTTGCGGGGACTCTGCTCAGGCATCCTCTGCAACATTCTGGTCTGCATTGCGGTGCTGATGGCGGGTGCCGCCTCCGATATCGCCGGTAAGGTCTGGGCCATTTTCTTCCCGATCCTGGCCTTTGTGGTGGGCGGCTTCGAGCACTGCGTCGCCAACATGTTCTATATCCCCTCCGGCATTCTGGCAGCCACCAATCCGGTGTATGCCGCAAAAGCGCAGGAGATGTACGGCATCACCGCAGAGCAGCTGCAGCAGCTGACCGCGTTGAACAGCCTGCACAATTTCATTCCTGTCACCATCGGGAACATTCTCGGCGGCATGCTCTTCGTGGGCATCCCCTGTTACCTAATACAGCGGTCGAGGGAGAAATAAATTTGGAAATAAAAAGCCATGGGTGCAGAAGCCCGTGGCTTTTTGATTGTGTCAAGTATTTGTGTAAACGCATTTGATTTCCATATACAAAGTTCTGCTTCTCTGCTACCCTTAATGGTGACAGGTACTAGGGGTTAAGAGCTACTATAGGGGGTTATCATGCGTTTTTCTCTGAGAAAGTTATGGATGACGATCTCCATAAAAAGAAAAACCGGAATTTTTGCAGCCATGGTCATTTTGATCGTGGCGCTTTCCGCTTCTTTTAACATATGGATCATGAAAGTGTCATTGGGGAGTTTTGGACAGATCTTAAATGATAACTCCCGGTGCCATGATTTTCAGGAAGCGTTGGATCTGGAGATCAAAGCGTTTGAACAGTATATACGAAATTATGGAGAAGAAAATCGCAGTATCTATCAGGTGGCCTGCGTGAGAACAGAACGCTGTCTCTGGTCACTGCCTTCTGACTTAGAAAAAATGGGAATAGAGCGCAGTGCAAGGACTTGGAGCGTGAAAAATACGTATGAAAACTATAAAATATATCGGGATGATGTGGCGGGCAGAACGAAAACAGGCAGAGAGTTTGTAGACGAACTGTATCGCGTATATAGCATGCAGGACTATCTTCAGGAATATACAAGACGTTTGGTGCAGGTGACTCTTACAGAAGGCAACGGACGGTATCAGAAGGAAGCTGCTTTTTTTGAAAGTATTCCGTACCTGATCCTCCTGTTTTCAGTGGGGCTTACTATTATGGCATTACAGATCACAAGGATTTTTTCTAGTACAATAGCAAAACCGATCCTGACACTGGAAGACAGTGCCAGAAAGATCGGAGCAAATGAGTTTGACCAGCCGGACCTGGAAGTGGAGAACCGGGATGAAATAGGTGAACTGGTTATAGCGTTTAATAAAATGAAACACAGCACAAAAGGTTATATTGATACGCTGAAAGAAAATAACGAGATGCAGGAGCTGCTCCATAAGGAAGAGCTGGAACGAAGCGAGATGGAAAAGCAGTTGGGGAGTGCAAGGCTGGAACTGCTAAAAAGCCAGATCAATCCTCATTTCCTTTTTAACACCTTAAATATGATCGCCTGCACAGCAAAACTGGAAGATGCGGCCGATACAGAAAAAATGATCTTAAGCTTGGGGAATCTGTTCCGGTATAATCTAAAGACCAGAGAACAGACAGTAACACTGGATCGTGAACTGAAGATCGTAGAAGATTATATGTATCTTCAGAAAATGCGTTTTGGCAGCAGGATTCGATATAGCCTGGATCTGGAAACGGATGCGGAAAATGCGATCATTCCCTCTCTTTCGTTGCAGCCCATTGTAGAAAATGCAGTCGTACACGGACTTTCAAAAAAAGAAAAAGGCGGCATTTTGCATATCCGCATCTGGAAAACAGGGGAGATGCTGGTTCTTTCGGTAGCGGATACAGGTCTTGGCATGAGTAGGGAACGCTGTGAGGAAGTTTCTGCGGCTATGAAGGGACGACGTACCGCTAAAATCGGGATTGGTCTGGGAAATATTTATAAACGTGTTCATATGATGTATGAAAAAGGAGATTTAAAGATCTGCAGCAGAGAAGGAAGAGGAACGGTCATACGGCTGCTGATACCGCAAAGAGAGGAAAAACGGGGGGAGAAAACATATGTATCGAGTGTTGATCGCAGATGATGAAATGATCGAGAGAAAGGTTCTTTTCAACATATTGAGCAAAAATCTAGAGGGGCAGTGTAAGATCTTTCAGGCAGAAAACGGAAGAGAAGCATTGGAAATATATGAAAATGAAAAGATTCAGATCGCCATATTGGATATTGAGATGCCGGGAATCAACGGGCTTGCGGCAGCAGAAAAGATCCGGGAAAAAGACCGGGACTGCTGTATTATCTTTCTGACGGCATTTGATGAATTTTCTTATGCAAAAAAGGCGATCACAGTCAGGGCGCTGGACTATATTTTGAAGCCATGGGATGAAAGAGAACTGATGTTGGTCATGGAAGAAGCAATAAGACTGGCAGGAGAAAGGAAGGAAAAAAAGGAGAAAGAAGAGCTGAACCGGGATAGGGGAGCTGGCATAGGGGGTGATACAGACCCTGAATTGGATATGGATACAAATGAAAATCTGCGTATGAATAAAGTGATAGAAATGGTGCGGGACTATATCTGTACCCATTATATGCAGGATCTTTCCGTTCAGGAACTGGCAGAAAAAACCAATTACTCAGAACCCTATTTCTGTCGTATGTTCAAGCAGAGCTTTGGACAGAATTTTACGTCCTATCTTACAGAATACAGGGTTAATATGGCCAAGAAAATGCTGGAGCAGCCCACGGTCAACATAAAAGATGTGGGCCGATCGGTAGGTTACGAGGACTCTAATTATTTTACAAAAGTATTCCGAAGGATCGCAGGACAGAGCCCCACAGAGTACAGAAACACTGTTTTTAGGGAAAAATAGACAAAAAAATACATGACCAGGGTGATATAAGATAAAAATTTACTAGGATTGTCAAAAATTCACCATGGTCAGGACGGACTTTTCCTCCTATAATAAAACAAGCATAAAAAAAGCGTGAAAAACATAAGAAATATGTCAAAAACGCATTAACAGGAGGACGATAAAATGAAAAAAAGATGGTTGAGTGCAGCACTTTGTACAGCTATGGTGGCTGGATCACTGGCAGGATGCGGATTAAAATCCCCGGAGACAGCAACTACAGCAGCGGCTAAGGAGGAAGCAAGCACAGCAGCAGACGCAAAAGAAGAAGGCAAAGAGGATGCCACAGCAGCTGGGGAGCCTGTTGGACCTGCAGTTACTTTGGTAATGGCAGAAGTTAACCCATTAGATACCATTGTTGGTCAGACAGACAGCGCATTCAAAGAGAAAGTAGAAGAACTTTCCGGCGGATCTATCACAGTAGACCTTCAGGCAAGTGGTGTTCTTGGTTCTGAAAATGATGTCCTGGATACTATGCTTGGCGGCGGCGGAACCATTGATATGTCCCGTATCTCCGCATTCGCTCTTACAAGCTATGGTGCAGAGAAGTCCGTTCTTCTGTCCGTGCCTTATACATTCCAGAATCGTGAACATTTCTGGAAGTTCGCAGACAGTGATTTAGCTCCAGAGTTCTTAATGGAACCGCATGATAACGGACTGGGTGTAAGAGGTCTGTTCTACGGAGAAGAAGGCTTCCGTCATTTCTTCACTGTTAACCCTGTAAACAGCGTTGAAGATTTAAAGGGAATGAAACTTCGTGTTTCTAATGACCCGATCATGACCGGTATGGTAGCCGGACTTGGCGCAAATGCAACCGTTGTTTCTTTCAACGAGCTGTACTCTGCATTACAGACCGGTGTTGTTGATGGTGCTGAGCAGCCGATCGCAAACTATCAGTCCAATGCATTCCCTGAAGTTGCTCCTAACCTGATTCTTGACGGACACACATTAGGTGCTATCCAGGTTATCATCACAGATGAGGCATGGGACAAGTTGACTCCAGAGCAGCAGGATGTTCTGACTGAGGCAGGAAAGTATGCATCTGAGTTCAACCGCAAGATCTCTGAAGAAGCAGAGAACAAAGTTCTGGATGAGTTAAAGGAAGCTGGCGTAAATGTAGTAGAAGTAGAAGATAAGACTCCATGGCAGGAAGCTTGCAAGGACATTATCGAATCCTCAACCAAGGATAACGCAGAACTGTATCAGCAGATCCTTGATATGGCGAAATAATCCGGATCCGGTCAGTTGAATTCAAGAAAATGGTGTATCTGGCGCAGGGGAGCGTGTTTCTCCTGCGCTTTTAAAAAGAAAGGGGATTAAACTATGCCTTCTATTTTTGAAAAGATCGATAAAATCCGTCCTTTGTATGATGCAGCGTATAAATTTATATTGTTTCTCTGCAAGCTTCTGCTTGTGATCGATATCCTTATTACCTGCATGTCAGTTGTAGGACGATATGTTTCATTTATTCCGGACCCGGCGTGGTCTGAAGAGGTAGTTCTTTCCTGTATGGCTTATATGGCTGTGCTTTCAGCTGCTTTGGCAATCCGTCGCGGTGCGCATATCCGTATGACCGCCTTTGATAATTATCTGCCGAAAAATATGGTGAAATCTCTGGATATCCTTGCAGATTTAGCTGTTTTTGCGCTGGCGATCATCATGCTGACCGTGGGCTGGAATTATGCTACCGGCATTGGTGCAAAGGGTACTTATGTAAGTATGCCGACTGTATCTCGTTTCTGGATGTATCTGCCGGTACCGTTAGCAGGTGTGGCAATGATCATTTTTGAGATTGAGGCATTGTATAATCATATCAGAAGCTTTTTTGTAAAGGAGGAGAAGTAGTATGGATGTAAATAGTATGGCAATTCTCGTATTACTGGGAAGCTTCTTCCTTATGATCCTGCTTCGTTTCCCGATCGCATATGCAGTAGCACTTTCTTCAGTTTTATGTCTGCTGAGCCAGGGACTTCCATTGACTACCATCTGTCAGCAGATGGTAAAAGGCATCAGCTCTTTCAGTTTAATGGCTGTTCCTTTCTTTATCACAATGGGATGTCTCATGGGATCCGGTGGTATTTCTGAAAAACTGATCGCTTTAGCAAATGCCTGTGTAGGCTGGATGCGAGGCGGTATGGCAATGGTAAATATCGTTGCTTCTTATTTCTTCGGTGGTATTTCCGGTTCTGCGTCAGCAGATACCGCTTCTTTAGGATCCATTTTGATCCCTATGATGGTTGATCAGGGATATGATGGTGACTTCTCTACTGCAGTTACCATCACTTCTTCTTGTGAGGGACTTCTGGTTCCGCCAAGCCATAACATGGTCATCTATGCTACTACGGCAGGAGGTATTTCTGTAGGAAGCTTATTCCTGGCAGGTTATATTCCTGGTGCACTTTTAGCTGTATCCCTGATGGTCGGCTCTTATATTATTTCAGTAAAGCGCAATTATCCAAAGGGCGATAAGTTCAGCGTGAAGAACTTGATCAAACAGTTAAGCGTTTCTTTCTGGGCTTTAGCAGCCGTTCTGATCGTTGTATTCGGCGTTGTAGGCGGTGCATTTACAGCAACAGAGTCCGCAGCGATCGCAGTTATCTACAGCCTGATCGTCAGCCTGTTTATTTACAAAGGTCTTGACCTGAAGGGCGTATGGAGAGTTTTAGGTGAGTGCGTGGATACACTTTCCATCGTTCTGATCCTGATCGCAACTTCCAGTATCTTTGGTTACTGCCTTACAAGACTTCATGTACCGGATCTGGCAGCACAGGCGATCACCGGACTGACCACCAATCCGATCCTTCTTGCTCTTTTATTGAACTTGATCCTTTTGGTATTAGGCTGTATCATGGATATGGCACCGATCATTTTGATCGCAACGCCGATCCTTCTTCCGATCGCGACCTCCATTGGTATCGATCCGATCCAGTTTGGTATCATCGTTGTCCTTAACTGTGGTATCGGACTTCTGACACCTCCTGTAGGTGCCGTGCTTTTCATTGGTTCAGCTGTTGCAAAGCTTCCAATGGAAAAGGTTGTAAAGGCAACATTACCATTCTATCTGTGCATGATCATCACTCTGTTGCTGATCACCTTTATACCGGGAATCAGTTTATGGCTTCCGAGTGTATTTGCGCACTGATAGGAATTCATAAGAACATAGTATAATAAAGGGGGTGTCGTGGACATCCCCTTTGTGCTGTACTCTTACTATCAGGAGGAATCCTATTATGTACCAATACCGTTATAAAACCACCAGAGGCGAATACTGGAAAATGTCCATGTATTTCATCTACCATTCCATGACCGGCGTGGTAAATCTGGTTTTTACAGCAGCTCTTTTAGCCCTTACTTTTGCAAAATGGGGATCTTCAGGAGCCATATTCCGTATCTGCATGGTTTTAGGCTGCTGCATTTTTACCATCTTTCAGCCACTGGCTATTTACTTGAGTGCAGGAAAAATGGCAGCTGCTTCCGGTGAAGATACACAGATTCGTCTGGATGATATCGGGATCCAGGTAAAAGTGGGAAATACGCAGGATAAGATCCCGTGGAGAAAAATAGTAAGGATCGCAAAGTTGCCGGGTATGGCAATTATTTTTACTGACCCGTTCCATGGATATCTGCTTACAGACCGGGTGGTGGGGGAAGATAAAAAAGCCTTTTATGACTGGCTGATGTCAAAACAGACCTTAAAAAAATAAAAGCAGATGCCAGGATCGCATCGAAGGGATGTTTACAAGCTCAGGAGGAGACAATGGTAAAAAAGGGGATCTGTTGCCTATGTATGGCAGTGCTGATCTTAGGAGGCTGTTCAAGATCTTTAAAAGAGAAAGAAAAGGAAATAACACCGGATTTTGTCCTGACTTATGCAGAAAACCAGGCCGAGGATTATCCTACCTCTCAGGGAGCTTATAAATTTGCAGAGCTTGTAAAAGAACGGACTGGGGGAAAGATAGAGATACTGGTCAATACAGGAGGCGTCCTGGGTGATGAAAAATCGGTGATCGAGCAGATGCAGTTTGGCGGAATTGATTTTGCCAGGGTTGCCATTTCTACATTGGCAGAGTATATTCCTAAGCTAAATGTATTACAGATGCCTTATCTGTATACAGGCGCAGACCACATGTGGAAGGTATTGGAAGGTCCTATCGGGGATGATTTCCTTAATTCGTTTGAAGGTTCTGGATTAGAAGCTTTATCCTGGTATGACGCAGGTGCCAGAAGCTTTTATAATTCTGTAAAACCGATTGAAAAACTGGAAGACATAAGCGGCATGACGATACGTGTCCAGGAGTCAGAACTGATGAGTGATACGATACGAGCATTAGGAGCCATACCTGTTCCTATGGTCTATGGAGAGGTATATTCCGGACTTCAGACCGGAAAAGTAGATGGCGCAGAAAATAACTGGCCGTCTTATGAATCTACCGGACATTATGAAGTGGCAAAATACTTTACCGTTGATGAGCATAGCCGTGTACCGGAAGTACAGATTGCGTCTACCTATACCTGGAACAAGATCCCGGAAGAGTACAAAGAAATCATCCGGGAGTGTGCCAAGGAGTCGGCTTTGTACGAAAGAAGCCAGTGGAAAGCCAGAGAATCTACTTCCAGACAGAAGGTGGAAGCAGAAGGCTGCGTTGTGACCCAACTTTCACCAGAAGAAAAGCAGCGCTTCCAGCAGGCCGTTATGCCGCTGTACGAGAAGTATTGCGCAGAATATGTGGATATCATTGATGAAATCGTGGCAGAAGGACGATAAAAAACGGCAGAGGCTTGCCAAAGCAAACCGCTGCCGATAATTTGACTGTCCCTGATGCGATTCGAACGCACGGCCTTTCGCTTAGGAGGCGAACGCTCTATCCTGCTGAGCTACAGAGACACGAACGCTTGCATTTTAACACAATCCGCCGTGCTTGTACAGTCAGGAAATGCGGAAGGAAATTCAGGCTTCGGCAATGGCCTTCTGCAGGGTATTCAGGACGCGCTTTTTGTCGGCGCTCCAGAGCGGGGCCAGGAGTAGCCGTTTCGGGCCGTCGCCGGTGATGCGGTGCACTACGGTTTCCGCCGGCAGGAGCTTCAGACACTTCACCACGAGTCGGGTGTATTCCGGGAGCGTCAGGATGGAGAAGGGCTTTTCCATGTATTCTGCCGCGAGCCTGGTGCCCTGCAGCACATGGAGGAGCTGCAGCTTGATGCCGTCCAGCGTCGGTGTGAGAGCTGACAAATACCGGACTGTCGCCAGCATTCGGTCCTCGTCCTCTCCGGGAAGCCCCAGAATCACGTGCACCACCACCATGAGCCCGGCCGTCTTCAGCCGCCGGTAGCAGTCCTCGAACGCCGAAAGCGGATAGCCCCGGTTGATGCGCATTGCCGTGTCCTCGTGAATGGTCTGTAGCCCCAGCTCCACATAGACCGGCTTCTCCCGGTTCAGCTCCGTGAGAATCTCCAGCATTTTCGGGCTAATGCAGTCGGGCCGGGTGCCGATGGACAGTGCCACGATTTCCGGCGGCGCCAGTGCTTCCCGGAACAGGGCCGCGAGTTCTTCTTCGGGACCGTAGGTATTGGTATAGGATTGAAAATAGGCGATGTAGCGGTGTTGCTCCTTCTGTTCCGACTTCGGCAGCTTGGCTTCCACCCGCTTTTTGGCAATCTCCAGCTGTTCCCGGATGGGCAGCAGCGGGGCGGCGAAGTCGCCGGAGCCACCTTCCGAGCAGAAGCTACAGCCACCGTAGGAGAGACGACCGTCCCGGTTCGGGCAGGAACAGCCGGACTGAAGCGAAAGCTTATAAACCTTGCCGCCGAAACGGCTCTTCCAATCATCTGAAAGACGAAGATACTCCATAATTTATCCTCAAGATATTACAGGCAGCAGTCTTTGCTGCCGCAGTTCGTAAACATTATCCGACAATCGCTCCTGCGGCGCAACCTCTGTTTCATTGATCTCCTGTATCATGGCGCGAAGCCCGGCAATATCGCCGTCCGGAAAACGGGGAATGACCAGCATCTCATGGACGGAAGAGGGCAGGATCAGATAATCCTCCGTTTGCAGACGCGCGGCGATCTGTTGGGCCATACCGGGATAGAGGATGGCACCGGCACCATAGAAATTGTCCGGGTTCGTGATGATCAGCATGGTGGGGCGAATCGCGGTGAAGAAGGGCAGCAGGCCAAGCCGTTCTTCCATGGTGTCGATGACCGGCGGCTGCAGCCGCATGGTATTCTCTTTTGCCAGCTTCATCAGCTCCCGAGGACTGAGATTTAGATGAGAGAGCAGTTCATGGGTAATGGGAACGGTGCGGCTGAACTCGTCATCTTCACTGATGTCGATTTGGAAGAGCAGGCAGAGATCCCCCATGAGGACGGCGGGCCGCTGCTCCAGCCGGGCAGCATACTGCGTGTGACTCAGAAGACGATAGGTAATGCGGTCCAGAAGCGCTGCAGGATCGATTTGGACAGACTTCGACCGCTGAAAGGAATTGTTTTTCATGGGGGCTCCTTGTGAGATAAAGATAGAAATAAGACGAAAAATGATAAGGGAGATGCCGATAATGGCTAAGTAAGACTAGCTTTCGCTCGGTCCAGAGAAGAAAAAAATAAGTGCTATATATGTTAATCATACACAGCACCTGCAGGGAATGCAATTCGAAAATAATAAATTTTTTATAAACTTACAAAACAATCACTTCTTTTTACGCACTGAGAAGCCGAATTTTCCAAGGGCTTCGCCGAGGGCGTAATATTCACCGTGGGAATAGGCCAGAAGGTCCACGTCCTCCATATGGAAGGCGCCCTTCTCGTCGATGTACTGCTCATCCACCTGCACAGCCACCACTTCGGCCAGGAAAAGATCGTGACTGCCCAGCGGCAGCACCTGTGTCACCTTGCACTCAATGGACACCGGCGCTTCGGCGATGGTGGGAGCGGAAACAACGCTGGCTTTTCCCTCATGCAGCCCCATGTCCTGCCACTTGTCCGTTTTGCTGCCGCTCGTGCAGCCGCAGTAGTCCAGAGCCTTTGCCAGCGCGCGGTTCGGCAGGTTGATGACAAATTCGCCGCTCTCCGTCAGCATGGGATGGGAAGCGCGCTCCTTCCGCACAGAGATGTAGGCCATGGGCGGATCCGAACAGATCGTGCCCGTCCAGGCGATGGTGATAATGTTGGCTTTTCCGTCTTTGCCGCGGCAGCTCACCATAACGGCGGGCACAGGATAAACGAAATTTCCGGGCTTCGGAAATGTGATTTTACTCATAGAAGGACTCCTTTCTGCAAGAACCCATTGATTTTTCTTCCCTGAAATTATAGAATAACAGCAGTTCAAAAACAACATACATTCCGCAGGTATAGTACATCGGTAGTATGCAAGCTTCCCAAGCTTGAGAGACGGGTTCGATTCCCGCTACCTGCTTATGTTCAGCACCACCAAAAAAATCCGCGAGATGCAGAGACGAGCTTGCTCGTCGAAGCGTTTTGCGGATTTTTTTGGTGGCGGTCAAGAGGCGAAGCCTCTCTGACCGCCACATCGCCCATCGCTTTGCGATGGAGCGATGCGGTGCTGAACATAAGCAGATGCAGAGCCAAGCTTGCTTGGCGAAGCGTCCTGTGGCTCTTTCTGTTGGTGGCCAAGACGCTTCGCGTCTCTGGCCACCACATCACCCATCGCGCAGATTCATCTCGAGCTTGTGGCTCTCGAGGAGGCTGTGCCTCCGGCACAGCTTTGATCACGTTCGCCACTAAGGCGTCCCAGGGGCAAGCCCTGGGATAAACGATGAACCTGCTACGCAGGCATGTTTCCCTTCGGGGCACATGTCGCGCTTGACAGGTGCCACCGGCACCTAGCGCCGCTACGAAGTTTGCTTGATGCAAACTTCTCCACTAGCAATGGAGCGATGCAGTGCTGGACATTAAGCATTTTCATGGGCTCAGCGGTGGCTTCGCCAACGGGGTGCCCATGAAGGCGGACATCCATACCAGCCCTTTTTCATTTTTCCCACTTCACCCCTTTGATAAACCCAATAAACTGCGACGTCGCCTCATTGATGTACACCCCCTTCTTCCACACCAGACCGATATTAGACGTGATCGGCGGAGTGATCGGAATCCGCACAACATCCGGATCCTCAATGGGAATCGAGCGATAGAAGAAGGCGCCGCCCAGTCCCTCCCGAATAAAACTCAGCATCGTATAGAGCTGACTCGAGTACATCAGGATGTTCGGCTGCCGCCGCAGCGACTGGTAGCGCGAGATCACCGTCCGGTTCTGCACCGAGTCCGAGCTGAACAGAATCAGCGGCGTGTCGCCGATTTCTTCTATGGAGAGAGACTCGTGCTTTGCCAGCGGATGCGACTTCGATACACAGAACACATAGCTGTCCTCCAGCATGACGTGGAAGTTGAACTTGTCCACATTATAGAAGTCCAGATTCGCGATCGCCACATCCAATTCCTCGGACTCCACCAGACTGCAGGCCCGCACCGAGCCGTAGCTCAGAAGCTGCAGCGGAATGTTGTGCTTCTCCTGAAATGCCGTCATGAGATGCGGAAAAAACACCGTACTCAGCATGGGCGGAATTCCCACCTTCAGCGGCCGCCGACAACTCGCCAGAGACGAAAATTCTGCCTGGAAGTCCTGACAGCTGTTCAGAATCTGCTCCGCCTTCTGATAAAAGGCCTCGCCCTCCGGCGTCAGGCTGATCTGGTTCTTTCCGTGGTTGAAAAGACGAAGATGAAATTCATTCTCCAGATTCCGAAGCGCCACCGAGATGGTGGGCTGGGACACAAAAAGCTCGTCCGCGGCCCGCGTGATGCTGTGATAGCGGCAGACCGCACAGAAATACTCCAGCTGATTCAATGTCATGATCGTTTTTCTCCCTATCTCCTGATTTTCCATGGGCTCTTTTGGGCTAATGTCTTCTTATTCATCATACACGACCCCGCTTTTTTTTGCCACCTCCCCGAATAAATAGATACAGTATTTGTTATGTGCAAACTGCCGAAAAAACTGCACAAAAAACCGCGCAAATTTCGCACAGCATAAATTTTCTCTATACTGGACTCGATACAGTCAATTGTACTTTTAAAAATGCTTACGCTATACTGGGACCATCAAAAGAAAACACGAAGCAAAGCGGCCGCGGGAAAGCGTGATTTCAGGAACGAAACGTATCTCATCCCATTAGAGTCTGGATGAGATACGACAGCTATTCAGGAGGAAAGTATGAGTCCAGCGTTAATAACACTTTTATTTCTCGCATTTGCGATCGTCATGTTCGTGACAGAAAAGATCCCTCTGGGACTGACATCCATGATCATCTGCATCGGCCTTGTGGTCACCAAGGTACTGGATGTGAAAACCGCTTTTTCCGGTTTCATCGATTCCAACGTCATCCTCTTTGTTGCCATGTTTATCGTGGGCGGTGCCCTTTTCGAGACCGGCATGGCCAATGAGATCGGCGGCATTGTGACAAAGTTTGCCAAGACAGAGCGTCAGCTCATCATCGCCATCATGGTGATTGTCGGATTGATGAGCGGTGTCCTTTCCAATACAGGAACCGCCGCCATTCTGATCCCGGTGGTGGTTGGCATCGCTGCCAAGTCCGGCTACAAGAGATCCCGTCTTCTGATGCCGCTGGTATTCGCCGCAGCCATGGGCGGAAACCTCTCCCTCATCGGTGCCCCCGGCAACATGATCGCCCAGAGCACCCTGCAGCAGGCAGAGCTGGGAAGCTTCGGCTTCTTCGAGTATGCCATCGTCGGCCTGCCGATCCTTCTTGTCGGTATCCTTTTCTACGCTACCATTGGCTTCAAGCTTCTGCCGAGCCACGATGTGAAGGACGATGACAGCGCCTACGACAGTGCCGAGGACTTCTCCCAGGTGCCCCAGTGGAAGAAGACATTATCCCTGGTGATCCTGGTGCTGACCCTTCTCGCGATGATCTTTGAGGACAAGATCGGCATCAAGCTCTGCATCTCCGGCTGCATTGGCGCCATCGCTCTGATCCTCACCGGCGTTATCTCCGAGAAGAATGCACTGAAGTCCATTGACCTCAAGACCATCTTCCTCTTCGGCGGTACCCTTTCACTGGCCTCCGCACTGCAGGAGACCGGCGCAGGACAGCTCATCGCAGACAAGGTGATTGGCATGCTGGGTGCAAACCCGTCCCCTTACATTTTGACTTTCGTGGTATTCATCATCTGCTGCGCCCTGACGAACTTCATGTCCAATACGGCAACCACAGCATTGATGGCGCCCATTTGCCTTTCTATCGCACAGGGCATGGGCGCTGACCCCAGAGCGGTCCTGATGGCCTGCGTCATCGGCGGCTCCTGCGCTTATGCCACCCCCATCGGCATGCCGGCAAACACCATGGTCTTCGGTATCGGCGGTTACAAGTTCAACGACTATGTGAAGTCGGGACTTCCGCTCATCGTCATTGCCACCATCGTCAGCATGATTATCCTTCCGATTGCCTTCCCGTTCTTCCCGGCGGGCTAAGCATAGAATTACACAGTAACCATTTACGTCTATTTATCATCACAAAGGAGAAAAACATATGTCTAATGAAGCACAGGTTCAGAAGATGACCGACATTATCTCAAAGTTTGTAGGTTTCACAGCGAAGAAGCTGCCGGATGACGTCATTGAGAAGCTCGATGAGCTGCGTCAGAAGGAAGACAGCCCCATGGCGAAGGTTATCTACGACACCATGTTCAAGAACCAGGAGCTGGCGGTGAAGCTGGATCGTCCGTCCTGTCAGGATACCGGCGTACTGCAGTTCTGGGTAAAGTGCGGCACCAAGTTCCCCCTCATCGATGAGCTCGAGGTTCTGCTGAAGGAAGCCGTTGTGAAGTCCACCTTCGAGACACCCCTTCGTCATAACTCCGTAGAGACCTTCGATGAGTACAACACCGGCAAGAACGTCGGCAAGGGCACCCCGACTGTATGGTGGGACATCGTACCGAACTCCGATCAGTGTGAGATCTACACCTACATGGCCGGCGGCGGATGTACCCTTCCGGGTAATGCCACCGTTCTCATGCCGGGTGAGGGCTACGAGGGTGTGACCAAGTTCGTTCTGGATCGTATGACCAGCTACGGTCTGAATGCCTGCCCGCCCCTTCTGGTTGGTGTAGGCGTGGCGACTTCCGTAGAGACCGCAGCGCTTCTGTCCAAGAAGGCCCTGATGCGTCCCATCGGCTCCCACAACGAGAACGAGAGAGCAGCCAAGATGGAGAAGCTGCTGGAGGACGGCATCAATGCCATCGGCCTCGGACCCCAGGGTATGGGCGGCAAGTACTCCGTGATGGGCGTGAACATTGAGAACACAGCTCGTCACCCGTCCGCTATCGGTGTTGCGGTAAATGTCGGCTGCTGGAGCCACAGAAGAGGTCACATCGTATTTGATAAGGATCTGAACTGGACAGTGGATTCCCATACAGGCTTTGAGGCGTAATTTCTCAGGAGAGAAGGAGAGGAGATAAAAATGGTAGAAGTTAAAGACGGCAAGAAGATTCTGGTTACCCCGATTTCCAAGGAGGATCTGGCAGACATCAAGATCGGCGACATCATTTACCTGTCCGGCAGCCTCACAACCTGTCGTGACGTGGCACACCGCCGTGTGGTGGAAGAGGGAAGAGAGATTCCGGTAGACGTGCGGAACAATGCCATCCTGCACGCAGGTCCCATCATCCGTCCGCTGGAGAACGACAAGTTCGAGATGGTGTCCGTAGGACCCACCACTTCCATGAGAATGGAGAAGTTCGAGTATGAGTTCGTGCAGACCACCGGCGTGCGCGTTATCGTCGGCAAGGGCGGCATGAAGGAGAACACCGCCAGAGCCTGCAAGGACTTCGGTGCCATCCACTGCGTATTCCCGGCCGGCAATGCCGTTGTGGCAGCCACCGAGGTGAAGGAAATCATGCGTGCAGAGTGGAGAGACCTGGGCATGCCCGAGACCCTCTGGAACTGCGATGTCGAGGAGTTCGGACCGCTGATCGTTTCCATCGATGCCGAGGGCAGAAACTACTTCGAGGAGAAGAAGGTCGAGTACAATGTGAAGAAGGACGAGCAGATCGCAGAGATCTGCAAGCATGTAAGCTTCATTAAATAAGAAACAAATAAGAAGAATGACGGATGGAGGTCCCGCGGGTTTCGCTCGCGGGGCCCTTCTTTGCTTTATAGGAAAGTGCATTTACATCTGTAAAATACATAACATATGTTCACTTGAT
>CAVKVA010000019.1:0-25578 GCA_963659875.1 Parolsenella sp.
TCCACTCAAACTTTACAAACTATTCAAAGACATTTTACCCAAGAAAGCTTATACTAGTACTCATAGTATGACCCGGCATGAGCCGGAAAAAAGTCAGGGACGGCGTTGCGTCCCGGGAAGTTGTGAATGGGTATGAAGGAAGAAAAAGTGAAAAAAGCGGACTATTTCAAGAATCGAGAGCTGTCCTGGCTGCAGTTCAATATGCGTGTACTGGCGGAGGCGGGGAATCCCAGAGTTCCCCTGGCGGAGCGCCTGACCTTCGCCTCCATTTACCAGACCAACCTGGACGAGTTCTTCATGGTCCGGGTGGGCACACTGATGGTACAGATTGAGTCCGGTGAAAAGGTGCGGGAGAACAAGACCAACATGACCAGCACCGAGCAGGTTCAGGCCATTGTGAACCAGGTGAAGCTCCAGGAGAAGCGGAAGGCAGCCGTCTATGAGCAGCTGATGGGCGAGCTGGAGCCGGAGGGCATTCGTGTCATCAATTTTCAGAAGCTGTCCAAACTCGAGCAGGCACAGCTGGAGAGCTATTTCGATACGGCCATCCGCCCCTACCTGTCCCCGATGATCGTGGGCAAGCAGCAGCCCTTCCCCTTCCTGCACAACCGCGCCCTCTATGCGGTGGTGCTCCTGACCGGAAAGAACAAGAAGAAAAAGATCGGTATCGTGCCCTGCTTCAACCCGGTCTTCAAGCGCCTCATCGAGATCCCGGACCGCAAGGGCTGCTTCATGTTGTCCGAGGAGCTGATCCTGCACTTTGTATCCAAGCTCTATCCCGGCTACCAGATTCGGGAGAAGTCTGTGATCCGGGTGACTCGAAATGCGGACATCGATGCCAATGACGTCTACGACGAGGATCTGGATTTCCGCGGCATCATGGAGGAACTCCTCAAGAAGCGGAACAAGCTGAACCCAGTGCGCCTGGAGCTGTCCCGCGACATCAACGAGGAAGAGCAGAAGGAACTCGCCAAGTACCTGAACATTCCGAAGGAGCATATTATCCGGAGCGGAACCCCGCTGGATCTGTCCTTCGTCTTCCAGCTGCAGAGCTTCCTGCGGGAAAAGACGAATCTCTTTTATCAGAAGCGGAGTCCCCGCATGTCACCGGCACTCGTGAAGGGAGAATCCATTCTCGACCAGATCGAGCGCAAGGACGTGCTGCTGTCTTACCCCTTCGAGAGCATGAAGAGCTTCATCAGTATGCTGCGGGATGCGGCAGAAGATGAGACCGTGCAGTCCATCAAGATTACCCTGTACCGCGTGGCCGGTCATTCCCAGATCGTGGATGCCCTCTGTGACGCCGCCGAAAACGGCAAAGAGGTGGTGGTGCTGGTGGAGCTCCGGGCCCGCTTTGATGAGGCCAACAACATCGAAATGTCCCACCGCCTCGAGGATGCCGGCTGCCAGATCATCTATGGACTGGGCAGCTACAAGGTACATTCGAAGCTCTGCCTCATTACGCGGAAGAAGGAAAGCGGCGTCGCCTACATTACCCAGGTGGGCACCGGCAACTACAACGAGAAAACCGCAAACCTCTACACCGATCTTTGCTTAATGACGGCGGATCAGGAAATCGGGCGCGATGCGGCCGAAGTGTTCCGTTGCCTGATGATGGGAGATACCGTCGAAAACAACGGCGTGAAGAAGCTGCTGGTGGCACCCAACTGTCTGCAGAATCGTGTGCTGGAAATGATGGATGAGCAGATCGCGCTGGCGGAGGCCGGAAAGCCTGCCTATATCGGCGTGAAGATCAATTCCCTGACCGACAAGACCATCATTCAGAAGCTGGTGGCGGCTTCCCAGGCGGGCGTCCGCATTGAAATGGTGATCCGCGGCATCTGCTGTCTGATTCCGGGCATTCCGGGCGAGACCGACCGGATTCGGGTGGTCAGCATCGTGGGACGGTATCTGGAGCACTCCCGGATCTACCGCTTCGGCATCGGGGATGAGGAGAAGATGTATATCGCTTCCGCAGACTTCATGACCCGAAACACCTTGCGCCGGGTAGAGGTGGCCGCACCCATCTGCGATCCGGATGCCCGGGCACGGATCCGGCACATCTTCGATACCCTCATGCAGGATGATGAGAAGGGCAAGGAGTTGCTCATGGATGGCGAATACCACGACCGGGATCTCCACGGCGAAAACGGCCGGGTCAATGCCCAGGAACAGTTTTACCAGGAAGCTTATGACGCGATGCCGTGACGGGCTTCGCGACAGCTTGGCTGGCGGGGTGCCCGTCACGGCGGGACTCGCTCGATGCGTTGCTCCATCACATTCGCTTTCTAATCCGATGTAGCTGGGGACGGAGCACCAGCTCATGCACCACGAGACCCGGACGGGTGGTGAGGGCATAGCGAAGAGCCTCTGCCACCTCCGCTGGGTCCAGGCGGCTCTCGTATTCCTCGCCCACGGTGAAATCTGCGTTTCGATAGAGGGCGGTGTCCGTCATGTCCGGCAGAATGGAGATGACCCGCAGTCCGTACTTCCGGGCCTCATCAAAGAGGCTCCGGGAAAAAGAAGAAAGACCGGCCTTCGTGGCGCCGTAGCAGGCGCCGTGGGGGTTCGAGGACAATGCCGTCACGGAGCTGATGTTGACCACAGCCCCGTGATTTTTTTTGAGTGTGCGAAGCATTGCCTGGGTCAGAATCAGGGGAAGCTCCAGATTGGTGCGTATCATTTCCCGAATCTTCCGGGGATTCAGCTCCTCATGGAGACCGTAGTAGGCCACGGCGGCATTGTTCACGAGGATACTGACCGTTCCCCGCTTTTCAATGGCGCGGATTTCCTGTAGTGTCTGCTCGGTGTCCAGGAGATCATGGACCAGCGGGTGAAAGACTCCCCTGGCGCTGCTGCTTTCAGATGCGACAGTTCCGGCAGTTCTGTGGTTTCCGCTTTCTGCGGCGTCTTCGTCTTCCTCTTTTTCCGCAGGGAAATGTCTGCCGAAGCCGTAGACCTCGTAGCCCAGTGACAGCAGCATTTCACTGATGGCCGCGCCGATGCCGGAGGAGGCACCGGTGACGATGGCGATTTCTCTTTCCTTATCCATGAAATTCTCCTTTTATAGAGTAAATATCTTTCCCGCCGGAATTTCCGGCAGGCCGTCCCGGAGAAACTGCTCCATTTCCCTGGCGAGAGCCGCCGGATACTGGTAAACTTGGCCCTGATTTTCGTAGGGATACTGAACAATGGCAGAGTCCGGCATGGCCCGCCGCATGGCCTTTAAATAGACCTCAGAAAGTCGGAAGGAGCCGATGCTGATGTCTCGAATTTCCGATAAGGGAAGCATTTCCCGCACCTGTGACAGCATTTCCCCGTAGGCCGCGCGCCAGTGCGGAATTGCCAGCATGGGATCGAAGCAGAGCCGCAACGTGAAACCCAGATCGAGACCACGTGCGATGCTCCGGAGCCGGGCCGCGAGACTGCCGGTGTCATGTTCGTAACGCGTCACCACCGCCTCCGGTGAGAGGGTAAAGGCAAAAATCAGCCGTTCCGAGCGATAGGGGAGCAGGACATCCCAGAAGGCCGCGGAGCCTGTTTTCGTCCGGATTTCGATGGTGAGATCCGGCTCCCCGGCGACAAACGCGGCCCAGCGCTGTACCATACCTGTGATCCCTTCCAGCGCCAGCAGGTCCGTGTCATAGGAAATGCAGAGATAGACCGGATGCTGTCGCAGCAGCGCCCGAAGCTCCGTAAAGGTGTCCTCAAGATTCAGGAAGAGTACCAGATTCCCGGAGGGGTACATGCCCTTCAGATAACAGTACTCGCAGTCATATAGGCAGTTCATGACGCAGGAGGTATAGTAAAAGTGCTGGTTCCCGAAACTCTGGCAGACCGGCGCCCCGGGATAGATGAGATTCCCGTGCTTCTCCGCGAGGATCAGCTTCTGGCTGCGGTGCTGCAGCTGTACATTCTGCTGCCGCCGGTTGAAGACGTCCTTATAGTGTCGGATGGGGATCAACTGCGCCTTAGGGTAATGTCTTCGGATCTGCTCCGTCTCTGCCCGCCCGAGAAGATGCTCTTCCACATAAATATGGGAGAAGCGGGGCAGCAGTGCTGTTTCAGGACAGGAATTGCTTTCGGAATGCATCCAGTACCTCCTTTCCTCTTCGGCGGTCCTGGCAGGGCAGGGTGTCGTTTTCGTACAAAGACGCCACCGCGACCTGCCAGGGCTGTTCTGCCAGGCTGAGATAGCGCAGGAGCTGCCGCAGTTGGGCGGCCATCACCACGGAGCAGTGCAGGTCCTGCTGGAACCTTTCGCAGAGCGTTTCTGTCTCCGGTGAGAACAGGGGCGGCTTCTCCTTTTCCTGCCGGATCCGGGCGAGCATGTCGCTGATTTCCGCCTGGAGCTGCGGCAGTTCTCTTTCGACTGCTTGGCTAATGTCTTCGGGCCTTACAGCCCGGCCTTCTCCGGGGTCACTGATGAGCCGCAGAAAATGCATCTGGTGCGGCCCCAGGAAATGGCTGCCGGTCTGGTAAACGGCGGCGGCTTCCATATCGTAGAGGCTGCAGTGCGCCTGTTTCATGGTTTCGAGAACTTCGGTTTGCCATCCGGCGCTTTCTGACTGCAGATTGAGAACCCGAGGAAAGCTCAGGCACCCGGCTTCCGGAAAGCGGGAGGGATAGAGCAGATCGGGGTAGAAGCTCCGGAGACTGGCAAAGTCCAGAAGCTTCACCAGTCGGTAGATGCCATTTGGACTTTCACCGTCCCCGGCCAGGGGCGCGGCGCAGCTCCCGAAGCTCAGCAGCAGGTCTGCAGAGGATGGCGGCTGCAGGGACAGCACCGAGGATACGGCGACCGCTGCGGCAAGGCCCGGGCCCGTCAGGGTCAGGCAGATCGAGTTGTCTTCATTGATGAACTGCTGGAAGGGGATGCGAGCACCAGAGGTGGCTTGCACCTTCTTCAGGGCGAGGGCCCGGAGCAGGGGCTGCACCTCGCAATACAGAGCAGAAAACAGATATAGCATAGGTTCTCCTAAAACTTACCAGATATAGTGTTTGTTGCAGCGCGTTTCGATAAAACCGCCTTGTTCAGTATAGCATAGACCGAAGACATTGCCCAGAGATGCATAGGCGTCAATAGACAAATGGGCGGAAAACGGAGCGCTGTTTTGTGGGACTTGAACAAAACAGAAGGGATGCCGCAATTTCCTCTTTCCTTTTCTCGGGGAAAGGCGTATATTAGTGTCCGGCGCAATATCTGGTGCACGAAAAAAAGTACACACCAGATTTAGCGATAAAATCCATCAATAATAGGTAGAAATACTACATATATGGGGTATCGGAGGGCTTGTACATGGAAAATGATATTCAGGTAAAGATCAACGTCATCAAGAGAAACGGTCAGGAGGTGAAGTTCGACCTCTCGAAGATCGCCAATGCGATCCGGAAGGCCAACAAAGAGGTAGAGCCCATCTACCGGATGAACGAGTATCAGATCCTGGGTGTTGCGGATACGGTGGCCAAGAAGGTGGCAAGCTCTACCCATGCGGTGAATGTCGAGGACATTCAGGATATGGTGGAGACCGGCATTATGGAGATGCGGGGCTACGAGGTGGCACAGAAGTATGTGCGTTATCGCTTCAAGCGGGAGATTGCCAGAAAGGCCAACACCACCGATGAGGACATCCTGTCCCTGATCAATCAGGCCAATGAGGAGCTGAAGCAGGAGAATTCCAACAAGAATCCGGTGATCAACTCCACCCAGCGTGACTACATGGCCGGCGAGGTATCCCGGGATCTCACAAAGCGTCTGCTGCTGCCGGAGGACATCGTGAAGGCCCATGAGGAGGGCATCATTCACTTCCATGATTCTGACTACTTCGCCCAGAAGGAGCACAACTGCGACCTCATCAATCTGGAGGACATGCTGCAGAACGGCACTGTCATTTCCCAGACCATGATCGAGAAGCCCCACAGCTTCTTCACCGCCTGCAACGTCACCACTCAGATCGTGGCGCAGGTGGCCAGTAACCAGTACGGCGGACAGTCCTTCACCCTGGCGCATCTCGCGCCCTTCGTGGACGTTTCCCGGAAGAAGATCCGGAAGCAGGTCATCGAGGAGCGGAAGGAGTGCGGTGAGTCTCTGGATGAAGCCATCATTGACAAGGTGACGGAGCGTCGGCTGTCGGAAGAGATCAAGAGCGGTATCCAGACCATCCAGTACCAGCTCATTACCCTCATGACCTGTAACGGACAGGCACCCTTCGTGACCATGTTCATGTACCTCGATGAGGTACCGGAGGGGCAGACCAGGGACGACCTCGCGGCCATTATCCGGGAGGTGCTGCTGCAGAGAATGCAGGGGGTAAAGAATGAGAAGGGCGTATGGATCACCCCGGCCTTCCCGAAGCTGATTTACGTGCTGGATGAGGACAATATCCATGAGGGCTCCAAGTACTGGAGTCTCACGGAACTGGCCGCAAAGTGCACCGCCAAGCGTATGGTGCCCGACTACATTTCCGCAAAAATCATGCGGGAGTACAAGGGCGGGGATGTGTATCCCTGTATGGGCTGCCGTTCCTTCCTGACCCAGGATACCGTGGGCATGGGCGAGAACGGAAAGCACAAGTACTACGGCCGGTTCAACCAGGGCGTGGTGACCATCAACCTGGTGGATGTGGCATGTTCCTCCCAGGGAGACATGGACCGCTTCTGGGAACTTCTGGAGGAGCGTCTGGAGCTCTGCCACCGGGCACTGCGGCTGCGCCATGAGCGGCTGCTGGGCACCGTCAGCGATGTGGCGCCGATCCTCTGGCAGTACGGCGCGCTGGCCCGGCTGAAGAAGGGCGAGGTCATCGACAAGCTCCTCTTCAACAACTATTCCACCATTTCTCTGGGCTATGCGGGACTCTACGAGATGTGCATGCGGATGCTGGGTGTCTCCCATACCACAGAGGAGGGCAAGACCTTTGCGCTTGCGGTGATGCAGAAGTTGAATGATAAGTGTAATGCATGGAAGGCGGCAGAGAACATCAGCTATTCTGTATATGGCACACCGCTGGAGTCCACCACCTACAAGTTTGCGAAGTGTCTGCAGAGGCGCTTCGGCATCATCAAGGGTGTGACGGACAAGAACTACATCACCAACAGCTATCATGTGCATGTGACGGAAAAAATCGATGCCTTCACCAAGCTGAAGTTTGAGTCGGAGTTCCAGCGGCTGTCACCGGGCGGCGCCATCAGCTATGTGGAGGTGCCCAACATGCAGCAGAACATCCCGGCGGTGCTTTCCGTGATGCAGTTTATCTATGAGAACATCATGTACGCCGAGCTGAACACGAAGTCAGATTACTGCGAGTGCTGCGGCTATGACGGAGAGATCAAGATCGTAGAGGATACCCACGGCAAGCTGGTTTGGGAATGCCCGAACTGCGGCAACCGGGATCAGTCAAAGATGTCTGTGGCGCGGCGAACCTGCGGCTACATCGGCACCCAGTACTGGAACCAGGGCCGTACCCAGGAGATCAAGGACAGAGTGTTGCATTTATAATCTGTATTTAATGTAGGCAGAGCCGATGCAGAGATGCGTCGGCTCTGTTTTTGCGTGCATCAGCTATTAATACTTTGAAATGTTAAGTGGATTTGTGATAAAATATTAATAGTGCCTTGCTCATTAAGGGTTTAGATTGGAATATAACGGCCGGAAAAAAGGGTGAATTTATGTTGGGATACGAAGATGCTGATGATCGCAGAAAACAGGATGAATTGCTGAGAGAGCAACTGAACGTATTTGATTCACTTGCACGGGGTTTTCAAAATGTATTCTGGATCAATCTTACAGATGGAACTGCCAAAATATTAAAACTGGATGGATATATCACGTCCGGTTTGGATAAAGAAGATCACAAATTTTTCGATTATCCGTCAATTCTGAAACAGTATATTGCAGAGCGCGTTCATCCGGAAGATAAACAAAGTCTTGAGGCCAAGCTTTGTATGGAGCATCTGCGAAAAGTATTTGAAAGCAGGAGCGAATATATAGGTAATTATCGTATCCTCGTGGATGGAGAAGTTCACCATTATCAATATAATCTTATCCGGACAGAAGGTGTTGAATTTGTTACTTGTGGGTTTCAAAATATTGATGCGATCATCGAAGAGCATCTGGAAGCGGAACGGATAGAAAAAGAAAAGGAAGCTGCGCATCAAAGAGAGGTGGCAGAGCAGATCGCAATCATCAATACATTGTCTAAGAACTTTAAAAATGTATTTGTTGCAAATTTAAACAACGGAACAGCAAGGGTGGTACGACTTGCGGAGGACTATGATGTCAATGCTGTTATCGCTGTCAAAGGAAAGGTATTTCCATTTGATTTTGTGGTAAAGCAATGGATACAGGAAAATGTACATCCAGACGATAAGGAGAAAGTGGCCGAGGCATTCAGCTTGGAAAACCTTCGCGGCGTATTTTCGGAAAAGGATGAATACAGCGGCACTTATCGCAGTACGGAAGGTGGAAAACTGCATCATTACCAGTTTGATTTTCGGAAATCAGATGATAATGGAAATGTTGTGGCCGGTTTTCAGATTATTGATGCCATTGTTGAAGAGCACGAGCAGCAGGCAAAACGAGAAAAGGAGCATCAGGAGGCACTGATGCATGCTTTGGCGGCGGCACAGCAGGCAAACAGGGCAAAAACAACATTTCTAAACAGTATGTCGCACGATATCCGTACGCCGATGAATGCAATTATCGGGTTTACGGCATTGGCACAGATGCATAGTGATAATCAGGTGTTGGTGCAGGATTATCTTCGTAAAATCAGCACTTCCAGTGCGCATCTCCTGAGCTTGATTAATGATATTTTGGATATGAGCCGTATTGAAAGCGGTACCGTAAAGCTTGAAGAAACAGCGGTTCATATCCCTGATCTGCTGCAGGATCTTAGAACGATGATCCAAAGTCTTATTAAGGAGAAAAACCAGAATCTTTTTATTGATATGCAGGATGTGGTACATGAGGATGTACGCACGGACAAGCTCCGCTTGAATCAGGTACTGCTGAATATTGTAGGTAATGCCATCAAATTCACGAAGCCCGGCGGCGATATCATGATTCATTTGAGGGAAAAGCCATGTCATCTGGAACAGTATACAACATACGAGTTTTCGGTGCAGGATAACGGCATTGGTATGTCGAAAGAGTTTGTTGGGCATATATTTGATACATTCTCCAGAGAATATACTTCTACTGTCAGCGGCATTCAGGGCACGGGACTTGGCATGGCCATTGCCAAGAATATTGTGGATATGATGGGCGGTGATATAAGCGTCGAGAGCGAAGAAGGAAAGGGCTCCACGTTCACGGTGACGCTGAACATGAGGATAGGAAACGAAGACGCAAAGGCAGAACCGGTTTCGACATTGCCGGATTGGACAACATCCGGTAAGGTGAGCAGAGAAAATTTAGAAAAGGAAAAAGAAAAGAAGACGTATCATTACAGTGGCAAGAGAGTGCTTCTGGTGGAAGACAATGAACTGAATCGGGAGATTGCCACTGCGATTTTGGAAGAAGCAGGTATGATTGTGGACAGTGTAAATGACGGTGATATTGCGGTTTCCACCATCAACAATGCGGCATCGGATCAATATGATCTGATTTTTATGGATGTGCAGATGCCGAAGATGGATGGATATACCGCCACCAGAGAAATCCGAACACTGCCGGATAACCGAAAGGCAAACATCCCGATTGTTGCGATGACCGCCAATGCCTTTGAGGAGGACAAGCGAAAGTCCTATGAGTCAGGGATGAATGGGCATATCATAAAACCGATCAGCATGGAAGAGATTGCCAAGGTACTGGATGTGATATTTGCGATGAAGAAAGTGTAAGCAGAATCAAGAGAACCCCGGGAGACTTTGTCTCCCGGGGTTCTTGCTGTCTTACGACTGCTCCATAATGGCATATACCTCGGGATAGATTCCCGGGAGGCTGGCGGTCATCATTTCGGAGTGGATCACCACATAGGTCTGGCCTTTCACGAGGCCGTCTTCCGGCAGGTTGGTGCTGTCCGAAATCTGCGCCACAAATTCAATGCCGTTTTCATCGGTGAAGAGGGCCTGGTCTTCGTCAACGAAGTCGGAATCGCCCTCATAGGTACCGGTGGTCAGGAGAATGCCCGCGGCATCGATTGGAGGTACTTCGGAAGCATCTACGCTTTCGCCGGATGTGTCCTTGACCGCCTCCTGATCCATAGCGGCCTCTGTGGCGGCCTGGTTTTCCGCAGCTGTCGTGCCTTCTGTTGCCGCAGCATTTACTGCTGTGCTGCTTTCTGCAGCGCTTCCGGCAGAAGCTGCGCCGCAGCCCGTTATGTAAGCCGAAAACATTATCCCTATCAGACAAAGTCTTGTGATTTTCTTCATTATGAAACTCCTTTTCGTGTTATGTTTAAAATCCTGCCAGCAGAACAACTTTTCCGCTTTCCCGGGTCCTCGGCACATCGATGATCCGCTGGTTGGCGGAGCCGCGGAAGCGGAGGGTAATGTCTTTCTGCGCCAGTTCAAAGCGGCCGTCCACCAGCACATCTATATAAGAAAGAAGTCCTTCCGTGTATGCTGTATTTTTCCTGCCGCCGGGGAGAAGATCCTCATAGAGGTAGCCGGTGTAGCACCAGACGTTCTTTTCAGGATAGCGGGCATGGAAGTCCTGCAGCAGCGGCAGCAGCGCTTCCTGGTTCTCCGGCTCCATGGGTTCGCCGCCCAGCAGCGACAGCCCTTCGATATAGGAAGGGTGGCAGAGATCGAGGATGCGGGTCTGCACCGCCGGTGTGTAGGGATCGCCGTATTGAAAGCTCTGGGGTCCCTGGTTGAAGCAGCCGGGGCAGTTGTTCCGGCAGCCGGAGACGAAGAGACTGACCCGGACACCGGTGCCGTTTGCGATGTCACATTCCTTGATGCTGGCGTAATTCATGGATTTTCCTCCCTGCATGCGGCGCTTCCGCCTGTCAGCCCATCATAACGGAGACTATTGAAAACGTCAAGTTACGAAAATCTTTACCAAATACAGTCATTACCCTTTACATAGACCCCTTACAATCGCGTTTGTGATGAAAGGGGTCTTTTCTATGGCAGATATCTCATTAAAGCATGTTTCTAAGGTATATCCGGGCGGTTCCACGGCGGTTTCCGATTTTAATCTGGACATTCAGGACCGGGAGCTGGTCATGATCGTCGGACCTTCCGGCTGCGGCAAGTCCACCACACTGCGTATGCTGGCGGGACTGGAAAGCGTCAGCGAGGGGCAGATCCTTATTGATGGCAAGGACGTGACGAAGCTGGAGCCGCAGAAACGGGATCTCAGCATGGTGTTTCAGAGCTATGCGCTGTATCCCCATATGAGCGTCTATGACAATCTGGCATTCGGTCTCCGGGTACGGGGATTCTCCAAGGCAGAGATCGACACCCGTGTCCGGGAAGCTGCCCGGATGCTGGAAATTGAGCAGCTTCTGGACCGCAAGCCTGCGGCACTCTCCGGCGGACAGAAGCAGCGTGTGGCCATCGGCGCCGCCATCGTGCGGAAGGCCAAGGCCTATCTCATGGATGAGCCTCTGTCCAATCTGGACGCAAAGCTGCGAGCGCAGATGCGGGTGGAAATCGCCAAGCTTCATGAAAATCTGGAGGCAGCCATCGTCTATGTGACCCACGACCAGGTGGAGGCCATGACATTGGCCACACGGATCGTGGTCATGAACCACGGTGTGGTGCAGCAGGCGGCCAGTCCCGCGGAAATCTACAGAAATCCCATTAACCGTTTCGTTGCCGGGTTCATCGGTTCCCCCCAGATGAACTTCATCCCGGTGGATGTCGTTAAGCTGAACGGCCAGGTTCAGCTGGTGGGCGACGGACTGTGTCTGGCATTGCCCGCGGAAGCGGCAGCGGTGACAGAGGAGTGGGGCTATGTGGAGCGGCAGCTGATTCTCGGCGTGCGGCCGGAGGACTTCTACACACCGCGGGAAGGCAGGACCAATGAGGTCTCCTTCGAGCTGGATGTGAAGGAGAATCTCGGCGCGGAGTATCTTCTCCATGGTCAGATCGGTCTCGACAAGTACCGGGGTATTTCCGAGGACATCACAAAGGATATGATTTCCATCCGCGTGAAGGATGGAAGGGACTACCAGGCCGGTGATCGGATTGCCTTCTCTATTCGGAAGGAACACATCCATCTCTTCGATCCGAAGACCGGCAACAACATATTGTACGAGACGAGAAAGGGGTAATCCATGAAAGGGATCAAAAGGACGGAGCCGTATCTGTATTTACTGCCCTCCGTCATTATCTTCAGCGTCTTCCTCTTTTTTCCCTTTGTGAAGACGATTTATCTCAGCTTTTTCAAAACCAATAAGCTGGGACAGGCCAAGCTCTTCGTGGGACTGGAAAACTACACCACGCTTCTGACATCAAAGTCCTTCTTGAACAGCTTGGCCGTCACCATCATTTTCGTGGTGATCGTCGTGTCCATCGGCATGTTCCTGGGCCTGGTGGGCGCGGTGCTCTGCAACAAAACCTTTCCGGGCATCCGCTTCTTCAGTACGGCCTATGCACTGCCCATGGCGATTGCGTCCAGCTCGGCGGCCATGATCTTCAAGATCATGCTCCACCCCTCCATCGGTATCGTGAACAAGCTGATGGGCACCCAGATCAATTTCTTCTCGGATCCGAAGTACGCCTTGATCTGTGTGGCGGTGCTGACGGGATGGCTCAACAGCGGTATCGACTTCCTGTACTTCTCCGCGGGCCTCGCCAACATTGACGAAACCATCTACGAGCGGGCTTCCGTGGACGGCGCCAGCGAGCGGCAGCAGTTCCTGCATCTGACCCTGCCGGGACTTTCACCGATCCTGTTCTATACCATCGTGGTGAACATCATCCAGGCCTTCCAGTCCTTCGGCCAGGTGAAGATCCTGACCCAGGGCGGCCCCGGTGAGTCCACGAACCTCATTGTGTACTCCATTTACCGGGATGCCTTTTTCAACTATCGCTTCGGTTCCGCAGCAGCGGAGTCCGTGGTGCTGTTCCTCATCATCATGGCGCTGACCCTGGTGATGTTCCGGGTGGAAAAGAAGGGAGGCAAGGGCTGATGCTCGTCTCAAAAAAGAAACAGAGAATCTTACTTCTCATCAATGTGATTTTCGCGCTGCTGATCCTGCTGCCGCTGCTCTATGCCGTGAGCATCGCGTTCATGCCCTCCGGCGAGCTCTTTTCCATGGACATGAACCTGCTCCCGAAGCATCCGACATTGCAGAACTTTGTGGACGCGCTCCACAAGGTGCCGCTGCTCCGCTTCGTGCTGAATTCCTTCATCGTGGCGGGCTTCATCACCTTCGGACAGATCATTTCCTGCTCCCTGGCAGCATTTGCCTTCTCCTTCCTGGAGTTTAAGGGCAAGGGCGTGCTCTTCATGCTGCTGATGGCCACCATGATGGTGCCCGGCGAGGCGACGATCATCTCCAACTATCTGACGGTGAGCTCTCTGGGCTGGCTCAACACATACTACGTGCTGATCATCCCCTACCTCACCTCGGCCATGGGTATCTTCCTGTTCCGGCAGTTCTACCAGAGCTTCCCCATGTCCCTCTACGAATCGGCGAAGATCGACGGCTGTCCCAACATTGTCTTCATCTTCAAGATCCTGATCCCCCTGACCAAGTCGGGCATCGGCGCCATGGCGGTCTATACCTTCATCAACGCCTGGAACATGTACATGTGGCCCCTCCTGGTGACGGGTTCCGAGAACATGCGGACCGTGCAGATCGGTATCTCCATGCTGAGTTCCGTGGACGCCCAGTCCATGACACTGATGATCGCCGGCGTGGTGCTCATCATCCTGCCCTCCATTTCCATCTTCATCATCGGTCAGAAACAGCTGATCAGGGGAATGTTTTCGGGCGCAGTGAAGGGTTGATCCCTTCGAAACGGTTATTCCCGCGGAAGCGGTTTAACATACAGGCACCGGGTGGACAAAGCGCGAAGTGCGCAATGATTCGGTGTCAAACAGAATCTGGATATCTCATCTCATATCAAGGAGGAATTATGAAACGTAAGGTAAATGCAGCGCTGGCGATGGCCATGGTGGGTTCCATGCTGGTAACCGGATGCGGCGCTTCTACAAGCACAAGTGAGAGCACCACTGCCGGTGCAGAGAGCAGCACAGCAGCTGCAACGCAGGAGAGCAGCACAGAGGCTTCCGCGCAGACCGGTGAGGGAACCACCATTACCTTCTGGCACTCCATGGGCGGTGTCAATGGTGAGGCCATGAACTACCTCATCGACAAGTTCAACAAGGAGAACGACCAGAACATCCATGTCGAGGCTGAGTACCAGGGCGAGTATGACGATGCCATCAACAAGCTGAAGAGTGCCCAGATCGGAAACATGGGCGCAGATCTGGTGCAGATTTACGACATCGGTACCCGTTTTATGATCGATTCCGGCTGGGTGATCCCCATGCAGGAGCTGATCGATGCCGATGGCTGGGATACCGCGCAGCTGGAGCCGAACATCGCCGCTTACTATTCCGTGGACAACAAGCTCTACTCCATGCCCTTCAACTCTTCCACACCGATTCTTTACTATAATAAGGACATGTTTGACAAGGCTGGCATCACCGAGGTACCGGATACCCTGGGTAAGATCGGTGAGGTCGCAGACAAGCTGGTCAATGAAGGCGGTGCCGGTGAGGCCATTTCCCTCGGCATCTACGGCTGGTTCTTCGAGCAGTTTACTTGCAAGCAGGGCAAGGACTATGTCGACAACGGCAACGGTCGTGAGACGGCTGCCACCAAGGTGGTATTCGATGAGAACGGTGCGGCAGCCGCTACACTGAAGGCATGGAAGGCACTCTATGATCAGGGCGCTGCACCCAATGTCGGCCGCGGCGGCGATGCAGGTCTTGTGGATTTCTCTTCCGGAAAGTCTGCCATGACCCTGGGCTCCACAGCTTCTCTGAAGCAGGTGCTGGAGGATGTCAACGGCAAGTTTGAGGTAGGTACCGCTTACTTCCCGAAGGTAAATGACAGCGATGAGGGCGGTGTTTCCATCGGCGGTGCGTCTCTCTGGGCACTGAACAACGAGGATCCTGCCAAGGAGAAGGCCGTTTGGGAGTTCGTGAAGTTCCTGGTATCTCCGGAATCTCAGGCATACTGGAATGCACAGACCGGTTACTTCCCCGTTACCGTAGCTGCCCATGATGAGCAGGTTTTCAAGGACAACATTGCGAAGTATCCGCAGTTCGAGACCGCCATCAACCAGCTGCATGATTCCACACCGCAGTCTGCAGGCGCACTCCTCAGTGTTTTCCCGGAGGCAAGAGCAGTGGTGGAGACCGAGATCGAGAATATGCTGAACAACGGCAGCAGTCCGGAGGATGCAGCAGCCGCTATGGCTGAGCAGATCAATTCCGCCATCACGGATTACAATGTAGTGAACGGATAAGGATTGGCCGAAAGCAAAGGAAAGAAGGGCCCGGGCGGCGAATGCCCGGGCCTTTTGGAGCGTCTGTGCACAGGATTGCCGGACGCCGGAAAGGAGAGAATATGAAGAAGGAAAATAAGACGCTGGTTTGGGCCCATCGCGGCGCTTCTGCCTATGCCCCGGAGAACACGCTGGCGGCATTTCGGCTGGCGGAGGAAATGGGCGCTGACGGCGTGGAGCTGGACGTGCAACGGACGAAGGACGGCGAGCTGGTGGTGATCCATGATGAGAAAATCGACAGAGTATCGGAGGGCCACGGCTATGTGAAGGACATGACCCTTTCCGAACTTCGGCGTTTTCACTACAACCGTGCCCATGCGGAATTTGTTGAGACCTATCCCCAGGCGGAGATTCCTACCCTGCGAGAGGTCTATACCCTGCTGAAGCCGGGGAAGCTCAGTATCAATGTGGAGTTGAAAACCGGTATCTTCCCCTATGAAGGGATTGAGAAAGAGGTGCTGGATCTGACCCGGGAGATGGGTATGGAGGACCGGGTGCTTTATTCCTCCTTCGGGCATAAGAGCCTTTGCCGACTGAAGGAACTGGATCCGGATGCGCAATTGGGACTTTTGTACAGTGACGCGCCCATCCGGGTGCGCCATTACGCCCGG
Organism: Parolsenella sp.; assembly: GCA_963659875.1. Lineage (GTDB taxonomy): Bacteria > Bacillota > Clostridia > Lachnospirales > Lachnospiraceae > Oribacterium. The sequence goes on from CAVKVA010000019.1 coordinate 16,089, forward strand.
AAGGAGGTGGGTGTGGATGCTCTGCATCCGGCCATCTACCATCTTCTCGAGGAGGATTATACCGAAAAAGCGCATAAGAAGGGCCTGAAGGTGCATGTCTGGACCGTCAACGAGAAGGACGAGATTGCACTTTGCCTCGCCCAGGGCGTCGATGCCATTATCACCAATAAACCGGATTATGTTCGGGAGTTTCTGGGCAATGTGTCGGCAAAAAAGGAATGAAAAATCTGGGCACTTTCAATAATCCGTCAAAATGCGCAGGAAAAGTTGTTGTAAAGTCACTGCGAAAAGTACAAATCATTCGGCATATTTCCCAATTGTCAGCGACAAACTGCGATAGTAGGATATAGCAAAGTCCAGCGAAACCGAACGGATGTATAGATGCTGTCTATGACTACGATAGGGGAATTCCATAGCGGCGTTTTTACGGGGAAGCGTTCCTGAAGAACAGGACTTTTGATTGATTAAGGAGGTATGGAAATGAGTACATTTAACATCATGATTCCCAGTGCAGAGGCAGTAGATGATTTCTGTGCGAGAGCAGCAGCAATGCCCTTCGACCTGAATCTCGGCGCCGGCACACGCGTTGTGGATGCCAAGTCCATACTGGGCGTTCTGTATTTGGGAGTGGGCAGAATTCTGCGGCTGACAGTGCCGACAGATCATGCACCGGAAGTACACAGACATCTTCATGAATTTCTGGTATAAGTCTGGTACGAATTGACAGCTTAGTAGACTGATAGAGATAGACCTGAGAGAAGCATTTTTTGGGGAGTAACAAAACAGGGAGCCTCACGTAAGTGAGACTCCCTTTTTTGATTCATAGGAAAGTGCATCCTATGAATCAAAAAACGCTCCGCGCGGATCGCACTGCGGCGGCAAAGAAACATGTCGCTTTCGCGACCCGCCGCAGGCGGAGAATGTGCCAAGGCACATTCTTTTTACTGTCATTGGCGTTTTATTTCCGTCTTCGTTTTGCTTTTCGTTTATCGAGCATCATGTCCCGGCGGGCCTTCTGCTCCCGGGTGAGCTCCCGGGTGCGACGGCGAAGCCGGTTCCGGCGGGATTTTTTGCGGGCATTCGGCAGCCAGGTGAAGAAGCGGATCAGCAGGAAGATCAGCAAGGCGACAGCGGCTATGCCGGAGAGCACCAGGATGGCGAGAAGCAAGGGCTGCTGCAGCACGATCCGACCACTGGTCTTGTCCAGGAAAACGGGGGCATTTCCGACGGCAGAATTTCCTGCGCCGGCGGCGGTAGAGTTGCTGCCGTTCTGCTGTGCCTTGTCCACCGCGATGGTTTCCGGAATGGCTTCCTGTACCTTGGCTTCCACGGCAGCTGCATCCCGGGCGCCGGCCTCCCGTTCGGCGCTGCGATCCAGCAGCTGCACATAGGCATGCCCGACATCTCTTCCGGCGAAGCGGTAATCGATCCGGGCCACGCTGCCGTCCGCTTTCTCTGTGTCCGTGAGATCGTAGCTGAGGGTGGATTCCGTTTCGGTGAAGTCAGCGTCCTTTGGCAGCGTCACATGGTACTTTTTGTCAATGCTGAACTCCAAAGCGTCCACCAGAGAAATACCGTCAACGGAGAAGTGATTGCCGATGGCGGTATAGGCCTGATCTTTCTCGGAAACCGCAGGGGAAGAAAACTGTGCATAGCCGAAGTCAAAGAGGGCCTTGCTGTCCCGGTACTGGGAATTGTGACCGTTCAGGATCACGGCAATCAAGGTCATGCCGTCCCGTTCGCAAGCCGTCACCAGTGTATTGCCGGCGGCCATGGTATAACCGGTTTTTCCGGCAAAAACACCGGGATAGTACTCGCTGTAGCTCTTCCGCATCATATGGTGATGGGCATAAACGGTATTGTGACTGTCTCCCTCCGGGTATTTCGAAATGGGCCCGTGGGTGTATACCTGGGTGCTGTCGATCTGCCGGAAGGTGGGGTTCTGAATGGCATACTGCAGAATCTTCGCCATATCGGCGCAGCTCGTGTAGTGCTCCGGATCGTTGAGACCTGAGGGATTCATGAAGTGGGAGTCTGTGCAGCCGATGGCGGCGGCTTTCTCGTTCATGAGCTCTGCAAAGGCGGCATTGGAGCCAGCCACATACTCTGCCAGGGCGTTCGCGCAGTCATTGGCGGAATGGAGCAAGAGAGAGTAGAGACAGTCCCGGACGGACAGCTGGTCCCCGGCCACGGCACCGATGACGGTGGAGTTGGTGTCCAGATTGGTGTTGGTGGCTGCAAAGGAGAAGCTCACCATGTCATCCAGCTGCGTGACGTTTTCCAGCACCACAATGGCCGTCAGTACCTTTGTGATAGAAGCGGGATAATAGGCAGTGTGCTCGTTCTTTCCGTAGAGCACAGCACCGGAATCCGCGTCTATGAGGATGGCACCCTCCGCCTCGATGTTATAGGCGAGGGTGGGCCAGTCTGCTGCCCAGGCAGGCATTGTCGGCAGAAGGCAGAAGAGAAGCGAGAGCAGAAGGCAGAGAAAACGTCGCAAGCAGGGACGCTGCCTTTTCTTATGCATCATACAGTGTCCTTCCTGGGTGCAGTGTTGTTCTTCGGCTGTACCCGCGGGAAAATGACGGCGGCTTTATAGAGATCGCCGTCGATGGTGATTTCGAGACGCCCCTTCATCAGGGTGGTGAGACTCTTCGCGATGGAGAGACCCAGACCGGAGCCCTCGGTGGTGCGGCTAACATCCCCACGGACGAAACGCTCCGTCAGCTCCTCCGGGGAAATGTTCAGCGGTGAGGCGGAGATGTTTTTGATGGTGCAGGAGACATTATCCTCTGTTTCTGCCACCTCCACATAGATCCGGCTTCCCCGCAGCGCATACTTGCAGCAGTTGTTCAGGAGGTTTTCAATGACCCGCCAGAGATGCCGTCCGTCCGCCAGGATGAGGGCCGGGCTTTCCGGGAAGCTGGGGATGACCTCGAGCTTGGCGGCCTGGAGTTTGTCTTCAAATTCGCCCAGGGCCTGCTGCACCATCTCGCTGTAGTCCAGCTGCATGAAATCAATGTTGACATTGCCGGAGCTTGCCTTGCTGGCCTCCACCAGATCCTCGGTTAATGTCTTCAGCCGGTTGGATTTCTGGTCCAGCACATCCAGATACTGCTGCAGCTTCGGATTCGTGATCTCCTCCCGCTTTATGAGACCCACATAGTTGATGATGGAGGTCAGCGGCGTTTTCAGATCATGCGAGACATTGGTGATGAGGTCCGCCTTCAGCCGCTCCGACTTCACCTGTTCATTCACGGCCTGCTGCAGTCCTGCGGCGATGCGGTAGCTGTAGCAGTCGATGCAGATGAGGATGGCCAGCAGCAGGGTGGCGGTCAGGAAGGAGAAGAGGCTCTGGTGCCGGAAAAAGCGGATGTAGAGCATCACGATCATCAGAACACCGGCGGCATTGGGCAGCAGGAAAAGCAGGGTGCTGTAGAGCCGGGGCAGGGTCAGTGCCGCTGCCTCGAGATAGCGTTTCGCAGCGGTCAGCAGGCGGCAGCAGAGTGTGTTCTCCCAGAGACTGTCGTTCCGATAGCTTCTGGCCAGAGAGAGGCAGAGGGGCAGGAACAGCAGATACTTCAGAAGAAAGGCCAGGATGCCCTCCCAGAAGCTGAAGGCATCGATGACACCGATGATTTCCGCAGCAGCATCCAGCAGAGCGGCTGACAGGGCGTCGGCGCCCCGGAGCCACAGCTGGAACAGAATGGCCAGAAGCTCCGCCGGCAAGCAGTCAATGGGATGGGGGCGTGCGCTGATGGTGGTGCACAGCGTCAGGAGTGCCGAGAAGCTGAGGCCGAAGAGCAGAACACCAAGCCCCAAAAGACACAGTGCCACCACCACATTCTGCCGGTGGCCCCGGTAGCTGGCAGAGGCAGCGGAAAAGCTGTCTCTGGCCGGGAAGCTCGTATCCACACCGATTGTCAGGGAATAGCTGCCTTCCTCGTAGGGATCGTGGGCCGTCAGCAGGGGCACCAGGTTCCCCGGCGTGGTACGAAGGCTGGAACGGATTTCCAACGTCTCCGCATCCGTGGACAGGAAGCTGCCGAGGGCCAGTATGCTGTCCCTGTCCATGTCGGCGGCATTGGTGTAGACGGTCTCGTCTGTGCCGTCTGAATAGCGAATATTAAATTTCAGATTACAGGGCTGGTCGAAGAACTGACTTCGGGCGCTGTAGTATTTTGCCAGATAGCCCAGCATTTCATAGGAAAGCTTTCCGATGGTGGTCATGCCGTCGGTGGGGCTGGCGGGCTTGTAGTCCGGCATATAGGAACGGTAGGTGACCCGGATTGAGGAATACAGTACATCCTCCGCCTCGCTGACACTGGCCGTGCTGCCGGTGACCACCTCGTTCTTCTCATTTAAATAGTAGCCCATGGAACGCGCGTAGCGAATCAGGGTATCCAGACTGTAGGATACCGTGGTGCCGTTGACGTCTGCCTTGGCGATTACCTTGTTGAGGTCGAGCTTTCCGTTGGTTTCAAAGACGTCCCGCAGGTCAATGTATTCGAAGATGTCCGTGACGGCCTCGCTGACCAGTCCCTCATAGCTTTGGGAATCAATGAAATCCGGCTGGCTCAGGCATGCGAAGACATTACCCCCGGAGGCATTTCGGGAGAGAATAAAAAGGCTCACGGTGATCAGCACCAGGGCACAGAGATTCACCGCTGCGGTGAGGAGTCGCTTCATGCCTTGTCCTCGCTGCTCTGCTTTTCAATCTTGTAGCCGACGCCCCAGACCACCTTGAGATAGCGGGGCTCCCGGGGATTGATCTCGATTTTTTCCCGGATGTGCCGGATGTGTACGGCCACGGTGTTGTCTGCGCCGATGGCCTCCTCGTTCCAGATGGAGGTGTAGATCTCGTCGATGGAGAAGACCTTTCCGGCATTCTTTACCAGGAGAAGAAGAATATTGTATTCAATGGGGGTCAGCTTCACTGCCTCGCCGTCCACCGTCACTTCCTTGGTGTCGTCGTTGATGGTGAGGCCGCCGTTCCGGTAGATGTTGTCGCTCACCGGTGTGGCTTCGCCAAGCTTTCCGAGTTGGGTATAGCGGCGCAGCTGGGACTTCACCCGGGCCACCAGTTCCAGGGGATTGAAGGGCTTCGTCAGGTAGTCGTCGGCGCCGATGTTCAGACCCAGGATCTTGTCGTTGTCCTCGCTCTTCGCGGAGAGGATAATGATGGGCACCGAGCTTTTCTCGCGGATCTTCAGGGTGGTGCGGATGCCGTCCAGTCCCGGCATCATCACGTCGATAATGAGAAGGTCCACCGTTTCCTTCTCCATGATGTCCAGAGCGTCATAGCCGTCGTAGGCCTTCAGAACCCGGAAGCCCTCGCCGGTCAGGTAAATGGAGATGGCCTCCACAATCTGTTTATCGTCATCACAAACCAGAATCGTCTGCATGTTTGTCCTCCTTTTGTGCATACCTCCCTATATTATACTGCGGAACAGGGGGCTTGTACATTTGAAAAACACATGCTACACTCCTATCATCTCTGGGCTTTGCCTGCCAAGCTGTCGCGAAGCCCTCCTGGTAAAAACGGATCAAACAAGAACTGCCATCGTGCAGCGGGAGAATAGAATGAGACTGAGACACATCACCGGCTCCGAGGACTTCGTGGCCAATTCAGAATTTGTGGTACATGAGCCCCGGGAATATCGCGGACGTTGGGCCGCGGCATTTTTCGGCAACGACAACCCCATCCATGTGGAAATCGGCATGGGAAAGGGGCAGTTCATCACAGAGCTCGCACGGCGAAATCCGGCGATCAACTACATCGGCATCGAGCGGTACGATACGGTGCTAATGAAGGCGATCCACAAGCGGGAGCTGATGGAAGCAGAAGGGGAGGCGCTGCAGAACCTCACGTTTATCAGCATCGATGCGCGCTTACTGGGCGAGGTCTTTTCGGAAAATGAAGTCGAGCGGATCTATCTCAACTTCTCCGATCCCTGGCCGAAGGCCCGGCAGGCCAACCGCCGTCTCACCAGCCCGGTGTTTATGAAGATCTATGCACAGTTTCTGCAGGAGACCGGTGACCTCTGCTTCAAGACCGACAACATGGGCCTTTTCGATTATTCCCTGGAGGCCATTCCCGAGGCGGGCTGGCAGCTCCTGGCTGTGACCCGGGATCTGCACCATGACCCGGCCATGAATGCGGGAAATGTCATGACCGAGTATGAGGAGAAGTTCTCCGCCAAGGGGAACCCCATTTACAAGCTCATCGCCCGGAAACAGGCTGAGTAAAAAATTTGAAAAACTTTTTTGAAATTTTTGTTGACAAGACAGCGGACATCGGGTATTATAACGAAGTCGTCAAGCGGACGGCACAAAAATTTCAAAGATATGCGCCCTTAGCTCAGTTGGTAGAGCAGTAGACTCTTAATCTATTTGTCCAGGGTTCGAGTCCCTGAGGGCGCATGATACGAAGACCGGATGCTCATGCGAGTGTCCGGTTTTTGCTATTCGTAGCGACAGCGTCGCTGTTAGTAATATTTAAGGAAAAATTTTCTGAAGCTGTGGTATACTGATACTGTATAATATCATTTGAGAATTTTAACAGGAGCTTATGAAGAAAAAGACTTTAGCAAAACGGGGAACGGCACTGATGCTGTCGCTCGTCCTGCTGACCCTGACGGGCTGCGAGGCGAAGCTGCAGGAGACGACAGTGCCGGAGGACAGTTCAGAGATCGTGGTGACCACGGCGGCGGAGACAGAGGCCGTTGTGGGTGTGGCGGCTCTGGGCGTCAATGCCAATGTACTTCCTTCTATAGAAGGCGTAACCATTGATGAAAATGCCGAGGATCTCGCGCCGGTGAATCTGACCGTGGGTGTGATCAACTCTGTGGTGGCTGAGCTGCAGCAGCGTTTGATGGATCTCGGCTATATGGATGCCGATGAACCCACCACCTACTATGGTGACGCGACCTCCAAGGCCGTGCAGTATTTCCAGCGGCAGACGGGCATGAACCAGGACGGTATCACCGGCGTGGAGACCTGGGATGCCGTGATGGCAGACAATGCACCGAAGTATGCGGTGAAGCTGGGCTTTACCGGTGATGATGTCACCAATATACAGTATCGTCTGTACAACCTGGGCTATCTCACCAATGCCGGCGACATCAGCGGTACCTTTACGGAAGTCACGGAAGAAGCCGTGAAGAAGCTGCAGCAGTTGAACGGTCTGACCGCGGATGGCACTGTGGGCATCACCACCTCCAACCTTCTTTATTCCGATGAAGTGAAGGCCAATGTGGTGGCGCTGGGCGAACAGAGTGATCTGGTGAAGAAGTACCAGGAGCGTTTGATTGCTCTCGGCTACCTCACGGGAGAGGCAGACGGCAACTTCGGCAGCGGTACTCAGACTGCGATCCGTGCCTTCCAGTCCAGAAACGACCTGGTGGTGGACGGCTATCTGGGACCGGACACCCGGACTGCCATGGATTCCGATACGGCCATTCCCTATGCGCTTCGTATCGGTGAGCAGAGCGATGATGTCAAGAACCTGCAGACTTTGCTGGTGAAGTATGGTTACCTTCCGTCCGGAAAGGACACCGGTTACTTCGGCGACTTGACGAAGCAGGCCGTGTCGGCTTTCCAAAGCAGAAATGGTTTGACGGCGGATGGTCTTGCCGGTGCCCAGACGCTCGAGAAGCTGAATTCCGGCAACGTGAAGAAGGCGGCCAGCGGTACAAGCAGTTCAAGCTCCGGCAAGAAGAACAACAGCAGCGCTTCCTCCGGCAGCAGTTCCGGCAGCAAGGGCAGCAGTGCCTCCGTGGGCAGCGGCGGTGCTACCGTATCCGGCTCCGCAGGGGCATTGATCTCCATTGCCTCCTCCAAGATCGGCAGCCCCTACGTATGGGGTGCCAAGGGACCGAATTCCTTTGACTGCTCCGGTTTTGTGTACTGGTGTCTGAACCAGGCGGGTGTCGGTGTGTCCTACATGACCTCCTCCGGCTGGCGGAATCCGGGACGATTCAAGCGGGTATCCTATAACGAGCTGCAGGCCGGTGACATCATTGTGGTCAGCGGACATGTGGGCATTTGCGCCGGCGGCGGCACCGTCATCGACGCATCCTCCTCCAACGGCCGGGTGGTACACAGAAGCCTGGGCAGCTGGTGGGCGAACAACTTCATCACCGGCTGGAGAATCTTCAGCTAAAAATTGACAAAATAATCAAAAACCGGGAGGTAAGAATTATGCCGTCACCAAGAGAAAAAAACATCTGGGGAAATATTCGTGTACAGCTGAATGAGGTGCAGAACCTGATTCTGAACGGCCGCTACCAGAACGCTGTTATCCTGAACCGGGAGATTCTGAAGACGGTGGTGCGTCTGCAGGTGGACAGAGCCTGCCTTGTGGCCGACAATCTGTCTGCGGACATCCAGCAGCTCTTCAGTGCCCGGGCCATAGATGCCGCATCCCGGGACCATTACAATGAGATCCGGAATTACGCGGAGCAGGCGGAGGCTGGTGTCAATCCGGGTGCCCAGGGCGCCAATCAGGCCTTTTCTTTAATGAAGGATGAGCTGGAGAAGTACATGAATTCAGCAAACCGGCAGACAGCAGCGCCGGTGAGCCGGGCAGCAGACTCTGAGAGAGAGGAGCGCCCCCGGGTTCCGCTCGGCGGAAAGGCGGGGCGCAGCGGCGCCGGCACAGAGCGTGCCCGGGAAATGAGCCGTCTCAGCGGATCCGGCAAGTCTTCCGGAAAGGCCGCCGGAAGCGGCAGCAGAACGAGAACCGGCGCTACGACCGGCAGAAGCACAGCGAACCGCAGCGGAAGAAGCGGCAGGAGCAGTGGGGGCGCGCGTCGGAATGCCCGGAACGAGCAGCCCATGGAGATCGATATCTACAGTGTGCTGAAAATCGCCATTCCCGTGGCCTGTGTCCTTCTGGTGATCATCCTGATCCGGGTGCTGACCATGGGCGGCGGCACCATCGAGACCACAGCGGTGCCCACCACACCGGCAGCGGTGGAAACCACAACCGCACCGGAAACCACGGAGGAGGAGACCACGGAGGAAGAGACCACCGAGGCTGTGCCGGAGAAGATGGTGACCACCAGCGGCGTTCGTGTACGGACCAAGCCCTCCACAGAGGATTCTGAGGTGCTGGACGTACTGGATCCCGACACCGAGGTGACCTATAAGGGTGCTTATGACAATGAATGGGCCATCATTGACTACAATGGTCAGGAGGCCTACGTTTCCAGCCAGTATCTGAAGGCGGCAAGCTAAAGAAAGCAAGAGAATTTGAAAAAAATTTATCCGTATCTGTCGTATAAACGATAGATACGGATTTTTTGATTCATAGGAAAGTGCATCCTATGAATCAAAAAACGCTCCGCGCGGATCGCACTGCGGCGGCAAAGAAGCATGTCGCATTCGCGACCCGCCGCAGGCGGAGAATGTGCCAAGGCACATTCTTTCTTACTTTATAGGAAAGTGCATTTACATCTGTAAAATACATAACATATGTTCACTTGAT
>CAVKVA010000020.1:0-21943 GCA_963659875.1 Parolsenella sp.
ATGTTCGTTGCTTGCTCATGATAAATCCTCCTGGATGTGATCTGAGAATACCATGTGTAAAACAACAGCGTCAAATAAGAAGGGCCAACAAAGAGAAACTGTCCACCAAGAAGGGTCCCGTTGGTGGAGTGTCCAAGACGAGGGATCCAGCAAGACGAGGTGTCCATTTTCAGGGAACTAGCAAATTCGAGTGTCCACTGTTATAGGTACAGTATAAATGTTGTGCTTTTAAGCAAACCTGCTTATAAAGAGAAGAGCTATCTGATTTCATTAAGAAGTCAGGTAGCTCTTTCTTGCGTCTTCATCCTCTTTTGATATTCTGATGGAAAACAGTCTGTTTCCTTATGAAAGCTGTCACAAAAAATTCACGATGAAACCTGTCACAAAAGCGAAAATCATCACAAACAGGAGATACAGGCAGAACCGTTTGATTCCCAGTACGCTTTTCAGCGCGCCGAGATTGGTGATTTTTGTGGCAGGTCCCGTAATCATGAATGCGGCTGCATTTCCAAGACTCATACCGTTTGCAAGCCATTCCATGAGCAGCGGAATCGTTCCGCCTCCACAGACATAGAGAGGAACGCCAATCGTTGTCGCCATCAGCACGCCGAAGCCCTCGTTGCTGCCGAACAGAGCTACAAATGCATCTGTCGGCACATACCGTTGAAATACTGCGGAAAGCAGTACGCCAATCAGAAAATAAGGACCGGTTGCCTTGATATTGCGCCGGATGTTTTTCAGCAGCCGCAGGACCATATTGGGGTCGGTATCATGGCTGACAGGCGCCTCAAACTTTCCAAATGAAAAGAATGATTTGTCCCGATAAAAGAAATGGATAAGAAGTCCGGCTGCTGCCCCGCATAAGAAGCAGGAAATGATTCTGACCGCCAATGCAGTACCACCTAACGCGGTACTATATGCGATCAGCTGCGGATTGAGCAGAACCGAACTCATCATAAATGCAGCAAGCCAATCCTGCCGCATTCCCTTATTGGCGAAAGAGGCTGCAATTGGAATGGTTCCGTACATACAGAGTGGCGAAGCAATTCCAAGCAGGCTTGCGGGGAGTATGCCCAGTACACCCCACTTTTTCTCATTCATCTTTGCGAACAGACCATGGATCTTATCTTTGGCAAAAACAGAGATCACAGAACCGATGATAATGCCGAGTGCCCAGTATCCGAAAATCTGTCGAAACTGCACATCAAAATAGTACCAAAGATAGATGCCCTCCCGCTGCAGAATTTTCAGCATACTCAGACCCTCCTTTTATTTATTCCGATCCTTATTCATCAATATTTACCAGTGTGTAATCTCTGCTGCCGAGCCCGATTTCTTCCCCGTGCTTTAAGGACATAAACGCATTTCTGGATTCCATGCGGTAAATCAGGGAAGCATTGTCGTCATCGGACAGATATACCTGGTCAACACAAGCCTGGTCCAGGGCGACAGGATCGGTAGAGGCCAGAATGCCAATATCGTGCATATCAGGCGCGGTTGGATTTTCAACGCAGTCACAATCTACGGATAAGTGGTTCATGACACTGATATAGATCATGTTTTCTGCGCCGAGATAATCCCGCACAGCGGAACCGGCCTCTGCCATAGAGGACTGGAAGGCATTGATGTCAGGAGAAGATGATCCTGTGTCCAATGAAGTGCCGCCGCTGTGGATATTGCTCTTGCCGTGAGCGCCGGAGCCGATTCCGATGGAAATGTTTTTGATGGCACCGCCGAAGCCACCCTGTGGATGTCCCTTAAAATGTGACAGGACGAGCATGGAATCATAATTCTCCAGATGACTGCCGACATAATCTGTGGTCAGATATGTACCGCCTGTTACAGGAATCTGCATATCTCCATCTGCATCCATAATATCCACATCTGCGATGGCGGTAAATCCGTGATCCTCTGCGAGCTGACGATGCATGGCAGTTTCAGACCGATTTCCGCCATAAGCGGTATTGCATTCTACGATCGTGCCGTTTACAGACTGCACCAGGTCCTTGATCAGTGCGGGGTCAAGATAATTGCTGCCGTTTTCACCGGTAGAAAGCTTTACTGCCACGTTCCCTTGAAACTTTACGCCCAGTGCCTCGTAGATTTTCATCAATCCCTCCGGGCTGATATCTGTTGTCATGTAGACGGTCTGTCCATTTTCCACATTGTGGTATTCATGCGGAAGGGCATCATCTCCCTGATAAGCAAAGAAGGCAAAGTTGTCCATAACCGGACTGCCATCTGCTTTTTTGACGCCGGTGTCTACCGGTGCAGGCGGGCCTGCCGGTGCCTCTTCTGCAGAGGCTTCTTCTGGAGTTTCAGCCACTGTTGTTTGTGCTTCGCTTACCGATTCTTCGTTGGAAGGCTGCGTATTTGGCATTTGACTGCAGCCTACTGCAGTCAAACATAAAACACTTGCGCCTAATACAAATAAAAAATTCTTTTTCATATAAGTTTGGCTCCTTTCGCTTGCCGTTATTGACATTCTTATAGCTATAGAGTAACTTTAACCTTGAGGTGAAAGTCAACAGTTGCAACAATAAAAATTTTGATGGAGTGATCTACTATGCCCTATACAATCAAACAAGCCGCAGAGCTTACGAATTTGACTCCTGTTACGCTGCGATATTATGACAAACAGGGCTTGCTGCCTTTTATGGAGCGGAAAGAATCCGGTTATCGAATTTTTTCCGATGGGGACATCGCTATGCTGCGGGTCATTGAGTGCCTGAAAAAATCCGGTATGTCCATCAAAGATATTCGGCAATTCTCCGAGTGGGTGTTGATGGGGGATGACTCGCTGCAGGAGCGTTATGAAATGTTTCTGGAACGAAAAAAAGCAGTAGAAGCGCAGATGGCAGAGCTGCAAAAGACGATGGATTTTATCAATCACAAGTGCTGGTATTATGAAACGGCCATTGAGGCTGGAACGGAGAAAATCCATTTCAAAGAGCAGGTAAAAAAATTGCCGTGCGAATGATAAACTTGGCTATTCTTAACGGAACGAAATATACTTAGGAATTCAGGCGGCTCTTTTCTTGAAATATTGAAAAAACAAGCGGACCCGTGGTAAAATACAAATTTGAACCATGCTCATTGATGACATGCTTCAAATATAACAATAAACGACAGGAGAGCTTGTGTTGACCGATATATCAGATACAAATATAAAAAATTTTGTTGTTGAGCGTGATCATCAGAATGAAGAACGCAGAGAACAGCTGATGGTTTTTGATGCGCTTGCTCGTCATTTCAAAAATGTCTATTGGCTGGATCTGGAGAAGCGGACGGCGAGAATTCTGAAGCTCGATGCAGACTATGTGGATGTTCCGGGTAAGGAGGATCATCATGAGTTTCTGTTGGAAGCGGTTATCGAGAATTGGCGCAACACAATTGTATACCCGGAAGACAGAGAGAAAGTCAGCCGTGTCATTACGATAGAAAACATAAAAAAGGCTTTCGAAACGCAGGAAGAGATTGTCGGCAATTACCGCAGCCTTGTAAATGGAGAAATTCATTATTTTCAATACAATATCAGCAGAACGGATCAGGATGGTACAAAAGCCGTAGCAGGATTTCAGAATATTGATGATATCATTGAAGAGCATCAGGAAATCGAGACAGTGAAAAGAGAAAAAGAACTTGCCCATCAAAGAGAGCTTGAGGAACAGCTTGAAATTATCAATGCGCTGTCCAAGAGCTTCAGAAATGTATTTGTTGCAAATTTGACGGAAGGAACGGCGCGAGTTATAAAGCTTGCTGATGATTATCATGTAAGCGCGATCAGAGCGATTAAAAGCCAGACCTTCCAGTTTGATGCTGTTGTGGATCGATGGGTGCGTGAAACTGTCCATCCTGATGACAAGCAACGGGTAAAAGAAACGCTGAATGTAAAAGCTGTCAGAGAGATATTCTCGAAGCAGGACAAATATGTGGGTACGTATCGAAATATAGAAGATGGCGTACAGCATTACTACCAGTATGATTTCAGAAGAGTCGGCAACACGGAAAATGTTGTGGTAGGATTTCGGCTGATCGATAAGATCGTAGAGGAACAGAAAGAAAATCAAAAGAGAGAAAGAGCGCTTGAAGAAGCACGGCTTAAGGAAGAAAAGGAGCATGCAGAGGTTGTGAATGCGCTGTCGACCATTTACTCCACAATTTTTCAGGCAGACATCATTACCCATGAATATGAAATGCTAACCAGTGTGCCGCTCATGTCAAAGGTCGCTGCCGGTAAAGGTAATTTTGACGATGTAATGGATATAGTCATAGAGGCCTTTATAGAACCGGAATTTAGAGAATCCGTGCAGGAATTCCTGGATTTGAATACGCTGGCTGACAGACTTGAAAAGGTAAATACTGTGGCAACGGATTACAAGGCACCGACAGGCCAGTGGATGCAGGCGCGATTTATTGTAAAACGCAGAGACGAAAAAGGCAGAGCAGCGGAAGCGCTGTATGTTGCTCGTGATATCACAGAAGAGCGGCTTCTGAAGGACCAGGCGGAGCATGATTCAATGACCGGCGTGCTCAACCGTAGGGGCTTTGATCAGATTCTGGAGTCGATGGAAAAGGATAAGAAAGAGTTTGCATTGATTCTTGCGGATGTGGATAATTTTAAGAGCGTCAACGACACCTATGGGCATGAGGTGGGAGACGTCATTCTGAAACGGGTGTCAAAGCTCCTGGCGGAGAGCTTTCGTTCGATTGACCATGTCTGTCGAATCGGCGGAGATGAATTTGCGGTGATCATGCTGAATGTGACCGGCAATCTTGGCTACAAGATTGAGGACAAAATAGGTGAGATCAACCGTCAGCTTGCCATTTGTGATGAAAATGTTCCGGCGGTATCGCTGAGTGCGGGAGCGGCATTTATGGATCGGGAGAATCCGGGAGAAAGCTTATTCAAAGATGCCGATCGGGCACTGTATTATGTGAAGGAACACGGACGGCGTGGATGCCATATCTACTCGGCCGAAATCACTGCTGAAAAATGAGAGAAAAATTTTTGAAAAAGTTGTTGACAGAAAGGGATCGATTTAGTATTATAACGGAGTCGCCGAAAGAAAGGCGACAAACGAACGGGGTCTTAGCTCAGCTGGGAGAGCATCTGCCTTACAAGCAGAGGGTCACAGGTTCGAGCCCTGTAGGCCCCACGTTTTCGGTTTGGACTGCGCTGAAGGCGCGGCCTGAGCCGAGACTATATGGCGAGGTAGCTCAGCTGGCTAGAGCACGCGGTTCATACCCGCGGTGTCGAGGGTTCAAGTCCCCCCCTCGCTACGATGATGAGAGGCGATCTGCTTAGGCAGGTCGTCTTTTTTGACATCTGCATATCCGACGGACCGTCGGAGCTGTTGAACACCGGACTGGCGGGACCTGCTGAAAATAGCAGACAGATACAGCGAATTATGCTACACTCTAAGTTCAAAAGTTTTGTTCAATTTGAGCGGGGAACGGTTCGGCGGGTATAGAAGCCGTGCGGGAGGACCGGTCTCTTCATAATAGGAGATGAATCAAACTATGATGACGAATCGAGAAATACGGCAATTTGCCTGGCGACAGCTGAAGGGGAACTGGGGCGCGGCTATCGGCGCTTCGCTGCTGTCCACCATCTGCCTGATGGCGCTGGTGCTCCTCATGGCTGGCGGCTATCTGCTGGCCTTTTTGGGTGCGGCGATGGCAATGAGCCGCACGGGGGCAGCGGACATCCGGTATGTGCTGCCCGTGACCGGCATTGTGATGGCGGCGCTGCTCTTTCTTCTGATTTATCTTGCATCCGGCTTTTCTCTCGGTGCGCTGCGTCTCAACTTGCGCATTGCCCGAGGCGAAAGGGTGCGGGCGCGGGACATCTTTGCCGGGTTTACGGATTTTCTGCAGCTTCGGCATTTCGCCGGTGTCTATATTCTGATGAACCTCGGTGCCTGGGTGCTGAATTTTCCGATCGACATTGTGTCGTCTATTTATGGCGGCAGCAGCGCCAATGCCCACATCACGAGCCTGGTCTGCAATGCGCTGGCCATTGTCTATGCCTTTTTCATGTCCATGGCGACGTTGGCTGCGGCGGAGAGTCGGAACCGCAGCGCGCTGAAGTCTATCCGGGTGTCCTGCCACATCATGCGCTGCCGGAAGCTGCGCCTTCTGGGCTTGTATCTTTCCTTCATTCCCTGGGTCGCGCTTTCCATGGTGAGCTTCGGCCTCGGCTACCTCTTCACGATTCCTTATTTGTCCGTGGCCCAGGCGATCTTTTTCCTGAGCGCCTACAGCGAGGATTATCTGACGGCGGCCCGGGATGCGGACTTCCGGGAGGTCTCTGAGGATAATGTCGGCGGTTCCAACACCGCGGCTGCGGCAGAAGATGAAGGGGATGCCCGAGATGCTGCGGCTGTATGGGAAAACGCAGAATCGGCGGCAAACGCGGCGGGAAATGCAGAGATGAGCGAACAGGATGCACCTCCGGCGGAAAATGAAACGGAAGCAGAACCCGCAGCGTCGGAGCCGCCGACATTGGACTGGGAAGAAGCGGCGCAGGAGACTGCTGCGGTGGAAAGCGATGTGCGTGCGGCGGCCGAATCGAAGGAAAAGACGGATCGGCGCCGGAGCTTTGAGGAGGTTTACCGGGAAGTGGTGCTGCAGAACGGCGAAAATGCAGAGACGGACAGCCGGGAGGAAGGAGGAACGTCATGAAGTGCCCTTATTGCGATGCGGATGATACCCGGGTGATTGAATCCCGCCCGGCAGACGAGAACACGGCCATTCGGCGGCGGCGTCAGTGCGAGCACTGCGGCAGACGTTTTACGACCTATGAAAAGCTGGAAACCATGCCGTTGATGGTGATCAAAAAGGACTGCAGTCGTGCGCCCTATGACCGCAGCAAAATCGAGGCGGGCATTGTGCGTTCCTGCCACAAGCGGCCGGTGTCCACGGAGCAGATCCGGGAGATAGTGGATGAGATTGAGAACAGCCTTTTCTCAAGCGGTGCCAGAGAGATTCCTTCCCAGCGGATCGGTGAGCTGGTGATGGAGAAGCTGGAGAAACTGGACCAGGTGGCCTATGTGCGCTTTGCTTCGGTGTATCGGGAGTTTAAGGATGTAGACAGCTTTGCGGAGGAGATCCGAAAGCTCATGGCCCACAAGGATCAGAAGGAGGATGCAGGTGTTTGAAAAATTGTATCCGGATGATATTGTAGATACGGTAAGCGCGGTGGATTTTCGGCAGCTGGCGGCAAAGGGCTTTCGCGGGGTGGCATTTGACATCGACAACACGCTGGTGGAGCATGACAAACCGGCGACAGAAGATTCTGCGCGGCTATTCCAAGAGATCCATGAAGCCGGGCTTCGCATTTGCCTGCTTTCCAACAATCATGAGCCCCGGGTCAAGGCTTTTGCGGAGGCCGCCGGTGCGGACGCCTATATTTTTGATGCCCATAAACCGAAAGCGGAGGGCTACCTGCGGGCAGTGGAGTTATTGCAGGTAAAGCGTGAGGAACTGATCTTTTTCGGCGATCAGCTGTTCACGGATATCTGGGGTGCCAGAAATGCAGATGTGAAGTGTGTACTGGTGAAGCCCGTGGGGCCGGAGAAATACTTCCACATTGTGCTGAAGCGGTGGCTGGAGAAACCGGTGCTGCTTTGCTATCGTTGCTTTCATGCAAAAAATACTATCTTGAATTGAGGAGATCGGTGGTATGACCAAAATTTGTGTGCCCATCACGGGGCATTATGAGGCGGAGATCAAGTTTCAGGCGGAGCAGATTCGCCATACGGAAAGCTATCCGGAGATTTCGGTGATCGAATTCCGTTATGATCTGGCCAGCGAGGTACAGGAGGAAGCGCTTGAGGATCTGCTCCGGCGGCTTCATGACTGCTTCCGGGAGCGCACGATTCTCTTCACCATTCGTACAGATATCCAGGGCGGCTGCTTCCATTATGATCCGGAAAAGTACCTCTCGATCAACGAAAGAGCCATCCGGAGCGGCGCCATCGGCATGCTGGATATCGAGGGTGCTCGGGAAGGCTATGAGGCGGGAAGGCCCAGTCCGGAGGATGAGGTGATCACGCGACAGCTGACGGCGCTTTGCCGGGAATATGGTGTGAAGTCCGTGCTGTCCTATCATGATTTTTCCGGGACACCGTCTCTGCCGGGGATTCTGAATATCTTCCGGACTCTGCGGGCCCAGGGCGGCGATGTGCTGAAGGCGGCCTTTATGCCGGAAACAGAGGAGGATGTGCTGAATGTCATGCTGGCAACCCGGCAGTTCCGGACGGAGGACGCGGACATGCACGAATACATTTCCATGTCCATGGGGCAGCTCGGCCAGCTGAGTCGGGTGGCCGGTGCGCTTTCCGGCGCGGATTATACCTTTGCTGCCGTTGGCCAGGCTTCGGCACCGGGACAGATGGAGGCAGGGGATGCGGCCCTTGTGATGCGAAAAATTTTTGATTGAAAGAGATAGAAGGAAACGCCATTGCATTTGCGAAAATGCAATGGCGTTTTGCACAATAAAACAGTATTTTTCTGAAAAATCTACAACTATCCGTGCAGCCTATAACGCCCATTGATTTTATCTATGTGGTTCTGCACAACGCAGAATTGAAAAAACGGAGAACTCATGGTAATATTAGTCAAGTCGAGAAACAAAAGAGGTCCCGAATTTGGGGCGGAATCTCAGTGGTTTTCGAAGCCGGTCAGCGCATGACCGGGAGTATCCATTACACTGCAGAGGCTTCGCAGCGCGAGGGGTCGCGTACGGGGGCGAGGCAGCTGCAAACATTTTATCAAGGGGGATAATTTTATGGATCAGTACAAAAAGGCGCTGTTCGCTCCTTGTAAGCCCATGGGCCTGCCCTGGTGGCTTGCACTCGTTATCGTTGTTGTGGCTTTTGCCGGCATGTTTACCGGATCTCTTTCCACAGATCTGGCAGGCTGCTTCCTGCTGATGCTCAGCGTCGGCATTGTCTGCGATCAGATCGGTGACAGACTTCCGATCTGGAACACCTATGTAGGCGGCGGTATCGTTATGACCTACATTGTGTCTGCTTTCCTCTTCACCTACAACTTCTTCCCGGAGAAGTATGTGACCGGTATGACAGCACTCATGGATGATTCGGACTTCCTGTCCTTCTTCATCGTGTTCCTGATCACAGGTTCCATCATCTCTCTGGATCGTAAGCTGATGATCCGCTCTTTCGTGGGATACATTCCTTCCATCTTCGGCGGACTCTTCGGCGCAGGTCTTCTGGGTATCCTCGGTGGTCTGATCTTCGGTGTGACACCTTCCAATGTGCTGATTAAGTACGTGCTTCCCATCATGGGCGGCGGAAACGGCGCAGGTGCCGTGCCTCTTTCTCAGATCTACGAGACAGTAACCGGCGATGCAGCAGCGAACTACTACACCTTCGCGATTGCCATCCTGACCATTGCCAATGTCTTCGCCATCATCAGTTCTGCTCTTTTGAAGAAGCTGGGTGAGGTTAAACCGTCATGGACCGGCGGATGCGGTGCTGATGCCCGCCTCATGCGGAAGGGCGACTTCAATGCCGATGATATGAAGCTTGAGAAGCCGAAGCTTGGCGACTACGGCGGAGCTATCGTTCTGGCATGTGCCTTCTATGCGCTGGGCAGACTCTTCGCAAAGGTTATCCTGCCGGAGATCGCAGGCGCACCGATCCATCAGTTTGCTTACATGATCCTCTTCGTGGCTATCGCTGCAGCAACCGGTATCATTCCGGACAACATTCGTGCCGCTGCCAAGACCATGCAGAGCTTCTTCACCAAGAACTTCATCAACATCGTCATGGTAGGCGTGGCTGTAGATACCAATATTCATGATCTGGCATCTGCATGTACACTTTCCAACGTTGTCATTGCAGCCCTCATCGTACTCGGATGTGTCATCGGTTCTGCAATCGTTGGCCAGCTGGTTGGTTTCTTCCCCATCGATACCGCTGTTACTGCCGGCCTCTGCATGGCAAACCGTGGCGGTTCCGGAGACCTGGCTGTACTTGGCGCCGGCGACCGTATGGCTCTGATCCCTTATGCTCAGCTTTCTTCCCGTCTCGGCGGTGGTATCGTGCTGATCCTCGGATCTGTCATCTTCGGTATGTTCCTGAAGTAAAGCAAAAATCAAAAATAGATAGCGAACAGTATGCCCCCGACGGATTTCCGTCGGGGGTTTTATGCTCGTCAAAGCTGTCTTTGCTTATTGAAGCCAAGCTGTTTTTGTGTTAGATTCTATAAGCAAAGTTTTTACAGATATGCTACCAGTTTATGACAAAGCGCGTATATACTGAAGCATGATCAGGCGAACACCCGGGCGCGGGTGTTTTTTAAGGAGGAAATCAAGATTATGAAGAAAAGTATCGCACTTCTTCTGACGGCTGCATCAGCGGTTTCACTGCTGGCAGGCTGCGGAAGCGGTTCCAGCACGGAGACCACAACAGCTGCAGCAGGTGCAGAGAGCGCCGCGTCTTCTGAAGAGAAGGCAGCTGCCACAGAGACCAAGGAAGTGGAGAACCTGGAGGTTGCCTTTGTGCCTTCTCGTGAGCCGGCAGAGATTGTGACCGCCACAGAGCCGCTGAAGGCCATGATCCAGACCCAGATGGCAGAGCTTGGTTATGACATCAAGAATGTCAACATTACCGTGGGCACCAGCTTTGAGGCAGTAGGTGAGGGGCTCGAGGCCGGTACCATTGACGTAGGATTCATTCCGGGCGGTACCTATGTGCTCTATGATGATGGCGCGGAAGTGCTTTGCACAGCCACCAGAGACGGCCTGTCCATCGACGATGACGACCCGAAGGTTTGGAACGAGAACAAGCCCACAGAGGCAAAGGATGAGCAGGTTACCTATTACAGAGCCCTCATCGTGGCCGGTCCTTCTGAGGCGGGACGTGCAGCAGCAGAGAAGATCAACAGCGGCGAGGCGCTCACCTGGGAGGACCTGGATGGTCTGAACTGGGGCGTGATGGGACCGACCTCCAGCGCAGGTTACATTTACCCGGCACTTTGGATCCAGCAGAACTACGACAAGAACATCACAGATCTTTCTCACGCCGTACAGTGTGATTCCTATGGTACCGCATTTGCTCGTTTGGCACAGGGACAGATCGATGTGCTTTGCACTTATGCAGATGCCCGTCGTGACTACGAGGAGAAGTGGCAGTCTGAGTATGCGATGTCCAGCAGCATCTGGGATGATACCGATCTGATCGGTGTGACACCGGGCATCTTCAACGACACCATCTCTGTGTCCAAGACCTCAGAGGTTATGCAGGATGCGGACTTCAAGGCAGCACTGCAGCAGGCCTTCATTAACATCGGAGACACTGAGGAGGGCAAGGAAGTCATCGCCATCTACAGCCACAAGGGCTATGTAGCAGCCAATGATGCGGATTATGATTCTGAGCGTCAGGCACAGAAGATCATTCAGGAGCTTCGTGCCAATTCTTAATCGGGGTTCGGCAGGTTCGCTGTTCACCGGAATGGTATAAAACATGCGGAGGCGGAGCATAGGAGATGTGTTCTGCCTCCTTTTTCATCTAATCCATTAACACTTCAGGAAGGGATCTACGTATGATTAAGTTTGAAGATGTCGGAAAGACATACCCCAACGGATATGAGGGACTTAAGCACATCAATCTGAGCATTGAACAGGGAGAATTTGTGGCCATTATCGGTCTTTCCGGTGCCGGCAAATCCACCCTCATCAGAACCATCAACCGTATGCATGACGTTACCAGCGGTAAGCTGACCGTGGATGACACGGATGTCATGACACTGTCCGGCGCATCGCTTCGCCGGTTCCGCCGCAAGATCGGTATGATCTTCCAGTCCTTCAACCTCATTACCCGTACCACAGTCATCAAGAATGTACTCACGGCCTTCGTGCCGGATATGCCCTGGTGGCGGTCTCTTCTGGGCATTTACACCAAGGAAGAGAAGCTCAAGGCCCTGGAGTCCCTGGATAAGGTGGGCATTCTGGATAAGGCCTTTGTGAGAGCGGACCAGCTTTCCGGTGGTCAGCAGCAGCGTGTGGCACTGGCACGCACCCTGGCGCAGAATCCGCAGATCATTCTGGCCGATGAGCCGGTGGCAGCCCTTGACCCGATCACGGCAAAGCAGGTTATGGATGATTTCACCCGCATCAACAAGGACATGAACATCACCATCCTCATCAACATCCATCATGTGGACCTGGCGCTGCAGTATTGCCAGCGCGTCATCGGTATCCGCGCCGGTGAGGTGGTATACGACGGTCCTTCGGATCAGGTGGACGATGCAGTACTGGCGAAGATCTACCAGGGCAAGGAGGCATAAATGAGCATCTATGACAAGCTCTTTCCGCCGAAGGTTTATACCCTTCCGGACGGAAGAGAGATTCCGGAGCGGCGTTCCCGTGCACCCTTGTATGCCCTGATCATCCTGATTTTCGCCTGTGTTTCCATCAAGGTCACCGGCTTTCAGCCTGCTACGCTGATGAAGCGAGGCAAGGAGTTCTTCGTGATTCTGGGCCAGATGTTCCCGCCGGAGCCTTCTTACACTGGAAAGATCATCAGCCCCATCCTGGACACCATCAAGATGTCCCTTTTGGGTTCCTTCATCGGCTCTGTGCTTTCTGTGCCCTTCGCTATGCTGGCCAGCACCAATGTCTGCAAGAGCAAGACGGTGGTGTGGATCATGCGGCTTATGTTCAGTATTGTGCGTACCTTGCCGACGCTGGTGTCTGCGCTGATTGCGACCTTTATTTTCGGCCTCGGCACCATTGCCGGTACGACGGCCATTGCGGTTTTCTCCTTTGCCTACATCGGCAAGATTCTGTATGAGGAGATCGAAACCGTGGACATGGGCGCTTTTGAGGCCCTGGAGGCCATGGGTGCCAGCCGCTATCAGGCCTTTGTGTCTGCCATCATTCCCCAGGTGATGCCCAGCTTCCTGTCCAACAGCCTCTATAACTTTGAGGGTAATGTGCGCTACGCCGCAGTGCTGGGTTATGTGGGCGCAGGCGGTATCGGCCTCATTTTGAATGAGCAGTTGGGCTGGCGTGAGTATCCGAACGTTGGCATGATTCTTTTGGTGCTCTTCATTACCGTATTCATCATCGAAACCGTGAGCCGCAGCATCCGGAAGCGTCTTGTCTAAGGAGAAGGGAGAAATTCTATGAACAGCAGAATAGAACAGGCCTATGACAAGCGGCCCAAGGACTGGATTTACAACCTTGTCATCGGCATCATTGTACTGGCGCTCCTTCTCTGGAGTGTGACGGCAATGGAGACTTCCGGCACCACCACAAACGGCGGAAAGATGGCACTCAATATCCTGAACGGTATTGTGCATCCGGACACGTCCCTCCTCTTTAATTTGACGAGCAGCGGCGTGCTGTATCTCCTTCTGGAGACCATCTGCATTGCCTTCATGGGCACCGTGGTGGGCGCCATCATTTCTATACCCCTGGCGTTCCTGTCTGCTAGCAATCTGGCGCCGAAGCCCATTGCCTTTATCGGACGGATTCTCATCATGATGATCCGTACCGTACCGGCCTTCGTTTACGGCCTGATGTTTATCCGTGTGACCGGACCGGGTGCCTTCGCGGGTCTGATGACCATGTCTCTTTGCTCCATCGGCATGGTGTCCAAGATGTATATCGAGGCCATCGAGGATCTGGATACGAAGATTCTGGAGTCCCTGGATGCGGCGGGCTGCACCACCTGGCAGAAGATTCGCTATGGTATTCTGCCACAGCTGATGCCGAACTTCGCGTCCACTGCCATCTATCGTTTTGACATCAACCTTCGTGATGCTACAGTGCTTGGTCTGGTGGGTGCCGGCGGTATCGGTGCGCCTCTGATCTTTGCCATGAATGCCTACCGCTGGAACGAGGCGGGATCCATCCTGATCGGCCTCATCATCCTGGTGCTCATCATTGAGTGGCTGTCCACAAAGATCCGTGTGAAGCTCACAAGAGGCTAAGGCATGAAGAGAGATTTTGAAATTTATTACACCTCGGATACCCACGGGAAGATTCTGCCGGTGGACTATCAGAGCGGCAAGCCGCTGACCAGAGGTTTGATGGATATCGCCGCCGCCATCCGGCATAGCGGCAATACCATCGTGGCAGACGGCGGCGATTCTCTGCAGGGCTCTCCTCTGCTGCAGTATTATCTGGAGCATCGGGAGCAGTTCCCGATGCATCCCGCGGCCTTCGCTTTCAACGCCATGGGACTGGACGTTTATACACTGGGAAATCATGACTTCAACTTTGGCTACGAAGTGCTGAAGGAATATACCCACGCCATGCAGGCGATTTGCGTCTGTGCCAATGTCAGCGACCGCCGGGGTGAGCTGGAGCTGCAGAAGACCTGGATCAAAACATTGGAGAATGGTCTTCGGGTGGGTTTTACCGGTGTGGTGACGGATTATGTCAATTTGTGGGAGAAACCGGAGCATCTTGCGGAACTGACGGTTTCGGAGCCCATCGCGGCAGCCAAGGCTGCGCTGGCAGAATTGCGGCCTCACTGTGATCTCTGCATCTGCATTTACCATGGCGGTTATGAGCGGGATCTGGAAAGCGGAGAATTGCTTACGGATTCCCGGGAAAATGTAGCCTGTCGGCTGGCGGAGGAGACGGATTTCGATATTCTGCTTACCGGTCACCAGCATATGAGCGTACCGGGACTATGGCTTGGCGATACCTTTACGGTGCAGCCGCCCTGTGATGCGGGAAATTACATTCATATCCGGGGATCACAGGATGATGAGGTGGTACAGGCATTGCAGATTACATCTGCGCTGCTTCCGGTGGAAGCGGACTGCGACCCGGCGGACTATGCGGCACTGATGCCGCTGGAAACCGCCACCGAAAGCTGGCTGGACGAGACGATAGGGCGACTGGCGGCCCCCGTTCTGCCGGAAGAGAAGCTGGACGTTGCCCTTCACGGCAGCCGTCTGGCTGACTTTTTCAATCAGGTGATGCTGGAAGCTGTCCATGCAGACTTTGCCTGCTCAGCCCTTGGCAACAATCCGGTGGGTCTGGCGGCCTCTGTCAGCATCCGGTCTGTGTATACCGCATACATGTTTGCCAACACCATTACGGTGAAGGAAGTGACCCGGACGGTACTGAAGGAGTGCCTGGAGCGCTGCGCCATGTATCTGGAATTGGATGCAGAGGGGCATCCCTATATCGGGGACACCTTCCTGAAGCCGAAGGTCGAGCACTACAACTATGACATCTATGCCGGTCTGGATTACGCCTTCGACCTCACAAGACCAAAGGGGGACCGGGTGGTGCGGCTGCGAAAGCTGGACGGCACGGAACTCAGTGACACAGAGACATATACGCTGGTGACTAGTGACTACAGGGCGACGGGCACCGGCGGCTATGCCGCCCTGGGTGCATGTAAAACGGTATACAGCGGTGCGGACAACATGCAGGACATGATTGTGGACTACATCCGTTCCCATAAAGATCTGGTCATTCCGGAAAACAACCGCTTCGAGGTGATCGGCGTCTGAGCAGCGCCGACACATCCCGGCCGACGGCATCGAGGCAGTGGGCAGCAGGCGGAAGCTTGAGATTTTTTGACGGCAATGCTAGAATATAGTTTATTGCTATTGAACGTATAAAAAATTTTGAGAAGGGGCAGCTGCTATGACCAGTCGTGAATTGCTGTACGTGAAAACCGTTGCAGACGAAAAAAATATTTCCAAGGCGGCAAAAAAGCTTTTTGTGGCACAGCCGTCATTGTCCCAGTCCATTTCCCGCATCGAGGACACCATCGGAGTGAAGCTGTTTGTCCGGGGTTCCAATGGCCTGCATCTCACCTATGCGGGAGAGCGCTATTACCAGATGGCCTGTCAGATTCTGAAGATCTATGACAATTTTGAGGCGGAGATCACGGATATCAACGATCTCCGGGTGGGAAGAATCTATTTCGGCATCACCAATCATCTGGGAGCCATTGTCCTGCCGCACATTCTGCCGGAATTCCAGCGACTTTGTCCGAACATTACCTGGGACGTCTTTGAGGGTTCCACGGAGCCGCAGGAATCCCGTCTGGTGAGCGGCGATCTGGATTTTTCCATCATGCATGCCCCGGCAGAGGACAGCGAAGCGAATCCGTCGCTGAACTACGAAATTCTGACGGACCATCCTTTTGTCATCGCCATGTCGAAGGACAATCCGTTGGTGAAGCAGGCGGTGCCTATGGAGGGCTATGACTATCCGGTGCTGGACGTGGAGCTGCTGCGGGATGAGCCTCTGCTGACGCTTTTCAAGGAGCAGCGGATTCGTCATGTGACCGATGCGGTGCTGAAGAAGGCCGGTATTACCCCGAAGATTCGTCTGCAGACCCGGAATTATATGACCACGGAAAGGCTTGCGGCGCTGAACATGGGCTACACCATGCTGCCCAGCGATTATGTGAACCAGAACCGCTTCCAGAATCCGCCGGTATACCTTTCTGTTGACAAGAAGTACAACGCTTACTGGAGTCTTTGCATCACCACGCTGAAGGATGCTTACCTCTCCAAGGCGGACCAGTGCCTCCTGGACATTCTCCGGAAGCGGGCCTGTGAAATCTGAGACGCCCGTATTGTATATGAGGACAATGCCTTCGGGCCGGAAAAAAGGAAGTAACACATGAGAAAGTATGACGCAATTTTATTGGATCTGGATGGCACGATTATGGATTCCGGGCCGGGCATTATGAAGTCGGCCCAGTACGCACTGGACCATTTCGGGTATCCTGATCAGCCGGAATCTACACTCCGCCGTTTCGTGGGGCCCTCGCTGATGGATTCTTTCATGGGGATTTACGGACTGAGCGAGGCAGATGCCGAAAAGGCCACGGCATATTACCGGGAGGTGTATCCGGTCAGCGGCATCTTTGATGCAAAGGTCTATGAAGGCATGCGGGAGACGCTGCAGGCGCTTGCGGATTCCGGCAGGAAACTTCTTCTTGTGACTTCGAAGCCGCATGTCTTTGCGGAGCAGATTCTGAACCACTTTGATCTGGCACCGCTCTTTTCCTATCAGACCGGTCCGGAGCTGGACGACCACAATTCGGAGAAGTCTCGGCTCATCGACAAGGCAGTGCGGGAGATGCAGCTCGACAAGGCGCATGTCCTGATGGTGGGAGACCGGCACTTTGATATCGACGGCGCGAAGAAAAGCGGTGTGGATTCTCTGGGCGTTACTTATGGCTACGGCAGCCTGGAGGAGCTTCAGGAAGCCGGGGCCGACTACATTGCCCACAGTCCGATTGAGATTTTGGAATATGCGACACAATAAAAAATATACCCGGGTTACCGATTTGTGGATCGGTGACCCGGGTTTTTCGTATCCTGTCCGGGAGTGCCCACGGGGATAGGTTGAACCTATGCGGATTATAATTCATTATGTATTTTACTATGTGCAAAAAAACCATTATCATCAAATTACACCAAATTAAAGTATGAATTTGAGATTCTCTAGGGTATAATCACCAGTAGAGGCTGAGGGAGGGGGAGACTTCCTCGTGGGTAATCACTTTAGGAATGTGAGACGCTGATCGGCGGCTCACCGACAAGGAGGGATACTATGGAAATTAAGAAACCTGCTGTTGCGGGCACGATGGAATCCAGTGACTGCCAGGTTACTGTGGAGCCGGGAGACGGAAAGATTGAGTTCTCTCTGGAAAGCGCAGTAGCACACCAGTTCGGAAACCAGATTCGCAAGGTTGCATTGGAGACACTTCAGAACCTGGGCGTTGACAATGTGAAGATTGCGATCGTTGACAAGGGTGCCCTTGACTGCACAATCAAGGCACGGATCGAGGGTGCGGTATATCGCTCTGTAGACCAGTACACTAACTTACCCTGGGGAGGTGCAATCAAATGATTGAGAATCCTAATAAGAAGAGACTGAGAAGATCTATGATGTTCCTGAACGCGCAGAAGCCGTCACTCATCAAGGATCCGTATATTTATAAGGTAGATTCACTGATGCTGGATCTGGAGGATGCCGTGGCCGTAACTGCGAAGGATACCGCCAGATTCTCCCTTTATCATGCCCTGACCACCATCGACTACAGAGGCGCAGAGCGCGTGGTTCGTATCAATGGCCTCGATACGGATCTCTGGGAAGAGGATATCCGCTGCTGCGTAGCCGGCGGTGCTGATGTTATCCGTATCCCGAAGACCGAGAATGCCGAAATGGTTCGCGCCGTAGAGGAGAAGGTTGTTGCAGCAGAGGAAGAGTTCAACAGAGAGCCGGGATCCACACTGATCATGTCCGCTCTGGAGTCCGCAAAGGGCGTTATGAACGCTTACGAGGTATGTACCTCTTCTGATCGTATGATCGGCGTTGCACTTTCCGGTGGTGACTACACCAAGGATCTGCAGACCAAGATCACCGGCACCGGCGTTGAGCTCATGGGCGCACGTCAGCAGATGATCATTGCCGCTCGTGCAGCAGGCGTGCAGTGTTTCGATACCGTTTGGACCAACCTGGACGATATGGAGGGCTTCAAGAAGGATGTTGAGACCATTCACATGATGGGCTTCGACGGAAAGTCCTGCATCAATCCCCGCCAGATCGACATCGTGCACAAGATCTTTACCCCGACTGAGAAGGAAATCATCTTCTCCGAGAAGGTGATCAAGGAAATCGATGATAAGAAGGCAAAGGGCATCGGCGTGTTCACCGTTGACGGAAAGATGATCGATATCGCTTTCTATGACGGTGCAAAGAGAAACATCATGCTTGCCAAGGCAGCCGGCATTTACAAGGGGGATCTGTAATTATGATTAATGCAGTTGGTAGAGATATACCTGAGGAGATCTTAAAGGCAACTGGAAAGGAAGTATTCCAGGGAACCCATCATTTTGACGGATATGAGTACAGCACAGCTTCCCACAAGGTGAAGTGCGTGATCAATTCCAACGGCTCCAAGCTGGTGGATTCCATCCATGATGTGCTCGTGAAGTGCGGCATCAAGGACGGCATGACACTGGGCTTCCACCATCATTTCCGTAATGGTGACAAGGTGCTGAACATGGTTGTGGAGGAGTGCCACAAGATGGGTATCAAGGACCTGACCATCGCAGCTTCTTCCATGGGTTCACAGAATGATCCCATCGTGCCTTACATTGAGGATGGCACCATCACAAACATTCAGTCCTCCGGCGTGCGCGGCGGTATCGGAAAAGCCATTTCTGAGGGTAAGCTGAAGGGACTGGCCATCATGCGTTCCCATGGTGCGCGTGTCAGAGCCATTGAGACCGGCGAGACCCACATTGACATCGCTTTCATCGGTGCTCCCACAGCGGATGAGTACGGAAACCTGGGCGCTAATGGCGGTAAGGCTGACTGCGGCGTGCTTTCCTACTCTGCAGTGGATGCACAGTATGCAGACAGAGTCGTTGCCGTAACCGACTGTCTGGTTCCGTTCCCGAACCTTCCGGCACAGATCACACAGACCTATGTGGATTATGTGGTTGTGGTTGACGAGATCGGTGATCCCACAAAGATCGCTACCGGTGCGGCAAAGCCCACCAAGGATCAGAGAAAGCTCCTGATGGCGCAGTACTGCACAGACTTCGTAACCAGCACACCGTACTTTAAGGACGGCTTCTCCTATCAGACCGGTGTCGGCGGTGCTTCTATCGCTTCCACCATTTCTCTGATGGAGGTTATGAAGGAAAAGAACATTCACATGAGCTTCGGTGTCGGCGGACTGACCAAGCCGATGTGTGACCTTCTGGATCAGGGTCTGGCAAAGTGCCTGGTGGATACTCAGGACTTCGACCAGGATGCCATTGCCAACATCACCACAAACCCGAACCATTTCTACATCACAGCCGGCGAGTATGCGGATCCCTTCAACAAGGGTGCATATGTCAACAAGCTTGACTTCGTTATCCTGGCTGCTCTTGAGGTGGATACACACTTCAACTGTAATGTAGTGGTAGGTTCTGACGGTTACATCACCGGCGCGCAGGGCGGACATCCGGATACTGCAGCGGGTGCAAAGTGCACCATCGTGATTGCGCCGATCATGCAGGGCAGAATTCCGACCATTTGCACAGATTGCACAACAGTCACCACACCGGGTGAGGACGTGGACGTTGTGGTAACCGATTACGGTATTGCCATCAACCCGAAGAGACAGGATCTCATCGAGGCCACCAAGAATTCCGGTCTTCCCTTCAAGACTATTGAAGAACTCCGCGATATCGCTTATTCTATTACCGGCGAGCCGGAGAAGGTACAGTTCGGTGACCGTGTTGTGGGTATCATCGAGGCCCGCGACGGTTCCATCATGGACGTGGTACGCGAGATCAAGCCCTTCGAGTTCAAGGACTGATCGGATCATAAGTGAACGAGGGTTAGGCGGGTGCGCACTTTCACTTGCCTGACAAGATTCTATGCCCCGGCGGGTTTTGCGGCAGCTTGTCTGCCACAGGCCTGCCGGGGTTTTTCTGAACGGAGAAAAGAGATGAACGCTGCAGAGTGGAAGCGATATATTGAAAATGCAATTCGGGAGGCCCTGATGGGAGAGGTCAGAACCTCGCCGAAGCCGGGGCTGGTGGATCAGATTGACTGCGGCGCCCATACGGATATGGATATCCATACCTTTGAAAAAAGCACAGAGGCGATCACACCCTATCTTGCGGATATGTTTATGGCGGGCTTTGCACCGGAAACAGAGGCAGTAGAAGAAAACCTGGAGATAGAAGAGCTGGAGACCGGAGAAGCGGCGGAAGAGGCTGTGCTAGCTGCGGTTGCGTCGGAGAACGCAGAAACGGAAGAGGAACGGCTCTTCCGGCGGATTCGGCGGATCGGTGTGGAAGCGGAAAAGGCCATGTTTGCGGCCACAGAGGGCGTGAACACCCATAAGGGCATGCTGTTTACCATGGGCATCGTTCTGGCGGCGGCAGGCCTGCATTTCCGCCGGGGAAACAGCGAAGAAACACTTCTTGCGATGAATGAAGAGATGCTGGAACGCGTGCGGCGCGGCCTTTCGGAGAGAGAGGGCGAGATGACGGAAACCGGGCCCTTTGCGCAGGATGTGCTTTGGCTTTGCCGGGATATGTGCCGTCGGATCCTGGGAGAGGAATTTCGGGCCATGGAGCAGCGGGAGCCGGTGACCCATGGAGAGAAGTTGTTCCGGGAATATGGCGAGCGGGGCATCCGTGGACAGGCGGAACAGGGCTTTCCGATTCTACGGGAGGTGGCTTTTCCGGAGATGGAGAAGTATCGCGCTCCCCTTCCGGAGCTCCGCGGGGGCATTCGTATGCACAGAATGCTTTGGAAGGAAATGTCTTCGGCAGAGAATCCCTGGGAGAGTGATGTCTATCTCAATGCGGTGAACCTGCAGGTTCTGCTTCGGGTAATGTCTGAGCTGAACGATACCAATGTGGTGACGCGCGGCTCTTATGAGGAAATGAAAAAGCTGCAGGAGGAGAGCCGTCAGCTGCTGCGTCTGGGCGGCGGCTTCACAGAGCGGGGCATGAATGGACTTCTGGCATTGAACCAGAGTTGTATACAGCGAAACATCAGTCCGGGCGGCGCGGCGGACATTCTGGCGGTGAGTATTCTTCTGTGGCGGCTGCAGGAGCTGAGTCTGGCATTGCTGCTGGTGCCGTGAATACAAGAAAATTTTACAAAATAGCGAAAAATTTGCTTGACGAAAAGAGATGGATTTGCTATGATCTTTGAGTCGCTTCTGAAGAGGCGACTCAAAAGAAAAATGCAGAGGTATCGAAGTGGTCATAACGAGGCGGTCTTGAAAACCGTTTGTCCGCAAGGGCGCGTGGGTTCGAACCCCACCCTCTGCGCTTGGATCGAAAAGATTCAAAAAAGTGCTTGACAATAATGAGATGGTTTGGTAATCTATACAGGCTGTCGCGAAAGACAAGCACAAAGAACCTTGAAAATCAAAGATCGAATAATACACAGACCCTG
>CAVKVA010000021.1:0-21229 GCA_963659875.1 Parolsenella sp.
AACATATGTTATGTATTTTACAGATGTAAATGCACTTTCCTATAAAGCAAAAAAACCGGAATAAACAGCAAGCTGTTTATCCCGGTTCTAAGTCTCAATTAGTCTACCTGATACGGCAGCAGAGCTACGTGTCTAGCACGCTTCACAGCGTTGGTGATTGCTCTCTGGTGTGTTGCACATGTACCGGTAATTCTTCTCGGAAGAATCTTGCCTCTCTCAGAAATATACTTTCTCAGTGTAGCAACATCTTTATAATCGATCGGCTTAGCCTTCTCGCTGCAGAATACGCAAACTTTTCTTCTGCTGCGGAAACCGCCGGCTCTTCTGGGTCTGGCGGAGCCGCTTCTCTCGGACTTCTGAAATGCCATGGTTTTTCCTCCTATTAGATATGTGAGGAATCTCCCTTAGCGTCTAGGCTTAGTTAAAGGGGAGACCCTCGTCTTCTACCCCATCAGGTATATTCATAAACCCATCGCCGATAGAACTGCCGGAACCCATCATGCCGGAATTGCTTCCGCCGCGATTGCTCTGGTAGCTGCCGGTGGAGGCGCCTACGCCGCCCTGGCCCTTGCTATCTGCGAACTCCTGATCATCCACAATGATATCCGTTGTATAGACAGTCTGACCATCCTTGTTCTGATAGCTGCCTGTCTGGATACTGCCGGAAACCAGCATTCTCATACCCTGGTGCATGTACTTCTCAGCGAACTCGGCTCTCTGTCCGAATGCCACGCATCTCAGAAAGTCTGCGGTCTGCTGATTGTTGTCTCCGTTCTGGTTTCTGCGGCCGCGTCTGTCAACTGCCAGTGTATACCGCGCAATTGCCAGGCTGTTCTCACCCTGTGAATACCGGATCTCAGGATCTCTTACCAATCTACCCATTAGGATAACTCTGTTCATTATTTACTCGCTTTCCGCTCGCTTATTTACTCTGCCTCAACTTCTGCAGCAGTTGTCTCTTCAGCCTTCACGGTCTCTGTCTCAGCCTCCGGCTTAACAACCAGATATCTGATCACCGGCTCCATAATGCGAATATGACTCTCAAGCTCGTTCGGAGTATTTGCATCTCCTGTGAAAGGAATGAAGTAGTAGAAGCCTTCCTTCATATGCTGAACTTCATAAGCCAGTCTCTTCTTTCCCCACTCTTCGATGTTCTCTCCTACAGTGCCATTGTAGCGGGCAATATATCCCTTGATCTTTTCGATGGCAGCTGCTCTCTCTTCATCATCGAGCTTCGCACTCAGAACAACGCACAATTCATACTTGTTCATCTGCTTTACCTCCTTTTGGTCTCTTGGCCTCCACTCTTCGTGAAAGCAAGGAATTTCGTGATACGGTTAGATATCTTAGCAGAAAGGCAGTCTCTTTGCAAGCCTTTTCTCAATTAATTCCGTGTTTACGATTTCTTCAATAATGTTTCAAATTTATGCCGCGGAAGCATCATCTCATGTCCGCAGCCACAGCACTTTGCGCGGACATCCGCGCCTACCCGCAGGAGCTCCCAGTCTCTGCTGCCGCAGGGATGAGGCTTCCGCATCACAACGTTTTCACCAACATGCAGCTCCATCATATGTCCTCCGTGATCAGGATTTTTCTCTGCCGAAGCCAGGACAGCAGTTCCGCATCGGATTCCTGCATTCCTGCCACTTCCTGCAGACGCTGCCGATTCAGCACCCGCCCCATGACGATGGCATGCTCCGGTAAACCGTCACTGCTTTGCGCTGCCGCCAGTTCCTGCTCCCGGGCTGCCCGTCGGCGGTAATCCATGTCCTCTATACAACAGATTTCATATCCTTCCCGTTCTGCTTCGGAAAGCTGCGTCCGAGAGAAGTCGCAGAGCTTCTCAAAGCCGAAGGGAAGGTAAATGGCCGGATCCGCCGGAATCAGAAAGCAGAAGGGAATTCCCTCTGCCGTCAGCTCCCGAAAGGACAACTCCAGCACCTGCCGCATATAGCCCCGGTGACGGCAGTCCTCTCGGGTGGCCACGGCGTAGATGTAGTAAACCGGCATTATCCGGTCCAGTATCCGCATCCGGTAGGGATTGAGATGGGCCATGGACAGGATCTCTCCCGCCTCCTCCAGCACTGCGATCCTGTTGTCCCGGCAACGGTCCTCGTAATAGAAGCCCAGAAAATCCTGGCTGTCTTCCGGAAAAACCTGCTCATACAGCGGCCGGGTCCGCAGCTTTTCTTCCTTAGTTTTCAGAATGTGCAGCTGCATGCCTTGCCTCTTCCTCATACTGGTCCGTCAGTTCCTTCTCGTAGCCCTGGAAATCCGTCTGCAGTACCATATACTTTCTGGCATAGCCGATGGGATTGTAGCTTTCCTTGGCCTGTCTAAGCCCCGGAAGCCCCAAGTCATCCTCCCGGTTCACAATCTCCGCCTCCGGAAAGGCATGCAGAATAAACTGCTGATTGATGGCCTGGTAGATGCCGGGGTAGTCCCGGCTGTTCCCCTTTTCAATGGTGATACAGGCCATCTTCTCCCGAGGATTGTAGGAGCCGATGGAAAAGGCCTCCAGGCTTCCGTCCACAAAGATACCGCCGACCCGGTACCGGATCTGAAAACAGTGCTGCAGCATTTCATGAATACCGCTGACCTCATACTTTAGGGTATCCTCCCCTTCTGTCGCGTCGGCCTCCCGGTTCTGGTTCAGGTACCAGCGATCCAGAAACGCCCATAAGGTCTGTTTGTCACCGCAGTCCAGCATCCGGAATTCCCATCGTCCCTCACAGTTCTTCAGAAAACGATTCAGCTGGTTTTTCTTTTTGTGAAAGCGCTTGCCCGGCAGGGTGCGCAGCTCCTCCGCACTGTAGAGATAATCCTTAAGATCCGCTTCCTCCCGCACGAGATACCGGGGATTCTCCTTCAACTTCAGGGCCTCCACCCCCTCCTCATCTGCCAGATAGATCTTGAAGGGGACATGAAGTTCTTCATTAAAGTATTGCTCTGCCATCGCAAAGTAATGGGCCAGCTGTTCCTCGCGGCACCATGGCATGGCCGAAAAATATTCGCCCCGACTCTGCATCAGGCTCAGTACCGCCTGCTCCTCCACTATGGCAACCCTGGTCTGATAGTAATCTGCCCACAAATACGTATCCAGCAGGCCGCTGTCACAGGTTTTATTGGGCCGCAGGGAATAAAAAGGTTCCAGCTTTCCGGCATCCTCTGCCCTGGGCTTTTCAAAATGTATCGTCATAAATTATGCTTCCTTTCAGTGCGCTCTGCATCTTCGCAGAGCGCCTTTCAGTATAGCATCATCCGATGACTCTTGCCAGCTCCGAAGCCGTACTTCGCAGCGCATTCATTTCCGTCAAAGGCCCCACCTCCTTCTCTTCCAATGCACGTTCTCCGCTGATTTCGGATACAGTAGCCATTGCCGCTGCTGCCTCTTCCGGGTTAGCCAGCACTAATAACGATAAGTTCGCAGCAACTGCCGGATTCTGCGCAGGCTGCCCGTAACGAAAGCTCGCCTTATCACCTCCCTGCGCCGGGGTATATGTCCCGCCATCACCGCTCACCCGCCAGCCGAGAAAACGGTACCGACTATCCCCTGCCGGATCCGTCAGCTGCTTCGGCAGCGTAAAAAAGCTGAGATTTTCACGAAGCGTTCCCTGCTCCGGTGAAAACCCCCGGGCCGCCGCGTTCACAAAGCCGTAATCATAGCAAATCTCATAATTGTGGTTGTAGCGAGAGCGGAACCAGTCCTCACAAACAACAGAAGGCTTCTTACTGTCTGTTTCGGTGTAACCGGAGAGCCGCACGACATATCCGCTGACTACGTACTTTGGCTGGCCGTAATAATATACCTGAAACCTCGTCTGAAAGGTCTGCCCATCAAATACCGATGTCAGCTGCCGATCCCGCACACGCATATATTTTGTGACCGAAAACGGAGTGCTCGATGACACGGTATACCAGGTCATCACGCCTTCTTCTCCGGTAGCCGGTATCGTTGTGGTCGGCTTATCTCCTCCGACAACAAGCCTGAAATATTTCCCCGACTTGTGGCTGCCGCACAGGAAGCTGTCCTCCGCCACCAGACTGTTGACGTTGCCGCTGATCTCCCCTGCCAGAAAGACATCCACATAGGGGCAGATGCCATAATCCCGGACTGTACCTTCATTATCCACCTCGATGACTTCCTCCCCATCCACGTTCACCATAACATAGCGCTGCGTGAATTCTGTCATGCCTTCCGCCCTGCTGTACCGGGAAAAGCACAGCATCCAGACCGATAGACACACCAGGAAGCGAGCCAAAACATCCGCACCGGGCCACTGCTTCATGTGTCTGCCTCCAGACGGATTCCCAGTGCCCGGGGCAGCTGCTTCCGGGTGGCTGCATAATTCTCTCCCAGAGAAAAGCTCTCCGCCAAAAGCTGCGCCTCACAGCAATAGTATCTGGTTTCTCCGGGAGAAAGCGCGGGCAGAAGTTTGTTTCCTGCCCCATCGTCCAGACTTTCCCGGCTGTCCTTGCTGCTGCCGCCGTACCATTGGTAGCTCTGAAAGCCCGCCGGTTCCTGCAAATACCGGCTGTCCACTGTGACCGCCAGCTCCTGCCCCGCAGCAAGGCTGATCTGCCGTGCGCCGGCCTTCCCCTTGCCAAAGCGATGCACGAATTCCGCTTCTGTGTAATTTTCATCATTATCATACAAGATCTTATGCACTCCCTGATCGTTCCAGAGACCCTGCAGCCCGTAGCTCTGTTCCACCCCCTGCAGCTCCACGGCGAGACGCCAGTAGCCCTGCTCCGCACCCGCCGGAATGTAGAGGATATGCTCCGCTTCGCTGAGATCCCGGGGAATGATTTTCTCGAAGCTTCTCTGCTCCTCCTCATAGCTTGTGTATGCGGAATCCCAGTAAAAGTCCACTGCCATGCTCTGCCCGATCATGCCGCAAGCTCCTTTCCTGTAAAATAGTCATAATCCTGTCGCGTGAGATTGCCTCCGACAAAGGAGAATCGATAGAGATTCGAGCGCACAGTCGTTTCCTCCGTGCGAAGCTCATAGTACAACAGCATGCTTTCTCCGCGCTGCAGTACCAGCTCCTCTGTCCTGCCTGCGGCAGATGTCACTGCTGTCCAGTCCGAAATTTCATCCCCCTTAGGGGCACTGAGGGCCGCGCCTGCCGTGCTGCAGAACCAGCAGATTTCCGCCAGATCCTCGGTTCCCTTTTCATACAGGGCAGTGAGCCGGATCCGTTGTTCCCGTGTCGGAATGTTCAATGCCTTGTCACCGCTGAAATCTCCCAGCACCAATGCATACGGGCCGGACTTAAACCCATACTTACCGCTTTTGTCCGTACAGGCCGTTACCAGCAGCTCCGCCAGGAGATTAAAGCTTCCCTCCGGCAGACTGTCTGCGCCGGGAAAACACAGCTTATATTCGTACTTCCGCAGCTCTCCCGGCTGCAGTGGCGTATTCCCGTCCGGCCCGGAAATGGCTTCTAGCACAATACCTCTGTCTGCCGCTGTCCCGTTCCGCTCCAGTATATTTTCCTCCGAAAGATATACCGGCACCTGTCCGGTGTTCACCACCTCTCCGCTGATATAAAGTACGGTATCGTTGCTGATCTCCCGGTCCAGAGAAGCCTCCTTTCCGAAGGCCCGGGTCTCCAGGGAAAGCTGCGCAGCCCTGGCTTCAATGCTGTTCTCCATACGCTGTACAAAGTACGCGCCTGCCCCGCAAATGCTGAGAAGCAGCAGGAGCCCCGCCAAAAGGAGCAGCTGTACGCGCCGGTCACGCCGTTTTGTGTTTCCTTTTAAAAAGCGCTTTCCCTTCGGCATCGCATCCCCCTTAAACAATCCTATCTGGATACCGTTACCGTGCCGATCTCCACTGTTTCTGCACTGGTCTTCAGCTTATTCCACTCGATGCCGTCCGTATGATCCGCCTGCACCGCATAGATATCTGCCGTAACCGAGCACGCCTTTCCCTGAAAATCATTGTCGGCCTTGCTGGCCAGTGCCAGCCAGAAGTTCATATCCACGGCCTTCTTGCTTTCGTAATTTGCGTTCTTCTTTCCAGCCAGCTCGCCGCCCTGCACCAGGAAGGTTACCGTATCCGTCTGTCCATCGTTCTGACTGGCGGCTTTACTCAGAAAGCGTACCGCATCCGTTGAATTGTCCAGTGTCACTGTACCGGCGCTGTCCGGAAGTGTATACAGTACCTCACCATTGGCAAAGGAATTCTTCAGAGTCTCCGATGCGATGAACCACTCGATCGAATCACTGTCGAAGGCTTCCGCCGATTGCACCGTCACCTCGGCCACCACCTTCACGTCCCGCTGTCCCACATTGGTGACCTTCAGTTTCAGGGGATTCAGATCTCCCGGCACCATGGGTTCCGTGGTCAGCTTAAAGGCCGTGGTATCCACCTCTATGCCCATATTTTCCGGCGTCACTGCCAGATTCACCGAACGCTTCTGTGCAAAATACGCCCAGGCGCCGCTGATGCAGAGGAGCATCACGCCCATCGAAAGCAATACCGCTGCCCGTTTTCCGAATTTCATTTTTCTGTCCTTTCTGTGCTTAGCACCATAGCAATCCCTTTACAGTGCCGTAAATCTGCTCCGGCGCCACAATACCCCGATCCTCTGTGTTGTTGTGATCTCCCCGGGTGATGAAGCCTTCCCCGGATTCTCCCACAATGCGGTGAATCACATAGGTGCCGCTTCCCTCCTCCGGAGAAAACATCACAACATCTCCCGGCTCTGCTGCGCGCTTTTGCTTTCTGACCAAAACAATTGCTCCTTTTGGATATGTGGGCTCCATGGATTCGCTCAGGATCAGAACCGGTTTATATCCCATAAAGAAGAAGGGCTTCCCCGTTCTCCTTTCCTGGTACGCTGACAGGGCAAAGTAAATGGCAAGAAAAACCATAAACCACAGCAAAAAATTGCCCAGTGCATTGAAAATACGTCTTGCGCTTCCCTTCATATTCGCTTCCCCCAGATAGATCGTCACGGCTTCTCCGCCGTGTATGGATTGTGTTTTTTGTATACGCAGGTCACGGCCTCCCAGCTCCTCCACCCATACGGATAAACCACTGCGATCGGATGTCTGTCGCTTTCCTGCTGCAGTCAAGTTCTCCTCCGAGGCTTCTACTCTGTCCTTCTGCTTCTTCCGCAGTCGGTCCAGCAAAGCAATGAGCCGGCTGTCCATGTCCGTATTCACTTCTGTCTTCTGTTCTGCCGCGTCCTGCTTCTGATTTTCTGCCTGCTGTGGATTTTCAACCGATAGCGGCGGATCTTCCGGCACTTCGATTGCCAGATCCGTTCCCGGTCCACCCAGAAAGGAAATAGCGCTTCCGAAAAGCACGCCACTGCTGGATTTTTCGTCGGCACTTCCTGCAGCAGACTCCTTTCCCCGCTCTGCCGCGCTTTCTTCCTGCCGGGCATTTCCCTCTGTTTCAGCCATCGTGCCACTGTCCGCTTTCCCGATCTCCTCAGCTTCTTCCGGACGACTCACCGCTTCCGCGGTTTTCGTCTCCGGTACAGTTGTTTCCGGCACATCAATTTCTCCGTCAATCACTTCCGCCGCCGACAGAAGCAGCTCTATCTGTGCTTTGCTCCCCATCAGGGACGCCTCCGCCTCCGATGAAAAGTCCAGGATCAGCTTTAAATCGCCCTCCGGGATCGAAACCGGAAAAGATGACATTGTCCCAAGCCGATCGATCCGCCCAAAAATCAGTGTCTCTTCTTCGGACGAAAGCTGCAGTGTGAGATAGGGCAGCAATGCCGCCGTTCCGGTGCAGCGGATCTCCTCCACGCTGTACTTCAGTTTTTTGTCTGTGAGATTTTCAAGAAGAATCTGCCGCGTGATCCGGTCGCCCGGCACCACAGCCTCTGCCGGAGCCAGGGTTAGCGCGATCTGCAGGGATGCGCTTTCCCCGGTCTCTGCCGACAGGCTTTTAAATGAAAGAGAAATAGAAAAAATAGCGAAAAATAAAAAAATCAGAACGAGAAGCTGCAGGTTTTTGCACCATGCTTTTCTCATGGCTCCATCCTACCCTACGCTTTTCGTTCTGTATAGACTGATTATTCGGATATTATCTGAAAAAAGATATTATCCCATTCCGTAGTAGATTTCCCGGATCTCGTCCGTATACTCTCCCACGGCTTTGTATACAATAAGCGGCGCTTCCACATGAAGCTCCGTGCCGCCGCCCTTGATGGCCTCCAACAGAAAAAGGTTGGCCTCTTTCCCCGCAAAGGGATAGACCAGCCGCAGCCGCCTGGGCTCCAGCTGCTGCCGCCGAAGCTCCGCCATAATCTCCGCCAGCCGGTTGGGCCGATGCACCAGGAAAAAATGTCCCTTGGACTTCAGCGTCAGAGCAGCAGCCCGCGCCACATCCGAAAAATTACACATCACCTCATGTCGGGAAATCAGCTTCCGGTTCTCCGTGCTCTTGAGCCCTGTGTTCATATAGGGTGGATTGGAGGTCACCACATTCATGCTGTCCGTGAGTCCCATTTCCCGCACCTTGCGAAGATCTCCCCGCAGAATATGCACCCGGTCTTCGGCACCGTTCAGCGCCACCGACCGTTCCGCGAGAGACGCCACCGAGTCCTGGATCTCCAGTCCCGTGATGTCCCCGGCTTCCGACTTCGCCGCGATGATGAGCGGCACAATGCCGGTGCCAGTACCCAGATCCAACACCCGGCTTCCGGGCTTCACCGCCCGCAGCGCATAATTCGCCAGCAGCACCGCATCCTGCCCGAAGCAGAAGCCCTCCGTATCCTGAATGATCCGGTAGCCCCGGCACTGCAGATCATCAATTCTCTCTGCCATTGGACCTTGCGGGTCTCTCACCCCGCTCTGACCGGCCGCCGCGCTCACGTTCCCGGCCCTCATGCTCGGTCTTCGGCTTCCGCTTCTTCGGCTTGAACTTAAGCTCCGACGCCTTGTACTCCCGGAGCTCCTTCTCGTCGCTGCCGTCCAGGCTCACCACCACCTTCACCTTCTGGTTCAGCACCGAAACCGTGCTCACCTCGCCCTTCAGGCCGTCCGGTGTGGTCACATAGTCTCCGATGGCCGGAAGCTTCGCGTTCAGGAACTCGTAAACCTCCTCCTCGTTCTTGAGGCAGCACATCAATCGCCCGCAAACACCGGAGATATTCGTGGGATTCAGCGACAGTCCCTGCTCCTTCGCCATCTTAATGGAAACCGGCGCAAACTCCGAAAGATAGCTGTGGCAGCAAAGCGGCCGTCCGCAGATACCGTAACCCCCCAGCAGCTTCGTTTCGTCCCGGACACCCACCTGCCGCAGTTCGATACGGGTACGGAAAATTGCTGCCAGATCCTTCACCAGGCCGCGGAAATCCACCCTTCCGTCTGCCGTAAAATAAAAAAGTACCTTGCCCCGATCGAAAGTATACTCCACATCAATAAGCTTCATCTCGAGATTATGCTTCCGGATCTTCTCCTGACAAATCCGAAACGCCTCCCGTTCCCGCTCTGCATTTTCTGCGTGCCGGAGATCATCCTCCGCATTCGCCTTCCGCATCACCGCCTTCAGCGGCTGCACAATCTTTTCATCCGGTGTCTCCCGGTTTCCCATCACCACGAAGCCGTACTCCACGCCCCGGGCTGTCTCCACAATCGCGTGGTCACCCCGACGAAACTCCGTCTCCCCCGGCGAGAAATAGTAAATCTTCCCCGCCGTTCTGAATCTGATGCCAATCACTACTGTCATATATCTGTTTTTTCCTTACCTTATTCCAATGTCTTCGGCGCTGCTTTCCCGGGCCTCGCCTTGCGCAACGGTTTCCGCGGCATTCAACGCGTCATCAGAAGCCCCTCCAGCTGCAGATCCCGGTTCACATTCAGCCGGACTCCCTGCTGCGCCCGCAGCAGCTCATCCGTCAGCCGTCCGATCTCCGCGTAGTCCATGCTGCTGCCGAGCTTCACCACCATGGCTTCCGCCGCACTGCCTCTCGTATACAGAAGCTCTGTTCGGCGCGTACTTTTATAGCATAGCACATCCCGCAAAATAATTTCAATAAAAGAAAGGATGTCCGTCATCCCTGCCTTTTCGTCGTTCAAAAGCTTAATGAGGTCCAGCAGCTCCCGGGTATTTTTAAGCTTCCGTTCTGTGAGAAACTGTCCGAGCTTCTGCGCCCAATTCAAGTCCCACAGCATCCGGAAACGTTCTCCCGCGTCCCGTTCTCCCGCCTTGAGTTCAATCACACGGCTCAGGATTGTGGGCAGAAAGGCATCCCCGTTCGCCGCCAAAAGAAGGATCACCACATACTCCGGCGGTTCCTCCAGGGTCTTCAAAATCGCATTCTGTGCCTGCACATTCAGCATCTCCGCGTGCTCCAGCATATAAATCCGGTACGAGGCCTCATAAGGCCGCACCTGCACCGTATCCGTCAGCTTCTGCCGCACATTGTCCACGCTGATGGTATGGGGATTGTCCTCCGGTTTGTCCGGCCGCAGTACCACGAAATCCGGATGACTCTCCTCCGACAGCCGCATTTCCACACTTCGACAAAAGTCTCCGTAACTTTCATAACCACGGTTCTTCCAGACCTCCTGATCCTGCACAAAAAGAGACTTCGCAAAATGCAGCGCAGCCTCCTTCAGCACCGCCATATCTTCTCCTTCCAGAAGATAGGCGTTCATGATTTTATTTTCCGGTATTCTGAATGATTTCATCTATACATTTTTCCAGATCAAGATTCAGATAATGTCGGCGGATTCCCGCGGCTGCCAGCTTCTCCGGTGCGAAGTCCCGGGCATCAGCCTGAAAACGTCGCTCCAGCTCGTCAAAACGAGGCTGCGGCTCCCTGGCCTCCCGCTCCCGGGCCCGTTCCATGCGCAGCTTATCCGGCACCTCGATATAGAGGGGCGTCAACAGCGCTTCGCCGTAGTACTGCCGCACCTGCACATAGCTTTCCAGTGTGCCGATCATGAGATAATCCCGCTTTTCCGGCTCCCGGATCTGTCCGTCGTCCACCGTGGCATAGGTCCAGGGGCCATAGGCCGTCTGGTAAACCCGCTTCTCAATGAGCTTTCCTTCCGCGGTCAGCTTCTCCATCTCCCCTGCCGTCACGAAATGGTAGGTCTTCCCGTCGATTTCGCCATGTCGCATGGGTCGAGTTGTATACAGTACTACTTCCTGCCAGTCCGGCCGCAATTCCCGCAGCCTCCGATACAGGGTGTCCTTTCCACTGGCGGATTTTCCCATCAGATAGTAGATCATCTAGTTCACCGGTCCCTGTCCGATCTGTACGTCGGCACCCG
The DNA here is from genome assembly GCA_963659875.1 of Parolsenella sp. Lineage (GTDB taxonomy): Bacteria > Bacillota > Clostridia > Lachnospirales > Lachnospiraceae > Oribacterium. The sequence goes on from CAVKVA010000021.1 coordinate 11,251, forward strand.
GTCCGCTGACTGCAGCGGAATCGCCGCCCGCCGTGGGCGCTTCACCGACCACAGCACCGCCCCGAATGGGCTTCTCCTCCGTGGTATAGTCCCGCTCCTCATAATCCCGATCCGCAGCTGTGGCCTTCGTCTCCGTCTGCTTCGCCGGACCCTCATCGGAGATGCTGGCGCTTTCCTTCGCCGCGTCCTTGCTTTCCTTTTCTTCCTTCGTGCTTTCCGTGCTGCTCTCTTCCTCAGCGCTTTCTTCCTCGGTCTCGCTCTCTATCTCCGTTTCCGTGGTGGACGGCGCCGTACTTGCTGTTTCCTTCGCTTTGGTCTCGGCTGCTGCCGTCAGTACCTGGGGCGTCTCTGCCTCCGTACTCGCCAGCGTCTGCCTAAGCTCCGGCAGCGAAAAGCCGCTGACATGCTGTACCACAAAGAACGCCGCCATAATGGCCACGATCAGCATGGATACGGCAAACAGCACCCGGAACAGATCGCCCACCAGGTTCGCCTCGTTCCGCCGTCTTCGCTTTGTGCTCCGCTTTCTGTAATCTGCCATTATCGCTCCACTTCCTGTCCGTTGTCCGCCAGCCGCACCGACACCTCGCCGTAAACCAGCGCATTCTCGCTGCCGTCCGCTTCCTGAATCAGCAGTCGTCCGTCTGCCGCGATGCCCGTTGCTCTGGCGTTTCGCCGCTTCTCGCCGTCAATCACCACGATTTCATGCCCCGGCACCATGTTTCGCTCGATGTATTCCGGTGCCAATGTCTTCTGCCCGGCAAGCCGGTAGAACTCCCGGATGATCTCTGCCGCAAGGTGATTCCGGTCGATGCGCCGTCCCTCGGAGCGCTTGCCCAGAAGCGAACCCGCGCGGTCCCGGATCTCCGCCGGAAATCCCTCCTCCGGCTCGAAGACATTAACCCCAAGTCCCACAACGACAAAATCCAGTCGGCCCGTCTCGAAATTCGCCTGGCCCTCGGACAGAATACCGCAGACCTTCCGCATGCCGAGATAGAGGTCGTTGACCCACTTGATGCTGAGGTCAATGTCGGCGACCCGCTTCACGGCCCGGTAGACCGCCACTGCCGCCTGGGCCGTGAGGATCAGATTGTCCGTCACCGCCGTTTCCGGCCGCAGCAGAAGGCTCAGGTACAACCCCGTGCCCTTCGGTGAGAAGAAGCTCCGACCCAGACGACCCTTGCCGCCGGTCTGGTAATCGGAAACCGCCACCGTCCCGGCCTTTGCATGCTCCGTCAATGCCATCTGCTTCAGCACATCGTTCGTGGAGCCGATCTCCTGGTACACATTAACGATCACCTCGGGATCCTGCAGCCAGCGCTCAATTTCCTGCTGCGACAGAAGATCCGTCTCCTCCGCCATGGCATAGCCCCGGTTCGGCACGGCAGTGATCTCGCAGCCCTCTTCCCGCAGCTGCTTCACCGCCTTCCAGACCGCTGTCCTGGTGCAGCCCAGCTGCTCCGCCAATTCTTCTCCGGAGAGATACTCTCCCTTTTTTGCCAAAAACAGATTCCTCAGCTCCGACTTCACCGACATCTCATGACCTCCCTGCTTTCCGGATCGCGCCAACATTAGCCCTGTCAGCATTCCATCCTTTTATCATAGCAGATCTTTGCCTGTCTGTGAACCATCAGCCCTTCTGCACCTTCAGTTCGAAGCGGATGCCGTCCGGCAGCATGAACCAGTGATGTCCCTTGCCGGGTACCGGCACTGCGCCGTAGTGGGACGCCTTCGCCAGCACACTGTCCACATCCATCACCTGGAAGGCCAGATGATGGTAGCGGCCGTTCTCCATGCTGGGCTCCTCCACATGCAGCAGCTGAATACCGCCATCCAGCCAGACCGACTCCGGGGCCTCTGCGGAACCCTTTATACGCCACACCTTCATGCCGAACACGGTCTCAAAGAAACGAATATATTTCGCCATATCCGCCACATCAATGGAAATATGGTCAATCGGACAAAAGCTGTCTGTACACTCACGCATAATAAATTTCTCCTTTATAAAAATAAAAACAAGATCAGATGAAGTATAGGAAAAAATTCATAGCCTATCAAGCCTTATCCGGCCAAATAATCCGCGGGATCACCTGTCCGGTCCGCTGCATCTCGGAAATCGTGTAGTTCTGCGCCGCCACTTTCCGACGGGTCTTCGCCAGCACCGCTTCCACTTCCTCCGGCCGCAGCACGAGAACGCCGTTGATGTCGCCAACGATGAGGTCGCCGGGCCGCACCTCCACGCCACCGCAAAGCACCGACACATTCATCTGTCCCTGGTTTTTCTTCCGGGCGGAGCAGGGCGTAACGCCTCTTGCAAAAATCGGCACGCCGATTTCCCGGCAGCCCGCCAGATCCCGGAACAGACCGTCAATGACAATGCCCTCCGCACCCTTCATCTGCGCGCAGAGGCTCCGATGGTCACCCCAGTAGCTGCTGCCCGTGAAGCCCTTTCCCGCGATCACCAGCACCTGTCCTTCCTCCAGCGCCTCAATGGCGGTGGGAATGAAGCCCCCGTCATCCTCCGGCACATCCACCGTAAACGCCGGTCCCACAATGCTTTTCTCCGAAATCCGCGGCTTGATCTCGTAGTCCATCACGTGCCGCTCGCTGCATCCGTCGCAAAGCTCCGGTGTGGAAAACTGCCGCAGCTCTGCCACCAGTGCTCTGGTTCTCTCATCCATTTTCTATATCCCCCTGAGCATTTAATAGTTTTGATCTATGGGAAAGTATACGGAAATACCGCAGGCAATGCAAGCCTTCCCCATCGATCACTTGTAAATGTCCTCCAACGTAATCAACTGCACCTCGCCACGTTCACCGGCCTGCAAAAGTCCCTCCGTAAATCCACCCTTGGAAAAGATATAATAATGATACTTGTCTCCTTTTCCAAAAACCGCTGCATAATCCCGGATCAATTCCAGTTCGTCTATACCGATTTTTTCAGTCCTATACTTACACGAGCCAATGATATATTCCTTCCCCGTAACCGGTGCCCCGACAATATCAATCTGAACCTGTTTTTTGTTCCGTGGATCCGTTCCCCACCATTGACCGATCGCGCGCAGCTCTATGGGCAGCGCATGTGCATAGTAAAGCAGGTAATCCTGGCACATCTTCTCAAAGATCAGTCCCATATAATCCGGCAGATGCTGCTGGACCGCATGTGGGAAAATCTTTGCAATTCTGCCAGAATCGATAGCACTCTGATTGACCGGCACAAAGCGATACCAAAAACGGAAGAAGTTATCCGCCAGCATATAGATGGTTTTCTTCCCCGGCTTTTCGGTGATCGGCGTTTCCCTTTTGACAATACCCAGATCCGTTAAGGTTTTCAGATACTTCGATATCACCGAATTTTCCACACCGACCTTCATTTTAATGTCGTTCATGCGGGAAGCTCCCTCTGCGATGGCTTTGATGATCGCATTATAAATGGCCGGTTCCCGCAGCTCCTGCTTCAGCAGATTTCCCGGTTCCTCATACAAATAGCTGGAACGGTCAAAAAGATTCTCCAGAAGAGCCTCCTCTACACTATCCCGCACATCCAGCTTATTGATATAATGCGGGACGCCCCCCGTGATGCCATAGATCAGAGAATTTTCCTCTGCAGAAAGCAATGGATGAAATACCGCCGTCTCCTTATAATCCAGCGGCGCAATCTTGAACTGGCCGGTCCGTCTGCCGTACAACGGACTTTCCTCACCAAGGACCTGACTCTCCATAAAGCTCATGGAAGAGCCGCATAGGATCAGATACATACGGGACTCTGTCCATTTGTGGTCAATGATATGCTGCAGCATTGCGGAAATAGCCGGCTTTGCCTTCGCAAGATACGGGTACTCATCAATCACAAAAACGATTCGCTCATTCTTAGACAATGCTGTCAGCTCCTCCAGCGCAGCATCATAGGATCCAAATGCAGGTGCAAATTCCCGCTCCGGTCGTTCAAAGTTCATAATGGCTTTTGAAAGTGCTTCCAGATTTTCCTTTCCTGTCGTGTTCAACGCAGAGAAAAAAATGGTCGGCTTGTCCTTACAAAACTCATTGATCAATGCCGTTTTCCCGACACGCCGTCTGCCGTAGATGACAATGCATTCAAAGCGATCCGCCGCATACCGTTTATTTAGTTTTCGAAGTTCCTCTTCGCGACAATAAAATTGACTCATGTTCTCACCCTCAAAAATATACTCACGAGTTAGTAACTTACGAGTTACTTTCTTATGAGTATCATGTATCAATGATCAAGCAAAGTCAAGTCCGTATCTGATTGAAAAAAGACCCCCCCGGAAATCCCGGGCGGGTCAAAGCCTACACGCTTATGTTACTTTCTTTTTCTGCGCAGCCATGCGAACAGAAGGATTGCACAGAACATGAAGCCCGCGCCCCAAAGCAGGGTCATCGCCTGATCGCCGGTCAGTACACCGCGCTTTGCGCCATATACATCGCCGTCGTCACTGCCATCCTTGTTCCTGCCTCTTCCGGCACCCTTCACGCTGCCGTCCGGATTGGTCTCCACTTCATCCCGGGCGTTGCCGTTGACGTTTCCGCCGTCAGCTGTCGTGGTCTCTTCGTTGCTCGACTCCGTCACAGACTCGGTGGTCGCTGCCATGGATGTCGCGGCATGCCAGTTTCCACCGCCATTGCCGCCGCTCGACCGCGTAGTCGCCGGCACGGTTGTGGTTTCCGGTACGGTTGTGGTCTCAGGTACCGTTGTCGTTTCAGGCGCTGTGGTTTCGGGAACCGTTGTGGTTTCCGTTTCGGGCGCTGTGGTTTCCGGTGCAGATGATTCAGGAACGGATTCTGTCTCTGTTTCAGGCTCCGTCTCCGGAATGGTCTCCGGGATGTAGGTGTTGGTGATGGTATACTGCCCGCCATCATCAACTGCTTTCAACACAGAATAGCTTACGCTGTACTCCGCAGACTCTGTCTTGTCACCATTCGTTTTGGTAAAGGTAATCTTGTTATTGCGCTCACCTACTTCCTTGATGGTATAGGTAATGTCGTCACCACTACCATCCTTCTTCGGCAGATTGCTCCATGTAGCGGTCCATTTGTTGGCTGCATTCAGCTCAATCTCCTGTACCGCCTTGTCATCCTTATCCACCGTAACTTTATTGCTGCCGTTATACAACGCAACTGTTACAGAGGTCGGCCGCAGACCATCCTGATTGTTGGCATCATTCCATTTCTTTGTGACGCCAATGGATGTGGTTTCGACCTCCGACTTTTTCTTGTTCGTGATGGTCATAAAACCACCATTCACGTAAATATGGCCAGCTGCATCAACACTATCACCTATCTTGAAGTAATACTTATTTGCTTCATCCCCGGTATTCAGCTGATAGTCGTTCGGGGCCTTTGTCTCTTTCAGATAATAGGTGGACTCACTATTCAGTGTCCAGCCATCCTCTTGTTGACTTCCATTTACTGTGAAGCTGCCATTCGTATCTGTTGTATACTTAACATTACCATTTTTTCCAGATACCGGCGTGTCTGACTGGCCGCCTTCTCCCTTCTTATACAGTTCGAATTCTGCTCCGGCCAGCTTAATGCTTTCATCATCCGCATCCCGCTTAGACACCTTGATGGAATAGATGTTTCCGGATCCGCCGCTATCTATATTTATAGTTTTATCCCATGAACTGGCTTCATATTTATTGTTGAGCTTTGCCTTATTGGTCAGTTTAATCTGTCCCTGTCCTCCAAAAATCGCACTGTAGGTAATCACCACGCTGGTACTATCAGGGATGGTAAACTTCAGCTTTCCGTCCTCAATACGATATGTACAATTATGATCAGACGGATCCGCCACGATATTTATGCTGTCTGGATCAATGTTCTGATTTGATGAATATTCATCCTCCAGTTCCATATCCTGACCGCCATTCAACTGTGCCGCACCTGGATTCACAACAATCTTGTATTCCGCCTTTTTGTTCTTTTTCAGATCGTCATCACTGGTAAGCAACTGCTTAGTAAGTATAAAACTTGTATAAGTCCATCCATTGTATTCTGCAGAAACAGTTCCAAATGTTGCCTTATTTCCAAGCTTCACATCTCCTGAATTATGGCTATACCACTCATTACTTTTGCCCAGCGCATCCTCTGTTGCTTTCTTTTGCAATGCCTTCAATGAAGCTGCATCTTTCACCTGAAGGTCATAGACAATCTTATAATATTTTCCCGGTTCCGCATCGTCATCCAGTGTTACCGTAAATGCTCCGCCTGTCTGAGTACTTTCAAACTGATAACTCCCTGCTTTATCCTTTATTTTTTTTGGATCACTACTGCTTCCTTTGTATACATTACCATCCACTTGCAAATAACTCAGATACTCTGTCGGAAATTCATCGCTAATGATAAAGGTTTTATTTGTTACGCCACCAACTACTATGGCATACTTGTACTTCGGAAGATCATCCTCTGTATTGCCATCTGATTCACCACTCTTACTGATATTCACAGTCATCACCTTGGCAGTTGCATTTTTTTCGAGAGGATCTGCATCGCCATAATCGAATTCTGCATTGTTTTTATGATTATATAAACCATCGTTTGATTCAGCTGCTTTATACCAATTTTTATCCACATTAGTGGTCAGCGTCACAGTAATCGTTCTTGTCTTCCCATCTACCGCTGCATTTAAACCCTGTTGTTCTTTCGCACTGTCTTTGTAGAAGGTGATAACACACTTCTTGCTATCAGTTGTATTTGGTTCGTAAACTTCGCCCGTCTGCAAACCATCTACTTTGATTGAAGCGTCTTTCAATGTATCCTGGTATGTCGTTCCATTTTGGGTCTTTGTTGGATAGATGTCTGTCAGTACCGCCTTATCGAGTCCCCCTGCCGGAACAGTCATCGTAATTTTCCATGTCACCTCTGTACTGCTGACACTTTCTACATCTTTCTCCAGCTTGAGCTTATTGTCATCTCCCGGCTTTACCGTTGCACTTCCGGTATCCTCTTTTACGCTGGGATCTGTCTCATCTTTTACCTTGTTCTTGACATCAGTATTCACAAGAAGATCCGAAACCTTCACCTTTGTCTTGTAGGTAAAAACATATATGTATGCAGATGTATCTGTTGATGGAATTTGATAAGTCCAGGACTTTTCACCTGCTGTCGGCGCAAAAGTTCTGTTCTGCCCTACCGGTTGCCAATTTGCATTATAGACTGTGATTGTCACAGCTCCATCATAATCCATAATGCTCTGGGATGCTGCATCAATGGTGTCCGTCACTTTGTGTCCGGCCACGGATTTTGCGCAGTTCTCATTATAGGTAATCTGCCATGAAACAGTTCTGTAACCATCCTTATCTACATCTGATGATACATCCTTTTTTTCTTTCTTCAGTTTTATTGTTGTATCATAGTTGTAATAGACATCCTTCTTTTCTGACGGATTGTCCATGCTTTCACTCTTTGCACTCACCTGATTTCCCGTCAGAGCAACCGTAGTCTTACCGGAAAACTGACTAAAATCCACCTTTGCCTTATAGATAATGGTGATGGTTTCTCCATCCTGCATAGATGCAACTGTATATTGAAACCCTTTGTCATTCTTCGAATTCTCTGTATAGCCTACAGAACCCACTTTATCACTCGAAACTGTAATCGAATTTTGTATCAATGTCATTGCAGTTCCAGTGATGGTATCCTTAACAACAACATTTTCGCTTTTTCCCGTTGATTTCACAGTTACCTTGAACTGCACGATCGACTTATCATTGTCAGCCCACTGACTACCATCACACTGCTTGTCAACTGTTACATAACTGGAATTATCAATCACGAAATCTGTCGAGCAATCCGTGCTCCACCGAATACTCGTTACATTTTCCTTCACCTTGCCGTCCATCTGGATCCAGAAGCTTACATTTGACGCAGCCGTCAGTTTTTCATAATTTTCACTTTCATTATTCCAAGTGAACGTCAGAACGCCATTTTCAATCTTCCAGCTGTTGCCCTCTACCTTGTAGGATTTGCCATCATCCTGAATATCAATATCCGTTGTGCCTTCTAACGTGATGGCCTCGAATCCATCCGGCAGCTGATAGGTCAGTTCAGTATTGTTAAACTGCAAACCATTGCTTTTTTCTTTTGCCGTCAATTTCACTTTGAAGGAAGCACCGGGTCGCACCACATACTTTCCCTCATTATTTTTGCTGATGCCACTGATTTCCACAGCACTATCACCTGTCAGAAAATCTTTCAAATCACTGCTGCTTTCTGCTGTTCTCGGCTCCACGCTCGCCAGCATAACCACCGGGCTGAAGCTGCTGAGATCAAATTCTGCAGCATTGACAGCATTGTCCTCAGCATCAATGGCGCTGTCCACTACCTCCACGTCCTTGTTGTGGATATGGCAGATCTGAAGGCTCTGGAGCTCGCTGCCTGCCGGGATCTCGATGGTCATGGGCTCTGTATACTGCATGCTGATGTGAATGCTCTCGCTCGGCTCCACGCGCTTCCCCTTCTTCAGGAGGTAAACATCATAGGCGAAACCGTAAGCATTATCCCTCTCCACACCGGCCGCTTCTCCGGCCACGCGCAGCACGTAATTAAGTCTTGCTCCGGTGATGGGCTCCGCATGGAGTGTGGTGCCGGTTTCGATGCCTGCGCTCTCGTCCATGGTCGCAGTGACCCTTACCTTGCCGTCCGTAGATGTGGCAGAAAGCTCGTAGAGATAGTCGCCGTTCGGGTTGATCTCATCGGCCTTTGCGATATCTGAAGCGGTGCTCACAGACTTTTTCGTCTCTGCAGCGGTGCTTTCCTCGGCCTGTTTCTCTGCATCCTTTGCAACTTCAGTCTCATCTGCCGCGGATGTCGTCTCCGATGCTTCGGTGCTTTCTTCAGTTGCATCCTCCGATGTCTCTGCCTCCGTCACAGACGCACTCTCATCTGTCTCTTCTGTCAGCGCATCGTCCGTTTCAGTGCTCTGTGTCAGTTCAGAAAGTACATCCGTTTGCCCCCCCCCAACACGGGTTCTACGGCCATGACGTTGACGGTATTGCTGACCAGCAGCATCGCGATCAACATCCATGCGGTCAGGACATGCAAATGCTTTTTCATGGCTTCCCCTTTCTCTCTCTGCAGGAAAATTTTGCGATTTTTCCTGCATTATTTCTCTTTTTCTGTGAGTATATTCTCATAATTCATAAGTATATCACCAAGTCGTAAGGAATTCGTAATCAATATGGGAACACTTACATGCCGATTTTTTATGATAGTGGGCCTGTCATTTCTTCAGGTTATGGTTACCACAGATTTACCGTATAATCCGGAATAATTTAACATTTTTTAATTATATATCCCCAAACAGAGCATATCGCAGAAAAGATAATAGCGAAACATGACATATCACGCTCTTTGTTTTTTGGGATTATACTGAAAGTAGCACTTAGATTAAACAGAAAGGAGGATTGGGGCGCGTCTCCGTCTCACGTTGGTCATGCATCTATTGATCATGAGCGGAACCACTATAGAATCAAAACGGAGGAGCGCCCCGCTATGGTAAAGGAAGTAGAATTTGAAGATTGCAATGGGGATCCGCGTAAGCTTGGCTTGCGGGGACCCCATTGCAGTAAATAAAGCACTGGTTGTCGCACAGATCTCACTCAGGTCGTCGCTCTAGTCGGTGCTTGGGCACCCCGCCAGCGAAGCTGTCGCTGAGCCCAAGCACCTATTCGTTTGCACAAAAAAAGGCCGTCAGCGGATGATATCCGCTAACGGCTATATGACGCCAACGAGATTCGAACTCGTGATACCACCGTGAAAGGGTGGTGTCTTAACCGCTTGACCATGGCGCCTTATACTAAAAAAGAGGCGAAGACCGGATTCGAACCGGTGAATCAGGGTGTTGCAGACCCACGCCTTACCACTTGGCTACTTCGCCATACTCATAAAATGAGATGAACTCCCCCAGTTGGACTCGAACCAACGACACCGCGGTTAACAGCCGCGTGCTCTACCGACTGAG
>CAVKVA010000022.1:0-17796 GCA_963659875.1 Parolsenella sp.
GGGAATCCCAGAATTTTGGTTTCCTTTAAGGTTTTCATAAAATTTCTCCCTTCGAAATATACGTCCGAACTACCTATAGGTAAAATGCATAATCAAACTGTACATTTTGAAAGAGATTTGTGCAATATTATTGAGATTCGAATGGTTATCGGATTTGATAACCAATTGGAATTACTGCAAGGGTGATCGTGATGACGGAGGCGGAAACTGACTTGGGTGATTCCGATTCGTTATGATTTTGATTTCAAAGTGGAATTATTCATGAAGCGACTTGTTCACGAGGAAATGCCATACCAATTCGGCTTCAGCAGACAATTGTCTGCCTTTCTTTCTGGCGACAATGACGTAACGATACAATTGGTCGCCTTCCGGGATGCCGTAGATCATCTTTTTTTCGGGAACCTTGCTTTGACTACAAATGGTCATGTGCGGAAAAATGGCAATTCCGCAGCCGGAGCAGACCACCTGGTAACGTGTGTCCACATAGTCGACACGAAGACATTGCTCCTCTTTGACATGGTATTTTTTGAAGAAGGCTTTTTCGGCGTAATACAGACCTTGACCGGGGGTTGACAGTATGTATCGAAGCGCAGGATCACGAAAACGCCTTGCAGGAATTTCAACGGGATGCGAGAGGGAGTTGTTGTTGAGATCAAGCCCTTTCAATATATTTGAAGATTCCGGGATCACAAATACAAGGAGGTCCTCTTCCAGAGGCATGTATTCCAGGCTCGGTGTTAACACGGGATCAGTATACACCGCAAGGTCAACGCTTTCATTATCCAGGGCGGCTTCACACTGGTTGGCAGTCATATCAAGGTATTCGAGATGAAGTTCGCTGTGTTTTTCCATCAATGCAGCAGTATGGCTGCCGACATAATTTCCGCCACGATGTGTCATGGCAATGCGAACAGGAGCCAAAGCAGTTTTCTGGCTCACACCGAGATCTCTGTGTAAATCCTCTTCCAGCTCCAGGTATTTCCGCACGAAGTCGAGAAAAATCTCGCCCTGTGGCGTTGGTTCCACCGGACTGTGGCCTCGATCGAAGAGGGACATGCCGATTTCTTTTTCCAGCTTATTCAGCTGCTTGGTTAATGCTGGCTGCGAAATGAAGGAATGCTTGGCGGCATGGGTGATATTTTTGCAGTTTTCTATTTCAAGTAATGCTTTAAATACGTTGGTATCCATGAGCGTATAAGGTCCTTTTATGAGGAAGGTCGATTTTTCGGAGAATAGTGCGTAGCAGCTTCAAAAACATTATTCTCCTGAAATATTTTGACACATTCCTCGGGCGATTTTTTCCAGCGATTCTGGGCCATCCGAAATACCCAGCATTGCATATCGTCAATATCGATATTTTGTGCATGCATAAAGGAAGCCTCCTGTAAAAGTGTATGATTATGGTGAGATTGAAGCGTTATCAGAGTTGAAGTTTAGCGCCTTTGGATCGGTTGCATCGCCAACACAGAGTCTGCAGATTATAGGACATGACATACCAACTCGTCAGACCTAAGCTTGTTAGTACTTCAGCATTCAATTGCTGGTATTTCTTATGGCTGATAATCATGTAAGCTGCAATGGCAATGATAATAATCAACAACATTTTTGATTCCTCCGTTACGTATCATACAATTGGCAGAATGGACTTCAGATATCCGTAAGAGTTGTCCCGCCCGCTTTAGATGTATTATAATGACAATGAAGCAGGAAGGTCAAATCTTTGATGAAGCTTCGCTGCGAAAATCAAAAATAATGAATTTTAGGATCGATTTAATGATATAATAAGAGAAGTAGGGAAGGGACTTGGTAGAGCTGTTTTGAAAGGAGATGTCTTATGAATTCATATTTAATTAGCTTTATCTTGAGCTTTTTGATTAGCTTTATTGCATCATTCACAAGTTCATTGTCAGGTTCTCTTTATTACGATTATACGGGGGAAGTAATGACCATTTATGGAAAGGTAATCCTGACGGTAATCGTTATTTGCGTTCTTATTCTGGGAATTGTCATTACTGCAGAATGGCGAATATTCAGGAAAGCCGGTCAACCGGGGTGGGCGGCAATGATACCATTCTATAACGACTACATCAATTACAAGATTTTTTGGGGAAATGGTCAACTGTTTTTGCTTTCGCTGGTATTGAATGTTTTGGGCCGATTGCCGGTTATCGGCATTATTGCTTTTTGCGCTTCCATGGCACTTTATGGTGCAACGCAATACAAAAAAAGTGAGGCATTTGGGTATGGCAGACCATTTGCCGTTGGATTATTCCTATGCCCAATGGTCTTTGAGCTGATTTTGGCTTTTGGTAAAAATGAATACCTTGGTGTTCCGCAAGATGGTTTTTCTTATGACCAATTAAAGGAAAAATATGGTAAATATTGGCCTAAAAAGGAGAATGTGTCTTTTAAACAGCCACCTGCTGAAAAAGAAAAGCCGGACATTACCTATACATCACCAGAGAAAGCAAAGCAGGAAAATAAAACGGATAATTCAGAAATGGAATTGTAGGTTTCCCAGAAGAAAGGACAACCATGGAAGCATTAGAATGTATCAAAGCCCGGAGGAGTATCCGGAAGTATCAGGACCGGCCGGTTTCCCGGGAGCAGCTCGAGGCGATTCTGGAGGCGGGAATTGCGGCGCCCTCGGCGAAGAATCGGCAGCCGTGGCGCTTTGTGGTGGCCACGGGCGCAGCGAAGGCGGAAGCGGTGCGGGCCATGGAAAGCGGTCTGGTCCGGGAGAAGCAGAAGCCTTTCCTGCCGGAAAGTGCGGGGATGATTTCCGGCGCAGACTACACGCTGCAGATCATGCAGCAGGCGCCGGCCCTGATTTTCGTGACGAATGCATTATCCCTTCCGTTCACGGAGGCGGGCAGAAAAAAAGAGCTGTCAACGGATGAACGTGTGGCGGAAATCTGCAATGCGCAGTCCATGGGTGCTGCCATTGAGAACATGACGCTGGCGGCTACAGCACTGGGTCTGGGAAGCCTCTGGATTTGCGACTCTTTTTTTGCGCAGGAGGAACTGAGCACCTGGGTAGGCGGCGAGCTCTATGCGGTGCTGGCCGTGGGCTATGCCGCGGAAAATCCGCCAGCCCGTCCCAGACGGCAGGATGTGATCACCTGGCGGGAGTGATCAAGTAAACCCACATGCCTACGTATTTGTAGGCACCACATAATATAAAAGTCACGGATTGCTTCGCACTAACGTGCTCTCGCAATCCTGCCTGTATTCGCATTCCGGGCTATCGCCCTACATCGCTCATACAGGGCAGGTTGCCAAATGCAAAATCATCCTTGCATGCAAGCATGCAGGCTGCTTTTGCATCCGTCAACACTTTTAGAGTAAATCGAGGAGTACCGGATGAAAGACATCATTTTAAATGAAATTATCGACAGAGAAAAACAGGCAGCGGGGGATATGAATGACCGGAATTGAGTATGATATTTGCCAGACGCAACAGCGCATTTACGAATATATGTGCAGACAAAAGTACGACATGGGAAATTTTTCAGAATTATATTTACAGTCGGAATTTTGCCGAAAAGCCATGGACACGAATTACTCCAGGTTCCAGTTGGAGACGCCGCAGGAATGTGCAGATTTTTACATGCCGGAAATCGGTGCGAAGCTCAGGAAGCTGGAGAATGGGCCGACTTTTGATATGGATATCGCCGGTTGGATAGGATTTACTTATCGCCAAATCTATCTCAAAACGCAAACGTCGAGCAGGCTGTTGTCTTGGCTGCTTCCATTTGATGTGATGGTTCAATACTACCCTGGTATGCACACAATTGATGAAGATACGGCGGCGCAAATTATTATCGACAATACTTTTGAAAAGCGGGGTTAATGCAGTCGCGCATTGCATTCCGGGCATAATTTCGCTATACTGATAGCGCGAAAAACAAAAGTTTGATCGCAAAAACAAAAAGTAAATACAAGGAGATCGAATATGAAAAAGAGAATGATTCTGGCAGCGGCTGCAGCGGCACTTTGTGCAGTGACTGCGACAGCATGTGGTTCATCTTCCGCGAAGGAGACCACAACGGCAGCAGAGACTACGGCAGCAGCAACAGAAGCCGCCACCACAGAGGCAGCCGAAGAAGAGACAGAGAGCGAGCAGATCGCAAATCCCTGGACAGAGTCTGATGAGGCGGGCGTGGCGGAGGCCACAGGATTTGATATGAAGGCCCCGGAGGGTGCCACAGAGGTCAGCTATTCCTACATGGCAGAAGATGGCCTGGCACAGCTGCAGTACCAGCTGGACGATGCGAATTGGATCTACCGGATGCAGCAGGCAGATGCCCTCACGGACATTTCCGGTATGCACTATACCTGGGAGAGTGAAGAGGAAGGTCTCGTTTCCGGCAGAAAGGCCATGTACTATGCCCTTGGCGGACTGGATGATCCGGAGAATGTGCAGTTGGTGAACTGGTATGATTCCGTGACCGGCGTGACCTATTCCCTGTCTGCTAGCGGAAAAGAACTGAACGGCATGGACATCCAGGCTTATGCTGAAAACATTTTCGCACCGCTGCAGGGTGAGTCCACAGATGATCCGGAGGCAGACCGCAGAAATGAGCTGGACACCTATTTCCTGGGAACCCACAAGAGAAGCTATGATGACAGCGAACTCAGCATCGCAGAAAACAGTGACGGCAGCTTCAGCATTAACCTGAGCATTGTGGGACTTTGCAGTCTGGAGAACGGCACCGGTACCTTTGAGGATCACAAGATGTTCTTTGATATCGAGGACCCGAACGGGGAGAAGATGTCCGCGATGATTTATCGCGACAGTGACAACAGCCTCGTGGTGAAGATCACCGACAGCACCTGGGATTACCTGCCGAAGGATGAAGTTTTGGACGGATTTGGGGAATAATATCCAACGGGCACAGCGATGGGGTGCCCACGGGAAAAGGATAGAGAAAGGACAAACCATGGAAGCTCTGGAATGTATCGAAAACAGAAGAAGTATCCGGAAATTTACGGATGCGCCGGTGACAGAGGAGGAGATCCGGGAGATCGTGGCCACAGCTGCCTATGCACCCAGCTGGAAGAATTCGCAGATTGCCCGTTATGTGGTTCTGCGGGATCGGGAAAAGCTGGACAAGCTGGCAGAGGAAGGTTTTATGGGCTTTGCCCACAATACAAATATCCTGAAGGGCGCGCCTGCTCTGGTGGCGCTCTGCATGGTCACCGGCCGCTCCGGCTTTGAACGGGACGGAAGCTTCACCACATCGCTGGAAGGGCACTGGCAGTCCTTTGATGCCGGTATCGCGGCCCAGAGCTTTTGCCTCGCAGCGCATGCCATGGGCCTTGGTACGGTCATCATGGGCATTTACGATCCCGAGAAGGCAGCAGCGTTTTTGGACGTGCCGGAGGGACAGACCGTGGCAGTCCTGATTGCCATAGGCCATCCGGCGGAGACACCTGCAGCCCCTGCCCGGAAGCCGGTGGAAGAGCTGGTGAGATTCGTGTAAATACGCTTTTAGGATAATGTCGGCGAGCTCCGCATTATCCTAAGCCTTCTTCATGTGCTCCAGTTCATCCAGCATTTGTTTCTGGGTGAAAATGATGGCCCTCGCGTGATTCAGATATACCTTTCCGCTGGGCGTTAGCTGCAGGCTCTTTCGACCATGGGTGAAGAGCGCCGTTCCAACCTCTTTTTCAATTTTCTGTATTTGCTGAGACAATGCCGACTGGGAGACAAAGCATCTCTCAGCGGCCTTGGCAATACTGCCTTCTTCTGCGGCTGCGATGAAGTACTCAAAAGCTCTGGTATTCATACTCTGAAAACTCCCGTAAAATTTCTTTCATCATATCATTTGGCGTATAGTCATAGAGGCTAATGTCCTTCATGTACAGGTAATGGAGGTAGGCAATGAACCGTTCTGCCTTACTGGGTGTATGACGGACGGAAAAAATTCCGGCTGCCATATAATGGGAGATGGGCCTCGGCGGCAAAAAATACGCCATATTCTTTATTTTCCGTGTTTTCATCTTCAAAATAAATCCCGCATACAATCCGGACTCCAGTATGGAAGCCATGGTTGCTGCATTGTCCGTGTGATAGATTGATACCGGCGAAAATTGCGTTTCTTTCCAGAAATTGCGGATCAGCTGGCCGGAAAATGTTTTTTCTCCATAGCAGGCGAAGGGGAGGTCTCCCAGCTGCTGCAGCTGTTCCATGCTGAGCCGCGGAATATCCGTAAGATCCGTGCTGCCGTATTTTGCCATGGGATGGTGTAGGGGTAATGCCAGCACCAATTCTGTTTTTCCGAAGATCATGGCCTTGGTGTTCGGCAGCAGCTTCGGTTCATAGAAATTCAGCATAATGGAGGTCCGTCCTGTCTGCAGGCTTTCCAGAAGTGTCTGGGAATAGGCTTCTTCTGTTTCCAATCGTACATTGGGAAAGGTGTGAAGCAGTTGTGTGTAAATCTTGGCGATGACGCGTCCGCCATGGTGCGGTGTCAGCCCCACCCGAATGATTTCAACGTCGGTTCCCAGAAGCTGATGGATGGCATGAAGCGCCTGATCCTGCTGACTCAGAATTTTCCGTCCATAGTACAGGTAGATTCTGCCCGCCTCTGTCGGGATGTACTTATTTTCGAATCGCTCGAAGAGCTGAACCCCCAGCTGCCGTTCCTCCTTCATGAGGAAGCGGCTGAGTACCGGTTGGGAAACTTTCAGACGATTGGCTGCCTTGGACAGGGAACCGGTTTCCTCTATGGCAACAGCATATTCGAAATGCTTCGTATTCATCCGTCCTCCATATTTATGTCTTTTGCTTAATCAAAATATACCATAATTGTTTTTGCAGAAGTGCAATGTCACTGTTATTATAGGATGCAGAGATAAGAAATGGAAGGGCGCCCCTCATCTTATCAAAAAATGGTCGTGAAAAGTTTTTGACACATATGCTTTTTTCGAATGCAATTTTTCTGAAAGAGAGGAACAACATCATATGGATACAAACCTGATTATCTCCATAGTGATACTTGTGATGGTTGCCGCGGGATTCATGTGCGGAAAGTTTAAGCTGGGCTTGGTGGGAATGGCCGGCGCTGTTCTGCTGAACCTGACCGGCGTTCTGACCCAGAGTGAGGCCTTTGCCTATTTTTCTAATGGAAATTTGACGATGATTGCCGGTATGTTCGTTTTGTCCGGCGCCATCAGTAAGACAAGCCTGGTTCCGGCCATGCGTGACCTTATGATCAAACATGCCGGAAAGGGATCCCGCATTGCCTGGATTTATTTCGTTGCCTGCATGCTGCTGATTCAGTTTATTCTGCCGACACCGTTGATCGGTATGACATTGCCCTTCATGGCGATTCTGGATGATGACAGCCCGGTGCAGCCTTCACAGATCCTGTTGCCCGGTACAGTACTTGCCTTTGTTATGCAGGGTGCTGCTCCCTTTGGAATCGGAACTTCCTTCTACGGCATGTTTAACGGATATTTGGAGACCGGCGGCGCAAGCGGATATACATTGAATGTCCTTGACTATGGAAAGGTGCTGATTGTTCCTGCGATCATTGCCCTTGTTTACTATGGTGTCTATGGCTGGAAGCATTTCCCTGTCAGAGTCATCGATAAAAGCATGATTGCAGCCGGACAAAAGGCGGGATCTTCTTTAACGAAAACACAGGAGAATTTGGTCTATGTTGTGTTTGCCCTCGTTGTCATCGCAATGATTCTCAATAAAAAGCTGCCCATTGACATCAATGTTATGCCGGTGACCGGTGTCATTGTTCTGATGTTCTGTGGTGTTATTACATTGAAGGACATTAAGGATACCATGAACCTCGATATCTTATTTATGATCGCCGGTATTATGGCTGTGGCCACTGCCCTTCAGAAAACCGGCGCCGGTGACCTTCTGGCCAATACCTTGCTGAAGGTTCTTGGCGGAAATCCCTCCGGCATGCTCGTGCTGGCAACCTTCTACTTTACAGGTGCGCTTCTGACGCAGTTCATGAGCAACATTGCCACTATGAATATTTTTGTTCCCCTCGCGGTAATGACGGCATTGGCGCAGGGACTGGATCCCAGAGCCTTCTGTCTGGCCATCGCTGCCGGATGTAATGCAGCAATGCTTACACCGAACGCATCTCCTTCTACTGCAGTGGCCTTTGGCGCCGGAAAGTACCAGATCAAGGACGTTTTGAAGGTCAATCTTCCGCTTTGGATTATTTATGGCGTTGCCGTTATGTTTATGGCAAACCTTCTGTATCCCATTGGCGGCTAATCGGAAAGGAACAATATGAGAAAAGAAATCACTCCGGGCAAGGAAAGAAAGAGCATCAACTTCATTGACAATATCGTTTACTCCAGGCAGCCGAATCTGTCCGGCGAAATGATGGATCTCAAGATGTCCATCATGCTGCAGAACGGCAACAGCGAAATGCGTTTGGCCGTCGGTTGGACGGATGAAGCCGACAAGACTCCAAAACCGGCGATCCTGTGGGTCCCGGGCGGCGGATATCGTGGCTGTGATAAAAATCTGATGGTGGCGGAGATGGCCTATCTTGCCGATGCGGGATATGTTGTGGCTTCCATGTACTATCGCAGCAGCGCAGAGGGACATTTTCCGGATCAGATCGTGGATGTGAAAACCGCGCTTCGCTTCCTCAGAGCTCACGCGACGGAATATGAAATCGATCCGGATCACATCGGCATTATCGGAAGATCTGCAGGCGGGCATCTGTCCTCCCTGGCAGCTGCCAATACAGATAAGTGGCATTCTGAAGAATGGAACGGGTTCAGCGACGAAGTCCAGGCCTGTGTCGACATGTTCGGGCCCGCCGACATTAAACGACTTCTGGAACTCGAGCAGGAAGCCTACGATGCGGATCCGCAGAATTACCTTTGGGGTAATGTTGCCGCTTCCCATGGAGGGGCCCTGCTGGGCGGTGAGAATTATGACGAAGAAATGATTCAGAAAGCCGTTGAGGCCAGCACTGCCACACATATCAGTGACAAAATGGCGCCGATCATGATCCTGCATGGCGATATCGATAAGCTGGTACCGGTGGAGATCAGTGAGGATTTTTATAAGCAACTAGTGGACAGGGGCCTGGAAGATCGGAGCGAGCTGTATATCCTGCATCAGGCCGGTCACGGCACCAAGGATTTCTTCCAGCCCTCTGTAAAAAAACTGATTTTGGAATTCTTTGATGAGCACTTGAAGGGATAGGAGAAATCTCTATGATGAAAGTACAGGTTCCTATGTGGTCAGATGCCTCCGATGCGGAGCTTCAGTTCTATCGTGAAATGGGCATAGAATATATCTCCGTCATGTTCCATGAGAATGACTGGGATTATGAGAGCGTCTGCCGCTTGCAGGAGCGCATGGCAAAATACAATTTACAGATCACAGATGCAGGCAGCTTCTCGGTATTCAAAAACCCGGTTATCCATCTGGGCCTGGAGGGGCGGGATGAGCAGATTGCGCGATACAATCGCTTTACGGAAACCATGGGTAAATGCGGTATACATATGGTGTCTCTGGCCTGGCAGCCGGATGGTGCCGTTCGCTCCTACAAGAAGGTGGGGCAGTATACCCGAGGCTCGGTCAGCGGAATTGTGGACATGGCGGAGATCGAAAAAAGAGCGCCCAGTCATGGACGCGTCTATGCCGAGGATGAAATCTGGGACAATTTTAAATATTTCCTGGATCGTGCCCTACCCGTTTGCGAAAAGGCAGATGTGAAGATGGCACTCCATCCCAATGATCCACCTGCGCCCTCTGTCATGGGCATTCCCAGTCTGATCTACAACAGCGATGGATTTAAGAGAGCCTTTGCATTGGCCGACAACAGTCCGTATCTGGGCATGAAGCTTTGCGTTGGCTGCTGGCTGGAGGCCGGTGAAAAGTTCGGTAATCTCATGGACGATATTCAGTACTTTGTGGAAAACGGAAAGGTCCTGGCGGTGCATTTCCGCAATCTGAGTGCGCCCATGCCCTACTTTGAAGAGGTTCTGCTGGAAGATGGCTATGCGGATATGTATGCCATCATGAAACAGCTGGTGCGCTGCGGATGTGATGCGCTCATTTCCGTGGATCACGCTTCCCACGGCATACCGGAATTCGGCGGTATGGCCGGCGCATACGGCTATTCAACCGGATATATGAAGGGATTGCTGGCCGCAGCGAGTGAAGAAGTTTGCATAAAACGATAACAAAACAGGTGACGTTTCCGGCCAAGATTTGCAGGAAACGTCACCTGTGTTTTTGTGGACTATGTTCATACAAACACCTTTTGCACCAACACCATATACAGCACCGTGCCGACGACGATGGACAGCAGCGTGTTGTGCTTCCACTTGTGTACGAGGATCACCGCCAGAATGGCGATACCTTCCGGCAGGCCGCGGGAGCCGGAGAAGATGGAGACATTTTTCAGGCAGTAGACCACCAGCATCATCATGATGGCCGGTGGCAGCACGCGGCCCAAGTACAGAACGGGGGCCGGGGCGTGTTTTCGGAAGAGCAGAAAGGGCAGAAAACGGATCAGGGCCGTGACGGCGCCGGATACCAGAATGAGCAGCAAAGGATGCAGAGAAAACATGGAAAGTCCTTTCGAAGCGACAGAGAGGTGTTAAACAGTTGCTTTTTTCTCAAGATAGCGTCGCTCCAGAAAAAGCGCGGCGGTGATGAGCAGCATGGCGGGGATCAGGAAATTCGAACTGCTGAAAAGCGTGAGACAGAGGAGACTCAGTCCCAGACCGGTGAGGGCCGGAAGGTGCTGCTTCGACTGCTCCCACTGTTCCAGCGCGATGATGACGAAGAGGGCCGTCATGGCGAAGTCGATGCCTGTCGTGTCGAAGGGGATAACGTTGCCGAGCAGACTGCCGATGGCGGTGCCCAGGATCCAGGACAGCTGGTCGAAAAGGGAAACCCAGAAGCAGTAGGCGTCGTAGGGGACATTCTCCGGCAGGGCGGGATTCACCACCAGGGAGAAGGTCTCGTCCGTGAGGGCGAAAATCGAGTAAGGACGGTATTTCCGCCGGAATTTCTGATAGCGCTCCAGCATGGTGATGCCGTAGAAAATGTGTCGCATATTTACCATGAGGGTCATGATAGCCGTGGCCAGGAGAGAAGCGCCGCCGGCGAGAAGATCCACCGCCACATACTGCATGGAACCGGCATAGATCCAGATGCTCATGAGAAGCGCATAGGGGAGTCCGAAGCCCTTCGCCCGGAGCAGAATGCCGAAGCCGATGGACAGGACGATGTAGCCGGTCATCACCGGAATCGCCGCCCGGAAGGCATAGAAAATGACGGATGATAGAGAGCCTCTATGATTCATATACCGAAATCCCCCATTGGAATACTATGGAAATGTGTTATACTGTCAGGTAATAACACATCTTACCGCCCGGGCTCTGCGCTGTCAAGCCGGACGGTACCGGGGAGTATACAATGTCCAATTTAATTTTCAGTCTGAATGCCAGTCTGCCGGTTTTCTGTACCATGATGCTGGGCTGGCTTTTTCGTCGTATCGGGGTGATGGATGACGCATTTGCGTCGAAGGCCAACACCTTCGTTTTCAAGATCGCGCTGCCGGTGAATCTTTTCTATCAGCTCTATGCGGTGGATATTCTGGCGGTCTGGGACACCACCTTCGTGGTCTACTGCTTTGTCGCCACATTCCTGTCCATCGCCATCGCCTGGGTCCTGTCCCGGCTGGTGTCGCCCCGGGAGCAGGGCGAGTTCGTCCAGGCCTCTTACCGGAGCTCGTCCTCCCTGTTGGGCATGGCCTATATCCAGAATGTCTACGGCACGGCGGAGATGGGCTCCCTCATGATCATCGGTGCGGTGCCCCTCTACAACGTGGCAGCGGTACTGATCCTCAGTCTAATGAAGCCGGACGGGGGTGCGCTGAACGGGGCGAAGATGAAGAAGACCCTAAAAGGTGTCGCAACGAATCCCATCATCTGGGGCATTCTCATCGGTATCCTCTGGGCGGTGCTGAAGCTGCCCATGCCCACCTTCTGTGCGAAGACGGTTTCCAATGTGGCAGCTACTTCGACGCCGCTGGGCCTCATGGCCATGGGCGCTCAGCTGGATTTAAAAAAAATGGGCGGTTCCCTTCGCCCGGCTCTGGGAGCAAGCTTCCTGAAGCTTGTCGGCTTTGCGGCCCTCTTTATTCCGGTGGCAGTAATGCTTGGATATCGGGAGCAGAAGCTGATGGCAGCGCTTATCATGCTGGGCTCCGCCACCACGGTGACCAGCTACGTCACCGCCCGGAATATGGGACATGACGGTGTCCTGTCCTCTGCAGTTACCATGCTCACCACTCTGCTCAGCGCCGTTACACTGACCTTCTGGATTTATCTTCTGAAGAGTCTGGGAATGCTGTGATCTGGAAGAGTCACATTTTTGGAAAGGAAACGTACACTATGTTAAGTCTGCAGCAAATCATCGGCACCGGCATTCTGGTGCTGGCCTTTGTGCTGATCTACAATGCCATCAACACCTCCTATAAGAAGCTGCTGGCGAAGAAATGCAGCCTGCAGGTGAAGTTCCTCTATAATATGGCCCGAACTGTGGTGGTGGTGATCTTCGTCTATTCCATCCTGTCTCAGTTCAGCTTCACGAAGGAAATCAGTGCCACCCTCCTGCAAAGCGGATCCCTGATCATCGCAGTGGCCACCTTTGCGGCCCAGCAGGCCCTCGGTAATATCATTTCCGGTATCTCCATTTCCGCGGCGAAGCCGCTGGACGTGGGGCAGAAGGTGAAGCTGGTTTCCGGCGGTACCACACTGGCCGAAGGCATTGTCACCAATATGACACTCCGGCATGTGGTCATCGACCAGTTTGACGGGCAGAGCTGCATTATCCCGAATAGTGTGGTGGACAGCTGTGTCATCGTGAACACCAACTATATCGAGCATGTGGGCAATTTCCTGGAATTTGAGATTTCCTATGACGCGGATATCGAAAAGGCAAAGCAGCTGATCCGGGCGGCGCTGGTGGCGGAACCGCTGGTGATCCGGAAGGACGTGAGCGTCCTTACCAGCCAGGTATCCCAGAACGGCATGGTGCTGAAGTTTACGGTCTGGACCAAGGATCTGAACGACAGCTTCACCGCCTGCAGCAACCTCCGGGAGAAGATTGTGGCCGCCTTCCGGGCCGAAGGCATCGACATCCCGTACAACACAATAGACATTCACTTGTCGAATGGGTCGAGCGCACGCTAGGCTTGCGTTTGCCCATTCAACAGCCATTCCTTGTATACAGAAAAGGCCGAGGGAATGGAATATTCCTCCCGAATGGCCTGCAAATTCACCAGCATGATCCCCGACGGGCAGTCCCCGTCGGGATTTTTTTCTATATCCGGGGAGGCAGCTTGTGCCGTGCTTCCGTCAGCATAGCGGAGGTCGCCGACATTATCCTCGGATGCCTCGAGACGCAGCTCATCCGTCAGCACGTCATAGCCACTGAGCTGCCACTCCCGGTGGGTGAAGAGGTGTTTTGCGGCGGGCAGAGGCTGCAGACGGAGCGGTGAAAAGCCGAGGGTGCGGACATAGCGGACAGCTTCCGCCTCGGAAAGCGTGCCCTCTGCATTGGGGAATTCATAAAGACCCGCCAGAAGGCCCTTTTTCGGCCGCTTCCGGAGCGCGATTTTTTCCAGGTCATGAATCAGAAAAACCGTGTAATGACTGACGGGGCGGGGCTTCTTCTCCGGCAGCTTCGGAAAGAGGGAAGCGCTGCCGTTTTGCCCGGCCTGACAAAAGTCCGCCAGCGGACAGTTCGCACAGAGGGGCTCGCCATGGGCGCGGCAGATCCCGGAGCCGAGGTCCATCAACGCCTGGTTGAAGTCGCCGGGGCGATGGTCGGGAATGCGGGCGGAAAAAAAGGCGAAGGCCTCCCGTCGGGCAGCAGGCTCCCGGATGCTTTCGCCGTAGCTTGTGAGTCGGGCGAAGATACGGAGGAGATTTCCGTCGATGGCGGGCACCGGCTCCTGAAAGGCAATGGAGGCGATGGCGGCTGCGGTATAGGGACCGATGCCGGCGATCTTCTCGAGCGCTGCGGCATTTCCCGGCATTTCCCCGTGATAGTCCGTGAGGATCTGTTCAGCGCCCTTATGGAGGTTTCGCACCCGGGAGTAGTAGCCGAGGCCTTCCCAGAGCTTGAGATAGAGATCCTCCGGGGCATGGGCCAGCGCCGCGATGTCCGGCAGAGCCGCGAGGAAACGTGTATAATAAGGAAGCACGGCCTCCACCCGGGTCTGCTGCAGCATGATCTCGGAAAGCCAGACATGATAGGGCGTCGGATCTTCCCGCCAGGGCAATACCCGGCGATTTTTATCGTACCAGCCGAGCAAATGCTCGGAAAAGTCAGTAAGTTGGGACAAGTTTGTTTCTCCTGTACACAGTTAAGTATTTGGCGTTACATGATTTGATTCATCTCGCGCTTGTGGCTATCGATGCAAACTTCATAACTATAGCACAGTCCGCGTGAAAATGGCTTGTGGAATTGTCCCCGGCATTTTAGAATCGTCTTATGAATACGACAGAAAAACAGGAAAGCAAATATTTAAAGCTCTATCACCGGCTGCGGCAGGACATCACGGAGGGGCGTTACCAGTACGGAGAGCGTCTGCCCTCGAAGCGCGCCCTGGCGGAGTCGGCGGGGAGTTCCGTGATCACCGTGGAGCACAGTTTGACCCTTCTTCTCGAGGAGGGCTACATCGAGACCCGGGAGCGGAGCGGCTGTTTCGTATCCTACCGGGCCCAGGATTCCTTTCCCGTCTCGGAAGAGGCAGAGGACAATGCCTTCGGTCTCCAGATGCCGGAAAAGGACGGACGGGATGAAGCGGCGGAAGCGGTGCATTTTCCCTTTTCTCTCCTGGCCAAGACCATGCGGCATGTGCTGTTGGAGCATGGGGAGGACATTCTGGTGAAGTGCCCCAACAGCGGACTGCCCGCCCTGCGGGAGGCCATTGCTCAGTACCTTCGCCGCAGCCGGGGCATTCAGGTGGAGGCGGAGCAGATCGTCATCGGATCCGGTGCGGAATACCTTTACGCCATGCTGACCCAGATGCTCGGGCGGGAGAAGATCTACGGTCTGGAGGATCCTTCCTATGAGAAGATCCGCCAGGTCTATGCCGGGAGCGGTGTTCAGTGTGAGCTTTTGCGTCTCGGGAGAAACGGTATCCTTTCCGGCGAGCTTCGCCGGACCCGGGCCGAAATTCTCCATGTGACGCCCTTCAACAGCTTCCCCAGCGGCGTCACGGCCAGCGCCTCCAAGCGTCACGAGTACATCCGCTGGGCGCGGGAGCGACGGGGCATCATCATTGAGGATGACTTCGATTCGGAGTTTTCCGCTTCCACAAAGTCCGAGGATACCCTCTTTTCTCTGGAGCCGGAGGAAAGCGTGATCTACCTGAACACCTTCTCCAAAACCATTGCCCCCTCCTTCCGTATCGGCTACCTGGTGCTGCCCGCAAAACGCGCCCAGGCGCTGTGGGAGAAGATTTCCTTTTATTCCTGCACCGTGCCGGTCTTTGAGCAGTATGTGTTGGCGGAATTCATCCGCAACGGCAGCTTCGAACGCCACATCAACCGCGTGCGCCGCCAGCGGCGAACCCGGGGCGTCTGAGGCGAAGACATTACTCGAAAAGACAGTGGCGGAAGCAGTGGGAGATGGCTTGCTGTTCCAAAGCGGCAGCACTATAATGCCATTAAAAAGATGTGTGAAAGACGCTTATTTAAGAACGTGAGAGTGCGAGGTAGGAGGTGAAACATGATCACTGTGGTTAGTATCGTGTTTGTATTGGTGCTGGTTTATGTATTTTTGCAGTCAGTGCGAAACCGGGCGATTGTCCTGGAGGAGGCGGTGAAAACTGCGCAGTCCGATGTGAATGTGCAGGAAAAACGTCGTGTTGATCTCCTTTACAATTTGGTAGACTGCGTGAAAAATTATGATGCGCATGAAGCTGAGCTGATGTCGAAGCTGGCGGAAAAGATGCAGCGGAGAGAGGAAACGGCAGATAACGACATGCAAAGTACATTACATGCTGTGGCGTTTCATTATCCGGAATTGAGGAGCAGCGGGCTTTATCAAAATCTGATGAGTGAGCTGTCTATGACAGAAAATCTGATTGCTCGGTATCGCGAGAATTATAATGCTGCCATCAATGATTATCATCGGTATATCAAGCAGTTTCCAGCGAATGTGCTGCTTCCTTCGCTAGGCTATCAGGAACAAGCCTATGAACGTATTCATTTCGATGCGCCGACGGATGCACCCCAGAATCTATTTGAGAACAGGGGGTGAACAATCATGCCGGGACCTTATGTCTTGCAGTTTATTGCAAAGCAATTCGGTATAGCGATACTGGTGCTTATCGTATTGCTGTTGATAGGTGTTCTTATTGCAACGAAAATGTCTGAGAAGATTGCGGATCGGTGTGCGGTTTATCGAAAAGCGGTGGAACTGGAATCTGATGATGATTTTCGTTATGGTATGGAGACGGAGGTTGGCAATGCTTTTGCCTATGGTGTCCTGGCAGCGGAAAATCCGATAACGGTAAAGTGGGCACCGGGGAAATACATGCTTGTGAGAGTGTTGACCGAGCGTTATCAGGTACACACAAGAACAGTAACTGAAACAGAGACCGATGCCAATGGACAGACGCATACGACACAGCGGACAGAAACCTATTATAGCTGGGATGTGGTGGACTGCAAGGAGGAGCATGTTCGAAAAATTCGGTTCTGTGGTGTGGAATTTCCCTATAGTAGTATCAAGATGCCGAATCCGATATTCCATAAGATGGAGTATGCCGGGCCCGGACTCCGCTATCAGTATTATGTGCTGGACCAGATTATGAGAGGCAGTGTTTTTTCAGGGTTGTCGAAAAGCGGTATCACCAAGGGATCGCCTTTTTATCTTAGCCTTCATGCAAAGGAAGCAAAGGAAAAAATTTTGTCAAAAGAAACGAGTAAACAATGGATTTTCTGGTTGGTGTGGTTAGTAGTCGAGGCACTGGTATTCATTTGGTTGCTGATGATACTGGCAACGCCAGGGTGAATTTGGTAAAAAATAAGTTTGTGAAGGAATGCCTGGCATGCACTGCATGTTGGGCATTTTTGTATTCGCTAAAACGTTGGAGTTTTTGTTGGGAGTATGGTTATTAATAACCATTGACAATTGCTGCTTGGGGTTTATAATGGGGAGTAAAGAGATGGTTATTCAAAACCATAGTGGAAGGAGGCATACCATTGAGAGAAGAAACCAGTTTTAGTGGGTCGGAAAATATGAATAAGTCGGAGTGCATCTCAAGACAGATCAGTGAGTGTTTTCCCGTGTATTATGGATCATCAAATAGAATAGCCATCACGGCATATTTGTTGTATCAGGCATGTCGGGATGACACAAAAAATACATGGCCGTCAGTGTTAGAAGGAATAAATGAAGGCATTAAATGTATGGCGGAAGGATTTTTATCTGAAACGACATGGGAAAAATTATTGCCGTTATTGGAGAAATATTCAGCAGATGATTTTGCACAGACTGTTTGCTATCCATCTAATGCAATGAATAAAGATGTATCAATTACGCCGGATTCTATTCTACAGCTGGTGAATAGAATTTTGTGTGTGAAAAAAGAGGATCGAGTGGCCAATATCTGCTGCGGGAATGGAAAATTTATGGTATTTGCTGAATCTTATTGCCGGGAGGCACAGTATTATGGCTATGATATTCGATCGGAGGACTGTGCTGTGGCACAGAGTCGAATGGATGTACTTGGGATTCAGGGACGTATTGAGATATGT
>CAVKVA010000023.1:0-17696 GCA_963659875.1 Parolsenella sp.
GTAGAGCAACTGATTTGTAATCAGTAGGTTTTCGGTTCGAGTCCGAATATCGGCTTTGACCTGAGCATTCGCTTAGGTCTTTTTTTAAAACTACAGAAAATTTGGAACCGTAGCTCAGTTGGTTAGAGCAGTCGGCTCATAACCGATCGGTCCAGGGTTCAAGTCCCCGCGGTTCCAGCTCCGCGTTTTGCATCAGGCAAAACGCGGAGCGATCTGACATGCCCCTACGGGGCATGCCTGCGAAGCAGGTTCGCTGAGAACGTCAGGTTCGAAGCGAATCCCTGTCGAACAGCCTATAATCTAAAGTGCCAACCCCGTCTCAAAGAGGCGGGGTTTTTCTTTACCAAAACATTAGCAATCACTATTGCTGAGTGCTAACAACTGTGCTATACTAAACCATGCTTGCATGAGAAGCAACATTCTTCCCTGACGTAAACATTAGCAGCAGAGAAGAATCCTACATAAATCATAGAAGAGAGGTAATCATATGGCACAAAAAGGCAGTTTATCCATTAACAGTGAAAACATTTTCCCGATCATCAAGAAGTGGATGTATTCCGATCAGGATATCTTCATTCGTGAGCAGATTTCCAATGCCTGCGATGCGGTGACAAAGCTAGAGAAGCTGGCGCTCATCGGTGAATGGGAGAAGCCGGAAAACTACAAGGGCAGAGTGGATGTGACCGTGGATGCGGAGAAGAAGACCATTTCCTTCCGCGATAACGGTATCGGTATGACCGAAGAGGAGGTTGAAAAGTACATCAACCAGATCGCATTCTCCGGTGCGACGGATTTCATCCAGAAGTACAAGGACAAGGCCAACGATGACCAGATCATCGGCCACTTCGGTCTCGGCTTCTATTCTGCATTCATGGTGGCCGATCTGGTGGAGATTGATACCCTTTCCTATCAGAAGGATGCCAAGCCGGTGCACTGGGTATGCAACGGCGGTACAGAATATGAGATGAGCGAGGGCAGCAAGGAGGGCCATGGTACAGAGATCACACTGCACCTGAATGATGACTGCCTGAAGTACGACAATGAGTGGGAAGTCCGCACCATCATCGATAAGTACTGCTCTTTCATGCCGGTGGAGATTTATCTCAGCAAGCTGCCGAAGGACAGCCAGACCATCATGGCAGACGAGAAGCAGGACGGCGACGTGGTGCTGGAGGAAATCCCGGAGAAGACCACCAAGGATTCCGACGGCAAGGAGCACACCGAGAAGGCACAGCTGAAGATCGAGAAACGGCCGGAGCTCATGAATGAGATCCATCCCCTTTGGGGCAAGAAGCCTTCCGAGTGTACAAAGGACGAGTACATCGAGTTCTACCACAAGGTATTCCACGACTACAAGGAGCCGCTGTTCTGGATCCACCTCAACATGGATTATCCCTACAATCTGAAGGGTATTCTCTACTTCCCGAAGATTAACATGGAATACGAATCCATCGAGGGAACCATTAAACTGTACAACAACCAGGTATTTATCGCCGAAAACATTAAAGAAGTCATCCCCGAATACCTCATGCTTCTGAAGGGCGTCATCGACTGCCCGGATCTGCCGCTGAATGTATCTCGTTCCCAGCTGCAGAACGACGGCTTCGTGAAGAAGATTTCCGATTACATCACCAAGAAGGTGGCCGATAAGCTCTCCGGCATGTGCAAGACGGACCGCGAAAACTACGAGAAGTACTGGGACGACATCGCGCCTTTCATCAAGTACGGCTGCCTGCGGGACCAGAAGTTCTGCGAGAAGATGACGGACTACATCCTCTTCAAAGACCTGAACGAGAAGTACATGGTCCTTCCGGAGTGTCTGGAAGTGAATAAGGTGGATCCGGACGAGAAGAAGGAGCCGGAGAAGACCGAGGATAATGCTGCCGGCGCAGATGAAGAGAAGAAGTCGGAGGAGACGGCTGCGGAAGAGAAGAACAAGGTGATCTTCTACGTGACGGATCCGGTGCAGCAGAGTCAGTATATCGCCATGTTCAAGGCGGCCGGTAAGGATGCCGTGATCCTGACAGAGAAGATTGATCAGCCCTTCATCACAGAGCTGGAGGCGCGGAATCAGGGCGTACACTTCAAGCGTATCGATGCGGATCTTGAGAAGGAATTCCAGGCAGAGACCAGTGAGGAGGAGCAGAAGACCCTGGAGGAGAAGCAGGGCACGCTGCAGACCTACATCCGTACCGCTACCGGTCGGGATAAGCTGAATGTGAAGCTGCAGAAGTTGACATCGGCGAAGACCGCAGCAATGCTTTCCGTATCCGAGGAATCCCGTCGTATGAATGACATGATGAAGATGTATGCCACAAAGGGCATGCCGATGGGTGACCTCACCGTGGAGGAGACATTGATCCTCAATGCCGAGCATCCGCTGGTGAAGTATCTCTCCGAGCATGACGAGGACGACAGCACAAAGCTCATCGCCGAGGAGCTCTATGATCTCGCGCGTCTGCAGCAGGCACCGCTCAATGCAGAAGACATGGCAGCCTTTGTGGAGAGAAGCAACGAGCTTCTGATCACACTGACCAAATAAGCGGATTTCGGGTCTCCTGTGAACAGGATTCTGGACATTCTGTATACTTGACGGAAAAACTTCTATTTAATATAATGCTTTTGTTGCAGACGACCCGGACGAGAGGATTGAGAATGAATCGAGACGTGAATTTCGCGAAGAACGGAAATCATATGAGCCGGACAGGGATTTTCTGCGTTATGAACAATAAGGCGGGAAAGTCGGTTGCAGCGGTAAACGGTCTATAAATTCAAGGGAACAGCATGCTTATGCTGCTCCCTTTTTTTGCATGAAATTTCGTGCAGCAGCGGAAAGGAGAAAATGGTGAAAAAGGTAGCAGTCATCATGGGAAGCGATTCGGATCTTCCGGTAGTGGAAAAGGGCATTGATGTTTTGAAGGAATACGGGGTGCCCTTTGAGGTGCATGTGTATTCTGCACACAGAACGCCGGAGGAGGCAGGCGCCTTTGCAAAGTCGGCACGGGCCCAGGGCTTCGGTGTTTTGATCTGTGCTGCCGGTATGGCTGCGCATCTGGCCGGTGCCTTTGCGGCCAACACCACCCTTCCGGTCATCGGCATTCCCTGCTCTAGCAAGGTACTGGAGGGCATGGATGCATTGCTTTCTACCGTCATGATGCCGCCCGGAATTCCGGTGGCAACGGTGGGCGTCAATACCGCGAAGAACGCGGCATTGCTGGCCATTGAGATTCTGGCCGTGACAGAGGAGAGTCTGGCAGAAAAGCTGCAGGCCGATCGTGACCGGAACCATGAGAAGATCATGCAGAAGGATCAGGAGCTGGCAGCACGTTTCAATACATTGGCTTAAGAGGAGTAAAGGAGAACGACATGAAGAGTTACAGTGAGGCGTACAAGGAAGCAGGCGTAGACATTACCGCGGGCTATAAGTCTGTGGAGCTGATGAAGCAGTATGTGGCACGGACCATGACCGAGGGCGTGGCTTCCGGTCTCGGCGGCTTCGGCGGTCTCTTTGAGCTGCCGGAGGGCTACAAGAAGCCGATTCTCGTTTCCGGCACCGACGGCGTTGGCACCAAGCTGAAGCTGGCTTTCCTGCTGGAGAAATATGATACCGTGGGCATTGACTGTGTAGCCATGTGCGTGAACGATGTCATCTGCTGCGGCGCGAAGCCCCTGTTCTTCCTGGACTACATTGCCTGCGGCAAGAATGTGCCGGAGAAGATCGCAGACATCGTGAAGGGCGTGGCTGAGGGCTGCGTGCAGGCGGATTCTGCTCTCATTGGCGGTGAGACAGCCGAAATGCCGGGCTTCTATCCGGAGGATGAGTACGATCTGGCCGGCTTCTCCGTGGGTATCGTGGACAAGGAGAAGATCGTGGACAACAATTCCATGAAAGAGGGCGATGTGGTGATTGCGCTGCCTTCCAGCGGCGTACATTCCAACGGCTTCTCCCTGGTACGGAAGGTTTTCGACATTGACCATATGACGAAGGAAGCCGCACTGGCACCCGTTCCGGAGCTGGGCGGCAAAGGCATTGGAGAAGCCCTGCTGACGCCGACAGTAATCTATGTGAAGCCTGTGCTGAAGCTTCTGGAGAAGGTGACGGTGAAGGGCATCAGCCACATCACCGGCGGCGGCTTCTATGAGAACATTCCCCGCTCCATTCCGGACGGCCTGGGCGCGAAGATCAACAAGAGCGACGTGCGGGTACTGCCCATCTTTGATCTGATCCAGAAGACCGGAAATATCGATACCCGGGACATGTTCAACACCTATAACATGGGTGTGGGCATGAGCATCGTGGTGGCACCGGAGAACGAGGCAGAGGCCATTCGTATTCTGCAGGAGAACGGCGTAGAGGCATATCATCTGGGTGAGATCGTGAAGTCAGATGACAAGGTGATTCTGAACTGAGGAGGAAGAAGCGATGACTTACGAGGTACATAAGCTGGGCACACTGCTGGCAAACAACAGTTATCCCGGCCGCGGTATTGTGGTGGGCAAGTCGGAGGACGGACAGAAGCTGGCCATTGCCTATTTCATCATGGGACGCTCCCAGAATTCTCGGAATCGCATTTTCCGGGAGGAAGGAGAGGATGTGACCATTTATCCCTTCGATGCGTCCAAGGTGGAGGATCCCAGTCTCATCATTTATTCCCCGATCCGTCGTCTCGGCGACAACCTGATTGTCACAAACGGAGACCAGACTGACACGGTTTATGATTTCCTGAAGAACGGCGATACCTTTGAGGAGGCCCTGGAGACCCGGGAATTTGAGCCGGATGGCCCCAACTGGACACCCCGCATTTCTGCCCTGGCGATGCTGGATGACAGCAATGCTTACAAGATGTCCATCCTGAAGGCCCAGGACAGCGAAGGTAAGGACTGCGCCCGGTATACCTATTCCTATAAGCTGCAAAGCGGTCTCGGCCACTTCCTGCATACCTACCGCTGCGACGGCAATCCGATCCCTACCTTTGAGGGAGAGCCGGAAAGAGTCAGCATCCCCAACACGGCGAAGGCCTTCAGCGAGGAGATCTGGAGCAACCTGCATCCGGAAAACAGAATTTCCCTGTATGTGCGTTATATTGACCTCGCCACAGGGGAGACAGAGAACGTCATGATCAACAAGTGGGCAGAGTGATGCCGGAGAGGACAAAAGAATGAATGAATTTCAGTTAAAGTATGGCTGCAATCCGAATCAGAAGCCCGCAAGAGTCTTCATGAATGAGGGAAAGGATCTTCCCTTTGAGATTCTGAACGGCCGCCCCGGCTACATTAACTTTCTGGATGCGCTGAATTCCTGGCAGCTGGTTTCAGAGCTGAAGGCAGCCACAGGTATGGCTGCCGCGGCTTCCTTCAAGCATGTGAGCCCCAGCGGTGCCGCCATCGGACGGAAGCTGCCGGAGAAGCTGAAGAAGGCATGCTTTGTGGATGATGTGGAAGGTCTGGATGAAAGCCCGCTGGCTTGCGCCTATGCCAGAGCAAGAGGCACGGACCGTATGTCCAGCTACGGTGACTTCATTGCCCTTTCAGAGCCCTGTGACCTCACCACCGCAAAGCTCATCCACCGGGAGGTGTCCGATGGCGTCATTGCCCCGGACTACGCACCGGAGGCCCTGGAGCTTCTGAAGAATAAGAAGAAGGGAAACTACAACGTGATCAAGATTGATCCTGCCTATGTGCCGGAGGAGATCGAGCGGAAGCAGGTTTACGGTGTGGTTTTCGAGCAGGGTAGAAATGAATACAAGGTGACAGATGAGGCCTTCGCCAACATCGTTTCGGAGAATAAGGAAATTCCGGAGGAGGCACGTCTCAACATGACCGTTGCCCTCATTACCCTGAAGTATACCCAGTCCAACTCCGTGTGCTATGCGGAGGACGGACAGGCCATCGGTGTGGGTGCCGGACAGCAGTCCCGCATTCACTGCACGCGACTTGCCGGTAACAAGGCGGATGTCTGGCATCTTCGCCAGTCCGACCGGGTACTGAACCTGCCCTTTAAGAGCGGCATGCGGAGAGCCGATCGGGATAATGTCATCGACGTCTACATTTCTGACGAGTACGAGGATGTACTGGCAGACGGCATCTGGGAGAACTACTTCACCGAGAAGCCGGCACCCTTTACCCGGGAGGAGCAGAAGGCATATCTTTCCGGCATCAGTGGCGTGGCCCTGGGCTCCGATGCTTTCTTCCCCTTTGGTGACAACATTGAAAGAGCCCACAAGTCCGGTGTAAGCTACGTGGTAGAGCCGGGCGGATCCATCCGGGACGACAATGTCATCGAAACCGCGGACAAGTACGGAATGGTGGTTTGCTTCAGCGGCATGCGGCTGTTCCATCATTAAGGAAAGGGCAGAGACGTGAAGAGAAAAGCGAGAATAGCGGTGCTGGTTTCCGGCGGCGGTACGAATCTGCAGGCACTCATCGATGCGGAAAAGCGTGGTGAGCTGCCGGACGGCGAGATTGTCCTGGTGGTGGGCTCCCGGGAGGGCATTTACGCCCTGACTCGAGCCGAAGAGGCTGGCATTAAGCATACAGTGGTGCATAAGGACGAAGAGAAGCTCATATCTGTATTGGAGGACAATGACATTGACCTCATCATCCTGGCGGGCTTCCTGACCATCCTTTCCGAGAACTTTACGAAGCGCTTTGCCAACCGCATCATCAACGTCCATCCGTCCCTCATTCCCAGTTTCTGCGGGAAGGGATATTACGGACTGAAGGTGCATGAGGCAGCCCTTGATTACGGGGTGAAGGTGACCGGTGCAACGGTGCATCTCGTGAATGAGATACCGGACGGCGGACGGATCCTGCTGCAGAAGGCGGTGGAGATTCTCCCGGAGGATACACCGGAAAGCCTGCAGCGCCGTGTCATGGAGCAGGCGGAATGGAAGCTGCTTCCGGCAGCGGCGGAGCTTATGTCGAAGGAAATTGTGGAGGCAGAGGTATGAAGATTGCAGTCATTGGCGGCGGCGGAAGAGAGCACGCCATCATTAAGAGTCTGAAGAAGAGTCCTCGGGCGGAAAAGATCTATGCACTTCCCGGAAACGGCGGCATCGCAGCAGATGCTGAGTGTGTGCCGGAGATTTCCGCAACGGATATCGAGGGCGTGGTTAAATTCTGTCAGGAAAACAGCATTGACTATGCCGTGGTGGCACCGGACGATCCGCTGGTGCTGGGTATGGTGGATGCCCTGGAGGCAGTGGGCATTCCGGCCTTTGGTCCCCACAAGAATGCAGCGATCATCGAGGGCTCCAAGGTCTTCTCGAAAAATCTCATGAAGAAGTATGGCATTCCTACGGCAGAGTATGAGGTTTTTACGGATCTTGCGGCTGCAGAGGAATACGTGAAGACCTGTCCGATTCCTACGGTCATCAAGGCGGACGGCCTGGCCCTCGGTAAGGGCGTGATCATCGCCATGACCCGGGAAGAGGCAGAGGACGGCATTCGCACCATCATGGCAGAGAAGAAGTTCGGTCATTCCGGCGACCAGATCGTGATCGAGGAGTTCCTGACTGGCCCGGAGGTTTCCGTGCTGAGCTTTACCGACGGAAAGACCGTGGTGCCCATGATTTCTTCTATGGACCACAAGCGGGCACTGGACGGAGACCAGGGCCTCAATACCGGCGGAATGGGTACCGTGGCGCCGAATCCATATTATACGAAGGAAATTGCAGAGACCTGCATGGAGACCATTTTCCTGCCCACCATTGCGGCCATGAATGCCGAGGGCAGAACCTTCCGGGGCTGTCTCTACTTTGGTCTGATGCTGACAGAGAAGGGCCCGAAGGTCATCGAATACAACTGTCGTTTCGGCGATCCGGAGACCCAGGTGGTGCTGCCGTTGCTGGATTCCGATCTTCTGACCATCATGGAAGCCACCACCAACGGTACACTGGCAGACACCGAGGTGCAGTGGAAGGACCAGAGCGCTTGCTGCGTGGTCATTGCTTCCGGCGGTTATCCGGTGAAGTACCAGTCCGGCTATGAGATCAGCGGCATTGAAGCTTGTGAAAATGTCTATGTGGCCGGTGCAGAGGCGCGTTCCGGACATCTGTACACCAAGGGCGGCAGAGTTCTGGGCGTGGTGCGTACGGCAGCAGCGCTGTCCGATGCCGTGAAGCTTGCCTACGAGGATGCGGACCGCATACATTTCACAGATATGCACATGCGCCGGGACATCGGTCAGCGGGCGCTGAGAGCCTATGAGGAGAAATAAGGGGGAAAGAGCGAAATGGTAAATCGCGTTTATGTGGAAAAGAAGAAGGGACTTCGTCACAATGCTGATGGCCTGAAGCGGGACCTTCAGAACATTCTTCTGATTCAGAATCTGGAGGATGTGCGTCTTTTTAATCGCTATGATGTGGAGGGACTGGAGCTGGCTGTTTTCGAGCAGGCGGTACAGAAGGTGCTTTCTGAGCCCCAGTTGGATGATGTATACACAGAGCTTCCCGAGGCCAATGCCTTCACCTTTGCGGTGGAGTACCTGCCGGGACAGTATGATCAGCGTGCGGATTCTGCAGAGCAGTGTATCCAGATCCTGACCCAGGGAGAGAAGCCCCGGGTACGTTCTGCCAAGGTTTATATGCTGTACGGCAGTCTGACAGAGAAGGAAATTGCAGAGATCAAGAAGTACGTCATCAACCCTGTGGAGGCCCGGGAGGCAAGCCTTGCCGAGGTGGCAACCCTGGATATGAAGTATGACATTCCCACAGAGGTGGAGACCCTCACCGGCTTCATTGAGGAGTCCGAGGAGACCCTGCACCGCTTCCTGGAGGAAAAGGGACTGGCTATGGATCTGGACGATCTCAAGTTCTGTCAGGACTACTTCCGCAGCGAGCACCGGGATCCGACCATCACCGAGATTCGTATGATTGATACCTACTGGTCCGATCACTGCCGTCATACCACATTCCTGACCACCATTGACAGCGTCAAGTTTGCGGATGAAGAGGTGCAGAAGGCATGGGATCGCTACCTGGCAGCCCGTCAGGAGATTAACCGCACCAAACCCATGAATCTCATGGACATCGGCACCATCGCGGCGAAGGTGCTGAAGCAGGAGGGTAAGCTTACCAAGCTGGATGAGTCCGAGGAGATCAATGCCTGCACCGTAAAGATCCAGGTGGATGTGGACGGTGAGCTGCAGGATTGGCTGCTGCTCTTTAAGAACGAGACCCACAACCATCCCACGGAAATCGAGCCTTTCGGTGGTGCGGCCACCTGTATCGGCGGTGCCATTCGGGATCCGCTGTCCGGACGTTCTTATGTGTACCACGCAATGCGTGTCACCGGTGCGGCAGATCCCACCGTTCCGGTTACCGAGACTATGGAGGGCAAGCTGCCCCAGCGTAAGCTCGTGACCACGGCAGCAGACGGCTATTCTTCCTACGGCAACCAGATCGGTCTGGCTACAGGTCTTGTGGATGAGATCTATCATCCGGGCTATGCAGCAAAGCGTATGGAGATCGGTGCCGTTGTGGCAGCCGCTCCGGCAGAGAATGTACGGCGTGAAGTACCGGCACCGGGAGATGTGATCATTCTTCTGGGCGGACGTACCGGCCGTGACGGTATCGGCGGTGCCACAGGCTCCTCCA
Organism: Parolsenella sp.; assembly: GCA_963659875.1. GTDB lineage: Bacteria > Bacillota > Clostridia > Lachnospirales > Lachnospiraceae > Oribacterium. The sequence goes on from CAVKVA010000023.1 coordinate 9,597, forward strand.
AGGCCCATAATCTGGAGTCTCTGGACAGCTGCGGTGCCGAGGTGCAGAAGGGTAATGCGCCGGAGGAGAGAAAGCTGCAGCGTCTCTTCCGTAATCCGGAGGCGAGCCGTCTCATCAAGCGCTGTAACGATTTCGGTGCCGGCGGTGTTTCCGTGGCCATCGGTGAATTGGCAGATGGTCTCGACATTGATCTGAACAAGGTGCCGAAGAAGTACGAGGGATTGGACGGCACAGAGCTGGCCATTTCCGAGTCCCAGGAAAGAATGGCCGTTGTGGTGGCACCGGAGGACGAGGCACGTTTCATGGAGCTGGCACAGAAAGAAAATTTGGAGGCCAGTCATGTGGCAAATGTCACCGACACGAACCGTCTGATCATGCACTGGAACGGAAAGACCATTCTGAACCTTTCCAGAGAGTTCCTGAACTCCAACGGTGCAGAGAAGCATATCGAAATTGAAACCCAGAAGGCGGAGGATATTCACAAGGAGGTCAAGGGCGGCTTTGCCGAAAATCTGGAGAAGCTGGCTGCAGATCTCAACGTCTGCTCTAAGCGGGGACTCAGCGAGCGCTTCGATTCCACCATCGGTGCAGGAACCGTGCTGATGCCCTTCGGCGGAAAGTATCAGAGAACCCCGATCCAGGCCATGGCAGCGAAGATCTCCGTGGAGAAGCAGCATACCGAGCTGTGTTCCGTGATGGCCTATGGCTACAACCCCTTCATCACCGAGAAGAGCCCCTATAAGGGTGCTTACCTCGCCGTTGTGGAGTCGGTATGTAAGCTCATTGCGACAGGTGCCGGTTTTGAGGATACCTATCTTACCTTCCAGGAGTACTTCGGAAAGCCCGGTCATGTGCCCGCACGTTGGGGCCAGCCCCTGGAGGCGCTGCTGGGTGCCTTCTCTGCACAGCTGGATCTGGGTATCGCTGCCATCGGCGGAAAGGATTCCATGTCCGGCAGCTTCGAGAAGCTGGATGTACCGCCGACATTGACCTCCTTTGCCATCACCACAGAGAATGTGAAGAACATCCTCTCACCGGAGTACAAGGCAGCAGGACACAAGGTGCTGTGGGTTCGCCCGGCCTATGAGAAGGATCTGCCGAAGAAGGAAAGCCTTTTCGCAGAGTTTGCCGAGATCCATCGTCTCGTGGCAGAGGGCAAGCTGGCATCTGCCTATACACCGACCTACGGCGGTCTTGCAGAGGCAGCGCTGAAGCAGTGCCTGGGCAACGGCCTGGGCTTTACCTTCGCACCGAGCCTGTCCTTGGAGGATATCTACGGTTATCAGTACGGTTCCTTCCTGCTGGAGCTTTCTGACAATGTATCCGTGGACGCACTTTATCAGAACGAGGCACTCCGGGAAGCCGGTGTCATCGTGGCGGATGCGGGCGTCGTGACAGAGGCAGCAGAAATCCGCTACAACGAGGCGGCTGTGTCTCTGGCAGCGCTTTCCGCGGCCTATGAGGAGAAGTTGGAGTCCGTATTCACCTGCAACCGCGTGACGGCAGCAGAGGGTAATGCTGTCGACCTCAGCATCCCGGACTACAGCGAAACAGAATGGATTGCTCCGGCGGTTACCACTGCAAAGCCGAAGGTGCTGATTCCGGTATTCCCGGGCAACAACTGCGAGTATGATTCTGCCAAGGCCTGCCGTGATGCGGGGCTGGAGCCGGAGATTGTGGTTGTGCGGAACATGACCCGTCAGGATATCACAGCATCGGTAGAAGAAGTGGCAGCGAAGCTTGCGGAGTCCCAGATGATCTTCATTCCGGGCGGCTTCTCCGGCGGTGATGAGCCGGATGGTTCTGCCAAGTTCATTACCTCCTTCTTCCGGAACGAGGCAGTGCGCGAGCAGACCATGAAACTGCTGAATGACCGGGATGGCCTCATGATCGGTATCTGCAACGGCTTCCAGGCCCTCATCAAGCTGGGACTCGTGCCCTACGGTGAGATCCGGGATACCGATGTACATTGTCCGACACTGACATTTAATACCATCGGACGGCATCAGTCGAAGATTGTACGGACTCGAGTGGCTTCCAATATGAGCCCCTGGCTGGAGAACACCAATCCGGGCGATGTCTTCAATGTGGCCATTTCTCACGGCGAGGGTCGCTTCCTCTGTGAAGAGGCACTCTTCAAAGAGCTGGTACAGAAGGGACAAATCGCTACCCAGTATGTGGATCTGGACGGAAAGCCCACTATGGATATCCAGTACAATCCGAACGGCTCCTATTATGCGGTAGAGGGCATCACCTCACCGGATGGCCGTGTCCTCGGTAAGATGGGACATGTGGAGCGCTGGGAGAACGGCAATTTCAAGAATGTACCGGGCAATTTCGATATGGGACTGTTCCGGGCAGCCAAGGAATATTTCGAATAAGAATCAGAAAGTTTACGATAGAAGGGCGCCGGGTGCGATGCATCCGGAGCCCTTCTTTGTGCTCTTTGTATACAGAAAGCTTACCGTATTCTTCTAAACAGAAACGGGAAAAGGTGATACAATGATATTGTTTGGCGTTGGAAAAATCGCAAAGCAATGTAGTGATGTCAAACAAAATAGAAAGAAAAACAAGCAAGGAGGCGCCGTCATGAACGAAAAAGATCCGGAGCAGGAAGCTAAGCTGAAAGCCGAGATGGAAAAGGAAGAGGAGGATGAGGGCGTCGAGATTGAAATCCCGGAGGAGAGCCGCCCCAATCTGACCGCATTGTTTGAGTCCATTCCGGACAGTGACCGGAAGGAACGGGACGAGGAAGACGAAGAAGAGGATGAAGATGCTCTGGAACAGCTGATCGACGAGGGAAATCAGCAGGACATCGACGAATACTATGAGGACATGCAGCCGGCCGACTTCGTGGAAGAGGTAGACGAGCTGGATGATGAAGACATTCGCCGTCTGCCGGACTTCCTGGATACGGAGCAGTTGACCGAAATCATGGAGGAGGCCGATGATGACCTTCGTCAGCGACTGGGGGAGAATCTGTCCGATGATCAGCTCCTGGAGGTCTTTGAGAGCATGTCCAAGGATGATATCGTAGATATCATGGGCGAGATGTCAACGGGCCGCCGCAAAACTCTGTTGAATCACATGAAGGCCGGTGACCGCAGGATCATTCATACCCTTCTGCAGTATCCGGATGATTCTGCCGGAGGTATCATGACCACAGAGTACATCGCGCTGCGGGAGGAACGAACCTGCGCGGAGGCCTTGGATATCATTCGTGAGATTGGTCCGAAAACTGAGGTCATTGAAAGCATTTACATCACGGACGACAAGCGGCATCTGGTGGGTATTGTGGATCTCCGGGACCTTCTGGGGGCATCACGAAACACCAAGCTTCGGGAGATCATGGACGATCAGGTAATCTCTGTGGAGCCGGAGGTGGATCAGGAGGAAGTGGCCCAGATGGTATCTAAGTACGACCTTCAGGCCATCCCGGTGGTGAGCCGCAAGCAGACCATTCTAGGTATTATCACCGTCGATGATATCATCGATGTCATCAATGAAGAACACGATGAGGATATCGCCCATCTCGGCGGAACCAGTAAGGAAGAGGATCTGGATTCTACGCTGCTGGAGTCCATTCGGATGCGTCTGCCGTGGCTGCTGATCAACCTGCTGACGGCCTTCCTGGCTTCCTTTACGGTGAAGATTTTTGAAGGTACCATAGAAAAGGTGGTGGCTTTATCCGCCACCATGACCATCGTCTCCGGCATGGGCGGCAATGCAGGCACCCAGACCATGTCCATCATGGTGCGGGAGCTGGCGAAGGGCGAGCTGGAGCTAAAGGAAAACTGGAAGGCACTGGTGAAGGAGATTCTCCTGGGCATGGTGGATGGTGCGGCCTGCGGGCTGGTCACCGGCATCGTGGTGGGAGCTTTGTACCGGAACATTTTCCTGGGCATCATCATCTTTTTGGCGATGATCGGCAATCTCGTGGTTTCCGGCATTTTCGGCTTCCTGGTGCCGGTGGTGCTGAAGCAGCTGAAGGCGGATCCGGCATTGGCATCCTCGATCTTTGTCACAACGGCAACGGACGTGCTTGGCTTTTTTATTTTTCTGGGACTGGCCAGTCTCTTCCTGCCACAGCTGATCTGAATAGAAACTTGCATCAAAAAAGCAGAGTCCTTTTTTGGCTCTGCTTTTTGCATATCTGGTGTTTTCTGATTGCGTTTATGCGGTTTTACGGTGCCAGCGTACCACAAAATAGATCAGTTCTATGATACTGCAGGCCATCCAACCCACTGGATAACCGAAACCGACGGAGGCCGGGGTATTCGCAATGAAGCGTGTCATGAAGAAGAGATAGGTCTGTCGGATGGCCACGAAGCTCAGGATCATGATGACCATGGGACCGGTGGAATCGCCCCGTCCCCGCAGTGCGCCTGCCAGAACATGGTTTACGGTGTTGAAGAGCAGGAAGAAGACATTTTGCCGGAGAAACAGAACGCCGAAGGTAATGACGGCGGTATCTGCGGTGAAGAGTCCCACAGCACCGGGGGCGAAGACCCACAGGATTAGCGCTAAGGCGGCATTCATGATGACGCTGAGGATCAGGGAAGTGATGGTGCCTTCATTGGCACGCTTCAGCTTTCCGGCACCGATGTTCTGGGACACAAAGGTGGTCGCTGCCATGGCCATGCTCTGGATGAAGAGCATGATGAATTGGTCCAGCTTGTTGTAGCTCGCCCAGCCGGCCATGCAGGCAGAGCCGAAGCTGTTGATGTAAGCCTGGACGAAGACATTAGAAAAGGCAGTGATGACGGACTGGATACCGGCGGGCAGTCCCACCTGAAGGATCATGCGGAGCATCTGGGGATCGATGCGGCAGTCGTGCAATGTCAGGCGGTAAATATCGCTGGTGCGGATGAGCAGCAGCAGAATGAGACCGGCGGAGACGAACTGGGCAATGATGGTGGCCAGCGCCACGCCGAAAATACCCAGGTGGAAGACGAGAACGAAAACGAGGTCGAGGACAATATTGATGATGCTGGTCAGTACGAGGAAGTACAGGGGACGTCGGGTATCGCCCACGGCACGAAGAATACCGGAGCCGATGTTGTAGATCAGAAGTCCGGCAATTCCGGCAAAGTAGGTGCGGAGATAAATGCTGGCGTCGTTCATGACATCATCGGGCGTAGACATGAAGCGCAGCATCACGGGGACACCGAGAATGCCCAGAATGGTGAACAGCACGCAGCAGATGAAGGTCGTTGCCATGGTGGTTTCCACAGAGATGTGCAGCCGTTCTAGGTTTTTTCCGCCGAAGTAGCGGCCGATAATGACACCGGCACCGATGGAGAAGCCATTAAAGAAAAAAACCGCCATGTTTACGATCATGGTGGTGGCACCCACGGCTGCCAGGGCCTCTGTGCTGACATAGTTTCCCACCACGATGGAATCCACGGTGTTGTACAGCATCTGGAAAATGTTGCCGAACATCAAGGGCAGTGCAAACAACATGATTTCCTTTGTGATATTTCCGGTGGTCATGTCCCGGGTGGTACTCTTCTTTTTTATCGTTTTGCTTTGCTCCATAGTTGCCCTCCTGTATATTGTGTGTAAAACTTTACAATTGATTAACAAAGTTATTCTATTCCTCTGAAAAGATAACGTCAACCGATGAAAGGAGAGGCAGAGTTGGGGCAACGAGCGCAACGAAAATGCCCCGGAGCTTTCACTCCGGGGCGATGGCTATTTTCAAATTCTGAACATAAACAGGATGGAGAGAGGATTAGAAGTCTACCTCTGTGTCATAGTAGCATGCCTTCAGCAGTTTCTCCATCTCTTCCTGTGTCGGGATACGAGGGTTGGAACCGGTGCAGGCATCGGCAATGGCATTCTTAGCAATTTCAGGAAGTCTCTCAAGGAATACCTCCTCCGGAACGAAGCCCTGCTCAGTCGGATAGGAATCCGGACCGTAGTTCTTGATGCAGTGCGGAATGTTCAGCGCATCGTTCATCTTTCTGAGTTCGGCAATGAGGAGAGCAACTTTCTCGTCATCATTTGCGCCGCCGAGGTGCATATAATCGGCGATGACACCATAGCGCTTCTTTGCGGTCTCGTCCTTCGCATTATAGGCGATAACCTTCGGAAGATACATGGCATTGGCAGCACCATGAATGATGTGTGCGCCATAGTCAGCAAAAGCAGCACCGGTCTTGTGAGCCATGGAGTGTACGATGCCCAGCAGCGCATTGGAGAAGGCCATACCGGCGAGGCACTGTGCGTTGTGCATGATATCCCGGGCTTCCATATCGCCATTGTAGGACTTGATCAGAGACTTCTGGATCAGTTCAATGGCATGGATCGCGAGAGGATCGGTGAAGTCACAGTTGGCAGTGGATACATAAGCCTCAACAGCGTGGGTGATGGCATCCATACCGGTATGCGCCACCAGCTTCTTCGGCATGGTCTCTGCGAGATCCGGATCCACGATGGCAACATCCGGTGTGATCTCGAAGTCAGCGATGGGGTACTTAATGCCCTTTGCGTAGTCTGTGATGATGGAGAAAGCGGTCACCTCAGTGGCTGTGCCGGAGGTGGAAGAAACCGCACAGAAGTGGGCCTTGCGACGAAGCTCCGGAATACCGAAGACCTTGCACATATCTTCAAACGTGCAGTCCGGATACTCGTACTTGATCCACATCGCCTTGGCAGCATCAATGGGAGAACCGCCACCGATGGCTACGATCCAGTCCGGTTCAAATGCCTGCATTGCCGCAGCACCCTTCATAACGGTTTCTACGGAAGGATCGGATTCAATGCCCTCGTAGAGCTGAACCTCCATACCGGCTTCCTTCAGATATTCCTCAGCCTTCTGCAGGAAACCAAAACGCTTCATGGAACCGCCGCCGACACAGATCATTGCCTTCTTGCCCTTCAGGTTCTTCAGCTCTGCAAGGGAGCCCTTTCCATGATACAGATCTCTCGGTAATGTGAATCTAGCCATAGTGCATTCTCCTTTTGAAATAAATCTCCACAACCTGATGAAATCAGGAATTGTTAATCTTTTAACAACTAAGCATATTATAGCACCTTTGCGGGAAATTGCAATTTAAATTTGTGAAAAATGTGTAAAAATTGAGACGTAGAGTGGTTTCTGCCGCTGACAGAGGGATAGGGAAATGTTTTCGGCGCCGAAGACATTTCCCTTGACAGAAAAGGGCTGTGCTGATATATTAGTAGGGCTGTCTGAGCTTTGGACAGAAGAACATCAAGCAGGGCGTAAAGCCCGGGCTACATTAAATACTGAAATCAGTGAGGAGAGACCCCGCGATCGTCGAGGAGTCTCACGGGTTTGGTTCGATGTGCGGAAACGCATCTCACCAGAGTAAGTAGCCTGCATATAGGAGGTTGTTATGAATTCATACGTAGCAAAGGCTTCTACTATTGAGAGAAAGTGGTATGTAGTAGATGCTGAAGGCAAGACCCTTGGACGTCTTGCATCTGAGGTCGCATCTGTTCTTCGTGGAAAGAACAAGCCGACATTCACACCGTTCCTGGATTGCGGTGATTATGTAATCGTTGTTAATGCTGAGAAGATTGCTGTTACAGGTAAGAAGCTGGATCAGAAGATCTACCGCACTCACTCCAAGTATGTTGGTTCCATGAAGGAGACAACTCTTAGAGATATGAGAGCCAACAAGCCTGAGCAGGTAATCGAGCTTGCAGTTAAGGGTATGCTTCCGAAGGGACCCCTGGGCAGACAGATGTACAAGAAGCTTTTCGTGTACGCTGGACCGGAGCACAAGCATCAGGCACAGCAGCCTGTTGAGCTGACATTCTAAGGAGGGATATCTAAATGGCTACAAATAGAAATTACGGTACAGGCAGAAGAAAGAAGTCTGTAGCAAGAGTTTACATCATGCCGGGTACTGGCAAGATCACTGTAAACAAGAGAAGTCTGGATGAGTACTTTGGTCTTGAGACTCTGAAGACCATCGTTATGCAGCCCATCGTAGCAACACAGAACGAAGGAAAGCTGGATGTTCTGGTTAACGTTCACGGCGGTGGATATACAGGACAGGCTGGTGCCATCAGACACGGTATCGCCAGAGCTCTTTGCGAGATGGATCAGGACTTCAGACCTGTTCTGAA
>CAVKVA010000024.1:0-17149 GCA_963659875.1 Parolsenella sp.
TGGCGGAATTGGCAGACGCGCCAGATTTAGGTTCTGGTGGGAGACCGTGCAGGTTCAAGTCCTGTTGCCCGCAGAAAATCGAATTTATGAAGAAAATCTCCTTTTGACTGACGGCAGAGGGGGATTTTTTTTATTTGATGTGCTATAATTTATCCACTGGGCTCAGCGGCCCAGTGGATGCGCCTTAGCGGCGAGCGTATCAGGGCTTTGTGTGAACAAAGCCTTCATCATATGGAGGTGAAAAATGGACGAACTCAGAGAACTGATCAAGAAGGCGTTGGAGGCGAGAGAGCATGCCTATACGCCCTATTCTCATTTTAAGGTAGGTGCGGCACTGCAGGCCGCGGATGGCCGGATTTTTCAGGGCTGCAACATTGAAAATGCTGCCTATACACCGTCCAACTGCGCGGAGCGCACGGCCTTTTTCAAGGCCGTCAGCGAAGGTGTCTATGATTTTCGGCGTATCGTGATTGTGGGCGGTGCGGAAAATGAAGAAAAGCTGCAGATCTGTACGCCCTGCGGCGTCTGTCGTCAGGTAATGGCAGAGTTCTGCGACCTGGATGAATTCCGTGTCATTCTGGCCACTTCGCCGGACATCTATGAAGAGTATCGGCTTCGGGATCTTCTGCCGAAAGCATTTACCCCTGCCCGTCTGGGCAAGAAAAACAGCATGCGGCCGCTGTGAGACAGGCCGCGACAATACGTTGTGAAAATTTTAACATACAAACACAAGGAGGAAAAACTATGTCAACACCGCATAATGCAGCCAACCCCGGAGATATCGCAAAAACCGTACTGATGCCGGGCGATCCCCTTCGCGCGAAGTATATCGCAGAGCACTATCTGGAGAATCCGGTTTGTTTCAACACGGTCCGGAACATGTTGGGCTATACCGGCACCTATAAGGGCAAGAAGGTCTCTGTTATGGGCGGCGGCATGGGCATGCCCTCGGTGGGAATCTACACCTATGAGCTCTTCAATTTCTACGATGTCGACAACATTATCCGGATCGGCAGCGCCGGCGCTCTCCAGGAGGATGTGGAGCTGAAGGATGTGGTCATCGCCATGGGCGCGTGCACGGATTCCAACTATGCCAGCCAGTTCGAGCTGCCGGGTACCATTGCACCCATCGCGGACTACGGTCTTCTGGAGAAGGCGGTGCAGGCCGCACGGAATCTGGGCGCGCAGGTGAAGGTGGGTAATGTTGTCTCCTCCGACATTTTCTACAATGCCCGCGCCGATGTGAACCAGAAGTGGGCAAGCATGGGCGCCATCTGCGTGGAAATGGAGGCAGCAGCTCTGTATCTCAATGCGGCGAAGGCCCATAAGCATGCACTGGCCATTCTGACCATTTCCGACAGCCTCGTGAAGGAAGGTTCCCTCAGCGCCCAGGAGCGTCAGGAGGGCTTCCACCAGATGATGGAAATCGCGTTAGAATTGGCCTGATGGGGTATTCATATGATAAACTATTCAGAAACCTCCCGTCTCTACCATATCGATGTGGAACCGGGAGCCGTGGGAAGATATGTGATTCTGCCGGGAGATCCGAAGCGCTGTGCGAAGATCGCAGCTTACTTTGACGATGCAAAGCTGATCGCGGATCACCGGGAATATGTGACGTATACCGGAACACTGCTGGGCGTACCGGTGGCGGTGACCTCCACCGGCATCGGCGGCCCGTCCGCCTCCATCGCCATGGAGGAGCTGAAGATGTGCGGTGCGGACACCTTTATCCGGGTGGGTACCGCCGGCGGCATGGATCTTGATGTGGAGGCCGGTGATGTGGTGATCGCGAACGGCGGCATCCGCATGGACGGCACCAGCAAGGAGTATGCACCGCTGGAGTGGCCGGCCGTGGCGGATTTTGAAGTGACCACAGCCTTGAAGCAGGCAGCGGATCAGCTGGGCTTCCGGAACCATGTGGGCGTGGTGCAGTGCAAGGACGCCTTCTACGGACAGCACAAGCCGGCAGAGCTGCCCAACAGCTTCGAACTCATGAACAAGTGGGAGGCCTGGAAGCGCCTCGGCTGCAAGGCATCGGAAATGGAGAGTGCGACATTGTTTACAGTGGCCGCATACCTCCGGGTACGCTGCGGTGCAGTGCTTTTCATCATGTCCAACCAGGAGCGGCTGAAGGCAGGCATGCCCAATACCATCGAGCATGACACCGACAAGGCCATCCAGACTGCCGTAGAGGCCATCAAGATCATGATCCGTCAGGATCAGGCCAAGGCCGAGGCGAAGGGCTGAAGTCTTGTGAATAAAAGGAAGTTAAAAGATGAAGTATAAAAGAATATTTGCAATCGTGCTGGATTCCCTGGGCATCGGCGACGCCCGGGATGCAGCGGATTTCCAGGACAGCGGTGCCGATACCTGGGGACATATCACAGAGCGCGTGCCGCATATGCAGGTACCCAATCTGCAGAAGTTGGGCATTGCGGATCTGAAGAGCCTCACCGGCATTGCCCCCACCGGCCATCCGGCTGCGGTATGTCTCAAGCTGAACGAGGCCTCCCGGGGTAAGGATACCATGACGGGACACTGGGAGATGATGGGACTGAAGACCGTGAAGCCCTTTGTGACCTTCACAGACCACGGCTTCCCGCCGGAGCTGATTGCCGAGCTGGAGGCCCGGACAGGGCACAAGGTTATCGGCAACAAGGCGGCCTCCGGCACGGCCATTCTGGACGAGCTGGGTGAGGCACAGATGCGGGACCACAGCATGATCGTCTATACATCGGCGGACTCTGTGCTGCAGATCGCCGGACATGAGGATCCGCAGTATTTCGGTCTGGACGAGCTCTACCGCTGCTGCGAAATTGCCCGGGAAATCACCATGAAGGACGAATGGAAGGTAGGCCGCGTCATTGCCCGCCCCTATGTGGGAGAGAAGGCCGGTGCCTTCAAGCGGACCGCGAACCGTCATGATCTGGCGGTGAAGCCCTTTGACCGCACGGTGCTGAATGTCCTGAAGGATGCCGGACTGGATATGATTTCCATCGGCAAGATCAGCGATATCTTCGTTGGAGAAGGTGTTACCGAAGCCATTCATTCCGTCAGCTCCGTCAACGGCATGGAGCAGACCATTGAAGAAGCAGAAAAGCATGATTTCACAGGCCTCTGCTTCGTAAATCTGGTGGATTTCGATGCCCTTTGGGGCCATCGGAGAGATCCGGAGGGCTATGCCGCTGAAATTGAGCGCTTCGATGTGAAGCTTGGGGAGTTAATGAAGGTACTGCGGGAGGATGATCTCCTGATGCTGACCGCAGATCACGGCAACGATCCCACCTACCGGGGAACGGATCATACCCGGGAGCAGGTACCGCTTCTGATTTATAATGAAAAGCTGCAGGGCGGCATTCTGCCGGAAGAGAACAGCTTCGGCGTCATCGGTGCCACCATTGCAGAAAACTTCGGCCTGGCAATGCCGGAACACTGCATCGGCACATCCCTGCTGGAGAAGCTGAAATGAGTGCAACACAGGAAATCCTGAGCCCCGGGGCAGCCGCGAAGCGGCGGCCCCGGCGGTTGCTGTCAGAGGAGGAACGCTGGATGCGGGAAGCCATCCGGGAGGCCCGGCGGGCCCTGCGGGGCGGTGACGTCCCCATCGGCTGTGTCATTGTCTATGACGGCAAAAAACCGGGAAGCAAGGCGGATCTCAATGCGGAGGCTCACGGCATTCAGCCCGGCACCATCATCGGCCGCGGCTACAACCGCCGGAACAAGGATCGGAATGCGCTGATGCATGCGGAGATTCTGGCCATTCAGCGGGCCTGCCGGAAGATCGAGGACTGGCGGCTGGAGGACTGCACCATGTATGTGACGCTGGAGCCCTGCCCCATGTGCGCCGGAGCCATCATTCAGGCCCGGGTGCCCCGGGTGGTGATGGGGGCCCGGAACCAGAAGGCCGGATGCTGCGGCTCTGTTTTGAATATGCTCGAACAGCCGGGACTCAATCACCGGGCAAAACAGAAGGACGGCATTCTGCTGGAGGAGTGTCAGGAACTTCTGGCCATGTTTTTCCAGAAGCTCAGGAGGTAGGAGAAGAGATGAAAGGACGCTGCATCATCGTGGGAGCCGGAGATTTCTTCGGCTTTCCCTTTTTCTTGACGGAAGAGGACTATCTCATTGCGGCAGATGGCGGATACCGGCATCTGAAGCCCTTGGGCATTCGTCCGCAGCTTCTGGTGGGCGACTTTGACTCCATGCATATCCCGGGGGTGGCGGGGGAAACTGGCCCGGTGGCAGGACTCTCCATTTTTGAGGATGCGGAAAAGGCGGAGTATATCCATCACCTGGAGGCACGCCGTTACGACGGCATCGAAACCCGGGTCATCGATCCGGTGAAGAATGACCCGGATCTTCTGGCCTGTATCCGCATCGGCATGGAAAAGGGATATGAGGAATTTCATCTCCTGGGGGCCACCGGCGGCGAGCGGATCGATCACAGTATTGCGAACTTCCAGCTGCTGGGATTCCTGGCCCGGCGGGGACTTCACGGTTACCTCTACAGCGAACACCAGGTGGTCACCGCCATCGCCAACGAAAGCGTTTCTTTTCCGCCAACGCAGAAGGGTTATTTTTCGGCCCTGGCACTTTCGGACACGGCAGAGGGTGTGACAGAGCGGGGCTTCAAATATGTGGTGGAGGATGTCACATTAAACAACAGCACGCCCACAGGACTCAGCAACGAGTTCGTTGGCAGCGCCGCCGACATTAGCGTCAGCAACGGTGTGCTGCTCCTGATTTATGAGCATTCTGTGAAGCCGTAGATTGTCCTTGAATAAAGAAAAGTCATTTGTTATAATCCAGATAGCAGAGAGCTGCTGGGGCGTTCGAGTCTGCACAAATTGAACCTACAAATTTGACATACGGGATTCCTATATTTGCGATATTGATATCATGCCTTCCTTCGGGTAAAGGACCTTAGATATATCCGTGCGGAGACCCACCTGGCTGAGCGCTAGGAGTCAAGCGTGTAGTACGGCGTTCTGGTTCCTCTGTAATGAGAAAAATAAGAGGCTCCGCATCCTAGGATGTGGAGTCTTTTATAATATCAACGGGCGCGGGAAATGTAGGGGGCATTTTCTGTACCATACTTAGGCATGCAGAAAGGATTGCTATGAAAAGAGAAAATTGGGAGAATCAGATTCGTTGGGGCGTCACCGCCTTCGTGGTCAGTGCGGCTGCAGTGGGTGTCGTTTACCTGATTTTTCACATCAACGGGGTGGCCGCTGCGCTGAGCAAGCTCCTGTCCATCCTTGCCCCCATCATTTACGGCGCTGTGTTCGCCTATCTCATGTGTCCCATCTACGACAAGGTCAACCAGGGCCTGCAGAGGCTCTTCTCCAGAAAGGGAGAACCGGGCGCTCATCAGATGTTGAGCCGAGGCGTTGCCACGCTGACCTCTGTGGTGGTACTGATTTTCATTGCGGCAGGGCTTGTTTCCATGATCATCCCGGAGATGGTCCAGTCCATCACCAACCTCGCCAATACGCTGCCGGACAACCTGGCGGCCTTCTATGAGGAGACGGCGGTGAAGCTTGCCGATTATCCGGCGGCCCAGCAGCTGCTGGAGCAGATCTATTCCCAGGCGGAGGCCATGATCAGCGGCTTCCTGAAGGACACCCTGTTCCCGAATGTGAAAAACATCATGGCTTCCCTGTCTGTGGGCCTCTGGTCCGCCTTTGTCTGGATCAAAAACATTCTCATCGGACTCATCGTCATGGCCTACCTTTTGAATATGAAGGAAAAGCTTCTGGGACAGATCCGAAAGCTGATTTTTGCCGTCCTGCCGGTGAACTGGGCCCGGGCCGTGATCCGGGAATGCGAATTTGTCAACCGGATGTTTGGCGGATTCATCGTCGGCAAGGTGGTGGATTCCGTGATCATCGGTATCCTCACCTTCGTTGTCCTCAGCTTCATGCAGATGCCCTATACCATGCTGGTGTCTGTCATCGTGGGCGTCACCAACGTGATTCCCTTCTTCGGCCCCTTCATCGGCGCTGTGCCCTGTTTTGTGCTGATCCTTCTGGCCAGTCCCATCAAGAGCCTGTACTTTGCGGTGGCGATTCTGGTGATTCAGCAGTTGGATGGTAATGTCATCGGCCCGAGAATCCTGGGTGATTCCACGGGACTGTCCAGCTTCTGGGTACTGTTCTCCATTCTCCTCTTCGGCGGTCTCTTCGGCTTTGTCGGCATGATCATCGCCGTTCCGCTCTGGGCCGTGATCCTGAATCTGATCTCACAGCTCGTGAACCGGGAACTTCGGCGAAAGCAGCTGCCCCTGCGTTCGGATGAGTACCAGAGCATGGAGGAAATGTAGGCACTGGGGAATTGAAAAAATAGAAATCTATGCGTATAATAGGGCTGTTCTGTGCCCTGGACGGGTTTCGCCCGGCACGATGGTATAAATAAAGGAGAATATTATGGCAACATTACTGGAAACTTGGAGAGTCAAGGCTTACGGAAACGGCCTTTCAAAAGCAGAGCAGGAGCAGCTCTGGCAGGAGTATTTCGCAATGGAGAAGACCTTCTATGAGGAGGTTCTGACAGATCCCGCACACGTTTTCGAGGGAAGCGTGAAGGAGCTGGCTGAGCACTTCCACATGGACGTGTTCCATTTCACCGGCGTGCTGGACGGCATCAATGAGTCCCTGAAGGGCTATGAGAATCCGATCGAGACCATGGAAGAGGATACCCAGGTAAAGATCGAGATCGACCCGGAGAAGCTCTACTACAACATGGTGGCTGCGAAGGCAAGCTGGCTTTACGGCCTTCCCCAGTGGGACAGCATCCTCACCGAGGAGCGTCGTGCTGAGCTCTACAAGGAGCAGAAGAAGTCCGGCACCCTGCGCCGTGAGACCAAGAAGATTTACCCGAACGATGCCTGCCCCTGCGGTTCCGGCAAGAAGTACAAGAAGTGCTGCATGCGGAAGGACCAGGAGATGGAGCTGAAGGCCCTTCAGGGTGAGGCGTAAGCATGGCAGAAAATTATGTGATTCGTGCAACGGCAGCGGAAGGACAGATCCGCGCCTTTGCATGCACCACCAGCGGTGTCTGCGAAGAGCAGCGCCGGATTCACAACACATTCCCCATCTGTACCGCTGCGGTGGGCAGACTCATGAGCGCTGCCTTGATGATGGCGGTGGACATGAAGGGAGAGAAGGATCTCCTGACACTGACAGTGAAGGGAGACGGACCGCTGCGGAGCATGACGGTGACGGCAGACGCCCATGGCCACGTGAAGGGCTACTGTGCGAATCCCAACGTGATGCTGCCGCCCAATGCAGCAGGCCATTTAAATGTCGGCGGCGCCGTAGGCAAGGGTACACTCTCCGTGATCCGGGACATCGGACTGAAGGAGCCCTATGTGGGCCAGACCGCGCTCCTTTCCGGAGAAATTGCGGAAGATCTGACCTACTACTTTGTCACCAGTGAGCAGATTCCCTCCTCCGTGGGACTGGGCGTTCTGCTTTCCCGGGACAATGTTGTTCGCCAGGCCGGCGGCTTCATTATCCAGCTGATGCCGGGCGCATCCGAGGAAGTGATCTCCGCCCTGGAGACAAGGCTTTCCGAGGTGCATTCCGTCACCGCCATGCTGGACCAGGGCATGAGCCCGGAAGACATTCTGACGGAGATCCTGGGCGATATGCAGCTGGAGATCAATGACCGTCAGGAAGTCAGCTATCACTGCGGCTGCAGCCGGGAACGGGTGGAACGCGCCCTCATTTCCATCGGTAAGGACGAGCTGAAGAGCTTGATTGACGAGGGAAAGCCCCAGGAGGTCAACTGTGACTTCTGCGGAAAGCATTACCTCTTTACCGGCATCGAGCTGAAGGCTTTGTATGAACGTTCCAGATAAACGGAATTCGAGGAAAATGCTTTCATTTTCGTTGACGCGTGAAAACCTTTATGCTAATATTCGAATTGCTGCGGCAATCATGCGGCAGTAGATTTTGGAGGTATATCTAATGAAGGGTACAGTGAAGTGGTTTAACAACCAGAAGGGATATGGCTTTATCTCTGATGAAACAGGTAAGGACGTATTCGTGCACTATTCAGGACTCGTAGGCGACGGCTTCAAGTCTCTGGAAGAGGGTCAGGCCGTTGAGTTCGAAGTCGTTGACGGTGCTAAGGGACCGCAGGCAACCAACGTAGTAAAGCTTTAATTTTTCTGTTGGATTGTACCTTATTGTATAGAAAGAACAAGGGTCGGGAAATCGGCCCATGTCTGCTGCAACAAGCGTGAATCGAAGAAAAGACGAAGCGAGCAGTATCCTTTACTGGGTACTGCTTCTTTTTGTATTTGTTGAGAGCGGCAAGCTCGAAACAAATCGAAGCGCCTCTGGACCACCACATCGCCGCATCGCTTCGCGATGTGGCGATGTGGTGCTAAACATCTCTTGATTTCGGAGGAGAATAAAATGAACAACGCAGCGAAACGTGTAAGTCTGTACGGCCTGCTGCTGGCGCTGAGCATGGTGCTGAGCTATGTGGAGGCGATTTTGCCGGTGAACATCGGGATTCCCGGTGTGAAGCTGGGCCTGCCGAATCTGGTGACCGTGACGGGACTCTACAGCTTGGGCGTAATGCCCACCATGCTTATCAGCTTTCTGCGTATCCTTCTGGTATCGGCCACCTTCGGCAATGCCATGACTCTCTGCTATTCCCTCAGCGGCTTTTTTCTGAGTCTTCTGACCATGCTGCTGCTCCGGCGTTTGGGCGGCTTTTCCTCTGTCATGGTGAGCATCTGCGGCGGCGTCATGCACAATGTGGGGCAGCTCCTGGCCGCGGTTTTCCTCCTGCACTCGTCCGTCCTTCTCTATTATTTTCCGGTTCTTCTGGCCGCCGGTATGGCTGCCGGGGCGGTCATCGGACTTCTGGCGGGGCTGGTGCAGCAGCGCATCCGGCATTTCCTCAACAAGTTGTGACAGCGCTGCTTCTTGACAAGCGGAAAAAGCTGTATATAATTTCTATCAAGGTTGCATAAGTATGCAAAGCCTTTTTGGAGAGGAGAGTAAGATTATGAAGAAGATGACAGCAATTGCTATGGCAGCATTGGCAGCACTTTCTGTGACCGCCTGCGGTTCAAGCGGCACAGCAGAAACCACAGCAGCGGCAACCACTGCAGCAGCAGAGGAAGCAGCAACGACAGCAGCAGGAACAGAGGCTGCAGCTGAGGCAGAAGAGACAAAGGCAGCAAGTGATTCCTCTTATGCAGGAAAGACTCTGATCATGGCCACCAACGCAGAGTTCCCGCCCTATGAGTATCATGACGGCAACGAGATCGTGGGTATCGATGTAGAGATCGCCCGGGCCATTGCAGAGCAGATGGGTGCGGATTTCGAGGTTTCCGACATTGCCTTCGATTCCATCATCCCGGCAGTACAGGCAGGCAAGGCAGATTTCGGTGCAGCCGGCATGACCATCACCGAGGATCGTATGACACAGGTGGATTTTTCTGACAGCTATGCAAGCGCAGTACAGGCTGTTATTCTGAAGGAGGATTCCGACATCGCTAGCATCGATGACCTTCAGGGCAAGGTGATCGGCGTTCAGCAGGGAACCACCGGTGACATCTATTCCACAGATGATTTCGGCGAGGACAATGTACAGCGTTTCCCGAAGGGCGCAGATGCCGTAACCGCACTGCAGACCGGCAAGGTAGACGCCGTGATCATCGACAACAACCCGGCAAAGGTTTTTGTAGCGCAGAATGAGGGCCTGAAGCTTCTGGATTCCCCTTATGCAGAGGAGAATTACGCCATCTGTGTAAAGAAGGGCAACACTGAGCTTCTGGACGGCATCAACGCAGCCATTAAGGAGCTGAAGGATTCCGGCAAGCTGGATGAAATTGTTGCAAAATATATCACAGCAGAGTAAAGTAAAAGACAGTGTGATGGCAGGGTGGCGTCGCTTCGGCGGCGCCATTTCTGCGATAAAGGGGTAATGACGGCTGCAGCAGGAATGGAGGACACAGCGTGGGTATCAAAGAGAAACTGTACATGAATCTGGTGAAGGATCAGCGATGGCTGTATCTGGCGAACGGCACGAAGAATACGCTGATTATAACGGCCTTCGCCCTGCTGATCGGTGTGATCGTGGGATTTATCATTGCGGTGATCCGGGCAACGCATGACAAGACTGGAAAGCTTAAGTTCGCGGATGCGGTTTGCCGACTGTACCTCACGGTAATCCGCGGTACACCTTCTGTGGTGCAGCTGATGATTGCCTACTACTGTATCTTTACGGCACGCTTTTTCACTGGCATCTTCGTGGCTTCCATTGCCTTCGGTCTGAACTCTGCGGCTTATGTAGCGGAAATCATCCGTTCCGGCATCATGTCCATTCCCAACGGGCAGATGGAGGCGGGACGTTCTCTGGGCTTTAATTATAATGAAACCATGCGCTACATTATCATGCCCCAGGCGCTGAAGAACGTATTGCCGGCGATCTTCAACGAGTTTATCGTGCTGATCAAGGAAACCTCCGTGGCCGGTTACGTGGGCGTGCAGGATCTCACCAAGGGTGGCGACATTATCCGTTCCAGAACCTATGATTCCTGGACATCGCTCTTGATGGTGGCCTTTATCTATCTTGTGCTGACGCTGGGACTTACCAGACTGGAGAAGCGTTTTGAAAGGAGAATGAGACAGAATGAGCGATAAGACATACGAAAAGGGTGACGTACTCATTGATGTGCAGCAGCTTTCGAAGCGCTTCGGAGAGCTTACGGTGCTGAACAACATTTCCACCAAGATCCGGAAGGGCGAGGTGGTCTGTGTCATCGGCCCCTCCGGTTCCGGAAAATCCACATTTCTGCGCTGCCTGAACCTGCTGGAGACTCCCACGGACGGACACATTTTCGTGGAGGAAAAGGACATCACGGATCCGAAATCCGATGTGGATAAGCTGCGGCAGAAGATGGGTATGGTATTCCAGCAATTCAATCTTTTCCCGCACATGAGCATTCTGGACAATCTGACGCTGGCACCCATGAAGCTGCTGCATCGCAGCAAGGCAGAAGCGGAGAAGGAAGCCTTGGAGCTGCTGGAGCGTGTGGGACTGCGAGAGAAGGCACAGAACTTCCCCTTGCAGCTTTCCGGCGGACAGCAGCAGAGAGTGGCGATCGTCCGGGCCCTGGCCATGCATCCGGATGTGATGCTGTTCGATGAACCTACCTCTGCGCTGGATCCGGAGATGGTCGGCGAGGTGCTGCAGGTTATGAAGCAGCTGGCCGAGGAAGACATGACCATGGTGGTGGTTACCCATGAGATGGGCTTCGCCCGGGAAGTGGCAGACCGCGTCATGTTCCTGGAGGGCGGCAACTTTGTCACAGAGGCCGCGCCGGAGGAGTTCTTTGCTCATCAGGACAATCCGCGTCTGAAGGCATTTCTCTCGAAGGTGTTGTAAGCAGACTTGAAGAATCGGCGAGAACATGATACTATTAGCTGGCAAACGTAAGTTTGCTGGCTTTTTCTATATCGTAAAAGAGGTTTTCAGTAATGGAAAAGAAATACATCAAGATCCGGGGCGCCAGTGAGCACAACCTGAAGCATATCAATCTGGACATCCCCAGAGACGAGCTGGTGGTGCTGACAGGTCTTTCCGGCTCCGGCAAGTCCTCCCTGGCTTTTGACACCATCTACGCGGAGGGACAGCGGAGATATATGGAGTCGCTGTCTTCCTACGCCCGGCAGTTCCTGGGACAGATGGAGAAACCGGAGGTGGAGTTGATCGAAGGCCTGTCACCGGCCATTTCCATTGACCAGAAGTCCACCAACCGGAATCCCCGGTCCACAGTGGGCACGGTGACGGAGATTTATGATTATCTCCGGCTTCTGTATGCCAGAATCGGCATTCCTCACTGTCCGAAGTGCGGACGGGAGATCAAGCGGCAGACGGTGGACGAAATGGTGGATCAGTTGCTGTGCCTGCCGGAGAGCACGCGGATTCAACTTCTGGCGCCCATCGTCCGGGGCAAGAAGGGCATGCACGAGAAGGTGCTGGCCAGTGCCCGGAAGTCCGGCTATGTGCGGGTACGCATCGATGGAAATATGTACGACCTCGCAGAGGAGATCAAGCTGGAGAAGAATCTGCGGCACACCATTGAGATCGTGGTGGATCGTCTGGTGATTCGGCAGGGCATCGGCAAGCGTCTGGCGGAATCCATTGAGCAGGCGGTGGCGTTGTCAGACGGTCTGCTGACGGTGGATGTCATCGGCGGTGAGCCCATGAATCTGTCCACCAGCTTTGCCTGCCCGGACTGCGGCGTCAGCATCGAGGAGATCGAACCCCGCAGTTTTTCCTTCAACAATCCTTTCGGCGCTTGCCCGGAGTGCTTCGGCATCGGTTCCAAGTCGGAATTTGATGTGGCGCTGATGATCCCGGAT
Organism: Parolsenella sp.; assembly: GCA_963659875.1. Classification (GTDB taxonomy): domain Bacteria; phylum Bacillota; class Clostridia; order Lachnospirales; family Lachnospiraceae; genus Oribacterium. The sequence goes on from CAVKVA010000024.1 coordinate 12,396, forward strand.
GAGAGCCTGTCACTTAATCAGGGAGCGATTTCTGTCCTGGGTTGGATGAATTCCAAGGATGAGGGCAGCTTCACCCACGCTATGCTGATTTCTCTTTCGAAGGCCTATCATTTCAGCCTGGATACGCCGTTCCGGGAGCTGAGCCCGGAGGCGCGGGACATCATTTTGAACGGTACGCATGGCGAAAAGGTGACGGTGCACTACAAGTCCCAGTTCGGCCGCGGTAATGTGCATCATGTGGCCTTTGAGGGACTGGTGGAAAATGTGAACCGCCGCTACAAGGAGTGTTTTTCCGATAAGATGAAGGCGGAGTATGAGCAGTTCATGCGGGTTACGCCCTGTCCGGCCTGCCATGGGGCGCGACTGAAGCCGTCCTCTCTGGCGGTGACGGTGGGCGATCTGGATATTCATGCCCTGACAGAGCTTTCCATGGAGAAGTTCTATGACTGGCTGGAGAAGCTGGAATTGACAGAGACGCAGCACAAGATCGGCGATCTGGTGATCCGGGAGATTCGGGCCCGGAGCCGCTTTATGCTGGATGTGGGACTGGACTACCTCAGCCTGTCCCGGGCAGCAGGTACCTTGTCCGGCGGCGAGGCCCAGCGTATTCGCTTGGCCACCCAGATCGGCTCCGGTCTGGTGGGCGTTGCCTATATTCTGGACGAGCCCAGTATCGGACTGCACCAGCGGGACAATGATCGTCTCATTGCGACATTGAAGCATCTTCGGGATCTGGGAAATTCGGTTATCGTGGTGGAGCACGATGAGGACACCATGCGGGCGGCGGATTTCATCGTGGATATCGGCCCCGGTGCCGGCGAAAACGGCGGACAGGTGGTGGCCCAGGGTACGGCGGAGGAAATCATGGCCGTGCCCGAAAGCATTACCGGACAGTATCTGAGCGGAAAGAAGAAAATTGCGGTGCCGCAGACGAGACGCACGCCGCGGGGCTGGATCACCGTGCGGAATGCCCGGGAAAATAACCTGAAGAACATCGATGTGGCGTTTCCGCTGGGGGTATTTACCTGCGTCACCGGTGTCTCCGGCTCCGGTAAGTCCTCTCTAGTGAATGAGATTCTTTATAAGACGCTGGCGAAGCGGCTGAACCGGGCCAGAACCATTCCGGGAAGATGTCGTGAGATCGAGGGCGTGGAACAGCTGGACAAGGTCATCAGCATCGACCAGAGTCCTATCGGCCGTACACCTCGCTCCAATCCGGCCACCTATACCGGCGTTTTTGACCTGATCCGGGATCTTTTTGCGGCCACCAGTGATGCCAAGGCAAAGGGCTACAGCAAGGGACGTTTTTCCTTTAATGTGAAGGGCGGTCGTTGTGAGGCCTGCTCCGGCGACGGCATTGTGAAGATCGAGATGCATTTCCTGCCGGACGTATATGTGCCCTGCGAGGTCTGCGGCGGCAAGCGCTATAACCGGGAAACGCTGGATGTGAAGTACAAAGGGAAGAACATTTACGATGTTTTGAATATGACGGTGGAGGAGGCGCTGGAATTCTTTAAGAATGTGCCCTCCATCACCCGAAAGATTCAGACCTTGAATGATGTGGGACTCGGCTATGTGCGGCTGGGGCAGCCCAGCACGGAACTGTCCGGCGGCGAGGCCCAGCGCATCAAGCTGGCCGCAGAGCTGAGTCGTCGGGGCACGGGCAAGACGATCTATATCCTGGATGAGCCCACAACGGGCCTGCACTTCGAAGACGTGAACCGTCTCGTGCAGATGCTGGATCAGCTGGCCGCCAACGGCAATACGGTGGTGGTCATTGAGCACAATCTGGACGTGATCAAGTGCGCGGATTACATCATTGACATCGGACCGGAAGGCGGAGAACGCGGCGGCACCGTCGTGGCATCCGGTACGCCGGAGGAAATTGCCGCGGTGGAGAAGTCCTATACCGGAAAGTATCTGAAGAAATACCTGAAATAAGGAAGGATTTTATTCTCTTTCGTGCGGTTTTCGGTGGCGGTTTGTTTTTTCGTGCAGGTTCGGATCGGCGGTGGGCTCCGGCTTTATAGAGTAGTCCACCGCGGGATCAATGATGTGTCTCGTGGTCTCAAGGTTCTTTTCGTAGTTGTCCACGTCCTGCCGTCGGCCTTCTGCAGCGAAGAATCTATCGATGGCAGCTGTGACACTGTCTGTCAGTCCGCTTTTGAGTGCATAAAAACGTTCGGCATAACGGTCGTTTTTGACATTGTAATAGCCTTGCAGGAGGGAATTCGGTGTGACGTCCAGAGCGTCCGCCAGCTCCAGCAGGCCGGATATTTTGGTTCCAGCGACTCCTTTTTCGATACGGGAAATGGAGTTGGGCTGCATGTGGCAGCGTTCGGCCAGCTGTTCCTGTGTGAGCTTTTTTTGCTTACGGTATTTGCGCACATTCTTGCCGAATGCTTCCCAGTTGATTTCCGGGGAATCGTTGTGCGCTTGTGTTTGTACAACTTTCTTCATAATGACTCCTAATTTCATTCAATATTACAAGTGATTCGAAGAAAGTTATATTCACGGAAATGCAGAAAATCTGCGGAAAATGTATAGAATGCTGATAAAAACCATGCGGCTAATGTGCGATATATACATGTGAGGTATAGTTTACGAGGGCTGTGGCATCCAGAAATCAGAGATGTCGTAATTCTGACATTTTTGTGACTTTGTGTGCTGCTTTATTTACAGAACGGTGAAAATCAGCTATACTACATACGATTCTACAAGGGCTTGTACCGGTTTCGACGGGGACGATGCAGCTTTAGAAGCTATCCGTACGGCGAGCGCGTTAAGTGCCAACTTAAAATTAAACGCTAACGATAACAACGTAGCACTGGCAGCGTAAGCTGTCGGTCAGCCTCAAAGCACTCACACTTTGAGAATCTGGCCTCGACTATGTGAGAAACGACGCATTCCGGTTCCTCCCGGGTGTGGGCGTATCAGAGGATACCGGTCAGCAGGAGACGTGCGCATCTCATGCTGATGGGGAATCACCGAAGCGTACTATGATAGTAGAAGGAAAGGGAATTCGTTTTCGGACATGGGTTCGACTCCCATCAGGTCCACTCAAGCAGTCTTAAACGAACCGCATTGAATGGGTTTGACTTTAGGGGATTCGCGTTAGCGGGTCTCTTCTTTTTTTGCTTGCTTTAGGGATAGCACTCGACTTATAATAGCCGGAGTAAAACAAAGTCTACATTATATCTGGAGGGAAAATGGCGAAGGAACTCGTAGTAGTATTGGACTTTGGCGGACAGTACAACCAGCTTATCGCGCGCCGCGTGCGTGATGAGGGCGTATACGCCGAAGTGTATGCATCCAGCATTGGCCTGGATAAGCTTCGTGAGCTGAATCCGAAGGGAATCATTTTCACGGGAGGACCGCAGTCCGTCTATAAGGAAGAAAGTCAGCACATTGATCCGGCGGTTTTTGAAATGGATATCCCTATCCTTGGCTTCTGCTATGGCGCACAGCTGATTGCCTATGAGCTTGGCGGTGAGGTGAAGACCGCGCCGGTCAGCGAGTACGGTAAGACCGATGTGAAGGTAGAGACGGATGCAATTCTTTTCAAGGGCGTGTCAGAAACCACCACAACCTGGATGTCCCATACCGATTACATTGCCAAGGCACCGGAGGGCTTCCGCGTGACGGGATCCACACCCAATTGTCCGGTGGCGGCCATGGAAAATCCGGCCAAAAACATTTACGCAACCCAGTTCCATCCGGAGGTGCAGCATACTGCAGAGGGTAAGACAATGCTGCACAACTTCCTCTATGATGTCTGCCATTGTACAGGCGACTGGAAGATGGAGAGCTTCGTGGAGGAGCAGATCCGCAGCATCCGGGAGACCGTAGGTGACGGACGCGTTCTTCTGGCCCTGTCCGGCGGCGTGGATTCCTCCGTGGCAGCAACCCTGATGGCAAGAGCCATCGGCAAGCAGCTGACCTGTGTCTTCGTGGACCACGGTCTTCTTCGTAAGAACGAGGGCGATGAGGTTGAAGCTATCTTTGGACCGAAGGGACAGTATGACCTGAACTTCATTCGCGTCAATGCCGGCGAAGAGTACTTTGAGAAGCTGGCCGGTGTGGAAGAGCCGGAGAAGAAGCGGAAGATCATCGGCGAGCAGTTCATCCGTGTCTTTGAGCGGGAAGCCAAGAAGATCGGTGCGGTAGATTTCTTGTGCCAGGGAACCATCTATCCGGATGTGGTGGAGTCCGGCCTCGGTAAGGGTGCCGTCATTAAATCCCATCATAATGTAGGCGGCCTCCCGAAGAACATTGAGTTCAAGGAGATCATTGAGCCCCTGCGTCTCCTGTTCAAGGACGAAGTGCGTCGTGTGGGCCTGCAGCTGGGTCTGCCGGACTATCTGGTGTTCCGTCAGCCTTTCCCGGGACCGGGACTGGGCGTCCGCATCATCGGCGAAGTAACGCCGGAGAAGGTGCGTATCGTGCAGGATGCCGATGCCATTTACCGCGAGGAGCTGGCCAAGGCAGGGCTTGACCGTAAGATCAGCCAGTACTTTGCCGGACTCACCAATATGCGTTCTGTGGGCGTGATGGGAGACTTCCGTACCTATGATTATGCCGTGGCCCTCCGGGCCGTGGAGACCGATGATTTCATGACCGCTGAGGTCAGCAACATTCCCTTCGAGGTGCTGCAGACCGTCATGAACCGCATCGTCAACGAGGTCAAGGGCGTGAACCGCGTATTCTACGATCTCACCAGCAAACCACCTGGAACGATTGAGTTTGAATAATTT
>CAVKVA010000025.1:0-11678 GCA_963659875.1 Parolsenella sp.
CCGTTATCCTACTTGATACTGCCTTCATCGTCAGGTACAATAGAATCACGCGGAAAGGAGAAAGACATGACAACATTGTATCAACAACTGGCGCAGCTTGCAGATCAATATGGCGCACAGCGGCTTGTCCTGTTTGGATCCCGCGCCCGAGGCGATCATCGCAACAATAGCGATATTGACCTGGCAGTATACGGAATGCCAAAGTCCAATCGCGCAGACTTCTGGATGGATTGTGAGGAGCTGCCGACCTTGCTAAAATTCGACATTGTTCACATCACAGAGGATATGAATCCTGCATTTATAGAAAACATCAAAAAGGATGGTATTGAACTTTATGCTGCAAAAGATTGAACACTATATCAACGCTCTGGGACAGCTGGAGCAGGCCGCAGAAATCTACGGAAAAGCACCACAGGATGAACTGTATCGCGATGGCCTGATTCAACGTTTTGAGTTTACGGTAGAGCTTGCCTGGAAATCCATTAAAGATTATCTGGAGGATCAGGGAACGGCCATCTCCATCGCAACACCCCGCGCCATTTTAAAAGAGGCCTTTGCTGCCGGTATCATTCAGAATGCCGATGCCTGGAATCAGATTTTGACGGCCCGCAATGTCACTTCCCATGTTTATGATGAAAAAACAGCAGATGAAGTAGCTGAGCAAATTTGTACCGCTTTTTTGCCCTTTTTGAAAGATCTGCGTGCATTCTATATTTCCTGATTGGTTTCCATCCCCACCGGTTCCTGCAACACGTAAAAGTCCGTGGGGACTTCGAGATTCTCTGTGATTTTCACCTCCGCTGACGCCGTCAGGCTCAGGGTCTGGTGCCAGATGCCCTTCTCCAGAATCACCGGCTGATCCAGCCGGAAGATGTGAAAATCTTCCGGCGTCTCATGCCCTGCCACCAGCAGCAGCGTTTCTCCCCGCAGGGGTTCGAAGCTCTCCAGCGAGGTGGGATGGCACTCGATCTTCTCGATGCTGTGGTTCCAGTAGCGGAATACCGCGAGCCGCCAGGGACTCTCCGGCTCCGCGGCAATGATGCGGAAATTGCTCTCCCGGTCCGCTTCCGGGAAACAGATCAAGCGCCCGAAGGGCCGGAAGCTTTCTTCTGTGATGGTTTCAATTTGTATTTTCTTCATTCCTGCGCCTCATTTCACGACTTTTTATTTGCGCTGAAACTGATTTTACTCACCCATCGCGGATATCCCCCATTGCTGATATATCTGTGCATTCTGGTGGTTCGGCTCGAGTTCCAGCGCCTTCCGGAATGCAGCTTCTGCCTTCTCCTTTTCACCGAGTCCCAGCCGCCCCAGGCCCATGAGATACCAGCAATGTGCCTGGTTTTTCACCGTCATATCTTCATCGAAGGAGGTGATGTCCGGCATGGAAACCGCAAAGTAGTCCATCTTAAATGCATCCCGCACATGCTGCTCACCGTAATCCAGGAGCTTATAGAAACGGGCATTGGCCTCCGCGGGTCTTCCCAGCTTCTGCAGCGCCAGTCCCTGGTAGAGGATCATATCCGCCGGCTGGTCATAATAGTACATCATGCCGGCAGGCTCCATGGCGCCCTCCGTGGCCTTTTCAAAGCAGAGCCGGGCCTTTTCGGCTTCGCCCAGCTGCGCCAGCACCAGTCCCAGCGTATAGTAAAGATGGTTGTCCTTGGTGCCCTCCAGACGTCCCTCGCCCAGATTCTCCGGATAGGACAGGGCCTCCTCCAGCTGCTGCCGGGCCTCGATCCATTTGCCGTCCTGCATGCTCTGCCTTGCCAGCATCAGGAGCGACAGCTTGAACTGCGTCGTGATCTTGCCTTCCGCGCCCTCCCAGGTCTGGAAGTTGTGGGCATGAATTGCATCATAGGCTTCTCCGTAACGCCCGCACTGGTTCAGCAGTGTCACATAATCTGTGTAAATGTCATCCCGGTCCGCAAAAAGGGCCTTGTGCTTCTCATAGAAGGCCAGCCGCTCCGAAAAGTCGTGGTGCAGTGCCCGGTAGAGCTGATCCAGTTCCTTAAACACCTGCGCATCACTCTCATCCAGTTGGAAGGCATGCTCCAGCTTCTCCAGCGCCAATGCCGGATTTCCTTCTTTATTGTAGCAACCGATGGCGAGATTCCGCTCCAGTGTCGGGAAGCTGTCGTCCAGTGCATCGGACTGCTTCCAGAGTGCCATCGCCTCTTCGAACTGCCGCTTGTCATAGAAGAGGTTGCCAAGATAGTAATAGGCCTTGGCACCATCCGGGTTCAATGCAATCGCGGCGCGCAGAACGCCGATGTCCTCCAGCTTATTGGGGAAGGTATAACGGGGTGACATAATTTCTGCTCTCTGATATTCCGAAAGCGCCGCCGACATTTCCCCGCACTTCTCAAGATATGCCCCTGTATAGTAGGCAATCAGCGGTTTCTCTCCGTCAAAGCTTCTGAGCAATGCAATGGCCTCGGGATAGAAGCCTGCCTCCGCCAGATCCCGGGCCGCAGCCAGATAGGTCTCGTGGCTGCCGCGGGACAGCTCCCGGAAGGCCCGCATATCCGCTTCTTGTCCGGCTTCCTGCGTCGCCAGCATTATCCTGGTATACAGACTCACGTAATCAAAGGCATCGACGCGGAGGTTCTCCGCAATCCACTGCGCGGTCGCCTCGCGTCTGCCGAGCTTGTAGAGCAGCATGGCCTTCAACGCCCGGGCCTTCACGTTGTGGATGTTCTTCACGAGGCCCTTTTCGCAGAGCGCCAGCGCCTCCTCGAACACTCCCCGGCGGGCAGCGATGGCAGCCAGATAATAGAAAGACATTTCCTGGAGTTCGCTGACCCAGGTGGCCTTGTAGAAGGCATCAAAGGCATCGTCAAACTTCTCCTGATAGAAAAGGGATAGTCCCAGGTTATAGTACGGCTCGCTGTCATAAGGATTCGGGTGCATGGCCGTCAGCCGCTCCAGTGCCTTGCAGAAATGCTTTTCGCCCGCCGCGAACCGGCCCCGCCGCAGCAGAAGGAGACCGTAGGCATTGTTGATGCGGATGTCCTGGGGATCCCGCTTCAGTCCCTCGAGGTAATAGGGATCCGGCAGGAAGGTGGCATGGCGGTACTGCTCGATATGCTGGCCTGTAATGTAGAGCTCTTCGTTGGTCATCAGCTCCTCCGGTGCCTTGGCGGCCTTCGCCGGCTCCGCCAGCTTCGGGATGCCCGGGTCTACGGGCTGGTAGGAAACCAGCGTGCCGCCGACATTATCCACCGAAACCTGCATACTGTATTCATCCTCTATGGCGAGGTCCAGTGTCTTCTCATAAATATCCACCGGCGAAATGTGGATTACCTCCCGGTAGACGCACTCTCCCTTGATCCGCACCACGAGCTCGGCGGCGGGATAGTCCTCCGTGGCATAGACGCAGACATAGAGCTTGTCTCCTCGCTTCTCCACATTCAGCGCCGCATGGATGCTGGCATTCTTCACCTGACCCACCCGCTTATAGGGCAGGAAGTACTGGGTAAAGGTCTTCTCCTCATAGGGCTTGAGCCAGGTGAAGTCCGGCTGATTGTCGCAGTACATGCCGGTCATCAGCTCGATATAGGGTCCGTCGGCGTCCGTCAGATTCCGGTCCCAGGCCTTGCCGAAGTCGCCGCAGCCCCAGGTCCACTGCTTCTTTCCCGTGGACACGTGATGGTCCGCCACATGGAGTACGCCGGCCTGCACACCGTAGTCATAGCCGCCCACAAAATCGTAGTCCGAGCGCTCCGCCATGTAGGAAGTGGGCACCGGGATATTCTTGTAGCGGGAAATGTCTACGCCCTCGCTGTAGTCGTGCTTGTAATACTCTCCCGTGGCGATGGGGAATCGGGAAACCGCCCGCTTGCCGTGATCATAGACGCTGTGCACGTCCGGCGGGAAGATGGACTGGGTGTTGTCGTTCACCGCCACCGCCGGATTTGCCCACCAGAGGAAAGTCTGGGGCAGCGGCGTCCGGTTGTAGAGCTGTCCCCGGATTTCGATATAGGCCTTGTCGGGATAGAGCGTGAAGGCCGTGATCTCCTTGGTGCCGTACATCTGGTCCACATCGTTGATCAGCAGCGTCTTGCTGCCGTCCGCATTCTCTCTGAGCTGATGGTCCACCGGCATATAGGTGGTCGGCCGATGGTGCTGCGGCCAGTTGAACTCGATACCGCCGGAAATCCAGGGCCCGAGCAAGCCCACCAGTGCCGGTTTGATCACATGATTGTAGTAGACAAAGTCATAGTCGTTGGTCTTGTCATAGGCCCGCTGGATTCTTCCGCCCAGCTCCGGCAGAATCATCACCTTGATATACTGATTCTCCAGATACACCGCCTGCCAGTACCGGTCATGCTTCTCCCGGCTGATCACCTGCGTGGTGGGATAGGGATAAATCTTTCCCGAACTGCCCTGATAAACCCGCTTCTCCAGAAACATAGGATTCTGATCCGCCTCCCCGATTTCATAGGTCGGAATCAGCACCGCCTCTTCCCAGATTTTCACACTTTCCATCCCTGACCTCCTATTCCCAAAACTTGCTGTTGTATATTTTCTGTATACCGGAATTTTAGCCCACACATGGGCTTTTTACATTCGTGTCGATTGCTATTGTATTTGGAAATTTTGCTCTGTCTTTCCCTCGAAAATCCGGGCTGTTTCTGGTATACTTAGGCTAATGTCTTCGGCCCTGTTACCGGGTCATTTTCTCATGAAAGGATATCCATGCTCTGCACCGAAAGGCTGGTGAAAGCCGGCTCTCACTACTATCTCCATACCCCTTCTCTCACCGCCCAGAAGCTCTTTCTCTACCCCACCATCATCGGGCAGTTCAATTACGAAGGCGGCTACTGCATCCACCGCATGCAGTTCGACAGCTTCCTCATCATGGCCATCACCGAAGGACAATGCCATCTGACACTGAATGGCAGAGATTACACCGCTGTAAAGGGAGATCTGGTGCTGGTGGACTGCTATCAGGAACATGCCTACGGCACAGAAAGTGGTTTCTCCTGTCTCTGGATGCACTTTGACGGTGTGCTGGCCCGGGCCTACCACGAACACATCTCCGCGCTCTTCGGCCCGGTGATCCGCGTTCCGCAGTTTGATGCCATCCATTACCAGATCCGGGAGATTTACTGGGATTTCCGGCGCCATCTGGCCATTGACGAATCCGGCGAATCCGTCCGGATCATGCTGGCCTTTTCCCTGCTGCTGACGCCCCAGCTGCCGGAAAAGAAGCAGAGCTACGACGGCATCCGTCTGGCTCTGACCTATATCACAAACCATTTTGCGGAACCCATACAGCTGGAGCAGCTGGCGGAGGTCGCTGCCCTGAGTCCCTACTATTTTTCCCGGCTCTTCGCCAAGGAAACCGGGCTCACGCCGCACCAGTACATCATCCAGACCCGCATTGCCTCGGCGAAGTATCACCTGACCACCAGTTCTCTTTCCGTGAAGGAGATCGCCTACCAGACCGGCTTCCGGGACGAAAGCTCCTTCTGCACCGCATTCAAAAAATATGCCGGGGACACCCCCAGCAACTACCGGCTCAACAGCCGGAAAAACTGAGAAAATCAAGTTGTACGCGCAAAAAAAGAAGGCCTTGCAATATGCAAGGCCTTTTTTATTTGCCGGGCTCATAACCGCCGGGCACCCGCCAGCCAAGCTGTCGCTAAGCCCGGCAAAGGACTGGCGGGGCGCCCGGCCGGCGATAACTTAGTAGTTACTCTGCATAAGCTCCCATAACTTCCTTATAGTTGTCCGGTGTCACAACGGTTGCCGGAACAGCTGTCTCCATCTTGGGCTCCTTGCCGGAAATGGCATCCATCAGCACTTCGATGGAACCGGCGCCTACCTGGGTCTCTGAGAAGTAGCAGGAAGCCTTCATGCAGGTACCGTCTGCGCCCTTATTGTTCCATTCATCCTTCGCCATGTAGCCGCCGAGACCGATGACGCAGGAATCCTTGTCCAGACCGGCACTCTCCAGTGCTCTGACAGCACCGATACAGCATTCCTCGTTGGCACCCATCACCAGCCACTTCTTGATTTCCGGATGTGCGGTGATGACTGCTGTTGCCGCGGTATTTCCCTTGTCGGTGGTGCCGTCATTGTCTGCTTTGAAAATCTTCGACTGATCAAACTCCGGTACCAGCTCATTCCACTTGTCCAGCTCGCCCTCGGTTCTGGGCACACAGCTGGAAACCGTATCCATGGTCATGATCAGAAGACCCGTCTCCTCGTCTGAAACCAGGTTGTTGTCAATGGCATAGTTGGCCAGCCACTCACCGTTGGCCTCACCGATCACATAGCCGTCGATACCTACCCAGGGTGCAATCTTCTCGCCATTTACCTCCAGGGCATCATCGGCTGCCACCACCGGAATGCCGGCTTCGGTACACTTGTCAACAATGGACTGGGACATGGTCTGATCCGGTACGCAGATGGCGATGCCGGCTGCCTGGTTTGCGATAGCATTGTCCACGGCCTTCAGACACTCCTCCGGGCTCATCTTGGCATCTACATAGGTGAAGCTGCCGCCTGCCGCCTCTACAGCCGCCTTTGCAGCCTCGCCCTCGTTGATGAACCAGGTCTGATCACCGGCCTTATAGATACCGTAAATGGTCTTGCCGCTGAGATCGCCGGAACCGGTGCTCTCTGCCGCCGCTTCGGTCTCGCCCGAAGCCTCCGCTTCTGCTGCTGTACTCTCTGTCTTGGCTGCGGCCGTGGTGGCCGTGCTACTGGAATCACCGTAGCTGCAGCCAGTCAGTGCAGCGGCTGTCATTGCGACTGCCATGGTTGCGGAAATAAGCTGTTTTTTCATAGATACTCTCCTTTTATAAAAATGTTTTCAGGTTCTAAATTAAATGGATACTGCGGATTTATATTCGTCCGCCTCAGGCGTGCTGCATGCTCGCCTGCAGAAGCTCCTTCTCACGCTTCTTCTTTCTCAGGAAGTCAGAGGTCAGTGCGAAGAGCAGCAGAGCGCCTCTCGCCACGTACTGCCAGAAGGAGGACACGTTCACCATGGTCAGTCCGGTATTGAAGGACTGGATCAGGATGATGCCCAGTACGGTGCCGAACATGTCGCCCACACCGCCGGTGAAGGAGGTGCCGCCCAATACCACGGCGGTGATGGCGTCAAACTCCAGGTTGACATTGGCTGCTGGCTGTCCCGCATTCATACGGGAAGCGAAAACCACGCCGCCCATGGCGGTCAGCATGCCGATGATGATAAAGCAGATCTGAATGATGCGCTGCGGATTCAAGCCCGCCAGTCTGGCTGCCTCTGTGCTGCCGCCGATGGCATAGACGCTGCGGCCGAACTTGGTCTTCGACAGGATGAAGCCGAATACCAGAAGGCAGAGCACCATGAGCCATACCGAGAACGGAATGTTCAGAATTCTGAGCTTTCCGATGTTGTTGAAGGCCTGATTGCTGATGGCCACCGGCTTGCCGCCGCAGAGAATGTAAGCAAGCCCTCTCACGATCATCTGGGTCACCAGTGTGGCAATGAAAGCTTCGATATTGATGGCATTGACCATCCAGGCATTGAAGAGGCCCACCAGTGCGCCCACCAATAAGGTGATCAGAATCGCCACCGGAATGGGCAGCCCCTTCTGCAAAAGCAGAGCCACCACCACGCCGGACAGCGCCGCGAGGGAACCGGGGGACAGGTCGTTCTGCTTTGCAATGATGAGATAGGTATGTCCCACAGCCACCATGCCCACCAGGGAGGCGGCCACCAGAATGTTCACCAGATTCGTGGTGGACAGGAAGTTTTTGTTCAGTGCCGTAAACAGCACGAAGACCAGAACAATGGCCAGGATCAGCACCAGCTTGTCACCGCCGATGGCCTGCAGCCAGGCCGGTTTTTCCTTTTTTTCTTTTGTATTCATGTTATTCTCCAATCATTCCCAAACTCAGCAGCTTCGTCTCCGATGCCTCTTCACGGCTCAGCTCGCCGGAAATCTGCAGAGAGCGCATAACGATGATCCGATCGGAAAGGCCGATGACCTCTGGCAGCTCCGAGGAGATCAGGATGACGCCCATGCCTTCCTTGGCAAAGCGGCAGATCATCTCGTAGAACTCGGATTTCGCGCCAATGTCGATGCCCTTGGTGGGCTCGTCCAGTATCAGTACCTTCGGATTTGTCGCGATGCCCCGGGCCACAATGCACTTCTGCTGGTTACCGCCGGACAGCTCCACGATCTTCTTGTTCATGTCCGGTGTTTTAATGTTGAAGCTGCGGATGCCCTTTTCCGCCTCCGCCTTCTCCTTCCGGCTGTCGATGATACCGAAACGGTTGGCGTTCCGATCCATCAGGGAAATGTTGATGTTGCCCGCTACGCTGAGATTGGAGATGATGCCCTGCAGCTTTCTGTCCTCCGGCACCATGAAGATGCCGTGGTCCATGGCCTCCTTGGGGGAGTGGTTCACGATCTTCTTCCCCTCCAGGTATACCTCGCCTCCCCGCATGGGATCTGCGCCAATGATGGCCCGCATGAGTTCCGTGCGCCCTGCACCCACGAGCCCGGAGAAGCCCAGTACCTCACCCTTGTGCAGCTGGAAGGATACCGGCTTCACATGATCCGAGGAAACCTCACGCACATCCAGCAGCACGTCGCCGATGCTCTTGTTCCGGTCCAGATTCTTGTAGATGTCTCCCAGGTCCCGGCCCACCATCATTTTGATCATTTCCTGCTGGGACACCTCTTTCGTGCCCACGGTGTCCACATACTTTCCGTCCTTGAAGATGGCCACCTTGTCCGTGATCCGCTCCAGCTCACTCATTCTGTGGGAAACGTAGATCACGATGAGTCCCTGCTTTTTCAGACGTTCGATTACCTTGAACAGAAGCTCGATCTCCTCGTCACTGAGGGAGGCTGTGGGCTCATCAAAGCAGATGACCCGCAGGTTTTCCCGGCTGCAGGCCTTCATGATCTCCACCATCTGCTGGTAGGCAATGCTCAGGTCCTTCACCTTGGTAGTGGGCTTGATGGGAAGCCCGAACTCTTCGATGACCTTCGACGCCATCTCGTTCGCCTTTCCCTTATCAATGATGCCGAATCTGCCGCTGGGCATCCTTCCCAGGAAAATGTTTTCTGCCACACTGAGTTCCAGAAGGATCTGCCGTTCCTGGTAGATCACGCTGATACCGGCCTCCAGTGCCTCATGGGGTGTTTTGAAATGTTTCTCCTCGCCATCCAGAAGATACTTGCCTTCTGTGGGCTGGTAGTCACCGTTCAGGGTTTTCAGAAGTGTGGATTTTCCGGCGCCGTTCTCTCCCAGAAAGGCCAGCACCTCGCCGCCGTAGGCCTTGAAGGAGATGTCATCCAATGCTCTCACGCCGGGGAAAACTTTAGAAATATGTTGAAATTCCAAGGTATGTTGCATTTTTTCCCTCCTTTTTGATAGCTCTATTCTATTGCTTTTTGCTTTTGACGTACATGTCAAAAAGTGTGCTTGCATTTAGAAAAATTGCTTTATTTTTCCGCAGGCAATACAAGTTTTCTGTGCACATTTTCGGTTCTTTTTCAAATACAAACAAAGATTAGGCAACACTTCAGCTTGCCAGTCCACCGAAAATATATTAAAATGACCATGACTGTTAGGAGAACAGTCTACACTTAAATCTATTTATTCTGATAAGGAGGCTATTATGGCACATGCAATTAATGACGAGTGCGTAAGCTGCGGATCCTGCGCTTCTGTTTGCCCGGTTGAGGCAATTTCTGCTGGTGATTCCAAGTACGTTGTAGATGCTGATACCTGCATCGACTGCGGTGCTTGCGAGGAGGCTTGCCCGACAGGCGCCATCACCGCTGAGTAATTCCGAACAGTACGTGAAATGTTGACCGCCCTGCTTTGCAGGACGGTCATTTTTATGGAGGTTTTTCATGCAGGTGGACATGACGAAGGGCAATCCCCTTCCTATTATATTAAAGTTTATGCTGCCGCTCTTCGTCGGCAATGTGTTCCAGCAGCTCTACAACATGGCGGATACCATCATTGTGGGGCGCTACGTGGGCGCCTCTGCGCTGGCGGCAGTCGGCTCCACCGGCACCATTCTCTTTCTCATCACCGGGCTTTCCCAGGGACTCACCACAGGATTCACGGTACTGACGGCACAATGCTTCGGCGCCAAGGAATTCCGGCGGGTCCGAGGTTCTGTGGCCAACGGCATTATCCTGTCGGTAGCAGTGGCGGTGATTCTGACCCTCTGCTTCGTGCTGGGCATGGGGCCGCTGCTGCGACTCATGAATACGCCGGAAAACATCTACCAGGACGCCTATACCTATATCGTGCTGGTGAGCTGGGGCACCAGCGCCACAGTCTTCTATAACCTGTTCTCCTCCTACCTGCGGGCCGTGGGAAACAGCCAGATGCCCCTGGTTTTCCTGGTCTTCAGTGCGGTGCTGAATGTGATACTGGACCTGCTGCTCATCGTGAACTTCCACATGGGCGTGGCAGGCGCGGCCATCGCCACGGCAACCTCCCAGGCCATCTCCGCCTTCCTCTGTCTCCTGTATATCCGTCTCCGGGTGCCGCTGCTCTGGCCGCAGACGGGAGAATGGCGTTTTTCCCGGTCCGCCACCCGGCATCAGCTGGCGGTGGGCATCCCCATGTCCCTGCAGTTCGCCATCACCTCCTCCGGCACCATGATCATGCAGTCCGCTGTCAACCTCTTCGGCGCCACGGCGGTGGCGGCCTATACAGCGGCCTGCAAAATCCACAATGTGCTCGTGCAGGAAATGCCGGCCATGGGCCAGGCACTGTCCACCTACTGTGGCCAGAATTACGGTAAGGGAGATCTGCCCCGAATCCGGAAGGGCGTGCGTGCGGCAGTACTCATCAGCACGATTTACGCAATTCTCGCGGCCATTGCCGGGGTTCTGCTGCTGCGGCCCCTGCTGCCCCTCTTCTTCTCCGGCGAAACCAGCCTGACGGAGCTTCTGCCCTGGGCCACCACGTATATGCGGATCTGCGTACTGTTCTACGTTCCGCTCAGCTATATTTTCATTTTCCGGAATGCCATGCAGGGCTGCGGCTACGGCTTTCTGCCCATGATGGGCGGCGTGGTGGAGCTCCTGGCCCGGCTCGGGGCCGCCATGATCTCCATGCATGTCATGAGCTATGCCCTCGCGGTGTTCTGTGATCCCGCGGCCTGGCTTTCCGCCGGCATCTTCACCGGTGTGGCTTATCTCTTCGTTATGAAGGACCTCCGACGACGACAGTCCGAGGGCAGTATAGGAAATTGATATGTGTCAAGAATAAGCATTCGGAAAAACTATATTCGCAAAACAGTTATTTCAGAAACAGCTGTTTACAAAACGTTCGTATCATGCTATAGTATCGTCATCGAAAGGAAACGGGTGACGATTATGAGAATTACGCTGAGAACATTTGAGTTTCTGACCATGGTGATGATCGGACTTGGCGTGCTGGCCTCTCTCTCCAGATGGACAGAGGTGCGCGTAGCGGGTTATGCTCTGCTTTTGATGGGCTCCTACTTTTTCTATGAAACCGGCGTGGAACGGAAGCGGCGCCGCAGAAAGAAGGCCTTTTATCAGAGAATCGGCCGGATCGTGGTGAAGGGGCTGGAAGGGTAAAAAAGAAAGGCTCTGCCAACCCCGGGCATTATACTCAAGAAAATGCCCTTTGAAAAGCAAGGGCATCTTCAAACTCCCCTAACCCCTCAA
>CAVKVA010000026.1:0-10113 GCA_963659875.1 Parolsenella sp.
ATCAAGTGAACATATGTTATGTATTTTACAGATGTAAATGCACTTTCCTATAAAGTAAACAAAGAAGTCTCTGCTAACGCAGAGACTTCTTTCACGTTCGCTATGAAGACATCGTTCCCGGGCGCATCATCACGCGGGCACATCATGCCCGGGGACCCCGATAGCCAAGCAATCGCTGACCCCGGGCACGATAAGCATTACTGAATCGTGATGTACTTATGCTCAGGCTGCTTCGGCTGCATATCCTTCTTCGGCACCTGCAGCTTCAGGACGCCGTCGTTGAAGGTGGCCTTGATGTCCTCTTCCTTCAGGGTGTCACCCACATAGAAGCTTCGGCTCACTGTACCGGTATAACGCTCCCGGCGGATCACTCTGCCGTTCTTGTCCTTCTCGTCATTGTTCTGGGTCTGGGCAGCGGTGATGTTGAGATAGCCTTCCTTCAGCTCCAGCTGCAGGTTCTCCTTGCTGTAGCCCGGAAGCTCCACATCCAACTCATAGCTGTCGGAGGTTTCCACAATATCGGTTCTCATCAGACCGCTCTGGTTCTTGCTTCTCTGATTTGCTGCATAGCAGTCATTAAAGAAATCTTCCATCAGTCCATCATTGAAAATACTCGGCATATACAACATAATTCATTCCTCCTTATAGTCTTCCGCGGCGGCTGATCCGCCGCTTTATGTCTTTCGGATCTCTGGATCCGAAGCCTTTTTTTCTTTACACTGTGTATTATAGCACGATTGTCAGCACTGTCAAGCGGCGAGTGCTAACAGTTTTGTGAAGTTTTGGTGTCTTCTCGCCTAGGCGCAGCGATAGCTTGGCTATCGGGGCGCCCAGGCGATGAAAGTAAGCATCGCTATTCCCATAAACGGCTCTGTGCTAACGTGCGGGCAATGAAAAAGGAGCCCACGCGGACTCCTCTTCTCTATGCTATGTTTTGTTTTTCTTACTTTGTCAGCTCCGCAGCCAAAGCATCCAGCTGTGCCCGGGAAGCATCGTTCAGAGTAGACCGGATCGTCACAACCGGCTCCACCAGCTCGATGTTCTTGAAGGTCTCCACAATGGCCTTCATCTGCTTTGCCGCCATCGGCGCCCAGCTGCCATTCTCCATGAAGGCCACCTTACGCTTCTGATACCCCTTGGACTTCAGATGATGCAGGAAATCCTCCATCGGCGGGAAAATACCGCCGTCATAGGTGCAGGCGCAGAGCACGAGACGATCATAGCGGAAGGCATCCTCCACCGCCTCTGCCATATCATCCCGGCAGAGATCCGTGAATGCCGTCTTCACACCGGTCGCCCGCAGCTTCTCCGCGAGTTCCTCCGCTGCCGCCTTGGTGTTGCCGTGAATGGATGCACAGGCCACAAGAATGCCCGGATCCTCCGGCTCGTAGCTGCTCCAAACCTTGTACTTATCGATGTAGTAGCCCAGGTTTTCTTTGAGAATCGGTCCGTGAAGCGGACAGATGGTCTGAATGTCCAGTCCGGCTGCCTTCTTCAGCACAGCCTGTACCTGTGCGCCGTACTTGCCGACGATATTAAAGTAGTAGCGTCTCGCCTCGCAGGCCCAGTCCTCATCGGTATCCAATGTACCGAACTTACCGAAGCCGTCCGCAGAGAACAGCACCTTGTCGGTGGACTCATACTCCATCATTACCTCAGGCCAGTGCACCATCGGTGCCATAACGAAGTGCAGCTCATGCTTTCCGAGGGAAAGGCTGTCTCCCTCTGCCACCACCAGCTTCCGGTCGGTGAGATCCAGATCGAAGAACTGGGCCATCATGGGGAAGGTCTTGGCATTGCCCACAATGGTCATCTCGGGATAGGCCTCTGCCACCCGCTGGATGTTGGACGCATGATCCGGCTCCATGTGGGAAACCACCAGATAATCCGGCTTCCGGTCACCCAGTACTTCGCGAAGGTTTGTAAACCACTGCTCTGTTACCCGGGCATCCGCCGTATCCATGATGGCAATCTTCTCGTCCAGGATCACATAGGAATTGTAGGAAACACCATTGGGCACCACATACTGACTCTCAAAGAGGTCAATGTCTTTGTCATTCACACCGATATAAAAAATGCCATCTGTAATCTTCTTATCCATTTCAGCATCCTCCTGATTTTCTGTCACAAAACACGGCAGTACCTGTCTATGTATCACAGTATAGTCCTATTTAGAGGAAAGTTCAATACTAAAAGTGATAATTATTATTGATTTTTACCTTCCCCGGCAAAATATTCCTTCGTGAGCTTCGCCACCGTACCGGAAAGAAGCAAAAGGGCGATGAGATTCGGAATGCTCATCAGACCGTTAAAGGTATCCGCGATGTCCCAGAGCAGTCCCAGATCCACCGTAGCGCCCAGAATACAGACAAAGGAATAGGCCACAAAGAAGGGCTTCACCACCTTGCTGTGGAAGAGAAATTCCACGCAGCGGGAACCGTAGAGTCCCCAGCCGATGATGGTGGAAAAGGCGAAGCAGCACAGAGAAATGGCAGTGAAAATGGTTGCCCAGCTGCCATAGGTCACCGTAAAGCCGGAAATGGTCAGCTCGGCACCGGCGGCCTGTCCGTAGCCCACTGTGGTACCGCTGCAGAGAATCACCATGGCGGTCAGCGTGCAGATCACGATGGTATCCGCAAACACCTCGAAGATACCGGAAAGTCCCTGCTTCACCGGTTTCTTCGTCTCCGCACAGGCATGGGCAATGGAGCCGGTACCGAGACCTGCTTCATTGGAGAAGATGCCCCGGGATACGCCCTTCTGCATACTGATGAAAATGCTGCCGATCATACCGCCGGTGAAGGCCTGGGGATCAAAGGCTCCGGCAAAGATGGACACCACCACCTGCGGCAGCCGGGGCAGATTCATCAGAATCACACCGAAAGCGAGGATCACATAAAAAAGCGCCATAAAGGGCACCAGCTTCGCGGTCACACTGCCGATACGCTTGATACCGCCCAGCAGCACCAGCGCCACCAGCATTGCACAAAGAATACCGATGACGAGATTCACAGAGGAAAGCTGCGCATCTCCCATGAGACCGTACTCCAGCGCCGCCGTATCAATGGCCGTCACAATGGTGTTGACCTGGGTGGCATTGCCGGTGCCGAACACCGTCAGTGCGCCGAAGAGAGCGTAAAGCACCGCCAGGAACTGCCAGTTTTTGCCGAGACCGTTTTTGATGTAGTACATGGGACCGCCGACCCATTCTCCCGCCTCGTTCTTTTCCCGATAGAGAATGGCCAGTGTCACCTCCGCAAACTTGGTACACATACCGAGAAGGGCCGAACACCACATCCAAAACACAGCGCCCGGTCCGCCGATGGCGATGGCTCCCGCCACGCCGGCAATGTTGCCGGTCCCCACCGTACCGGCCAAAGCCGTACATACCGCCTCAAAGGGCGTCATGGAGCCGTCCGTGGACTCCTTCTTCCGGAACATCCGCCCGATGGTGGTTTTCATCACATAGGGAAAGCGCCGGATCTGCAAAAAGCCTGTGCGGATACTGAGCCACAGGCCCACGCCAATGATGCATACCATCGCCGGGACGCCCCAGATAAAACTGTTGACCGCCTGGTTGACGGCTGTAATCATTTCAATCATAAATCTTCTTTCTCCAGTCGTTATTTACTTCTTCGGGAAGGAACTGTACTGCTGTCCCGTGGTCAGCTGATAGCCCCGGTATTGCACAAGCTCGGACACCGTCACCAGCTGGAAGCCCTGCTGCACCAGCGCGGGAATGATGGTCTCCTGGGCCTCAACCGTGGACGCCCAGATCTCGTGCATCAGGACAATGTCGCCGTCCTTCACCTTGCCCACCACAGCCTCTGCTGTCTTCTGGGCGCTCTTGGTCTTCCAATCCAGTGTATCGATAGACCAGTAGATCATGGGCATGCTCACATTGGCCCGCACCGTGCTGGTGATGTTTCCGCCCGGCAGACGACACAGAGTCGGCGTCACGCCGCTCACTGCCGCAATGGCTTCATTACACTTCGAAATCTCCGCCCGGATGGCTTCCGCCCCCAGCTTGTTGTAATAGCTGTGGTCATAGGAGTGGTTGGCCACCTCCATGCCGTCCTTCACCATCCGCTGTACCTCGGCCGCATTCTTCGCCACCCGGTTGCCCACCAGGAAGAAGGTGGCTCTGCCGTTGTACTGCTCCAGAATGTCCATGATCCGGTTGCCCTTGGCACTGTCCGGTCCATCATCATAGGTCAGCGCCACCATGGGCTTCGTGAGATCCAGCTGCCGGCCATTGCTCATGACCAGGTTGCTGTTTTCCGCGCTCTCACTTGCTGCTGTCGTTTCCTGGGCAGCGCCCTGATTCTCGCTCGAAGCCGCTGCCGTTCCTTCGGTCGTCTGGCTGCCGCCGTCTGTGGGCTGCGCAGCGGTCTCCACAGCATTTGTCACCTGCTGCTCTCCGGCGGGTGCCGCGGTACCGTCCGGGGCTGCCTGCCCTGCCACAACCGTCACCTTTTCACCGCTGTCGCTGGTCCAGACCGCCTCGCCCGGCCCTGTCCGCTGGTATGTCCAGCCCGCCATTGCCTCCGTGGACAGCAGGGCACACAAAAGCCCCGTCAACATTCCCTTTGCCAGTTTTCCTCTCACTCTCATTTCCTATACTCCTCTCTATCGCTTCCCGATGGCAAAGCAGGCCACCGCACTGGCCGCCGCCACGTTCAGGGAATCTACCCCATGCGCCATGGGAATCTTCACAGTATACTCACAGGCCGCTATGGTTTCCGGCAGCAAGCCCTCGCCCTCCGTCCCGAGGATCAGGGCCAGCTTCTCCGTTTCCCGCAGCCGCGGGTCTTCTATGCCAATGCTGTCGTCCCGCAGTGCCAGGGCAGCCGCCCGGAATCCCAGTTCGCGCAGCATTTCTATGTCTGCACCGTTCTGCGCTCCCTTTTTCTTCGGAAAGCAGGTCCAGGGAATCTGGAAAACCGTTCCCATACTGACCCTGGCCGCCCGCCGGTACAGGGGGTCACTGCAGCCGCTGCTGAGCAGCACCGCATCCATCCCGAGGGCTGCCGCCGAACGAAAGATGGCGCCCACATTGGTGGGGTTGACGACATTTTCCAAAACGACAATCCGGCAGGCATCCTTCAATACCGCTTCCACGGAAGGAAGGGGACGACGCCGCAGGGCACAGAGCAGGCCCCGGGTCATGGGGAAGCCCGTCAGCTGCCGAAACTCTGCCGCAGAAAGCACAAAGGCCGGAACATCTCCGGCCTTCTCCAACAGTGCTTCCGCCTTTGGAAGCTCGCTCTCCTCCACCAGAAAAGACAGGGGCACATAGCCCGCCTGCAGGGCCCGCTGAATCACATTGGGGCTCTCCGCAATAAACACACCCGGCGCCGGTTCATAGATATGCTGCAGCTGGTTCTCGTTGTATGCCGTATACAAAGAAAGAAGCTCGCTCTGAAGCTGCTCACCCCTGATAAATTCTGCCATTACAGGAATTCCACCTTTCCGGTTTCGATGTCATATACCGCACCGACGACCTTGAGTCCCAGCTTTTCCTCGTCCTGCTGGATTTCAAAGCTCTCCTCCACCCGGCGAATGCTGTGCTGTACGTTTTTCACACAGGCAACATGGGGATCCTTCTCCTCACCGATGGCCTCCGCAATGTCGTCCAAAACGTAACGGATGAAGCCCTCGTCCTCGCGGTTGTGTGCCATCACTGCTCCGACTGCTCCACACTGGGTATGTCCCATGATCACCAGCAGAGGGCAATGCAGGTGGTGCTCGGCATATTCGATGGAGCCCAGCTGATGCTTATCGATGACATTCCCCGCGAGGCGGATCACAAAAAGCTCTCCGATTCCGGCAGAAAAAATGCTCTCCGGAATTACCCTGGAGTCAGAGCAGGTGATCACAATAGCACAGGGCTTCTGTCCCTTCACCGCCGTTTTCAGCCGCACAGCCGGGGAAATGTCGCCGGGGTTCTGCTCTGCCGTCATGTAGCGATCATTGCCCGCCTTAAGCTTTGCGAGCACCTCATCCGCCGTCCATTTTCTATTCTCCATTTTCGATCTCCTTTATCAATTATCATGCGATCTACCCACATGATGCCTTAAAAAGACTTCGCGACAGCAAAGACTTCCTCTATGCCGCTCCCTGCTTTTTTCCGGCGCCGCCCTGCCGCTTCAGCCAGAAAAAGGCGATGAGGCAGATGAAGTCAGACAACAGTGAACCGCAGGCCGAAGCGAAGCCCATGGGGAACAACGTGCCCACCACCTTCGAGGCAAAGTATGCACCGGGCAGACGCACCATCAGGATGGACAGTAGGTTATGCAGGAAGGAAAGCTCCGACCGTCCCAGAGCACAGAAGTAGCCGCTGAAGCTGAACTGGATACCGCCGAAAACACCGTCCCAGATGTAGCTGCGCAGGTACTGGCCCCCCGCAATCTGTACCGCAGCATCCGTGGTGAAAAGCCCGACGACATTTTCCGCCGCCAGCTGAAAGCTCACCGCAAAGCAGAGACTCAGCCCCACCGCCATGATGATGGCACAGCGCAACACCGAAACCGCTCTCTCCGGTTTTCCGGCGCCGATGTTCTGGGCACCCAGCGCCGACACCGTGGACAGCATGGAAGAAGGAATCAGGAAGACGAAGCTCATGATCTTCTCCACGATGCCCACCGCTGCGGCATCCGTCAGACCTCTCTGATTCGCAAAGATCGTGATCAGCACGAAGGACACCTGAATGAAGCCATCCTGCAGCGCCACCGGAATACCGATTTTCAGAAGCTGGTGCAGCATTGACGATAGGGGACGGAAGTCCTCCTTCCGCACCGCCAGCATTTTCTTCTTCAGAATGACGGTGAGGGCTGCTGCTACACTGACGGCCTGGGCCATGGTGGTGCCCAGTGCCGCACCGGCCGGTCCCAAGTGCATGGCACCCATGAAGAGGTAGTCCAGGGCGATATTACAGGCACAGGCAATGGCGATGAAGTACATGGGGCTCTTGCTGTCGCCCTTGCCCCGGAAGATGGAGCTCAGTACATTGTATGCGGTAATGAAGGGGATGCCCAGGAAGCAGATCCGAAGGTACTGCCGGGTTCCCGCCACTGCCTCCGTCGGTGTGGCCATGACGGACACGATGGGGCCCACCAGAAAAAAGAGCAAAACGGTCAGTACAAGCGCAATGCCGGTGAACAGGATTGTGGTATTGCCGATGGCCTGCCCGGCCTCCCGCTCTCGCTTACCGCCGACGGCCTGACCGATGCAGACGGTTGTCCCCATGGCCAGGCCCACCAGCATAACCGTCAGCATGTGCATCACCTGAGAACCGATGGAAACCGCCGTGGTGGAAGCCACGCCATCGAACTGTCCGATGATAAAAAGATCTGCCATTCCATACAGAGTCTGCAGGAAGTAGGAAAGAAAGTACGGAAGAGAAAAAAATACCACACCCCTCCAGACACTTCCCTGCGTCAGATCTTTTTCCATACTTTTCATATGATGCAACCTCCCTATTATGTCAAGTGTTTTCCCTTGTAAAATCAAGGGTTTTTCAATACTTACCTCATCCAAACGAGCCATCAGCATGAGCATCTTTTCGCATCTGGTACAAGAATAGAGGCTTTTTGAGTACACAAAGCAGAACGTCGTTCATTTTGTCCCGCATGGCCATTGTGTTCCCTTTCCTCTATGGCAACGCACCTCCCGTGTCTACCAGGATCATCAACGGAGTTTCGTTGAGTCCTCACTTCCTTCGTTCCGCCTGCCCATAACCAAGGTGTCAGCTTAGCTCCTTCTCAGGGTCATGCCCTATGGAAAATATTCCTGCCGACTACTGGCTCATTCTTAAATTGTTTGCTGACTATAGCTTCCATCTGCCAGCACCTTTCGGTGGACGTTACCTGGTAGACTTTCACTGTCTGTCACTCCCTAATGGGAGCCGGTCGTCTGCTTGTGACCGGAATCCGATCTCTGAATTCAACTCAGCTATCCGATTCTGATCACAAGCAGGTGCTTCTTTTCCTTTTTTGACTATCTCAAACTGCCAACGGTCTACGGATATCCCCCAGAAGTTTTGATGGATCATATGTCACTCCTGTTTTTAGGATTTTATAGAATACCCTTATCAGCTTGCATGCAACAGCAATCAGTGATTGCATCTTCTTCAACGGATTCTTCGGTCTTGTCGTGTAATACTGGTGAATTGATTTGAATTCAGAGCTGTGGGCTATCACGCTGACAGCGGCTTCATACAGCACATATCTCAGGCGTTTTCTCCCTCGATAGCTGATATGACTTTCGCCCTTGTGCTTTCCTGACTCATTGTTGACGATTGCATACCCGGCAAGCTTTTGCAGCTGCTTCGGATCATCGAAACGCGCAATGTCTCCAACCTCTGCCACAAAGCCTACTGCCGATTTCAGTCCGATGCCTTTGATTTCAAGAAGTTTATCGATATAAGGAACTTCTGTGATCTGGCTTTCAATCAGCTTCATCAACTCTGCCTCTCGCGCCACCTGGCGTTCATAGTCAGAAAGAAGTTGTCTTATCTCTATTCTCGCAGCTTCCTGCGCTTCCCGCATGCCAATGCTGTGCTCTGCAGCCGTTACCAGGCTCTTAGCCCTTTTCAATCCGATTGCTCTCAGCTTCGCATTTCTCCAAATTCGGTTCACGCCGTCCACCCCAAGCTTTACTATGTCTTCCGGCAAAGGCGCCGTCTTCAGGATCATCAAACCACTGGTCGCAGCTACATTTCCATAAACGTCTTTGTAATTCGGAAAGTAAATGCTAAACCATCTGGCAATTCGATTCTTGAGACGAGTGATTTCGCTTTGGGCCATAACCCTTAACTCGGACAATACTCTGATTTCGGCATAGACGCCATCTGGAATATACGGACAGAAGTATCTGCCATCCTTCAACAGGCCAGCTATCACCTTTGGATCTTTGCGATCATTTTTTGATGGATTGTTGTCATCCAATTCCTTTGATTTCTTGACATGATGCGGATTGACATGCACTGGCTTCATTCCATTATCCTGTAGGAATTTCCCAAGGTTAAACCAATAGTGGCCTGTAGGCTCCATTCCCGGTACAACCTTATCAAACTCATATCTTTCCTTCAGCTCTTCAATCCAGTTTCGTAACGTCTCGAATCCGTCTTCACTGTTGCGGATCTCAATGGGTCCCTTGGAGAGTTCATATCCTCGCCAGTCAAAGGCACGCGCAAAGTGCGTTTCACTTCCTACATCAATACCGACAATCAAAGTTTTTTCTGTGATAGCTGCAATTTTCTTGTTTTGTGTGTTAGAATTCATTTCGATACCTCTTTTGTGATAGATTTGCCAACTTCCAGGGTCAGCAAACTTTATCATACATTGAGGTATCTTTTCTTTCACCTGCTTTCTACCGAGCTCCGATGTTTATAGTTTACAGGAAGCTCCTTGGTCACTCTTGTGTGATATCCAACTTCTGTCTGCTGTCATATCCCTGCTTCCTAAAATCAGAGAACATCGCATCCATCCTGACAGGCTCAACGCATATCAAGTGCATCGGATGCCCTTGATCCGCAAGCTTCTGAAGTGCCGTCACCGGAACTTTCTTGTATTCCGCATGAGCAACATATTCTGCCGACATTGGCTCTATGAGCTTTGCCGCACCCATGACCTGTACGCTTTTCAGCTCACCGAAATCCGGATTCTTATAAAAGACAGCTATACTGACATTCTTGTTCTTTTCAAGACCAATGAATTTCTCACCGCACTCTGTGAAGATACAGAACCTGCCGTCGTGATAGCTTTACTCCAACGGCGTGCAGCGCACATGATCGCCGGTTCCGGTGGCCAGAGCACAGACTGAGCTTGTGCCGAGGAACTCCACGACAATGATTATTTCGTCACCAAGTCCAGCAGGCTTTGATAACTGTCTACGACATCATAGACACTGTCCGACAAAGACATCCACCACGACCTTTGCTGCATCAGCCTGGAATTTCTGATGCTTAAATCGTAGTCTCATCGTCTTCACCTCCATCCTCATCCGACAGCTGTTCTTCCAGAAGCTTCTTCAAAGCCTCCTTGCTCGGCAGAACCGTCTCATATTTGCTTGCAAAAATCTGCGTATTGTCCTCCGGCAGAGTCATTTCCA
>CAVKVA010000027.1:0-8517 GCA_963659875.1 Parolsenella sp.
TTGAGGGGTTAGGGGAGTTTGAAGATGCCCTTGCTTTTCAAAGGGCATTTTCTTGCGTTGCCCAGATCCATGAGCTTGCCCTGCCCGTTCCATGCGGGAACGCTTTCGCCGAGCTTCGCGATGAGCGCAGCGCTGATGATGGCCAGCACATTACCGATGGTGGAAGCCGGAATCATCCGGGAGATGATGGCGGCTTTGTCCAGACCGGTGGCACCCGCATAGATGCCGGATAACGGCACCACACCGGCACCCATACCGCCGCTCATCATGGGCATGGCGATATAGAGAATGGATTCCCGGAAGCTCTGACCGGTAAGCTGTCCCACGATGCCTGCCATGATTGCGGCAACAGTCATAGAAAGAAAGCTGACAGGCAGAAAACGAAGGGCGGCCTTTTTCAGGAGATCCCGGTCCATGCCGAGGATACTGCCGCAGATGAGCGCAGCGATGTAGAAGTCCAGGAAGCCCACCTCATTCATGAAGGTGGTGCAGTTCTGGGTCACGGATTCCGGCAGCAGACCGAAGGTGGCCAGGGCGGAGGAGGCGAAGATGCAGAAAACCGCGCCGCCGCCGAGATAGGAGCGGATGATGGGCGTCTTCGCGCCGATGAGGTTAAAGAGACTGCCCAGCACCATCATGATGGCCAGGGCCCCAACCATGTTCGTCGGCAGGATTTCCCACACGGCGGCGAAGAGGATCAGGGCGGAAACCAGAAGATAGACCGGCAGGCTCATGCCGCTGAGCCGAAGGTTCAGCAGTGCACGAAGCCGGGAAGGTCCTTTTTGCGCGGACAGGGAAGCGGTGTTGGCAGTCATGATATTTTCCTCCTGAGCTTGAAAAATCTGGGTTTAGGACAGCTTGGATACGCCGGTCTTGCGGGCACAATCCGCTACGGCAAAGGCCACAGCCTTGGCAACGCGAGGATCGAAGGCACCCGGAATGATGTAGTCTTCGTTCAGCTCCTCCTCCGGAATGATGGCGGCGATGGCATGTACTGCCGCGATCTTCATTTCCTCGGTAATGTCGGTGGCCTGTGCATCCAGGGCACCGCGGAAGATGCCGGGGAACACCAGTACGTTGTTGATCTGGTTCGGGAAGTCACTGCGGCCGGTGGCAACGATCCGGGCACCGCCGCGCTTTGCCTCATCCGGCATGATTTCCGGTGTCGGGTTCGCCATGGCAAAGACGATGGCGTCGGTGTTCATTGTAGACACCATTTCTGCGGTGACCACGTTCGGTGCAGAAACACCGATGAAGATGTCGCGGTCCTTCATGGCTGCTGCAAGATCGCCGTGGAGCTGCTCCTTGTTGGTGCGTGCGGCCATTTCTGCCTGGGCCGGATTCATCCAGTCCTCGCCGGGCGCCAGGGCACCCTTCTTGTCCACCAGGATCACATCGCCGATGCCAAGCTCGAGCAAAAGCTTACAGATGGAAATGCCGGCGGAGCCTGCACCGTTGATCACGGCCTTTGCGTCATGGATATCCTTCTTCACGAGCTTGAGCGCGCCCAGGAGACCGGCGGAAACCACGATGGCGGTGCCGTGCTGGTCATCATGGAAGACGGGGATGTCGAGCTCTTCCTTCAGGCGTCTCTCGATCTCGAAGCAGCGGGGTGCGCTGATGTCCTCCAGGTTAATGCCGCCGAAGGTGGGAGCCAGATACTTCACGGTCTTGATGATCTCCTCCGGATCCTTGGTGTCAAGGCAGATGGGGAAGGCGTCAATGTCGGCGAAGGCCTTGAAAAGAAGGGCTTTGCCCTCCATCACCGGCATAGCGGCTTCCGGACCGATGTCGCCGAGACCCAGTACAGCGGTACCGTCGGAAACCACGGCCACGAGATTTCCCTTTGCGGTGTAGCGGTAAACATCCTGCTTGTTGTCGCGGATCTTGCGGCAGGGCTCTGCAACGCCGGGGGTATAGGCAGTGGACAGGTCATCCCTTGTCTTTACCTCTACCTTTGCCTGAACGGCGATCTTTCCCTTGTGTGTCTCGTGCATTTCCAGTGCCAGCTGATTGTAATCCATGGTGTTCTCCCTTTCTTGATTAAAAACGGGCTTTGTGACAGCCCTGAAACCGGAGTTTATTTTTTCGGTTCCGTGTTCTTTTTGCTGAACACAGGATAAGCCGAAACAGAAAAAAAGAAAAGTTTTGGAAAGTAAAGGAAAGCTTTGGAAAGTAAAGAAAATGGAAAGCCTGTCTGAACTGCGATATACTCAGAATAGAAGAAATAGGAATGAAAGAAAAAGGGATAGAAGGATAAAGGAAGGAGTGCTTCATGACACTGGGACAGAAGCTGACATTGGGGCAAAAACTGATGCTGGGCTGCACGGGCCTCCTGATCGTGGTGCTTCTATTGCTGGGCGGTACCCTGCTGCCGGCGCGACTGCGGAGCTATGGCACGGAACTGGATAGCCGCATTTCGCTCACTGCCCGCTTGCTGGCGGAAGGCGGAGGTGCGGCGGCACTGCTTTCTGGTGACAGCAGAGCGGAGTGGATTTCCCGGCTGGATGCCCTGCTGCAGGAAACCGACGGCATTGACTATATCGTCATTGCGGATGCCGCGGGAAAGCGGGTCTATCACCCGGATCACAGCCTTATTGGAGAGGCGTTTGCCGGTGGAGATGAGGAAACCGCTCTGCAAGGCGCATCCGCCTACATTACCACGCAACACGGCGTGCAGTATGACCAGCGGCGGGCCTTTCAGTCAGTGACCGACAAGGCGGGAAAGGTGCAGGGCTTTGTGATGGTCAGTGCGTCCATGGAAACCATAGAACAGGAAAAACAGGCGCTGGTCCGGCAGTTTCTGCTGAGCTTTCTACTGGCCCTCTGCGTGGGACTGGTGTTTTCCTGGCTCTTTGCCCGCAGCATCCGGAAGGCGCTCCTCGGGCATGAACCGCATACCTTTGCGGAGATGTATCTGCAGCGGGAAAATGTGCTGGATCATCTGAATGAATGCCTTCTGGCGGTGGCGTGCGACGGCAGCATTCGTTTTCGGAATGCCCGGGCAGCAGCGCTTTTCCCCCAGGAAGTACTGCCGAAGACATTTCCCCTGTGGACAGAGCTCGAGGCGGTATGGACCGAGGGCAGGACCCGTTCCGAGCTTCTCACGGAATGGGCGGGCTACACCTTCCTGGCCAAGCTGGTGCCGCTGGATAAGGCGGGGGCACTGCTCATCCTCCGGGACCGGACGGAGTACACGAAGGTGAGTGAGCAGTTGACGGGCATGAACCATGTCATCGATGCGCTGCGGGCCAATACCCATGAGTTCATGAATAAGCTTCATGTAATCTACGGGCTCCTCCAAATCGGAGAAATCCAGCGGGCGGAGCAGTTCATTGACGGGGTTTCGGAGGATGTGGAGAACAATTACCAGAATGTGGTCCGTCAGCTTAAAAACCGGACGGTGACGGCGCTGGTGCTGGGAAAATTGAGTCATGCCCGGGAAATGGACATCCAGCTTTCGCTGCGGCGGGACAGTCAGCTGCCGCCCCACAGCGACTACCTTTCCAGCCGGGAACTGGTGACCATCATCGGGAATCTTTTGGAAAATGCCTTCGACGCGGTGAAAAACGAGTCGCTGCGACAGGTGGGGCTCTTCATCGGTGAGAATGAAGGCGGTCTCACGATCACCGTGGACGACAGCGGCTGTGGCATGACCGAGGAACAGATCGCAGCGATCCGGGAACGGCAGTACACCTCCAAGGGCGAGGGCCATGGCTTCGGTCTCCGGTTGATCCAGCGGATCACGGCAGAGCGGGGCGGATACCTCGAGATCGAATCGGAACCGGGCGAGGGAAGCGCCTTCACGGTGAGCTTCATCAAGAAGCGGGAAAGGGTGGAATATGCTGAAAACAGTGATTGTGGAAGATGATCGGATGGTGGCAGCCATCAACGGACAGTTTGCGGCCAGAACGCCCGGGGTGGAGCTGGTGGCCACCTTTCATAACGGGCGGGATGCGCTGGCTTTTCTGGAGAAGACAGCGGTGGATCTTCTGCTGCTGGATCTCTATATTCCGGAGCTCTCCGGCGTGGAGCTGCTGGCGGAGCTTCGGAAGCGGGGCTGCAGTGCCGATGCGATCTTCATCACGGCAGCCAATGATGCGCCCCACATCCAGGAGGCCTTGCGGCTGGGCGCGGCCGACTACCTCATCAAGCCCTTCAGCTATGAGCGCTTCGAAGAAGCCCTGGACAAGGTGGTGATGCGGCGAAAGGTCATGGCCAGTGGCATGTCCTTCACTCAGGCAGACATCGATGAAATGATCCGTGTCCGCCGTCCGCGGACAGAAAGCAAGACGGCAGAGCTGGAAAAGGGCATTCAGCGACAGACCCTTTCCCATGTGCAGTCGGAGCTACGGCAGCAGGGTGCGGAATACCGCACGGCAGAGCAGCTGGCAGCAGAAACCGGCCTCTCCAAGGTGACGGTGCGGCGATACCTGAACTATCTCATCGGCACCGGTGAGGCCGAAAGCCGCGTGGACTATTCCACCGGCGGCAGACCCCGGGTGGAGTATAGAGGAAAATAAGGAAGAAACAAAAGAAGGAGAAGCCCTGATTATGTGGGGGCTTCTCCTTCTTCCAATCTGGACAGATAACGCCAGAGGGTGGTGCGGCTGATGCCCAGCTGCCGGGCGGCAGCCGCCCGGTTTCCGGCATGGGCGGCATGGAAGACGGGGATGTCCAGCTCTTCCTTCAGACGTCTCTCGATCTCGAAGCAGCGGGGTGCGCTGATGTCCTCCAGGTTAATGCCGCCGAAGGTGGGAGCCAGATACTTCACGGTCTTGATGATCTCCTCCGGATCCTTGGTGTCAAGGCAGATGGGGAAGGCGTCAATGTCGGCGAAGGCCTTGAAAAGAAGGGCTTTGCCCTCCATCACCGGCATAGCGGCTTCCGGACCGATGTCGCCGAGACCCAGTACAGCGGTACCGTCGGAAACCACGGCCAACGGAGTTTTCCATTAGATAGCCTTCTGATATCAGAAGGCTTCTGTTCAGTATTTTAAGAGGTCTGGATTCCAGTTCTTATAGCGGTCCTTAGATATATTTGCCCAGTAGTCTGAGTGTTTCTCGTACTTACGCTGATGTTCATCAGTGCGCTGTGATTCGATGTAGGATTTAACGGTTTCCATCGATACACTGCCTGTTGTTGCTATAAAGTACGAAGGCGACCACAAGGGCACGTTGCCCTTTAGATATTTTTGGATTTCTGCATTCATTTCTGGTATGCGATGAACCTCTTTTGAAAGTTGAGTCTTGAGGCTTCGTACTGTCATGGCGGGTTCACGTTGCGGCGGAAGTGATACCAAAAGGTGTATGTGATCCTTGTCGGTTTTGCCAGAGATGAGTTCGCCACCATACCCAGTACAAAGATGTTTGGCAATGGAAACCATGTAATCACCTATCTCATTTGTAATCACGGGTTTGCGCCATTTCGTTACAAAGATCATGTGATAGGTACACATGTATACAGAATGTCTTGCTTTGTTGTATTTGTCCATAAAAAGCCTCCTAAGATATGTTGATCGTACTTGTGTTTGCGCAAATTATATATTATAATAAGAACAGTGGCAAGATATAAATGCATTGCTAAACGATATGAAAGGGGGTTGCCTCATGGAAATCGTAACTTGCTACACCATGGATCTTAAATGTCAGTTTAAGCGGACCTTAGAGTTGAAAAAGTCAAAGGCTGCTAAGCAGTCGAAAGGCACTAAGAAGACTCAGATTCTTCAGAACACAAAAAAGCTCAAGCCGAAGGATGCTCTACCTGTCACTAAGATCCAGGTGTCCGATGCCCTCATGAAGCAAACCTCCTGCGTTTGTCTTGAGGCGTTCAAGTATTGTGCTGACGTCTTCTTATCAGAATGGAGTTTCCTCTCCGGGCTTCCGGCGACTCCTCAAAAAGATGGTTTATGCCGGAAAAGCGGAGCCGAACGTCTTATTCATACCACGCAGGACAATACCGCAAAGTATCCTGAATTCGATAAGCGGTTTCCGATGTTCCCGTCCTATATGCGAAGAGCTATCATCTCTGATGCGCTTGGATGCGTAAGTTCTTATGTTTTTAACCATAAGAACTGGGAGAAGGAAGATCCGAAAACCCGTGGTAGCAAACCTACGCTTGGTATTCCGGAGCGTTACGAACTCACCTTTTACGACCAAGATAGGGACAACCGATTCCTGAGTAGCGGCATCATAGGGCTTAAACTCTACGATGGTAAGTCCTGGGGATGGTACTACTTTGGTATTACTGCATCTGATGCCAGATATCTTGCAAAGCTTTTAAAAACACGTACGCCTGCTTCTCCTACGATAGAAAAGATCCATGGTAGATACCAGATCCGTTTCTGTTTTAAGGAGAATAGGACACTCGTAGATGACAAAAATCCATTAGGCTACACCGTACTCGGTGTGGATCTTGGTATTAATGCTGCAGCCTCCTGGTGCGTTATGACTGGTGACGGTACTGTCCGTGGAAAAGGTGTGATACATCTTACCTGTGAAGAAGACCGATTAAACCATCTTATCAACCGGAAGCGTATGTATCAGCAGGCAGGTAAAAAATCAAGGTCCATCTACCGAATGGTTACAGGTGCGAATAAAACACTTTCCATAGAGACTACAAAGGCGATCATACGTATCGCTGAGCGGTATCATGTGGACTGTATCGTATTCGAGCATCTGGATCGTAACGGTAAAAAGCCTGGTCGTTACAAGGAACGTATCCACATGTGGAGATGTAATGACATCCAGAAACGTGTGGAGCTTCAAGCACATCAGAGAGGCATGCGAATTTCCCGTGTATGTGCATGGGGAACATCCAAGTATGCTTTCGATGGTTCCGGCCAGGTGGATAGACATGTTGTATATACATGGAAGCACGGAGTTAAGCGGTATAACTACAGTATTGCAAAGTTCCAGAATGGAAAAGTATACAACTGCGACATTTCTGCTGCGCAGAATATCGCGGCAAGATACTTCCTTCGGGAACTGAGCAAAGGTGAGACCTGTCCGACACTTCCGTCAACGCCGAAACGCACTTATAGTACGCTTCGGGAAACTACAGTCATAAGCTGCATAAAAGCGGCATGACATAAACGTAACCAGTTAGTTAAATCCGCTCTGAATAAACCCGGCGCAACACTAAGGCCGGACACTAAGAGAGTCGGTGTCCCCGGCAAGGCAAAAGTTCCTACCGTGGGACGGCGATGCCCCACGCCTGCCTGTGGCATAATCCTTGTGTGGTTTTGTGTTCTTCGGAACATGAGACTAAGCTTGGACTGAATCCGTAGGCAATGGAATCCAGACCTCTAAAGGGTAGGGAAGCCTCGATCATGGCTTGCCATGCTCGGGGAGGCATCACAACCCCTATGATAATCGCTTTGGCGGTTACTGCCTTGATGATCGTACTGATCATGGTGGATAAGCTGCCCTTCGGTGCACCGCCTCTTCTGGCGCTG
Organism: Parolsenella sp.; assembly: GCA_963659875.1. Taxonomy (GTDB): domain Bacteria; phylum Bacillota; class Clostridia; order Lachnospirales; family Lachnospiraceae; genus Oribacterium. The sequence goes on from CAVKVA010000027.1 coordinate 7,457, forward strand.
CTGATCCTTGTGGTCCTGGGCGTCTCAGACATCAAGACAACCTTCGGCGGATTTTCCAATTCCACCATCGTCATGCTGGCATCGTTCATGGCCATCGCTACCTGCGTAAGCCTTGGCTTGGATCCCACAGCGGCAGCAGCTGCCATCGTGGTTTCCGGTTGGTGCGGACACTTCCTTCCGATCGACGGTATGCCGGCCATGATCATGGGCGCCGGAGATTACAAGATCGGCGAGTTCTGGAAGTTCACCATTCCGCAGTATACTTCATTCGTCTGTTGGCACTGACTATCGGCGCTGTGCTGATCTTCCCGATGAAGTGATGAGATGTTTTCTGTAAATGCAGACAATGAACGCTTGACACAATGAAAATAATCGCAGAAAATCATAGCTATAAGTGAAAGATGCGGGAGGAAAATCATCTTATGAAGAACAAATTTGAACTGGAGCACGTGGGAATCAATATGGATAATGAAGGCGAGGCTGCAAAGCTGGCGGAGCTTCTGAGTCTGATGTTTAACCTGGAGCCCCGTCATGGACAGAAGTCGGAGTTCGCCGGAAATTATTTCGAGTGCATGAAGACACCCTTCCTAGGAAAGAACGGACACATCGCCATGCGGACAGCGGACCTTGCTGCAGCCATGGAGGAACTGAAAGAAAAGGGCTTTGATTTCAATATGGACACCGCAGCCTATTTTGAGGATGGGCGTATCAGGAATGTATATTTGGCCGGTGAGTACGGCGGATTTGCGATCCATATCATGCAGAAATAACATAAGAAGTCAGATAGCGACAGAAGGAAAACGGAGGCCTGATCGGGCCTCCGTTTTTGTGGAAAAAGGGTCGATGAAAAAATTTGAAAAAAATTTCAAAAAAAGCTTGACGAAACCGCCCACGTCCTGTATAGTACGTCAAGTCGCCGCGAGTGAGACACAAGCGGCGACAAAACAATGAAAAAGTGCTTGACAAATAAATGGAAGTTCGATATCATATACGGGCTGCCAAAAAGGACAAGCACAAAGAACCTTGAAAATCAAAGATCGAATAATACACAGACCCTGAAG
>CAVKVA010000028.1:0-7528 GCA_963659875.1 Parolsenella sp.
TTGAGGGGTTAGGGGAGTTTGAAGATGCCCTTGCTTTTCAAAGGGCATTTTCTTGTATTCGCTCCGTCAGGAGCATACAAATCCCTGTTTTTGCCACAAAATTCTCCGTTCCCGTTAATGATATCTTAATTTGACACGTCTTTAAGGACGATGGTATCATATGGTACACTTGTGTTTACTATGAATAATATCTCATAAGGAGGAGACCATGGATAAGGAAAAGCAGATATGCTGCGCCGAGGAAGAGGAGGAAATCAGCCTCATTGAGCTGATGGTACAGCTTCTCAGCGGCTGGAAGAAGATCGTGCTTCTGGCGCTGCTGTTCGCTGTGCTTTTGGGCGGCTATCGCGGTGTGAAAGGCCTGCAGGAACGCAGCGCTCAGGGCGGAACGGCCGAGGCGGAAGCCAAGTACCAGAGCGACCTTGCAGCCTATGAAGCCCAGAAGAGCATGCTGGAGGGACAGATTGCGGACACCGGCGAAAGCATCCGGCAGAACAATGCGTATCGCGAGAGCTCCGCACTGATGCAGCTGGATCCTTACAATCATGCCGGGGCGTCCATCGTCTATTACATCGATGCGCACTATACCGTGGATCCCAATGCCACAGTGCAGACGACAGATCCCACCCGCTCTCTGGTGCGGGCCTATGAGACCGGCCTGCAGCAGGCAAGCTTTTACCAGTCTCTTTCCGATGCCTTGAATGGTGCGCTGACTGTCGGAAATCTGCAGGAACTCGTCACCGTGCGGGCAGAGACCGAGACCGGTATCTTCATTGTCGATGTGGCGGCAGAAAGCCTTTCCCAGGCAGAGACCATCGAGGCGGCCGTGCAGGAGTATGTCATGGCGCAGCAGGGTGAGATCAGCGGAAAGATCGCGGATCATGCGCTGCAGCAGCTTTCTTCTTCTTCTTCTTCTGCTTCTTCCTACTGGATGCAGAATGGCAGCCCTGAGACGGCGGATGACAGTGAGGCGGCCGCGTTCAATGCCCTGGGCAACCCTGTGGCGGAGAAGCAGCAGGCATTTGAAGCCAATCAGACCGCGCTGAACCAGCAGCTGGCGGATCTCCGGAAGCAGGAAAATGCACTGGAGGCACCGGCGGCAGCAGGCACCGGCGAGGGCCTGAAGCTGGCTGTTCTGAAGTTTACCCTCATCGGCCTCGTGCTGGGCGCCTTCCTGGCTTGCGGCTGGATCACCCTGGATATGCTCCTCGGCGACCGTTTCTGTGACGAGGAGGAGCTGCAGCAGCGCTATGGACTGGCCATCCTCGGCAGTCTGCGCCGCTTCCCGGAGAAGGGCCTCATGAACCGGATCTGCGCGGCACTGTCCGGTGACCGGAGCCGCCAGTCGGATATGACGGCATTGGCGGATTTCGCCCGGGCCAATGTGGCCGCCCGCCTGCGGAAGCAGCAGGCCACGGAAGCCACGGTGCTCCTCGCGGGCAGTGAGAGCGAGAAGCTTTCCGTCCTGAGCACTGCATTGTCTGCACTTGCCGGTACGGAGAAGTACCAGCTTTGCGGCGACATCCTCCGGGATCCGGCAGCCGTTGCCATGCTGCAGCCCGGTGCGAGACTTGTGATCTGTGAGGAAAAGGGAAGTGTAAACCGTCAGACCATCATCAATGAGTTGCGGAAGCTGCAGAGCCTGGGTTGCGACACCCTGGGCATCATTTCCCTGTGAGGCATTATGAAACGCAAAAAACTGGAGCTGACCATTACCGGTCTCATCTATCTCTTTACAGCCGTCGCCAGCGCTTTGCTGGCGATTTTCGTCCTGAGCAGAAAGCAGAAGCTGACCGCCACCTTCCTGGGCGGCAACACCTTCATGACGGTCATCGTCCCGTTGATTCTGGCCGAAGGCATTACCGCCTTCCTGCTGACTTATGACGGAAAGTATGCCTTCCGCCGGGTGAAGCTGCTCAGCTGCATACTGCGGAGTCTAATGTCTTCGGCGGCACTTGCCGGGATCTGGGCGGCGATCCTGCTGCTCCAGAAAAATGAGGTCACCAGCTCCCGCTACTTCTTCGCCTTCACCCTGCTGTTCCACTTCGTGCTGCTCTCTGCGCTGCTCTGGGCGGCCCAGAATCTGGTGATCGGCTATTATTACCGCACCCACAATTCCAGTTTCGTGCTGCTCATCAGCACCCGGCAGCGGGCGGCAGCCGGATCGGATCTCCTGAAGCAGGACTGGTCCCGGAAAATTGTCGGCATTGCCCTGCTGGACGAGGAGAAGCTCGGCGAAAATGCCGGTGAGATCGACCATATCCCGCTGGTGGCGGGACGTGACGACGTGGTATCCTGGGTGCAGCAGCATGCCGTGGACGAGGTCTTCTTCCTGACTGAGAACAATGATGCTGCGATTTCCGTGGCCATGCGGGACTTCGTGCAGATGGGTATTTCTGTCCATATGAACCTCCCTGCGGTGGAGAAGCTGGACCAGCATCTGAACCTCACGGAGGATGACTATACCCCGGCGGTGTGCCGTGATCTTTCCTATTTCCGTGATCAGATCCCCATGATCAGTTTTGACCAGCCGCAGCCCAAGCTTCGTTACATGGCGCTGAAGCGGCTCATGGACATCCTCGGCGGACTGGTGGGCGCAATCATTGCGGTGGTGCTCTATGTGATCCTCGGCATCGCCATCAAGCTGGATTCGCCGGGCCCCGTGCTTTTTGCCCAGGAACGTGTGGGCAAGAACGGACGGCTCTTCAAGATCTACAAGTTCCGTTCCATGTACGTTGATGCAGAGGCCCGGAAGGCGGCCCTCATGCAGCAGAACGAGATGAACGGCCTCATGTTCAAGATGAAGGATGACCCCCGCATCACCCGGGTGGGAAGGTTCATCCGCAAGACCTCACTGGACGAGTTCCCCCAGTTTTTCAATGTTCTGAAGGGGGACATGGCCCTGGTGGGTACCCGGCCGCCCACGGTTTCCGAGTTCCGCCAGTACAGCAACTACCACAAGCGACGCCTCGCCATGAAGCCCGGTATCACCGGCATGTGGCAGGTCAGCGGCCGCTCCGACATCAAGGATTTCGAGGATGTCGTGAAGCTGGATTGCCGCTATATCGATAACTGGAGCCTCTGGCTCGACATCCGCATCCTTCTGAAAACCGTCATGATCGTGTTTACGGGCCGTGGATCTGAATGACAAAACAGGAGTTTGCGCATGGCAAACTCCTGTTTTGTTGGTAATACCGGTATCTGTCATCTGCGTGTCATCAGGTGACATTTCGATTACGTCAGCTTGCCCAATTTTCCTATTTAAAACCAGGCAAAACGCCGATTCTGTACATCCTTCACAAAACAACTATCAGATATACCTCTCATTCATTATAATAATACTAAAAATGAAAGGGAGGTAACAAAAATGCTGAAGAAATTAATTTTGTGGTCGGCGCTGCTGCTGAGTATTCTGCTGAATTTCACCGCTGTTGCCAATGGCCCCAACAGTCCCGGTGGCCGCTGGTACTACGAAGGAGACGTCGGAAAATGGCGCTTTGCCACCGTCTGGAATGCTGATGAATATCCGCTGGACTATCTCAGAAGTCGGTGGCTGCAGGACCCCGACGACCACCACTGGTATTACCTCGATCGGGACGGCTGGATGCTGACGGGCGTGCAGGAGCTGGACGGCATCCGCTACCACTTCCGGGACCAGGCCCATCAGGGCAACTATTTTCCCGATGCTGCCGATACGATGCAGACGGATCTGCGCGGCAGCGGCTTCTATTTCTACCGGTCCAATGGACGCCCCACCTACGGGTCCCTGATGGAGATTCTGAGCGAGCCGGACCATGACAAGGGAAGCAATGGCAGCGAACTGTCCCATTCCACGTCGCTATCGGAAGAGACGGACGCGCAAAAAGAGCAAACGTCAACGATCCCGAAGCCCGCGCCGGAAAGAAGCAGCGCCTCCGATCTCCCGAAGTCGGATCCGAAAGCCAGCGCCTCCGACATTCGCCCGACGGGTCCCACGGAAGAAAACGAACGTCGGCAGGAGCTCGAGGAAGACGCACAGATCCACGGACATACCGACCGGGACGAAGGCCACTGCATCGCCTACGACCTTTGGAGCCGGATTCTGCAGCATCCCCTGGACTATGAGGACTGCTTCGAAAACCGCTGTACGAGCCGCCTTTATCTCACCGGCACGGCCCATCTGCCGGAAGCGGCGAACGCGGCAGTACCGGCGCAGATCCCGCTGTATGTGAGTCTGCTCCGCGCCCCAGCGGAGAGCGAAGGCCGCTTGGAACTGGTACAGGCCTATGCTGCGGATGCGCTTTCTCTTCCTATGCACATCGGCATGGACGTCGATGGGGGAGATTTCCGGGGCAATGTCGGCGGCGCTGGAGAAACCCTGCCCTGGGCCCTGCTGAACGGCGGTACCTACCATTGGACAGACATGGACGGCATCACGCAAACAGAGAACTACGCGGGCTACCGTCTCTGCAGTAAGGAAACGGACGGCTTCCTGAGGCTGCCGCTGGAAGAGACGGCGCAATACGGCACCGGCGGCTTCCGTGAGGAGTGCCGGGACGCAAACGATCTCTGGCGCTATCTGGATTGGCGGGACGCTGACTTTGACGGTAATGGCAACGACATTGGCTTCCTGGTCCGGACGAAGGGCGAATTTCACTTCCTCAGTGAGCAGAACCTTTTTGAAACGGCTGCCGCCTCTGTGCCGCTGCCACGCAATAGGGCCGCCTTTTATCCTGCTGCCGCGGACAGCTGGCGGAGTGCGGATCCCTACTGGCTCAGCAGCACACCCTGCTACGGCATTTGGGTCACCGACCGGGAGGCGCTGCTGGACGAGGACGAGCTGGACCCGTACCTGCCCGGCGCCGTGCCGGATCTCGCCTACGACGATCATGGGGCAGGAAGACATTATCTCCTGTATGATGACGGCGCGGCCCTGGATGATGCGCTCTTCACAGACCCCGCCAAAGCTGCCCGTCCGGTGGGCTCCGCCGAAGCCACGGAATCCCGGATGCTGCGGATACGATTCACACTCAAGACGAAAGCCTGATCCTGACTGAATCCTAAGTAAATCCTAAGAATGTGTGACTTGCCACAAAAGAAAGGGTGTGGGATAATAATATGTTAGGATGATATAGTTGCCACGGCATTTTAAACTTCGGGGAGTGTTAAGGAGACCGAAGATTGAAATAGGAGGTGAGTGTATGAAAGATGAATATGGAATTTTAACAAGTAAAGATAGATATACAAAATTCTCTTATATGGATTATACAGTTACCTTTATGACTAGCAAAGATCTCGTGAGATACGTTGACGTCAAGAGTATAGATGATGGTGTGCTGACAGTATCTTGCAAGGGAAAAATCAAAAAAGAATATGAGGATTACATTGATCTTCCGTATATATTGACGACTTTAAAAATGAACCCTGAGATTTACTTAAAAGGGTTGAAGGGGGTGGAAGTTCGCTATGGCTAAAGAGGATTTGGCTAAGATCTGCGATGATGTTAAAGACCATTATCTTGACATGTATGAGTTATGGAAGACAGATAGTGATAAGGGATTTTACAGAGGAAAATAAAGATTTTATATGACCGAGATGTCATTAAACAAAAAATGTTTTCCTATTAAGCGAATATGGAAACTGTGACATAAGGTGTGTATTCCCATCGGTCTTCCGCATAGTGGGCAAATAAAGAAAGGAGAAAAGTACTATGTTTGATAGGACAGATGATGAAAACTTAATGATTGTATCAACTGCTGAAGAATATGCTTTTCTTCACGACATGAAGATGCCGGATGTTTTGAGGTTGTTTAAGAAGAGCAACATAGTCTCTACCTTGAGATCACAATATGATGTTTTGCATATGCTTGATATTAGAGACAGCGTATCCATGGTTGAGAAGATTCTTGGAAGAGCAAACCTATGAAGATGACTTTATATCACGGTACTGATTGCCTGTTTGAAAAGATTGAGCTTGGTAAATCAGATAACTATAGGGATTTTGGCAAAGGCTTTTATACAACTACCATATCTGCTCAGGCAGAGAGCTGGGCCAAAAGCAAAAAGCTTCGAAATGGCAGCAGGCATGGCTATGTATACGTATATGAACTGGAAATTCCTGATGGTTTTAGAGTGAAGAAATTTGACGGTCTGACCATCGAATGGCTTGAAATGATAAAAGAAAACAGACGCCGTGGCGGTATCAGACATGATTTCGACATTTTGATTGGTCCGGTTGCGAATGACGATACCCGAGTGACTGTATCAAGATACATGTCAGGAATCTATACTGCAGAAGAAGCGATCAGAAGACTTGAATTTGCAAGGGTAAATGACCAGGTGACGTTCCATACGGATAGGGCAGTTAAAGCATTGAAATTTACGAGGAGGTATACTGTTGAGTGAGAAATATGTGTATCACGGGATGGATATCACCCTTGATGTTTATGAAAAAATAAAGACTGTTGTGGAATTGATTGCTGAAAAGGAAAATCTGTCGTTTGAAGATGCGTATCTGGAGTTTTCACAGACGCCTGTTTATGAGGCTATGCAGAATACAGAAACTGTGTTGTGGTATGAAAGCCCTGAGTATATAGTGGATGAGTACTATAAAAAGAAGTGAGAGCTATGTAATATTTGACCGTGATGTCACTAAACTATCGCGACTTTCAAAGGGAGGACCACAAGAATAGATGATTATGGAATCAGCTTTCTGATCCCACTGACATCGGACTGCATACCGGACAGCACGGTGCAATCTGTTCTACGGCAGGGGTGCAAATGCTTTGAGATCATTATCCTTCAAAATGATGTATCCGCGGTGCCGGAAGAACAGAAACTGATAGAGGTGAAACCGCCGCTTCAGTATGCGGACATTCCCCTACGGAAGCTGCAGATCAGCCGCAGAGGGATCGATGGCAGCGTGGGCTGCTGGATTGTATCATCAAGCGCAACTACCTGATCCTGAATCCGCTATATGGATTTCTTGGCTTGCTTGCCATGCCGTACCAGATTATAGTAGAATTACTCGGACCGATTTCTGTCCTGATACATGCTGTGAATCTGTTCTGTCTGGCCATTGGCTTTGAGGGTTGGTTCATGATCTACGGGCCGGTGAAGTATTGGCTTGGCGTGGCATTGGAGGGATTGGGGCTGTATACGCTGGATGGATGGGATGTTTATCTGTTTTATCTGGGTATAGAGGTTTCTCTGTCTTGCCTTGCGGAGTGCCTTGAATACGGCAAGTGGTACTTGTTCATCACGAAGCTGCCGGAAGCCATAGCGGCCACCGTGATTGGGATAATGCTGTCGGTTCCGCTTGCCGCGGCCAGGCTCTGGGGAATGGTTTCATTTCGATGGAGGAGGCTGGAGTGGTGAGGATTCCCATCGGTCACTAGCTCACTCCATAAAGTATATGTATTTACTACTTTTTAAGCTTCGGTAGCTGCTAAGGAGACCGAAGTTGGATATGTAAAAAATTATTCAGGTTAAATTGATTTGTTATGCAGTAAGGGATAATAAATATATGGATTTTGAACAATTGTTAAAA
>CAVKVA010000029.1:0-7162 GCA_963659875.1 Parolsenella sp.
CCGTTCGACTTGCATGTGTTAGGCACGCCGCCAGCGTTCATCCTGAGCCAGGATCGAACTCTCATAAAAAGTCACGAGTCAAACTCGTTAAGTTCAATTCTGTCCAGAACGAAAAGCTTGGCTTTTGTTCTGTCCGTTTGTTTTACTGCGAATGTATTCGCATACGATCTTTCGATCGTTTCTGAAAATCTTTTAAAGAATCTTCAGGGTCTGTGTATTATTCGATCTTTGGTTATCAAGGTTCTTTGCGCTTGTCTTTTTTGACAGCCCGTATATGATATCGAACTTTCATTTATTTGTCAAGCACTTTTTCATTTTTTTGTCGCCGCATGTGTCTCACTCGCGGCGACTTGATGTACTATACAGGACAGGAGCTGTTCTGTCAACGACTTTTTCTAATTTTTTTCATCATCCAACGGACATCCGCTTTATGAAAACTTTGTGAACTCGTTGACGCTCCCGAAAATCTTACCTATACTCGTTTAAGAGGTGACAACTTGTCACCCCACGGTCGCTGTACTGCGGCCAATCCGCTGCTATTCCTATTAATAAAAGAAAAAGAACCTGCAGCGCTGAAACACTTTCCCTATTTATATAGAAGGAGTCGATATGATACGTACACTTGCAAAAGAAATCAAAGAATTCAAGCTCGTATCTCTCTTGACGCCGCTGATGATGATCGGTGAAGTCATCTGCGAAATGGTCATTCCCATCCTGATGGGTACTCTGGTGGATGACGGCGTATACAAGGGAAATATGCAGTACATTACCCACACCGGACTGCTCATGCTGCTGGTGGCCGTCTGTGGCCTCGTCTTCGGCGTGCTGGGCGGTATTTTCGGTGCCAGGGCTTCCGCCGGATTTGCCCGAAACCTCCGGAAAGCCATGCATGACCAGATCCAGAAGTTCAGCTTCTCCAACATTGACAAATTCAGCCCCTCCAGCCTGGTGACCCGTCTCACCACCGACGTCACCAATGTGCAGAACGCCTATCAGATGACCCTGCGCATGACCATGCGGGCACCCTCAACCATGGTGATCGCGATGATCATGTCCTTCATCATCAGCCCGAAACTGGCCAGCATTTACCTCGTCGCCGTGATTTTCCTCGGCATCATTCTCGGACTTCTGATGAAGAAAGCCGGTACCTACTTCCGCCAGGTATTCCGTCGTTACGATGCCCTGAACGAAAGCGTGCAGGAAAATGTCTCCGCCATTCGTGTGGTGAAGGCTTATGTGCGCGAGGATCACGAAATCGACAAGTTCCATAAGGCGGCCTACAACATTTACCTGATGTTCATGAAGGCGGAGCTGACTCTGGCCACCGTTTCCCCCATTATGACGGCAGTGGTTTACGGCTGTATTCTCCTCATCAGCTGGCTGGGCGCCCATATGATCGTGGGATCCACCCTGAGCACCGGACAGCTCATGAGTCTCCTTACCTATTGCATGAATATCCTGATGAGCCTTATGATGCTCAGCATGATTGCCGTGATGCTCTCCATGTCTCAGGAAAGCGCCAACCGTATCGCCGAGGTACTGAACGAACTGCCGGAGCTGCAGAACCCGAAGAACCCCATCATGGTGGTGCCGGACGGCTCCATTTCCTTCAATCATGTAAACTTTTCCTATCAGGCCAATGCTGCCGAGCCCGTACTGAAGGACATCAACCTGGACATTCATCCCGGCGAAAGCATCGGTATCATCGGCAGCACCGGCTCTGCGAAATCCAGCCTGGTGAATCTGCTGTCCCGTCTCTATGACGTCAGCTCCGGCGAGCTTCTGGTGGGCGGCATCAATGTGAAAAGCTATGACATGCATGCCCTGCGGAAGCAGGTAGCTGTGGTGCTTCAGAAGAATGTCCTCTTCAGCGGTACCATCTACGAAAATCTTCGCTGGGGCGATCCTGACGCCACGGATGAGGAATGTCAGCGGGCCTGCGAACTGGCCTGTGCGGACGAATTCATCCAGCGCTTCCCGGATCAGTACAATACCTATATTGAACAGGGCGGCAGCAATGTCTCCGGCGGCCAGAAGCAGCGTCTCTGCATTGCCCGGGCACTGCTCCGAAAACCGAAAATTCTCATTCTGGATGATTCCACCAGCGCCGTGGATACCGCAACGGATGCGAAGATCCGCCGGGCTTTCCGGGAGGAAATTCCCAATACCACAAAGCTGATCATTTCCCAGCGAATCTCCAGTGTGGCCGACTGCGACCGGATCATTGTCATGGACAACGGCAAGGTCAGCGGCTTCGACACCCCAGAGAATCTCTACCAGAACAACGCCATCTACCGGGAAGTATGTGACTCCCAGATCGGCAGCAATGCTGATTTTGATAAGGCAGAAGAATAAATTCAAATAGGAGGAAACCATGTCCAATCAGAATACAAGGTCTATGCGTGGGCCGGGAGGACGCGCCAAGGGCCCCCGTGCCAAGGTACAGAACCCGGGAAAGCTTTTCCTGCGACTTCTGCGCTATGTGATGCAGTACTACCGCCTGCGGCTTTTGCTGGTGGTCATCTGCATTATCGTATCCGTACTCGCCAGTGTGCAGGGAACCATGTTCACCAAATCCCTGATCGACAACTACATCACACCGCTGCTGGCTTCACCCGAACCGGATTTCGCGCCCTTAGGGGCTGCCATTCTCCGTGTGGCCTGCTTCTATGCCATCGGCGTCTGCGCCGTTTATCTGCAGTCCCGCATTATGGCCGAAGTCACCCAGGGCAGCATGATGCACCTCAGGGAGGATCTCTTTGATCATATGGAGACGCTGCCCATCAGCTTTTTCGATACCCATGCCCACGGCGACATCATGTCCATCTATACCAACGACATTGACACTCTGCGGCAGATGATCAGCCAGTCCCTGCCCCAGATGTTCAATTCCGCCATCACCATCCTATGCATTCTGGCCATGATGCTGGTGTTGAGTCCCATCCTCACGCTGGTGGCGGTTGCCATGGTGGTCCTGATGCTCTTCCTCTCCAGTCGGGCCAGCGCCGTTTCCGGCCGGAACTTCGTTCTGCAGCAGCGGAATCTCGGTGCACTGAACGGATTTATTGAGGAAACCATGAGCGGCGAAAAGGTGGTGAAGGTCTTCTGTCACGAAGAAGAGGCCATCGAAAATTTCGACCGTTTGAACGAAGAGCTTTACCAGAGTGCCTGGAAGGCAAATGCCTATTCCAACATTTTGGGGCCCATCAATACACAGCTTAGCAACGCAAGCTATGTGCTCTGTGCCCTGGTGGGAAGTCTCCTGGCCCTGAATCAGGGACTTGGCTTTACGGTAGGTGCCTTGGCCAGCTTCCTGACCTTCAACAAGAGCTTTTCCATGCCCATCAACCAGGTCAGCATGCAATTCAACAACGTAATCATGGCGCTGGCCGGTGCCGAACGTATCTTCCGTCTCCTGGATGAAAAGCCCGAGGAGGATGACGGCTATGTCACTCTGGTCAATGCGGAAAGCAAGGGCAACGGCCTGACCGAAGCCTCCGGCAGAACCGGCAGCTGGGCCTGGAAGCATTATCATAAGGATACCGGAAAGACCGATTACAAGGCCCTGCAGGGAGATGTGGTTTTTGAAAATGTGGATTTCGGGTATACCAAGGATAAGACCGTACTGCATGACATTTCCATCCATGCAAAGCCCGGCGAGAAGGTCGCGCTGGTGGGTTCCACCGGTGCCGGAAAGACCACCATTACGAACCTCATCAACCGTTTCTATGATATTTCCGACGGAAAGCTGCGTTATGACGGCATCAATGTGCAAAAGATTCACAAGCCGGATCTGCGGCGTTCCCTTGGCATCGTGCTGCAGGATACGCATCTCTTCACCGGCACGGTAAAGGAAAACATCCGTTATGGTCGTCTGGAGGCCACGGATGAAGAGGTTTATGCAGCGGCTCGTCTTGCCAATGCCGATGGCTTCATTCGCCGACTGCCCAAGGGCTATGACACCGAACTCACCGGTGACGGCGCGAACCTCTCCCAGGGCCAGCGGCAGCTCCTGAGCATTGCGAGAGCCGCCATTGCGGATCCGCCGGTGCTGATCCTCGATGAGGCCACCAGCTCCATTGACTCCCGCACAGAAAAGCTGGTGCAGGACGGCATGGATCGCCTGATGACCGGACGCACCACCTTCGTCATCGCCCACCGTCTCTCCACCATCCGGAATTCGGACCAGATCGTGGTACTGGAGCAGGGCCACATCGTGGAACATGGCACCCACGAGGAACTGCTGGCACTGAAGGGCCGCTACTATCAGCTCTGGACCGGCAAGAACCCGGAGCTCGCGGAATAAGGAACGCAAAAAAGACATTCCCGGTATTGGGAATGTCTTTTTTGGTAATAGAAGTACTCCGCTGAGGACCCCGCAAGCCAAGAATAGTTAGCCGGGGGACCCCCGCAAGCCAAGCTTGCGCTGATCCCCCGGCCAGCCCCCGGCCGACTAATTGCCTATCTTACGTTCTCTCTCGTGATTTCCGCGAGGCTGGCCACGCCGCACATGGACATGACATCTCGAAGCTCACCGCCGATCTTCTCCACATAGGACTGCACGCCTTCGCGGCCGCCGCCGTATACCGCGGTCACAAAGGGACGGGCAATGACAACTGCGTCAGCGCCCAGGGCCAGCGCCTTGAAAACATCGGCGCCGGAACGGATGCCGCCATCCACCAGAATCTTCATCTCGCCCTTGACGGCGTCCACGATCTCCGGCAGCACCTCTGCGGTGGCCGGGCACTGGTCCAGCACACGTCCGCCATGGTTGGAAACAATGATGGCGCTGGCGCCGGCTTCCTTTGCCTTCAGGGCGCCCTTCACCGTCATGATGCCCTTCACGATAAAGGGCGCATTTGCGGCCACAACGATGTCATGCAGTTCCGCCACGGACTTAGGACCTGCCGGCGGATTCAGGTTCTGGAGGAAGGGAAGTCCTGCCGCATCCACATCCATGGCCACCGCGAAAGCACCGGATTCGTGCACCATGGCCATCTTTTCCTGAATGGTCTCCAGATTCCAGGGCTTCACCGTAGGAATACCGAAACCGCCGGCCTTGCCGATGGCCTTGGTGGCCGCCACCATGACATTGGGATCTGTGCCGTCACCGGTGAAAGCGGCAATGCCGAATTCCGCACAGGCAGACACCAGAATGTCGTTGTAGGAAACGTCGTTCAGCGAATCTCCGTAATGCAGGTTCACAGCACCCACAGGTCCGGCGAAGAAGGGATAGTCAAAGTGCTTTCCAAACAGGTCGATGGAGGTGTCGATGGGACGATTCTCCACCAGTGTATCCATGTTCAGCCGGATCTCCTTCCACTTATCATAGTTCCGGATGGCAGTGTCGCCGATGCCCTTCGATCCCGGCCCCGGCATGATATTCCGACAGGCTCTGCCATTACACTCCGGGCAGGCCTTGCAGACCTTTCCCACCTTGCCTCTTGCCAGCTCAATGCATTCTGTATACTTCATCCATTTAATAAGGAAACGGCGACCCTTTAGGGTCGTTTTTGACAGCTTTGGAAAGCCAATTTATATAGCTTTCTTCTCACTGTAACACCGTTTACCTATCCTCCTTTCACATAACCATGTTTTTCTCGGTTCAAGAAGTTTTAGCTTCTTGTAACTGAGGCTACCTTTGTTAACTTTTTCTCCAGACAGATTGCGGATATCAAAGAATCCACTTTCTCTTCGTCCGAAGATAAAATACTCTTTGCCTTTATAAGAAACCCTGTCGAACAAACGAAATCCCTTGACTATATATCTTGCCTGGTTGAGTTTCCTCTTGCCACCCTTTAGAATAGTCAGCTTATGGATCTGTCTGTTATGACATCGGGTTTTCTTATAAAAGAATACTTCTTCGTGAGACGTTGCTTTTGGATTACCACTTATACACCTAGCATCTACAAAGTGCTCTTTAGGGAGCTTATTTTCGATACGAGTGTTTTTAGTGATATATCCGTAAGTGTTGCGTACCAGGATACCCTTTGGTATATAAACTTCCCTTAGCTTATTGTAGAAAGCCCATCGCATGATGCCCATAAATGTAGCATCGCGAAATCGCATTCCACGTTTAATGCTTTTGGGAAGGTTTACAGTTCCCTTGTGATACCCGGTGTGACACGTTTCACAAAGAGTAATCAGGTTGTTTGGCGCATCACCTCCCACCTTACGGCTTTCGATATGATGCACGTTAAGGATCTTATCCTTTGATTTACCTTTGCAACACTGACAGGTATGGCCATCACGGAATAAAACATATTCCCTGATATTCCAGAAACCAAGTTGTTCGCCTTTCTGGTAATCACCCCCTTCGACATCTGGATTTTTGATCTTCTGGATATCGAAAGATGCAGTCTCAACCGTTATCTTGCTTATCGGAAGAATCTTACAAACATTTGCTACAACTGTAAGATGCGTTTCGACCTTTTGTTTGATTGACGGTGCAAGCCACCCATCAGTACGTTTTCGGTTGTCAAATCTTGCCTGACGATAACGAGTTTTTCGATTGCGTCTACCACGACGAAGTTCCCGTCTGGAAGATAGTAAATCAACAATATCGTTTCTAAGTTCTACATCAGCCTCGTATAATACTTTGGTGTTTGTAGTTGCTGATACTCCGATATGTTTGCTTCCGGCGTCAATGCCAAGAGAAATCTCTTGCGTATGATGACCGGAATCATAAGTCAACTGTATTGTAAACGGACACTTATATATCACCTTTGCTCTGCCTTGCTTTAAGAGAACACGCACTTTAGCATGGTTTTTTGTCGGCATTAAAGGTTGTCCGTTTTGACTTAATACGTAAACCATTACGCATTCTCCTTTCTTAAAACCTCTAAGGGTTTTAGTTACTCACTCCGAAGAGCGGTTAAATACCTTCGCCAATGTTAATGAGAGGTTTTTGTATGTAACACTGTCTCGTCCCATCAAGACTGTTTAATCACATACCGTAGTGCTGCAAGCTGGGTATAACACCTGCAGGTACCTATTTGCATAACCGAAACGGTTATACATTCTCTCTTAACGTAGTGCCCGAAGCACTTAGGCTAGTCAATCAGGGCTTTTGCAAGCCCCGATCCTTCAGGATCGTGGGTTATTGACTGTGTTCTCCTCTCCTGAAACAGTTTCGCTGTCTATAAATAAGTTTAATACAAAT
>CAVKVA010000030.1:0-6766 GCA_963659875.1 Parolsenella sp.
AGAATCTTCAGGGTCTGTGTATTATTCGATCTTTGATTTTCAAGGTTCTTTGTGCGCCGCTCTCTTGAAGCAGCTTGCTTAATATAGCACTCCGTAAATAAAGTGTCAAGCAATTTTCAAAAATTTTTTTGACAGATTTTTTACCGGGTTTTTTCACCCGATGAGACCGGTAAATACCCGCACCAGAAGATTCGCTTCCTTCAGGTAACAAAGCCAGCTTCCTTCCCTGCTAAACTGCTCTGCAATACAGGTGGTGATGGCATTGTCCGGCAGGATCGCCGCCAGAATCAGCAGTACCCAGATATAGAAAACGGCCTCCACCAGACCCAGCGCAGCACCGCTGAGACGGTTCATGAGACTCAGACCCGGCAGACGCATGATGAGATCCAGTACATAGAAAACGATCCGCACCACCAGGTTCACCAGTACCAGCAGCACCAGAAAACAGAGTGCGGTCATGATCAGCCCCGTCAACTGCTCGGAAAGGTAGTTGCTGAGATGATCGAGTCCCAGAAGACGATACAGATTGTCCACCTGCATCGCCGTGGTATCGACACCCGCAGATACGCCATTCAGCCCGGTATCCGCACTGCCCATGACAGATGTCGTGCTCTCCGCAAAGATCGCCGCCACCCGTTTCTGTACCATGGCCTGCAGCGCCGCATTCCCCCGCATCCAGGAAAGAACATAGGGATGCAGGATCTTTGTCAGTATGGTGGACAGCAGAAAAGAAACCAGAGACACCGACATGCGGATCAGTCCCTTTTTATAGCCGCAGTACACCATCGACAGCATGAAGGCGCCCACCACCAGCTGCAGCCAGTTGATTTTGATATAACTTATGATAGATACGAAATCACTCATGCGTTCAGAAAGTTCTCCTCTCGCAGAATCAGCTTGCCTTCCTTATCGTACTTATGATGGAGCATACCGGTCAGCTTACGGCCCAGTGAGGGCTTCTCAGCCAGATCTGCGGCCTCCTCGATGAGCTGCTCCGCGTTTTCCCGGGTCAGCGGCACACCGTCCTCTTCCATCATCTCTACGCGCTCGTAGAGGGCCAGAACGGCCTTTCCGGGGATCACGCAGTCAATGCGGTGGGCATAGGCCTGGGCATAGTTGGCAAAGGCATCTACGTCCAGCTGGATGCCTTTAAGACGAGAATAGCTTCCCTCCTGCGCAACTGCCTCCGCCATATCCTCGGTCGCAGCTTCTGCTGCCTCATCAACAGCATCACCATCCTCTTCCGCATAAGCCGACATTTCCACAGCTTCCTCTTCTTCCGGCGCAGCATACGTCTCTTCTGCTGCCGGGATTGCCTGCACGGTCGGCTGCGCCTTCACCATAGGCTCTGTCTCGGGCGTTGACACAGGGGCATCGTAGGGTCTTGCGGGTCTTTCCCCGGAAATCACTGTCGAAACCGACTTTTCCTCCCGAACCGGGACTGCTGCCGCAACCGACTGTGCAGGCGCACTCTCCTGCTCCAGATCCACATCCTCGATTTCGTCCTTCTTCTCAACATCGGAAACCAGATCAAAGGCCTTGATAAAGAGAGGCCGATCCTCTGCCATACGGTCGAAACGGTCCACGGTATCCACCAGCACCACAGATGCAGAATCCTTGGGATGTTCGATGTACGCGGAAAGTTCGTCCACCACAGAATAGGTCAGAGAACCCGCGTGCTCGATGATGAGATCCTTACCGGCAATCTTTTCCGCAAAGGCGGCAAAGCCGTGCTCATTCAGCTTCTCGGCATTGGTCTTGGCCACCTTGTAGTTGACACCGTACTTCTCATGGAAATACTTGATCTCGTCCTTGGCGATCCGGAAGCCATCCTCCGCGGTCTTCGCCTCGATGATCATGTGATAGGTATCGAATTGCGGCGCCGGAACTTCCTCTGTCTCCGAAACCTCTTCGAAAATGTCGTCTGACGCATCCTTTACCGGTGCAACATTCACTGCATCTTCCACAGGCATCTCCGGCGCGAAGACATTATCCTCTGCCTCTGTTGTGTCGGAAACTTCCTCCGCAGGGACAAACACAGCGTCTTCCGCAGGCGCTTCTGCTGCCGCTGCAGTCACTGCGGGACTTTCATTCTTGCGAGAAAGAATCGCCTCCTGCTCCGGACTCAGGGTCTGGAACTGCTGCTTCAGTTCCAGCGCCCGCTGCACGTAATCGCCGATACCGAACATCAGTATGATCCTGTCACAAACCTGTACCGCTGCTGCCGGATTGCCAGCCTCCGCATAGAGACAGGCCAGCTCATAGAGCCACTTCTCATCCAGCTCTGTGGCAGTATACATCTCCAGTGCCCCCGCCAGCTGCTCAGCCCTCGCGCCCTTGGCCCGCAGAATCAGGAAACGCAGCAAATACTGCTGGTCGTCGTCCGGGCTCACATCACAAAATTCATTGTAGAACTCCTGGGCCGCGGGGATGTCGCCGGCCTTCAGTGAAAGCTCACTGAGACGGAACAGGAAACGCTTTCCCACCGGTGCACGTTCAAAAGCCAGCATCAGGATATCCTTCGCCTCCTCATATTCGCCGTTTCTGTCATAGATGTCGGCGATGGACGACAGAAGATTCGCATTCCTTACCCGGCGCCAGTCAATGGTATCTGCAATCTGCATGGCGGTGCCGTAGTCTCCCTCCTCCACGAGCCGGGAGATCTGCTCCGCCTTGATATTAAACTCATACTTATCCATTGGATTTATCCCTTCCTTATACTTGCGGCTCAGAGTTCTACCCGGCCGTCCAGGGCCCGCAGCAGCGTCACCGAATCAATGTTTTCAATATCGCCTCCCACCGGCACACCCGAAGCGATGCGGCTCACCCGTACCCCCAGGGGCTTGATGAGCTTGGTGAGGTATGTGGCAGTGGTTTCTCCCTCCAGGGAGGAATTGGTGGCGATGATCACCTCATCCACCTCGCCCTGCAGACGCTGCATCAGCTCCTTCATGCGGAGATCATCCGGTCCGATGCCCAGCATGGGAGAAATGGCTCCGTGGAGCACATGATAGACACCTTCGTACTTTCCGGTGCGCTCATAGGCACTCATGTCCCGGGTATTCTCCACCACCATGATTTGCCGGTGGTTTCGCTCCGGAGACGCACAGATGGGACAAAGCTCCTCATCCGTCAGTGTGCAGCAGCACTTGCAGTAGCGCACGTTGCTGCGGGCCTGCAGAATGGCAGAAGACAGTGCCTCCGCCTGCTCCTGGGGTGCGTGAATAATATGAAAGGCCAGTCGCTGGGCACTCTTGGGACCCACGCCCGGCAGCCGGGACAGCTCTGCCACCAGACGCGCAATGTCCTTTGAAAAATATTCCATGGTTTAGAAGCCCAGACCCATACCGCCGGTGAGCTTGCCCATCTCGTTCTGGGAATCTGCTTCCATGTCCGCAAGCGCCTGGTTGGCTGCCGCCAGAATCATGTCCTCCAGGGTCTCCACATCCTCGGGGTCCACTGCAGCCGGATCCAGCTCCACCTTGGTGAGCTTCTTCTCGCCGGAAACCGTAATCTTCACGGCACCGCCGCCGGCCTGTCCCAGATATTCCTTCTTTGCCAACTCCTCCTGGGTCTCTGTCACCTTCCGCTGCATCTTCTGATACTGCTTCATCAGGTTGTTCATGTTCATACCGGGCATACCGCCCTGAAAACCGCCATATCTTGCCATGCTTTCCTCCTTAGCTCTCTTCCGGTGCGTCCATGTCCACCGTCTCGATCTGAAAATTTATTTTCTTTAAATCCTCATCCGCCACATATATGGTATTTTTACCCTCGTCCTTTTCCGAATAAACGGCCTGGAAGCTAATGTCCCTGCCGTATTTCTCGGCCACGAGCTGATGCAGCTCTTCCAATGTGCGCGCATCAGAAATAGTATTATATCCCGCTTTGCTCTTTGTCGCAATTGTCATTCCTGTATTTTCCCGGTTGGGATAAACCCAGGAATTCAGCACTGCCATCCGCACCAGTCCGTTGGTCAGCAGCGATGCCAGGGATTTCCACTCCTTTTTCAGAAGCTGCAGCTCCTCATACTGGGCCTT
Source organism: Parolsenella sp. (assembly GCA_963659875.1). GTDB lineage: Bacteria > Bacillota > Clostridia > Lachnospirales > Lachnospiraceae > Oribacterium. Next base: position 4,041 of record CAVKVA010000030.1, read on the forward strand.
CGGGAGTTTGACGGTCTCTTCCCGGGGTGCCGGGGCGACAACATTATCCTCCCCTGCTGTCTCCCGGGATAATGTCTTCAGCCCGGACACGGGGACCACGCCTGCGGCCATCTTGCGCTCGATCTCCGCGAGGCGGGCGTTCACCCCCTCCGGCGTCACATCCGTTTCGGGATAGGCCAAGCGCAGCAAAGTGGTTTCCAGCAGCACCCGTTTCTGGGTGGAGAACTTCATCTGATTTCCCAGCTCCGACAGGATCCGGACATAGCGCAGCAGCTCGTCCATGGACAGCAGTTCACTGTCCTCCCGAAGGCGCTTCAGATTTTCCCGGGACATATCCACAATACCGTCCAGCTTATCCACCTTCTTCGCCATGAGCATATTCCGGATATAAAAGAGAAAATCCGCGGCAAACTGTGACATTTCCCGTCCCTGCTCCGCCATGCTGCGGACAAGTTCCAGCATATTCTGGATATCCTGGGCAGAAAGGGTCCGGACAAGTTCTGAAAAGACAGAGGTATCCACAGCGCCCAGAATGTCCAGGGCATCCTCGTATTCAATGCGCCGGTCGAACTGAAAGGCCGCGCACTGGTCCAGAAGACTCACGGAATCACGCATGGAGCCGTCGCCCACCCGGGCGATATACTGCAGAGCCTCGGGACTTGCGTCAATGTTTTCTGCCGCTGCGATTTCCTGCAGCCGCCCGGCGATCACTGGTGTCTCGATACGGCGGAAATCATAGCGCTGGCAGCGGGACAGTATGGTGATGGGAAGCTTATTGGGCTCCGTGGTGGCCAGAATGAAGATCACATAGCTGGGCGGCTCCTCCAGGGTCTTCAGAAAAGCATTGAAGGCACTGGTACTGAGCATATGCACCTCGTCGATGATATAAACCCGGTAACGGCCTTCCACCGGCGGATACTCCACCTGGGAGCGGATCTGCCGGATGTCATCCACGCCGTTGTTGGAGGCCGCGTCCATTTCCACCACATTCATGCTGGATTCCTTCAGAATGCTCCGGCAGGAGGCACATTCATTGCAGGGATTGCCATCCACGGGATGCTCGCAGTTTACCGCCCGGGCCAGAATCTTCGCCACCGAGGTCTTTCCGGTTCCCCGGGTGCCGGTGAAGAGGTAGGCATGACCGATGCGACCGGTTTTGATCTGATTTTTTAAGGATTCGATAATGGGCTCCTGGCCCTTGATTTCATCGAAGGTCCGAGACCGCCACTTTCTGTATAATGCTGTATAGCTCAAGTTTTTTCTCCGCATTTCCCGTGGGCTTCGCGACAGTTTGGCTGGCGGGTACCCACGGGATGACTCCATATCATGCCCGGGGCCCCGATACGCTCCCCGGGCATAATACTCAACAAAAGGGGCCGGCCAGGCCGGTCCCTCTTATTGTTGCATCTTTATCTTTACTTCTCGTCACCGAAGGAAATGCCCACCATTCTGGCCTCCCGAACAATGCTGGACTGGGGATCCACGGTCTTCAGCTTGCCGGCAATCTCAGAAAGGGGCACGGCTGTGATTTCATTGTTCTTCAGTGCCACCATGTTGCCAAAACGGCCCTCCTGGATGAGCTTCGCCGCCTCAGAACCGATACGGGTAGCAAACACACGGTCATAGGGCACCGGCTGTCCGCCTCTCTGTGTGTGTCCCGGCACGGTCACACGCACCTCGGAGCCGGTCTTCTGCTGGATCTGATCCGCCAGCTTATACGCCACGGACGGATAGGTCTTCAGGTCCTCTGCCAGCTTCTTTTTCAGCTCCTTCTTACCGAGCTTCGCCTCCTCCTGGGAAACCGCACCCTCGGCGATGGCCACAATGGAGAAGCGAGAACCGCTCTTATGCCGCTCTGCAATCTTCCGGCAGACAGAATCCACATTGTAGGGAATTTCCGGCAGGAGGATAATGTCGGCACCGCCGGCAAGTCCTGCATACAGAGTGAGAAGTCCCACCTTGTGTCCCATGATCTCCACGATAAATACCCGGCCATGGGAAGCCGCTGTGGTATGAATGCAGTCAATGGCGTTGGTGGCCACCTGTACAGCGGAGTAGAATCCGAAGGTCATATCCGTGCCCCAGAGATCATTGTCGATGGTCTTCGGGCAGCCGATAACATTGAGTCCTTCTTCAGAAAGGAGATTGGCGGTCTTCAGAGAGCCGTTTCCGCCCAGCACCACGAGACAGTCCAGACGCAGCTTCCGATAGGTATGCTTCATGGCTTCTACCTTGTCCAGACCGTTTGCATCCGGCTCCCGGATCAGCTTGAAGGGTGTTCTGCTGGTGCCGAGGATGGTGCCGCCCAGTGTCAGGATGCCGGAGAAATCCCGCTTCTCCATCTTTCGGTATTCGTCATAGATCAGACCTCTGTAGCCATCCAGAAATCCATAAATCTCCAGGTCATCATACATGCCGTACAAGGTCTTGGCTACGCCGCGCATGGTAGCGTTCAAGGCCTGACAATCACCTCCGCTTGTCAAGAAACCAACTCTCATATCTGTCCTTTCCGGGATGCCCCCTATCAGCTTCATTTACCTTTAGGATTATACTGTGTCGCAAAGGGGGTTTCAAGAAAAAGATAGTGTGGAACAATGCTGTGCTGAGTCCGATCGATATACAAAAAAGAAGCCTTACACATAAGTAAGACTTCTTCAAGATTGCGGGAGAAGGATTTGAACCAACGACCTTCGGGTTATGAGCCCGACGAGCTACCAGACTGCTCC
>CAVKVA010000031.1:0-6487 GCA_963659875.1 Parolsenella sp.
GCTTATTTTCTTTCGAGTACCGGTGCTTCTGCTCTGGCCAGTTCTCGTTCGCCGCGCTTTTCCGCCGCCATTGCCCGGCCTTCTCTTCCCGGTCCGGGCATCCGCTTCTCCGGGAATTGCCCGAACATCGCCGCCAGCTCCTCGAAGCGCAGCCGACGCCGCCGCGGCATGGGTGGCTCCGCCTCCATACTTTGCTCCGTTTTTTCCTCAGTGGTACTTGCGACTACTTCAGCCGCTGCCTGCGGCAGCTCTCCGCTTTCCGGCAGGGCATCTGCCAGTGCTGCCAACTCCGGATGCAGTTCCGGGTCCGGTCCCGCCGCCAACATTTCCATAAAAAGCGGGAGATCCATATCATAGGCGTCCGCCGCGAGGAATAGAATCTGATCCCAGGGCTCCCCATAGCGCTTATAATCATTCAAACTGCTTTCTTCAAACTGCTTCTCGGACATATCATGCCTCCTTTTTTTGCCACGTTCGCCGTGGAATGATCCCTTACGATGGCCTCAGCATAGCATGGACAGAGACACCAAAGGGACACAAAAAAGGAATTTTCCGGCCGCGCATAAATTTACTTGCATCCGGGGAAAAAGATGCTATCGTAGACAGTAAGAGTAGTTATACGGTTTCAAGAAAGGACGTGCCCATGAACATTCTGCCAATTCTGCTTCTGGCGATTTTTTTCGCTGTATTCTCTTTTCTTTTCTATAAGAAAGCACCGCCCACCCAGGCCATCGTGGTGACCGGCTTCGGCCTTTCCCGCCCGAAGGTGGTATCCGGTAAGGGCGTGTTCGTGCTTCCGGTGATCCAGCGGGCGGACCGTCTCAATATGCGGCTCCTCAAGATCGATGTGAAAACCCCCATCACCGGCGTCAAGACCAAGGAAGGTGTTTCTCTCTGGCTCGATTCCGTGGTGACCGTCCAGGTATTTTCCGAGAACTCCACTGTGACCAGGGAGGAATGGGAGGCAGCGGGCTTCACCAATGCGAAAGATTACATCAAGAACCGTCAGCAGTCCGCCATCAGTAATTTCCTCGGCATGGACGAGAAGGCCATCGACAGTAAGATCAATGACGTCCTCCAGGGAAATCTCCGGGAAATTGTGTCGGAAATGACGGTTGAGGATATCCTCACCAATCGGAAGCAGATGGCCATCAGCGTTCTGGACAATGCCCGCCCGGATCTCGCCAAGATGGGACTTGAGGTGGTGACTTTCAATCTCCAGGACATCAAGGATGCGGAGGACCAGCAGGGTCATAATCACGGCGTCATTGAGGCCATCGGCGTGCAGCAGGAAGAGATCGTCAAGAAGAAGGCCGAGATTGCGAAGGCCGAGGCCGCGAGAGACATTGCCTGCGCGAAGGCGGATGCGGAAATGTTGGCGAACGAAAAACGCATTGAATCCCAGACAGCCATTGCGAGACGCAACAACGAGCTGGCACTGGAGCAGGCGAGATTGAAGGCGGAGGCCGACAAGGCCAATGCCGATGCCAATGCTGCCGGGCAGGTGCAGACGAACCTGCGTGCCAAGGAAATCCGGGAGGCGGAGGCCGATGCGGAGATCGCAAGACAGACCAAGATGGTAGACCTCGCCGCGAAGGAGGCTGAGGTACAGCAGCAGAAGCTGGATGCCGAGGTGCGGAAGCAGGCCGATGCGGATTTGTATAAGCGGCAGAAGGATGCGGAGGCGAAGAAGTACGAAGCCGAAAAGGCCGCCGAGGCAGAGAAGTACAAGAAGCAGCAGGAGGCGGAAGGTATCCGCATGGTCGGTGAGGCAGAAGCGGAAGCCATCCGGCAGAAGGGCCTTGCAGAAGCAGATGCCATGAAGCAGAAGGCCGAGGCCTACAAGCTCTACAACAGCGCTGCCATGGCGGAGATGCTCATCAAGGTGCTGCCGGATGTGGCGAAGAGCGTGGCCGAGCCGCTGAAGTCCATCGACAAGGTGTCCATCATCGGCGGCGATGCCTCCGGTGTTTCCGGTGTCAGCAACAACGTACCGGTCCTCATGGCCCAGACCTTTGAGACCATCAAGGAGGCCACCGGCATTGACATGCGGGACATCGTGAAGGCCAACAGCCTCGAGGCGAAGACCGACAGAAACATCCGCGTGGACGGCATCCCGGCACCCGGAGCGGCAGCCGCGGCCAGCGAAGCAAAAATAGAACAGTAAAACCGAAAGGAGAGTCGGCGGACTCTCCTTTTTGCAACAAAAATTTTCCCGAGGCTGCAACATTATTCGCTTCCCACCTGTATTTAGTGTGAAAGACATTACACTGACAAACAGGAGGAGTAGGATGAAAAAGACAATTTTGGCGGTAATGATGATTTGCATGGGTATGACAGGCTGCGGCAATGGCAGTGCGGTGACAACGCAGACGGAGATTGCTGCGATTAAGACGGCGGACAGCGTGGAAGGCGCACAGACGGCGGAATCGGTGGTGAAGCTTGTGGAAGTCAACGCGGACAGCAGAGAGCAGGAGATCATCTGCGGCGGCGACGCGAGTACCTGGAGCCCCTTTGCAGACTGTGAAAATCTGGAAGAAGCTGAAAATGTCGCCGGTATTGAGATTCGCGTTCCGGAAAGCATAGAGGGCTACGCGGACATTTCCTATGCTGCCATGAAGGTCGAGCAGCTGGTGCAGGTGGAGTACAGCCGGGACGCGCAGCATTATATCTGTATTCGCAAGGCGCCGGGCACAGAAGACATCAGCGGCGACTACAACATTTACACAGAAGAGAATACGATCGACGTTGATGGGCGAGAGGTGATTTTTAAGGGGAATGACGGCAAGGTCGGGCTTGCGGTATGGACGGACGGCGGTTATTGTTATTCCATCATGTGTGCGGATTTGACGGAGACTGCCGCAGGCATGCGTCCGGAACAGATGAAGGCCCTGGTTTCTGTCGTCGCTTGAGAGGCAGAGGTCAGCAAGTGAAGAGGGGATGGAAGACATGGAAATCGGCATAGGTCTTGCGGGCACGGCGCAGCGTTCGCTTGCTTTTCGGCTTTGGAAGGTCGGGATAATGCTTTTGACGCTGGCTGCGGATCGGGTTCGACAGATTGTGGCGCGGCAGCTTCCCTGCATGGAAACGGCAGAGAGGGGCGCGCTGAACCGGAAAGCCAGTCGGTATTTTGAAGAATACGGCAATGCCATTCTCCGGCTTGCCTACAGCTATGTTCACAATATGGCGGATGCGGAGGACATTCTGCAGGAAGCCCTGATCCGGATTCTGCAGGCAGATCCGCAGTTCGAGAACGCGGCCCACGAAAGGGCGTATATCCTGCGGACGGCGGCCAATGCGGCGAAAAATCATCTGGCATACAGCAAGCGGCGGGAAACGGATGAACTCAGCGAAGAGCTGGTGGCGGAGAAACGGGAGGATTTGTCCTTTGTCTGGGAGGCGGTGAAGCAGCTGCCGGAAATTTCCCGGGAGGTCCTGCACCTGCACTATTATGAGGGCTACAAAACGGCGGAGATTGCTGCCATACTGCGGCGGCGGGAGGCCACGGTGCGATCGGATCTGAAGCGGGCCCGGGAGCGGCTGAAGGAAATACTGAAGGAGGAATACGATTTTGAATAAGTACGATGAAGTCATGGAACATGTCCATGTGACGGATGAAATGCGGGATCGTGTTCTTGCGGGAGTGGATCGTTATTTTGTGCGGGAGGGTCGACGGAAAAGACGCCGCACACTGTATGCGGCGGGCATTGCCGCCGCAGTGGTGCTCGTGGTAGGACTGGGCTCCCTTCGGCTTTTCGGGCCCGAAAGCATTGGCATCCCGGGCAGCAGTGCCGATGAAACGGAGCTTGCGGGCGCACCCTTCGTGGTGACGGACTGTGCTTCGGCAGAGGAGCTGGAGCGTGTTGTGGGCTTTTCCGTTCCGGTGCTGACAGAGCTTCCCTTTGATGTGCGGGACACCGCGTATACAGCCATCGGGGATGACCTGGCGCAGATCAGCTACTACGGAGAGGGCGATACGGGGCTTATGCTTCGCAAATCTCCGGGAACTGGTAATAACGCGGGGGATTACAACAGCTACGAGAATGAAGCAGAGGTGGATATCAACGGGACGATGGTCAGCTTCAGCGGGAATGGCGGCCTTTGGTATCTGGCCTGCTGGAATGACGAGGAATACAGCTATTCCCTGTCATCCTTTACAGGCTGTGCGGAAGACACGCTAAAGGCGCTGGTGGCCGAGGCGATGAGGTGAAAGACATTGCTGGTGCGGACAGCGAAAATGGAGCAGTAAAAAGGAGAGTCGGCGGACTCTCCTTTTTGTGAACAAAATTTCTATAGCTGCAATCGGATTACAGATAGTTTTTGAAAAATCTTTGAGCGGCCTGCACTCTTTCTTTTTCACCGCCTTCATGAGCAAAACCGGGAATAATTTCCAACTCTGCGGTCAGGCCATTGTCTGTGAGATTTTTCAAAAGGCTTTTCATGCGGGCGACGCGGTTGTCGCCGTAGGGGGATTCGCCGATAAATTTGTTGTCCTCCTCCCCGACAGTGATCAGAACAGGAACCTTGCGCACGGCGTCTAAGTCAACATCATGCCCGAAGTAGTCTTTGAAATCCCGGGTGCCCCAGAAATAATCTTCGTCGGGATTCAAAAATGTGGGGCGTCCCGGCGCGCCGATGGAGCAGGCGCGCAGCCGTTCGGGATGAGCGAGAAGAAAACGGTTTGAGAACTGTCCGCCGCCGGAATGACCGAAGATGAAAAACCTTTCTGTATCAATGCCGGAATAACGCTTTCCCATGTCATCGATCATGTCAAGCAGTACCTGATCATAGGCAACGCCATCGCATCGTAAAAGTTTATAGCTGTTAAAATCATCGCGCTGGATGAGACTGCTGGGGAAGAGCGGTGCCAGAATAGCAACGTGATCCCGATCAGCCAGTTCTTTTGCATGTTTTACATAGTCCTCTGTAGCACAGCCGGTTCCATGGATGATGACCAGTAGCTTATAATGGGGATCTTCCTCATCGTAGTAACTGTCCGGAAGATGTACCCAATAGCAGAATCGCTGATCTGTCGGACAGGACCAGAGCATATTTAAAAATGCATTTCCAAATAAATTCTTGTATTGCTCCTTGGTAAGGCTGGTAGCCAGCGGATTTTCTTTACTCATTGTTTGATGCCTCCAATTTAAAAGTCATATTTACAGAAATTTTCCAAAGAAGAAGCTGGCGACCACAAGCATGATGGCACCGCCGATGCGGGATGAAATCTGTGCATAGGACATGAGTTCCATACGGTGTGCAGCACCGAGGCACTGTACATCTCCGGAACCGCCACCATTTGCCATACAAAGTCCGGCAGTGAGCATGCCTTCCACGGGATAGAAGCCGAAAAGCTTGCCGAGAAGACAGGTTCCGATCATAACGCCCAGGACAGTTGCAGCAATGATCAATACATAGGCAGGGTTGGTGAATACCTTGAGATAATCAGACAAATCTGTTCCGATGCCGACGGTGATCATCAACGGGAAGGACATATATTTAACGAAGAACTGCTGCATGCCCTTTGCGCCTGCTTTGACATTTTCGGGAAGAATGTTGGCAATATTCAAAATGGCAATCAGAATAACCATGAAGGCAAAGGTATGGATGGTAAAGCCGAGGTCAAGGTGATTGTTGATGATGGAAATGTGCTTTGAATACAAGTTTGCGAGATTGTAGCATACGACACCAAGTGCTAAGCCGGTGGCATAGTCGGCAACGGTCGGCTTATAGTCACTGGCGGAAGAGCCGGCGGCATTCTCCATTCCCTTCATCAGTTTTCCGTTTCCGGTCATGGAAGGGTGCGCTTCACCGAGCTTGTTCAGCAGAGCACTCATGAATACGGCGAACAGGTTTCCGATGCTAATGATGGCAAAGGCAGATGCATACCAGGTAGAGGCATCACCGCCTGTGGCAGCAGCCCACATCTTGCTCATCGGCTGAATACCGGCACCATTGCCGCCGCCCATTACGGGGATGGCATAATCAGTAATGGCTGTGATGACGCCAACGCCGGTGATGGCACCAACAAGTCCGGCCAATGCAAGTGCACCCGCAATACCGGCCAGAATCGTAGGAATGTAACCGGCGAAGCTCTTAATGAGCATTTTTCTGTCAACAGAAAGAACGGAACCGGTGATCAGAATTAGGATATACAGATCCAAGAATCCGGTGGTGCCGTTAAATGTGTTCAGAGCGTCTTTGAAATCGGCGCTGACGAGATTAAATGTGTTCATGGCACCGGCAACAAGGCAGGCAAAAAGCATACCGCCACCGAACCAGGTGTTCCATACCGGGATGTGATCACCGACCCATCCGAGGAATGTACCGACAATCATTGCAAATGCAAGTGCACCGACCATGTTGGTGAGCATCCAGTTATTTGCACCCATGACCACCATGAGAATGGTCATGATGCCGTACATCCATAACGGGAATCCCAGAATTTTGGTTTCCTTTAAGGTTTTCATAAAATTTCTCCCTTCGA
>CAVKVA010000032.1:0-3941 GCA_963659875.1 Parolsenella sp.
AACATATGTTATGTATTTTACAGATGTAAATGCACTTTCCTATAAAGCAAGAAAAATCCCATCCGATGACAAACGCCATCGAATGGGATTTTTTATGCTATTCTGATTTCACCCCATCACAACCTTCTCCGGGGTGATCGGCAGTTCATAGAAGCGTTTGCCGACTGCATTGTATACAGCATCCGCGATGGCCGGGAGGGGTGTGTTGATCACCACCTCGCCGATGGACTTCGCGCCGAAGGGGCCGCTCGCCTCATAGCTGTTCTCGAAGGCCACCCGGATCTGCTTCACATCAAGGCGGGACGGAATCTTGTACTGCATGAAGGAATTCTGGGCCAAGCGTCCTTCTGCGTTGTAAGTGACGTCCTCCATCAGCGCCATGCCGATGCCCTGCAGAAGGCCGCCCTCCGCCTGTACCCGGGTCAGCGCCGGATTGAGGGAGGTGCCGCAGTCCACGGCTGCCACATAGTCCAGAACCTGGATCTCGCCCGTCAGGGTATCCACCTCCAGCTCGGCAGCGCCCACCATAAAGGGCGGCGGTGACAGCTTCGAGCTGTGGGTCACGGTTTCCTCGAGGGCGATTTCATTGCCGCACATGGACGCCGTCGCGATGTTCACGAGACTAATGCTCTCGCCGGCCCGCGCGCCTTCCTCGATGTAGACCTTTTCGCCGTCAAAGCCCACGGCTTCCGCCGGCACATCCAGCTTCTTCGCACCCAATGCGCAGATCTTCTCCCGCAGCTTGAGGGCGCAGAGCTCCACAGCCTTGCCGGTCACATAGGCGGTACTGGAGGCATAGGAGCCGGAATCATAGGGCGAGGTATCCGTATCGGCGCCCGTCACCATGATGTTCTCCATGGGGCATTCCAGCACCTCCGCCGCAATCTGCGACATGGTGGTGTCACAGCCGGTGCCCATGTCCGCCGCGCCGATGGCCAGGGTGTAGAGGCCGTCATCATTAACCTTCAAGGTCGCACTGCCGACGTCCACAGAACCGATGCCGGAACCCTGCATGGCCATGCCCATACCGACGCTCCGTACCTTGCCGTTCCCCATGTCCCGACAAGGGTACTTGTGATCCCAGTCGATCATCTCCCGCACCCTCTGCAGACAGCGGTCCAGGGTACAGCTGGTGTTCACCTGGCCGTAATAGGCGGGCATCACATCGCCTTCGTGGATAATGTTTTTCTCCCGCAGTACGATCGGGTCCATATGCAGTGTCGCCGCCAGTTCATTGACTGCAGATTCCACCGCAAAGAGACCCTGGGTCGCACCGTAGCCCCGGTAGGCACCGGCAGACATAACATTGGTGTAGACCACGTCACTCACAAAGCGAAAGGCCTCTGCCTTGCCGTAGAGGGGAATGGACTTGTGGCCGGAAAGTCCCACGGTAGTGGGGCCGTGCTCGCCGTAAGCGCCGGTATTGGATAATGTATGCAGATCGATGCCCCGGACGATGCCGTCCTTGGTGGCACCCAGACGGACATGCATTTCCATCTCGTGGCGGGGTGTGGACGCGATCAGGCTGTCCCGGCGGCTGAACACGATCTTGGAGGGCTTCTTGGTCATCCAGGTCACATAGGCCGGGTATACCTCGCTGATGGAGGTCTGCTTCGCACCGAAGCCGCCGCCGATACGGGGCTTGGACACCCGGATCTTCGACTTCGGAATGTGCAGTGCATTGGCGAGAATACGACGGCAGTGGAAGACGATCTGGGTGGAGCTGACGACATTTAAGCGGCCATAAGTGTCGATGGTGCAGAAGGTCCGGAAGGTTTCCATCGGCGTCTGCTGGCAGGCCTTGGTATGGTACACCCGGTCGATCACGATGTCGGAGGTCCTCAGCACCTCTTCAATGTCGCCGTTGCTGCTCTCGTCGTGGGCGCAGAGGTTTCGCTTGTTGTCCGCACCCACCCGGCAGAGGCTCTCCCAGTTGTCCTCGGGATGCACCAGAATGGGATTGTCCATGGCCTTGTGGAAGTCCAGCAGGGGCTCCAGCACATCGTACTGCACCTTGATAAGCTTCAGAGCCTTGTCCACACATTTCTCGTCCTCGCCCGCCACGATGGCCACAATGTCGCCCACATAGCGGAGATGGCGATCGATAATCAGACGGTCATAAGGACTCGCCTCCGGATAGGTCTGACCGGCCTGGGTATAGCGGCGACCATCCTGGGGGATGTCCTTCCAGGTATAAATGGCTTCGATGCCGGGCACCTTCATGGCCACCTGGGTATTGATCTCCTTCACCCAGGCATGGGCATGGGGCGAGCGCAGAAGCTTCACGATGAGGCAGTCCTTGGGCGCAAGATCCTCTGTATACACCGGCTTTCCGGTGACGAGCTGCATGGCATCGACTTTGCGTACCGCAGTGTTCACAATCTTCATCAGACAGCCTCCTTCTTTCCGGCCTTCTCCTGCTTCCAGGCGAGGAAAGCCTTGATGCCCCGGAGCTGGCTCTCATAGCCGGTGCAGCGGCAGAGATTTCCCGCCAGGTACTCCTTGATCTCCTCATCGCTGGGATCTTCCTTCTCCCGGAAGAGTGCCAGGGCGTTCATGATGAAGCCGGGATTGCAGAAGCCGCACTGCTCCGCGCCCTGATCCGCCAGGAAAGCACCGAATTCCGCGGCCTCTTCCTGCAATCCCTCCAATGTGGTCACGCTGCAGCCATTGGCCCGGACCGCCAGAAAGGCACAGGACAGCACCGGCTTATCGTTGACAAAAACCGTACAGAGTCCGCAGTTGGTGGTTTCGCAGCCCCGCTTCACGCTGTAGCAGCCGAGGGAGCGCACCAGGTCCAAAAGCAGCAGATCCGGCGCAATTTCCCGGCTCTGCTTTTTTCCGTTTAAGGTAAAACTGATCAGCATGCTGCTTCCTCCTTTCGATTCTCCAGGGTCTCCACGGCCCGGGTCACAAACACCTTCGTGAGATGCTTCCGGTATTCTGCGCTGCCCCGCAGATTGGAGGAGGTCAGCACTGCCTCAGAAATGCTTTCTCCGTAAGCGGCTGCATTCTCCTGTGTCTCCGGTTCAAAGAGGCAGGCCTTGCCGGGACGGGCGCCCACCGCAAAACGGTAGCTGCCGTCTGCCAGCCTTGCCGCCGCACAGGTCAATGTCGGGAAGTCCGTCTGATTGTTCCGCACCGACTGATAGCAGAAATCCGCCTTTTCCTTTCGGATAATGATGGCGGTCACGATATCCCGGTCGTATTTCCGCTGACTGTATTCCTTCAGGGGCACGAGGCCGCCCTTGTAGAGCTCCACATAGCTGTCCATGGACAGAAAAACACTGAGCACATCTGAAAATCCAAAGCGCCCGTAAATACTGCCGCCAAGGGTCGCCATACTGCGAAGCTGTACGCCGACGATATGCCGCAAGGCCTCACGTACTGCTCCCCGGGTATAGCTCTCCAGTCCCGGATGGATCTCCAGCTGTCTCAGTGTCACCATCGCGCCGATTTTGAACTGATCGCTGTCTTCTTCTATTTTGTCTAATGCAAGCCCGCTCAAGTCAATGGCGGTGCCGATGGAAAGCTTCTGCACATTCAGCCAGATCATGCCGCCCAGAATCCGGTTGTTCTTCTTCTGGTTCAGCTGCCAGGCCTCCTCCAGGCTTTCCGCCTTTCTGTACTCCCTGATTGTCAACATTTGCGAAAATTCCTCCTCTTTTCGTACCGTTCCTCCTCTGCAAAGCAGACCGGAACACTGCCTCCTCAGCCACTCCTGCGTATGCTGAGGCGTTGCCTATTATATTGAAGGAAAAGGAATTAGACAAGTGTAAAGTAAAGAGTTTTTAAAATAAAAATAGCCGGAGGTCCCGCAAGTCACGCTTGCGCTGATCCCCAGCTATCATTCTTGAAAACTACATACCTGCAAAAGATTACTCTCATATTTCAAACATCATGTTCATAAATCACTACCAGCTAAACCAAACCTTATTGGA
>CAVKVA010000033.1:0-3107 GCA_963659875.1 Parolsenella sp.
AGGTTTGGTTTAGCTGGTAGTGATTTATGAACATGATGTTTGAAATATCAGAATACATGATTCGCAGTAAGTTGTTTTTAAGGATATGAAAGGCTCAGGGTTTTCCCTGAGCCTTTTCAGTGTATGTAAACGATATCCTTCGCATATGGTCTAAGATGTTAAAAAAAGGCCCCCGGACACCATCCTGTAAACGGACAGTGCCCAGGGCTTATATGTCAATTCTTTCCCTTCCGATGCTCGGAAAGGAGCTGCTGGCGGGTTTCCCAAAGCTTCTGGGAAAGATCCACATAAACCTCGTGCGGGTTGCGGAGACGAAGACATTCGTCCCAGAGAGAGGAGAGCTCGGTCTGACAGAACTGCCGGATCTCCATGGTGGCCGGACTGTGGTAAACCTGAATGCCATGCTCGAAAATCGGTACCAGGAGCGGCTTTATGGTGTAGCTGCCGCCGGCCAGTGTGGTTTTCTTCCAGGTTTCCACCGGATCAAAGATGGTGAGATCCTCAGAGGGATCCAGAACCTCGTCGCAGAGGGCGATATAATCGGCGATCACCTTGCCGGAGGACTGATCATAGATACGATAGATCTGCTTGTCGCCGGGATTGGTGATCTTCTCTGTGTTTTCGGACAGCTTGATCTTCGGCACCCAGTTGCCCTGTTCGTCCTTGATGGCGGCCAGCTTGTAGACACCGCCGAAGCTGGGCTGATTCTCTGATGTGATGAGATTGGTGCCGACGCCCCAGGAATTGATGGTGGCACCCTGCATCTTCAGAGAAATGATGAGATCCTCATCCAGATCATTGGAGGCGCAGATCACGGCATCCGGATAACCGGCTTCTGTCAGCATCTGCTTTGCTTTCTTGGACAGGTAGGCCAGGTCTCCGGAATCCATGCGGATACCATAGCGTGTCAGGGTAATGCCTTCTTCCTTCATCTTGTCGAAGCAGCGGATGGCATTGGGAATGCCGCTTTTCAGGGTGTCGTAGGTGTCCACCAGGAGAATGCAGTTGTTGGGATAAATCCGGGCAAAGGCTTCGAAGGCGGTCAGCTCGTCCCGGAAGGACATGATCCAGGAGTGGGCATGGGTGCCCAGCACCGGCACGTTGAAGCGCTTGCCGGTGAGCACATTGGAGGTGCCGACACAGCCTGCGATCACAGCGGCGCGGGCGCCGTAGATACCGGCATCCGGTCCCTGGGCACGGCGAAGACCGAACTCCATGACGCCGTCCCCCTGGGCCGCGTGACAGACGCGGAAGGCCTTGGTGGCGATGAGGGACTGATGGTTGATGATGTTCAGAATGGCAGTCTCTACCAGCTGGGCTTCACCAACGGGGGCAATGACCTTCACCAGAGGTTCCCGGGGGAACACCACGGTGCCCTCAGGGATGGCGTAGATGGAGCCGGTGAAGTGGAAGCCCCGCAGGTAATCAATGAATTCCTCATCGAAGGTGCCGAGGGAGCGCAGGTAGTCGATATCGTCCTCATTGAAGTTTAGATTCCGGATGTAATCGATGACCTGATCCAGACCGCAGCAGATGGCGAAGCCGTTGCCGCAGGGATTCTTCCGGTAGAACATGTCGAAGATCACCTCCTGGTCCATCTTCTGACATTTGTAGTAGCCCTGCATCATGGTCAGTTCATAGAAGTCTGTGAGCAGTGTTAAATTTCGAGCCATGGTATGCCTCCTGATAAAGAGGCCCGTCGCTGACGGGTCATAAATGATGGGGATAGGTGATTATCCCTCAGCGTTCTTTTTGTGCTTGAAAGGGAAATTCTTTCCGATTACGGAAACGATTTCCCGGAGTTCCTCTGCCGGTTTCACCAGAGCGAAGCGGATATATCCCTCGCCCTTCGGACCGAAGGCGGTACCCGGGGTGCCGATGACGCCGCAGGTGTCCATCAGGGTTTCAATGCAGCTCATGCTGGTGTAGCCTTCTGGTACCGGCAGCCAGGTAAACATGGTGCCCTCGGAATTCGGAACGTCCCAGCCGATTTCCCGGAGACCGCCGCAGATGGCATCCCGGCGTGCCTCATATTCCCGGCACTGCTCCTTCACCATGTCCAGAGGACCGGTGAGGGCCGCAATGGCTGCTTTCTGTGCCGGGTAGGAAATGCCGAAATCATACTGGCTACGGAGCAGCTTCAGAGCGTCAATAACGGACGGATTGCCGACGAGGAAGGAAAGCCGGAAGCCGGTGAGGTTAAAGGATTTGGACAGGGAGAAGAACTCCACACCCACATCCATGGCCCCGGGCAGGGACAGGAAGGAGAAGCCTTCTCTGCCGTCGAAGATAATGTCGGAATAGGCCATGTCGTTGATGATCAGGAAATGATACTTTTTCGCATAGCGGATCATTTCCTCATACATGGACTTCGGTGCGGCGGCACCCACCGGATTGGAGGGATAGGATAGCACGATATACTTGGTGCGCTGCAGAACATCCTCCGGGATTTCCGAAAGCTGCGGCAGGAAATGATTCTCCTTTGTCAGCTCGTAGTAATGAATTTCCGCGCCGCCAAGATAGGAACCGGCCTCAAAGATCGGATAGCCGGGATCCGGAAGCAGCACACAGTCGCCGGGATTCAGCAGTGCCATGCCCAGATGGCCCATACCCTCCTGCGTGCCGTGCACACCGGTGGCCATGGCGGGCGTGATCTCTACGCCGTAGCGGCGCTTGTAATAGGACACCAGGCTGTTCAGCAGCTCCTCGCTGTCCACCAGCGAGTACTTGTAGTTTTCCGGGTCCCGGACGGCGGCTTCCACTGCCTCCATGACGTGCTTCGGGGGCCGGAAATCCGGTGTGCCCACAGACAGGTTATAGACCTTTCGACCGGCCTTCAGAAGTTCGGATTTTTTCTCATCCATGGCCGCGAAAATGCCGGTGGAGAAATGATCGAGACGATCTGCATGTTTATATTCCATAGTATAGACTCCATTGATGTAGTGTTTATGCTTTACGCGCATTTTACCATTATAGCACAGCCGGGGAAATAAGGTGAAAAACTTCATGCGAAATCTATAGCCTTAGTGTATACTAGAAAAAATATACATATAGGAGCTTCCTGTAAACTATAAACATCGGAGCTCGGTAGAAAGCAGGTGAAAGAA
>CAVKVA010000034.1:0-2151 GCA_963659875.1 Parolsenella sp.
TTGAGGGGTTAGGGGAGTTTGAAGATGCCCTTGCTTTTCAAAGGGCATTTTCTTGTATATGGAATTTACACCAGATGCAGCACATGAATCAGCAGCAGCCAGCTGAGCCCGTAGTAGGTCACCACGGCCACGAGGTCGTTGATGGTGGTGATCAGCGGGCCGGAAGCCACGGCGGGATCGATGTGGATCTTCCGGAAGAACATAGGCACCACGGTGCCCACCAGACTAGAGATCACCATGGCGGTGAGCAGAGAAACGCCCACGCAGCCGGAGATCAGCAGCGCATAGTGCAGTGGATTTCCCTTCAGGAAGAAGATATAAGCGCCCACGAAGACGAAGGCCATCAGTCCGAGCAGCAGACCGTTGCAGAAGCCGATCCGCATTTCCTTCACCACGAGGCCGAGCTTCTGCCGACCAGTGAGATTTTCGTCCATCAGCACACGGATGGTCACCGCCAGAGACTGGGTACCCACGTTTCCGGCCATGTCCAGAATCAGAGATTGGAAGCTCATGATGATGGGCAGGGCGGCAATCACCACCTCGAAGATGCCCACCACGAAGGAGACACCCATGCCCAGGAAGAGCAGGATCACAAGCCAGGGCAGACGCTTCTTGATACTGTCCGCGGTGCGTTCATTGAGATCCTCCTCGGAGGAGAGACCGGCCAGCTTTGCGTAATCGTCGCCCATCTCCTCGTCTACGGCCTCAGTGATGTCCTGCGCCGTGATAACGCCGATAACCTCGCCGTGCTCATTCAGCACCGGAATGGAGTCCTCGGAGTAGTCCTTCAGGGATTCGATACATTCCGCCGTCTTCTCGTGGTCCTTCACGAACGGATAGGAGCGGATGATCAGATCCTCCAGACTGTCATTCTCCCGAGCGGTGATGAGGTCCTTCAGCTCGATGGCGCCATAGAAGACATGATTCTCGTCCTCCGTGTAGATGGTGTTAATGTTGTCGTTTTCACCGGCCTGGTTGATCAGTTCTTTCATGGCCTGGCGGATGCTGAGGTCATTTTGAATGAGGATGAAGTTCGTGGTCATGCGGCTGCCGATCTCGTCTTCATTATAGGAGAGCAGGAGCTTCACGTCCTCACTCGATTCGCTGTCCATGAGGCTGACCAGCTGGGACTGCTTTTCTTCTTCCAGATCCTCCAGAATATCCGCCGCGTCATCCGCATCCATTTCGGAAATGACGGCAGCCGCCAGCGCATCGTTCATTTCCTGGATATAGGGTTCCGCGTCCTCTAAATAGGAAAAGATCTCGGACAGTTCCTCCGGTGATAAAAGAAGGTACAGCCGTTTTCGTTCCGTATCCGTCAGAGCTTCCAGCGCCTCTGCAATGTCCTTTTCGTGATAGTCTGAGAGACGGTCCTTCAGCTCAGCATCCGGGATTCCGCTCCGGATCAGGGTGAGCAGCTCTTCCTGATAGTTTCTGTTGTCGTTGAAGCTTGTGTTGGTCATAGCATGTACCTCCATTTCTTTTAATATTCTGCTGAATGCATCCACTTTGTTCACCTGCAGTGCATATTTTTTCATGCAGTGTACACCCGGGATGGACTCAAGCCCCGTTATTATACTCTGCAAGTCTGAAAATGGGAACAGGAAAAGCGTAAAGTTTTCGTAAGAAAGAAAAATGACAGGAAAATGCCTGAAACGGACAAAATTCTCTTATTCTGTAGCTCCTATTTAATTAATTATTATCGAATGGGAAATTGAAATAAGCACAAAATAATTACGAAATTCTGTCAATGTTTCCACTTGCCGAAGCGGAAGCAACGGTATAAAATGCAGACATGAAACAAAAAAGCCACAGAAAATTTTAAGAGTGGAAGGAGAAAAAAGAGATGAAGAAAAGCAATATGACAGCGATGGCGATGGCGGCAATGATGATTATGGCGAATGTGTCACCGGCAGTGGTGGCGTATGCAGGTAATTTAGGTGGGGAAATAACAACTACAACAACCACCACAACAACTACAACAACCGAAGCATCGAGCTCCAAAACATCGACAACGGTCACAAAAACTATAGAAACAACTAAAGACATAGTTACAGATGAAAAGTAAATGGTAAATAACCCGTCAGGCACAAAAGAAGCGCCAGCAGAAATGCTGGCGCTTGAAGTTTATCTGGATTTGGTTTTTCTGCA